>NZ_AWFH01000063.1 GCF_000682715.1 Hyphomonas atlantica corrig. | reverse complement strand
GTTAGTGAGGGCAAGATTAAGGGAGTGTCACACAGTGACACCTAACCCATTGTCTGCACGTCTATTTTTGTGTGACACCTCCCCGGAGGCGCTGTCACCCGAATTTCGCGATTCTTCCGCCGCAATTTGATTAATTGCGAAATCCCGTGTTCTCCCTTCAAACTGAATGGCCGAACTGCGGGAGTCCGAAGATACTCCTGGCATGACGAAACGCCGGCTTTCCAACTCTGATGTTCCGTACGATTTCGAAATCGATCACGCTCGTGCACATATGCGTCGGCCAATTCGATTCTTGAGTCTCAACCAAGTGCTCGACCGCCTTAGCGTTGGACGCTCAACATTGTACTCGCAAATCAAAGACTCCGTACGCCCCTTTCCTTCCCCAGTTCATATCGGTCGTAGAAGTGTCTGGGTCGAAAGCGAAGTCGAAGCTTATATGGCCTCACTGATCCATTCTGAACGGAGTTTGTGAAGTCCTCTACGGTCGCACGCTAGCTAAGTCAGATGCAGATAGCACGAGTTAACGTAGGTGAATTTCCCTACAGATTACCGAGTTGACTGTAGCGACCTTCCTCTTTCTAGAGGAGCCGATAAAGCTGAGCCAAATTGGTGCATCAGATATTACTTTTGCACTCCGTGTACTTTGGTCAGTGTATGTGTCGAAGATTGTCCATCAATTGCTGGAAAGCTTATTCAAAACGCTGCTCTCTGCGACTGCTCTGTTCAATCTCTTGGGCTCGGTTTATTCGGATTGATTGTTCGATAATTCGTAGTTTTGTTTTCGCAAGTTGGCAGACCTCCTCTGAGGAATGCTCCATCAAGGCTGCAAAGGCCTCGGCTCTCCTCTCGAGTATGTCGGCTAAGGAGCCGGACCACCCAGACGGCCAAGTATTGGCAGCGATGATATCGACAACGCTGGATTTATCTTCGACCACATTGAGTAGTGCCATGATATGATCGCTAAGCACAACCCGTTTGGGGTTGGACGACGGTCCTTCACCAGCTTCAGCAGTCGAATAAGTGCGCACTGACTTCGCTATCTTACCCAAAAGGGTTTGGTCTCCCTTACACCAAGCAATGAGTCGGTCCACGGATGCATCGTTGAGCTGAGCCCCGCGTGATTCATAACTGAGATCTCGGAAAAGCGAATGAGAGAGCAGGTCTTCGTTGTCATCTCTGTCTCCATGACTAAAGACCCGATCCAGAACTAACTCAGGGAAGTTCTTGATCAAAGGTGAGAGGCATTCTCCCATCTCAAAGCCGTAAAGGCGGTAGTTTTGAATCCCATCACATAAAAGCTTCACTATCACAGTCACCTCATCACTGGGTGCGGAAGCAATGAGGCATCGGTCAGCAACTCGACCAAATCCGAGGGATCTGAACTGCCCGATCTCATCTCTGCGCATTGCGGCCATCTTTGTTATGGCTTTTCGACCCACCGCAAGCAGTACTTCGGTAGGGACATAGTCACTATTCTGATCTATAAAGAACCGCATTTCCAAAATTTGGAAGACTACCGCCACACCGCCATCTGCTTCCAGCAAAGCAGACAAGAGCTCAGAGAGATCGTCGTCGGTTATAGCTTCATGTTTCCGACCGAGACTAATATGTGTGTACTGCCAAGCGGCTAATTCCCCAGCCTTCGCTAGGTCGATGAGTTTTTTTGCCCCCCAAGGAGCAATGGGTACTGAACTTAGCAGGTTAACAAAGTGTGCCTTAAGTTTTGGCACCTCCAGAATTCGCTCCTGCAATTGGCGTGCTTGGTTCGCGTCTCCATCGTGGACTTCGTGGATGTAGCCTTGCAACAGAACTGGGTAGATTTGATCAAGCTGCGACTTTTCTAGCTGGCCTACCAGGAATTCGAACGTCTCGCCGCGTTTCGAACTGCCACGCGCCACCCCCTTGCCGAAGTACCAAAGTGCATCGAAATGCCTCCCCCACAGGCGTTCTCCCATTTGCTCCAAGTACTTTGGATCCGCGCACGCCAGCTCACCAAGACTGATAATCTTGTCGCCTAACTTTTTCTGACTTTCCGAGAAGATTCCGTCTTTGAGTTCGGCGTGGTCCCAGGTGTTAGAAAGTGCATAGGCTTCGATCTCAGAATAGGGATCGTTTGGAGCAGAAACTTTCTCGAGCTCCTTCAACCGCTCTAACAATGACGCTTCATGCTTTTCCCCATCAAAATACAACGTACTCTTTATGGACATCCAAATCTCAGGCCACGCACCTCCCTCGGCGTGCGCTCGAACAATTTCTTCAAGGACATCGAAACAGCCTGCGAGTGTCCAAAGGCTTCTGAAATTTGGAGCAAGCATCTCCTTTGCCCATTTGGCTTCGTGAAGCTTATTTGATTCCAAACTTCGCTGAAGGAGCCCTACAAATCCGACGTACCAATCTATTCTTTCTTGGCGTGTCTTTGGCTGCCAACCTGAGCCCCGCTTCCGAGCTCCAAAACCAAATGTTGCAAATGAACTCCAGTGAGAAACTTCCAAAGCAGCGTGAAGGAGATCGCTTGCAATTTCGTGATGCCTAGGAATCGGCGACTTGAGTAGTTTCGCAACAAATTCCTGACGCCGTAGTGGGGACGCCTCTGTTCCAGATAGATAAAGCGAAAATAGGTGCTTCATCTGCCCCACAATACTATTGTTATTCTCACCCTTTTCTTCGGTTTCCGCAAACCTTAGCAATACCTCGATGGCGCGATCAAATTGATCGTCCTCATACGCAAGGTGACACAACAGCCGGACAAACAGGTTGAAATGTGGATTTGAACGTGACGCGAACCCAGCAGTTTTTGTCGCAGTCTCTAGCGCTGTCAGTACAGTTTCTGGGAATACAGGTGCAATGTAGTCTAGGCAGGTTAGAAGTTCTGCATCGCACGACGCAATGTCGTGTAACGGCGCTCCTGATGCCACCCAGCTGTCGGCCAAGTTTCGAGCTGGTTGGAAATCATGCAAATACCCAATTCGGTGTGCGCAAGACTTAAAGAGCCGCACATTGCACTGCTTGAATAACTCCGCGTTTATGTCGTCTAACGGTAAGTTTTCGAGCGCACGCTTAGCAACGCGATTTGCTAAAGCATGTGGCAGGACGGCGCGCCAGTCCCCACGTTGCTGTGATAGTTGCCTGCGCAACAATTCTGCTTGGTCTCGATGAAGAGTTCTGCGGTCCAGACCCGAGATCCGGCCAAGCGCAGATAATTCATCATTATATTCATCGGGTGAGACATTGAACGAATACACCAGCGAAAGTACCTCAGCGCTTTCGAGCAAACTTTCACTTGGCCCTTTGCGTTGACTAAACAGCCTATTGAACAACTCTTCATCAGAGAACTTCGACAACGTTTCATCTGCGTCCACTCTGCTCGACAGCGCGATCGCCACACGAGCGTTTCCGCCCGAAAACTCCGCAATCTTGTCAGCGTTCACTCGCCCTAAGCCAGGAAAACGCTTTTGTACCAGCTTCGAGACAGTCTGTTCGCTCGATGGCTCAAGATGTATTACTTCAGTTTCTTCGGGCTTGTCATCGGATATGTCGTACTCAATCGTCAGTAGGCGAAGTTTCGTTCCGCTTGCCGCAACTTTTTTTTGCAAGAGTCGATGAACATCGGGCGGGCAATTGTCGAGAACCAAATATGCGCTACTGTCATTCGCAATTAGATGGGCGACCAATTCTGAAGCGGAAGGTGTAAGATCATCGCCCAAATCTGCGTAGATGGCATTAGAGCTCGGCAAATGGCCCTCCCCAACCCCCTCTTCAAAAAGAGCTTGAGCAAATCGTGTTTTCCCAACCCCTGACAGCCCCGTTATGCGGACCGCGCTACCAGCAGGCTTAAGTCTGTCTCGCGCTAACTTAATGCCGTCGAGCAGAGGCTGCGAAGCTTTCGACGCCAAATTTGCGAATAAGACGCACGGATGGTCATCTACCAAGAACTCATCTTCTAGCTCTGCTGGTGTTGCTGCCCAACGCTCGAAGGGTCTCCAGCCAGAAAGTGGCTTGCCGAGCCTGTGCCTTGCCCACAATGAAACCCCAGGATGACTGCGGAGCCACGTGATGATCCGATCTCGGCCATAAAAATCTAATTTTAGGTTCTTCTTATTGGCAAGTGCGTCAATGGCTGCTTTCATGCCTGTCAATCGGTCTGCGAGCATCTTTTCTGAACAGTCGTCTTTCCCACTTACAATTATGTAGGCTCCGTGTTGATTGGCGATGTTTTCAATAACCTGTTTAACTTTGCCTTTGCTTTGCATCTCCTTGGTGCAGGCAGACTTGCCCATGGAGTGCTTTTTGACCTGATATCCGGTTGTACTCCGCGGAACAAAGTTTGGCTTGAGTAGCTTTCCGGCGTCCTTAACGCTGACGTCAATGCCTCCGTCAGCGGCTTCTTGAGCACCTCCCCAAGTGACCAAAGCAGCTTCTGATCCTTGCTGTACAAGTTCTGCTTCGCACAGGCGACCTATAAGCTCTCGTAGGTCGGCATCGGTTAGCGCAGAAATATCCTCGGGTCGAAGTTCAAAATACTGCAAGTTGAGCCTATTCGTGATTACTACTGAAACGCTCAACCTAATGGTGTCGCGCTATGTGGTCTAGCTACGGGAAAATAGTCACGCATTCTGTGCAGGAACATTATTTTGCTGCAAGTATTCTTCAAAGCTTAATGAGGCTCTCAGCAACGCTAATGTCAGCAATCGTGATGATTGTGCGTTATCGACTGTTATTAAGACCATAGCTTTTTAGACTAGTCTTTCAGCCTAACGCCTGCGCCGCCATCGGCACTCTCCTGCGGCCCAAGAAATAAGACTCCCCCTTTTTCCAACGCTCTGCGTACAGCATCAACATTGGCCTCAGTACTTGCCGACGGGCCGCGGTCACTCTCCATTCGCCTTATTGTGGGAACAGATAACTTCGCCGCCTCTGCCAGCTTAGGCTGGGTCCAATCAAGGAGGGCACGAGCGGCTCGGAGTTGCGCAGCAGTGAGGCTCATATTTTTCTTTTCAGATCATATTTACATAAAACGATCACGCTGATATGATGCGTGATATTAAACAACTCATGTGTACCATAAAGGCAAACCCATGTCTCGACGCCGAATTGGTGTGGAGGATGCTCTTCCACGCACTTCATCCAACTTTTCTCGTCGGCAGCTCGTGGTGGGCGCGGCCCTTGGCTCAACGATATCAAAGCTTCCTTCCCTACCGGATCCAGCAGTCGGTGCTTGCAAATCCTGGCTAGAATTAGAAGACCAATACACTGCTTTGATAGATATCTGGCAGATGACTGAAACCCGTCTAATCCGAGCGGGCTATTGGCGCGATCATCCTGAACATACGAGCATGAACATTTCTGAACCTAGGGAGCTGGAAGAGATTGATCGACGGTTGCATATGCTGGAGAAAAAGAAGCAACAGCTTCTCCTCGCTTTGCCGGAAATACCCGCAACAACCAATCGGGGTATTGCATTGAAGCTAGATGTTCTCGCTAAAGTGATCAATCCGGATGAAAATCAGACGACTCATGACCTTGCAATGAGTATTCGCCGCAATCTTGCTCTACCAAATTTCTAAAGTGGCCATTTCATACAGCACGGCGGTGTGTTTTGCGCCCCCAACGAACACCAGTACGGAGGGCATCTGCTCCCGCCCCCCACACACATTCCGTGATCATACATTATTCCGCAGTCAGCTTGAGGCGAAACTCACGACTTCCGCAGCCCACCACTCTGCCATTTCAACGCGCTGATCCCAATACGTGGCTCGGTGATATGCTTTGCGAACCTGATCTGCCCCCATATGAGCCAACTCTGCTTCGATGGCATCTGGGTGCCATTTGCCGCTTTCATTCAGCAGACTTGAGGCGCTTGCGCGGAAGCCGTGGGAGGTCATCTCATTGGCGCTGAAACCGAGGCGACGGAGAGCCCCGTTTAGCGTGTTCTCGCTGATCGGTTTGCCGCGCGAGAGTTGGGAGACAAAAACCCACGGCTCATGGCCAGTGACGGATTCAAGCCGCTTCAGGATTTTCACCACAGGTTCTGACAGCGGCTTGCGATGCTCCCGGCGCATCTTCGTGCGCTCTGCCGGAATGGTCCATATGCGCTTCTGAAGATTGAATTCATTCCATTTCGACAGGCGGAGCTCGCCAGGACGTGGATAAAGTAGTGCCATGAGCTGAAGGCCGGCTTGAGTTTCTATTGCTCCATCATAGTCCCAGATGGCCCGCACGAGGCCAGCAAAGCCATCACGGTCAACGATAGCCGGGCGGTGGCGAACTTTAGGTACGATCAGTGCCCCGCGAAGCCCGGCAGTCGGATCATGTTCGCAGCGTGCAGTGGCGACGGCATACCTGAAGACCTGGCTTATGACTGCGCGTAGACGCCGGGCTGTTTCATAATTGCCGTCTGCTTCGACTTTGCGAAGCGGCACGAGAACGTGCGCTGGCTTCACCTGAGTGACCGGCATGTCGGCCAAATCGGCATTTGCAATACCGATCAGCCACGCTTTCTTGGAGAGCGTCGTATCGGCTAGACCTTCCTTGCGGTTCTTCTCCAGCAGCTCCTCGGCGATGGCCGAGAAAGTATGCTCTGTGAGGGCCTGCCGTTCGAGCTTATCGATTTTGGCCTGCTGCATGGGATCAATCCCTTCGATCAGCAGAGCGCGGGCTTCGGCGCGCTTCTCGCGCGCTTTGGCGAGCGAGATCTCGGGATATGCCCCCAAAGCCATCAGCTTCTGTTTGCCGTCAAACTTGTACGCAAAGCGCCAGAGTTTCGACCCCGTAGGACGCACTTCAACGAACAGATTTCCGCCATCTGTATAGCGGCGGGGTTTTTCCTCAGGTTTGAGACTGCGGATCTTCAGATCGGTAAGAGGCATGGTATGGTACCGGCAGCTTTTCGACTGCTAATTGATACCATACTACCAGCGAGCGTACCATATCTATGTCTGGATCTCAGCGGATCACGGCGGACGCTAGCGGACGGTCGATCCCTATAACTCCCTGATTATATGGAATTTTGCAGACTTTCTCGGACGCTGAAGGATGCACTCAAAAAGCTTCCTGGTGCCCAGAAGAGGACTCGAACCTCCACTCCCTTGCGAGAACTACGACCTGAACGTAGCGCGTCTACCAATTCCGCCATCTGGGCACGGGATCGGAAGGCGCCGATGTATAGGCTGGGGCCGGGTCCGTCAACGGTAAAACTGTAGCATTCGGGCGGGAAACTGCGTGGCATCCCGGCCGCGCCCCACGCGCAGGATTTGATCGGGGCAATGCCTGCCGGATAATGCCGTGCGGCCCCCCACATTCCCCTGCGCAATGGCCCGTGCCAACACCTGAACCACACGCTGAACAATCGCGTGCAATTCCCTGATTTCACGGAAGTATTCGGTTGGAGCGGGTAGACGGAATCGAACCGACATACACAGCTTGGAAGGCTGGTGCATTACCATTATGCTATACCCGCTCACCGGGTCGCAGCAGCCGTTTATAGCACATCAGTGCGGGGTGGTGGAGGGAGCTGGATTCGAACCAGCGTACGCTAAGCGGCCAGATTTACAGTCTGGTGGATTTAACCACTCTCCCATCCCTCCACGGGACCCGCGACCTGACGCCAATTGACGTTGCCGCGCCGGGGCTTCACATGGGCGCTCTCGCGCTTCCGATCCATCCCGGAAGCGGCCTTATAAGGAAACCCGAAATGCCGCGCAACCATTCTAATCGGCGAAAAGCACACGACAGCGCAGATAATGCACGTCGAGGCCCGGCCCGCCCCCCTCGGCGCGGCGGAAAAGGCCGTGATTCCGGCAGTGCAGACGGTGGACCGCTCTGGATATGGGGCACGCATGCCGTTGCCGCCGCGCTGGCAAACCCGGCGCGCACCTGTCATGAGCTGCTGGCGACCGAGAATGCGGCGCAGCGCCTGCCGGCGGGCGCGGTGCAACCTGTCATCGTCTCCGCGAAGGATATTGATTCGCGCCTCCCTGACGGGGCCGTGCACCAGGGCGTGGCCGTAAAGGTGGACCCGCTGGAGCCAGTCGCGCTGGAAGACCTGATCGATGCAGGCGTCAGCCACATCGCCGTGCTGGACCAGGTGTCCGACCCGCACAATCTGGGCGCGGTGTACCGGTCTGCGGCAGCGTTCGGCTTTGGCGGGCTGGTGCTGCAGACGCGCAATGCCCCGAATGTGACGGGCGTGGCGGCAAAGGCCGCCGTCGGCGCAATCGAAACGGTGCGGGAAGCGCGTGTGGTGAATATCGCCCGCGCGTTGGAGCAGCTGGCCGAGGCGGGCTATCACACGGTCGGTCTTGCCGGAGAGGGCCAGCGGCTGATCGCCGATGCTGTGGAGGGCGCGCCGAAACTGGCCATCGTGCTGGGCGCGGAAGGGCCGGGCATTCGCCCTGCCGTCGCCAAGGCCTGCGCCGAGCTGGCGCGCATTCCGATTGCCCCGGAAATGGAGAGCCTGAACGTCTCGAACGCAGCCGCCGTCGCCTTTTATGAAAGCAGCCGTAATCGTTTCCCCCTGTCATAAAGCTCTGCTAAGGGATTAACCACGCTGAGGGGATCAATAGACGGAGCGCGTGCCGCCATGCTGAGATTGCTGTCCATCCTTCTACTTCTGTGCGGCCTGGGCGCTGCGGGCTATGCCGGGTCTGTCCTGCTGGACACCTATGCCCCGCGCGACGACGTGGTCGTGGCCGCCCCGGCGCAGGAAATGGCGACGGAACAGGCGTTTGAAGAGGCCGCGCCGCCAAGTGTGGAAGAAGAACTGGCACAGCTGGAGCCGCTCGAAAGCGAAGAGATGATGATGGAGGCGCCAGCCACCGCCCCCGCCCCGGCTGCTGGCCCGACTCGCAGCCTTGGCGCGGACATTCCAGGTGATGTGTTCCCGGAGGCTGTGGGCGCTGCGCCCGAGTTTGATGTGCCGATGTCGACGCGCTCGGCCAATGTCACGGCCCAGGCAAACGAATCGTTCGTCGAGACGCTGAAATCTGTTCCCGTCGCGCATGAGACGCCCAGCAAGGCTGAATACAAGCGCGCCTTTGATGTGACGCTGGCCATTGATTCCACAGGCGATGAGACCGCTGTCGACGCCCTGCCCGGCCGCGGCAACATTATAGAAGGTGAAGCGCTCGTCTCTGACCGCGTGGAAGCGCGCCTGAGCGGTGCGAATTTCGAGATCGTCGCCATGTCGCCGGAAATTCAGGCGATGTCGCCGCTGACGGAAAATGTCTGGCGCTGGTCTGTCGTGCCGCTGACAGCGGGCAGCCATGATCTCGTCTTCGAGATCTATGCCATTGATGAAGACGCCGTCGTGCCGCTGCGAACTTTCCGCGATACGGTGACCGTGGAAGTCTCTGGCATCAACCGCGCCATCGCGTTCGCGGACCAGGCCAATCCACTCTTTGTCCTGCTTGGCGGGCTGGGGTCTGCCGTGGCGGGCCTGATCGGCGTCTTCCGATTTTTCGGCCGTAAATAGCCGGACTTCAACGCAGGGCGGGATTTATTTCGACTGGCGCGCCGGAGACCTTTGACTTTACGTCAATTTCCGTATTTCTGGCGGCATGACAACGATGACCACTCCGAAGACCCTCGCCTCAGCTCAATTGTTCCTGCGCGAGCAGGCTGCACGGATTGAAATCGATCCGCTGACCAATTCCGTATTTGCGCTGGCTCAGACACTGTTCCGGGACCTGGAGCGCGGCGACGCGAAAATCTCCGACCTGTCAAAACTGGCCGATGAAGTTCATCTGGACCTGATAGAGGAACGCGCCGAACGGTTTCGCGACCAGCATTCCGGCGGCAAGGCGAAGACAGCGTGGGCCAGCCTGACCGAAGAACTGGAAGCGCTGGCCGGACAAGGCTTCGAGGCGTTCAAGGCGCGCGTTGAGCAGGCCACCGGCGGCATCGTCTTTACCGGGCACCCGACCTTTGCGCTGTCGCGGGACTTGCGCACAGCACTGGCCGATCATGTGGTGAGCGCCACGAAGACCAGCCGCACCGCGCTGCAGCGTCAGATCCGCGCCGACTCGCGCGCCTGGAACCAGCAGATCAGCCTGCAGGGCGAACATGACGAAGTGCAGGACGCCGTCGAGCACGCCGCCAATGCGCAGCTGGCATATGCGTCCGTGTTGATTTCTGTCGCCCGGAAGGCATTTCCGGACGATTGGCGTTCGCTGAAAATCTATGTGCCGACGATTGCCTGCTGGGTTGGGTATGATCTGGATGGCCGCGCAGACATTCACTGGTCGCAATCGCTGACCTTCCGCCTGACCGAAAAGGCCGTGCAGCTTGGCCGCTACGCCGCCCAGCTTGAGGCGATCAGCGGCAGTCAGAAGATTGGCCCGCTTGCCAAGCTCACCCAGCGCCTGAAGACGGCTGCTGAAGACACTGCCGGGCATGCCGCCCTGTTCGCGGCAGACCTGACCGATCCGGACAATCTGGTGCCCGCTGCCAATGCGCTGACCGCGCCGTCAAAGCGCAATGTGCTGGACGCAAGCGAAATCGTGGATGTGCTGGACGAGGTGATCGCCACAGCTGAGGACGGTCTCGCTGCCAAGCTGATGGCCATCCGCGCGCAGGTCGAGGCACTGCAACTGGGCACAGCGCGCATTCATTTGCGCGTGAACGCCGCGCAAGTCCGAACCGTGATCAATCGCGACCTTGGCCTGCAGACCGAAGATCGGGAGCTGGGCCGCCTCGCCCTGGCAGAGCTCGCGCAGAAGGCCCGCAAGTCAAAGCCAGTTCAGGTAAACTTCGCAGACCTGTTCCTGGAGCAATCGACCGCGCGGCGCCAATTCATGATGTGTGCGCAGATCCTGAAGCATATTGATGCGGGCTCGGTCATCCGCTTCCTGATTGCGGAGAGTGAGAACCCGGCAACCGTGATGGGCGCGCTCTACCTCGCCCGGCAATATGGCGTTGACGACAAGCTGGACATCTCTCCCCTGTTCGAAACGCCAGAGGCGCTTGAAACGGGCGGCCGCTTTATTGAGCGCCTTCTGGAGGAGCCTGAATTCCTCGCCTATGTGAAACAGCGCGGCTATCTCTCGATCCAGCTTGGTTTCTCCGATGCCGGACGGTTTATCGGACAGGTCGCCGCCGACATGGCGATTGAACGCATCCACAATCTCATCGCGCGGGCGCTGGCCGCCAAGGGCGCGGATGTGGACTTGCTGATCTTCAACACGCATGGCGAAAGCATGGGTCGCGGCGCATGGCCGGGCAGCTTCGAACAGCGTTTCGATCACTTGCTGACCCCGTGGACACGCGGCGGAGCGCGGGCACGCGGGCTTCAACTGCGCCACGAAGTCAGCTTTCAGGGCGGCGACGGCTTCCTGCATTTCGCCAATCCAAATCTGGCAGAAGCGACGATGGCCGCCTGGTGCAGCCACACATTGTCTGACCCCGAAGACCGCAGCGAAGACCCGTTCTATACGCGCACGGACCTTGTTTGGGATTTCTACCGCTCGCTACGCGCCTGGCAGGAACGCCTGTTCGTGAACGAGGATTATGGTCGCCTGCTGGGCGCATTCTCCAGCGGCCTGACCGTGAAGGCCGGCTCTCGACCCAAGCGCCGCGCCGCCGGGCCGGTTGGCCCGCGGTCCCTGCGCGCCATTTCTCACAATGCCACGCTGCAACAGCTGAGCATTCCGGTGAACGTCGCCGCCGGGATTGGTTCATCCCTGCAACGGGAAATGGACCGTCTGGTCGAGCTGATCGATGCCAGCCCGCGCATGACGCGGCTGATCCTGCTGGCCACCCGCGCCCGTGTGCTGACCAGCCTGCCAGCGCTACGCTCCTACGCCAAAGTCTATGATCCGGGCGTATGGGTGGCGCATTCGAAACTGGCCGACCAAGACAAAGCGAATGCGTATCGCGCGGTCTATTATGCGCTGCGCAATACCGAGACGGCCGTCTCGATGAACCAGATTGCCAACTTCCTGTCCGTAGACCTCGGCAAGTTCGACCGACTGCTTGCGCAGCTTCAGTCTGCGCCGTCGATCGAAGCGCGCCATGAAGGTCGGCTGGACCTGCATGTTCTGCATGCGGTGCGTCAGGCGCTGATCATGAAAGCGTTCTCGATTGTCGGCGGCCTGCCCCGCCTGTCTGAACGGCATGATGCCAGCAGCCGCGACCTGGTTGAAATGGTGGCTGAGCTGCGCATTGGCGAAGCGGTCAGCTTGCTGCGCGAAATCTTCCCGCACTCTCGCGATCAGGACACGCCCCTGACGGCGCTGACTGAGGCGGGCAATGAGTCCAAGGCGCAGGCCAGCTATGGCTATGACCGCATCCACAAGGATGTGATTGCGCCGCTGGACGAGATTGACCGCGCCCTTCACGGCATCAGCCTGGCGGTAACGCATGCCTATGGGGCATTCGGCTAGAGCCGGTCAGCGACGGCGATAGGTCTGCATCTCCATGCAGACCTGACACTTCTGCGCGGTGCTGTGGCGAATGCGCAGATAGAGCAACTCGTTCTTGCGATCGATCTGCACCCGGAACTGTGCAAGGAAATCCATGCCGAGGATCATGACGGGCTCGTCAGACATGCCGAGGTATTCGAACAGGGCCGGGTCTGACACGACCATGTTGAAGCTGTTCATCTTTACTTCGTGAAGCTGGAAACGGGATATGCGCGCAACATGCATATCATACCCCTCGCCCGTCACCCCATGCAGACGTTTGGTTTCCTCCTCATTTACCCGCGTGCCCGCCAGCGCGGCAAAGGCGGAATTCATGTAGGTGATCGTGGACCCCGTATCGATCAGGGCCAGGCCGCGATGCCCATTGATCTTTACCGGGACGAAATAGAGCCCGTTGCGAACCTCCATTGGCCGTTTGCAAAGGATCTCCCGCATCCGTCCCATTGGGCGGCGATCATAGGCGGTTACCTGTTTGCTGTCGAAATCGAAATCCACCACATCGCCCGTCATGGCGCTCATCGGGAAGACATTGCGCACGCCCTCGACGGCGATCTTCCGGTCGAGCGCAGCGGGCACACGCTGAAGCGTAACCGTTCCGGCGCCAAGGCTGGGCAGGTCAATCAGCGGAAACATCTGCGGGCCACCAAGGCCCAGCACTTCGACAAACTGCTCTTCACCCTCCACAACTGCGACACCGGCAGAGCGCGCGGTCGCGCCACCAATCATGGGCAGGGTTGCCGCTGTGTCGATGACGGCCGAAGCGCGCGCGCCGTTTGTGAAGGACAACTCCGTGATCAGGCGATCTTCGGAATCCATCTCGAACGGAACGATCTGGTGAATGTTGGTATTCCCGGAAGCCAGCAAGGGAAGACACAAAAGGAAACCAAGCAGCAGGCTGAACCGAACAAGCTGCTGAGCGAGACCAGGCCGCATGGCCTGTGATGCTGGCAATCCTCCCATGGATGCATCCTTTTCCGACAGTATGCCACAAGCGGGCCTTCCGACAAAATGCGGAGGCCAAGGCGGCGTCTCCCTGCCCCGCAAAACAGTTGACGCATCTAACCCGACGTCACGGGTGGTCTTACGCTTACGTTCGCGTAAAGTGCGTCGAAACAGATAATTCGAGGGAGACACTGGACATGGCCGAGGCCTATATCATTGACGCCGTGCGCACGCCGCGCGGAATTGGCAAGGTTGGCAAGGGATCGCTGGCGCACCTGCACCCGCAGCATCTGGGCGCAACCGTTCTCGGCGCAATCCGCGACCGCAACAATCTCGATACGGCGACGGTGGACGACATCATCTGGGGCACGTCCAGCCAGCGCGGCGCCCAAGGCGCTGACATGGGCCGCATGGCCGCTCTAGATGCAGGCTTTGACGTGAAAGCGTCCGGCGTGACGCTGGACCGCTTCTGCGGCTCTGGCATCACGACGGTTTCGCTGGCGGCTGCGCAAATCATGTCCGGCATGGAAGACTGTGTCATCGCAGGCGGCTGTGAGATGATGAGCTACACGGCGGCGACCGCTGACCCGAAAAACCCGCCCATGATGGACGCTGGCAATCTTCACCTGCGCGAGCTGCACCCGCAGTCGCAGCAAGGCGTCTGTGCCGACGCCATCGCGACGCTGGAAGGCATCGATCGCGAAGCCGTCGACCAGCTTGCCGTGACCAGCCAGAACCGCGCCAAGCGCGCGATGGATGAAGGCCGCTTCGATAAATCGGTCGTGCCGGTCTACAATCGTGATGGCACGCTGGCGCTGGAGAAGGACGAATTCCCACGCCCCGGCACCACGATGGAAAGCCTGTCCGGCCTCAAGACCGTGTTCAACATGTTCATGGACATCCCGGTCGATGACCAGGGCAATACTTATGGCAAGATGGTCACGAAGAAGTATCCGCAACTCGAAGGCAAGATGAACCATGTTCACCATGCCGGGAACTCTTCCGGTGTTGTGGATGGCGCTGCCGCCCTGCTGATCACCTCGAAAGACTATGCTGACAAGAACGGCCTGAAGCCGCGCGCGCGCATCGTTGCCACCGCGAACATGGGTGACTGCCCAACGCTGATGCTGAACGCGCCGGTGCCTGCTGCGAAGAAGGTTCTGGAAAAAGCCGGCATGAGCAAGGACGATATCGACGTCTGGGAAATCAACGAGGCGTTCTCGGTTGTGGCAGAGAAATTCATCCGCGATCTCGACCTGGACCGCGAGAAAGTGAACATCAATGGCGGCGCCATGGCGCTTGGCCACCCGATTGGCGCAACCGGTTCCATCCTGATCGGCACGGCGCTTGACGAACTGGAGCGCTCAGGTGGCCGGTATGGTCTTGTCACCATGTGTGCCGCTGGCGGCATGGCCCCGGCAATCATCATTGAACGGATCTAGATTTCCTCCCAGAAACTCAGTTCAATCCGTTCAATCCTCTCCCGGTCCAGGTGCGCCTGGGCCGGGCTTTTTTTGCTGCACCCGACTGCAGACTTTATGGAACGCCCTGCTTGCCGGGGCGTTGCTTACACACAAGCAACCCCAACAGGAGACTCATGCCTTACACCATTGAAGCTGAAACCAACGACCTCACCACCATTGACGCACAGGGCGACCTGAACCCCGAAGCCATGCCGGAAGCCGTGGACCAGTTGATGGAGCAGACAGATGCGGAGGACCCCGGCAGCCTGCTGGTACGGTTACAGCACATGGATCTGGGCACGCTGCACACGGTTGCCAGCGACTGGTCCCGGAAGGCCGAATTCTTTGC
This sequence comes from Hyphomonas atlantica corrig., assembly GCF_000682715.1. GTDB lineage: Bacteria > Pseudomonadota > Alphaproteobacteria > Caulobacterales > Hyphomonadaceae > Hyphomonas > Hyphomonas atlantica. The sequence continues at coordinate 128,350 of NZ_AWFH01000063.1, read as the reverse complement.
CTTGCAAAAAAGGTTTGGAAAAGTGGCGGTGCTTACCGACCAACCCTGGGTGCGCCAGTCCGCCAAGATGCAAGCCGTGGCGCTGCCAGACACCGAACTGAAGGTCTACGACCTTGCCGATGAGGCGGATGCGCGCGTGTGGCTGGAAAAAGCCCCGGCAGAAACCGAAGCCGCCTGAAGCCTCAGGCCGGGCTGATGATCTCGCCGTCTTCCTTGGTGAAGCTTGTCGGCGGATTTTCCAGCAGATCAAACACCTTTTCAGAGGGACGGCACAGCGCCGTCCCTTTTTTTGTGACCACGATGGGGCGGTTCACCAGGATCGGGTGTTTCAACATCGCCTCGAACAGGATGGAATCATCGACCGAGGGATCGGTCAGGCCAAGTTCCTCAGCCGGGCTTTTCGACGTGCGCAATGCTTGTCGCGGTGTCAGGTCCGCCGCGCTCAGCAGACCCGCCAGCAATTCGCGCGTCCAGCCACGCTGCAGGTAAAGCACGATTTCCGGCTCCTCCCCGCTGGCCTTGATGATTTCCAGGACATTGCGGGACGTGCCGCACTCGGGATTGTGGTAAATCGTGACGCCCATCAGCTCGCCTCCAAAGCTCAAGCGCCTTTCAATTGCGACAGATACGGCGCGAGGTCCAGCCCCTGCGCCTTGATCCAATCAGAATTGTAGTAGGTATCAAGATACCGCTCGCCGCCATCGCAGATCAGGGTCGCAACGCTGCCCGCCTTCCCCGCGTCTCGCATCTCACGCATGAGGGTGAGCGCAGCCCAGACATTCGTGCCGGTCGAGCCACCGCACCGCCTGCCGAGAATTTCCTGCAGCCAATGCACCGTTGCGACGGATGCCGCATCCGGCACGCGCATCATGCGGTCAATCACGCTGGGGCGGAAGGATGCCTCCACGCGCGGGCGACCGATCCCCTCAATACGCGATTTGCTCTGGCTACGGATATCCGGATCGCCCGTTTCGAAATGATCGTAAAAAACAGAATTCTCAGGATCGGCGACACAGAGAGAGGTCTTCGCTGAGATATCACAACGGTAGCGAATGTATCGCCCGATCGTTGCGGAGGTGCCCCCCGTGCCGGCGCTCATCACGACCCAATCCGGCAGGGCATGCGCCTCCATCGAGAGCTGGGAAAACAGGCTTTCGGCAATGTTGTTGTTTCCGCGCCAGTCCGTCACGCGCTCGGCATAGGTGAACTGGTCCATATAGTGTCCACCGAGTTCCGCCGCGATCCGCTCGGCCTCGGCATAGATGTCAGCCGGGGGTACGGCGCGGGTCTCGCCGCCATAGAAGGCGATCTGGTCGATCTTGCTGCGCGAGACACCTTCCTGCACCACGGCGATGAAGCGCAGCCCAAGCAGACGCGCAAAATAGGCTTCCGAGACCGCCGTTGACCCGGACGAACTTTCCACGATCACCGTGTCTGGCCCGATCCAGCCATTGCAGAGACCGTAGAGATAAAGCGAGCGTGCCAGCCTGTGCTTGAGGCTGCCGGTCGGGTGGGTGGACTCGTCTTTCAGGTAAAGCGTCTGCGCTTCAAAGCCCGGCAGATCCACCTTGATCAGATGCGTGTCTGCGGACCTGTTGAAGTCTGCATTGATGCGCTGCACCGCCTCACGCACCCATTCGCGCCGTTCCCAATCGAGATGAGAAATGTCCACACCTGCCTCCCAAACCTTGTCCGTTCCGGCGTCACCATAGAGGCTTGTGGCGGGTGGGCAATCGCGATGGACAGGCGGCGGGCTACGCGGTCAGTTTTGGGATTTTTCCAGCACCGATAGCAACAATGCCTCGCCCTTCAGGCCGGCCGCCTCACGGCAGTAGGTTTCGGGACGGCATTTGTCTCGCGCAAGTTCAAGAATGATGGGGTGAATGTAGGAGGACTTCGCGATGGCGGGCGTATTCCCCAATGCGTCAGCCGCTGCCTGTGTGACGGTCTTGATGGTGACGCGGTCGCAGGACGCCAGGCTATCCACTGCGGCGACGCTCCCCTTCCACGTCCGGAAATCCTTGGCCGTGAAGGCTAATCCCAAAGTCTCCTGGATATAGGTGTTCACATCCTGAGCGACTGGGCGAACCTTCCGACAGCGAAACAGGAAAGCGCCTCGCTCTTCGAGAAAGCCGTCCAGTGTCTTCGCAAGCAGCTTGTCACGCATCTGGACCCGGCGAGGTGTCCCGCCTTTGCCCTTATAGGCACAGATGACACGCTGGCCCTCAATCGTCACATGGGATTTTCGCAGGCTGACCGCACCATAGGTCTTCCGGCCGGAACGCCCAATCCGCAAGGCGCCCTTGTCCAGCAAGCGAACAATCGCGGCCAGTCTCACCTCTCTCGGACAGTCGGAATAGGTCAAGTCATGACGGACGCGGCGGCGCAGCTCCGGCAAGGCATGTCCGAAGGCGATGAGATCGTCAAACTTGGCCGAGTTGCGCGCAGCGGCCCATGTTGGGTGATAGCGATACTGAAGTCTGCCGGCTTCGTCGCGTCCTGTCGCCTGAATATGGCCGCGCGGATTCGGACAGATCCAGATGTCTTTCCAGGCGGGCGGCAGCACCAGCGCGCGGCACCGTTCCGCCCGCTTTCCCTTCAATGTCTGTCCTTTGTCATCCTGGAAGGTGAAACCTTTCCCTCGGCGCTTGCGGGTCCAGCCTTTGGCCGCCGGATCGGATCGCACAAGACCGATTGCCTCTGCCGTCACGCCTTCGCGACAGAGCGTATCGGGAGCGGAACTGAAGGGCATGGACGTTTCTCTCGGATGATGAATGCCGAGATCAACGATGGAAGAGACGCGCCGGTTCCCGTCCTTTGCGAAGGCTTAGTCTGCGTCGAGGAACTGGCCTAGATTGTCCTTGAATTCCGGCCAGGTGATCTCGAACAACGGGTCGCCATCCGCGCCCTTGCCCTCCAGCTTTCGGAAGCCGAACATTTCGCCCATGCGCAGGATGCTGCGGCGTTCGACCTGCATGATGAAGGGTACGGTTTCGAGATCGAAATCAGACGCAACCTTCCAGATATGGTGGACATGATTGCGCACGAGCCGCCGAATTGCGGCAGAGCCATCTGCCTTGCCGCCGGCCGGGCGGTAAGTGGTCAGCATACCAATCGCAAACAGGAGGATACAGTCGCATGGCTCCCCTTTTGCTGCGACATGAATGTCCATTACATCGTGATCTGACAATACACCCCGCTTGTAGAGGTGTGTCGCAGTCGAGTTCAACGGAATAACCATGGAGATACCCATCCGTTCCCCGGTTTCATCCAGCACGAATGCAAAGCTTTGCGGATAGCGGTCATGAACGCTGGTGTTGCGCAACAGCTTGTCGACATAGTCCCCGGAATAGTTTGCGCTTTCCTCGAAACACTCGGCGTTCATGCGGCTGAATTCCTTCAGCGCGTCATTGTCCGACACGATTTCCAGCTCATGCGCAGGAAAGCGCAATTCGCCTAGCTCGGCCAGGGAGCTGAGATCCTTGATCAGGTGCGGCTGGCGCTTCTTCACGATCCGCTCAGCCACCTTCTCGGCCGGGTTGCGGGTCAGCAGATAGCGCAAGAGTGGCAGGGCGACGACGAGGGTCAGCGTCACAGATTGCGCAAGCCCCACCGTGTTGAATACGAACGCGCTCAGCTCGCTTGCCTCACTCGCCCAGTTTGCAAATTGCGGGAAGAAAGCGGATGTCAGGCGAACGACCGTACTGACGAACAGCACGACCAGCACGCCGATCCAGATCCACCGCTCAAACCGAGAGAGGTCGGTCAGCCCCTTCTGGACTTTTCTGAATATGCCCGCTGCTTTCATGTGCCTGCCCGCCAAAACCTGTGTTCCGCGCGGCAGATAGGCCGGGTTTGCCTTGCGGGGCAAGGCTTCCGCGTCGACAGGCTTGGAGCCGCGAACGTTTGGCGTAAGATTGCGCAAAGGGAGAACAGGATGAAACAGATAACAGGAATTGCCGCATCGCTGCTTGTGATGACCAGTGTCGCGGGCTGTGCGGGCCAGAGCGCTGTGCTGCCGGAAACGGGCATCACCCATGATGCGGACCATCCACCGGCGCTGGTGGAAATGAATTTCCAGAGCCACGGCAAGCGGTTGAACGGTCTTGTCTATGTTGCCGATGGCCCCGGCCCGCACCCGACCGTTCTGCTGTTGCACGGCTTTCCGGGCAACGAGAAGAATCTTGACCTGGCTCAGGATCTCCGCGCGAACGGATTCAATGTCCTGTTCTTTCACTATCGCGGCGCGTGGGGCAGCGAGGGCGATTTCTCCTTCACGCACGTGATTGAAGATGTGGCCTCAGCCGCTGACCATGTTCGCACCAACGCCGACGCCTACCGGAGCGATCCGGACAAGATCATCCTGATCGGGCATTCGATGGGCGGGTTCGCCGCGCTGGCTGCTGGTGCAAAGGATGAGACGATCGCGTGCGCTGCGGGGCTCGCCCCGGCAAACTTCGCAGTCGTGGCGGACGCCATCTCCGCAAGCGCGGACATGAAGGCCGGATTTTCCGCCTATGGTGATACGCTGCAAATGCTGGCCGGAACATCTGGTGATGCGCTGGTCCGTGAGCTGATCGAAAATCGGGACGCGTTTGATATTGCGGCCATTGCGCCGGAGTTTGCAGGACGCAACGTGCTGATCATTGCAGCCGACGAGGATGAAGCCGTGCCGCTGGAGACAGTCGTTCAGCCCCTCATGGAGGCTTACACCCAGAGCCCGGACGTGAACGCCACGACGCTCACTCTTTCGGGCGACCATTCCTTTTCATGGTCACGCGAGGAGATGATCGCATCCGTTCTGGATTGGGTGGAGGTGTGCCGCTAGTTCGGGCGGTGCTCGTCGCCATCGCCGCTCCAGAAGCGCTTGATGCGGCCCAGGAAGCCTTCGCTCTCCGGATGGCAGTCAGCGCCTGTGCACTCGCAGAATTCGCGCATCAGCTCTTTCTGGCGGGCTGACATGTTTCGCGGCGTTTCGACAAACATTTCCACGAACAAGTCGCCCGTATGGCCTGACTGGCGCACGGATGGCATGCCCTTGCCGCGCAGGCGCAGCTTGCGGCCTGTCTGCGCGCCTTCCGGCACGACAACACGGGCGCGGCCACCATCAATGGTCGGGATCTCGATCTCGCCGCCCAGCGCGGCGGTCGCCATCGGCACCGGCGCGCGGCAATAGAGGTTCGGGCCATCGCGTTCGAAAATGTCATGTTCGACAACATCGACGAAAATGTAGAGGTCGCCGCTCGGGCCGCCCAGTTCGCCCGGTTCGCCCTCACCTGACAGGCGGATGCGCATACCGCTCTCCACGCCTGCCGGGATCTTTACTTGCAGCTTGCGTTCTTCGCGGACCTGACCGACGCCGCCACATTCCTTGCAGGGCTTCTTGATGATCTTGCCCTTGCCGCCACAGCGGACGCAGGTGCGCTCCATCGTGAAGAAGCCTTGCTGTGCGCGCACGCGGCCCGCGCCGTCACACGTGTCACAGGTTTCCGGCTGTGTGCCCGGCGCGGCGCCAGACCCGTCACAGCCTGTACAGGGCACGGCCTGTGGGACATGGATGGTTTCTTCCTTGCCGGCCCAGGCTTCGGCCAGCGTGATTTCCAGATCGTAGCGCAGGTCCGAACCGCGCTGTGGCCCGCCCCGGCGACGACCGCCGCCAAAGCCGCCCGCACCAAATACCTGGCTGAACAGGTCGGAGAAGATGTCTTCCGGATTGGCGCCCTGGCCGAACGGGTTGCCTCCGCTCCCGCCGCCATTTTCAAAGGCACCATGCCCGAACCGATCATAGGCGGCACGCTTCTGGCCGTCGCTCAGAATTGCGTAGGCTTCGCCCACTTCCTTGAATTTCTCTTCGGCTTCCGGATTCCCTGCATTCTGGTCAGGATGATACTTCATCGCCAGCTTGCGGTAGGCGGACTTCAGCTGTTTCTCGTCCGCATCCTTGGATACGCCCAAAATCTCGTAATAGTCGCGCTTGCTCATGGAATGGCTATCGTCTTCCAGGATTGTCTCACATCAGCCGCTCATGTGGGGGAGCACTGCGCGACGTGCAAGGGATCGTCACAGGTCGCGCAGCGTCAGGACGGGTATCAGCTGGGGCCAACAGGCGTTGTCGGGAAGGATTGCACACCCCCCTCGACCAGTTCTGCCCCGCCGGGCTGAATCTGCATCACGGCCAGGCCACGCTCGGATGTGCCGTCAATGCGGAAGCGGAACAGGCCATTTACGCCGAAGAAGCCGTCGGGATCGGTCACGCCGCCATAGGTCAGGCTGTCATCGGCGGCCAGACGGACGGTCAGCGCTGCGGCATCATAGGCCAATGCAGCCAGGTCAGTCGGCGCGCGGCCATAGATCCGACGATAGGTCTGGGTGAAGGCCGTCTTGTTGTTGGGATCAGTCGAAGCGTAATAGCCGCCGCGCAGGGTTGGCTCACGCCAGATGCTGGAATCGTCCCAGTATGACGTACCGATCAGTTTCACCTGACGCATGTCGACGCCATTATATGGCAGCAGCGGCGCGACAGACAGCAGTTTCACTCCGCGCTCCGGAATCATCACGGCGACACGATCCAGACGCCCGGACAGTTCATTTTTGAGAACATTGGCGATCTGACGCGCTTCAGCGCCAGCGCCGCTGTCTTCGCCGTAAAATGCCGAGGCAGCCAGCACTGCGCCCAGACGCGGGGCTTCGTAACGCATCGCCGCTTCGATCTGGCGGCCATACTCAGAGCGTGGCCCCAGGAAAACGAACGTATCCACGCCGCGCGACGCGACATACTCCATCACACGCCGCACTTCTTCGTCAGGCGTGATTGAAGCGAGATAGGCCCCGCCCCCGGCGGCAGACCGGTCATTCGAGAAGCCGATAACCGGCACGTCTTCCTTGCGGGCTTTTTCCCGCACGGTTTTCACATTCGCCCCAAAGAGCGGGCCTAGAACAACATCCACCTTGTCTTCAAAGGCTTCATCAAGGCGCGCTTCCGCAACAGACGTCTTGCCGGCGGTGTCCTTTGGGATGATCAGGAAATCCTTGTCGGCATATTCGAACAGCGCCAGCTCAATTCCGGCGAGCATGCTTTCAGCCTCGGCGCGAACATTCGCGTTCGGGTGAGAGAAAGGCAGCAGCACAGCGGCGCGCTTGATCTCACGGCCCTGCATGAAGGGTGGTGTCAGGCCCCGGTCTCCCCGTCCCCGGCGCATGTCGTCGAGATCTTCAATGTCAGTGATTTCGATTTCTTCGCCCGGCACATCGCCAAGATCCCGAGGGACACCGGTAACCGGTTCGTCACGCGGCTGTCCGGTGCCAATCGGCACTGGCTGGCGCGCTGGCGCTGTGGCACAGGCTGTGGCCAGAAGCAGCGAAGCCAACAGAAGACTTGGCGCGGGAAGCTTCCTGAGCAATGGTTGAAGCAATGTCATCTCCTGATCCTTCTGACTCCGGGGCGATTCCCGCCTCCGCCGACTCTAGGCCCGGCCACCCCAAGGGGCAACCGGCTGTATCTCTGGATCCGGGTCTCTATGTGGTTTCCACCCCGATCGGCAATCTGCGCGACATCACCCTGCGCGCACTCGACGTGCTGGCCGCTGCCGATGAGGTTCTGGCAGAGGACACGCGCTTCGCCGGAAAGCTGATGTCGGCCTATGGGATTAAAGCGCGGCTCAGCCCCTATCATGACCACAATGGGGCGGAACGGAGACCGGGCCTGATCTCGGCCTTGCAGGACGGCGCCAGGATCGCGTTGATCTCTGACGCCGGTACGCCGCTTGTCTCGGATCCGGGCTGGAAGCTGGCGCATGAAGCGCTTGAGGCCGGCGTAAAGGTCATCCCCGTGCCGGGTGCATCGGCCATGCTGGCTGGTCTCGTGGCCAGTGGCTTGCCAAGTGACAAATTCCTGTTCGCGGGCTTCCTGCCGCCAAAATCCGGCGCACGGAAGTCTGCCGCGGAGGCGCTGAAAGCTGTGCCGGGCACGCTGATCTTCTATGAAAGTGGCCCCCGTCTTGCCGACGCGCTGGCAGACCTTGCTGCCGTGCTCGGACCGCGTGACGCTGCGGTGACCCGGGAGCTGACCAAACTGTTCGAGGAAACGCGGCGCGGCACGCTGGCAGACCTTGCCGCGCACTATGCAGAAGCCGGCCCGCCACGCGGGGAAATCGTGCTGCTCGTCGGCCCACCGGGCGAAGCGGAAGTGACTGCCGAAGGCCTGGACGCTGCGCTGCGCGACGCCCTGCAGGACCATCCGACCAAGGCCGCCGCCAATGCCGTTGCCGAAGCGCTCGGCCTGCCCAAGCGGGAGGTTTATCAGCGCGCCTTGCAATTGAAGGCCGATGGCTAACGCGCGGCGCCCAAGCGACAAACGCACGGCCGCCGAGCGACGTGGCCGAACCGGCGAGACCTATGCCGCGCTCTTCCTACGCCTCAAGGGCTATCGCATCCTCGCGCATAGGGTGCGCACACCGGTAGGTGAGATTGACCTGATCGCGGAAAAGTCCGGTACGATCGTGTTTATCGAGGTGAAAGCCCGCAAGCGTGAGGCAACGGCGATTGATGCGGTCAGCGTACATGCGTGGCAGCGCATCGCCCGCGCAGCCGAAAACTGGATGGCCAAGCGGCCGCAATACTCACAGCATGGGTGGCGCTACGATTTGATCGGCATTGTGCCGGGTCGCCTGCCAATTCACCTGCGCGATGCCTGGCGGCCGGGCATGGCCTGAAGCATTAACCGTCCTCAGGTTTTGGGTTCGGCCTTCGGCGCGTTCTTGGCTGGGTCTTTGCCCTGCGACTTTGCACGCTTGCGGTAAACGCGCGTCAGCGGGCTTTTTGCCATTGGAATGTAGCGTGACTTCTTGCCGATGATGCGCGGACGGCGCTTGATGCCGATGCGCAGCAGCGTGAAGACGGCCAGCACAAGATAGACGCCCGCGATATACCAGAACAAGGCTGCAGGCTCGAACGCGCTCATGACCAGCGCGCCGACCAATGCACCAACGACAGACCCGACGCCGTAAAGCAGCAGGAGGCCGCCACTGGTCGCAACCGCCTTGCCGACGGCTGCGTGATCATTGGCGTGGGCAGCGCAGATGCCGAACACAGGAATGATGAAAGCACCGAACAGGAAGCTGAAGCCCAGCATGGCGTTCTCTGACAAGCCCGCAAACGTGGCAAGCAAGGCTGACGCCCCGGTGCCCAGCAGGGAGCTGGCGAAAATCACCATGCGGCGGTCAATCTTGTCTGACAGCCAACCGGTTGGGAACTGGAACAGGCCCGCCCCGATGATGGCGGTACTCATGAAGGCTGCGATCGCTGCCGCGCCATAACCGAGTTCCTGCACATAGACCGGTGCCATGCCCCAGAAGGCAGCATTGGCGAGGCCCGTCGCCGCCGCGCCAATCGCGCCGACCGGCGAGACCTTGTAGAGCTGCACGATGTCCAGCTTCGCCGTTTCCAGCGGCGCGGGTGATGAAGACCGGGTCAGGGCCACAGGCACGAGCGCAATGGAGATCAGGATGGACACCAATACGAACAGCTGGAAGCCCTCAGGCGGCGCGATGGCGAGCAGGCCGTTGCCAATAGTCACGGCGCCAAGGTCAACAATCCGATAGACCGACAGGATCTTGCCGCGGTTCTCATTCGTTGCGCGTTCATTGATCCAGCTTTCCAGAACCATGGTCAGGCCCGCAAAGCTGAAACCCGTGATGAAGCGCAGACCGCCCCACGCAATCGGCTCGACAAAGAGGATGTGCGCCAATGCGCTCGACGAAGCGATGGAGGCGAGGGCCACGAAGGCGCGGATATGCCCAACGCCCTGAATCATGCCGGGCACAAGGCGGCACCCGAGAATGAACCCGGCATAATAGGCCGACGCCAACAAGCCGATGACAGTGGTCGGGAAGCCCTCGATGTCGCCGCGCACGGACAGGAGGGTGCTCTGCAAGCCGTTCCCGGCATACAGGATGGCCGCAGCGAACAAGAGGGCAGCAATGGCGGAGATAGATCTGAACATTCCAGCCTCGTAAGCGCGGTCATTCCTGGAGCGGGCGAACACCGAAGCGAACACGATGCACGAAGCTGCGTTCCAATCGCGGCTGTAGAAATCCCGACTCCACCTGTCAATGATTGACGTGCGCCAATCTTCCCCAGCCTGAACCGTGATGCAACCACCCGGCCCGCCAGCCGTTGCTTGAGGGGGAATTGATACGAAAAGGAAGACGATGATGCCTGGCCTGCTGGTGAACGGAGAGTGGAAGCAGAAAGACGAGTTCGCCGGAGATGACGGCAAGTTCGACCGTGAAGATTCCGCCTTCCGCAATTGGATCACGCCGGATGGCTCTCCCGGCCCGGATGGACAGGATGCCGTAAAGGCCGAGGCGGGCCGGTTCCACCTCTATGTGTCCTATGCGTGCCCGTGGGCCCATCGCGCGCTTATCTTCCGCCATCTGAAAGGACTCGAGGACTTGATCCCGGTCAGCGTGGTTCACCCGCATATGCTGGATGAAGGATGGGAGCTGAAGACGGATTTTCCAGGCGCGTCCGGAGACCCGCTCTATGGGAAGGAATACCTGCACCAGATCTACACAAAGGCGAAGTCGGACTATTCCGGCAAGGTGACCGTGCCGGTTCTCTGGGACAAACAGGAGGAAACCATCATCAACAATGAAAGCGCCGAAGTCATCCGGATCTTCAATACCGCTTTCAACGAAATCACCGGAAACAAAGCCGACTTCTATCCTGCTGATTTGCGCGATGAGATCGATCATGTGAATGCGCGCGTCTACGAACCGGTGAACAATGGCGTCTACAAATGCGGCTTTGCCCAGACACAAGATGCCTATGACGAGAACATCGTGCCCTTGTTCGACGCGCTGGACTGGCTTGAGCAGCGCCTGTCAGATGGCCGCGAATGGCTGGTAGGTGATCAGCTGACGGAGGCCGACATTCGCCTGTTCACCACGCTGGTCCGGTTCGATCCGGTCTATTTCGTGCATTTCAAGTGTAACGTGAAAATGATCCGTCAGTATGATGCACTCAGCGCCTACATGAAGCGCATTCATGACATGCCGGAGGTGAAACCGACCGTGCATTTCGACCACATCAAACAGCATTATTATTACTCGCATGCACACATCAATCCGTACCGGATCGTACCGCGGGGCCCTCGCGACACTGTCTCCTGATACAGGCGACAGTTGTGCCGCACCCCGTATAACCCCTGATTGAGATTGTCCTCCAAGAAACTGTATCCTCCCAATGACGCCATACACAGGAGGGCGACATGGATGGGAGCTTCCCGATTCCGGAGATTGAAAGCGGGCGGGCAGACGCCGCCTTTCGTGAAGAGGTGGATGCCTTTCTCGATGCTGAGCTGACCGAAGAACTCCGCGCGGCTGGCCGGGAAACCACGGGGCTGAAATCCCCACGTTGGGCATGCGACGCATGGCGCAAACGCCTGCTCGCGAGAGGATGGTTTGCGCCGTCCTGGCCAATTGAACATGGCGGCGCAGACTGGAGTGCGGCGCAGCGGTTGTATTTCGAGAATGCCTGCGCACAGCGTGATGCGCCCATCATCATGAATTCCGGCGTCCGTACAATCGGCCCACTGATTATTGCAGAAGGTAGCGAGGACCAGAAAGCCCGCTACCTGCCCGCCATCCTGAATGGCGAGCATGAATGGTGCCAGGGTTTTTCCGAGCCGCAAGCCGGATCAGATTTGTCAGCCCTGTCTTTGCGCGCAACGCGAGATGGCGATGATTTCATCCTGAATGGCAGCAAGGTCTGGACCAGCTTCGCGCAATATGCCTCGCATATGTTCCTGCTGGCGCGATGCGAAGAAGGTAGTGCGGGACGTGATGGCCTTGTCTTTCTGCTCGTTGAGATGAACCGTCCCGGAATCCGGGTGCGTCCCATCGACTTCATCAGTGGCGAGACGGAAACGAATGAGGTTTTCTTTGACAATGTCCGAACGCCCGCCGCCGATCGTATCGGAGACATTGGCGAAGGTTGGAGAGCCGCAAAGGCATTGATGGCGATTGCGCGGTCAAACAACACGACCACCGGCCTGCTCCGCCGCGCCCTGCGGGCCGCCAAGCGAGGCATGACAGGTCTTGCGCCGTCTCAGGATCTCTACAATCTGGCCATGAAGGTCGACACGTTTGAAGCATTGGAGGCGCGCGTTGCCAGTGGGGAAATGCCCGTCGGTTCCGCGGCGAGCTCTTCTGTGCTCAAAGTGATCGCCACGGAACTGCATCAGGCAATTACACAGGCAGGCCTCGGCCTGGCCCCGAACAGTGACTTTGCACAAGCGAAATATCTATCGACCCGCGCCGCCACGATTTATTCCGGCACCAGCGAGGTGCATCGGAACATATTGGCGCACGCCATCGGCTGCCCCTGATCAGCGTCCGTCTGCAGCGCGAATGACCTCCGCGAGGCTCAGGCCAGCGCTTTGTCCTTTGCGGGGGCATCTGCGCCCTTCCGGTCATAGACAAATTCCTCGCTGTCCAGATCGATCAGCGGCATCTCGTCTTTCTCGCGCCAGTAGTCCTGCGAGTGTTGCCAGATGTCATGCGCGCCACGCTTCGGCATCAGGTGTAGCGAACGCATCATGTAGCCGGGGTTGAAATTGTCCGGGTCCATCCAGGGCAGGATTTCCATATCCTTGTCTTGCTCGCGAAGCTCAACGCGCACTTCCTTCGCCCCCTTGTCGTCCATATGCTTCAGCAGGCGGCTGATGAAATCGCCCATCAGATCAACCCGCAAGGTCCAGCTGGCGCGGAAGTACCCGAACACCCAGGCCATGTTCGGCACACCCGTGAACATCATGCCGCGATAGGTAACCGTCTGACTGAAATCAATGGGCTGGCCATCCCTCGAGAAGGGAATGTCACCGAGCACGGATAGATTGAACCCGGTGGCGGTGATGATGATATCCGCCTGAAGCTCCTCGCCGGATTTCAGCAGGATGCCACGTTCGGTGAACCGGTCGATATGGTCGGTTACGACGCTGGCCTTGCCGCTGGCGATGCCCTGAAACAGGTCGCCATCCGGGACGAAGGCGATGCGTTGCTGCCACGGGCGGTAATTCGGGGTGAAATGAGGATCGATGGGATAATCCGGCCCCAGCAGATCGCGAACGCCCTTTAGCAGTTCGGCCCTCACAATGTCCGGCTGCTTCTGGGCCAGTTCCGTGAATTTCGCTTGGTCGAACAGAACACGCTTGCGAATGATCTTGTGGATCCAGTCCGCGTCCACGCCTTCTTCCCGCAGCGCATCGGCCAACTCGTTCACATTGCGGCCCGGCGTGAAATAGGTGGGGGAGCGTTGCAACAGCGTGACATGCTCGCACTCGCCCGCAATGGCCGGCACCACAGTGGCCGCCGTCGCGCCAGAGCCGATACAGATAACCTTCTTGCCATTGAGGTCTACATCATCAGGCCAGGTTTGCGGATGAATGATCTGTCCCCGGAAGTCCTGCATGCCGTCCCATTCGGGCGTGTACCCCTCCTCATGGTTGTAATAGCCTTGGCACATCCACAGAAAGCCGGCCGTGAAGACCTGCGTGTCACCCGTGTCCGAGCGCTTCGCGGTGACGGTCCAGACCTTGCCCTCGGATGACCAGTCCGCCGAAACGATCCGGTGATTGTACCGGATGTGTTGGTCCAGATCGTTCTCTTCGATGACCTCGCCCATATAGGCGAGGATCTCATGCGCCGCCGCGATGGGCGCGCCTTCCCACGGCTTGAAGCGATAGCCGAATGTATAAAGGTCACTATCGGACCGGATGCCCGGATAGGTGTGCGTGCGCCATGTGCCGCCGAAATCACTCTGCGCTTCCAGCACGCAGAACGACTTTCCCGGAGACTGGTGCCGCATGTGCCAGGCCGCCCCGACACCGGAAATGCCCGCCCCGACAATCAGGACGTCAAAATGCTCTGAGGGCGTGGCGGCAGGTGATGTGGGCATGTTTTCCTCCGGGGTGCCGGGCCATCATTTACGGGCCCTGGTCGATACTGGTTTCACTGAACCAGTTTGTGCCTCTCTTATCACTCGGGAAATACCCGTATTGTAAGGCGTGACCTCGCGGCAGGCGGCACATTGCACGCCATGCCTTCTCATTGCCCCATTCCTGAAGCAATTAACCTGTTGAAAAATCGAATTCGGGTATCTGGAACACATGGCGAAAACACCCAGAAAACCGCCCACAAAGGCAGGCAAGACGACAGGCGCCCGCGCCATAAAGGTGCGACGCTCGCGCTTCGGTTTCCTGAAGACCCGCGCCGGGCGTTATCTGATGCTGGTCCTGCTGATCGCGCTGCTGGCCGGGGCCGGTTGGGCCTTCTGGAAGTGGCGCTCTCTCTATTTCGGCATGCCCAGCCTGCCGCCCGTGGCGGAGCTGTGGGATGCCAAGCGCGAACCCGCCATCGAATTCGTGGATCGCAATGGGAACACGCTGGATGTTCGCGGCCCGCGCTATGGGCGCGCGACCGATGTCAGCCGCCTGCCCGACCATGTACCGCAGGCCTTCATCGCCGCCGAAGACAAACGCTTCTATGAGCATGATGGCGCAGACGACGCGGCCATCGCCCGCGCGGCCTGGTCTAACATGCGCGCCGGAGAGACCGTGTCCGGTGCATCCACCATCACCCAACAGCTGATCAAGAACCTCGTTCTGGACAGCCGCCAGACCATCTCCCGCAAGGCGCAGGAGATGAAACTGGCACGCGAGTTGGAGAAGAAGCTCACAAAAGACGAGATTCTGTCGCTCTATCTGAACAGAGTGTATTTCGGCGCGGGTCTCTACGGTATTGATGCTGCCTCACGCTATTATTTCGGCAAGCCGCCAGAGGAATTGTCGGTGCCGGAGGCCGCCATCCTCGCTGCACTGCCCAAGGCCCCGTCCAAACTTAATTTGCGCGATAATCTGGAAGGCGCCAAATCCCGCCAGCTTTATGTGCTGCAGCAGATGCAGGATCTCGGCTTTATCACACAGGATGAGGTCACCGAGGCCATCGAGACCGATATCACCATCATCGATGCGCCGGATTACGACCCCCAACTCGGCTATGTGATGGATACCGTCGCCGACCGGGTGAAGCTGATGCTACCCCGCCCGCCGGGCGACATGGTGGTGACCTTGTCGATTGATGTCGAGCTGCAGCAGAAGATCCACGCCAAACTGAATGAGCGGATGGAGAAAGATGGTGAAGCCGCCAAGGCGAGCCAGGCCGCTGCGCTCGTGATTGACCGCGAGGGGCGCGTCGTCGCCCTCGTCGGCGGCCGAGACTTTACCGAGTCCGAATTCAACCGCGTCACCCAAGCCAAACGCCAGCCGGGCTCCAGCTTCAAACCATTCGTCTATGCGGCAGCGCTTGAAAGCGGCTTTTCTGCCTATGACGTATTCGAGGACGCGCCGCTCTCCATCGGAAAGTGGAAGCCCGAAAACTATGGCGGCGGTTTCCTTGGCCCGATGACCCTCAGCGAAGCCATGGCCCGCTCCACCAATACCGTCGCTGCAGAGCTGACTCAGGAAGCCAGCGAAGAGAGCGTCATCGGCGTTGCCCGCCGGTTTGGCATCACCACTCCGTTGAAGCCTTTCCCATCCATCGCGCTTGGCAGTCAGGAAGTGTCGCTGTGGGAGATCACCCGCGCCTTCGGCACATTCCAGTCAGGTGGCCTCCGCATGGACCCTTGGCTGATTGAAAAGATCGAGAATTCGCGCGGCGACGTGCTCTATACGCGGCCGGATTACAATCGCGACCGTGTATTCGATCATGAATTGGCAAAAGAGATGAACGGCATGCTGTCGCGTGTGACGAATGCCTCCTTCGGAACCGGCCAGCGCGCCAAATTCGGCAACTGGACCGTCGCGGGCAAGACCGGCACCAGCCAGGACTGGCGCGATGCCTGGTTCATTGGCTTCTCCAATGCCTATGTTGGCGGGGTGTGGATCGGCAATGATGATGACAGCCCGATGGCGAAAGTTTCCGGCGGTGGCCTGCCCGCCGATCTCTGGTCGGACATCATGGAAATCGCACATGCCGGCATGCCACCCGAACCGCTGCTTGGCGCCGAAGTTGGCATGGAGATGAGTGAAGCGGCGGAAGAGCGCATTACGTTCTATCGCGGCATGGCCCAGGCCTTCGCCACGGCGTCCAGCTCCCGAACCGGCAGCGGCGTGCGCGTTATCCGTCAGTAACAGCCGCTATGACGCTGGGCCTTTCCCGCGACCTGCAAACCGCCTAAAGACCGCGCATGTTTGATCCTGTTGTCTACGAAACCTTGATGCTCGCGCTGGAAGATGGCGCCGTGACCCTACCTGAAAACGGGCCGGTCCTGTTCCTGCGCGCGGAAGTGACGCCCTATTTGTCCCAGCTGCCGAAAGACCGGCTGGTCTGCCAGAACAGTTTCAAGCCGGATCATGACGCACTGAAGGCCGCCGGGTTCGAGGTTCTGCCGCCTGAGGCCGAACACTTTCCCGCTGCGCCGCTGACGCTGATCCTGCCACCGCGCCAAAAGGACGAGACGCGCGCCCTGCTCGCCCGCGCCCTGCGGGATGCGCCGGAGGGCGGTACACTTCTCGCCTGCTTGCCAAACACGCTCGGCTCGAAGACCATTGAGAAACTACTCCGCGAAATCGCCGGCGAAACTGAAGCGCTGTCCAAGAACAAGTGCCGCGCCTTCTGGGCCGTGAAAGACAGCAGTCGGATCAACACCGTTCTGATGGACGAATGGATCGCCCTTGATGCGCCGCAGACGATGGAAGGTGGCGTTTCCAGCCGCCCGGGCCTGTTCTCATGGAACAGGATCGATGCGGGCTCCGAATTACTGGCAGACAGTATTCCGGAATACATCAAGGGACGCGGCGCTGACTTTGGCGCAGGGCAAGGATTCCTGACGCGCGAAGTCCTCAATAATTGTCCGCATGTGGAACATATGACGCTGCTGGAAGCCGAGCATCGCGCCCTGCCCTGTATCGCAGAAACGCTGTCCGGCTTTGACAATTGGGACGCGCAATGGGCGGACGCGACGAAAGATGCCGGCACGGCGCTGTACGACTTCGTCGTGATGAACCCACCTTTCCACGTAGGCCGGGCCGACGCAGCATCCCTCGGACAGGATTTCATCCGCGCCGCCGCAAAGGCGCTGAAGACCGGCGGACAACTCTGGCTCGTCGCCAATCGGCACCTGCCCTATGAACAATTACTGGGCGAATGCTTCAAGGCACATGAAATGCTGGAAGACGCTGGTGGCTACAAGATCATCCGCGCGGAGAAACCGAAGCGGAAGCGATGAAGACTGATCGTCAGCTTGCGAAATATCTCGCCAATCTCGGCTATGGCAGCCGCAAGGAAATGGAGGCTGCCATCCAGTCTGGTCGGGTCACGGGGTCAGGCGACAATTTGCGCTTCGACGATGAACCGCTCGATCCTGCGCCGGGCATGGTTCTGATGATGAACAAGCCCGCGGGCTTTACCTGCTCGCGCGCCGACCAGGGCCGACTGGTCTATGAATTACTGCCCCCCCGCTTCCTGCAACGCAGCCCCGCACTTTCGACAGTCGGGCGACTGGACGCCGACACGACCGGGCTTCTCCTGTTCACGGATGATGGCAAATTGCTGCACAGACTGATCTCCCCGAAATCGTCCACCGAGAAGACCTATGAGGCAACACTTGCCCGCCCGCTCGAAGGACACGAAGGTGATTTGTTCGCAAGCGGCACATTGGTGCTGCGTGGCGAAGACAAACCGCTTCTGCCTGCAAAGCTGGACGTAACCGGAGAACGCAGCGCGCGCCTGACCATCACCGAAGGCCGCTATCATCAAGTGCGCCGCATGTTCGCCGCCGCGGGCAACCATGTCGAAACGCTGCACCGGCTGCGCTTCGGTCCGCTCGAACTCGGCGACCTGCCCGAAGGCGAATGGCGCCAGCTGAAACCGGACGAGATTGCAGCGCTGGCACCCTAGCGCGCAGCCCCGGCACACGCTACATCGCAAAAATGGCTCAACCTCCCCTGATCACCCTGAATGATGTTCGCCTGACCTTTGGCGGCAAACCCCTGTTTACCGGGGTCAGCTTTTCGCTGTCCAAAGGAGAGCGCGTCGCGCTGGTCGGCCGCAATGGCGCGGGCAAGTCGACGCTGATGAAGATCATTTCCGAAAGCGTGGAAGCAGACAGCGGAGAAGTCTGGCGCCAACCGGGCATCACCTATGCCGTTGTCGCGCAGGAACCGAGCCTGGCGGGCTATGACACCGTTCTGGATTATGTGGCAGACGGGCTGGAGGCCAGCTATATGGCTGAGGCCGAACTGATGGAGTTCGGCGTCGACGCCAGTGCCGACCCAGCCACGCTATCCGGCGGCCAGCAACGCCGCGCCGCCCTTGCCCGCGCCTTCGCCCGCGATCCCGATGTGATCCTGCTGGACGAGCCGACCAACCATCTTGATGTGCCCATGATCGAGGCGCTGGAAGCGCGCCTGAAGGGCTTCAATGGCGTCGTCTTGCTGGTCAGCCACGACCGTCGGTTCCTGGAGAATGTTTCGACAAACACGCTGTGGCTGCGTCAGGGAAAGGTTCTGAAAAGCCCGGAAGGCTATACAAAGTTCGACGAATGGGCCGAACAGATCGAAGTGGAAGAAGAGCGCCAGCTGCGGCGGATGACCACTCAGTTGAAGGATGAACAGCACTGGCTGGCGCGCGGAGTGACTGGCCGGCGCAAGCGTAACCAGGGCCGCCTTGCAAAGCTGAAACAGATGCGGGTGCAGCACGCCGAAATGCGTGGCGCCCTTCAGGACCGCAAGAGCACAGCCGATCTGTCTGTCAGCTCCGGCGACTCCATGAGCAAGAAGGTCATCGAGGCCAAGGGACTGTCGAAAACGTTCGATACGCCAAACGGTCCCCTTGTGATCGCGGATGATCTCTCCCTGCGCATTCTGCGCGGCGACCGTATCGGGATCATCGGCCCGAATGGCGCGGGAAAGACCACGCTTGTTCGCCTGCTGCTCGGCGAAATCGAGCCAGATGCCGGCAATGTGCGCCTCTCCAAGACGCTGCAGGTGACGTATCAGGACCAGACCCGGGATTCCCTCAACGCGACAGACACTGTGTGGGAGGCCCTCGCCCCGAATGGGGGGGATTCCATCATGGTTCAGGGCAATCAGCGCCATGTCGCGGCGTATGCCAAGGACTTCCTGTTCAAGCCAGAGCAGCTACGCCAGCCGGTTGGCGCGCTTTCGGGCGGGGAGCGCAATCGTCTCGCGCTCGCCATCGGCCTGGCGCAGCCGTCGAACCTGCTTGTTATGGACGAACCGACCAACGATCTCGACATGCAGACCCTTGAGCTGCTGGAGGACATGCTGCTCAATTATGATGGCACACTGATCCTGGTGAGCCATGACCGGGCCTTCCTGGATGCAACGGTGACGAGTTGCCTCTGTCCGGTCGGCGACGGCAGATGGGTCGTGACGGCAGGTGGCTGGAGCGACGCGCAGAACCAGCTGAAGCATTTCCGCAAGTCGGACGCCCCTGTTCAGAAGTCGGAAAAACCGAAAGCAGACAATGCAGTCCGCGCGAAACCGCAGAAAAAGCTTTCATACAAGGATGAGCATCGCCAGAAGGAAATCAATGCGCTGATCCCGAAGCTGCAGCAAGAGATCCGTACGCTGGAAGAGAAGATGAGCGATCCTGATTTCTACACGCGAGACCCAAACGGCTTTGCCAAAGCATCAGACCGGATCGGCGCCGCGCGCGACGAGCTGGACGAAATCGAGATGGAATGGCTGGAAATCGAAGAAAAGCGCGAAGCGCTGGCCGGGTCCTGAACAACCATTCCTTAAGACCGCGCACCTAGTCTCTTCCGCAAGACGGATGGAGTCCTGCCCAATGCGTATCGTGTCTGCCCTGCTGCTTGCTGCCTGCCTGAACCTGCCAGCGATTGGCGACAATCATGACGCCGCTGAAGCCCCGGTTGAGATCGCCAGCGAACAAGCCACGGGCGTTTACCGCTATGGCGCGACCTATGAATTCACGAACACCGCCACGGCCAGCGATTGCCAGAAGCTATGTGACACGCGCAGCGCCTGCGTGGCGTGGAGCTACATGGCCGGGTTTGATGGCGGCGCATCGCGCTGTGAACTGAAACGCGGCGCAGGCAAGGTGGAATACAATCCGCGCGCAACGTCCGGCCTCTCGGCCATGCACGAAAACCAGTTTCAGCCTGTGCTGCAAAACGCGGACGAATTGGAAGGCGGCGCAGACCTCGCCTCTCCGCCGAGCGACAAGCCGGAGCCGCTGGTCGCGACAGATCCGACCTAGAGCAAGCGTTCTTTCGTGGCTGTGAAGCGGATGTCCGGGTTCTTTTCCTGAGCGTAGCCAACATCCCAGGCATTCTTGGCCAGATAAACTGGCGCGTCATCCAGATCCGTTCCGCTGGCGGACTTGTTCTTGTCCAGAAAGGCTTCCAGCACCTTGTCATCATCACAGCTGAGCCAGCGCGCGACATTGTAAGGCGCAGGCTCAAACACGACTTCAAGATTGTACTCGGCGGCAACGCGCTCGGTCATGACCTCGAACTGCAGCTGGCCGACGGCACCGACAATCATGTCAGACCCGATAGCCGGCTTGAACAATTGCGTTACGCCCTCTTCCGCGAGGCTTTCCAGAGCCTTGCGCAAATGCTTTGCTTTCATAGGGTCTTTCACACGCGCGCGGCGCAGCAATTCCGGAGCAAAGTTCGGGATTCCGCCAAACTGGATATCTCCGTTCTCTGACAGGCTGTCGCCCACGCGCAGCTGGCCGTGGTTCGGCACCCCGATCACGTCGCCCGCATAGGCCGTCTCGGCAATCTCGCGGTCCTGCGCCAGGAACATCATCGGATTGTGGATGTTCAGTTGCTTGCCCGCCGTCGTCTTCAGGCGCATGCCCCGCTTGAATTCACCAGAACACAGGCGCAGGAAGGCCACACGGTCGCGATGGTTCGGGTCCATGTTCGCCTGGATCTTGAAGACAAAACCTGAGACCGGCTTGTCAGATGCATGCACGGTGATCGGCTCGCCCTTCTTCTCCGCCTTCTGGTCACGCGGAGGCGGCGCATAGGCGTGAAGCGTACGGAGCAATTCAAGAACACCGAAATGGCGCAAGGCAGACCCGAACACGACCGGTGTCATATGTCCGTCCAGAAAGGATTGTTCGTCAAACTCCGGCAACAGGCTGGTTGCCATTTCTGCGCCCTCGGAAAGTTCCTCGAACACGCTGTCGTCCAGCGCCGCCTTGAGGCTGGCTTCGTCGCCCGCAATACGCTCGGATTCGCCAATCTTCGGCGCCTCGCCCGGTTTGCGATCGAACACGCAGAATTCCTGTTTGTGCAGGTCCATCATCCCGGAAAACCGCTGCCCGCTGGCGGCTGGCCAGTAGAGCGGCGATGTATCCAGTTGCAGCTTGTCCTGGATTTCATCCAGCAGCGCGATCGGGTCCTGTGCCTCGCGGTCCATCTTGTTGATGAAGGTCACAATCGGAATATCGCGCAGGCGGCAGACCTCGAACAGTTTCAGGGTCTGCGGCTCAATCCCCTTCGCGGCGTCCAGCACCATGACGGCGCAGTCTGCGGCTGTCAGCGTGCGATACGTGTCTTCGGAAAAGTCCTCGTGTCCCGGCGTGTCGAGCAGGTTGAAAACAAGACCGTCAAACTCAAACGTCATCACGGAGGCGGAAACCGAAATGCCGCGATCTCGTTCGATCTTCATCCAGTCAGACGTCGTGCGTCGGGCCTGCCCACGCGCAGCGACTTCGCCAGCTGCGCGAATGGCTCCACCTGCCAGCAGCAGGTTTTCCGTCAGCGTCGTCTTACCGGCGTCCGGGTGGGAGATGATGGCAAAGGTGCGCCGGCGGGCGGCTTCCTGTTCATGGGACATGTAATCTGGGCTCTTTCGTGCTGGGCAGAGGCCCTAGCCCATTTGGCGCATCTGTTGAAGCACCAGTATCAGGATCAGGTCAGGCCGCGTTCGGCCAGATCTCGCCCACATTCGGTACCTTGCCTTCGCGGCGGTGGCGATCCCGGAGGGAGGCCAGCACGGTTTCCGGCAGGATGGTCAGCCGCGGCTCTCCGATCATGTCGCCGAATTTCGGGAACAGAACCGCATTTGCGCCGGTCTTGGCGATGATCAGCGCGCCCAGATCCTGAAGCAGCGAATCCTCCAGCGGAATATGCTCTTTCATATGCTCGCTGACCACGCGGCTGGCGAAGTTGAGCGCCTCTCGCGCCCGCATTCCGTAAGGATCCCCACACCCGAGAGACTTCCATCTCCTGGAAAGGTGCATTTCGGGAATTTCGATCTCGGTAATCTGATCGTTCAACAGGAAAAGCATGATGTCGCGCGCCCCAGCTAGCTTATGGCCGGAAGCTGCCCGCACACGGTTAACAAAGGGCTACCTTGTCTTAAGCAATGGATTGAAAAGTTCAGTCCAGCTGTTCCTGAACCGGCTCGGTCAGGAAATGCCGCCCATCGCGATCCTCTATCTCGATGGCCCACAGGTCGCGGTCCCGGTCGCGGGCCTTGCGAACATAGGCGTCAACGTCCGCCTCCTCCGGGCCGATCCCCTGCACGATCAGGTTCAGGAAGACGCGGTCGCCTTCCATGTTTATGCTCGGCGTGTAGACCGCCGCAGTGCCGTCCAGACAGGCGACCTTCACCACAACGTCGCCGCGCTCCTCATCGCCCGATTGCAGCACGAACGCCGCCGCGCCTGCGACCTGCGCCCGGCGAACCAGCGCATCTACCCAGACCTTCGTCGGCAGCCTGTCCATCATCACTCTGCCGCATCCTCCAGCGGCTGAATGTCTGCAGGATTGGCGCGCGGGAGGCTGACCTCGACCTTCGTGCCCTTGTTGGGTGCGGAATCAATCACGACCTGGCCGCCATGCAATTGCGCGAAGGAGTTGACGACCGCGAGGCCGAGCCCTGTTCCCTTGCGTCCCTTGGAATTGCTGCCCTGAGAGAACGGCTCCAGCACGCTGCGAACATCTTCCGGTGACATGCCCGCGCCCTTGTCTGTCACGCTCAGCACAGTGGCATTGCCTTCGTCGCGCGCATCCAGCGTGACAGTGCCGCCTGAAACGGAATACTTGATGGCGTTGGACACAAGGTTCTGCCAGATCTGGCGGACGGCTCTTGCATCGGCCTCGGCCCAGACTTCTCGTGTTGCCTTCAGCTTCAGCTTCACACCTGCCCGCTCGGCCTGATTTTCCAGTTGGCGCAGGACCGATTGCGCAGAGGCAGTCAGATCGACGGGCTCCGGCTCCAGGCGCTGGCGGTCGGCTTCGGCCTTGGCGAGGTCCAGAATGTCTTCGACCAACAGCAACAAATCCTGTCCGCTTTCATGAATGATCTCGGGATAGTCCTTGTAGGGTTCCGGCATCGGCCCGCGGATGCCAGCACGCATCATGTCGGCATAGCCGAGAATGGCGTTTAGCGGCGTTTTCAGATCATGGCCCAGTGAGGCGAAAAAGGCGGTCCGCCCCCTGAGGCGCGCTTCGGCCTCTTCCAGACGCGACCGCGTTTCCAGCGTGCTCGCCCGGACTTCCGTCAGATCGCGCAACACCAGGATCGAGCCCTCATCATGCGCCTCGGCGACGAAGGCCACGTCACGACCATTCTTCAGCGTGATTTCGCCATGCGTGCGTCCATTGGCAGGTTTCAACAGGCTGAGTTCAGACTCGTCCTGCAGCAGGCTGGCCAGCAAGCCCCCCGCCTTGACGCCGTCGAGCCCCAGCATGTCGCCACTCAGGGTTCGGATGCGGCCAAACTCGGATACATCGAGCAGCAGCAGACCGGATTCTTCGGGCAGGCTGAGATCCTGCCGAACGGGGATCACGGCCTCTGGCGCAATTACTGGCAAGGCGGCCTCTTCCTGGCGGGCATGCATGAAACTCCACGCCAGCAGGCCAACCATTACCAGCGCCGCGAAGGCGAGCAGCATGGCAGGCACCTGATACAGGCTGGTGGGGTTTGCCGGCGGCAACAGGCCTATTCGCACCATCACCGCAGCCGCAAGAAACGCAAAGGCGCTGAAAATCGCCGCTTCGGCCGCCATGCCGGGCTTTTCCAGATTCATCGCCGTCAGCGGCGCAATCGCGAACAATATGGTCAGCGGCGACAGCGTCACACCCGTCGCAGAGATCCCCAGCATGGCCAGCAGCGTCCAGCCGATCACCAGAAACGGCCCGACCAGATCGTCTGCCTGAACCCTTTCGTGCAACAGGGTGGCGCCCACAATTCCCGGCAGCGCCGCCATCACCAGACCTGCCAACAGTGCCGAATCAGCTGTGCCACCGATAAGCGCAGCCAGACCCACTCCCCCCGTCAGCACCAGCCAGACGAGATGAATGAACTGTAATCTCTTTCGCGCCAGATCGGGCAAGTCGTTAACACCCCGGTGATATTCGTTAGGCATTCTGCCTGTGTCACGCATGTCTTGCTGTATTTGTAATGTGTCCAGCAGGCAAGGTGAGGTTCCCCATGTGGGGAAGTTCATGCAACAGTGTCGCGTGACGCGTGAGGGAGAATTTGCACATGAAATCCATCAGAATGATCGGTACTGCGGTGATTGCCCTGGGAATGGCAATGGGGGCATCGGCGCAGTCAGCGGACCCGATCTCTGAATCCGCCGCTGTTTACGGGACATACCAATCCGACGTAACCGACGTGAAAGAGAAGCCGTTCGCTTCGGCCAATGACATCGACACGGCCCTGAACACTCTCGGCGGTCACAATCCAGACCAGCTGTCAAAAGGCTGGATCTCCTATTCCGCCCTGATCGCGTCTCAGGATCCTGAATACCGCGCCGCTGTACGCGACATCGAAAGCTATTACGGCTCTGATGTCCTGCTGACCGGCCTGAAGAATGATGTGCGCTATGCCCGCACGCTGAGCGGCGGCGACAATGCGGTCAGCATGTCCCTTGCCGCGACAGAAGCCGACAGCCAGCGACTCAGCGCGACAGCCGCCTACGTCAAGGAACAGGCCTACAGCCTTCAGGGCTCCGGGTGGGCCAAGGCGAAGATCGGCAATTCCGGCGCGAAGGCCAACCGCCTCAACAGCATCCAGACAGTCGGCACTCCTGCTCGCCAGCCCCTGATCTCTGCGTTCGCAGCATCTGACATCGACAGCGTTCTGGCCGGCGCAGGCCGCGTTGGCGCGCCATCGCTCTGGGACAATGTCTCCGGCGCGGCAGACGCCATCCGCTTCCCGGCGGCAGTCACATCCGGCCTCGGCCTGACTCAAAAGAAAAAGGTGAAGTACGGCAAGGAGCCCGTGGCAGACCAGATCGCCACGCTCGCCGCTTACCGCATCCTTGGCGAAACGGCCTCGTCTTCCAGCCAGGTCAATTCTGCAATGGCCGAGCGCGAAACGCGCGGCTGCCTGAACATGGCCAACCTCAACCTGCAGCAATGCGTTGCCGCAGCGAACCAGCAATATGAAGTTCCGTTCTGCATCGGAGAGCACGCGCTTGCCGACGTGGGACAATGCATTGGCGGCGTCTACCAGTAGCCAGTCAACACAAGTCTCTCTCTCGCCCCCGGCGTCCTCAGTGGCCCCGGGGGTTTCTTTTTTGTGAGACATGCCCCATTTGGCGGTCATGACGATTGCAGAAACCGCTGACGATATTCGCGAAGAGTTTTCCTGGCTGGACGATTGGGAAGCGCGCTATGCGCACATCATTGATCTGGGCAAGGCGAACCCGCCGCTTTCCCCGGAAGAGCGCACGGAAGAGACGCGCGTGCGGGGCTGCGCCTCTCAAGTCTGGATGGTGACAGATCTGGCAGACGGCCAGATGACGATCCGCGCCGAGTCGGACGCGATGATTGTGTCCGGCCTGATTGCCTTGCTGATCCGCCTCTATTCCGGCGCAGCGCTGGACGAGATTACCCGCTTCGACGCCAAGGCCCTGCTGGATGAAATCGGGGTCAGCGGCGCATTGACGGCGCAGCGCTCGAACGGGCTTGCCTCGATGCTGGGACGCATCAACAAGGATGCTCAGGCAGGGCTCTCTGCTGCTGGCACCAATTCGTAGGCTCGCGCCAACCGCATCAGCGCCGTCCCCGCTATCGCCCTGACTGTTTCGGCCTCCATGCCCCAACGCACGCACAGGGCTGACTCCGTCGCGCGATCAATGATCAAGTCTTCCAGCTGACGCATACAGACCGTACCCAGATCACTTTCCAGTGCGGCCAGACGCTGCGCGGGAGGAAGCGCCCTCCGCTCTCGCTCGCGCGGGTTCGCCCGCTCACGGCCTGCCCCCATCGGCTGGCTGGCGCGTGTGAACTCATCCTGATAGCGACCGGCAGCGGCTTTCTCTCGCGCCCGCTCCGTTGCTCTCAGCCAGTCATGCGCCAGCCCCCTCGGCTGGCCGGGCACATTTACCTTGTCCAGAGGCGGAGGAACGGCCTGCACCACTGGATCCGGTGACGCGCCGCGCCGCCAGATGATCCGCTCCGGGAAATCTTCCGGCGCACTCAACTGCCCTTCCCTGCGCAAGCGCCCAATGATGTGCGGTGAGACCCAGCCGACAAGCTGGTACCGCGTGTCGCGCCCACGATAGACGCAGAAACTGTCACCTCTGGGAGCCGCAATGCCGCCGCGCCGCAAGATGGGCCGCAATCTGTATTCGGTCAGCAACCTTGTCTGCGCCATGCCTCAGACCTCCACCGGCGCACCATCCAGCACGACCACGCTGGACAGGCCGACGGACAATTGTTCGATCCACAAGTCGAAATCCGGATCGTCCCGGCAATCCTCGATCTGGTTACAACCATGGGCGACCGTCGTGCGATCGCGATTGAAAACGCGGGCCACGCGGCTGAGGCTCATGCCCAGCGCCGTGCGCAGCAAATACATGGCAATCTGCCGGCCCCGCGCCTCGGCCGGCGAGCGGCGCTGGCGGCTGAGGATCGCCTCGGTCTTCAGGCCCAGCGCATACGCCGTCAACGCAGCCGCGAGATAGGCCCTGTCCTCGTCTTTCTGGGGATCGAAATCCTGCATGTCTTTCTCCTGTGATGACAGGCAACAGACTACCCGCTTTCCAGCGGTGTAGGATAACTTTCCTAATTATATACTTGACAAAGCATCGTTGAAATCATAGGTTTTTCTCAACGGAGCCAGTCATGACCAATCTAAATTCCCCAATTTTTCAAAGCGAAGACGCTGCCAGAGAGCATCTTGAAGCCCAGCGCTGGCCCGATGGAGCCGTCTGCCCGCACTGCGGATGCGTCGGGGATAAGCACGTTACTCCGATCAAAGGCGCTCGCGCTCGCCCGTCTGCCGCGCACCCGGAAGGCAAGGAGCGCAAGGGCCTCTACCAGTGCAACGGATGCCGTAGGCAATTCACCGTCACGGTCGGCACCGTCTTCGAGCGCTCCAAGGTTCCGCTTCATAAGTGGCTTCTGGCAACCTACCTGCTGACCTCCTCCAAGAAGGGCATGTCAGCTCACCAGCTGCACCGCACGATTGGCGTTACCTACAAGACCGCGTGGTTCATGTTCCATCGCATCCGCGAAGCCATGAAAGAGGACACCTCCTCTTCTGGTCCGCTGGGTGGCGAGGGCAAGACTGTGGAAGCTGACGAGACCTATTACGGTCAAGTCGATAACCCCCGTAAAACCCGCACCGATGGCACACCCTTCAAGCGCTCAAAGCGTGGCCGTGGTCCTGCTAACAAGCGCGCCGTTGTCTCCCTTGTCGAACGTGGCGGCTCTGTCCGTTCTTTCCATGTGAAGCACGCAACCAAGGCCAGCGTGCGCGAAATCCTCGTCAAGAATGCATCTCGCAAGTCGAAGCTCTATACCGACGAGTCCAAGCTCTACACAGAGACCGGCAAGGAGTTTGCCAAGCATCGCACCGTGCACCACGCCAGCGGCGAGTATGTGCGCGGTGACGTCCACTCCAATACGATTGAGAACTACTTCTCTGTCTTCAAGCGCGGAATGCGCGGGATCTACCAGCATTGCGGCGAGGCTCACCTGCAACGCTACCTGACTGAATTTGACTTCCGTTATAACCGTCGCTCAAAGCTCGGCTTTACCGATGATGACCGTCACAACGAACTGCTCAAAATGATCGCTGGCAAGCGTTTGACCTATCGGCGGCCTGACCAAGCCAGTTTCGCATAAGCAGCGTGTGAGGCGCTTTAAGCGCTGGTACACCAAAAAGAATCGCTTTTAGGTGGGACGCTCCCGAAACCTGTTGACGCAGGCCGGGGGCGTAACAGCAACCGCATGGAGCGCGATTGGCTATGTTCACACCCTTTACTCGCAGAGTCGGGATTCGCCGTCAATTGCCTCCGAACGAGGTAGAAGCGAATGACCAAAACCATTTCCGGAGCCGATTTAGTCGACGCATTTTTTGAAGATGACGGCAGCGCACTTTGGTTTGAATTGGGAAACAAGAGCGGCGAACGAGTTCGCATTGAAATCACTGCCAGTCAGTTCAACGCTATGATGGAGAAATTTGCGGACCTCACTTATCAGGTGAAAGAGGCACAAATAGAATCCATCGACACTCACGCGATGAGTGCGTTGCAGTCCCTCTCTGAGGACGCTCAGTCAGCGGTTGGTGGCGAGTACGTAGTTGTAAGATTTCAAGTTGACCGCAACGGGCTTGCACAGGGTTTCGCAATAACACCTGATCGGGCGCTGAGTCTCTCAGCTCGGATCGAGGAAGTTGCGCGAAAGGCAAGGAAAGCCTCTAGTGAGAGTCGTCACTAGGCTTGTTCTTTGCAGCAGATTTCTGCTCGCGTCCTTTCTTCATCTCTTCATGCGGCTTTGGCTTTGCGTCCATCATCCGCTTGAGGGTTTCGTTGAACTGTTTGTCTTCTTTGGAGTGAGGCATGTTTCCCTCGTATGAGAATTTACACGACGACGACCAGTTACTCTTAGAAGTAGGTCGCTGCCTTGATGTTTGGTCGGTCGTAGAATTAAACTTGGCGGCCATTTTCTCTTATCTATATGTTCCGACATGCGAACCACCCCACGCCCGAGTTGCCATTCGGGCTCCGTTTGATGCAGTGGTATCCTTCGATGCCAGGCTGACAATGCTGGATACAGCGGTTGTAAATAGCCCCATAGCTAACAGCTTAGTCCGCGAACGATGGCCCGCACTCAGTAATCGATTGAGCAAAAAATACAAAAAAAGACACGAGGTTGCTCACTTTAGTATCACGAGAACGAAAAACCCAGATGCACCTGCTACACTGCAGCCGTTCTCGACGTTTACAGCCCATTATCACGAACAGGCTCGAACACCACTGACCCTCGCCAACCTCATCCAGCGTCGTGACTCCTTCTGCCGACTTGCGGATGAAACCGCAGCTTACGTGGATTATCTGCGCTCCCTTCAAGAACACGGTGAAGAAGTTCTCGCAGAAAGAGAGAGTCTGGCGCGGGAGATTCGCGGGACCAACGCCCAGACGCCCAAAGACACCTAACCCCCGCCTCAATCATCTCGGGAGTGATCTCAATTTCATGTACCGGCCTGTCGCCGCTATCTGTAGGGGATTTTGCTTGCTTTGTCATCTATATAATTAGGATAACTTTCCTATCCCGACAAGTTGAAGTCCCGTAATCCTTGGGGATTGCGGTGGGGATGGGCGCAGGAGTTCAGGGGATTGGGCGGTAGATATATCGAATATTTGAAGTGACACAGTCAGCCTATTCAGGCTGACACGAGGAGAGAATCTCCTTCACGTTGAAGCTATCGAAGCTTTTTAGTCGCTGGAGAGCGCGATGCCACAACCCCTTCCAAGAAAGTATGCTGCACAAGTGGTAATCGACCAAGCAGCTGCCCAACGGCAAGAACAGGCTTTGAACGCCGCGAACGCGATATCCCAGTGGTCGAAGTTCGATGCTATGATGCCCGTACTGTACAATAGCTTCCTTCCTTCGGATCCGACACACGCCGCAGTGACGTTTGCTGCGATAAGGAATGCAAAGACTAGGCAGGATACTATACGCAAACTGGGAGAGATCAGTCTTAAAGATCAAAATGACAGGTATGCGCTCGACGCAATTCTGAAAATCTACGAGTCCACGGCAAGAGGACGAGATAAAATCGCCCATCACCTATGGGGAGTTCATAAGGATATTCCAGACGCGATCATTCTTGTGGATCCGAGAGTCATTCGAGACATGAGCACAGCTACGAAGGCGCACGCGACCAACGCGGACTTCACCATTGAAGTAGCTGAAGAATACTTGGAAAAAATGCGGAAAGCCATGATGGTTTGGCGGACGGATGATTTCGCAGATATTACAGCTCGCTCAAGACGCGGCTTTATTCTAACGAACACGTTCTCAATCATGTGCTCCAAGGTCGGTCCACATGCCCCAGATCTGTCTGCCCGCAAGTTACTCTATTCTCAGCCCGAAATATCTGAGCATCTGGCTTCAAAGGTCGCGACGCGGAAGTAAGGAAATTAAGTGACATGCGCAACGCCACGCTCGAGCCACGAGACAGAATTCATTGTAGCCTCTAATCAGGCCGCGATGCCCTGTCCGCCGGTCATGCGGCCCTGCCCGGCTTGCGGCGCATCCTTGCGGGCGCGTGGGCGGACGAGTTCATCATGGCAAAGAACCTGGCTTAGATAGCCATCCGGCCCGGCAAGCGGCAGACGAACCCAGGCGTGTAGCCGGCCGTCTTCCTGCTCGATGACGCCGCCAACCGGTGCGCCGCGCTCCAACGCTGCGGCGAGGCCGAGGCAATAGGCTTCGCCATGCTCGCCCAGAACTTCCTCGATCTGACGACCGCGCGCCTCCATGCCGAAAATCTCGCGCAGGCGAGAGCCGGCAATTCGGAAACGGCCGTTTCCAGCCTGGTCGAACTCGACAATGGAAATACTTGCCAGCATCGAACGGAACTGGCCCGGATCCATCGAATCGCGTCGCACAGAACCGCGCGAATCGCGCAGGCCACACCAATATTCGATCAGCTTTTGCTGCGAATCGGTCACGCCCTTGAACACTTTTGCTTTGGTCATTTCAGTCACCCCCAGGTGATTCGATAGAATCACCTATCGCGCGAGTGGAGTCGCGGATCAAGAGTCTTGGTGAGTTTTTCTTAACCATTCTTGCCAAATGCTTTCATTTCGGATGTGAAACGAAAGTATTCAGCCTTGAATACTATTCGCGCTCAGACTTGCCGAGCCCCATCTTCTTGGCGAGCATTGACCGTTGTCTGGAATAGCCCGGCGCCACCATCGGATAGTCGGGCGGCAAATTCCATTTTTCCCGGTATTCTTCCGGCGTCATGTCGTATTTTGTGCGCAGATGACGCTTCAGGGATTTGAACTTCAGCCCGTCTTCCAGACAAACGAGATAATCCTCCCCGACGGACTTTCGCACCGGAACAGCGGGGCGAGGCGCAACAGGATCGAGTTCCACGGTCCGCAAACCTGCGAGCGCGACGTGCACATCCTTCAGAAGGGCGGGCAAATTCGCCACCTCAATCCGATTGTGGCTGACATAAGCCGCCACGATTTGCGTGGTCAGCATTATGAGGTGGTGCCCGTCTTCTGACGGATTCGCGGTGTCTATCATCACGCGCCCCTTAAGTCATGCTTCTGCAATCAACTTCTCGGGGATAGCGTATTATTACGAGACATTCACGCACAAATCGCAGTATTTATTACAGAATGCGGAATCCCGCACACTGATTGCGCACGCGAATATTCAACCGGTGCCTGATTACCCGGCCGTGATGAAAGACAATAGCAGCACAAATCCGAGCAATATCGCCGTCCAGGTCGCCATGCCTGTGGCCAGACCGCCGCGGGCCAGCTCCCCTCTCGGGCTGAAGGCGGCTTCGATCCTGTTATAGGCGCGCCCGGTCAGCTTGAAGAAGATCGCCGTCAATGCGGGCCCCACCTTCTGCCAGACCGTGCCTGTCCATGTCGCGAGGCCATAGCCAGCCTTGCGATAGGTCCAGTCGCTGTCCAGCACCACGCCCGGCTTTTCAGGCGGGTACCAGCCAAGCCGCTTCAGCATGACAAAGGCGAAGATGGCCAGAACAAGCAACTGCATCTGTGTCAGCACATGATCCAGCGTGAACGGGTGATAGGCCATCGCCTCTTCGCGGTATGGCAACAGATTGTACAGCCACTCATAGCCGAAGCCCGGCACGATAGCTGGTACGCCCACGGCGATACAGATGAAGGCAGCAAGGCCCATCGCCAGCAACATGTTGAAAGGCGCTTCCTTGACGCGCTTGCCGCTATCATGGCCGAAGAAGGCGAAGTACGGGATCTTGATGCCCGAATGCTCCAGCACACCGGCGGAGGCAAACAACAGCATCAGCCAGACCACGGTCAGGCCTTCCTTGCCGACGGCGCTCATGGTCAGCGATTTGGCCGCAAAGCCCGAGAAGAGCGGGAAGGCCGAAATCGACATTGCGCCGATGATGCAGAAGATCGTCGTCCACGGCATGGATTTGTAAAGGCCGCCAAGTTCGGATGCCTTGGTTGTTCCGGTGCGATAGAGCACCGCGCCCATGCTCATGAACAGAAGGCCCTTGTAGATGATATGGCAGAAAGCATGCGCCGCTGCACCGTTCAGCGCGAGCGCATTGCCCACGCCCGCCGTGCCGACACCAATAGCGCAGATCATGAAGCCGACCTGGTTGTTCAGCGAGTAGGCGAGAACCTTGCGCAGGTCATTCTCGATAACGGCGAAGAAGACCGGGAACACCGTCATCACGGCGCCAATCCAGATCAGCGCATCCTGGCCCGGGAACATGCGTGCAAACGCATAGACGGCGAGCTTCGTGGTGAAGGCGGACAACACAACCGCACCCACCACGGTGGCCTTCGGATAGGAATCCTGCAGCCAGTTGTGCAGGAACGGGAACGCCGCCTTGATGCCCAGCGCGATGAAGACAAGCATCGCCCCCGGCTCGTTCAGGCTGGTAAAGGCCGAAATCGAGAGATCGCCGCGAGACTGGTAGACATAGCCAATACCGGCCAGCAGCAGCACACCGGACAGGATCTGCACGCCCAGATACCGCATGGAGGCGAAGTAAGCTGCGCGTGTCCCTGCCCTCAGGATCAGGAACACAGATGTAACCGCCGTCAGTTCCCAGAACACGAACAGAGTCATCATGTCGCCAGAGAAAGTCGCGGCGACCGCAGCGCCCGCATAGGCGATGGACATGCCGTCCTGCAGCCGGTCATCCGTGTGCCACGCATAGATCGCGTTCAGCAGCGCCGCCAGCAGGAAGGCGAGCCCGAAAATGTAGCTGAGATTATCGACCCGGTAGAGCACCATTTCGAGGCCAAGCGCATTGGCCGTCAACAGATTGATGTTCCGATCCGCCAGCGAGACCAGCAGGATCGCCGCAATGGGCGCGGCGATCGTCAGGCCCTGACGAATCCTCCGCATGGGCAGGAACAGCGCCACAAGGCCAACCGCAATCAGCAGCCAACCCGGGTTCAGAAGAGACAGGAGGCCAGTCATCAGAGCTCGTCTCCTTCGTCTGGGTAAGTCGGGGAAGTGTCAGGCGCGGCGGGGACATCCGGGTCAATATCCGCAGGCGGTCCGCCCGGATCGCCATAATAGTCCTCACTGCGACGCAACAGGCGGCCCAGCGGCCAGCCCATCAGAACCACAAAGGCAAATGCCGCAAAGCCCCAGAGTGCGTAGAACCCGGTCGCTTCCGCCATGTGAACATATTCATGCCGGTCCACCGCCAGATCGACCACGATCAGGAAAGCCGACAGGATGCCGACGCCCCAGAAAATGGCGGTGCCGGTGATCTCTGCCTCGGTCCAGCCGAACAGGATTTTCGAGATCGGATGCACCCCGTCTTCGGACGGTGTGTGCAGACGATGCGCAGTCTCAGCAGCCTGTTTCACGAAGCGGCCGCTGGCATCGCGGGTATCATTGGGCGTGTTATCGCTCATGGCTGACCTCCGACGAAGGCAGAAGATGTCGGGTTTTCAAACGCGGGCGACAGGAAGTCCGCCAACGGTCCGACGAGGAAGAACAAGACCACACACAGCGCCGCCGTCAGGACGGGCGCAGCCACGGTAAAGAACGGCGCGCCGCCCGGCCGCTTGAACGGCTTTGGTTCCGGCGTTCCCGGTGCTGGCATCAATGCCAGGATCGGGATGGGCAGAAGATAGGCAATGTTCAGCAGCGACGAGCCAATCAGCACCCACGGCACGAAATCCGTTCCGCGGTCGATGGCCCCCTGCATCAGCTCATACTTCGCCCACGCGCCGGCCATCGGCGGAATGCCGATAATGGACAAGGTGGCAATGAAGAAGGCGATGAAGACCAGCGGCATCTTGCGACCAAGACCCTTCATGTCCGAAATATTGGTCAGGCCAGTGGCGACATAGATGGCACCGGCGCACATGAACAGCGTCATCTTGCCAACTGCGTGCGCCGCAATCTGCAGCGCGCCCCCCATGAACCCGGCCTGCGTGGCCAGCATCGCGCCAAGCGTGATGTAGGAAAGCTGCGCAATCGTCGAATAGGCTAGCCGCGCTTTGAGATTATCCTTCGTCATCGCAACCAGGGACGCGACGATGATGGTGAAGCACGCCACCCACAGCACGAATTCCCGCCCTGGTGTCGCGTTCAGAAGGTCTTCTCCGAAAATGTAGATCGACACTTTCATCACGGTGAAGACACCCGCCTTCACAACGGCAACAGCGTGCAACAAGGCCGATACCGGCGTTGGCGCGACCATCGCGTTCGGCAGCCAGAAATGGAACGGCATCAACGCCGCCTTACCGATACCGAATGCGAACAGGATCAGCAGCGCTGTGGCAACCGCAGGGTCGATGTCATACCCGGCGAGCAACCCGCCCTGCACGAAGTCGAGGTTTTGCCCGGCCAGTGCCCAGGTCCACATCAGCGCCATCAGGAACAGACCGATGGACGTGCCCAGCAGCGTCAGCAAATAGATGCGCCCGCCGCGCTTGGCCGCCGCATCGCCCTTGTGCGCGACCAGCGGATAGGTCGACAGGGTCAACACTTCATAGAAGACGAAGAGCGTGAACAGGTTTGCCGACATCGCAACGCCCATCGCGCCAAAGATAGCGATGGCAAAACAGATGTAGAAGCGTGTCTGGTTCCGCTCTCGATTCCCGCGCATGTAGCCGATGGAATAGAATGAGTTCACGATCCACAGGCCCGATGCGACCAGCGCAAACAGCGCCCCCAGCGGCTCCAGTTTGAACGCGAGGTCCAGCCCCGGCGCGACCTGGCCGATATACAGCTCGGGCACCTGCCCCGCTGAAACTTTTGATGCCAGCGCAATGACGACCCCAAACAGGATGGTCGCGCCGGTCAGGGTTACACCTTCCCGCACATTCGAGAATGCGCCGGTGATGGCAATTCCCGCTGCAATCAGCAGCGGCAGGCACAAAGCGGCCCAGATCAACAGCTCAGAGCTCATCAGAAGGCCTCCAGTCCGAACGCAGCGGCGGCAGCGTCACGCGCCAGGCCGAGCGGCAGTTCGGTCGTGATACCGAAATAGATGTTCGCCAGTGCCAGGATCCAGAGCGGAACCAGCAACAGGATGGGGGCCTCCTTGCGCGATTTGCGCGGGTTGATCGGAGGCCGGAAGAAGATCGCTTCCAGAATACGGCCCATGTAGATCACCGCCAGGAAGCTGGAGAACACAACAAAGACGACAGCCCACCACATGCCCTGATCAAACAGGGCATAGCCAAGCTGCAGCTTGGACTGGAAACCAGCCGTCAGCGGCACGCCGATCAGTGAGAGGCCTGCGATTGCAAAGCCCGTCATGGTCCACGGTGCGGTGCGGCCAAGGCCCGCAAAGTCGCGAATGGTGGTGCCCTGGAAGGTCAGCACAACACCGGCCACCGCCATGAAGAGCGCGCCCTTGATCATGGCGTGGTTCAGCAGGTGGAACAGGCCGGCGCTAACGCCCGCGACGGTGCCCACGGACACGCCAAGGATCATGTAGCCAACCTGCGCAACTGAAGAGTAAGCCAACGTCCGGCGTACATCCGTCTGGAAGACTGCCTGGAAGCTGCATGTGATCATCGCGGCAAGGCCAAGCGGCATCAGCAAGTAAGTGAAGGTTGCCTGCTCGAAGGCGAATTCCGGACGGAACACGGTGAACAGATACCGGATCAGCGCGTACAGCGCGACCTTGGTCGCCGTGGCCGACAGGAACATCGTCACGAAGCTCGGCGAATACGCATAAGCGTTCGGCAACCATTGGTGCAGCGGCCAGACAGCCGCTTTCAGGCCAAGACCAACGATGATGAAGGCAAAGCCCGCCTCAACACTGCGATTGCCTGCCAGCTCTGGCAGCATTTCTGCGATCTGCGCAATGTTCAGCGTACCAGTGGCAGAATAGAGGAAGCCAACGCCGATGATGTAGAAGCTCGCGCCGAGCGTACCCATGATGAGATAGTTGAACGCCGCCGGCAGCGCACGGCGGTCCCGCCCTGCTCCCAGAGCGACGAGCACATAGGTGGAGATCGACGAAATCTCGAGGAAGACGAACAGGTTGAACGCATCGCCCGTGATCGCCACACCGCTAAGGCCCGCGAAGCAGACAAGGAAAGCCGAGTAGAAGAGCGGATGCTTGCGCTCCGGAATCTCGGCTTTCACAGTGGGCCATGAGAAGATCGTCGCCAGCACGCCAATCGCCGCGACCAGCAACAGGATCATCGAGTTCAGCGCATCAACGCGGAGCGTAATGCCAATCGGCACCGGCCAGTTGCCGACATCATAGCCGACCACGCCAACCGGCGACGCCTGTACCTGCCCGACCAGGATCATGGCGCAGAACAGTGCAAATACAGTCGCGAAAATACTGATCAGCCAGGACAGCCGACCGCTTGGCAGAATGGCCAGCAGCGGCGCCAGGAACAACGGCACCATGATGAGCAGCGCAGGCGCGTGCAAAAGCGCCCAGCGCGGCGCCATATCCAGGATCGCTTCGATCATGCCAGCGCCTCTTTCTCAGCTTTTGCCTGTTCGGCTTCCTGCGCGATCGCCGTTTCCATATCGATCTCGCGCACTTCGTCAGCTTCGATCGTGCCATAGGCTTCGCGGATGCGAACGATCAGCGCCAGTCCGACCGAAAGCGTCGCCACGCCCACTACGATCGCCGTCAGCATCAAAACGTGCGGCAGCGGGTTGGAATAGGCATTCGCCAGATCTGCCACGCGGTCGCCACTGGCCGCGGCCGTCAGTGTGGCGTCAAGCGCGGCATGCGCCTCACCCGCATGATCTTCGCCGTGTCCACCACCATGACCGCCCGGCTTGTCCGGATCCATCAGGATCGGTGCCGTGCCCCCGGCAACAATGCCGAGCGTGACATAGAACAGACAGATCGAGGTCTGGAACAGGGACAGGCCGACCAGCCGCTTGATCAGGTTTCCGGAAGCAAACGTGATGTAGAGGCCAATCATCATCAGGCCGATGATTGCCCAGTAGTTTGCGCGTTCAAGAATGAAGAGAAGCATCGGCCTACCAGTCCTCGTCGCGGATTTCGGCCACGCGGCCAGCAAAGGCATAGAAGATCGTCAGCATGGCCCCCGAAACGCCGAACAGTACGCCCAGTTCGATCAGGATGATGCCCACATGCTGGCCATGATGGCCGCCGGGCTCTTCCTGGAAAAGCGCTTGATATTCAAGATACTGTCCGCCCTGAAGCAACGCCCAGAAACCAACACCCGCATACAGCAGCACACCGATGGCGGCGACCGAGCGGGTAAAGGCTGGCGGCACGGCCCGCATGGCGGAGGGAACCCCGAAGACAAGCGCGTAAAGAATGACGCCCACAGCCAGGATCACACCGGCCTGGAAGCCGCCGCCCGGACCGAAATCGCCATGAAACTGAACGTACAGGCCGTACAGGACAATGACCGGGATAAGCGTCTTGGTAATGACGCGCAGGATGACGTGATGGTCGCTCTTCATGAGTCGCTCTCCTCGTCTTCGGCATCAGATTTCGGGGCGTTCTTCGACAGATTCTTGTCTTCGTTGCGGATGGTCTCGGCCAGGGATCGCTCGCCAAAACCCAGCAACAGCGCAACGGCGATACCCGCCACGAACACAACGGTTGTCTCGCCCAACGTATCAAAGCCGCGATAGCTGCCCAGAACTGGCGTAACCACGTTCTCGATGCCGGTATCGTACCAGGCCACACGCAGATAGGTCAGGCCAACGCCCGTATTCGCCGGGGAGTTCGGATCACCCACAGCCGGCAAATCGACCGTTGCATAGATCAGCATGATGCCGGTCGCGATGCAGACGAGCAGTGGCCCGAGCTGGCGTAGCGATTTCTCCGGCTTGGCGGTGCGCGACGTCAGCAGCATGGCGCCAAGCAGAACGGCGGTAGACATGCCCGCGCCAACAGCAGCCTCTGTAAAGCCGACATCCACAGCGTCTACGGCGACGTACCAGACCGCGGAGACAAGCGAATAAATGCCAGACAGCATCACAATGGCAAACAGGCTGCGAAGCCGTGCGATCGCAATGGCCACTACGAAGAGAAGGCCCAGCAGGACAATATTGACCAGCGCGAGGCCGATATCTGGTTCACTCATGGCCATCAGGAATCCAGTCCTTCCTTGTCATGTGTGTCGACAGGCCCGATCAGCGGCTGCAGGCCAGCCGTGTGCGCCGCATTGGCTGCCGCATGCGACGAGGCCGGGCTGGTCAGGTAGATGAAGACGAAGATCGCGACCAACTTGCTGACAACCATCCAGTCCGGCGCCATCAGCGCCATGCCAAACAGAAGCAGCGTCGCGCCTGACGTATCGGTTACACTGGCCGCGTGGAGCCGTGTGTAGAAATCCGGGAACCGCAGGACACCAACCGTGCCCACCACACAGAGCAGCGCGCCGCCCAGGCAAAGCGCTGCGCCGAGCGGAAAGCGCACAACCTGCCACCATTCAGCGATTGATACGACCAAATCAGCCATTGCCACCTCCCTGCCCGCGACGGACCAGCGGCACCTGGAAAGACCGGTACCGGAAGAATTTGAGGATCGCGATCGTCGCTACGAAGTTGATCAGCGCGTAGAGAATGGCGATGTCCAGGAATTGAGGGCGCCCCATCACAAAGCCCAGCAGGCCAAGCGCCAGCACAGTCTTCGTGCCGAACGAGTTCACGGCGAGCACACGGTCATACAGGGTCGGCCCTGCGATCGCGCGGATCAGCAGAAGCAACATCCCGAACAGGACAGCAATCAGGGCGGCGGCGGTCATGCAGGTCTCCTCTTGCCATCTGCGGCCTCGCGGGAGCGGCGGTCCATTTCTGCAAAAGCTTCAGGCTGAGCCGACTGTTCGTACAGCGCATGGACCAGCATCTTGTCGCCCTCAATCTCGACCGTCACCGTGCCCGGCGTCAGCGTGATGGAATTGGCGAACGTCACCTTTGCAAGGTCTGACTCGCAAGCGGTCTTAACCTTCACCAAGGCCGGAGCGATATCGAGATCCGCCTTGAGGCAGGCCTTCACGACGGCCCAGTTGGACTTTGCGATCTCCACCATCAGCCAGGGGAAATACAGCGCGAAGCCGACAATGCGCACATAGGGCGCACCTTCACGGTCAATAATATCAAGCCGATAGGCCAGGATCATACAGACGGCGACAGAAACAGCGCCCAGCGACAACAAGAGAGGAGAGTAATGGCCGGACATGCCCAGCCAGAAGCCAACCAGTGCAACCAGCAACCCCAGAAAGTACGCCACGCGTGCCCCTTTCGCAGATGACCCAATAGGATGAACGCCCTGACCTAAAGGTCTGCGGTCGACTTGAAAAGTGCTTTTCGGACGGTTTTCTGCCCTTACCTGCCAAAAACGAGCCGGACGGTGCGTTGCGGCGAGGAGAAGCTGGCCTCCTCATTCGCCGGGACGTCATCAATCGCCGAGGCGAGCGCGTTTGGCGAGAATGCGGACGACAGCGACCAGTTCCAGTAGCGCAGCGTTGTCTGCGCCTTGGCGACGGTCATGATTTCGAAAATATCGGACACCTTGGCGAATTGCGGGTCGATTTCGCCATCTTCCGTCTGCAGCGGCCGCTTCAGCCCAGCCCACAGGACCGGCAGGAATTCCCTGTTCACGCCTGTTCCCTTGCAGAGCACAGCAATCCCCTCCCCGCCCTTGTCGGTCAGGATCTTCGCTGCGGTCACGGGCTTCAGGCCCGCAAGATAACCGATTTCCTGCGCCAGCTCGGAATCCATCCCGTTCAGCGCCGAGGCGTTGATCGCGTCTTCGAGGCTGTCATACGGACTCTTGTCTATAGCTGCGCGGTTGCGCTGACGGCGTTCGATCAGCTGCAATGCCTTGCGCGTCACGGGATCGGACCAGTTTTCCTCGGCGGCAAGCTCGAACACATCCCGGCACGTGTCGATCACTTCCAACCGGTCGGCAGCGTGACGTTGCAGGATCTTGCGGCGTGTGGCGCTGTCGCTCCACCAGAACATGGCCATGGCCTGGGAAGGCTTGGTCTCCAGCCGCTC
Organism: Hyphomonas atlantica corrig.; assembly: GCF_000682715.1. GTDB lineage: Bacteria > Pseudomonadota > Alphaproteobacteria > Caulobacterales > Hyphomonadaceae > Hyphomonas > Hyphomonas atlantica. Next base: position 87,862 of record NZ_AWFH01000063.1, on the reverse strand, counting down.
AACCAGCAGGTCGCACAGGCTTTCCTCCCCGCGTGAGCGAACGACCAGCTTGTCGATGGCCTGCTCAGGCAGGATCGCCCCGTTGTTCGTCAGCATGTCACGGACCGCCGGGATCTCGGCAAACTCCGCAAGATACTCACACACCGATTCCGGCACCTGCTTGCGCTGGGCGATGATCTGACGGTGCTCCGCTGTGCCGGACATGCAGATTTCCCGCAAATCGCACGCATCAAAGCCTTCATTGCCCTCCAGCACGTGGCGGGCCACCTGAAAGGAACACTGGCCAAGATATCTCAGGACGCGTTTCGGCGCTTCGCGATGCGTCGCCAAACGACGGGCGCACATTTCGCGTTCGGCTTCTTCGGCATGAAACAGGACTTCCAGCAGGATGTCGCCCACCATATGCCGGTCCTGGTGCGCCAGACGCGATGCCGGCATCGACACAAGGTCCAATAAACGCCGGAACAGGGCGTTACGGGCACGCCCGGTCTGTTGCGCCGGCTGGGGTTCCAGTTGATCTTCCATCAGTGCGACCGTCTTCGTTGTAAAGAAAACTGTTGCAGGAAACGGTTAACGGTCTGTGGAAATATATGCGCCGCGTCAGCCCCGGTCTTTTGCGCTCGGGTGTACTACCATCACCAGAAGGCTGCACACGAGCATCAGAATCGCCAGCATGAACAACATGCCGCCATCGGTGGACGTGTTTTGAGGGTCCAGCGAGACAGGCACTTCCCTGCCAAGCCAGGGCGACAGGTGCATGGCCACTGCCCCGCCCAGAATCCCTGCCGACAGGAATGCGCCGAACCGCCGGGTCATTGGCAGGATCAGGAACAGCGCAGCGATCAGCTCAATGATGCCCACAACAACGCGCCCGGTCGGCTCGTACAGGCTGATGCCCGAATTCGTGGCGATGGTCTGGAACACGATGTTCTCGCCCGGCGGATCGAAGAATTTCACCATGCCTTCAGGCGGGTTTGGCAGGGGGTGAATGTTCGCGTGAATGAACATCGCCACCAGAAACAGGGCCAGTGCCCAACTCACGAGATGCCGGAACAAACGCATTCTACATTCCTTTCGCCGGGAGGCCGTTAGGCGGAAGCTAACCATAGCCTCCGGCCGTGGCAACTCAGGCATGCGCGAAGTTAACGTGACATCGCGCTGATCATGTCCTGGCCATCAGACTTGCCCATTCCTGCGTGGCGAATGGTTGCGACTGATAGGAGAACGTCCTCTGATTGAGAATCTCGTCAGCCGCATGGGCCAGCGCACTGTAAGCCGTATTGAGCAGAAGTGGGCCAAGGCTGGCCCGTTTCACGCCCGCCGCTTCCAGGTCAGGAAGGGTAAACGGGAACATGCCGGGAATGGCCAGCACATTGACGGGACGGTCGACGCTTGAGACCACCGTCCGAACGTCGTCGACCGATCTCAGGCCGGGCGCGTAAAGCACATCCGCTCCGGCGTCCTGATAGGCCTGAAGACGGGCGATCGTGTCGGCCAGGTCCGGAATGCCGGTGAAGAAATTCTCCGCCCGTGCGGTCAGTGTGAAATGAAACGGCAGGGCCCGCGCAGCCTCGACCGAGGCGCGCACGCGATCAGCGGCTCTCGCAATCTCATACTGCGGCGCGTCCGGGTTGCGGGTGAAGTCTTCGATAGACCCGCCCACCAGCCCGGCATTCGCACCAAGCCGGATGGTCTCGGCGCAGTCTTCGGGCGTATCTCCGAAACCATTCTCCAGATCCGCACTCAATGGCAGGTCAGTTGCGGACGCCAATCTGGCGATGTGCGCCATCTTCATGTCGCGAGTCACCTGATAGTCTTCCAATCCTTCGGTGGCAGCGAAGCCCGAACTGGTTGTTGCCAGGGCCTTGTACCCAAGACCTGCCAGGATTTTGGCAGATCCCACGTCCCAGGGATTGGGCATCAGAAACATGCCATCCTGTTCGTGCAGGGCTGTAAAACGGGCGGCGCGGTCGGCTTGTGAAATCATAACTGGTCTCCAATGTTCGCCTCCTCCTCAGCATATCTGCGTATGGCGACCCACCCGATTCTTGCGCATCGGTCATGGACATTGGCTCTCAGGTGTCGCACTCCCGGGGGCTTTCCATGTCGGGACCACCTCCATACAGTCCCGCCAATCGTTCCGGAGTGGGCATGTCAGACAAGATGGATGACCTGATTGACGAGATGGCCGAGGACGCGGCCGAAGACATCTCGTCCCCCGTCAGCGGGGTCAGCGGCGCGATCGGCGCCGGCGCATCCCTGCTGGCCACGGCCAATCACTGGCGGGCGCGCCGACTGCGCCGCGGCGTGAAGATCGAACTGCCCGCCTATCTGATGGTCCAGCTCAGCTGGTTCATGGCCTTCGGTCTCCAGATGGTTCTGTTCCCTTACCTGATCACGGGTCAGGAACACCTGCACATGGACGGGCTGGCGCTCGGCCTTGCCAATATGGCCTTGTCGGCACCGTCGGTAATCTTCCTGCTGATCGGCGGCGTCGTGGCGGAGCGCGCAGACGGCAAGCGGCTTTTGATCATCCTGCACCTGCTGGCCGCCGCTCCTGCCCTGTTGCTGGCCTTCGCGGTCTCTCGCGGCGAGCTTTCCTATCCGGCGATGATTGTCTACGGCCTGACCATCGGAACCGTCGGCGCATTCATGATGCCCGCGCGCGATTCGATTGTGAACGAAGTCGTCGAGCGTCGCATGCGTGTCGGCTCCGGTGTGACCCTGCAACTCGGCGTGACGCTCGCCACGATGGCGCAATTCCTTGCTCAGATCGGCGGCTTGATCGTCGGCGGCTATGCCGACAAGCGCACGCTGATGCCGGATTGGCTTGGCGGGTTCGGGATCGGCCCGATCCCTGCGGAACAGCTTCTGGCCATTCAGGGCATGATCCTCGCACTGGGCGCAGGCTTTGCACTGTGGCTTGGACGCGGCAGACAGATCGTGACTGGCGGCAAGGGCATCAAATCCGCACTGGCAGACATCGCAGACGGCTTCCACGCCGTGCGCTCTGACGGAAAACTCTGGGCCATGACGGCGCTGATGTTCGGTGTTGGCATCTTCGTGATCGGCGCGTTTCTTGTCGTGTTGCCGATCGTAAACCGGGATGTGTACGGTTTCGGCTCAGACGGCATCCGGGACATGTTCGTCACCTTCTGGATGGGAGCGTTCGTTTCCTCGGTTGTCCTGTCCATCTTCAAGCGCATCAAGCGTCAGGGCCGCCTGCTGCTGATCGCGCAATTCCTCGCCTCGCTCAGCATCCTCGCCATGATGTGGCGCGTGCCGCACTTTGCCTTTCTCGGCATTGTCTTCATCTGGGGGCTGGCCGCCGGCATCTCCATCGCGATGAGCCGCTCCATCGTGCAGGACGCTGCACCGAAGGAAAAGCTGGCCCGCGTCCTGTCGATCTACCAGTTGGGCTTCATGGCAGGTGCGCCGTTTGGCGCGGCCATCATGGGCGCGCTGGTCGACCTGTTCGGCCCGCAGCGCATCGCTATCGTTCCGGCGGGCGGCATGATCGCACTGATCCTCTGGATGGTCTTCTTCACCCCCGTCTGGAACATGAAAGGCTCCGCCTGGCTGGAGCATCAGGAGCGGAGCTGACGGCTTTGTGTAGATGACACGCCGGTCAAACGCTTTTATCGGAGTGTTGCATGAGCTTCCGTCCCCGCGCCACGGTCCACCTGCCCCATATTGTTGCCAATTGGCAGGCGATTGACCAGCTGCACCCCGGCGCCACAACGGCGGCCGTGGTGAAGGCCAACGGGTATGGGCTCGGCGCGCTGAGAGTATCCGAGACCCTGTCGAAAGCTGGCTGCAGCACGTTCTTCGTCGCCCATATCGAAGAAGGCGTCATGGTCCGCAGAACGCTGGGCGCGGCGCCCCGCATCTTCGTGCTGAACGGCCCCGCCGCCAGAGACTTCCGGTCGTATCGTGAGTCCGGGCTGACACCGGTCCTTTCCAGTGTGGATCAAGTGGATCTCTGGACCCGCAATGGCATCGGCCCGTGCGCGCTGCACTTTGACACCGGCATCAATCGGCTCGGCCTGCCCCCGGCCATGATCGAAACGCAGCTCGATGCCCTGAAAAAGCTGCAACCGGTTCTGGTGATGAGCCATCTGGCCTGCGCGGACGAACCAGATCATCCCCTCAACCAGACTCAGCTCGACCGCTTCACGCAGATCGCGGAGGCTTTCCCGGATACGCCAGCCAGCCTCGCCAATTCCGCAGGCTGCTATCTCGGGCCGGACTATGCATTCGACCTGCTCCGCCCGGGCATCGCGCTGTATGGCGGATCGGACGCCCCAGGCCATGTAGACCTGCAGCCGGGTGTCACGCTGGACGCCCGCATCATCAGCGTGTTCCAGGCCCGTGCCGGAGAGACCGTCGGCTATGGCGCAACCCATACGCTCAAAAAGGACGCCATACTCGCCACGGTTGCGCTCGGCTATGCGGATGGCGTCCCGCGCGCTGGCAGCAATACGCTGATTGGCTATCTGGACGGTTCGCCCTGCCCCGTGCTTGGCAGGGTATCGATGGACCTCATCACGATTGATGTTTCAAAAGCACACGAAGCGGCAAAAACAGGCGCGCGCGTTGAATTCCTCGGCCCGCATGCCAAACTCGAAAATCAAGCGGCGCGCGCTGGCACGCTAGGGTATGAATTGCTTACAGGACTCAGCAACCGTGTCGAACGTTTCTACGTCTAAGCGTGGGGTGCCAAATCCCCTGCAATGGATCGGCGCTGCGGTGCTCGGCTTCTTCGCCGAGATCGGTCGGCTGACCGTATTTGCCAGCCGCGTGAAATTCGCAGCCTTTACCCCGCGCTGGTATCCCGGCCAGGTCTGGCGGCAGGTCGTCAATATCGGCTTCTACTCCCTGCCTGTGGTTGGCCTGTCAGCCGTCTTCATCGGCGCAGCCCTGGCCCTCAACATTTATGAAGGCGGCAGCCGCTATGGCGCGGAACAATTCGTGCCCAGCATTGTCGTGCTCGGCATCACGCGCGAGCTTGGCGCCACGATCACCGGCCTCATGCTGGCCGGGCGCGTGTCTGCTGGCATCTCGGCAGAGATCGGGGCCATGCGCGTCACCGAACAGATCGACGCGCTGGAGACGTTGTCTGCCTCGCCCTACCGCTATCTCTACGCGCCGCGCTTCCTTGCCGCGATCATTGCCCTGCCCCTGCTCGTGCTGGTGGCGGACATCATCGGCATCATGGGGGGCTGGCTGGTCAGCGTCTACGGGCTCGGGTTCGACTCCACCACTTACCTGCGCAACACGCTCGACTTCCTGACCAATGAAGATGTTCTGGTGGGCCTGATCAAGGCGGTCGTCTTCGGCGCGGTGATCGCCATCATGGGCTGTTATCAGGGCGATCGGTCAGAGGCAGGCGCAACCGGCGTCGGCCGCGCAGCGACGCTCTCCATGGTCGGCGCTGCCGTGCTTGTTCTTGCCGCCAACTACCTCATGTCCACCCTGTTCGTGGAGATCGGCCTGTGAGCACGCCCATACTGAGACTCGAGAACGTCCAGAAATCCTTCGGATCGAAACAGGTTCTGAAGGGCGTCGACATCGAAGTGCAGAAGGGCGAAAGCCTCGTCATTCTCGGTGGCTCCGGCTCCGGCAAATCTGTGATGCTGAAGAATGCGCTCGGCCTGATGACGCCGACCGCTGGCAAGATCTTCTTCGACGGGCAGGACGTCACCAAGGCCACCGGCCGCACGCGCGAAAAGATGCGCGCCCGCATTGGCATGCTGTTCCAGTCCGGCGCGCTGTTCGACTCCCTCACCGTCTGGGAGAATGTCGGCTTCCGCCTGCTACAGGTCGACAAGATGCGCCGCAAGGACGCCAAGGAACAAGCCATCGAGACGCTGAAGAAGGTGCGCCTTGGCCCGGATGTGGCCGATCTCTATCCGGCGGAAATCTCCGGCGGCATGCAGAAACGCGTCTCGCTCGCCCGGTCCATCATTTCAAAGCCGGACCTGATTTTCTTCGATGAGCCGACCACCGGGCTTGATCCGATCACGGCAGATGCCATCAATGATCTGATCCTCGAACAGGTGCGCGGCCTCGGCGCGGCGGCGGTCTCGATCACGCATGACATGGCCTCAGCCCGCAAGATTGCCGACAACATCGCCATGCTGTTCGAAGGCAAGATCATCTGGCACGGCCCGGCGAACATCATCGACAATAGCGGCAACGACCATGTCGACCAGTTCGTACACGGACGCGCCGACGGCCCGATCCAGCCCGCGATTTAGGGCTGGCACAACGAACACGGGCAGGTCCACGCACTCCATTCTTGTCATCCCGGAAAACGCACCGCGTTTATCCGGGACCCTTGGCGCTGCCGTTAAAATGGGTCCCGGAAAATGGCTTCACCATTTCCGGGATGACAAGATGTGTTGCTGTGCGCGCGACCGAAAAGAAAGTCCCTAAACGGCTCAAAGCCTGCCCCCCACTTGACCCGCACCTGATCTTCGGGCGCTATCCCGACGCTGTCACGCAGGGGGAGATGCGCCATGATGGACTTTATCAAATATGTCTCGGTGGCGTTTACCGCTGTTTCGCTCGCCTTCACCGGCTGGCTGCAATACGAAAAGTTCCGTCTCGACGGCGAGTGGCACATCGATACCTGTACCGAACAGGCAGATTTGACGCGCTATGAGGGCCTGCATCTCGCTTGGCGCGTCTTCCTGTCAGATGATCCCCTGTCGGCTCCGGTGGTCGGTGATGGCGAAAAGATACAGGAAGCCTTCGCGGCGATCCCCGCCACAGCACGCCATCCTGTGCGTCTGGTCGGCACAAAGGAGATCAACAAGGTGAGCCTGACCGGCCGGTTCGAGGGCCATCGCCGCGCCTCGACCGGACGGTTCGAATTCCAGCCCACCCTGTCGAAGCGCCTCCTGTCTGGATACATCCCCTTCTATCAGCGCAATGTGGATGTGCTGGATGGCAGCTTCGCCTTTACGGCCGGCAATGCACGCGGCCCGGCCCGTGCTGTGCGGCTCGTGAACGGTAAGATACCAGAGGGGATCGCGCCTTTCGCCTGTCTCGGAAAATCCGTCGCCGATCCTCCCCCGCCTGCGGGGGAGGTGGCAGACGGCGAAGCGGTCATGCCCCCTCCGCCCTTCGGGCACCTCCCCCGCGCGCGGGGGAGGATGAACGCAGCCCCTTCCCCCTGCCTGCAAACCCTCATATCTCATTCGGCATGGCCAAGACTGCGACGACTGCCTTTGTGTGCCAATCCTGTGGCGAGGTTCACTCCAAATGGAGTGGCAAGTGCAATGGGTGCGGAGAATGGAACACGCTGGTCGAAGAGACCATCGGTGGCGCGCCGGGCGGGCTCGCCGCGCCGAAGGCCGGCACCAAGCGCTCGTCCAAGGCTGAATTCGTCGCCCTGAACGCCGAAACGGAAACGCCCGCGCGCATCGTGATGGGCGTGGAGGAACTCGACCGCGTCTTCGGCGGGGGCATTGTGCCGTCGTCCGCCACGTTGATCGGCGGCGATCCCGGCATCGGCAAATCGACCCTGCTGCTTCAGGTCGCCGCGCGCCTCGCCCGCAATGGCGTGAAGACGGTCTATGTCTCCGGCGAAGAAGCCGCCGCCCAGATCCAGGAGCGGGCCAAGCGCCTGAAAGTGGCCGAAAGCCCGGTAGACCTCGCGACCGAAACAGATCTGCGCAAGATCCTGTCTGCGCTGAAGGCCGCCAATCCGGACTTTGTGGTGATCGATTCCATCCAGACCATGTGGTCTGACAGTCTGGAAGCCGCGCCCGGCTCGGTCAGCCAGGTTCGCGCCTGCGCGCAGGAGCTGACCCGCTGGGCCAAGAAATCCGGCGCGGCGCTGGTCCTCGTTGGTCACGTTACCAAGGAAGGCAACATTGCCGGCCCGCGCGTGGTGGAACACATGGTCGATGCGGTCTTCTATTTCGAGGGCGAACGCGGCCACCAGTTCCGCATCCTGCGCGCCGTGAAAAACCGGTTCGGCCCGACAGACGAAATCGGCATCTTCGAGATGCACCAATACGGCCTCGCCCCGGCGAAGGAGCCATCGGCCCTGTTCCTGTCCGCTGATGGGGACGCAGAGGGCGGCGCTGCCGTCTTTGCAGCGATGGAAGGCTCGCGCCCCGTACTGGCCGAAGTGCAGGCCCTTGTGGCCAAATCCGCCTATGGCACGCCGCGGCGCAGCGTTGTCGGCTGGGATGGTGGGCGCCTGGCCATGCTGCTGGCCGTGCTGGAGGCGCGCTGCGGCATCAGCCTTGCGGGCATGGATGTCTATCTCTCCGTCGCGGGCGGCTATCGCATCGGCGAACCGGCAGGTGACCTTGGTGCGGCGGCAGCCCTGCTAACCTCGCTTGCCGACATGCCGGTGCCAGAGCGCAGCGTGTTTTTCGGGGAAGTCGCCCTGTCCGGCGCCGTTCGCCCGGTGGCGCGGATGGAACAGCGCCTGAAGGAGGCTGCGCGCCTCGGCTTCACCCATGCCTATGTGCCGGAAGGCAGCCCGACTTCAGTCGATGGCTTGACGATCACCCCGATTAAACGGCTTATCGATCTTGCCCAACTTCTCGCCCCGGACGCCCAGAATGCTTGAGTCCATTACAGCTTTTGATGCCATTGCGGTCGCGGTCATCGTGATTTCCGCCATCATGGCGTTTGCCCGGGGCTTTTTGCGCGAAGTCGCCACGCTGGGCTCGTTTATCGCCGCCCTTGCCGCCGCATACTATGCCCGTCGTTTCTTTGCTGAACCGGTGCGCACGCTGGTGCCGGAAGGGGCAGACCCCGTGCTGGGCGATCTCGCCCTGGTCGTGTTCGCCTTCATCATAGTTTATGTCCTGGTCGCGTGGTTCGGCCAGCGCCTGTCGAAAAACATCCAGGGCGCGGAAGGCATCGGCATGTTCGACCATGTGGCCGGCCTGTTCTTCGGCATCGCACGCGGTGCCATCGCGCTGGTCTTTTTCGCGGTCCTGCTGAATCTGGCACTGGATGAAAGCCGCATCCCGGACTTCATCCTCAATTCCCTGACCTATCCACCGCTCGCCGAAATGGCCGACTATGTGAACGACAATGCGTCAAAAGTCGGAAAAGATGTGCAAGCTGCCCTTCCCTCGGCGGGCAAAACAGGGCAATAGGCCCTCGTCGCAGAACTGTCACTCAGGAGGTGCGTCTCAAATGGTCCTTTTCGATCATGATGACGACAAGCCCCGCGAGGAATGCGGCGTCTTCGGTATCTATGGAAATCATGAGGCCAGCCTGCTGACAGCGCTTGGTCTGCATGCCCTCCAGCATCGCGGGCAAGAAGCCTGCGGCATGATCACCTTTGACGGCAAGCGCTTCCCCTCGGAACGTCATTTGGGCATGGTAGGTGAGCATTTCGGGGGTGATCTCCGAACGCGCCTTCCGGGCCACGCCGCCATCGGTCACAACCGGTATTCCACGCAAGGCCGCACCATGTTGCGGAACGTGCAGCCGATCTTCGCGGATCTCGCCGGCGGCGGGTTCGCGGTGGCGCACAATGGCAACCTGACCAATTCCCGCAAATTGCGCCATGACCTGGTCAAGGACGGTGCGATCTTCCAGTCCACAATGGACACCGAAGTCATCCTGCACCTGGTCGCCCGCAGCACCGGCAAGAACTTCCTCGACCGGCTTGTGGACGCGCTCCAGAAAATCGAAGGCGGCTATGCGCTTGTCGGCCTGACCGGCAAGAAGCTGATCGGCGCCCGTGACCCGGTGGGCCTGCGTCCGCTGATCCTCGGCAAGCTGGGCGAGGCCTATGTGCTGGCGTCCGAAACCTGCGCGCTGGACATTATCGGCGCAGAGTTCGTGCGCGAAGTGGACAATGGCGAAATCGTCGTGATCAGCGACAAGGGTGTCGAATCCTATCGCTTCGCCGCCAAGCGCCCGACCAGCCCGTGCGTCTTCGAATATGTCTATTTCGCCCGTCCGGATTCCATCATGCAGGGCCGCTCCATCTATGAGGTGCGCCGCCGCATGGGCCATCAGCTGGCCGCGGAAACCCCGGCCGAGGCGGATGTGATCGTTCCCGTTCCGGATTCCGGCGTCCCGGCCGCGCTCGGCTTTTCCGAAGCGTCCGGCATCCCCTTCCAGATGGGCATCATCCGGAACCATTATGTCGGACGGACCTTCATCCAGCCGACCCAGACCGGTCGCCAGAGCGCCGTTTCCAAGAAGCACAGCCCGAACCGCGCCGTGCTGGAAGGCAAGCGCGTCATCCTGGTCGATGACTCCATCGTGCGTGGCAACACGTCGAAGAAGATCGTGCAAATGGTACGCGATGCCGGCGCGAAGGAAATCCATTTCCGTTCGGCCAGCCCGCCCATCGTGAACCCGGATTTCTACGGCATCGACATGGCGGCCAAATCCGAACTCTTCGCGGCGATCCACACGCACGAGGAAATGACGAATGAGCTGAAAGTCGACTCGCTCGGCTTCCTCTCCGTGCCCGGTCTCTACAAGGCCATCGGTGAGCCCGAACGCAACGCGATGCAGCCGCAATTTTCAGACCATTGCTTCACGGGTGACTATCCGACCCTGTTGGTCGACAATGAACACGCCGAGTCCGACAAGGAACGCCAGCTCTCCCTGCTGGATGATGCCTAGCGGACCTGTAAAGGCTCCAGAATGACTGACACCCCCCGTCTCATCCTCGTCACCGGCGCGTCCCGTGGCATTGGCCGCGCCGCAGCGCTGGACCTTGCCCGTCAGGGCAACATTGTCATCGCCGTTGCGCGCTCGAAAGCTGCCCTGCAGAAACTGGATGACGAGATTCGCGCGCTCGGCAGCGAAGCCGTCCTTGTGCCGATGGATTTGAAAGACACCAAAGGCATCGAGACCCTCGGCAAGGTGATTGGCGAACGCTTCGGCCGCCTTGACGGGCTGGTCGCAAATGCCGGCATTCTGGGCACGCTCGGCCCGCTGGAGACATGCGGCCCACGCAGCTTCGAGGAAACGATTGCGACGAACCTCAATGCGAATTTCCACCTGATCCGCGCCCTGTCGCCCTGGCTGCACCAGTCAGATGCGCCGCGCGCCGTGTTCGTCACGTCCAGCGTCGCGCGCCACCCGCGCGCCTTCTGGGGCCCGTATCAGGCCGCCAAGGCCGGGCTGGAAGCGCTCGTCATCGGATGGGCGGACGAAAACGAAAACATGAAGCTGCGCGCCAACATCTTCGATCCGGGCGGCACCCGTACCGGCATGCGCGCCGAGGCCATGCCAGGCGAAGACCCGATGACCCTTCCGACCCCGGAAGAGGTGGCCGCCGAAATGGTAAAGCTGGTCAGTCCGGACGAAACCCGCACCGGTGCCTGCGTGGTCTATCGCGAACTGGCCAAGGCAAAAGGCTGATCGCGTGAGCGATCCCAACTATCCTGTCCGTTCTGCCACGCTGGAAGACCTGCCTGCGCTGAAAGCCTGCGAGCAAGGCATCATTGCGGCGGAGCGCCCGTATGATCATACGCTGAAGCCCGATCCGATCAGCTATTATGATCTCGGAGAACTCGTGCAGTCAGACGACGCAGAAGTCGCGGTGATCGAAATTGACGGAAACATCATCGCCACCGGCTACGCCCACAAGCGCCCGTCAAAAGCATATGTCGCGTCAGACCATCACGCCTATCTCGGTTTCATGTTCGTCCACCCGGATCATCGCGGCAGGGGATTGAACCGTGTCCTGATTGATCATCTGACTGAATGGGCTCGCACACGCGGACTGCCGGAACTGCGTCTTGAGGTTTACAGCAATAACGCCCCCGCCCTCCGCGCCTACGAGAAAACCGGCTTCAAGCCCTACATCACCGAGATGCGGCTGAATCTGGATGAACAGTCTTAGGCGGGCGGCACGGTCAGGACAAAACTCTCGCGCCGGGAGATTTCGGAAAACCATTCCACGAGGCCCGGATGCGGCGCGCGCCAGTTCAGGTCCGGCAAGCGGAAGTCGAGATACCCAAGCGCGCAGGCATAACTGATCCGGCCAAGGTCGAAGCTCGCCTCATCCGCCTGGATGTCTTCGGCCATATCGTCCACGCCACGATGAATGGCGGAAATCCACCGCGCCTGCCAGAACTCGGATTGCTGTTCCTCCGGCCTGCGGGATTCCATGACCAGGCTCAGCGCCGCGTCCAGAATGCCATCGCCCAGCGCCTGCGCTTTCAGCACGCTCCAGCGCCGCGCGCCATCCGCCGGCAGCAATGGCTCGCCGCCCGCCTGATGGTCGAGGTATTCACAGATCACCGGACTGTCGAAGAGGTGCGTTCCATCATACAGCTCCAGCGCGGGTATCTTGCTGAGCGGATTGCCAATCCTTGTGCCCGCATTCTCCGCCATCGGATCCGCGCGTACCAACTCGACCGCATCTTGCAAGCCCTGCTCCATGATCAGCACCCGAACCTTTCGGGCATAGGGCGATGTTGCGGAGTAATAGAGCTTCATGGCGTGCGCCTTCAGATACGGAAATGCTTGGAGAGCCTGAGGCCCTGCCCCTGATAGTTGGAGCCCTTGCCCCCATAGAGCCCCTTGGGCTTTGAGGCCATGCCCTCATAGATCAGCTTGGCGACCGGCTGGCCATGCTCCAGAATGAAGGGCACATCGCGCGAGCGCACTTCCAGCACGGCGCGGCTGCCACCGTCATTCATGCCGAAGCCCGGATCGAAAAAGCCGGCATAGTGCGCGCGAAACTCGCCCAGCTCTGGTGCAATCGGCGCCATCTCGGCCGCTTCCATCGCGCCAACCTTCACGGTTTCACGACTGACAAGAATGTAGAATTCTTCCGGGTTCAGAACAATTCGGCCATCGCGTGGCCAGACTGGCTCCCAGAACTGGCTCGCCTCATGCGCCGCAAGGCCCCGCAGGTCCACGATCCCGGAATGGTGCTTGGCACGCCAGCCCACCGGCTGGTCGCCCTTCACTTCCAGGTCAATGGAAACGATTTTCTCTTTCAGGGTCTCCGGCTTCTTCCGCTTGAACCGGATCTGCGCCAGCCGGTCGCCCGGCCGCACCATGATGGGAAAGGTGCGCGGGCTGACCTCCAGATAGAGCGGCCCTGAATAGCCGGTTGGCACTTCGTCAAACGCGCGAGACCGATTGGTGACAAGGCGCGTGAACACGTCGATCCGCCCGGTGGAGCTTTTCGGATTGGCCCGCGCCGCGATGCCCGGCGGCAGGCGCAGCGATTCCATCAGCGGCACGAGATACACGCACCCCGTCTCCAGAACCGCGCCCTCCTTGGTAAGGTCGATCCGGTGCATGTGAATGCCCGGCTCCTGAAGCATTTCGGCGACGGTGCGGTCCTTCCCCGGCAGGAAGCTGGCCCTCAGTCGATAGGCATCCTCGGCCAGACGCAGATCAAGGCTGGCAGGCTGAACCTGTCCCTCGTCCAGAGGCAGGTCAAACCGGATCGCCTCCGCGCGCACCAGCGCCTCGATTTCCTGATCAGACAATACACCCGAATCGTCGGCCATCACTTGCACCCCTTACCTTCTCAGGCATAAGACGCACTTCAGGAAACACAAGGGACCAACCTGACATGGCAGACGCACCGGGCGATAACGCAAAGAAGGGCTGGAAGCCCGCCACACAAGCTGTGCGCGGCGGCCTCATGCGGTCCGAGCATGGCGAGATCTCCGAAGCCCTCTACCTGACCTCCGGGTATTCCTATGACAGCGCCGAACAGGCCATGCGCCGCATGGCGGGCGAAGAGGACGGATTCGTCTACTCCCGCTATGGCAGCCCGACTTGTGAAATGCTGCAGCAGCGCCTCGCCCTGATCGAAGGGGCCGAGACTTGCCGCGTCGCTGCGTCCGGCATGGGGGCGATTTCCACGGCCATCCTCGCCCCGCTGAAGGCAGGTGACCGCGTTGTGGCCGCCACCGCCCTGTTCGGTTCGTGCCGCTGGATCATCGCCAACCAGATGCCGAAATTTGGCATCGAGACGGTGTTCGTCGATGGCGCAGACCTTGAGGCCTGGGAACGTGAGATCGCCAAGGGCTGCCAGCTCGTGCTGATCGAAAGCCCGGCCAATCCCCTGCTGGATGGGGTCGACATCGAAGCCGTGGCCAAACTCTGCAAGGCGACCGGCGCGACGCTGGTCGTCGACAACGTATTTGCCACACCGATCCTTCAGAAACCGCTGGAGCTTGGCGCGGATGTCGTCGTCTACTCAACCACCAAGCATATGGACGGACAGGGCCGCGTCATGGGCGGAGCCATCCTGTGTGATTCTGCGCGGATGGAAGAAATCTATGATCCGTGGCTGCGCCATCTCGGCCCGGCGGCCTCACCGTTCAACGCCTGGGTCGTGCTGAAGGGGCTCGAAACGCTGAAGCTGCGCGTGGACCAGCAGACCCGCAATGCGGCGCGCCTCGCCGATGTGATCGCGGACCATCCGGCCATTGCCGCTGTGCGCTATCCACACCGCGAGGATCATCCGCACTACGAAATCCACAAGCGCCAGATGAGCGCAGGCGGAACGATGATCGCGTTCTCGCTGAAAGGCAGTCAGGCCGAAGCATTCAAATTCCTGAACGCGCTGGAGCTGGTCGATATCTGCAACAATCTCGGCGACACCAAGACCCTGGCCTGCCACCCCTCCTCCACCACACACCGCGCGCTGAGCGATGAGGAGCAGGCTTCAATGGGCCTCGACCGCAGCTGGATCCGCATGTCCGTGGGATTGGAAGATTCTGACGATCTTGTAATGGATTTGACGCGCGCCCTTAACAGTGTGTGAACGAATTGGATTGAATTTTACCTAAATGGGCAGACGGGTTCCTCCTCCACAGTATGAGCATGTAACGGATGGCGTGCGCATTCGCGTTCGCCCGAAATTCATGCACGACGAGTCAGAGCCCGCCCGCGCGCGCTTCATGTGGTCCTATACGGTCGATGTGGAGAATGAGAGCGAACAGACCTGGACCATCGTCCGGCGGCATTGGCGCATTGTCGATGCCGAGGGGCGTCGGCAGGAAGTGGATGGCGACGGCGTGATCGGCCAGACGCCGACGCTCGGCCCTGGTGAACGTTTCAGCTATACATCCGGCGCGCCGCTGGCTGCGCCCTCCGGCATCATGGGGGGCACCTATGATCTGGAAGGCGAGGATGGCCGCGTGCTGATCGCCACCATCCCCATGTTTTCCCTGGACAGCCCGTACGAAACCTCGCTGCCCTCCTGATCCGGCCTAGCCTTTCAGGCCTTCCTTGATCAGTTCGTTCACGCGGTCGCGATTGGCGCCTTCAATGAACTCATTTCCGATGAAGAAGCTTGGCGTCGCTTCCACGCCCAGCGTCCGGGCCAGCTGTTTGGAATCAGCCAGCTTGCGCTGAATATCCATCGACTTCATGTCCGCCCGCATCTTCTGGACGTTCATTCCGACGTCTTCTGCAACCTCGTCGAGCTTGGCTTCGGTCAGGTCGTTATTGTTCTTGATGTCCATCAGCGCGAGATGGAACTCAAGGTACTTGTCCTGCTTGCCTGCGGCCAGCGCGGCGAGGGAAGCTGTCTCGCTGATGCCGCCAAAGATCGGCAATTCCTTGAACACGACGCGCACATTGCCATCATACTCTTTCGGCAAGGCCTGGATCCAGTCGGTGGAGCGTTTGCACCAGCCGCAGCGATAATCGAAGAACTCGACCACGGTGATCTCAGCATCTGCCGGGCCGATCGAATAGTCGCCCGGATTGTTGTAGATCGCATCGAAATTGCTCGCGATGGCCTGTTGCGCCTCCGCTGAGGCAGCCGCTTTCTGTTTGGCTGCCAGCTTGATCAGCGCTTCCTCGATGATCTCCGGATTATCCAGAATGTACTCGCGTACGACCTGTTCCATCGCTTCGCGGTCCGCCGCGGCGGGGGCGGAATTGTCGGCGCAGGCAGTCAACGCAAGGGCGGAGCCAGCGGCCATCATCGAGGTCAGTTTGAAATTCATGCGGAATGCTTCCTGTTCACAGGTCAGAGGGATTTGCCGTCACATATACGGCGTCGGCGCGTCGCGTCCATCCGGCCTGACGCAAAGTTGATCGCTGGCTATTGGGCCGAGAATGAAAGGCGCGGCCCGCGGCGATACATGTCGCGATTGTCGGGATTGTTGGCGTCTGTCACCAGCAGGATGTCGTCTGCGCGGCGATAGTCCGGCGTGCCCGGCTCCAGGCTTTGCACGGCGAAGTGCGCAAACCGGTTGGCACGCACAATATCTCCTACCGCATAGGCAGACTCCGCCGTTGCCAGCTGCGCGTCGGCGCGGCGCCCCTGCTTTTCGTAGGTGATGGCCAATTGGGCCCAGGCGAACGCATTGTTCGGCTCTGCCAGCAGTGCATCGCGCAACGCCTTTTCCGCAGTGTCCACATCGCCCGGCTCATCCCGTGCGTTCAGGGAGCGCGCCAGATTGATGAGCAGCAGCGGCTGGCCCGGCTTCAGCTCCAGCGAGCGGGCATGAGGCGCAACAGATTCTGCAGCCCGGCCACTCTCGAACAGTATCTGGCCTTTCAGCTCCCAGTAATAAGGGTTCTCGGGGTCTTCCTCGACCAGTGTTTCGACCTGTTCCAGCGCGCGATTGATGTCAGACGCCTGCATTGCCGCGATGGCACGGGCATAGCGCGCAGGCTGGCTCTGGTCGCTGGCGGGATACTCCCGCGCCACCTTGTTCGGCGTGTCCAGAAAGCCGATCAGCTTGGCGCGCATCATCTCATACTGGCGCTGCTCAACATCCGTCGGCGGCAAATCCATCAAGCCGGTTTCCTCGGCCAGCATCCGCACATTGCGGATACGGTCAGAGGCCAACGGGTGCGCCCTAAAATATGGATAGCGACGCGCGCTGGACAGCACTTCCTGATAACGGAAATTCTCGAAGAATTCGACGATGCCGCGCGGTGACTGGCCCAGCTGGGTCAGGTATTCCACTGCGGCGGCATCCGCCATCGCCTCTTCAGAACGCGTATGCGTGAAGAAGTTCAGCGCCGCGAATTGCTGCGACGATCCGATCAGCGCTGCACCTGCACCGCCCTCTCCGGCGGCCATTGCCAGAATACCGAGGCCGATGGAAAGCAGCGCCGGACGCATCGCCACGCCAGCAGCGCGCGACCGGCTGACCGAGTGGCCACAGGCGATGTGACACGTCTCATGACCGATCACGCCCTTGATCTGCAGCGAGGAATCCGCCGCGATGATCAGGCCGGTGTGGATATGAATGTTCTGGCCATTCGCCACAAAGGCGTTCAGCGACGGGTCATTGATCAGGTAAAGGCCAACATCATTCGGCTGCAGTCCCGCAACCTCCAGGATCGGATCGGTCCAGTCCCGCAAGGTTTCCTCGATCTCCGCATCGCGGATCAGGCTTTGCGCCGTTGCACTCGCAGCCATCAAGGCGGCCAGGGCAGCCGTTGCAGCCAGTTTCAGGATATTCCGCGCCATTCAGAGCGCCTCCTGTTGATTACATCTACATCCCTGATTTTATGGGACGCATATCCGGATGGCGAGGGATTCCTCGCACTCTAACGGAAATGTCAGGAATCTGCTGACTGGAAGATGAATGTCAATGCGGGGTCCAGCCGGATGCCGATCTCTGCACCAGCCTTCGGCGCTGTCATCCGCGGCACCAGCGCGACCAGCTCCTGTCCCGCACAATCCAGCAGCAATCGGCAGAGCGGCCCGGTCAGCTGGCTGGTCACCACCGTCGCCCGCACAGGCGAGGTTTCGTCCTGAACGACGCCCTCGGGCCTTACGACCAGTTCCGATCCGGCGGGCACGGCCTGCCCCGTCAGGCCCGCAGGCATATCCGGCCCGGAGATGCGACTGACCGGCCCCAGCGCAGCCGCAATCGCGGCGCTGTCCGGTTTCAGGTAAACATCACGCGCCAACCCCTGCTGCAACAGGCGCCCGCCTTGCAGAATGGCAATCGCATCGGAGCTTTCCAGCGCCTCGGTCGGGTCATGCGTCACCAGAAGGGCCGGAATGCCAGCTTCCCGAATGGCTGCCAGCGCCGTGTCGCGTACGCTGCCCCGCAGGGCCGGGTCGAGGCCGGAGAACGGCTCGTCCATCAGGATCGCTGCAGGCTCAGGTGCCAGCGCGCGGGCAATGGCGACGCGCTGCTGCTCCCCGCCGGACAATTCATGCGGATAGGCATCGGCCCGGCCCGTAAGGCCCAGACGCGCCAGCCACTCCGCTGCGATCGTTCTGGCCGCTGCCTTGCCACGGGATTTCAGACCAAAGGCCACATTCTGCGCCGCCGTCAGATGCGGGAACAGAGCGAAATCCTGAAAGATCAGCCCGATGCGGCGCTTCTCGGCCGGCACGGTCTTTCCGGGCGCAGACAACATCTGGTCCCCAAGTCGGATCTCGCCCTCGTCCAGAGGCTCGAGACCGGCAAACAGGCGCAATAGCGTGGACTTGCCCGCGCCCGATCCGCCGAGCAATGCCGTGATCTTTCCCGGCTCCAGATCGAGGCTCACGCCGTTTACAACCGTGGACACGCCATAGCGGCGGGAAACGTTCCGGGCCGTCAGGTGCACGCTCATTCCGCATCCCCCGGACGCGAACGGCTCAGCCGCCAAGACAACAGGATCACGGGCAACAGGCCCGCCAGCGTGATCAGCAGCGAGGGCAGCGCCGCCGCCGCCAGCCGCTCATCCGTGGCATAGGCGTTCGCCCGCACGGACAGGGTATCCCAATTGAACGGCCGCAACATCAAGGTCGCGGGCAGCTCTTTCAGGGACTCAACAAACAGGATCAGCGCACCAGCCATGGCGCCTGATAGCGCGACCGGCAGGTCAACGGAAACCGCCCGGCGCAGCGGCGATGCGCCGAGACTCTCTGCAGCATAGCCCATTGAGGCGGGTGCCCGGCCCAGCGCGGCCACCATTGGTTCGGCGCCAGAAGTGGTGAACCTGCTGGCATAGACCCAAGCCAGCGCAAAAATCGCCCCTGCCCCGGTCAGCGTCAGGCCCAATTGCCCCATCACGATCAGCGCGCCGAGTGCCAGAACCGCGCCCGGAATGGCATAGCCGGTCGACGCCATCAGCCGGGCAAATCCTGCGACCAGGCCGCTCTGGCGAACGGTCAGTGCAATCACCAACGCCAGCACGAAGGCCAGCGCCGCGCCAGAGCCTGCCAGGATCAACGTGTTGAAAAGTGCCCGCCCGATGGGCGCGATGCTGTCGCGGGATTCCATCACCAACCAGACAAGTCGCGACACAGGCAGAACAAAAGCGACAAGGAAGATCAGGCCGCACAAGGCGCTTGCCGCCAAACCCGCGCCGAGCGGCAACCGCGCGCGGGACACTGTGCGCCAACGCGTTGAGCTCTGCTGGCTGCCCGCCCGGCCGCGTGTGTAGCGCTCGGCAAGGATCAGCCCGATCACGATGGCCACAAGCACCAGCGCCAGTCGCGCCGCCGCGGCCGGTTCGCCGAAGCTCTGCCAGGCCCGCACGATGCCGAAGGTCAGCGTCGGCACGCCCAGATACTCTGCCGCGCCATAATCCGCCGCGGCCTCCATCAGGGCGAGCGCGAGACCGGCAGCGATGGCCGGGCGCGCGGCTGGCAGGGCAACCTGCCAGAAACGCCGGAAGCTGCTGGCGCCCAGGCTGCGTGCAGCTTCGAGTGCGCAGACCGATTGCGAGACAAAGGCGGCCCGCGCCGTGAGATAGACATAAGGATACAAGGCACAGGTCAGCACGAAGGCAAGCCCCGGCAGGTTGCGCATATCCGGAAACCAATAGTCCCGCGCC
Organism: Hyphomonas atlantica corrig.; assembly: GCF_000682715.1. GTDB lineage: Bacteria > Pseudomonadota > Alphaproteobacteria > Caulobacterales > Hyphomonadaceae > Hyphomonas > Hyphomonas atlantica. The sequence continues at coordinate 68,131 of NZ_AWFH01000063.1, read as the reverse complement.
GACAAGCCCGTCACATCCCGGATGGCGACCTGAAACGGCCCCATCAGGCCCATAAGATCTGCATAGGCATAGGCCAGCACATAACCCGGCGCAGCCAGGGGAAGGATGAGCAACCATTCGAACACGCCGCGCCCCGGAAACTGGTACATGGTCACCAGCCAGGCCGCCGGAACAGCCGTGATCAGGATCATGATCCCCGTCAGGGCCAGCATGCCGAGCGTGCCGCCGGTATAGCCGACCAACAGCGTGTCGCGGATATGGCTCCACGCATCGCCGCCACCATTCACCAGTCCGGCAATCAGCGTCACGAAGACCGGCACCGCAATGATCAGGCCCGCCATCAAGGCGGGCCCGTCAACGCTTCTGAACCGAAAGCTTCGAATGTCGCTCAAACTGGTCAAATGAAATCAGTTCCAGCCAGCCCGGTCATAAATGGCTTGTGCCCGTGCCTGATTTTCCCCCAGCGTATTGAGCGGGAAGACACTTTCCTTGAAGTCTGACGGCAAGCGCTCAAGACCGACCGGCATCTCTGCGCCCTCGACCAGCGGGATCTCCTTGGTCTCTGTGGTCAGCAGGAACTGCCCCTCTTCCCCGGACAGCCATTCGATGAACTGGATCGCCGCTTCCTTATGCGGCGCATTGGCGGCAACGCCTGCGCCCGTCACGTTCACGTGCGTGCCCCAGCTATCCTGCTGCGGGAAGGACAACATGGTCTTTTCTACCGTGTTGCGCTGGGTGTCGGAGCCTTGGGTCATACGCACCCAATAATAGTGATTGACGAGCGCGACGGAACACTGACCTGCAGCAATTGCCTCGATCTGGGTTGTGTCACCGCCTTGCGGCTGGCGGGCGAAATTCGCCACAACGCTGCGCGCCCAGGCCGCCGCTGTTTCCTCGCCCAGCCGGTCTACCAGCTCGCCCATCAGGGAGAGATTGTAAATGTTCGTGCTGGAACGCATGCAGACCTCGCCTTCAAAGGCCGCACTCGCAAGGTCGGCATATTCGTCTACTTGGTCGGGCTGAACACGGTCCGGATCGTAAACGATCACGCGCAAGCGCTTGGCGAGGCCGAACCAGTGCCCCTCCGGATCACGGAAATGCTCTGGAATGCGCTCGGACAGCACATCCGAATCCACCGGCTGCATCAGGCCTGCGTCCATGAACCGGTAGAGTGTGCCAGCATCGGACGAAAGAATGACGTCCGCGGGACTGTTGTCCCCCTCATTCTTCATCGCCTCAAGCAATTCGGCCGTACCGGATTCGCGGAATCGGACGCGAATGCCGGTCTCCTCCTCGAATTTCCGGTACATCTCCTTGTCGGAATCATAGTGCCGCGCCGAATATACATTCAGCACGCCCGCAGGCTCTGCCGGCGCAGTGGCCTCTGGCGCAACCGCTGCAGGTTCGGACGGTTCTTCAGTCGGCCCGCCACACGCAGCAACAAACGCGACGGCAGCAGCCAGAGGTGTATACCATTTCATGGAACCTACTTTCCTTCTCGAGCATTGATGGTCCGTTGAAACACACTTGAGAATGGATCGCAACAAAGAGATGCGCGACCTTTTTGCCCGAATTTTGCACATCTGAACGGAAAATCCGAAAGAGTCTCAAAACGGCTATGCTGCGCCGCAATATTTGAGGTAGAAGGGTTTAATACAAACAAACTCCACTTTTGTGGATATAAAGCCTGACGGTTGGGGAAAAAATGAACGACATTGTCTTGGATCTGGACTTGGGATCGCCTGAAGAAGACGCCCTTTTGTCTATCGTGCTGGACTCCTTCATTACCGAACAACTTTCTCACGATCTGGACGAAGCGCCTCAGATGATGGTGCGCACGGCATTCCGCCCCAGCGGACAGATGTGCAAGGAAGTCGTCTTCCAGAGCCGCAAATGGGCAGACGCCTTCAAATCCTACTGGGAAGTCCAGAAAATGCAGGCCAACGCGGCCTGAGCATTCATTTCTGCAATTCTATCGCCTAGATAGCGCGCATGACCTGCGCCGCTGCCAATTCCTCACATCCCCGCATTGCCATTGCAGGCGCAGGCATCATCGGGCTGAGCTGCGCGCTGGAACTTGCCCGGCGCGGCGCATCCGTCACCCTGTTTGATCCGAACCCGCCCGGACGCGGCGCCAGCTGGGCCGCCGCCGGCATGATCGCCCCGGCCTTCGAAGCGGCCAGCGAAGAGGGCGTTCATCCGCGCCTGTTCGATCTTTGCCTTGAAAGCGCAGGTCTCTGGCCGGATTTCGCCGAGCAGCTGGAACGCGAGAGCGGCCAGTCCGTCGGCTATGCGCCCGGCCCTTCCCTCGCTGTCGCCGCAGATGAGGCCACGGCCAAACATCTGGACGGCATTCTGGAAACGCTTCAGGCCCGCGCCCTGCCCGGCGACCGGTTGGACATCGCCGCCGCCCGCGCCATCGAGCCTGCCCTCTCCCCGGATTTGTGCGGTGCCCTGCGGCTCCAGACCGATGGCCATGTGAACAATCGCGCCGTCGTGTCTGCGCTGATCTGCGTCTGCGAGCGCCACCCCGCGATCACACTTGAGAACGCCGCCGCGCCGCTCCACTCCACCGGCAGCACACTGGCCATCGACGGCCATGACCTGTTGCTCGTCACCGCCGGCTGGCAGAGCGCTGCGCTGAAGGTGAGCGAACACGGCAAACAATTCAGCCTCGTGAATTGGGAAACCGCGCTGGACGAGATCGACACGTTTGGCGGGCAGATGCTGTCCGTAGAACGTCGCGCCGACCATCCTGACACGACGCTGCGCGCCGGGCCGATCTATATGGTGCCGCGTGGCCGTGAACTGGTCATTGGCGCCACGATGGAGCCGGGCCGCACTACGGGCATGCCGAACACGGATGATATTGCCGCGCTCCTGTCGCGCGCGGCGACCATCGTGCCCTCGCTGGCCGATGCGCGGATCGCCTCGACCTGGTCCGGCGTTCGCCCCGGTACGCCAGACCTCGCCCCCTTCCTCGGCCGCACGCGCCAGCCGAACATGTTTGTTGCCGCAGGCCACTATCGCAATGGCATCCTGCTCACCCCGATCACCGCCCGCATCATCGCAGACCTGATGCTGGGGGAGACCGCAAATCCCCTCGCAGACGCATTCGCGCCAAACCGGAAATTGCCCGCGCAGGCCTGATTTCCCTTGAACTGCGCGGCGGAATGCGTATGTAGACGCCTCGATCCGCAGAGACACCATCCCGAGATAATTGGAGGCCAGAGACATGGATTACGCAAAGCCCACCGCTTCGCTCTCCCTTTCCATGATGATCCGGCCTGCCCATGTCTTCTCTTCTCACACTCGATTCCCTTTCCCTCACCACGCCTGACGGCACGCCGCTCTTTGACGGGCTGAACCTGTCGCTCGGCCGCGAACGCATTGGCCTTGTCGGGCGCAATAGCTGTGGCAAGTCCACACTGCTGCGCGCGATTGCCGGCGAGGTCACGCCCGCGCGCGGCACGCTGTCCGTACACGCCCGGCTGGGCCGTCTTGCCCAGATTGCCGATGAGTCGCTGACCCTCAGCGAAACCCTCGGGGTGGCAGAAGACCTTGCCCGGCTCGCGCGTCTGGCGGCGGGCGATGGCACACTGGAAGATGCTGAGCTGGCCGACTGGACGCTGGAAGCCCGGCTGGAAGAGACCCTCGCCTCCACCGGCCTGCGCGATATGCCGCTTGATACCCCCATGTCACAGCTCAGCGGCGGCGAACGCACACGCGTGATGATCGCCCGCCTGCTTCTGGAACAGCCGGACATCCTGCTGCTGGACGAACCCACGAACAATCTCGATACGGACGGGCGGCGCGCCATCGCCGACCTGCTCGCCCACTGGCGCGGCGGCGCACTCATCGCCAGTCATGACCGGGACCTGCTGGAACAGGTCGACCGGATCGTGGAACTGACCCCCATCGGCGTCACGATCTTCGGTGGGGGCTGGAGCGCCTTTCGCGAAGCGCGCGACGCAGCCCGCGCCCAGGCCGAGGCAGACCTCACCCGCTCCGCCAGCGCCCTCAAGCGTGCCGAGGCAGACGCTCAACGCGCCCGCGAGAAACAGGACCGGCGGGAAAAGATGGGCCGGGCGACCCGCGCGCGCGGATCCCAGCCAAAGCTCGTGCTGAATGCCCGCGCCGAACGCGCCGAACACACATCTGCCCGCGGCGACCACCTCGCCGGACGCTTGATTGGCGACGCCGCAGACAGTTTCGAGGCCGCCCGCGCAAAGGTCGAGATCACCGCGCCCATCTCGATGGATGTGCCACACGTCGACCTGCCCAATTCGAAAGACATTCTCCGCTTAAAGGACGCCGTCGCCGCCTTCGAAGATCGCCACCTGTTCGGCCCGCTCTCGTTTGAGCTGCGCGGCCCCCGGCGCGTCGCCATCTCCGGCCCCAATGGCTCGGGCAAGTCCACGCTGATGCGGATGATCCTCGGCGAAATCCCCCCCGTCTCCGGCACGGTCGAGACGCTGACGCCGCGCATCGCCCGGCTGGACCAGCATGTCAGCCTTCTGCCGCGGGAAGGCTCCATCCTCGATGCGCTCCACGCCGTGCAGCCGCATCTCAGCCGCAACGCGGCCCATGCCGCGCTCGCCCGCTTTGCCTTCCGCAACGAGGCGGCGCACCAGCCTGTGGCGACGCTTAGCGGCGGCGAACGCCTGCGCGCGGGCCTCGCCGCCATCTTCGCCGCGCCCCAGCCGCCCGAACTCCTCCTGCTGGACGAGCCGACCAACCATCTCGACATGGCCACGATCGAAACCCTCGAAGCCGCCCTCAACGCCTATACCGGCGCCCTCCTCGTCATCAGCCACGACCCCGCCTTCCTGGCGGCCATCGGCATCACGGACCACATTGCGCTCGATTGCTAGAAAGACCCGAATTTCAGACAAAGCGACGCACGCTCCCGACAGGCATGGCCAATTGCCGAAATCAACATTAGATTGATAGCGTTCCTCACGGAGAGAGCCCGGATGACCGATGTTGCGCCACAAGATCTCATCGTTTTCGACGGATATTGCGTTTTCTGTTCGGGCTTCGCACATTTCATGACGCGAAATGACAAGCTCGGACGTTTCCGATTTGTTACAGCTCACTCTCAGACCGGGCAGAACCTCTATCGCAAATACGGTCTCTGTCCGGAAGAGATGGAAACAAACATCGTGATAGTCGATGGCAGCGCATACACTCACATGCGCGCCTTCACAGCCGCTATGAGCGCACTCGGCTGGCCGTGGCGCGCCGCCCGCATTTTGAATTTCTTGCCCGACGGATTCAGCAAGTCGCCCTATCTGCTGATCGCCCGCAACCGGTACAAGCTGGGAAGGCGCACATGCCCTATGCCTTCGCCCGAACTGAAGGCCCGGCTAATTGAGTAAGTGTGTTCTCATCCTGGGTGGATATGGCGTATTCGGAGGAAAACTGGCAAAGGCGCTCTCTGCCGACCCGCGGTTTGAGGTGATCGTCGCAGGCCGGAGCTTTTCGAAGGCTAGCGCTTTTTGCACGGGCACCCCCTGCCGCCCCGCTCAGCTGGACACGCACACGAACGATTTCGCTGACCGGCTTGCCGCCGAGGCCCCTTTCATCGTCGTAGACGCCTCAGGTCCGTTTCAGCGTCGCTGCGATGATCGCTACCCAATCGCACGGGCCGCGTTGGCGGCTGGTGCCCATTACCTCGACTTGTCCGACGACGGAGACTTCACAGCCAATATCTCGATCTTGAACGATCAGGCACGCGAGAAAGCCCTTACTGTCCTGTCGGGCGTATCCAGCGTACCGGCCCTGTCGTCCGCCGCGGTCACGCGGTTGAATTCGGGGATTGAGCAGATTGACCATATTGAAAGCGTCATCCTACCCGGCAATCGCGCCCCCCGCGGTTTGTCGGTCATCCGGGCGATCGCCGGACAGGCCGGGCGCCCAATGCGTATCTGGCAGGCCGGGCAATGGAAAGAGGTTACCGGATGGGGAGACATCACGACCCTGACTCTTTCCCTTCCCGGCGCGCCAACGCTCCGCCGCCGATGGGCCAGCCTGATTGGCGCGCCAGACCTTCAGCTTTTCCCCGCTCATTTCAATGCGCGATCCGTCAGCTTTCGCGCCGGTCTCGACCTGAAACTGATGCATGGCGGGCTCAGCCTTCTCTCACAGCCGGTACGCTGGAAATGGCTGCCCAGCCTGGCGCCGCTCGCCCGGCCGCTGAAATGGGTGGCCGACCGGCTGGAACCGTTCGGGTCGTCGACCGGAGGCATGCGCGTCTCGGTTACGGGCCTAAATGCGAGGCGAGAACCCATTGCGCGTGACTGGACACTGATCGTGGAGGGTGGCGACGGCCCTGCCATTCCGGCCATCCCTGCTGAAATCCTCTGCCGCAAGATCGCCAGCGGAGAAATCGCGCCGGGTGCGCGCCCCTGCCTCGATGAGTTCACCCTGGACGAAGCCGAACATGCCCTGGGTCGACTGCGCGTAACGACGGGACAGACGGAGCGCCCCGCTCCCTTCCTCTTTACGACAATTCTCGGCGACCAATTCAAGCGCCTCCCACCCCCGATCCAACAGCTCCACGCGGTCAGTCACGCCCGGCGCTGGACAGGCCGCGCAAGTATTGTTCGGGGCACCAGCCTGCTGTCGCGCCTTGCAGGGGCCATTGCCGGCTTTCCTCCGGCCGGCAATGATGTCCCCGTCACGGTCAGCATGACCCGCAACGGCGAGGCGGAAACCTGGCAACGAACCTTTGGAACGCACACTTTCCGATCCCAACTGTCTGCCGCATCCCCACCCGGCAGCGGCCGCATGCGCGAGCGCTTTGGCCTGCTCAGCTTCACCATCGCACTCGGCGCCAGGGACACGCAACTCGCCTACCCCGTCACATCAGCCCGCATGCTGGGCGTACCATTGCCCGGTTTCCTGCGCCCGCGCAGCAGCACGCGTGAAACCGTCGACGCTAAGGGCCGCCCCTGCTTCGACGTACGCATCGACCTGCCGCTTGGCGGCCATATTGCAACCTATACAGGCTGGCTGGAGCCGGACGACTGACCACATTGCGCTCGACTGACGCAGGGCCATCGCTGGACGGGCCTGCCTGCCCGGCTTAAGTCTGGGCGACAGGAGGATACCGTCACATGCACCAGATCGCGCCGATGAGTGAAGATCAGGCCGCCATCAAGGCCGCCGTCGAAAAAACGCTCGAACCCTTTGGGGACGAGTATTGGGCGAAGACCGACGAGACCGGCAACTGGCCGGAGGAATTCTGCGACGCCATGGCCGCGGGTGGCTGGCTGGGCATTGCCTTTCCCGAAGAATATGGCGGCGCGGGCCTCGGCCTGACCGAAGCGGCGCTGATGATGCAAACCGTCACGCGCACCGGCGCGGGCTATTCCGGCGCCTCGGCCATCCACCTCAACATTTTCGGGCCGAAGCCGCTGGAGCGGTTCGGCAATCCGGAACAGAAGCGCGAAAACCTGCCCAAGATCATCTCCGGCGAAGAGAAAATGTGCTTTGCCGTGACCGAGCCGAATTCCGGCCTCGACACGTCCAGCCTGGAGACCAAGGCCGAGCGCACGAACACCGGCTACACAATCAATGGCCGCAAGATCTGGACGACCGGGGCCCAGCGCGCCGACAAGATCCTGATCATCGCGCGCACCACGCCCAAGGACCAGTGCGCCAAGCCGTATCTCGGCCTCTCCCTGTTCTACACAGACCTCGACCCGAACAAGATCGAGCGCCAGCCGATCCCGAAAATGGGCCGCAAGGCGGTGGAGTGCAACATGCTCTACATTGACGGTCTGGAAGTGCCGAAAGACCACCTCATCGGCGAGGAAGGCGAAGGCTTCAAATACCTGCTTCAGGGCCTGAACCCTGAGCGCGTCCTGTTCGCCGTGGAATCCATCGGCCTCGGCTTTGCGGCGCTGGAACGCGCGGCGACCTATGCGAAAGAGCGCGTCGTCTTTGGCCGTCCGATTGGGCAGAACCAGGGCATCCAGCATCCACTGGCCAAGGCATGGGCCGAACTGTCGGCCGCCGAAATGCTCGCCTACAAGGCCGCCGGTCTCTATGATGCCGGGCAGGATTGCGGGGCCGAAGCGAACGCCGCGAAATACCTTGGCACCGAAGCCGGCTTCCGCGCCTGCGAGACCGCCGTGCTGACGCATGGCGGCATGGGCTATGCCAAGGAGTACCATGTCGAGCGTATGATGCGCGAAGCCATGCTCGCCCGCATCGCCCCGGTCAGCCGCGAAATGATCCTCAACTTCATCGCCGAACGCGTCCTCGGCCTGCCGAAGAGTTACTGATTGATCCGGGGACACCATCCGGCCTCTCCCCGGCCCTGAACATAGAAAACCCCTGATCTGCCCGGCAGGTCAGGGGTTTTTCTTTGTCCCGTATCCGACAGGCCCTCGCGCTGTGGCAGGCTAAGCGGCATGGACTCGCTGTTTCGCCCCCTTGCAACACCGCTGCCGGCGCATCTGGAACCCTACCGGTTCTGGATCTGGCTGCAGATCGTGATGATCCGCGCCTATGTGCGTGCGGTGCGCGGCAAGGGCGTGCTGTTCAGCATGCTGATCGACCGGCGCGGCAATGTCTATCTCAACTGGATCGAGAAGGACCCGGAGGACCTGACGCCCGATCCGTTCAGCTTCACTCCCTCCAAAGCCTATCAAGCCGCCCTCTCCGGCCCCGAGCCCGCTCATCCCGGCGAAAGCCGGGACCTCCCGCAAATCGCCGCGCCCTCTCCGCGCTGCATCGCGTACATCCCGCGTGTCTTCACGCAGGGCCCCTTGCCCTTGCCGGACACCTGACCGTGCTTCCCATCTCCAGAAAACCCAACCCAAGACCCAAGCGCCCTCACAGGCGTCGCACGTGCGGGTGGCACGCTCGTCTCCCTACAGATCGTCGGCCTTCTTCATGTGTTCGAAGAATTCTTCCTTTGTGTTGGTCCGCGGATAAGGCTCATCCGGGACCGGCACATCGAGGAAGGCGCACAGGGGCGCCCAACCATCCTTGGCCGAATGCACCAGAAGGCGCTCGGTCGGAATGGCGGTCTTCACCGCGGCCTCATGCGCCTCGAAGGCGGCGATGATGCCATCCCGGTCGCGGGCACCGCCCAGGCTGCGCTCCAGCACTTTGGAGACCATCCTGAACCATTCCACCGCGGGCGGCGGCCAGGACGCCTCATCCCAGACCGTGGCCAGGATGGTTTCGGAAATACTGTTGTACCAGCTCTCGGCTGAGCGCGAGGAAAGGATCACTTTGGCGTCCGGATACGCGGCGGCGAGCTCCTGCCAGAAGGCGGCGGTCGGCCAGTCCACCGCCGCGCCATAGCCGGCATAGATCGCCTCGAAATCCGCGCGCCCGGCCAGCGCCTCATTCCAGAGCGGCACCTGCGCATCGCCATTCTCGATCACCTCGATCATGTGGTGGCAAGGCCCGAATCCCAATTGTTCCAGAGCCAGCTTCAAGGACATTGTGCCCGTTCGGCCAAATCCTGCGCTGAAAACCGATAGTGTCATACTGTCCCCTCCCAACTGCCAGAATTGCAGTATGGAGACCGAATTATCACACCCGGCAGGGAGTTGACAGAAGAATCGGAAACGTCCGTTGCAGGCGGGGCTCAGGCCACGTCGCGGCGCGGGACAGGAACCAGGGTGCCCATGCCCTCAAAGCTTTCCTCGCCCGTCAGGTAAGGCAGCATCTTTTCAGCCGTCAGCGGGGTCGAGAAATAAAAGCCCTGCACCAGATGGCATCCAGCCGCACGGACATGCTCCAGCTCCTCGCGCGTCTCCACGCCTTCGGCAACGCAGGCAATCGACAGAGACCGGCACAGACGGCTGATGGTCCGCACAAGGCCGAAGCTCTTGTCATTGCTCTCGATCGAGGACACGAAGCTGCGGTCAATCTTGACGATGTCGAATTCCAGCTCCTGCAGGTATCGCAGGGAAGAAAATCCCGTGCCAAAATCATCAAGCGCGATCTTCACGCCAAGTTCGCGGAACTTCATGAGGTTCTTGTGCACCTCGGTAAAGTCCGTCAACAGGGAGGTCTCGGTCACCTCAATGGAAATCCGCTTGCGCAAGCTTGGGGGCTGGCGGATCAGCATGGAGGCCATCAAATCCGTGCACTGCTGACTGTTCACATCCTGCGCAGACAGGTTCACGGCAATGCAGGCATTGTCCGGCCAGACTTTGAGCTGGGCAATCACCTTGCGGAACACGGCCAGCGTCATTTCCTGGGTCATGCCTGCCTTCTCGGCAATCGGCACGAACTCGCCTGGCGGCACCATGCCGATTTCCGGACTGTCCCAGCGCGCCAGCGCCTCGCACCGGCTGATCGTGCCATCATGCGTATCAATGATGGGCTGGAAGACGAGATGAATTTCACGGTCGAGCCGCGCATTCTTGAAGGCCTGATGGACAAGCACTTCGCGGCGCTTGCTTTCAGCGTGACGGGAGGAGAATTCCACCACCGCTCCGGCCGCCTGCTCTTTCGCGCGGAACAGCGCAAAATCCGCCTGCTCCAGAAGATCCTTGGCCGAGGCAACTTCAAAGCCCCGTGAGGACAGTCCGATCGAAGCCGACACACGGCTTGTATCACCGCTCGGCAGGATGACGGGATGGCCGACCTGCTTCACCAGCTCCTCGGAAAAGTCCAGCACATCCTTACGGCACATATCCCACGGCAGGACATAGGCAAACTCGTCCCCGCCAAGGCGCGCCACCACGCCGCCCCGCCGGGCAACTGCGGTCTTCAGGCGCGCGGCCGTCTCCACAAGCACAGCGTCACCTGCAGAATGTCCGAATACGTCATTCAACGGCTTGAAACCATCGAGATCAACCAGGCCGACAATCGGCATTTCGCCATCCGGGCACCGGTCGAAAAAGAGATTGATCTGTTCAAAGAACCGGCGGCGGTTCGGCAGGCCGGTCAACGTGTCGGACAGCGCCAGGAAGCGATTGGATTCGGCGAGGCCCGATGCGCGCTCATTCTCTGAAACCAGTTCGGAGTGGAGGTTTACGGACTCCACAATCCGCTGCTTGTGGGCATAGGACACTTTGAAGAACACGAGATAGGACACCGCCATCGGCACCACGATAAAACTGTACGACGCCGGATGGGCCAGAACGAACAGAGCGCTGAAGACGAACAAAGTGCCGATCAGGCCGATTGCCACGATGCGCGGGCGCGGCATGGAACACATCATGCCAACCGGGCCGATCAACCCCGTGAACAGGGCCAGCTGTGTCTCGCGAGCCCCTTCCGCATAGGGGAATAGCAGGCAAATCCATCCTCCCAGCACGATGAAAATGGTCACTGAGCCAATTTCCATGGCCCGGAAATCTCTTTTCGCCTTGTCCGGATCGGTGAAATCTGCCTGCGACATCTGCCAGTGACTGATGCGCAGGATACTCCCAACAATAAAGAAGGCGGGAATACCGAGTGTCAGGTAAAGCGGCGCAGCCTCAAGGAAGCACAGGCCCAGTGAAAACGCCGCAACACACAGCATGACATACAGCGCCGGCAGATTCTGGGTGGTCGCCCGAATCTGCTCCATCATCACGGCCTCATCCATGGACCGCGCATTGTGCAGCATGGCGCGATAGTGCTTGATGTCGGAAATTCTTTGCATCGACGATTCACTCTATTGAGCATCGACGCTTAAGCCCTGTTCTATAAAGCCCGGTTTAGGTGACGGAAAATTCCACAGCTTGTCGTTAACGCTACCTTCACAGTGTAAAACCGCGTCAGACTTACGTCTGGCCACTTGCTTTTCCCGGATTCGCTGGCAAAGAGCGAAGCATGACTGACACACTTCCAGACCGCCTCGCCCTAGACCCGGCCAGCAAGTATCACGATGCAGACCTGCTGCAGCGTGAGATCGGCGTACGCTTCAATGGCGTCGAGAAAACCAATGTCGAGGAGTACTGCATCTCCGAAGGCTGGATCCGTGTTGCCGCCGGCAAGGCTGTCGACCGCAAGGGCCGCCCCCTGACGCTGAAGCTGAAGGGCGAAGTGGAAGTGTGGATCAAGGACGAGCCAGAGAGCTGAAGGCCAACTGCTTTCTTCCAGAATTGAATGACTCGGCATAAACCTCTCACCGGGAGGAATTTGTCATGCCATATCTTGTCGCCGGACTGGTCCTGTTCTTCGGGGTCCATCTGTTTTCCGCTTTCCGCAGCCGCGCGCCGGGCAAGGATCTGCGCCAACGGCTCGGCTACGCGCCTTATATGGGCCTCTACAGTCTCGTGGCGATTGCGGGCTTTGTGCTGATCATCATCGGCTATGATCAGGCTCGCTGGATCGGCTCGCTCTATTTCCCGCCGGTCTGGGGCCGGCATGTCACGATGGCGCTGATGCTGCCTGCGATGATCGCCCTAGCCGCGGCCTACCTGCCCGCCGGGCGGATCAAGAAAGCGCTGAAACACCCCATGCTGGTTGCGGTGAAGCTGTGGGCGCTGGGCCATCTGATCGCCAATGGCGAATGGAATTCCGTCGTCCTCTTCACCAGCTTCCTCGCCTATGCCGTGATTGACCGCATCGCCGTCAAGAAGCGTGGGGACAACGGCCCTAACCCCGATGCGCCATCTTCCACACTGGGGGACATCGGCGCGCTCATTATCGGCATCGGGGCCTATCTGGTGTTCGTGTTCCACCTGCACGAATGGCTGATCGGCGTACCGGTCGTGCTGAAGGGCTAGCGGATGGAGGCCCAATGCGCCTGCGGCCAGCTGGTCGTCATCCTGCCCGAAGATGTGACGCCGGCTGTCGTTGCCTGTCATTGCACGGCCTGCCAGCGCCGCTCGGGCTCGCCCTTTGGCGTTGGCGCCTACTACCCCCGCGCCCTGCTCTCCTTCTCGGGCGATAGCCGTGCCTGGACCCGGCAGGCCGACAGCGGCGGCGCTTTCACCACCCATTTCTGCCCGGTCTGCGGCTCCAGCGTTTACTGGACCACGGAGAAGCACCCGGACGCGGTTGGCATTGCTGTCGGGGCCATTGCAGATCCACACTTTCCAGCGCCTGTCCGGTCTGTCTGGGAAGAGACCCGGCATGACTGGGTCGAGATCACCTCCGCCACCCAGCACTTCCCGAAAGGCCGCAGCTGACCGCCCGTCAATGGCAGGCCCGGCGTCCGCCGCTTGCTCGCCGGTCTGAGGCAGGCTAAGTCGCTGGCCATGTCGAAACAAACCCGAATTTCCCGCAAGACCGTCAAGGACATCGCCGCCGCCAAGGGCGGGGAGCCGCTGGTCTGCCTGACCGCCTATGACGCGCCGATGGCCGAGATCATGGACCCGCATGCCGATCTGATCCTGGTAGGCGACAGCCTTGGCATGGTGGTCCACGGCCTGCCCTCCACGGTCGGCGTCACGATGGAAATGATGATCCTGCACGGTCAGGCCGTCATGCGCGGCAGCCAACAGGCCTTCGTGGTCGTGGACATGCCCTTCGGCAGCTATGAGACCAGCGAGGATCAGGCCTTCCTGAATGCCGCGCGGATCATGAAGGAAACCGGCTGTCAGGCCGTGAAGATCGAGAGTGGCGCCTATGCCGCCACCCAGATCGCGCATCTGGTCGAGCGCGGCATTCCGGTGATGGGCCATGTCGGCCTGCGGCCGCAGGCAATCAATGTGGATGGCGGCTTCCGCGCCAAGGGCCGCACCGGCTCTGAACGCGATATCGTGCTGAACGAGGCCCGCGCGGCGGACCGGGCCGGCGCATTTGCCATCGTGATCGAGGGCGTCGCACGGGATCTGGCAGACGAGATCACCGCTGAGGTGAGCTGCCCGACCATTGGCATCGGGGCTTCGGCCAGCTGTGATGGTCAGGTGCTGGTCACACAGGACATGTTGGGCCTGTTCGACTGGGCTCCGAAATTCGTGCGCCGCTATGGTGACCTGCGCACCGACATAGATGCCGCCATTGGCAAGTTCGCCGCCGATGTCCGGTCCCGCGAATTCCCCGGCCAGGCAGAGACCTATTCCCTGCGAAAACCTGATGCCAAACAGCCCTGACACGTTGCAGCTGGACGCAGGCACGTCTAGGTTCCCCCCGAAATCAGATTACCCGATCGGAGCGCCCCGTTGAGCGACATTTTTGACGAAGTCGAAGAAAGCATCCGTCAGGACAAGATGGAAGGCCTGTGGAAACGCTACAGGCCGTTCATCTATGGCGCGGCGGCGCTGCTCGTGGGGGCTGTGGCTCTCAACGAATTTGTCCTGCGCCCGCAAGCCGAACAGGCCCGCAATGAGCGTGCCCTGGCATTCGAAACCGCGCTGAACCTGCTGGAGAACGATCAGTATGTAGAGGCCGAAGCCGCCTTCCGCGAACTGGCCGAAGGCAATGGCAAGATCGCCCCGCTGGCCGCGCAATATCTGGCGCAGACCCAGTATGAAGGGGGCGGAGACGCCACCAGCGCCACGCGCACCCTGTCGGCCGCCGCCGCCGTGGAAGGCAGCCCGTATGAGCGTCTGTCCATCCTTAAGACGGCCTATTTCTCGGTCGATACCCAGTCCATGCAGGATCTGGAAGCGACGCTCGGCAGTCTGGTCGAGGATGAAGGCCCGCTCGGCGCGCTTGCCCGCGAACTGGTCGCCGCCAAGGCCTTCGAGACCGGCGACATCGCCCGTGCCCGCACCGAGTTCAATCGCCTGCGCTTCGACGCAGCCGCCCCGGAAGGCGTGAAGCGCCGTGCCGAGATTGCACTGGCCGCCATTCCGCCTGCTTCTGCTGACGCAGACGAGGTCGACGCAGGCGCCACCGATGCACCGGACGACAGCAGCGCGCCTGCCGAGACCGATTCCGCCGATATTGAGGAGACTGGCCAATGAGGCTTTCCCGCCGTTTTCAGCTGACCGCGACCGCAACCGCCCTTGTTGCCCTGTCGGCTTGCAGCAGCATTCCCTTCTTCGGCAATTCCGGGGACGATGAGAAGGAACAGCTCGACAAGGCTGGCCGCGTCACCATGGTGCTGGCTGAGGAAGCCATCGAAGCATCTCCGGATCTGGCCACCCAGTCCATCGACCTGCCGGAAGCGCAGACACTGACCTCCTGGCCTGAAGCGGGCGGCACGCCTGCCAAGGCGCCCGGTCATGTCATCGCTGCGCAGGACATGAAGGTCGCCTGGCGCACCTCCGTCGGCAAAGGTTCCAGCAACAAATCCGCCGTGACCACGCCGCCCGTGGCCAGCGAAACCGCGATCTTCACGCTGGACGCTGACCAGACGATCTACGCCACAGACATGTCCAACGGCCGGACGCTCTGGAAAAAGGAACTCAAGGGCCTGACCAAGCGCGACAAGACTGCGCTCGGCGGTGGCCTTGCTGTGAATGGCGATACGCTGATCGTTGCGAGCGGCTTTGGCTATATCATGCGCCTCAACGCAGCAGATGGCAGCGAGATCTGGAAACGCGAACTGGGTGTTCCGATGACCGGCGCCCCGACCGTCAAGGATGGCTCGATCTTTGTGGCCTCCAATAATAACGAAGTTTTTGCACTGGATCTCGAAACCGGTGACACCGACTGGAGCGATCAGGCCATCGCGGAAACCGCCCGCGTTCTGGGCAGCCCGAGCCCGGCCGCCATCGAAGACTTCGTGATCGCGCCCTACTCTTCAGGCGAAATCATCGCCTATCTCGCGAACAATGGCCGCCGGCTATGGACCGACGCCATTTCGCAGGCCGGCCGCTTCACGCCGATTTCCGAGATCAACGACATCGGCTCCCGCCCGGTTCTGGCCGGTGGCCTTGTGTTTGCGTCCAGCCAGTCCGGCATTACCGTGGCGATTGACGGGCGCAGCGGCAATCGCGTCTGGGCCAAGCCAATCGGCTCGACCCAGGCCCCTGCCCTGGCATCGCAATACCTGTTCATCATCGGAACCAATGCCCGTCTGGCTGCGCTTGACGCTGGCACGGGCGAAGCCTTCTGGGTAACGGAACTGCGTCAGTACAAGAACGAGAAGAAGAAGAAAAAGCGGATCAGCTATGCCGGGCCGCTACTGGCCTCGGGCCGCGTGCTGATCGTGTCGTCTGATGGCGAGCTGCTGGCCTTTGATCCGCAGACGGGGGAGCAGACCGACTCTCTCGACATCAAGGACACTGTCTATATCGAACCCATCGCCGTTCAGGGGAAACTCTTCCTGCTGACCGACGATGCCAAACTGGTTGCCATTCAGTAGCAGGCCGCGCCGGGCTGGCGCGCCTCGCCTGAAGGCATTGAAGCGGGCTGAGCCATGCCATTGAAACTTGCCATCGTCGGACGCCCCAATGTGGGCAAATCGACCCTGTTCAACCGACTTGTCGGAAAGAAAATCGCGCTGGTCGATGACCAGCCGGGCGTTACGCGTGACCGCAAGCAGGCTGAAGGGTATCTTGCCTCCCTGCCGCTGATCCTGATCGACACGGCGGGCTATGAAACCGCCTATGATGACAGCCTCGAATCCCGCATGCGCCAGCAGACTGAAGCGGCCATTGCCGAGGCGGAACTGGCGCTGTTCCTGATCGATGCCCGCGTTGGCGTGACGCCGGAAGACGAGAATTTCGCGGCCCTGCTCCGCAAGGCAGACATTCCGATTGTGCTGGCCGCGAACAAGGCTGAAGGCAAGCAGGGCGCGGTCGGCGTGATGGATGCCTGGTCGCTGGGGCTTGGTGAGCCGGTCGGCCTGTCCGCAGAACATGGCGAAGGCCTTGCCGAACTGTTCGAGGCAATTCGTCAGGCACTGGGCGAGGAAGCATTCGAGCTGGCCCTGCAGGAAGCCGAACCGGATTACGATCCCCGCGCCGCCGAAGACATCATCGAAAAGCTGGCCCATATCGACATTGACGATCTCAGCGTCTCTGATGACGATCTCGTCGCCGCCATCGAAGCCGCTGACGTCGACATCGAACCAGAGCCCAAGAAGGACGATAAGCCGATCAAGCTGGCGATCGTGGGTCGTCCAAATGCAGGCAAATCGACCCTGATCAACCAGCTCCTGAAATCCGATCGCCTGCTGACAGGCCCTGAAGCCGGGATCACACGTGACTCCATCTCCATTGACTGGGAATGGGAAGGCCGCCGCATTCGCCTCGTCGATACGGCAGGGCTGCGCCGCAAGAACAAGGTTCAGGAACGACTGGAGCGCATGTCGACAGGCGAAACCATCCGGTCCCTGAAATATGCCGACATCATAGCGCTTGTCATGGACGCGCATGAGGCGATGGAAAAGCAGGACCTGCTGATTGCAGACCTCGCCCTGCGCGAAGGGCGCGGCGTTGTGCTGGTGATTTCCAAATGGGACACGGTCAAGAAGCCCGACGAGGCCGCACGCCATATCCGCGATCTGGCCAATCGCCTGATGCCAAACGCCGGCGGCGCTCCGGTAGTGTTTCTCTCCGGCCTGACCGGGAAGCATACGGACAAGCTGATGCCCGCCGTGGCAAAGGTGTATGAAGACTGGACCGCGCGCGTGAAGACCGGCGACCTGAACCGCTGGCTGCGCCATACAATCGAGCGCCACCCACCCCCAAGCGTGCAGGGCAAACGGATCAAGCCGCGTTACATGGCGCAGATGAAGGCGCGGCCGCCGACCTTCGTTCTGATCGCGTCACGCGGCGACCAGATGCCGGAAACCTACAAGCGCTATCTGGTGAACAATCTGCGCGATGCGTTCGACATGCATGGCGTGCCGATCCGCCTGTTCGTGCGTCAGGGCAAGAACCCTTACGCCGACAAGGCTGACGGCGCTCGAAAGCCCCAGCCAAAAGGCCCCTATCGCGGCAAGCCGAAAGCCTAAGCGCATCACACGCATCCGTGACTGGAAACAATACATCCAGCGCCCTAGGCTCTCTGGCGAAATGACAAACGGAGCGTGACATGAACCAGATGCAGGATGTGGTCAAAACCTATTACGGCGAAACGCTGACCTCGTCTTCAGACCTGAAGACTGACGCCTGCACGACAGATGCCCGCCCACCCGCGCACGTATCGGCTGCTCTCGCTGCGGTTCATGATGATGTGGCCGCTCGCTACTACGGGTGCGGCCTCGCCATTCCGGCGGCGCTGGACGGTCTGAAAGTGCTCGATCTCGGCAGCGGCGCCGGGCGCGATGTATTCGCCCTCGCCAAACTCGTCGGTCCGGACGGCCATGTCACCGGCGTCGACATGACGGATGAACAGCTGGACATCGCGCGGTCGCATGAAGACTGGCACGCGGAAAAGTTCGGCTTTGCCGCGCCCAATACGCGGTTCGTGAAAGGCGAGCTTGAGAAGCTGGGCGAACTGGACCTGGCACCGGGCTCCTTCGATCTGATCATCTCCAACTGCGTGATCAATCTCTGCACGGACAAGCCTGAAGTCTTCCGCCAGGCTCATCGCCTGCTCAAGCCGGGTGGCGAACTCTACTTCTCTGATGTGTATGCCGACCGCCGCATCCCGCAGGATTTGGTGAATGACCCCATCCTGTATGGCGAATGCCTGTCCGGAGCGCTGTACTGGGGCGACTACCAGTCCATTGCGCGCGCAGCAGGATTTGCAGATCCGCGAGTCGTGTCTCATCGCCGCCTCGGCATCATCGACCCCGTGCTCAAGGCAAGGGTGGAGCCGATCCGGTTTGCATCCGTCACCGCCCGCCTGATGAAGCTCGACGGTCTGGAGCCAGCCTGTGAGGATTACGGCCAGGCCGTCATCTACAAGGGCGGGATTGAGGGCATGGAAACCGTGTTCCGTCTTGATGCAGAGCACGAGATCGAAGCCGGCCGCGTCTTTCCCGTCTGCGGCAACACACTCGCCATGCTGATGGAAACGCGGTTCGCCCCATATTTCGATGTGGTTGGCCAGGGAGAGACCCATTTCGGCTTGTTTCCGGGCTGCGCAGCGCCGGATGTGTTCGCGGACACACAGGCATCCAGCGGACCTGCGCCCGTAGGCGGGTGCTGCTGACCGGTCCTAGTCCGTTGGATCAACATTTCCGCGCAAGGCCTTGATTTCCCCGCGACGTTTCTTGGCGGCGATGCGGCGTTTGACGCTGCCATAGGTTGGCTTTGTCTTGATACGGCGCTTCGGCTTTCGGCTGGCACGCAGGATCATTTCGGCAAGGCGCTTGCGCGCGGCTTCCCGGTTCAGGGCCTGGCTGCGATGCTCGGACGCCTCCAGCACCAGCCGGCCATCCTTTGTGATGCGATTGGCATAGAGCTTGGCAAACCGCGTCTTCACATCGGGCGGCAGCGATGATGCTTCGACATGCCAGGTCAGCTGGACCGCCGTCGAGACCTTGTTCACGTTCTGCCCGCCCGGCCCTGACGCGCGCACGAACGCCTCCGATACTTCCCAGGCGGGCAGCGTCAGCGTGTCGTTGATACGAATGTCTCCGAACTCGGCCATGGCGTTTCCTTAACATGGTGTTCAGCGAGAGTTCAGCCCCGCACATCTAGGTTCGCTGCATCAGCCCGCAAAACTGCGGGATCAGGCCGCCCCGGACCGGAGGTTCATTCCAGGGCGACAAGTCGGAGACGTAGCCTGCCATGAAACTTTTCAAGACCCTTACCACGCTGGTCGCCGCCACAGCGACGATCGGCCTTCTCGCTGCCCCAGCGGCCTATGCAGATCGCGGTCGCGGTGATCATCATCGCGGGGGTGGATATCATGATGGGGGCCATCGCGGCGGAGATCGCGGACACCGCAATGATCATCACCGCAGGGATTACAATCGCGGCCATCGCAACAACCACCACTACAAAAAAGGCCACCACGCGAAACGGCATCACTACAAGCCTGCACCGCGCCACGCCTATCGTGCCCCGCCGCGCGCGTACCGCCACTATGCTCCGCCACGCCATGCTTATTCGCGATACAGCCGCGCCTATGGCCCGTATTACCGGAAAGGCTACACGCCGCGTTACCATGTCGGCGGCTGGTACCGTCCGCACCAGCACACGGTCTATATTACCGATTACCACACCTATGGGCTCTATGCCCCGCCGCCCGGACATTACTGGGTGCGCGATCATCGCAGTGGCGACGCTGTGCTCGCCTCCGTCGCAACAGGGGCCATCATTGGCCTGGTAGTTGGCGCGCTGGCCTACGACTAGGATTTCCAGCCCTGTCGAAATC
This sequence comes from Hyphomonas atlantica corrig., assembly GCF_000682715.1. Classification (GTDB taxonomy): domain Bacteria; phylum Pseudomonadota; class Alphaproteobacteria; order Caulobacterales; family Hyphomonadaceae; genus Hyphomonas; species Hyphomonas atlantica. Next base: position 48,052 of record NZ_AWFH01000063.1, on the reverse strand, counting down.
AGCAAGCCGCAGCGCCCGGGCCCCCTGCCCGGGCGTTTTTTGTGCGTCACGAAATTGTCTTCCAAAAAAGCCCGGAAGTTAACTTTGTAATGGCGCAAATCATGCTTAACTTTGATTCGTCCGGGATGGTTCTGGACAAAGTTCGTGCCTGTTGCACGCTTGAAAGGAGGTGATTCATGTCGAGAAATAAATTCCGACTTACATCGCCATCCTGCCAGGTCACCTGACCTCACCCGTAAACGATTGTTTTTTAACAGTTATTTCGTTTAATTTGATTGTAAATTTCGCCTATAAATTTGCCGACGAAATTTCGTTTCCCCCTCGTTTCCCAGAAATTTTTAGACCTTTGAGGGCTTCATTGCTGGCATAGTGAGCCACCGGGGTGCCAGATTCTAACGCCAGTGAGGTGAAGACCTTTCTAGCTAAAAAACAATCCACGTGACCGAATTATACGCCGACATTGGAGTAGAGCCTTACAGGTTAATATTGGAAGCAAGTAAATCGGGATCCCAATTTCTGGACGCACTAGATATACTCAAATGCGAGGCTGCCAAAGAACTGAGAAGTGTGTGCTCGCAAACGCACCAGACAAGTCCGATAGTTCTTGAGCCCCTATAGAAAATCCATAGGTAACCGCATTTTGGCAAACCTGCGTCCACCTCAAATTGGTGCATTCAGGATGACAGCCTCACCAGCTACTAAGCCCAAGCGTAGACTGGCTTCAATGTTTTTCTCCGCAGCAGGTGCGTTATACGCACTCCTCTCCAATCAACAAATCCAACGTGTTCGCCGACTTCCTCAGCGTCATTTTTGGAAATGGACCCGCCAAATATTTCATTGATTAAATCCATTTTGTCCTTCTTGGAAACATCGGGAGCACTCAAATAATCACAGAACAACAAATAGAGTTCTGAATCTGTCATTATGGATGATTTGCTGTCGACTAGTTTAGCATGAACTGCGGCATTCATACCCGCGAGTTCGTTGGCGAACATTGCACTGTCTTTGAGAAAGCAAAATTTACATGTGATATAAGAAAAGTATCTAGTGGGTTTTGCCGATGCCAACTCTCCAAGGTAGTCGGCGGCATAACCCGTTTTCAAAAAGTCTGCTCCCAGGTATTCTGCACCGGTTATGAGTAAATTGTAGAGCTCAATATTGCCATCCACATCTTCATCACCTGCTGAATTTTCATATGTTTGTGAGCGGATTATATCATTTAATTCGCTAGTCATCAAATGGGCCAATCGATCATAGTCTTCACGCGCACCGTCGTTATTGAGGCCCTGAACGACTGACACAATTTGGCATATGCTATAGGTTGATCTCACCCTCACATCTAAAGCGCAAATATAGAATGCCACTTCTAGTAGCGACGCCGCCATCTCCAACAATGCGTCTCTCTTCTCATCATCTGCACTTGATGAAATGGCTTCACACAAGTCAGTCAATTGTCGACGAACCACGGATAGAAGCCAACCACTCAATGAGCTGAACTCAACCGAACGAGCACTACAAATAAGTCTGATATCGAGGACACGGCGCCGAAGCTTGCCTGCTGCGCGTTTTATCTCACTCCCATCAGTACTGGAAATTACTCCTTGAACACAGTCACGCATGTAATCAATCAGTTGTTTCAACTCGCTACGTGCTAAACTGATATCGGAGACGAATGGACGAGACGATGTCTTTGTCTTGTTCGAATTGATGAATAACTTGTACTTCTCCAGCTCCCGTTCAATTACTCTTGCGATCTTGTCCAGCATCGGCTGGTCTCTAGCGAAAACGAAATAGTCGTCCACATACCTCCTGATTGAATAGTCTCGCTCGTGCTCCAATGGAGCCAACTGATTTGCGACTTGGCGGTCTATATCTTGGAAAATGATCTCGGCAAAAATTCTCGAACACTCTGGACCAACGACAATGCCGTTGGTCTCATTATAGTTTGTGCGCTGCATAAGCTTATCAAAACGAGCTTCGAACGAGTACGTGTCCTTCTGCTCTTTTGCGAAAGACTTATCCTTGGCGGCCCAAGTAATGCTGTGGGTATAGATGTTAAAAAAGCACCGACTGACATCGAGCTTTCGCATCAAAGAATAACGCTTCTCCAAGCGCCTGAACTCAGCAGATTCGATGAACTTCCCTAGTAAGTTGTATTTACGGTATGTGAAGTAGGACGCGAGATGAGACAGCTCAATTTGACTATCGTCTGAACCCACATGCGGAATTCCAAGTTTCAGAGTGTCCTTGGTCTGATTACCGATTTGGGCATACATTTGGGTTTCTGACACGGGGTGGCGCAACGACATTTCACTGCGATTACAGTAGTCCAACATCGACTGCTTGTAGTTTTCGTAAAACTCAGCAATCTCCATTTGATGGACCGGATGAATAATGCTTAGCGTAGTGGCACTCCCCTTCCCTTTCGATATTCGGTAATTGTACGGGATTGAATGGGAGGAGTTCCTTAACCGGATTTTTTTTAGGGTCGCTTCCACCTTGCTATCGATTTTTACTGATGCGAGTGAAGCGAAAAAATTCTCATTAGAAAAGATAACAGGAACCTCATAAGGCAACGTTTCTGTAAGTAGGCTCTTCCAACCTACGGGATTGTTTCCCGGACTAAGCATTCCGCCATCCTCGATTAATCTCACTAATACGCCTCGGGTAAAATCGCACTCGAATCCGAAGTTCGTATCCTTTGTTGAAAGACAGCCGCTTCATCTGAAGCAATTGCGAAGGAGTGATCCCGCCAGATATCTTTCTCAGCATGGAGTGATAAAACCCATCCAGTTCTTTCAACTCCCTGCTGTCATAGGCAGAACATCTCATGACTGATGATTTGTATTGATATTCTCCGCATAAGGGGTAGTTGAAATATATGCCGGAGAAAACGTTCCGACTGCTTCGAACAAATTCGGCACCCTGTCTTTGCACTCGGAAATTTGCAGACAGATACTTCACGCGATCCTTTAAGAGCCCCCAATCACCTGTTCTAGCATAGTCTTTGAACGACAAAATAACGCGCGATTGAATTTTTTTGAGCTTCCTTTGCGAGATGGATACTCGGACGTGGCGGCTATCGCGATTTCCATTCACTTGTTTCGCAGTAAACTCGTAGCCCAGATAATCCAGACTTCGCCCACCTAAATCTGCCTCCTTTTTCCCCGGAAAACACACTTCGTCCGATTTCTCTGGATTGAAGGTCATTGGCGTTGGTAGGTTATCGAGTAAAAAGCCAGAAACTTCTGATGACTCGCAAGTGGAGAACACGAGTATGTCGTCAGCAAACCGATAATACTTGTAAACCCCCCTAAAATCACGAACGCTTTGATCGAAAGTACGCATTGCCAGTTCCGAAATCAGCGCGCTGAGACCAATTCCCCTAGGCACCCCGTGATCTTTTTCCATGGGACAATGAGTTTCGAAAAATGTCTTCAAATAGGTCCGCACTAATGCCGAACTTGCCGTGTCATAGATCAACCGATCTCGAATAGCAGATATTGGAATGGTCTCGTAGAAAGATGAGATGTCACGTCTAGTCGCATGCATTGGAGTCCCATCAAGAAGAGTCTCCACAACTCCACGTACTATCTTATTTCGATTGGGAGTAACGACACGAAGCCTGTTGCGCAAATGCCTGGAGATCGCTCTGAGCAAAAGCACGGTATTGTAGTCGTTGTAGTAAGCGCAGGATTTCCCACGAATTTGGACCAGCGAGAACTGAGATAAATCTACGCTACCACTCCCGGCGGCGGCTGAAGCGCCAGCAATAATGCTATCGCGGTGCTCTTTTAGGTCGATTCCAAATTTCTGCGAATCGCCTGATCGGATCAAACTTGCCAGCGCCCTTTCGGAAAAAATGTTTCGGCCCGCCAAATGTAACCCCTCTTAAAACAAGCGTCATTTCTATGACTGCCTCACCAAACTTGCAACCAGCCGGAAAACAGAGCATCCCGAAAACGGGAATCAGTTTCTAATCCTCGAGTCTTTCTGGCATCAGAACGTCAGCCACCCGTGACTGTCAGACACCGCTTGAATCGGCTAATTCTTGCGAACAGCACCAAGGCAACAATGACTTCTTTACTTCACCCAAATATCATTTGAGCTGCGATGCAAATCGTGCCTAAATTTACGTGTTGTCGGTGGATTTCGTTTCCCAGTGGTTTCCCAGAAAGGTCGTTACCTAAGTCATTGATGACATTGGGGAATTAAATCGAAGCTTACAATTTTTGTGAGTAACCATTACAGTATGCGCCGATAACGCATTGTAATCAATGACTTTTTTTGAAAGGAGGTGATTCATGTCGAGTGAGAAAACCAGAGGGATCAACAAGTTTATATCCTGTGGTGCCCGGCCGGAGCAGCCTCCTGTCGGCGCATAGAGATATTTGAAGGTATGCTGAAACGCTGCCGAACTTGCTGAGTCCCGAGGACTCACGGAAGCCGCCCCAGAGGGCGGCTTCTTTGATTCTGATATGCCCTGACTGCGCCGGGTTACGTTTTGACCGAAACAGCGCTATCTCACGCTAAACTTCTGAGCGGAGCACCCCATGAACGCGCTGACCCACAAGACCTCTGGCTGGAGCATTGGTACCGGCAAACCCCTGTCGGTGATTGCTGGCCTGAACGTATTGGAAGATGAGGGCCTCGCCCTGGAAATCGGTGGAGAGCTCAAGCGCATCTGCGAGCAGCTGGAGCTGCCCTATGTGTTCAAGGCGAGCTTCGACAAGGCGAACCGCTCTTCCATCAAATCCTATCGTGGCCCCGGCCTTGAGGACGGGTTGCGCACACTGGCCAGCGTGAAGGCAAAGCTGGGCGTGCCAATCTGCACCGACCTTCACGAGCCTGGCCAGGCTGAAGCCGTGGCCGAAATCGCGGACATCGTGCAAATCCCGGCTTTCCTGTGCCGTCAGACCGATCTCGTCGTGGCGACTGCTCAGGCCACTGCTGCCGCCGGCGGTATCGTCCAGGTGAAGAAAGCCCAATTCATCGCGCCGTGGGACACCAAGAATATCGTCTCCAAGATTGGTGAAGCCGCAGATGTCGGCGTAATCCTGTGCGAACGCGGCTCCAGCTTCGGTTACAACAATCTGGTGGTCGACATGCTCGGCATTTCGGAAATGCAGAAACTCGGCTGTCCGGTGACAATCGACGCGACCCACGCTGTCCAGCTGCCGGGCGCAGACCCACGCACCGGAGGGGCCTCGACGGGTGGTCGCCGGGATGGCGTGGCGATCATCGCCAAGTCTGCGATCGCAGCAGGTGCCGACGGCGTGTTCCTTGAGTTCCACACCGATCCCGACAAGGCGCTGTGCGACGGACCGAGCTGCCTGCCTATCTCATCCGCCGAAGGCCTGCTGCGCACGCTGAAAACTCTGCGCGAAGTGGTCAATTCTTGATCCGGGACGCTGTCTCATCAGACCGGGAGGCACTTGCCTCCATTCTTTTCCGCGCCAGTCGGGACGTGTTCCCGCTGGCCGGCATTGAGCGGATCGATAAGACCGAATTCAATCGCCAGACCGAAGGCGAAAGCATACTGGTCGCCGAAGAGGACAATCGTCCGGTCGCATTTGCCAGCATCTGGGACGCCGAACACTTCCTGCACCATTTCTTTGTCGACCCCGACTATCATCGCCGCGGCATTGGCCGGTCTCTGATGGTTGCCACAATGATGAGATATGGCAGCTCGCTATCGCTGAAATGCAACACGGCGAATACACGTGCCCGCGCCTTCTATCGCGCAATGGGCTGGATCGAAACCAATGAGCCCGGCGGGGAGAGCCAAGGCACGGGTAGCTGGATCTGGATCCGCACCCCCGTTGCCGCCGCAGCCCTAGGCCTGTTGCCAGATGAGCAAGACCGATGACGCGCCTGATCGCCTTCAACAAACCCTTCAATGTGTTGTCGCAATTCACCGACAAAGGCACGCTGGCCAGCACCCGCGAGACATTGTCAGACTATCTGGCAGTCCCGCGAGTCTATCCTGCCGGCCGCCTCGACCGAGACAGCGAAGGCCTGCTGTTGCTGACCGATGACGGGAAGCTGCAGGCGCGCATCTCCGATCCGAAGCACAAGATGGCAAAAACCTATTGGGCCCAGGTAGAGGGCGTGCCGGATGACGCAGCGCTGGATGCCCTGCGCAGTGGTGTGGACCTCAATGACGGACGCACCGCGCCAGCAAAAGCGCGTCGTATGGAAGACCCCGCCAATCTCTGGCCCCGCACCCCGCCGATCCGCTATCGAAAATCGGTGCCGGATAGCTGGATCGAACTGACAATCACCGAAGGACGAAACCGCCAGGTCCGGCGCATGACCGCTGCGGTCGGCCACCCCACGCTGCGCCTCATTCGTGTTCAGATCGGTGACTGGACGCTTGGCGATCTCGCCTCCGGGGAGTGGCGCGACATCAAGCCTTGAGCCCTGCACCTTCACAGATGGCATAACTCAGATTAGCAAGCGGCACTCCACCCCTTCCGGGCCAGCCCCGGCCAAACAGATGGAGCCCGAATATGGACGAGACCCAGCTGCCGGACTGGTTTGCCAACAACGCCCCGGAATGGGCCCTTGAGCCTGCGATTTTCATTGCGAGTGTCTGGAATGATGGCGCCTACGGGCTGACCTATGGCGAAATCACCATCGCTGTGATCATCATCATGATTGCCATGATGGTGCGTGGCCTGTTTGCCCGGATCATGGTGAAGACCGTGATGCGCTTTGCCTCCGGTACGAAATCCGGATTCGACGACGCTCTGGTGAAGTCCATCTCGACCCCGCTGAAAATCGTTCCTGTCATCATCGGCATCTACATAGCGCTACAGGTGACCAACATATCCGGCGAAGCCGAAGTCTACGCCACGCGCATTCTGCGCTCGATCATCACACTCGCCGTGTTCTGGACCCTGTCTCGCGCCGTCCATGCGTTTGAGTTCCTGTTCCGCGGCCTCCGGTCTGCCCTGTCGCCCGCCGCAGTCGACTGGATGGTGAAAGCATTGCAGATCATCCTGATCGTGCTGGGCCTTGGCGCCGTAGCTGAGCAATGGGGCATCCAGATCGCGCCGCTCCTGGCAGGCCTTGGGGTGCTCGGCATCGCCGTCGGCCTCGGCGCGCAGGATTTGTTCAAGAACCTGATTTCCGGCCTGCTCATCATTTCCGAGAAACGCTTCATTCCCGGCGAGTGGATTCAGGTGGATGGCGTGGTTGAGGGCACGGTCGAGAAGATCAATTTCCGCTCAACACTGGTGCGCCGCTTCGACAAGAGTCCGGTCTTTGTGCCCAACAGCGCGCTGTCAGACGCCGCCGTCACCAATTTCTCCCGCATGACCCACCGCCGCATCAAATGGGTGGTCGGCGTTGAATACCGCACCACGGTCGACCAGCTGAAATACATCCGCGATGAGATCGAAGCCTGGCTGTGGAATGATGACCGCTTCGCAAAGCCGCCAGAGGCGGCCCTGTTCGTGCGCGTCGACAGCTTCAACTCCAGCTCGATCGACTTCCTGATCTATGCCTTCACCCACACCAAGAACTGGGGCGAATGGCTGGAGATCAAGGAAGAGTTCGCGGTCGCCGTGATGGAGATTATCGACAAGGCCGGCACTGGCTTCGCCTTTCCGAGCCGTACGATCTACCTGCAGGAAACCGATCCACCGGAAATCATGGCCCCACCCGCCCGCAGTGAAAGCGTTGCCCGGGCACAAGCTGCCAAGGCTGGCAAACTGCAGACGATCGGCATCGGCGAAGCCAATGATGATGGCTGATCTGACGTCCGTCTATTTCACCCATACGCCGGGCGCGTTGGTGCGATAGCCAAGGCTGCGATAGGCGGCGTCAATCAGGCTCTGGGCGCGGTCATTCACAAGGATGCCGCTGCCCATCTGGTTCATCGTGTAGCTGAAGGCGAGGCCCGCCTCGGGGTCGGCAAAGCCAATTGAGCCGCCTGCACCAACATGGCCAAAGGCACGATCGCCCATGATGACGCTGGTTCCGGGGCCTGCGTTCAGCGCACGATTGTCCATGGACTTCATGAAACCTGGCCCAAACCGTGTTGGAATGAGTAGCGTGGCGTCGCGCTGTGTCGCCGTTGTGACCATGCTCATCGCCTGCAGTCGGTCATGTGACACCAGCGTACCGTCATTTGTCGCCAGGGGTGTGTACATCGCAACCTGACCGCGAGCGTTCGACAGGCCGCCCCCGCCGCCGATCTCTGCCGCCTGCGATTTACGGTCGTTGAAGTCCCACCCACCATTGTTCATGAAGCTCTTGTGCTGGATCGAATCCGGATCAGTCAGCAGCTTGATCGCGAACTCGGTCGGCTGATCGTCCGGCTTGGGTGCGTAGGGAATGATCGGCGCGATATGAACATCCTCGCTCTCCGGCAGGCCGAGCCAAAACCGCGCGCCGGTTTTCTCAGCGACTTCCTCGCGAAAGAATGTGCCCAGCGACTTGCCAGACACGCGGCGGACCAGTTCGCCGACCGTCCAGCCAAAATTGATCATGTGATAGCCGTTACGTGTTCCCGGCTCCCAGAAGGCTTCCTCGTCTTCCAAGCGCTGGATCATGTAGTCCCAATCGGTGAAGCCACCAGGACGGACCGGATCTCTCAGCGTGGGCAGCGCGCTTTCATGATTCAACATCATGCGCACGGTGGTCTTCTCTTTGCCGTTCCTGGCAAATTCCGGCCAGTATTCAGAGACCAGCGCTTCGGGGTTCAGTTCTCCCCGGTCGATCAGGATATGCGCGCACAGGGCCGTTGCCGCCTTGGAGCAGGAAAAGACGATCGAGATCGTGTCTTCGCGCCACGGGTCATTCGTTTCGGGATTGGCCATGCCGCCCCAGAGATCGACCAGCGTCTCCCCATTCACCGACAGGCAGACCGATGCGCCGACCTCGCCCCGCTCCGCAAAGTTGCGCTCGAACTCTTCCTTCACGGCGGCGAATTTCGGATCGCTCGCTCCGCTGACGGCTGATGTCATCTGGTTTCCTCCCGATTTTGAAGGGGAGGATAACGACGCCACCAGAATGAGAAAGGGCTGCCCCACGGGCAGCCCTTTCAGAAACGTATCGCGTCCGAACGCCTAGGCAGGTTCTTCGGCAGAGCCTTTCTTGGCGGCTGGCTTTTTCTTCTTCGGCTTTTCGGCCACATATTTGAAGGCCAGCTTTTCGTCGTCCGCCTTGTCGATGTCGATATAGACAACACCGCCTTTCTGGAGTTCGCCGAACAGAAGCTCTTCCGCCATCGGTTTCTTGACGTGCTCCTGTATCGTCCGGGCCAGAGGCCGGGCGCCCATGTCCGCGTCAAAGCCACGCTTGGCCAGCCACTCACGGGCAGGCTTGGTAATCTCAATGGAGACGTTGCGATCTTCCAGCTGGACTTCCAGCTGCAGGATGAATTTCTCCACCACGCGGTCAATGATCTCCGGCGTCAGACCACCGAAGGTGATCGTGGCATCGAGACGGTTGCGGAATTCCGGCGTGAACAGACGCTTGAGCGCCTCTTCCTGCTCGTCTTCCTTCTTGCCCCGACCGAAGCCGATGGAATTCTTCGACGCATCCGACGCACCGGCATTGGTGGTCATGATCAGGATGACATTGCGGAAATCGACCTTGCGACCATTCGCATCCGTCAGCGTACCATTGTCCATCACTTGCAGGAGAATGTTGAACAGGTCCGGGTGAGCCTTCTCGATTTCGTCGAGCAGGAGGACGCAGTGCGGATGCTGGTCTACACCATCCGTCAGCAGACCACCTTCATCATAACCGACATAGCCGGGAGGCGCACCGATCAGGCGGGAAACAGTGTGCCGTTCCATGTATTCCGACATGTCGAAGCGCAACATCTCGACCCCCATGATGGAGGAAAGCTGTTTGGCAACCTCGGTCTTGCCGACGCCGGTCGGGCCGGTGAACAGGTAGGAACCAATCGGCTTGTTCGGTTCCCGCAGGCCGGCACGGGCCAGCTTGATGGAAGCCGAAAGTGCCTCGATGGCCTCGCTCTGGCCGTAGACCACGCGCTTGAGATCGGTCTCGAGAGACTTCAGCGCAGCCGCATCATCCGTAGACACTTGTTTAGGGGGGATGCGGGCGATCTTGGCGACCACGGCTTCAATGTCCTTCTGGCCAACGGTCTTCTTGCGCTTGGAGGCGGGCAGCAACCATTGCGTGGCACCGGCCTCGTCAATCACGTCGATGGCCTTGTCCGGCAGTTTGCGGTCGGTGATGTACCGATCTGACAATTCCACGGCGGACTTGATCGCATCATTGGTGTAACGCAGGCCGTGGAAATCCTCGAAACGGGATTTCAGGCCCGTCAGGATCTTGATTGTGTCCGGAACAGTCGGCTCGACCACATCGATCTTGCGGAACCGGCGCGACAGGGCGCGGTCCTTTTCGAAGTGTTGCTTGTATTCCTTGAACGTCGTCGATCCCATGCAGCGCAGGCCACCAGACTGCAGCGCAGGCTTCAGCAGATTTGACGCATCCATTGCGCCGCCAGACGTCGCGCCCGCGCCGATGATGGTGTGGATTTCGTCGATGAACAGGATGGCTTTTTCCTGTTGCTCGAGTTCCTTCATCACGGATTTCAAGCGCTCTTCAAAATCACCGCGATACCGCGTACCCGCCAGCAAGGCACCCATGTCGAGCGACCAGATGATGGCTTCGTCCAGGATTTCCGGCGCTTCGCCATCGACAATCTTCTTGGCCAGGCCTTCGGCAATGGCCGTCTTGCCCACGCCAGGGTCGCCAACGAGGATCGGATTGTTCTTGCTGCGGCGGCAGAGCACCTCGATGCAGCGATTGATTTCCATATCACGGCCGATCAGCGGGTCGATTTTGCCGGAGCGGGCCTTCTCGTTGAGGTCAACGCAATAGGCGTCTAGCGCCTCGTGGCCCTGCTTGACGGGTTCCTCCTCGGAGGTTTCCGCCCCGCGCGGGCTCGACTGACGGGACATGCCCGGCTGTTTCGCGACGCCGTGCGAGATGAAATTGACCGCATCGTAGCGGGTCATGTCCTGCTCCTGCAGGAAGTAGGCAGCGTGGCTTTCACGCTCGGAGAAGATGGACACGAGCACATTCGCGCCGGTCACTTCGTCGCGGCCGGAGCTTTCAACGTGAAGAATGGCGCGCTGCACCACACGCTGGAATGCGGCAGTCGGCTGAACGCGGCCTTCCGCTTCATCAACGGTGAGGCTCGAAAGCTCTTCATCAATGTATCGGCTGAGGTCTGCGCTGAGCGCTTCGATGTCGACCTTGCAGGCGCCCATGACTTCGCGGGCATGCTCATCTTCGGTCAGCGCCAGAAGCAGGTGTTCCAGTGTGGCGTATTCATGATCGCGTTCTGAGGCGAACGTGAGGGCCTTTTCGAGTGCGGTCTCTAAGGAGGGGGACAAACGTGGCAAGTGGCTGGCCTTCCGGAATAAGTGTTTCTAGTCGTCTTTCTCCATGACGCATTGGAGAGGATGTTCATGGCGTTTGGCAAGGTCCAATACCTGCGCGACCTTTGTTTCGGCCACTTCGTAAGTATACACCCCACACAGCCCCACGCCCTTCTGGTGGACATGAAGCATGATACGTGTGGCCTGTTCCCTGGAGCGGTTGAAGAACTGTTCCAGGATGTACACGACGAATTCCATCGGCGTGTAATCATCGTTCAACAGGAGCACACGATAGAGCGACGGCTTTTTCGTGCGCACCCGTGTCTGGGTGGACAGGCCAAAGTTTGTACCATCCTCATCACCGGTCTGCCCGCCCCCCGGTGGGTCGCCCGGACCAGGCTGGTTCAACCGTGCCGGATCCAATTCGGAATGATTCAGGTCGCCGCTCATATGTAACAAGATATACGTTCTTGTCCGACTTTGAAGAGCGGATTGACGGCAAAAACACAAACTGCCTGAAATCAGGTCACCTGCAGGCTGCTGAGAAGCTCATGTACGCGCTTGCGATTAGCCCCCAGATCGCTGTGGCCGATGCGTGATGCCGAATAGATCGCGAGCGTGGATTTTCCCTCGGCAGGCAAGACGGCAATGTTCACATCATCCTTGAACCGGAACAGTTTCGACACAGCGATGAAGTAGATGCGCCCCGCCTGCGCGTCGAGCGACTCCAGGCGCCAATCCTTGCGCATGCCGATCAGGGCCTCGATTCGGCCAAACAGGCTTTCGGGGCTGCAGTCAAAAACCGGCCCGGCCTCATCCGGCTTTGCCTGATCCGCAAAGCCCGCAGGGGCAACAAGATAGGTGTTCGGTGATTTGGGCCGCTCAAGGGCCTTGAAGTCCAGAAAATCGCTCATGGCCAGAATGTAGTCACGTGTCGCCGGAAGTCACAGCGCAATCTGCGCCCTGCCCCGGAAATTCTGCATATCAGGCAAAAAAGAACCGGACCAATCAGGCCCGGCTCAGTACTGTCTACACCACTCTACATTCCGGTCTGTCATCAAACCCGGAAATGCGGAAAGGAGATTATTTTGCGGAGAAGGCCATGAAGGGCTTCGCCGCATCACGCCATGCGGACATGCAGAGTTCTGCCTGTGCGCTCATTTCAGACGTGTAGGCCGAGAACAGGCTCTTGGCGAAACCGGACTGGATTTCCATCGCCTCGCGCGGGTCTTTCGCGCTCGTCATCGACTGAGTCGCCTCGACGCCTTGCTCAAGCGTACGCGCGAAAAAGTCCATGTTGCGTGCACCAATTGTGCGCATCATTTCGGAGGAACTGGCAGCTTGTTCAGCAAACGCCTTGAATCCGCCTTCGGCGTAATCGCCGAACTTGCCTGCAAAACCTGTCATCTGTTCCATGCCTTCATCAATCATTTTCGTAGCGGAATCTGCCACACGTGCTTCCGCTTTCGTCTTGGGAGCCGACTTCGGAGCTGTCTTCTTTGCTGTCGCCATGAGGAGGATCCTTTCACCCTGGATGATCTTACCTAACGTAAAAAATGAGCATTTGCAACATTTTTTGTGCGGTGCAGCATTTTAAATTTTGCACATGTTTTGCACTGGCTCCAGAAAGAGCCGTGAAACGGGATTACGGAATTGTGAGGGAGGGGTCTGTGTTAACATCTGGTCAACTGATTTGCCGGACTCTAAGGTTGATCCCGGGGCTCGGGGTTAACTCATTTCTCGGAGAGAACACGATGCGGCTCGCACAATTTCCTGTTGTCAAAGCACTTGCTCTCGCAGTGACGCTGCTTGTCGCAGGCCTGCATGCTCAAACTGCCTCTGCCGAGAAATACGCATCCATCGTGGTGGACGCCGAAACGCATGAAGTGCTGCACGCCCGGAACGCAGACGAAGCCCGTTACCCGGCCTCCCTCACCAAGGTGATGACGCTCTATATGCTGTTCGACGCGCTGAAAGCGGGCGACGTCTCGCTGGATGAGCGTCTCGTTGTCTCTCGCCACGCAGCGAGCCAGCCCCCATCGAATTTGAAACTGCGCACAGGTTCCACCATCACGGTTCGCGACGCGATCGGCGCGCTGGTCAGCAAATCCGCGAATGACGTTGCTGTCGTCGTGGCCGAGCGTCTGGGCCGCACCGAAAGCCGCTTCGCCCAGCTGATGACGGTGAAGGCCAAATCTCTGGGCATGGAAAACACCCGTTTCAGGAATGCATCCGGCCTGCCGGATTCCCAGCAAATGAGTACGGCGCGGGACCTGGCCATCCTGGCAGACGCGATGCTGACCGACCATGCTGACTATTATCACTATTTCTCGTCCAAGAGCTTCCAGTGGGCCGGCCGCACTTACAAGAACCACAATGAATTGCTCGGAAATGTTGATGGCGTTGACGGCATCAAGACCGGGTACACACGCGCGTCAGGCTTCAATTTGATGACCTCTGCCAAACGTGACGGACGGCGCATCATCGCCATTATGCTGGGCGGCAACACATCCCGGTCCCGGAACTCACATGTCGAAGACCTGGTCGAAGCCGCGTTCACGACACTGAACGACCCTACGCATGACACCCAGCTCGCTTTCGCGGGTGTGCTGATGCCGATCCATCCGGATGCCGCTGCGGAGCCGATGCTGAATGGCAAACCGCTGAGCGTGATCATTGCAGAAGGCAGCGAAGACAATGCCGCCACCCCTGCTCCTACGCTGACGTCGCCAGAGCCAACACCCGAACCGGAAGTGGCCGCCCACGCGAAGCTGGAAACCCCTGTCGAGAACTTTGCGGAGCCAAAAAGCGAGTTCATGAGCGTTGCGGAATATGAAGCGCGCCAAATGAAGCTGGCCAAGTAGGTTCAGCCACTCTTGGAGCCACCTGAATCCCTCCCTTGCCAGCCAAAGCGATGCAATACAGAAGGCTAGGCAAGACTGAGGAGGACCAGACTTGCCCAACGTTTCCGATATTCAGATTGCGCGAAATGTTATCCGCATTGAGCGCGAAGCCCTTGAACGATTGGAATCTTCTATCGATTCCTCAATCGAGAAAGTTGTAGAACTGATCCTGGACACGGACCGTCATGTAATTGTCGCTGGCGTGGGGAAATCCGGACATATCGGCCAGAAGATTGCTGCCAGCCTGGCATCCACCGGGACCCCTTCCTTCTTCCTGCATCCTACGGAAGCCAGTCACGGAGATCTGGGCATGGTAGTCCCGGGCTCGGTGGTCATTGCGATTTCCTATTCCGGGGAAAGTCGCGAACTGGTGGACCTTCTGAGGTATTGCCGTGGCAACAATGTACCGGTGATCGGAATCACCCGCGCGTCCGATTCGACACTTGGCCGCCATTCGGATGTTTCCCTGCTGCTTCCAAACGTCAATGAGGCCTGCCCAAATGGCTTGGCCCCCACATCTTCAACAACGATGTCACTTGCTCTTGGTGATGCGTTGACCGTGGTGCTGATGGAGCGTCGCGGGTTTTCGAGAGAAGATTTTGGTTTCCGTCACCCAGGTGGCAAACTGGGCCGCACACTTCAAACTGCTGCTGATTACGTCGCTGACCAGCACGACAAGTTCCCGAGCGTGCTTTCAAGCATCGGCCTCGAAGATGTGATCAGTGCTATATCTGAGGGCCGCAAAGGCTGCGTGGCTGTGGTCGATGGCGAGGGCAAACTCGTCGGGATGGTAACGGATGGCGATGTCCGTCGCGCTATGCTCAACAAGAATTTGAGCGGGGATGCGGCATCTATCATGACGCCCTCTCCCAGAACGGTAGAGCCTGACGAACGGATGTCCGCTGTCATCAAGCGCCTGACCGAGCATCGCATCTCCAACGCTTTTGTCGTGGAAGACGGACGCCCGATCGGGATTGTCGATATGAAAGACCTTCTTGCCGAAGGTTACATCTGATCAGCCTATTTGGTCAGCTCAAAGCGGATGCTGACTTGCGCTGAATACGTGATCTCACCGCCGGAAATCGGGGTCGAGCTCATATCGGCAGACTCGGCCATCGCAGCCATTCGGCCCATAGGCATGGGCGTTTGTTCAAAGCCACCGCTTTCGGAAATACCCACAATACGGGCGACTTTCATGCCCACGGCATCGGCATAGAGCTCCGCCCGGGCCATCGCATCAGCCACCGCTTTCTGACGCGCCTCATCTTGTGCACCGGATGGGTCATCAAGCGAGAAGCTGAGACCGGAGAAGCGATTGCCGCCCGCTGCGACGAGGCTGTCCAACGTCTCTCCGAGCGTATCAAGATCGGTTACTTTCACTGTCAGCTGGTTCGATGCAGAATATCCCCGCAGAACCTGTTTGCCACTACGGCGGCCGTTCGTGTCCGTTTCTTCCACATAGTCATAGACCGGATTGAGCGAGATGTTGGACGTCTGCATGTCCTTGTCGGCAATGCCCGCAGATTTGAGCGCCAGCAGCATGCTGGTCATGGCATCGGCCTGCGCCTGCATGGCCGCGACGGCAGTATCCGCCTCTTCCTGCACGCCAGCTGTAATGTGGGCCGTGTCGGGTGCGCGCTTGACCTTTGCATTGGCGGTAATGTCGAGCGTTGTTTCAGGCTGGATCGAATTTGGGTGAATGGTCATCTGCTGTGTCCCGCTGGATGCCGATGGCGACGGCATCTGGGCGCAGGCGGGCAAGGCACCGGCCAACGCAAGCGCGCTGGAGGCGATAAACAGGGTCCGGAAATTGCGCATGAAGTCTCCTCGGTTCTGATTCATGTAACCGAGAGCTAACAGCGCATTGTGTCAAACTCGCGTCAGGCGGATTTGCTCTGGCGTTGCGGGTATCCCTCTGGATTGCCGCTCTGCCATGCCCATTGGTCCCGGCACATATCTTCGAGACTGAAACGGGTCTTCCAGCCAAGAAGTTCCAACGCGTACGCCGGATCGGCCCAATAGGCCGGCAGATCACCGGGACGACGATCCACAAACTCCAACGGAATTTCACGTCCGCTCGCCTTTTCGAAGGCTTTGACCACATCCAGAACCGAATAGCCGTTTCCAGAGCCAAGATTTACAGTGAAGCTGTCCGGTGCCTCCATCAGCTTCTCAAGCGCCGCGATATGCGCCTCGGCCAGATCGACGACGTGAATATAGTCTCGCACGCCCGTGCCATCATGCGTGTCATAATCATTGCCGAACACGCTGAGATGCGGACGGCGCCCAACCGCAACCTGAGCAACGAACGGCATCAGATTGTTCGGAATGCCGTTCGGATCTTCACCGATCAGCCCTGTCGGGTGCGCGCCAATCGGATTGAAGTAGCGCAGAATGCCTGCATTGATCCCCGCCCCGGACGCAACAAGGTCATTCAGCATCAGCTCAACGGCATATTTCGTCATGCCATACGGATTGGTCGGGGCGAGCGGATGGCTCTCTGTATAGGGCAATGAGACCGGCGTACCGTAGACCGTCGCAGAGGACGAAAAGACGATATGGTTCACCGCTGCCTTTTTCATGGCTTCCAGCAGGCTCAACGTGCCCTGCACATTGTTGCTGTAGTAATCAAGCGGCTCTGCTGTCGACTCACCAACGGCTTTCAGGCCAGCAAAATGGACAACCGCAACGCAATTGTGATCCTGCATGGCACGGGTCATGGCGTCCGTATCACGTATGTCCGCCTCGATTACAGGCAGGTCATTCGTGCCAGTGATCTGGCAAATGCGATCGACAGCAGCGAGACTCGAATTGACGAAATTATCTACAATAACAGGCGTGTAGCCCCGCTGAAGCAATTCCACGCAAGTGTGAGAGCCAATATATCCCGCGCCACCAGGCACCAGAACATGTCTTGATCGTTCCTGCATGAAGTTCGAAACCCTTATCATGAAGCCGCCGGTTTAGGTATTGCAACCGTTCAATGCAACAAGCCTGCCGAGCAACACGGTGCAGAAACAAATTTGGCAAAGCATTCCACACATTGCCAAGACAGGGAAGCACGCTAAAACGGGCCGCTGGGGCCTGTAGCTCAGTTGGTTAGAGCGGACCGCTCATAACGGTTTGGTCGCGGGTTCAAGTCCTGCCGGGCCCACCATTCCTTCGAATTGCGCCACACAAACGGCGCGCAACTCGCTAGATCATCTCAAGGATCTCATTTCGGAAATACTCAATCGTTGGGCGCAAGCCTTCAGCCAAGGCAATTGTCGGTTCCCAACCAAGTGTCGTCTTCGCACGTGTAATATCTGGCTGGCGCTGACGCGGATCATCCTGTGGGAGTGGCCTGTGGACGAGCTTCGATGTGGAGTTCGTTTGCTCGATAATCTGCTCGGCGAGTTGGCGGATGGTGAACTCCCCCGGATTACCCAGATTGATGGGACCCGTGACATCATCCTCGGTATTCATCAGGCCGATCAATCCGTCGACCAGATTTGAAACGAAGCAGAAGCTGCGCGTCTGTTCGCCATCACCGTAGAGCGTGATGTCCTCACCGCGCAGGGCCTGAACAATGAAGTTTGATACGACGCGACCATCATTCGGGTGCATGCGCGGCCCATATGTGTTGAAGATCCGGGCAATCTTGATCTTCACGCCGTGCTGTCGATGATAGTCGAAAAACAGCGTCTCGGCGCAGCGCTTGCCCTCATCATAGCAGGCGCGCGGACCTAGCGGATTTACATTCCCCCAATAGTCTTCAGTCTGGGGGTGGATTTCCGGATCGCCGTAAACTTCCGACGTCGAGGCTTGAAGGATTTTCGCCCGGGTTCGCTTGGCGAGGCCCAGCATATTGATTGCACCGTGCACACTGGTCTTGGTCGTCTGCACCGGATCAAACTGGTAGTGCACAGGGCTTGCCGGACAGGCCATGTTGTAGATTTGGTCAACTTCGACAAAGAGGGGCACGGTTACATCGTGACGCATGACTTCAAATTTCGGATTGTCGAGCAAATGCGCAACATTGCTGCGGCGGCCCGTGAAGAAATTGTCGACGCAGAGGACTTCCGCCCCGGTTTCAAGCAAACGCTCGCACAAGAAGGAGCCAATGAACCCGGCACCGCCGGTGACGAGAATTCTGGGGACATAATGCATGCCCTATGCGATCCTCGCTTTTCCCTGTCCGGTCAAGGCTCTTGGACACTCTCGCACTGCCTTCGAGACGGCAATCGCGCCCTCAACACCTGCCGCATATTGCTCAAAGTCCTGCTTTCGTGCGGAAATAGTCGAGCGTGCCGCGATGGATCAGCGCGTCCTCTGGCACGGTTTCATGCGCCTCGACGGCGGGCTTGCTTTTCACCTCATCATAGACGCCGCCGAAATCCTTGTAGCAGGCGTCCAGCAGGGCATCGAAACTGTCGATCACGAAATAGGTCTGCTGGAAGTCGTCGATGATATATTTGGTGCGCATGATGCGCTGCAAGTCGAAGGCGACCCGGTTGGGACTGTCATCCTCAAGCGCAAACACGGTCTCGTTCGGGCTTGAGAGAATGCCGGCGCCATAGATGCGCAAATCGCCCGCTTCCCGGATCAAGCCGAATTCGACTGTATACCAGTAGAGCCGCGCGAGATTGTGCAACTGGCCGAGTTGCATGGCGCGCTGGCCGCCCTTGCCATAGGCCTCCATGAAATCGGCGAAGACCGGATTCGCCAGCATCGGCACATGACCGAAAATGTCATGGAAGATGTCCGGTTCCTGGAGATAGTCGAACTCCTTTTCCGGCCGGATGAAAGCCCCTGCCGGGAAGCGGCGATTGGCGAGGTGCTCAAAGAAGATTTCATCGGGCACGAGCTCCGCGACGGGGACCACCCGCCAACCGGTCAGCTTCTTCAGCTTGTCGGAAAGTTCGCCCATATGCGGAATGCCGGCGGCCGACAGTTCCAAGTCCGCCATCGCGGTCAGAGCCGCCTCGCAGGCGCGTCCCTTGGCAATCTCGCGCTGGCGGCGAAACAGCCGGTCCCACCGGTCATGCTCTGCCGCAGAATAGGTTTCCCACGCCTGATCAATGGTGAAATCCGCTGCTCTCGGCGCGTCATGATAGCGGTTCTTTGACGATGTATCATTGCTCATCAGCTCTTCAGACCTGAGTGCAGGCCCTCTCCGAAGACCATTGTTTCATTTGTAACAATCTAGTTAAGCTTGGCTCCTCTGACAATTGGCAACATCGGGCGCGAGATGATGCGAGGCGATTCTATCTGAAGTCAGCAGACCTGCCCCCATATTGCCCTCGTCTGGTCATGTTCATCACCCTCAAATCGCCTGATCCTGAAGATCAAGAGTGATTGAGAGTGGCAGTATCGAAAAACTTAATGATACCCTGCTTGAACACGATTCAGGAAATTTCCCGCTAGGGGACAGATAGACGACAAACGGACGCGAAATTGACAGATCCCGATATGATGCATCCGAACCACTCCGGCCAAACAAATGTCCTCCAACGCACCCAATACCGGAGACCTTTGCCAGGCGACGGAGGGGAGCTTCGCCCCCTTGCCGGCGTCCTGATTTGAGGCGGACTGACTTTGACCACATTACTTGAACAACACCGCGCCACGCGGTATGCGCCGCCAGCTATCTATCCTGTGCGGCACCGATCGTCAGGGATCATTTTGTATCGTCTTGGGTGCAATTCGTACGACCCGCACCCAATGCCGCTGTATGAGTATCAGGGAGTTTCATGAATGGCTGTTGTTCTTAAAGACTTGGGCGTTTGCTATTTTCCTGCGCCAAAAGTCGCCAATACATCAATCAAGCACCTGATGTATGAAGTTGAGCATGGACATTCCTTCGTCGGAGAAAAGGATGAAGTCACCGGCGCTGTCCGGCACATCCACAAGGAATTCTCGACCCCCTTGTTCAAGGAACTGGATCTCAGCGAATACGATCCCTTTCTCCGGTTCGCGGTAATCCGGGATCCTGTCGAGCGCATGTTGTCGGCATGGCGCAACCGGGTTGCGCATCATGGGGAGCTCAGTGAAGGAAAAGTCTCCGTAGAGAAGCTGACCGAAGCCGGCGTGATCGAAAACCCGGACCTGGAAACCTTCATCGACAATCTGGACACATACCGTAGGGTCAAGGGGTCTATCCACACCCATACCGCCCCCCTGGTAGACTTCCTGGGCAAGGACAGCACCTACTACCACCTCATCTTCACAATGGAGAATTCTCACCTCATTGAGGAACTCTTCTATGTGATGACCGGTGTCCGCCGTTCCATGGGGCGCAGCCAGACCGGTGGCCCCAAAGTCAGCACGCAGGACCTGGACGCCGGGCGCATTGAGAAGATCAAGGAGTTTTACGCCGAGGACTATGAGGTCTTTGGGCACCTTTTCGCTTCTGACGGCGCCGGAGTTCCCCACGGCAACTACAAGGCCCGCACCACGCCTAGCCCCAAGAGCCTTCCAAAGGCCCAAAAAAAGCCCGAAAAGAAAGGCGAAAAGGCGAAATTCAGGCCAATGGATGTGGTGGCCGGATATCTGCCCATTACTAAGGAAAATACACCTGAAATACAGTGCCCGGCTTGCGGGCAGAAAAACTGTCATGTTCAGGTGCAATACCCATCAAGGGTGGACAAGTGGGCGGCGCTACGCGTGATGATTTGTGAAAACTGCGGATTGGGTTTCGTACCGGAAATACCATTCGATCTCGAAGCGTATCGTCGCCAGAAGAGTCAGCGCGTGCAGAAACGTGCTGCCAATGTGCCACCGGAAAAGTATTTCGAGACGATCGACCGCGATCAAAGCCGTATCGCACGCCGCGCACGAACCCATGCGTCGCTGCTGAAAAAGTGGGCCGGAAATATCGGCAATTTCCTGGAAATCAATCCCCGGTCTGGCGCCCTCTATCATTATGTGCCCTCGGCCTCAAAATGGGCAGCAGATGTCGATGAGGCCTGCGCGCCCCATCTCGACCATCTGGGCGTGAAACGCTCCACGCTGATGAGTTTGCCGCACGGGACCTATGATGTGGTTGTGGCCGCGCATCTCTTGCAGGAGATGCCGCTCGACCAGGTTCCCGGCTTTCTCGACAGGTGCAGAGATTTGCTGACGCCTGAGGGCCTTTTGCTTGTCGAAGTCCCGGAATGGGGATCGCTCCATAATCGCGTTCCCCCCAAGCATGGCGGGTATGAGCCACATACCAACTTCTTCTCCCCCCAGGCCCTTGTCGGTTTCCTGGAGACAGCAGGCCTCAAAATCCACTATCTCCAAACCCGCGACAAGCTGTTCCCGGTCTCGCCTGATGGAAAAGTCGACTTCGAACAGTGCACAGATCGAAATGCCAAGGATGCGACTCACCTCCTGGCGATTGTCAGCACCAATCCCTCCTCCAGCAAGACATAGGTGAAGCATGTTCCCGCAGTTAATACCGGATGAAAAGGCGATCACCCCGAACGACATGACTGCGGTCATTTGCGTGCGCTTGCACGAGAACAATCCGTGGGTACTCGACCGGCTCCGGAAATTGGCGGGATATTACGACCCGTGTCCTCCAATCCTTATCATCGATTTCGGAAGCGAGGGAGACTACGGCAAACAGGTGGAGGCCGTTTGCACGGAATGTGGCTTCGCCTACCTGCACGAGCCTGACTATGACGTCTTTTCGCTAGCACTGGCCCGGAATGCCGCATGCCAGCTCGTAACCACCGATTTCATATTCTTCACGGATATCGATTTCTTCAGCACCCGTGACATGTTTGCCCAACTGGCACGGACAGCTAATGCGGCCTCCATGAATACAGCGTTCGACGTTATCCTCGACTTTCCGGCATACCACGTCACGGAAGACGAGACCCGGAAGATCGAGGGCGAACCCACCAATGACCGCATGTCTGCGCGTATCGAAAAGATCGGATTCGAATCTCAATACTCCGCATTCGATGAGAAGGTCGAGTTCATTGCCCCGTACTCGAACGTTTTCCTGATCTCCAAGAAGTACTTTACCGTCCTTGGCGGATATCACCCCATTTTCCGCGGGCATGGGTCTGAGGAATTCGAATTCTTCCTACGCGCAGGAATCTACTCATCCTTCTTCAGTATGCCGCCAGACGTCCTGACAGATTGTCATGGGCCTAAAAGGCCGGATTTCTGGACGCACCGCACGTATCGCGGGTTCCGGGATCTCAACCAGCACTTCGCGTCCCGCACAGAGCGCGCCGGATTAAAGGTCTTTCATCTTTGGCACCCCACCAAGACGGTGGGTGACTGGAGATCACATAATGACTGGAAGCGCGGAAAATTCCGGGAAGCCACGGCGGAGTATCTCACGGAATACGCCAACCTCCTGAAAATAGACACGCTGCCAAAGAGAAAAAAAGCCCTGTGCATCTGCAAGACGCCTGACCATTGGGGGTATTTCGTTCCGCTTCGGCTGCATGGTTTTGAACTGATACCTGTCTTTGACGATGATCTGGACACGATCAAACTCATGAATGAGATGATTGTGGAGAAACAGGTCGACGCCCTGGCCGTCTTCAATCCCTACATGAGCAGTCATCAGAACTTCTACACGACTTATCTGATGGCCAAGGATCTTGGCATCGAGACGATCGTCGTAGAGCGGGGCGCCCTGCCGAATACCATCTATTATGCAGAGGACGTGAGTTATACTGCGCCGTCCTTCTCGCAATCCGAGCTGGACAAGATCACGCTTTCGGATAGCGAACGAAAATCCGCGCAGGCATATATTGATCTCCTACGTGAAGGCGAATTGCTTTTGGAAGGCGCCACCCCGCGCGAACTCACCGACCAAAAATATCAGGCCCTGAAAGAGATGACCCGGCCTGTGGTGTTTATTCCTTTGCAGCTCGATGATGACATGGCTGTGACGAAGTTCGTCCGCAACAGTCAGCAATATGACGATTTCGTCGATTCCATCCCGGCCGTCGCCCGTGCCAACCCGAATATCCTGTTCGTGGTCAAGCCGCATCCGCTGTCAAAGCGGACCTACAATTACCAGATGGAAAACATTCTCTTGGCGGACAACAAGGACAATATCCACTCCCTGCTCGACGCCTGTCAGATGGTAATCGTTTACAATTCCGGCGTGGGGCTTTTGTCAGCATGTCAGGGCAAGCCGCTGATCTCCATCGGCAATGCATTCTATAATCTCGAAGGCATTGGCCACTTTGCGGATTCTCTGGAGGATGCCGTCCGTAAGGTCGCCGAGGGCGTCTCGGCGCCAGACATGCCCAAAGTGGAAGACTTGGTCGGCAAGTATCTTTTCCATCGCTACTCCTGGTTCACCGCCAAAGATGACATCCGCGAGTTCGCCCACCGTCAGGCCCATGGATACAAGAAGATCCAAGTCTCCAGATCTGTGATTTCCGGAAAGGCAAAAGACCACGTCTGGGAGAAGGCGCTCCGCCCGCCGAGCAAGCACAGCTATGGATATGCGGCGCTCAACATGTTTCCCGCAGACAAGAAGGCGCGCGCGCAGGCCGCTGCCGAGGCCGCGCTGAACGGCTCACGGCCTCTGGCCCAGCGGCCTTTCCTGTCCCGCACCCTATTAAAGGCGGCTTATATTCCGCTGGAAAGCCGGTTCACGGACTATCAAAAGAAACTCTACAATGAAGCGCCGGAAGAATTGTTCCGCAACTTCAGGAACCCGTTGCTGATTGGATTGGGCCGGGTGGCGGGTGTGCGCTAGTTCCCCGCTTGGTCCCTGCGCGATCAGAGGCCCATTCAGGCCAGGAACGCGTAGCGATAGGTTGCCACTCCTGACCTGCGGCTTTCTACCTGAATCTCATCCGTCTGGACTGAGATGCTTGTACGGTTCGCGTCGCCCGTCGTGCCGGTCAGCGCTATGGTATCACAGTTTGACACGCCGCTGCCCAGATAGATCGGCACCAGCGACAGGGACGGACCGACATCGAACAGAAACACGGCGCTGTGATTCAGGTTCGGAAAGCTGAGGCTGTGGCTCCACAGGAAGAAAATCCCCGAAACTTCCGGCGTCGGCACATTGGTGCTGGTATCCTCGTCCAGAGAGATCGTCCCCCCATGCATGGCCGATACCCGAACGCCTGCAATCTCCTCCGGACACTCAAGCCGCGTCTTCCAGTTCGTCCCGTCCGGGGAGGTCCGAACGGAAAGTCCGTTCACGCCTGACAGGCCGAGTTCTGCGCCACCAATGAAATCGGTCTGGAACAGTATGCATGCCGCATCGCCAGATGTGGCCCGGTTGATCTTCAACCGATGGTCATGCCCATCATGAGTGAACAATGCTGCCTCGGAGGACACGGCAAGACGGTTCGTTTCATCCGGCGCCGCATTGATGCCCAACTGATTGATGTTTTCTGTCATGGCTGGCCGCCATGCCCCGGCACTGAACACATGCAGACTTTGAGTGTCTTCGATCCAGGCGCGCCACCCTTCACGGGGCGCGAGGAACTGCCAACTGCCAGAGTCCCGCAAAGCGAGTTGTCCGTCCTGGCCAGCAAACGCCCCGATCGCGCCATCGGGCACAATCTGGCGATCACCGTCTTCGTTACCTGGCAGCGGCTCCAATTCTGTTGCCGACACCACAGACAGGTGAACCACACTGTCCAGCACGGCGAGTGTCTCGTTTACAGTGATGTGTTTCTGGGCTTGTCCTGGCAGGAGGAATTGAAATCCGAGATTTGGTGAAAAATCGATCATGAAGCTCTCCGGAACTGTTCTGGGTGAGCTTAGCGGTGGGGCCGCGCCGTCGGATCCGGACCTATCTTTCGGTTGCTGACCCTGAGTATCTTCAACACGAAGAACACCTGCCGCGCCGGGGATACTCCCCTTACGCTCCCCGCATCAGCGATGCGAGCAATTCGTCGAATGCGTCGGGAAAATGGCTCAGGGAGAAACTGCGCTGATGGCAATACTGATAGAGAAAGAGTTTTACCCGGCCGATCCAATCGGCATCGGGCTTGCCGTTTGTCACCTTTTCGACCGCAGACATCAGTTCCGACCGGGAACTGACCTGATGCGCTACGGCAGAATAGTCGCTGGCCCCCACTGTGATCACCGGCTTCAGATGCAACAGGGCTTCGACGCCCACGCCTGAATTGACGGTCACCACCCCCTCTGCACGCTCCAGCAAATGATGAATCGCGGTCTGACTCACAAAGACATGAGAGCCGCGATCCTGAAGGCGACTCACGCGTGCGCGCGTGGTGGCGGATTTGTCCAAGGGATGGGACTTGATAACAAGATTGGTGCCGGCCGCCTCGCACGCCCTGACCAGCGTATCCAGCCAGTCATCCATATCCATGGAGGCGAGACTCATCACCGTATCGTCAGGCACCTGCAAGGCGGCGAGCAGGAATCTGTCCGGCAAGGCGTCCTCATCGACCATGCGCTGCTCATATTTGGAAACGCGCTTGTCCACATATTCATGTCTCAATGCCTTGAACGCGGCATCAATCCGTTCACTGGAGATATCAGCCCCTGTTGCCAGGGGATGGCGCTCCTCCCAGCCCGAAAACCCCAAACGGTCGAACCGGAAATATCCAGGCAGCGCGCTTTCCTTGAAATTGAGAAATCGCTGCTCCCTCAGGGCTATGGAATGATAGCTGAGCGTCGGCATGGACGGGCTACCGCTCTGGCGGACATCAAAGATGTTGGTTGCCGCGACGGGATAGAAATAACTGACCTGATTCGCGGCGCGCCGGCTGGCCGCCTTGAAGGCATCGAGAAATGATTCCTGTATCGGGTCGTGGTCCGCCTGACGCCAGTATCCTTCCCCGAGAACTCGCAACCTGCAGGTCGCCGGCAGCGCGTCCTCCACCACGACACAGTCCGAAAAGCTCCCTTCGCAAGGAATGGCCCGCTGGTCTTGTTTCAGGCCGTTCAGTGTGACGAGGTTCAAGATCGCCTCATACCCCTGCACACTCTCCGGAACCAGCACATCTGCAGGATCGAGAAGACCGCGCAATTCCTCTGGCAGGGCCGCAAGTATTTCGGCGACAGCCTCAGTATCTCCCGGAATGAGCGGAAATCCCATTTGCCACATCGCTCGGAAACGGGCCTGCTTGTTTGGCGCAGGCCAGTTGGCCAATGCCTTCAACAATAATTGATGGAACGCGACCCTATCGGTATCCGGGTAACCTAGCGCTGCTGCAATATCCCGCGCGGCGATGAGATGCTCGATGCCCATGTCGGCGCCCTTGCCCAGCGCCTCCCTGATACAGGCAAAGGCACTGCCAAGCTGGTCCATTTTCATGTGGCGCCGCGCAAACCGGTAATAGGGAAGAAAGGCGAGCGTCATGGGCATGTTGGCAAGGCATGCATATGCCGTTTTGTAGTCCTGCGCGTGCAAGCTCTCGTGGAATTGATACTCTGAAAAGTTCAGGGCGTGGCGCGCGCAGAATGCCTCAATGATTGGGCGTCTTGCGGCCAGGTCGTCCTCGGAAATTCCTGCCAATTGGTGTATCAGGCACCTGACATCGGCTGCATGAGCTGACCCGTCCAGAACATGCGGAATCAGCCATTGGCCCAGCGCGGGCTGGTTCCAAACCCGCTGCTCGAGCCGTCCATGACGGCAGAATTGGAGAGTTGCGGCGAACCCCGGCTCTGGCACATCCGGATTGGTCTGCCGGTACAGGTCCGCGTCGAATACATGGCTACGGTGCAGCTCGACTGCTCTGGCGATATCACCCAGTGTTCGCTGCAGTGTCCGGTATTTTTGCATGAAAGACCAACTCAAAACCTGGGCGCAACCGATACCGAATCACCCTCCTGCGGAACTCTTCTTATTTGCATCGCTCCCCTTGCACAAATTCTTCCATGCAGGGCCTGATCATTCCACCGCACTGACAGTTTGCCATGTGGCAGCCTACGACAAGCGGCTGACGATGACAGCCCCTATTGCCTACAGGCTGCAACCTGGTCTACGCCATTACGCTTGTAGGGACGCCAATCTGAACTTTTTGGCCAGATGGGTGCCCCTCGGGGTTAGGGGGACGTAAACTTGCATGAGGAAACTCTGACACGCATGGCCAGTCCCCAATCAGACCCAAAATTCAGCATAATCATCGTGAACTACAACGGTGGAGCGTATCTGCAGGCCGCGCTCGATTCGCTGAAAGATCAAACCGTTCGTGACTTCGAGGTGATCTGCGTGGACAACGCAAGCACCGATGGGTCTGTGGAAGGCTTGGATACGTCCGAACTGCCCTCTTTCGAACTGATTCGGTCAAACGAGAACCTTGGATTCGCCGCAGGAAACAATCGCGCCATCAAGGCCGCGAGGGGCCAGTGGATGTGCCTGCTGAACCCTGACGCAGTTGCCGAACCGCGTTGGCTGGAATCGATTACTGCAGGCATGGAACGCCACCCCACCTGCAATGTCTTCGCATGCGCTCAATTCATGCTGGAGGATCCCGAGCGTCTTGACGGGGCCGGCGACGCTTTCCTTGTCTTCGGTATTCCGTGGCGCGGGGGGTTCGAGCGTCCGGCAACCGAGCTTCCCGGGGAAGGCACCTGCTTCAGTCCATGCGGGGCCAGCGCCATATTCCGGCGCGATACCTTCATGGAGCATGGCGGCTACGATGAACGCTTTTTCTGTTATTGCGAGGACGTAGACCTCGGCTACCGAATGCAACTGGCCGGGGAAGACTGTATTTTCCTTCCGGACGCCCGGATTGCGCACAAAGGCTCCGGCACGTCAGGGGCAGACAGTTATTTCACCACTTATCATGGCAACCGAAACCGCACCTGGGCCTTCTTCAAGAACACACCGCTCTCATTACTGATCCTCACCCTGCCCGGTCATGTCGCCATTCTTGGCTACATCTATTGGCGCAACCGACGCAACCTGCAGCATACCGGCATGCAGGACGGTATCCGTGAAGGCTTGCGTACGGGCTGGCAGATGAGAAAATCCCCGGAATTCAAGGTCAGGAAGCGCACGCGCCCCCTCTTCGGCATGATGGCAGCGATGGCCTTCAACCCCTTCCGTATGGCGCGGCGTAAAGCCCATGTCCGGCCCCTGAGGAACCGCTGATCGCCTGTTTTTCTCAAGGTGTGCGCATTTGTAGCCCGATACATCATCGGGCTTGCGCACATCATCGGGTTCCGACTAGGACAGCATGGCCTGCGAAGTGGCACTACCGCGAGTCCCTCGGACAGGGCAGACAGGGGATCTGCCTGATGCCCTGGAAGGCTCTTCGGTACGAGGTGAGAAACAGAGGTTCTTGATGCCTACATCGACAGTGACAGAGACGCCCCAAATGAAGAGAGGCTCTCTTCAGGAAGCTATTCAGGATATTTTCAGTGGCCTGACCAAGTGGCGCATGTGGAGTGCGCTCGCCTGGCATTATCTGCGCCAGCGATACAAGCGGACCTGGATCGGCATGAGCTGGATCGGCGTCTCCTTCGCCCTGTTCATGATCGCGAAAATCTTCGTATTTGGCGCCATGATGGGCGAGAGCATCTCGTACTACGCCGTCTATCTCACCATGGGCTATCTGATCTTCCGGCTGATTTCCAACGCCGTGACGGGCAGCTCGGGGGTATTTGTGAGTTCGCGGACCTGGATCAGTTCGGAATCCTTGCCGCTCTCCATCTATGTGTTCCAGATGATGATGAACAATTTCATCATCTTCTTCATTACGCTCGTTCCCGCCATCGGGATCTTCGCCTGGTCCGGGCACTACTATCTGAGCGGGCTGCTCTGGTTCCTGCCCTGCCTCTTGGTCTATGCGGTCTGTACCGTGTGCATCGGCCTGTTACTGGGCGTGATCAGCGCACGTTATCGGGACGTGATGCACTTTTCCGCAACGATCATGCAGGTCGCCTACTTCCTGACCCCTGTGCTCTGGATTCCGCCTGAGACTGGCCCCCGCGCCGTCGCGGCAGTGGTCAATCCTTTCTCTCACTATATCGCGATCCTGCGCGAGCCATTACTGGACGGGACCGTTCCGTATTTCAGCTGGCTTGTCGTGCTCGGCTGCACCTGTACGCTGCTGCTGCTCTCCCTTGTTTTCTTCGCCGTCTCCCGGCGCAAGATCATTTTCTGGTTGTAAGCCTCATGGTCTCCATTGTTGCCCAAAATGTCAGTGTTGTTTTTCCGATGGTCGGGTCGGATGTGCGTCATGGCATGAAATTGAAGAAGCAGACCGAGCGGCGTGGCACCCAGCTCGGCGGCAAGATCATTCTCGAAGACAATCGCCCCGCCGGGATCCTGGCCTTGGACCGTCTGAACCTCGTTGCCAAACCGGGCGACCGGATCGGCCTGTTCGGCCCCAACGGTTCCGGCAAGTCCACGGCACTCCGGGTGCTGGGAGGCATCTATCCTCCCACCGCCGGCCATATCGAGGTGAACGGGAAGGTCTCGGCCATGTTCAGCCTCAATCTCGGCGTCAACCAAGAGGCGACCGGGCTCGAGAACATCGAGCTCAAAGGTATTCTTCATGGCCTGAGGCGGGAAGAGATCCGGGAACTGGTGCCTGAGATCGTCGATTTTTCCGAGCTGGGCGACTACATCCACCTGCCCGTGAAGACGTATTCTTCGGGCATGAAGATGCGCCTTCTCTTCTCGATTGCGAGCGCCTTTCGTCCCGACATCCTGCTGCTGGATGAATGGGTCTCCACCGGTGACAAACGCTTCCGCCGGAAAGTCGCGCAACGCATGGAAACCATTTTGGACCAGACGCCGATCGTGATCGTTGCCAGCCACGACCATCGGAGAATTTCAAGCTGGGCAAACAAGATCATCCAGATGAAGCGCGGGCACGCCCAAATGCTTGATCCTGTCGCCTTCTCCGAATGGCAGGCCTGGAAAGAGTGGAAACGCGGCAAGAAGAACAGGAAGAAAAAGAAAGCCTTACAGGACAGCTGATCCTGGGCTTTGCGGCTATTGCCGCGCTTTTTCCTTCAGGCTTACGAGTTTCCGCTTTGCTGCTTTCAGGCTCTCGGGGATGCTCTTGCCCGTCGAGGCTGCCTTCAATTGCAGTTTCGCTTCTTTCAGATGGCGGCGTGCCGCCTTTGGAGCCGATTTCAGCATCTGGACCTCAGCAAGCGCCATTTCAGTCTGCGCTTGCTGGATCTTGAGCTCGTTCTCCATCATGGTGATCAATTGAGACAGTTCAGACGAAAACGCGCAGTCCTGTTCCAGCAGCTCGATGTTCGATGAAGATCCGAACCGGGACCATTTGGGGGTGAGGTCATCCTTTGAAAGATCAGCCCTGCGGGCGATCAGGGCCTTGTTTCCTTTTTCGAAAACGGCGTGGATTTCCTTCGCGAATTTCAGGTCGATTTCCAGACTTTCCGTCGAGTCGATTTCCTGAAAATACCGCTTCCTGTTCCAGCCTGCATCGAACGCGCGGTTTGCATGGGGCACCCTGATCTGATTGGCCATGGCCATCGTCTGGACGCTCAGCTTGGAATTCATGCGGTCGCCCGCCCCGTCCAGTTCGGCATCGGTCCCAGCCAGGCCAAGTATCGTGCCGACGACATCCGGTTGCCGGGTGTATGCATAGACTTGGACTTTGTCTTCTCCGAACACTTCCTCCCAGAGCGAGAGGGTCTCATTATAGTAAAGCGTCTCCTTGCTGGCGATCAGCCTCTTCAGTTTCGGCTTGTTCACTCTCCCGCCATTCCGGCAGAGCGTGGACGCAAGAGATAGCAGAAACTCCACCTGAGGGCGCAGCCAGACGACCACGATAACGTCCTCGAACAGAGGGACCAGGAACTCCTTCAGTCTCGCGATTTCTTCGGAAATTGTGAGACGGTCATACAACCATTCGCTTGAGATCAGACAGGTATGGGCCCCGCGGGCTTTTGCAGTGGCAAGTTCGGCTTCGAATTCGCTCCGCAATGTCGAGCAGAACACAGCATGATCTTCTTCAGTCTTGATATCGTTCATCTTGAAACCCCGTTCGGGACGGGTGGGCAGGCGTGACGCTGTTGCCAGTTTCAGATGATGATTTGCCCCGAGAGAGTGAGGGTACAGGATCCCGTTTTCCAGAAGAGTGCGGCGCGCATCTGAAAACCTTGCCTGCGCAGTCGTCGTGCCGGTTTTCGGGGTACCTATATGTACAATTGCTTTCATAATCTCACTGTTCGTCTTTTCGAATCTAGCTCTGTAATCGCTCGGCGCCAAAATGCAAAACCGGAAGCCGCGCCCGTTCACAAGCGACTCAACTTTCTTCCCCAGTTCCTGCAGCGACAGGAGCATCCATCAAATGAGATTTGCGAAAGAAGCGCAGCAATTTTTGTCAGTGGCACTGAAATGCGAGGCCTGAGTGACAATTTTCTGCCCTTTGACCCTAGCGCCGGACACCTGACCACAGCTAAAGTGGGGGTTCCCGAACGTTCCGAACATGTGTGAAGTGATTTGAATTATTAGCACTTGTCCAGGATCCTTATTCGACAATCCGGTCGGCCGCAGGCCAAAATCCCGCTTCCTTTGGAGATTCCCCCAACATGATGTTTGTAACGCACGGCAAGACCCAGATTGATATCAGTGTCGACAAGCAAGTCGCCAATGAGAGAATTATCCACAGGATCAAGAAGGGTGGTTACGAACAGAGAGAGGCCAAGTTCGCACGACAGGTGATCCAACCCGAAGACCGGATTCTGGAACTCGGCGCGGGCCTCGGATTTATTTCCGCGGCTGTCTGCTCTCAAGTCCAGCCGCAACATTACACAGCTGTTGAAGCCGATGAGCGGCTCATCCCTCACATCCATCGCACGCACGAGCGAAACAAGATCAAAGGCGTGGATGTCATTCAGGGGGCATTCGTCGCAAATCCTGAAATCCTCGAAAAGGGATTCATTGAATTCGGGGTCGCCAAGGCTTTCTGGGGATCGGGTATCGACCGGGCTGGCGGAGACGATGTCATGACCGTGCGCGTTCCTACCCGTGACGTCTCGAAACATATTCGGGACAACAGGATCGACACGCTCATCTCCGACATTGAAGGCGGTGAACTGGATCTTTTCCGTCACCTCGATTTCAGCCCGCTGAAGCGAATCATCATGGAAATCCATCCGAAGGTCTTCGGATTGGAAGGAGTCCGGGAGGTCTTCCAGATTCTGGATCGCAACAACTTTGTCTACGATGCCGACTATTGTGAAGGGTCCGTCGTGACGTTCACCCGCGTCTAGGATCAGCTGCAATTGAAACATGATGTGAATTGAGCGAATCGGCGGCGCGGCGTAGGTCGCGCAGGACGAACCAAATACAGGCCCCACCCATCATGTCCCTTCCCTTCATCGACCTTCAGGCCCAGCGCAAGCGCATCGAGTCCGAAGTCAACACGGCGATCCAGTCGGTCGTTGAAAGCGGCCGCTATGTGCTCGGCCCGGAAGTGACGGAACTGGAAAACCAGCTCGCAGCCTGGTGCGGAGCCTCGCATTCGGTCAGCTGCGCGAATGGCACCGACGCCCTCGCCCTTGCCCTGATGGCATGGGAACTGAAACCGGGCGACGCGGTATTCTGCCCCTCCTTCACCTTTGTTGCGACAGCGCAGGTCGTGCCGTGGCTCGGTGCAGCGCCAGTTTTCGTCGACATTCTGCCAGACACCTACAACATGGACTCGGCGCATCTACGCCAGCAGATCGAGGCGGTGAAAGCCGAGGGCAAGTTGACGCCGAAAGTCGTGATCGCCGTCGACCTGTTCGGCCAGCCGGCCAACTACCCCGAAATCAAGGCCATCTGTGACGAGTTCGGCCTCAAGCTGATTGCCGACACGGCGCAGGGCTATGGCTGCACGCTGAACGGACAACATCCATCAGACTGGGCCGACATTGCCACGACCAGCTTTTTCCCGGCAAAGCCGCTGGGTTGTTACGGCGATGGCGGCGCGATCATCACGAACGATGCCAAGCTCGCCGAGCGCATCGAATCCTTGCGCGTCTATGGCAAAGTTACGCCGACCGATGCCGCCGAGCGCAATTTCCATCATGACCCCAAATACCTCTCCCTGCGCGTCGGTATGAATTCCCGGCTCGACACGATCCAGGCTGCGGTCCTGCTGGAAAAGCTCAAGATCTTCGGTGACGAGATCGAGAAGCGCCAGATTGTGGCGGACCGCTACGCCGAGGGCCTGACCGGACACGTGAAGCGCGTGCCCAGCGTCATCGCGGGTGGCAAGAGCGTATGGGCGCAATATGTCATTGAGCATGACAATCGTGACGGCCTGCAGGCGCATCTTTCCGGTCAGGGCATCCCGACCGCCGTCTATTACCCCGTACCAATCCACGAACAGGATTTCTGCGCCCGCTTCAAACCCGCCGACGGCACCCTCCCCGTCACGGAAGCCGCGAGCAAACACGTCATCGCTCTTCCGATGCACCCCTATCTGGAAGAAGCCGACCAGACACGCGTCATAGATACGATCAGGGCGTTCAACGGGTAACCGACATAGGATGCACTTGTAATCCAAGGCAACGCGCACTTCGCGCGTTGCCTTTTTTTGTATGACATGTTAGCCGCGATACAAACGTATAAAGGATCATTGATATGGCCGAAAACTATCGCGTCGCAGATATTTCCCTTGCAGAGTTTGGCCGCAAGGAAATCGCCATCGCAGAAACGGAAATGCCGGGCCTGATGGCCGCGCGTGAGGAGTTCGGTCCGTCGCAGCCCCTGAAAGGCGCGAAGATCGCCGGCTCGCTGCACATGACCATCCAGACGGCTGTGTTGATCCAGACACTCGAAGCGCTCGGCGCGGACGTCCAGTGGGTGTCGTGCAACATCTATTCGACACAGGACCATGCCGCGGCTGCGATCGCGGCGAATGGCACGCCAGTCTTCGCCTATAAGGGCGAAACGCTGGAGGAGTACTGGGAATTCACTGACCGCATGTTCCATTGGCATGACGGTACCGGCGCCAATCTGATCCTGGATGATGGCGGCGACGCAACCATGTATCTGATCCTCGGCGAGCGCGCCGAATCCGATCCGTCCTTCCTGGAAAAGCCGGGCTCGGAAGAGGAGAAATTCCTGTTCGCTCAGATCAAGAAACGTCTGGCCGCATCGCCCGGCTGGTTTGCCAAGACCAAGGCTGCAATCCGCGGCGTATCCGAGGAAACGACGACCGGTGTGAACCGACTGTACCAGCTTGAGAAGAAGGGCGAACTCCCCTTCCCGGCCATCAACGTCAACGACTCTGTCACCAAGTCGAAATTCGACAACAAATATGGTTGCAAAGAGTCGCTCGTTGACGCGATCCGTCGCGGAACAGATGTCATGATGGCGGGCAAGAAAGCCTTTGTCGCCGGCTATGGCGATGTCGGCAAGGGCTCTGCCGCGTCACTGTCCGGTTCCGGCGCACGTGTTGCCGTCTCCGAAGTCGATCCGATCTGCGCCCTTCAGGCTGCGATGGACGGCTATGAAGTTCTGACCGTGGACGAAGCTGCGCCTAAGTTCGACATCTTCGTCACGGCGACCGGCAACAAGGACATCCTGACCGTCGACCATATGCGCGCGATGAAGGACATGGCCATCGTCTGCAATATCGGCCATTTCGACAATGAAATTCAGGTCGAAGGCCTGCGCAATTTCGAGTGGACGAACATTAAGCCGCAAGTGGACATGATTACCTTCCCGGACGGCAAACGGATCATCCTCCTGTCTGAAGGCCGCCTTGTGAACCTCGGCAATGCCACGGGTCACCCCTCTTTCGTGATGTCGGCCTCCTTCACCAACCAGACTCTCGCCCAGATCGAACTGCATACGCGCGGCGAGCAGTATGAGAACAAGGTCTACACCCTGCCCAAGCACCTCGATGAGAAAGTTGCGATGCTTCATCTGGAAAAGCTGGGCGTACAGTTGACCGAATTGTCCGGCGAGCAGGCCGATTACATCGGCGTGGATGCGGCTGGTCCGTTCAAGCCTGAACATTACCGCTACTAGGTCGAGTCTCCACAGTGTCGCGTTCGCATATCCTGAAGTTTGCCTGTCCGGATCGGGTCGGTCTCGTCGCCGGACTGGCAAAGCTGATGGAGCGTCATGATTGCTTTATTGCCGCGTCGCGGACATTCGGCGATGCGGAAACCGGCCGCTTCTTCGCGCGCCTTGTGTTCCATGGCACATCGGATGCCCTGCCGTCCGGCCTTGAAACCGATCTGGCAACCATGGCCCAGGAACTCTGCGCAGACTGGTCAGTTCATCCGGAAGGCGAAGCTGTCCGCACCCTGCTTATGGTGTCCAAGTCGGAGCATTGCGCAAACACGCTGCTTTATGCGGCCCGCCGGCGCGAACTGCCCATCGACATTGTCGGGATCGTCTCGAACAATGAAACGCTGAGGGACGATTTCGCCCATTGGGGACTGCCTTGGTTCCATGTGCCGGTGACGAAGGAAACCAAACCGGAAGCTGAAGCCCGCCTGTTCGACATTGTGGAGGAAACCGGCGCGGACCTCGTCGTGCTTGCCCGCTACATGCAAGTGCTCAGCGATGAAGCCTGCCGGCGGCTCGAGCTGAAATGCATCAACATCCACCACTCCTTCCTGCCGGGCTTCAAGGGCGCACGCCCCTATCACCAGGCCCATGCGCGCGGTGTAAAAATGATTGGCGCGACGGCCCACTATGTGACGGCAGACCTTGATGAAGGCCCGATCATCACGCAGCTGACGGAAGCAGTCGACCACACATTCAGCCCGGCCGACATGATCGAAAGCGGCCGCCATCTGGAAGGTAACGCTTTGCTTCGTGCCGTGAAGGCGCATGCCGAGCATCGCATTTTCATCAATGCCGGAAAAACAGTCGTTTTTGCCCGCTAGGCAGAACGAAGAACAGAAAGACAGGACCCATGAAACTTGCCAGTCACGAATTCACCAGCGAGAGCGTCTCTGAAGGCCATCCGGACAAGGTCGCAGACCAGATTTCGGATGCGATTGTGGATCTGTTCCTGTCGCGTGATCCAACTTCCAAAGTAGCGGTAGAAACCCTCACGACCACCAATCGCGTCGTTCTGGCCGGCGAAGTTCGCACCAATAATGGCGCCGAGGTCACACATGACGAAATGAACCAGGCTGCGCGCGATGTCGTCAAACGCATCGGGTACGAACAAGATGGCTTTCATTGGGAGAATATGGAAATCGCCAACCATGTTCATGGCCAATCGGTCGAGATCGCTCAAGGCGTTGAGGAAGGCCAGGGCTTGTATGGCGGAGAGGGCGCAGGCGATCAGGGCATCATGTTCGGCTATGCCACAAACGAAACACCGGAACTGATGCCAGCCACTCTGGTGTACTCACATCAGATTCTTCAACGGCTGGCGCAATTACGTCATGACGGCACCCACCCTGAACTGGAGCCAGACGCCAAGAGCCAGGTAACACTTCAATACGAAGGATCGAAGCCGGTTGGCGTGAATGCCCTCGTCGTTTCCCACCAGCACAAGGATAGCGCCACACTGGACCAATTGCGGGAAATCATCCGCCCTGTGATCAAGGACGTCTTACCGGACGGCTGGTTCCCCGCGGAAGACAAATTCTATGTCAACCCGACCGGGCGATTTGTGATTGGCGGACCTGACGGGGATGCGGGCCTGACCGGGCGCAAGATCATTGTTGACACTTATGGCGGTGCGGCCCCGCATGGCGGCGGCGCGTTCTCCGGCAAAGACCCCTCTAAGGTCGACCGTTCCGCGGCCTATGCGACGCGCTACCTCGCCAAGAACATCGTCGCGGCAGGATTGGCTGACCGTTGCACCATTCAGGTCAGCTACGCGATTGGTGTGGCTCAACCCCTCTCCATCTATGTCGACACACACGGAACCGGCAATGTGGACGAAGAACGCATCGCGAAAGCGCTGCGGGAGCTCTTCGACCTGTCCCCCAAGGGAATTCGCACACATCTGAAATTGAACCGGCCAATCTATGGACCATCCGCCGCCTACGGCCACTTTGGTCGCACACCGACGGACGCGGGCGGATTCAGCTGGGAAAAAACAGACCTTGTGGACGATCTCAAGCACCTCACGAACTAGCCGATCTCAGTACGCGACAGTTATCTCATCAATAGTCGCGACACGCTTGCCTTGGCACTGCACTTGAATGTGCTGAGGTAAAGGCTTGCGCGACTGTTGGTAAGCCGCTGTGCCGGGCACGGATGGCCCGCCCTTTGATAGGTCGAGAACCAAAAGCCCCTCTGAGTGTCCGGATTGGGGCGTCAGCATCCAGGACTGGTCATCCGCCACGCGCACCACGACATGCAGCTTGCCGCCAGATGGTTGGCCCGGCCCCGGCATCCTGTTGATCCACGCGGACGTATCTGTAATTTCGGGGCAAGTCGCCCCAAAGAAAGGCAGGGTAGTGCAGCCGGGCAGCATGAAGCATGCGGTTAGAGAGATTACTGCGGCCCTTACCATGGCGTCGACAGCCGCATCCACAGCGCCTCCTGATCTTCCGCACCATAAATGTGGTTTGGTGAAGTCGAAATCACCGCTGCCGCCTCGCCCGACCAGGTATCGGTCAAACCAAATGTATAGCGGGTTTCATAATCGATCTGCCGGCCGCTTGGTGTCAGCTCTGCTTTTACCAGAGTACGGATCAATTGACTGTTCAAATCCACGCCGATTGGAGCATCGAGATTGAGGTGTCCAGATTCCGCGCGCCGAGGTTGCGCCACGATGAGATGCAGCCGCCCGTCGCCCAGCGCACGGTCTGCACCCAATGACCACCGGCTCGTCCAGATGCCTTCGGCGTCAATTCCCGGCAACTCGACACTTGCCATCTCAAGCCCGGACGACACAATCCATCCAGCCCCCGACAGCCAGGCCCCTTCCAATGCATAGGCCGTCATCTCGGTCTGATCCTCTGCACCAAAACGGGCCTGCAGTGATCCACCAAGCGCAGTATTCTCATCCGAGATAAACGATGCCCCTGCGCGCACGGACCATGTCCGCTCATCGCGACCAAACATAAATCCAGACTGGCTACGAGCGCCATGTTCTGCCGAAAAGATGTCCATGACGAGATCATCGCTTATGACGTGACTGAATTTCGCCCACGCACCACCGGTCGAAAACGCATTGCCGACGCCTGGCTCGTTCAACAGGGAAATATCGGGCGCAAGATGGGTCAGCGAGCCACCGCGGCCAAATTCGACCTGGCTCTCACCAAAACTGTAGCGCATCTTGAACGTGGATTGGGGATCTTCCTGATACGGCGCGGTAGGGTCTTCCTTAAGGCGGGCCTGTGCCCAGCTGAAAGACATATTGCCCGCATTCACAGCGTAGGATTCCCCCGCCGCCCAATCCGCTCGCGTATCGAAATTGACCAGGCGCGACCCCAGGGCATCTGTAGGGAAAGCCGCCGCCACACCGTCTGCGTTGAATTGAAATCCGCGTTGGTACTTGTCTTGAAACACAAGCTTGTTGAACGCGCCAGAATTCGACGCCCAGTCCCCGAACGCGCCGCCGCTTGGTGCCACAGCGTCGATCAGACTGACCTTTTCAGAGCCGAAGTCGAGGTTTTGCTGGCCCTGCGGACGAAACGCCTCTTCCAGATTCAAAAGCCCCACACCCGATACACTATCCGTGCCGACGCCGGCGACCTCACCGGTAATGATGTCAGGCGTGCTATCCACATAGTCTGTCGCAGTATCCAGCAAAATCTGGAGCGCGACCTCTGGCTGCGATCTCAAATTCGGGAATGCGTCCAGCAAGAGGGCCAACGAACCCGCCACGTATGGCGCGGCAAAAGATGTACCGGCGATCCGATAATAGTCACCCTCACTATCAGCGTCATTACAGCCCTCAAACTCTCCTAC
Source organism: Hyphomonas atlantica corrig. (assembly GCF_000682715.1). Lineage (GTDB taxonomy): Bacteria > Pseudomonadota > Alphaproteobacteria > Caulobacterales > Hyphomonadaceae > Hyphomonas > Hyphomonas atlantica. The sequence continues at coordinate 9,023 of NZ_AWFH01000063.1, read as the reverse complement.
GGCACATGTGGGAAGGTCTGGAAATGCCACATCGTCGTCCGGTCCAGTCGAGATTACACCTTCGCCCGGCGCCAGGAGATAATAGGATTGAGATGCGGTACCAGCGCGGTTGGAGAAGTCCGAGAGCTTTCCATCCGGATCAACCGCCCCGACGGCCACAACTCGCCCCAAGGACGAAGCCTCGCCGGCGATGTAAGCTGGCTCGTTCGGAATCTCACCCTTGGCTTCAGTCGGGTTTCCTTCTTCATCCGTCCCCGCCGGTTCTCCATCGTTACCTGCGGAGATGACCACGAGCGCGCCTGCATTCGCCGCTGCACGAATTGCGTTTTCGAGAGTGGGGTCACTATCAATGTCTCCCCCCAGCGACATGTTGATAATGGTCGCCCCTTGATCCACAGCATACTCAATTGCTGTAACGAGATTTCTGTCGTTGTAGACGCAGTCGTCATCCTCGCCTTCCCGGCCGCAACTGCCCGGCGAATCCGCTCGAATATCCAGAATGGATGACTCATAGGCCGCGCCCTGAATTCCATTCGGCGTGTTATCATCCAGCGAAGAATTGAAATCATCCTGGCGCCGAGCCGCAATAACGCCGGAAACAAGAGTCCCGTGCCCACCAGTGTCGATGTCACCTGGCTGTCGGCGGATGTTGACGCGGTCTCCATTCTCATCAAAGCCGGAACATTCCGTGTCCGCGCAAACGTCATACATTTGCACCACCGCGCCTTCCAGATCTGGATGGTCGGCGTCTGTCCCGGTATCAATGACAGCGATCACCTGCCCCTGCCCCGTTGCACCCAGCGCATACGCCGTCGAAGCCCCGATAATCGGCAACCCAACCGTGGCATTATATTCGCGCGTTTCGAAAGCGGAAGGTTCCGCAATCTGATCCGGAAATGGGTTCGAGGGCGGCGGCGGAGGGGGCGGAGGCGGCGGAGGAGGCGGCAATGGCGTAACAGCGGAGCTTCCACCCCCGCCTCCGCCACCTGCGCACGCGCCTAAAATCACGATGGAAGCGCCCATCATGGTGGAGACCAGAACGGAACGCGAGATGCTCGCGCAAGAATTCGACTTACCTCTCCAAGTCAAACTTAATCCTCCCAAAACGCCCGATGTTTTCATGCCATCGCACCAAGAGAAATAGTTCACCTTAAAGAGAAGAATAGCGCAAATATTTCGTTCAGTTGATCAGGAGAACTCAACCCGTTCCTGCGAGAAGTAAAATAGCGACCTTGTCTCTGCATCGATCGCATCCCCAGGTGCATCCAACAGGGCCTTCATGGCGTGCTTCCGGTCTTTCAAGGCGTGCGCGAAATCTGCTTCAATCAACTGATCAACACCCGTGCGAGTCATCGCATCTCGCACTTCCATATACAGTGTCAGCGATCCCCCCAAGAACATGGACTCGTAGGCGATCTTGCTGGCAATCTTGTCGTGGATGTCTGAATATTGGAATTGCCGCTCCATGACCGATTTACGTTTGCAAATGAAATCGATCTCGTGGCGGTGCTTGGGATGGCGAAGATAGAAATTCTTCAAAGCCATCATTTCCCCATCAATCCGTCCCTGAATATCGTCGGGAAGCGATTCACTCAGAATGATAATGATATCTATGTCGGAGCCTCGAACCATTTCACCGGAGGCTGAGTGCTCTCGCATCTCGTTATGCGCCAGAAAGTATGAAAGGTCGCCCGCGATGAAAGCGCAAAGCTGACTGCGCACTTCCCGCCCCAAGCTTACAAATAATTGCTTCATCACATCTTGGGCCACCCCGATTTTCTCGCGGCTGATCTCCCGGTGCATGTTTGAGAGGGAACCTTGCCGTTCGATCATCTGATAGCGTTGGCCGGGAAGGCCAAAGAGCGTAAAAGAGAGGAAGTCCCGAAGTATCGACGGGCTAAGCCGCACCTGGTCTTCGCGTGTGATGTCAAATCGCAAATAGTAGCTGGCAAAATGGGAGATCAACAAACTCCGGCTACGATTGCAGGCTTGCCAAAGCGCCAGCACAGGAACATCCGGCATATCAAACGACAGTTCCTTGCCGATACGCGGACCCTTTTTTTCCAGAATTCGGGCAATCCGGTCGTCGATTTCTTCAAAGTTTATTGTCACAGGCACATTCGGTCCATTCTGGCAGAAACGCACAATGCGCAAACGCTTACCTCAGCCGAGGATCGACCGCCGCTGCGGTCAGGTCAATACTTGATGCGAACCATTGCACACTGTACGGGAAACAAGGCGCTGTTGACCAAACACATGACGGTCCAATGGCGCTTGCGACAATTGTAATTCTGGAAACGAGCGCTTTGGTAGTTCAGATGGAAGTGATTACCAGAATTCGCAGCTGGCTGTTCGACCACGCCCTCCCCGTCTGGACAGAGAAATGCATGGACAGCCGCTTTGGCGGACCTGTCGAGAGCTTCTCTCTTGATGGAGACCGTCCGTTTACCGATGCATATAAGCGGACATTCGTCGTTGCGCGACAGCTATACGTTATGTCTCATGCCAGCCTGCTCGGTGAGAAAAAGGCAGGCCCACTCGCGGATGCCTTATTTGAGTATTTGAGAAAAGTTTGTTGGCGGGGCCCGGAATCTGGTTGGGTTCACAAGGTCACGCTTGAGGGCGATATTCTCGACCCGACGGCCGATCTCTATGATTTCGCATTCTGCCTATTCGCTCTCAGCTGGTATTACCGGCTGAGTGAAAACACAGATGCTCTGACTCTCGCACACCAGACGCTAGATATTGTGGAGCGAGACTTCGCGCACCCATCCGGAAACGGATATTACAATCAGCTACCCGCCAACCTGCCACGCCAACAGAACCCGCATATGCACCTGATGGAAGGGCTACTCGCCTTTTGGGAAGTGACGAATGATTCACGCGCCAAGGACATGTCGAATGGCCTGGCCACATTGTTTCGACGTCAACTGTTCGACAAGGCAGCTGGCGCCATGCCCGAATTCTTCGATGACTCTTTAAACCCCATTACCTACTCCACTCGCAACCATATTGAAGCCGGCCACCAGTTCGAATGGGCGTGGATATTGGCGCGCCACCAGCAATTATCCGGAGACGATCATACCGACATCGTCCGCACACTGGTTCTGAACGCCGAACGCTTTGGCCTACACGAAACTCGCGGCTGGGTCATGAATTCGAACAAGCTGGATACCAGCTCCCAAGATCGCGGCTCCCGAACGTGGCCAAATTCAGAGCGTATCAAGGGTTGGATTGCATTGCATGAACTAACCGGCGTGTCGCCTTGGCACGCAATTGAGCGAAGCTGCGAAACCTTGTTCGGCGTACATCTTGGCTCCTCTGCACCGCGTGGCATGTGGCTCGACACGGTAGATGAGGATGGCAAACCGACTTGCATCAAGATCCCGACATCGACTCTTTACCACGTGTTTTTGGCGTTTACTGAGGTCTTGCGGGTCGCTGAAAGCAGCGCCCCGCTTTCGTCAAATCAAGATTCAGATTGCAACAGCGACAGCAAATAATCGCGGTACTCGTTCTTGAACTCATTCGCCCGCTCACGCATTTGATCATCAGTGATCAGACTTCTGCGCCAAGCCACCTCTTCAAGACACGCCACCTTTAGCCCTTGCCGCTTTTCCACTGTCTGAACGAACTGGGATGCCTCCAACAGGCTATCGAATGTTCCCGCATCCAACCAGGTTGTTCCCCGCTGCAGGCGCGTGACAGTCAGCTCTCCTCGCTGGAAGTAAGCCTCGTTCACACTTGTAATTTCCAACTCTCCGCGAGCTGAAGGAGTAACTTGCTCTGCGACCTGCACCACGTCTGAACCATAGAAATACAACCCGGGTATAGCCCAGTTGCTTTTTGGCGTCTCAGGCTTTTCTTCCAATGAGACTGGCTTGTCATCACCGTCCAGCTCAACGATTCCAAATCGCTTCGGATCGTTCACTTGGTAAGCCAACACAGCTGCTCCGCGCTTTAGCGCAGCCAAAACCTGAAGCTGCCCGGATAGTCCAGCGCCATAAAAGATATTATCGCCCAACGCCAGCGCACAAGGCTGGCCATCGATAAAATCCCGGCCGATCAGAAAAGCCTCGGCCAAGCCGTTGGGATCATCCTGGATAGCGTAGGAAATCGACACACCCCACTGGCTCCCATCTCGTAACAAGCTTCGGTAAGCCGCGCCATGCTCGGGTGCGCAGATAACCAGAATCTCAGTAATGCCCGCCAGCATGAGTGTGGAGATCGGATAATAAATCAGAGGTTTGTCATAGATCGACAGGAGGTGCTTCGACACCCCCCGTGTCACTGGATGAAGGCGGCTACCCGTCCCTCCCGCCAGAACTATTCCTTTCATGGTGTATCAAACTCCTCGATCAACACGCGCACGGTCTCTTCCAACCCTAATCGCCAGTCTGGCAGCGAAACGCTGAAAACGCGCTCGGTGTCAGACATGTCAAGGCGAGCATTCAGTGGCCTCTGAGCAGGTGTTGGATATGCTCTTGTCGGTATACCACTTACCTCTGCGCAAGGACCATCATGACGCGCGCTAACCTCGAATATCAATCGCGCCATGCTCGCCCTGTCTATCTCGCCAGCTCCAGCAAGGTGATAGATACCCCAATCTTGGAAATCTGCCGTCAGCGCGCAATCCGAAATCGTCACAAGCGCCTCAGCCAATGCGGGCGCATAAGTTGGACAACCGAACTGGTCATTCACGACCGAAATACTCTCCCGCGACCCGGCCAACCCCAACATTGTTGTAACGAAATTGCTGGCGAGGTGAGAAAAAATCCACGACACCCGGACAATTATGGAACGAGCCGCAACAGAACGCACAGCTTCCTCACCATCAAGCTTGCTTTGTCCGTAAACGCCCATTGGGCACGTCACATCAGATGGCAAGTATGGCGTAGGCTTTCTCCCATCGAACACGCAATCGGTGGACAAGTGTATCAAGGGAACGCCGTATGCGTTGCAAAGACCGGCCAATTCACGAGGTCCATCAACATTCAGGGCTCGACAAATATCAGGTTCGGACTCGGCACGATCTACAGCCGTGTACGCCCCTGCGTTGATTATGATTTTCGGACGATGGTATTTCAGCGCTTTTTCCAGTGATTGAGGATCGAGCAAGTCCGCCTCATCGCGACCCGCGCAATACAGGTCATCGATCCCAAGTCCGGCGAATGCCTGGGCCATTTGGCCCGACTTTCCAATCACAAGAATTCTGGTCATGTACCAGAACCCAGTCGCTCGCCCGCATAGACGCGATCTTGCAGCGGTTTCCACCATTGTTCGTTGGAGAGGTACCAATCAACTGTTTCCGCCAGACCAGCTTCGAAGTCACGCGATGGAGCCCACCCAAGCGACATGTTTATTTTCGTTGCATCAATTGCGTACCGATAATCATGTCCAGGGCGGTCGTCGACATATTCAATGAGGCGATTGTGAGGAGCGTTCTCGGGATAACGCTCATCCATCAGGCGGCAAATCGTTTCCACGATCCAGATATTGGTGCGTTCAGCGCCCCCTCCTACACAATAGGTTTCTCCTGGCTCTCCCTTTTGCGCCATGAGCAACAACGCCCGCGCATGATCATCGGCATGCAGCCAGTCCCGAACGTTGAGCCCCTGCCCGTAAACAGGGAGGCTCTGGCCTGACAAGCATTTCAAAATCATCAGAGGAATGAGTTTTTCGGGGAACTGGCGAAGCCCATAATTATTCGAGCAATTCGAAACAATCACAGGCAGCCCGTAGGTGTTGAACCATGCTCGCACCAGATGGTCAGCGCCCGCCTTACTGGCCGAATAGGGGGACGACGGCGCATAGGGCGTCGTCTCACTGAATGTGCCTGTGTCACCCAGAGAGCCAAACACTTCATCTGTCGAGACATGCACAAATCGGAACGCGTCTTTCGCACTATCGGCGAGCCCAGAATGATAATTGCGGGCCGCCTCCAACATGGCGCACGTCCCGGCAACATTGGTTGAAACGAAATTCGCCGGCCCATCTATCGACCGGTCAACATGTGTTTCTGCTGCGAGATGGAAAATCGATCTTGGTGCTGATTTTTCTACAATCTCGGTCATCATCGGAAAGTCGGTGATGTCCGCTTGGATCAATTCAAGGCGCCCATCCATCTCGAGAGATGAGAGTGACTGGCGGTTCCCCGCATAGGTCAGCTTGTCTATGACAACAATCCTGTCGTCAGTCGCCTCTGCCAGATAGTGGCAAAGCGCCGACCCGATAAATCCGGCGCCCCCCGTAACGAGCCAGCTCATCGCTCTTCCTCGTGGATGGATTCAAGCTTCAGGTAGTCTGCAAGGCTAGGCAAAGCCCTATCCTTATCAGACAGTATTCGCGCATGAGGCGGCACCGGCCAATCGATGGCAATCGCCGGATCATCATGCGCAATGCCGTAATCATGCGATGGCGCGTAGTACGCATCGGTTTTGTAAACCACTTCCGTATCGTCCTCGAGCGTACAAAAGCCGTGCGCAAAGCCCCGAGGGATGAACAATTGTGCACCGCTGTCTGCACATAGTTCCACAGACATTGCCCGACCGAAATTCGGCGAGCTTCTCCGAACATCGACCGCGACATCCAGAATTCGCCCTTTCACGCACCTGACGAGCTTCCCCTGTGCGTAGGGGGGCGCCTGGAAATGCAGCCCCCTGATCGTCCCAGCGTCCGCTGATCGGGAATGATTATCCTGCACAAATGGTCCAGCAATTCCGGCCTCGGCAAAAACATCAGCCCGATACGTCTCGGCAAACCATCCACGCGGATCTTCAAACTTTTTTGGAATTACATGAATGACCTGCGGCAGCACGTCATCCTGTTTGAATTCAAAAGGCATCATTCCTCACATACGACTCGCGCTCGCTAATGGGCTATATCACGAACCGCTGTTGTGGCTATTCCACCGTCACAGATTTGGCGAGGTTGCGCGGCTGGTCCACATCAGTCCCTTTCGCCACGGCGACATGATACGCCAGCAACTGGAGTGGCACGGCAGCCAGCACAGGCAAACTTATTTCGTCCCCTTCCGGCATCGGAATAACGTGATCCGCGCGGTTCCCTGCAGCCTTGATACCAGCAGGATCAGAGATCAGGATCACTCGGGCGCCACGCGCTCGTATTTCCTCGACATTGGAAATGGTTTTTTCGAAAAGCTCATCCATGGGCGCGATCACCACAACGGGGACATCTTTTTCGATCAGCGCAATCGGACCATGCTTCAGCTCACCTGCAGCATATCCCTCTGCGTGAATATACGAGACTTCTTTCAGCTTGAGCGCCCCCTCCAAAGCGAGAGGAAAATACCGGCCGCGCCCAAGGAAGAGGACATCACGGCTCTGGGTCAGCGTCTCTGCAATCGCGCGGATTCCGTCTTGTGCTTCGAGCGCTTCGGTCACTTTTCGCGGCAAGGCCAGAAGGCTCTTAACCGCCTGCACTTCCTCGCCCGGCAGCAAATGTCCGCGCGCCTTCGCTGCATTTAGCGCCAAAACCGCCAGCACAGACAGTTGCGCTGTAAACGCTTTCGTTGATGCGACGCCAATCTCAGGCCCGGCATGGGTCGGCACAATGGCAGCAGCTTCCCTGGCGATTGAGCTTTCCGGTACGTTTACGATGGCAACGGCGGGCGTGCCATTCTGACGGCAATAGCGCAGCGCCGCCAGCGTGTCCGCAGTTTCGCCCGATTGGCTGACAAACATGGCTGGGCCCGTCTGCGGCAAGACTGGGTTGCGATAGCGAAACTCCGATGCGATGTCAGTTTCCAGAGCAAGTCTCGCCTTTTGCTCGAACCAGTATTTCGCCGTGTGTGCGGCGTAATAGGCTGTTCCGCATGCAATCGCGACAGCGCGGTCGGCCCCAGCAAACATCTTGTCAGCGACATCACCCAGATTGAGTGTCTGCGTCGCCTGATCAATGTAAGGAAGGATCGAACGCGCCAACGACTCTGGCTGCTCGTGAATTTCCTTCAGCATGAAATGATCATATTCGCCGCGCTCAATCAGACTTTCATTCACAGCAGATTGGACGCGGGGGCGGTTTACACGTTCACCATTCACATTCCGGATGTCGTGGCTGTCAGGTGTCAGGACCACCCAATCCCCCTCTTCCAGATAGGTTACATCGCGTGTGAAGGGCGCGAGCGCGATTGCGTCAGAACCGAGAAACATCTCGCCTTCGCCATATCCCAATACCAACGGACTGCCTTTGCGCGCACCAATCAGGAGATCGGTATCGTCTGCAAAGATTGCGGCAATCGCAAACGCGCCGGATAGCTTCTTGAGGGCGGCCTCGAACGCATCCACCGCGTCCATACCGTCATTCATGTTCTTGTCGATCAGTTGGGCGATGACTTCGCTATCCGTTTCGGATTCAAAGCTGCGACCGTCGGCCTGCAATTCATCGCGCAGCTCACGAAAATTCTCGATGATGCCATTATGGACGATCGCAACTTTCCCCGACATGTGGGGATGCGCATTGATCTCGTTCGGCTGACCATGCGTGGCCCAACGCGTATGGGCAATGCCCATCAGACCATCAATCGGCGCTTCCGCCATAACGGCCTCAAGATTAACGATCTTGCCCTGTGCGCGCCTGCGCTCGACCCTGGGGCCCGCCCGAACTGCGATGCCCGCGCTGTCATAGCCGCGATATTCAAGCCGCTTCAGACCATCCACGAGACGGTTCGCCACTGTTTCGGTGCCAGCGATCGCTACAATTCCGCACATACTTCATCTCCAATCAGACAAAGCGTATTTAGTCCCCCTAAATCAGACGGCATAATGACAGATTATGTAGGAATACGACAATCAGCGACACGATTCAGACCGATCGTGCCTTTTTCCCGACCATTTAGCCCTGCTGATGGATCAAATCATTGAACTCACTCACATTGGGGGCTATCGCCCTGTTCTCGTGACTATATCTGAAAGCCACAGAGTTTTTTCGGCTAAATGATACTTGAAGGAAACTGAACGTTTTGACCAATCTGACCCACCTCGACAGGCTGGAGGCTGAAAGTC
>NZ_AWFH01000062.1 GCF_000682715.1 Hyphomonas atlantica corrig. | reverse complement strand
GATCTGTCTCATGGTCGCTGACGGGGAACAGATGCGATATATTGATGTGCTGGTGCGCTCAGGTCACCGTTGCGGTTCGCGAACGTCGTGGGCCAACCGGAAGCCGACAGTGAAATATCCCTGATCCTTAGGTCCGGGCAGTCGATATCTCGGTGACAGATAGTCGCCAGCATCGCCGTAGGAGCCGCCACGAATTGAGCGTTTGTCCGGCGTGTCGCATTCTGTGCGTGCGGAGCCATCGACAGGCGCGCCCACATAGTTGTCTTGATGACAGTCAGCTTGCCACTCCCAGACGTTTCCTCGCATGTCGTGGATGCCGAACTTGTCGGAAGGAAAACTCCCGACGGGGGCGGTTTCAATCCAGACATCCCGTCCTTCCGCTTTGCCGCCGCAGCAGTCAACCAACCCGATATTTGCTTCGTCGTGCCCGACGACGCCGTCCTCGCCTTCAATGTCGCCAAATGCCGCCACGTATTCCCATTCTGCTTCCGACGGTAGGCGATACGATTCCCCGGTTTGTTGCGTCAGCCAGGATGCGTAAGCTTGTGTATCTTCCCAGCTAACGCAGACGACAGGGTGATCTTCGGCTTGCGTGAATCCGGGGCGCTCCCAGTTTCGGTCAGGATCGATGTGCCAGGATTTCTCGTCTGTGTAGATGTTGCATTTGCCTTCGGACAGGTGCCCTGTAGCTCCAACGAACTGTCTGAACTCGCCTACCGTCACTTCTGTCTTGGCTAACGCAAAAGACCTATGAATATCGACGGTGTGTCGGGGTCCATCGATCTCTCCATATCCGTAGTCGATCGCCTCGCCCATCTCGAAACTGGCTGCAGGTATGACCACCATTTCTGCACCAGAAGGCGACCCCGCGGGTTGCGAACAGGCGGAAACTGTCATCGCCATCAATGCCAAGCACGTCGTTGAAATTATTCGCCGGACCATGTGGATTTCCAATCTATTCCGTTTGTTGGCTTCATTTCCCAATAGAATTTGCTCCGGGGGCGGTCATAATTTCCGATTTCGTTCATGGTTTGGGAATCGTAGAGGCGCCCATTGACCATTGTATACCGAACGCTGTTGGCATTGCGGATGTCCTCGGTCGGATCCTCGTCAAGTACAATGAGGTCTGCGAGCTTGCCGGGGGTGATTGACCCGAGTTGATGGTCAAGCCCGTAGGTCTTTGCGCCATTGATCGTAGCGGCTCGCAGGATTTCCATCGGTTCCATGCCGCTTTCCGCAAAGAGCAGCATCTCCCAATACATGGCGAGCCCGGAAACCTGACCGTGAGAGCCAACATTCACCGTTGCGCCGGCTTTTGCCAGTTTCGTCAAGGAGCGACCGACTGACCGGAATCCGATGTCGTAGATTTCATCTGACACATGGATCGAATGCATGCAGCGAACATGCAGGGGTGTGCCACTTTCGCCCGTGATTGGGTTATACGCATTGTTTACGTCGGGAATGAAGGCTTTGACTTTGTCCTGGGACCAGGAGTCTTCGTTTTCGTAGATGTAATTTTCGCCAAACAGCTCGCCGAACGTCACGATCAGTGTTGGCGTCATTGAGACGTCGGATGCAGCAATCAGCTGCTGAAGATCATCATAATAGGTGGCAACCGGAAGATTGTGCTCAAGATTGGTGTGTCCATCGAGAATCATCCCGATGTTTGTGTAGAATTGTCCGGCGCCTTCGCCATCAACCATGAAGTCGTATTCTCTCGCCGCCTGGAGAAGGCGCTGACGCTGAGCTCTTGTCGACAGCTTGTAGCTTTTCAGAATTGACGGGCCGAGCGCTTTGCGGCGCTTCAGGACGTTTCGAGCATCATCCAAAGAGGCAAGTGGGTGATACACACCAGCGGTGCGTCCTTTCACTCCGTGAACAACCTGACCAGATTTGAGCCAGCGCGGACCGACCAATTCTCCCGTCATGGTCATCTCACCGCTTTCGTAGGAAGTAAGGTCCTCGGAGTACGGATCGAAGTTCGTGGTGACGCCATAAGCGAGGGCGGCAAGACGCGTTGGGTGTTGCTGAGGCATAGTGCCGGCATCGAAGCAACATTCGATATGGCCATGCGCATCGAAGAAGCCAGGCATCAAGACTTTGCCCCTGATGTCGATCCGGGTGGCGTCTTTCGGAATCTTGACCTTGCGTCGCGGACCGACGGCGACAATCCGGTTTCCTTCAACAACAGTACCGTTCTTGATAACATCGCCTTCGATCGGAACGATCTTGCCGCCAACGAACGCAACTATGCCTTCAGGCTTGTCTGCCGGCAGCTGTATATTGATTGTCAGGGAGTGAGGCGTGCCGCTCTTGTCGGCGGGCGTAGTTGAAAGAATTTCTGCGCCCATCGTCCAGAAGAGTGTGGACGAGTCTTTCGACCATCTGAAAGCGTATCCACCAATATCACTCAGCAGACGAGCCGAGGCATTGTCCGGCGTGTTGATGGTTACGGGGGCTGGCTTGACGTCGAACGGCATGACGTAAGGGCGATTGTTGGACTTGAACGCCAGCCACTTCAGGTCAGGGCTCAAGGAGAAGTCCCGGATGTCTGCCATTTCAGAAATGGCATGTTCCTGTACGTCGCTACCGTCGAGCGTGATGCTCATCAACACAGATGACCGTTTCGCGTATGAGGACGGCTCTCCAAGAAAGAAGAGTCTGCTATCATCGGGAGAGAACACTGACAGGCCCGAGGCTTTCGTCAGGTATTTCGGACTACCTCCGGCCAGGTTCAGGAGATAAATGCCTGTCTCGGGCCCTGGTGCGTTGAAAGCTGTGTCGGGACTCATGATCCGATAGGCGATCAGTTCTCCAGAATTTGAGAACTGCGGCTCTCGAATGACCGCATGGCTTTCTGCAAGAACCGTCTCTTGGCCTGTATCGGCATGCCGCAGGATCAACTTACTACCAGTTTGGTCTTGCCAGCTTACATATGCGATTTGATGTCCGTCGGGGGACCATGTTGGTTCAGATTCCATGGCCATGGAATCCGTCAGGCGAGATGGCCGTGAAGGAGAGCTGGACCCGACTTCCCAGATCTTGCCCATTGCACGGAAGACTATCGAGCTACCGTCCGGATCCGGGGCGAGTTGGCGAATTGTGCGGACTTGAACCTGGTCTGGCGCGAGATCCTGCTTCACCCGAATTGCAGGTTGCAATTCATGGCGTGCCTTCAGATTAAACGGTATCTCTTCCGCCAGTGCAGACAGGGTGTCGATCTTCAGCAGCTTTCCCTTGGCCCAGATCGCAATGTGACGGCTGTCAGGAAACCAGTCGAAGGAGGGGTAATAATGCTCCTGTGGAAGGTAATCTCCGTGCAAGTCGCGCCCTAGATCCTGATAAATCGGCTCTTCATATCCGGACTCCAGATCTTTTACGAACAGAACTGTCTTTGCGCCCAAGCGACGGATGAAAGCGATGGATTTTCCATTCGGCGAGATCTGCGGTGTTGAGGCGCCCCCGAAACCGGAAATGGCTTTCTTTCTTTCGCCGGTTTCGAGATCCAAGCGCTTGATCGCGAAATTCTTCAAACCTGTGTTCATGTAAACATAGTGATCTCCGCCGATTCTCTCTGTGTAATAGAGGTGACGGCCATTCGGCGCGAAGCGTGGTTCCTGTACGTCTTTTCCGCTCGTCGGCGGAGGTACGACAATTTCTTCTGAACCGTCATCAATGCCGTACAGGTGAATTTCAGAATTTCGGACACGGAATATGTCTGAATAGGTAATTACACTTGCGATGGACTTTCCATCAGAGGACCAGGCCGGACCGGCGACCATGGCATGTGTTTCATGCGTGATCTGTCTAGCGTCGGTTCCGTCGGCCTTTGATATCCAGACATTGTCTGCGCCGCTTTCATCACTCAGATACGTGATGAACTGACCGTCAGGACTGAATTGAGGGCTGCGTTGGGTCACGGATCCATCGTGAATTGCGATGGCCGTGCCCCCAGTGGAGGGCATCGAATAGATATCATTCAGCAGGTCGAAGACGATGGTTTCGCCATCAGGACTTACATCCAGGCTCATCCAAGTGCCTTCTGTAAGCTCGAGTGTGACGACTTTCGGCTTAGTCTCTGTCTCGTCAGTCTGGGCATTGGCTGTGCACAAAACGCCCGGAAGACTGCATGCGACAGCGAGGATGAAGTGACGGATTCGCATAGTTTATTTTCCTCCGGCTGTGAGGCTAGCACCGGATTTCGTTCTTGAGTGATGCAAACTGTCGATGGGCTGGTGATGTATGCGCACCGTTCAGGCCGTAAAACGCAGTGTGGATCTCCTTCTGTCGGCGATACAGTTTCGCGGCAATCAGGAGAACTTCATGAAACAGACCGCAAAAGCCCTTCGTTCAATGGCCCTTGGCAGTGCCGTACTTTCGATTGTCGGGTGCGTCAGTGCGCCTGTCTCTCCGGCTACGATTGAGGCGGAGCTAATGGAGGCGGACATGGCCTATGAGGCGTTCAATCTGGAATACGGTTATGAAGCTGCCTCGAAGAAGTTCGTGGATTTCGACAAGGGGTTCATGCTCGAAGCTGGCGAAGGCTTTCTCACAGGTGAGGCTGCGATCATGGCAGAGCGACAACTGGATACGGTGCCATCACCTGTTCACTGGAAACCGATCGGTGCGATGGGGTCTGCAAGTGGCGATATGGGAGTCACCTGGGGAAGTTTCAGCGTTGATGGAGATCCAGAGACAACGGGTAACTACGTGACGGTGTGGCGCAAGGTAGACGGTGTCTGGAAGATCGTGACCGATACGGCTGTCGACGATCCGGCAGAGTAGCCGAGTGGCGTTCACTCTGTAGGACTAGCTTGCCCTCAGGAACATGGCCTCGATTTCTTCTTCACAATTGTCGAGGCCATACACGCCTGAATACACGTCTGAAATCCAACTGCGTAGCTGGCTGCGTGTTGGATCAGTCTCTGTGCCATTCGGGTGGTACAACAGGTTCAGCGGCGGAGGTGGCGCGTCGTTTAGTTGTGGCATGTGATAGGCGATGTCGTCGACTTTCCTGCAGCCAAGGCGTGCGTACCAGGCTTGTCTGCGTCTCTGCATTTCTCGTTCACCAGCGGATCCGTGTTCAGCCTCGACTTCAACGAACATCAGTCGATCGGCGCTGGTCGCCAATGTGTGGACGAACATTGATTTGCCGATACCTGTGTTACGACATGCTTCGCTGGTTGCCATATAGTCTAGCAAGCTGATCGGGAAAAAGCGTGATACATAGACGATCGAGATGCCTACGACATGGGATTCGAGTTCTGCGATCGTGAGCCTGTAGTCTTTTCTGTCCAGAAGGCTGAGAACCTCGGTGCGAGACTTTCGTTCGCTTGCGGGAAGAGAAATTTCATAAATTTCAAACGCCTCGTCAAACTTCTCTCGACAATCGGACAAATTCTTGAGTTTGATCTGAGCTGATACTGAATTCACGGTGATGCGTTTCGTCTTTCCTGTTCGTCGTGCCCCTAAATTAGAAGCGAAATCGTCTCAAGACGAATTTTCAACGAAGTCCTATTGAGTCAAAAGATCAGAACTCGTCTTAATGTTGGTAGTTTTGTCTATAGCAGGAAATGCGTTCCGAACCCCGATGAGGAGTATCATGAATGCGCAAAATGAAAAGATTCAGGCAGCGCCAAATCCTGTATCACGCAATCAAGCCGGACTGGATCGCCTTCACAACCACTTCAGTCCGGTTGCGAGCCTCAAGTTTCAGCGCCAGAGACCTCAGATGAAGTTTGACGGTCGTCTCCTGAATATCCAGTACACGTGCGATTTGCTTGTTTGATTCACCACGCTGCAGGCAGAAGAGAACTTCCCGCTCTCTGGGTGTTAGAGCTGCACCGTCTGCGCCACTATCGGTTTCAGATTGAGTTGGTGTGAAGACTTGTCCCGCCAGGATCAAGCGCACGGCCGCAACCAGGCCATCTCCGGGCATGGTTTTCGGTATGAAGCCGCGCGCGCCGCTCTCCATCAAGGCGGCGATTTCCATTTGACCGGCTACGCCTGAAAGGATTGCAAATCTTTGTTCGGGAAACTCTGCGATCAGGTCCTTGATATCCTGAACGCCTGTGATGCCCGGCATGCGCAAATCAATAAGGGCGAGATCGAATTCCGGGTCTTGAGTCGCCAACGATGTACGGAGGTCATCGCCATTTCGAGCGACTGAAATGTCAGCGTCTGGCAATTCATGCTCCAGAAGTGATCGAACGGCGTCGAGTACAAGGTCGTGATCATCAGCGATAAGGATACGCATTACGGTAAATCCTGTTCAGTCTTGCGACTCGAGTGGTGCCTTGAGGCCAATATAGTCCAAGGTTGCCCAGAGTGTTTCCCTCGATACAGGCTTGGGAAGTGTTCCGGCAAGGCCCGCAGGCAGGGGAGAGGCCAGGGCACCAGAGCTCAGAATGATTGGGATGTCTGGCTGTATCTCAAGCAGTTGTGGAACGAGATCGTCACCGCTCATCTGAGGCATTCTGCGATCTGTGATGATCAAGCCGAATGCGGACGGAGCGACTTTAAATACCGACAAGGCTTCCAAGGGATCGTAAAAGCAAACCGCATCCCATCCGAATTCCTTCAACAATCCTGTAACAAGGTCCGCTTGGAAACGGTCGTCGTCAACGACCATTGCGCCTTTCGGAGTGGTGTGGACGTCGCGATCAATTACTGACGGTGCCGGGCTCAAGGCGGCACCTAATGGCAGATCGATAACGATCCACACGCCTTCGCCGGGGCGACTGAACGCCTGCATCCGCCCCGGTTGCCCCTGAAGCAGTGCATCAACAGTCGTAAGGCCCAAGCCTCGGCCGGTCCCTTTTGTCGATTGAAATGGAATGAACGCCGTATCGAGCGCTTTTTGCGACATGCCCGCGCCATCATCCCTGACAATCAGACGCGCTGCAGGATACGCATTACACTCGCCCCGTTCGATAAAGGCGGACGGGCTGAAATGGGGTTCAATATCAGTTTGCTCCGATATCAGTTCCAGTGACAGGCAAACATTCCCGTCTTCTTCGATGGCCTCTCGAGCGTTTTTGACGAGGTTGAACACCATTCGGGAAAACAGGGTCGGATCAGTTTCGCACACGAGCTTTTCACTCGTTACCAAGACTTCAAACCCTTGCGTGGCAAGAAATTGATTGCTGTTCAGGTCACCTACATCTCGAACGAGGTCATTTAGCGCGCACATCTTCTGTTCGGGTGCGGTGTCGAAATTCATTAGATCATCAACTAGTTCGTTCGCCTGCCGGCAAGACTGTATGATCCTGTCCACGAGGATATCATACAAATCAGCCTGCATCTTGTCTGTCAGCAATTGCGCAGACGCATTGATAATCGCGAGAATGTTCGCAAAATCGTGTCCGACCGATTTGGCCATGCGGCCGAGCGCGTCGCGGCGTTCAGCGTCCAGCAGCATTTCATGCAATTGCTCACGTTGCGCCTCGCGTCGACGAATAATGCCGATATCGCGTGTCGAGCACAGAATTCCGCCATCGGAGAGGGCTGTAAGCGAAAGGTCCTGATGTACCTTGGAGCCGTCATTCGCGCGTCCGGTCACTTCTCCACGCCAATAGCCGTTTTGTTGGAAAAGCGGAAATATGTCCTTCTCGAAACGCAGGAGAGTGTCCCGATTATACATCATGCTCCAGGGCTTGCCGATGCATTCCTGTGCCTGAGCATAGCCGAACATGCTGGCATGGGTCGGATTCATGTAAGTGTAGTACCCATCCTTGTCGGTAATCGCGACGCCGTCTGCTGATACGTCAATGGCGGTCGACAAATGCTGTACTTGAAGCGCTTCAGTGCGCAGCTGTTCTGAGATCTCATAGAGCTCGGCGGAGCGTTGTTCGAGCAATTCTTCCGCAGCTGCGCGCGCCGAAGCCTCTCTTTCGAGCTTTCGTTTGAGCCGGGCAATCTGGTCGTCGTGTTCGCTCAACATCCGTTCCTGCGGATTATGTGAAAGTCCGCATTATAGAGATAACGGTGTTTACTATCGGTTCTCGAGATCTCAAAATCTTCGAGATCGTCGTAATGGTCCAGAGCGGCCATAATCATGCCTTCGCACAAATCAGCCATAGGCCGGGCTGAATTGTAAGTAATGCGCATTTCGTCGTTACCATTTCGCATGGATGGGCGAATATCCGGAACCTCTGCATCCGGGTAGAGTTTTTTGACGTCTCTATGGATGACGCCGTGAATACGTTCGATCAGGTCGAAGGCATGCGTCACTCCGTCTTGAGGGTGACCTGCAATAAGGCTTGGGAACAGATTCTGTCCGAATTTGACCAGAAGGGCACGCGCTGAAGTTCCGGTCCGATTGGATAGGGCCGTGACGAGTGCGATCATTTCAGAGTGATCGTAATATCCTACATTGGTGTAAACGCCGCCGGATGCCAATTCTGTGGAGTTTAGCAGCTCATCTATTACGGCTTCCCCAAACTCTCGTTCGGAAAATTCCAGAAACTGCCTGAAAACAACGCCCTTCAAGTTTTTTACCTCCAGATGCGGTGAAAATTGACGGCTGCAACAAGATGCGCGGCTCAGAATTCGACTTCTGGATAGATACCAGTGGTCAAACGACAGGACTACCTGACCAAAAGGTCAGGGTGAGGCACGCCTTTTGCGCTGCAGAGCCATCCTTCCGGAGAATATACGGCGGCGACCTTTCCCGGCATTTGTGTACTCGAGCTAAGCACTCATTCGGGGATACGAAATGACTGACTTGAATTTAAAAATACAATCGATTGGCCTTGCGGCGCTGTTCTTCTCTGGAGCACCCGCTGCCGCCCAGATTAGCATGGAAGCTTCTGGATGGGCGCAACAGCCTCTCGGATTTTCCAGAGACGCTCAAGCCAACCGCGTCGTGGTGACGGGAGGCGGCGCGAGCCCTTCAGCCCAAATAAGTTCATTCCGCGGTGCGGGCCCCATGATGCCAGCCTTGTCCGGAACCAGCACGGGCGGTCAGGCCACCGCGATCGGAAATATGATCAGCGTCGAAATTGAAGGAAACAACAACACTGTCGTTGTGGACGCGTCACAGATCAATCTGGGCGATCAGACCGCCATTGTTGCTCACCTTCCAACAAGCGGGAGTGATTGATCTTGGCCTACACTAAATTACTTCGTAACTTGCTGATCGGTTCGGGCTTGATAGCGGCAACGGCATGCACTTCCATGGAAGGCGTAGTCTCCGACCCCGACTATCTGGCGACCGGAGCGATCGTTGAAAACAGCTCAACGGCTTATTCAGAGCAGCTCAGCTGCATGAAGTGGAACACGCCTGCGGAGAAGCCCCGCATTGCCGTCGGTGATATTCGCGACATGACGGGCAGATTCTCCACATTTGAAGGGGCGGTTGCCACGCAAGGTGCTTCTCTCATGGTGATGTCTGCACTTAGTCAGGCAGGATTTCCGCTTGCTGAACGTCTTGATACGGCTGTTGCAGAGCAGGAACTCGAGTTTGCCAACAATCGCTTGATCAGTGAATCAGGCGAGCCAACAGAAGACTACCGCAAAGTGTTCACGGGTTCCATTGCAGGCAGCGACTACATTCTGCTCGGCGGCATAACAGAGCTGAACTTCAATGTGCATAGCGGTGTTCGAGAAGCACGTATCGGCCCAGTCATCGGCGGTGCCAGACATTATGCCATGACCGTGGCGCTTGACCTTCGACTGGTAAACACGACGGACCTGTCCGTGATCAATCTGGTCAGCCAACGGAAAGTTATTCGTGGTCGCGAAATTCGCGCGGGGGTCTTTGAGTTCATCGGAGACACGACCATTGACATCGGTTTGGGTGAGCGCGCTCAAGAGCCGGTGCACACCGCAATTCGAACGATTGTCGAAAGCGCAGTTTTCGACCTCGTCTCAGGTATCGCCGGCCCGTCCGCGCAAGCCTGCTCTCAAGCAGAGTTCGTCATGTTGGACGTGCCTGCCCTTCAACAGACCCAACATTAAAGGAGAATATTCATGAAACGGTCTGCTCTTTTCTTCGCTTCCGTCCTCGTCCTTGCTGGACATGCGTTCGCCGAACCGGGCAAGCACAATGGCAGGGGGCCCATTGATGTCGACCTCGGGCTTGGGGACGTTGTTGATGCGACTGCTGATATTGGCGGCGACAGTCTGGCTGACGCTGATGTCAATCTCGGCCTTGATACTCCAGTGGCGGCTGATGCCTCAAACGCAGCAGCCAACGCTGTGAACTACGCCACACGCCAAGTGAACAGCGGCAACCAAACGGCGACGCTGAACCTTGTCAGCGGTGCCATGGGTGAAATCGCTGGAACTGCAGCCGCCATCGGCAACTCGTATTCAATCGACTCTGTCGCGGATGCCGTCTCTTCGGTCAATCAGGCAAATTCCGGAGCCGGTTACGCTAACGCAAACGTGGACATCCAGAACTCCGGAATCGCCACTGCGACGACGGCTGCCATCGGCAACACGGCATCTGTTACGTCTGATGTCAGCACGATTGCCACACGTTCCTTGCAGTCAAACAGTGGCTACATGACGACGCAAATGAATGCTTCGATCGACGACATCACTGAAGCTACTGCAACCGCAGCGTCGATCGGCAACTCATTGTCTGTCGAAGTACCCGGAAGTGGCAGCATGAGTGCTCAGCAGTACAATTCCGGAACCATGGTTGCCGAATTGAATGGCCGCCTGTCCGGATTTGCAGATGGTGCAGCAACCGCTGCGGCAATCGGCAACTCGGCATCGCTGACCAGCCTCAACTCCGATGTTGTCGGCAACGTTTTGACCCGCATCAATCAAGCCAATTCGGGTCATCAGATTTCCACACTCGCTGCCCAAGTTTGCCATGGCGCTGAAGCTGCTGCTACCGCAGCGTCGATCGGCAACACGGTGAACATTTCGGTTCAGTAAGTGCGGAAGAGGGCGCCGGGCGGCCGTCAGTCCCCCGAATGAACGTTCGGCGCCCTCATTTCCGACCAGTTTACTCCCTGGTCTCAGGCCCGGCCGCAAATGCGGCGGGCCATTTCCGTTTCAGGAGATCGTGAATTCCGGGTGTTAGCTTGCGCGGAAAACCTTACAACAATGGTTTCCCTTAACAGCACGCTTGAAAGCGCTGCTATCCGCGCATAGTCCAGCGTGGACAGGGGCTTTCGGCTATGACATAAGCCGCCCCTTCAGACAGGATTCACAGGGCGCCCGCGCGCATTTCTTGCGCCCGTGACCCAAGATTACGGATGATTGAACCGATGGAAGTTACCCAGACCAAGTCAGAAGGTCTCAGCCGCACGTTTGCCATCAAGGTGCCGGCATCTGAGCTGCAGGCGAAACTTGATGAGCGGATCGAGGAAATCCGGCCGCAAATGAAGCTGAAAGGCTTCCGTCCGGGCAAAGTCCCTGCTTCCCACGTGCGCAAGATGTACGGTCAGGATCTGATGGGTGAGTTGATCAACAAGCTCGTCACAGAAACCAATCAGAAGGCGCTGGAAGACAACGAACTGCGTCCGGCTGGCCAGCCCGATGTTCAGATTGACGGCGACATGGAAGCTGTCGTGAAGGGGGAGGCTGACCTTTCCTACAACATGAACGTCGATGTAATGCCGGAATTCGAGCCAGCTGACGTAACCAAGCTGACGATCACGCGCCCAGTTGCTGAGGTTTCGCAAGAGCAGATTGACGAAGCTCTGGCCCGTATTGCAGAGCAGAACACCCAGTACGAGCCGCGCGCCAAGACGGCCAAGGCGAAAGATGGCGACGCAGTCGTCATGGATTTTGTCGGCAAGATCGATGGTGAAGCGTTTGAGGGCGGTAGCGCTGAACAACAGACGCTGGTTCTTGGTTCCGGACAGTTCATTCCCGGTTTCGAAGATCAACTCGTTGGCGTGAAGGCAGGTGAAGAAAAAGAAGTCACCGTCACGTTCCCTGAAGAATATGGCGCTGAGCATCTCGCCGGAAAAGAAGCGGTCTTCGAGGTGAAAGTACACGAAGTGCGCGCTCCGAAAACCGCAGACGTCGATGATGAGTTTGCGAAGGGTCTTGGCCTTGAAAGCCTCGAGCAACTTACGGGCTTGGTGAAAGATCAGCTGAAGGCCGAGCATGATGGTGCTTCCCGTGCGAAGGCGAAGCGCAATCTTCTGGATCAATTGGACGAGGCACATAGCTTTGATCTGCCGCCGAATATGGTTGAACAAGAGTTCAATCAGATTTGGCAACAGCTGCAGGCTGAAATGGATGCCGGGCGCACGGCGGATGAGGACAAGGACAAGTCCGAAGACGAGTTGAAAGTAGAGTATCGCAAGATCGCTGAGCGCCGCGTGCGCCTCGGTCTGGTCCTTGCCGAGATAGGTCGTGTCGCCGATGTTCGCATTTCAGAGCAGGAAGTGAACCAGGCACTCGTCCGCGAAGCACGCCAGTATCCGGGGCAGGAGCAGCAGGTTGTGGAATTTTTCCGCAATAATCCGGGCGCGATGGCCCAGCTTCGTGCGCCGATCTATGAAGACAAGGTGGTTGATCACATCCTGGAAGTGGCTGAAATCACCGAGGAAACTGTTTCACGCGAAGACTTGTTCAAGGAAGACGACGAATAGTCGTCCACACGAATTTCGAATTTCTAGAAAGCCGGTCCGCAGTGACCGGCTTTTTTCATGCTGCGAACGTTAATAGGTAAACTGGATGTTAACCGCATCTAGCGAATTTGTGTCGAATCGTAAGGAAGAGGCATCAGAAGATGAGCGTCCAGAGCATTCGCCCTCAATTGACTGAGCAGGACATCCACAGACTCATCAAGGGTGAGACACCGGAAGACCGTGCAACGGTTGCGCATCGCTTGTGTCGTCGCATTGCGCTTGATGTCCTGAGCGATGCAGAGAGAGCCTACGCGCAGGAAATCATGGCGATTTTGGCCAAGGATGCTGCCGATCTGGTGCGCCGTACCTTGTCTGTGACGCTTCGCAATTCCCCCATTCTGCCACGTGACATTGCGATACAGCTTGCTCAGGACGTGGAAGCTGTTGCAATTCCTGTCCTTCAGGACTCGCCGGTCTTCACAGATGAAGACTTGATCGAATTGGTGCTGTCACTGACTGCTTCGAAGCAGGCCGCCATCGCCAATCGTGATGGGTTGTCAGTAACTTTGACCGAAGTGATCTCAGAACATGGTGCGGTCGAAGCCGTACGGGCATTGTCCGCGAATGAAGGCGCAGAATACACGGATCGTGCTTTTGAGCATTCAATACGCCGCTTTGGCTCGGATGAGGGCGTTCAGAAGGGCCTGATCAGCCGAGAATACATTCCGACACACATTGCAGAGAAAATGGTTTCGCTGGTGTCGGGCCAATTGTTCGACCTCTTGGTCAATCGTCACGAGCTGCCGGCGCAGCTGGCCATTGATCTGGCCTCAGGCGCGCGTGAACGCGCGACAATAGACTTGGTTGAGCAGGCGGGGCGAACTCACGATTTGCCGAGATTTGTGTCCCAGTTGCATTTGAATGGCAGACTGACTCATTCGCTGATCATGCGAGCCTTGTGCTGTGGCCAAATGCCTTTTGTAGAGCATTCGCTCGCCGAACTTTCAGGTGTTGGGCACCAGCGCGTGTGGTTGATGATCCATGATGCCGGGCCTTTGGGGCTTCAGGCTGTGTTTGATCGTGCCGGCATGCCTCGCAAGATGCTTCCTGCCTTCCGAGCCGCAGTGAATGTGTTCCATGAAACAAGCCATGACGGCGGCCCGAACGACCGGGCCAGGTTCCGCGCGCGCATGATTGAGCGTGTTCTGACCCAGTTCCAGGCCATCCCCAAGGAAGACCTCGACTACCTTCTGGAGAAGCTGGACTACTATTCTGAAATGGCCGCGATGGACGACGTCGAAAGCTCGGTCGGGGCTGCCTAACAGTCGCTTTGCATGCGAACGCCTGCTTTGACCCCAATACGTTCAAGGAATTCGCCGTCGCGCCAATTCGCCTGATCGGCAATCACCAGGATACCTGCGGTGCCTACGGATTCGCACAGATCCATCAATTGCTCATTGTCGCTGAGTTCGCGTGCATCAACGCGGATGCTGTCGACCAAGAGGCCCAGTCCATCTCTGAGCTGTGTTTTCCAGGTTTTGCGCATGTCGATGGCGACTCGAAAGCCGCGTTTACGCAGATTTGCCACACAATGGATTACGTCTTGATTGCCTTCGGCAAAGGCTGAATCCTGAAATTCGAGACTGATTTCCTGTTGGCACAGTGTCGTGCGGCGAATGACTGCGTCGCAGCCAATTGCTGTATTGTCGTCAAACAGCGCCGCTGTGGGTGCTGGCACCAGAATTGGTCTCAGGCGATGGTCGGCATCGTGCGCAGCGGAGGCGACTTCGAGCAGGCGATCGGCCAACCATTTGGCTGGGCCGTTCTCTGTGGTGGTTTTGGCAGCCGGCCCGAAACGCACACGCTCTTCGTATTGGCGAGACATCTCGCAAACGGCACCGTAGGAAGATCCGTCTTGCACGTGCATCACGGGCTGGAAACGGAGATGGACCTTCTGTCCACTGTGAGCGACAATTTTCGTTTGAAGTAATTCCCGCATCACTCTTCCCGTCTTTCTGACTGTGCCTATTGCCTTACCTAGGGGAGAGGATTGAAGATCACGCGCAGAAAACCGTTTGGATTTCGAGAAAATTTAAAAGAATGACGGGACAACAAGAATGACAACATCGCCCGATGCGCCGAGACTTTCCGCAACAGTTCTGATTGTACGAGACGGGGCGACATTGCCTGAAGTCTTGATGGTGAAGCGGCACTATCAGATAGATTTTGCGGCGGGCGCACTGGTATTTCCCGGTGGAAAGGCGACAGACGAAGATGCGAGTTCGGGGTGGGACGACTATACGGACGGAGACTTCGGTCCGGTTCAACAGGATGCTCGCATTGCAGCCGTGCGCGAGGCTTTTGAGGAGTCAGGATTGCTGCTCGCACGCCCGAAGGCGCGGCGGGGAACGGAACAGCCGCTGGTTGGTACCGACGTGGCGGATCGACTAAACCCTTATCGGAGCGCTGTTGACCGAGGGGAGCAGAGCTTTCTGGAACTCATCAAAGATAATGATCTCGTGCTCGCGCTCGATAGTCTTGTGTACTTTGGACACTGGATTACGCCTGACATGATGCCGAAGCGCTTCGATACCCATTTCTACCTGGCTCCCGCACCGCCGGACCAAATCGCGGCCCATGATGGAAGGGAAACAACTGATGCGATCTGGATCGGCGCCCAAGCGGCGCTGAATTCAGAGGAGGCAGGAGAATCTGTCATTATCTTCCCGACGCGGATGAATTTGAAAAAGCTGGCAACAGCGAATTCCGTAGAGGATGCCATTCAACGCTTCGGCAGTGAGGCTGTTGTTACAGTAAAGCCGCAGCAGTCAGAAACACCCGAAGGCGAGCCGTGCCTCGTGATTCCGGACGTGAAGGGCTATGGCCAGACTGTCGAACTGCTCTCTCGCGTAAATGTCTAGAGAATGAATTTGGAAAGGTCGGCGTTGCCGGCAAGGCTTTCAACGCGCTCATTCACATAATCAGGCGTGATGGTGATCGTCTCACCTTTCTTGTCCGGGGCATCGAAGCTGATTTCGTCCAGCAGCCGTTCGAGTACGGTTTGGAGCCTGCGTGCACCAATATTCTCGACGCTGCTGTTCACAGCCTCGGCCAGATCGGCGAGGCGATCTATCGCGGCATCTTCGAATTCCAGTGTAACCCCTTCGGCTTCCATTAGTGCCTGATACTGGCGGATGAGGCTGGCTTCGGGTTCAACGAGAATACGGCGCAAATCGTCTCGTGTAAGTGCATCCAGTTCAACGCGAATAGGCAAGCGGCCTTGAAGTTCGGGCAGCAGGTCAGATGGTTTCGAAACGTGGAACGCGCCGGATGCGATAAACAGAATGTGGTCCGTCTTTACGGCTCCGCGTTTTGTACTGACAGTTGTGCCTTCGATGAGCGGCAAGAGGTCCCGCTGAACGCCTTCACGACTAACGTCTGCACCGCCGCGACCTTGCTTGGCAGCCACCTTGTCTATCTCGTCAAGGAATACGATGCCGTCTTCCTCAACTGAGCAAACTGCTTCACGTACAATGGCATCCTCGTCGAGCAGGCGGTCGGACTCTTCTTCAATGAGCGGCTTGTAAGCTTCCTTCACTGTGGTGCGAACGCGCTTGGTGCGTCCGCCCATAGCCTTTCCTAGCATGTCCGACAGATTGATCATGCCCATGGAGCCGCCCTGGCCGGGGATGTCCATCATCTGCATCGGGTTACCGCTGTCAGCGATGTCCAGATCGACAGGTTTGTCGTCCAGGTCTCCCGCTCTTAACTTCCCGCGAAACACTTCCCGGGTTGAAGACTGGGCGTCCTCTCCCACGAGAGCATCAAGCAAGCGCTCTTCGGCGGCATCTTGCGCCTGTGCAGACACGCCTTCGCGCTTTTGCTCACGGATCATGGAGATGGCTGATTCGACCAGATCACGAATGATCTGCTCAACATCTCGTCCCACATAGCCGACTTCCGTAAACTTGGTGGCTTCAACCTTCAGGAAGGGTGCGTTCGCGAGGCGGGCAAGGCGACGGGAAACTTCCGTCTTGCCGACTCCGGTTGGCCCAATCATCAAGATGTTCTTGGGTGTTATCTCCGAGCGGATGGCATCGGGTGCCTGCTTGCGTCGCCAGCGATTGCGCAGAGCGATGGCTACTGCACGTTTGGCGCCGTTTTGACCAACAATGTGTCGATCCAGTTCAGCAACGATTTCGCGAGGGGTGAGGTCTTTCATAGGGCATTCCAAGTTTGGCGGCTCCAGTGCCACCTAAGGGCATTGAGGCGTAAAAGGGGAGCGAACTCAGAGGTCCAGTGTTTCCAGAGTGAAGTGGCTGTTCGTGTATACGCAGATGTCCGCCGCGATTTGCATGGCCTTGCGGCCAATTACTTCCGCGTCAGCCTCGTAGTCATACAGCCCACGTGCTGCGGCGAGCGCATAATTCCCACCTGAACCCACCGCTACAACATTGTGCTCAGGTTCCAGCACATCACCCGCGCCCGTGATGACGAGGGTAGAGTCTTTGTCCGCCACAATCAGTAGGGCCTCAAGCTTCTGGAGATACTTCTCGGTTCGCCAGTCCTTGGCCAATTCGACTGCTGCGCGTTGTAGCTGGCCCGGATGGCGTTCCAACTTCGCTTCGAGCCGCTCGAAGAGGGTGAAGGCGTCCGCAGTGGCACCGGCAAAACCGGCCAGAATTTCGCCATTGGCGATGCGGCGCACCTTGCGGGCGTTTCCCTTCATGATGGTTTGACCCATCGAAACCTGGCCATCGCTCAGCATGACAAGTTTCTGTCCCTTCCGGACAGCGAGAATGGTTGTGCCGTGCCAGATAGCTGCGCTGGTGTGTTCATTCGTCATGGGCCTTGATGTGGCCGATCCGGGCTGTCTGTTCAAGAGAGGACCTGTTACATGAATTTCCACAGAGATATGTCACATTAGTGTAGCTTTGCCCGGCTATTTGGGCGCGGATGGAAAGGGATCGCCCGAATGGCCCAAGAGCTCGGTCAACTCCCCATGGGATGGCTGCTGACCGCGTTGATAGTAATCGTGGTCGCTTCGGGATTCTCGATAGGTCGCATCAGGGCTGAGCGCTATCTGATCGCGGGCGGTCAGAAGTTTCATTCCCGTGGCAATTATCATGGCTATTACGTCGCGATGTGGGGCTTCATACCGCCACTATTGGTTGCCGGGCTTTACGTACTGTTCGCGAAACCAACGGCGCTGGGCCTGCTTTCAAGCGAACTTCCCGAGGCGTTTCACACGCTTTCGTCCGCCGAGCTTCAATCCTACCTGGAATCTGTTGCCAACGCTGCGGCTATGGGGGGCTATAGTGGAAGCGATCTTGTATTCGCGACAGTAACAGGTCGCTATCTGGAGTTATGGGGTAGCCTGAAGGGCGCGACCCTCGCGCTCATGTTGGCTGGCGCCGTGACGGGGATCATGTACGCCCGTCGGAAGGTCAGCCCGGCGTTCCGGGCGCGGTTGAGAGTGGAGCGAGGTGCAGAGGCGTTCCTGTTCCTTTGCGCAGCAATCGCTATTGCTACAACGGTCGGGATCGTCGCGTCTCTACTTTACGAAAGCTTGCGATTTTTTGCAGAGGTGCCTTTTACGGATTTCTTGTTTGGCACACGATGGAACGCCCAGACGAGTGCAGAATTTGGAGCGTTGCCACTATTCTTCGGCACGTTCATGATCGCCCTCATCGCGATGTTGGTGGCGGCGCCGGTAGGCCTTTTCTCTGCCATTTATCTTTCTGAATATGCATCGGTCCGCACACGTCGATACGTGAAGCCGCTTCTGGAAATGCTCGCGGGTATCCCGACGGTCGTTTATGGCTTCTTCGCTTTGTTGGTGATCGCACCTGCGGTTCGCGCCTCAGCGCTGGGAATCAATAGTTTTCTAATTGAACTGGGCGCGGCCAATGGACCGGTTCTCGCCGCGCAACCCACCAGCGCGCTCGCCGCAGGATTGGTGATGGGGGTTATGGTAATCCCGTTTGTGTCGTCTCTGTCCGACGACGTGATCAATGCGGTTCCGGACTCATTGAGAGATGGTGCATTTGCGATGGGGGCGACGAAGTCAGAGACCATCAAGCAGATCATTCTGCCCGCAGCTTTGCCAGGGATTGTTGCCTCTATGCTCCTGGCGGTTTCAAGGGCCATCGGCGAAACGATGATTGTTGTAATGGCAGCGGGGCAGCGCGCCAGGATTTCCTTCGATCCGTCTACCGACTTGACGACCATTACTGTTCAGATCGTGGCCCTCCTCACGGGAGAAACCGAGTTCGATAGCCCCAAGACGCTTTCAGCATTTGCCCTTGGCTTGGTCTTGTTTGTCGTAACGTTGATTTTTAATCTGATCGCCTTGCGCGTCGTCCAGAGGTATCGGGACAAGTATGAATAACGCGCAGGACAATCCGTTTCGGTCAGAAAAGGCCCTAAAGCGCCTGCGGCGCCGCCGGAATGCTGATATGCGATTTCAGGGCTACGGAATTGTGGCGCTGGGTTTTGCGCTATTCGCGCTGGTGTTCTTGATTTCTGCTATAGCCTGGAAGGCTAGCGGCGCGTCCACTTATCACGTTATCCGCGTTGATCTGGAGTTAAGTCCGCAGACCATTCTGCCGGAAGGGGACGCGTCACCAGAGGAAATCACTCGAAATATCGAAGGCTTCTATTCCCTGGTTCGGAATGACTTGCTAACGCGATTTCCTGAAGCGAATGAAACAGTTCAGTCAAAACGGGCCTTTAGTTCCCTGATAGACAGAATGGCTGTGCTGCCACTGGCGCGAGAAGTGGCGGATGAACCTCACCTGATCGGACAGACGACATCGGTAGATGTGCCATTGTCTGATGATGTGGACATGTTTCTTAAAGGCGCGGCTCCCAGAGCAATCTTCCTGCGAGTGGGTGAAGCGTCGTCGCCAATGCGGAATGCGGAAGAGGGCGACTTCAAGATTGAGGTCGACAGGTTGAACAAGGTGTCGGCTAAAATCGCCGCGATTGGTCAACATGGTGCTGAGCCAACCGTGTTGCTGGTTGCGGACAAATCAGTCGGGCGAATAAAAAGTATGGAAGACGGTGACGTCATCTTGGAGATTCTGACGGGCCGTCAGGATCAGTTTGACGGCGCGTCTGTGAAGGCAGTGATAATTCCGTCTCCGGAAGATCAAAGATCTGTATCTGACCAGCAAATTGCGTGGGCGCTGGCATTGAAAGCAGAGGGCGTCATCAAGCGTGTGCCTCACTTTAGTTTGCTTACTCATACTGACAGCACATACCCGGAACTGGCCGGTGCGCTGGCAGCGCTTGTCGGATCCTTGTTGACAATGCTCGTGACGGCGGCGGTTTCTATCCCGATGGGTATTTTTGCGGCGATTTTCCTGGAAGAATTTGCCCCAAAGAACCGACTCACTCAGATCATCGAGGTGAACATCAACAATCTGGCCGCAGTTCCTTCCATCGTGTTTGGACTGCTGGGGGCGACATTGCTGTTGGGAACATTCGGCTTGCCACGATCAGCCCCACTTGTCGGAGGTCTGGTGTTGGCGTTGTTGATCCTGCCGGTCGTGATTATTGCCGCGCGAGCCGCACTTCGCGCTGTGCCCCCTTCAATCAGAAGCGGGGCCCTGGCCGTTGGTGCATCCCGGATGCAGGCGGTTTTCCATCACGTATTACCGCTGGCCCTACCGGGCATGTTGACTGGAGCAATCCTTGGCATGGCGCGCGCGCTTGGTGAAACAGCGCCGCTGCTGCTGATCGGGATGGTGGCATTTGTTGCTGAAGTTCCGTCTTCTACAACAGATGAGGCAACAGCGTTGCCGGTTCTGATCTATAGTTGGGCCTCCAATGCCGAAAGGGCATGGGAGCCAATGACTGCTGCAGTGATTGTCATACTGCTGGCGATTTTGGTTCTGATGAACCTTGCTGTAGTCCTGCTGCGGCGCAAGTTTGAGCGGAGATGGTAATGGACACGACTTATGATCCGGCACTTGCTGGAGAAGGCGCTGACGATGGCCAACCGCTGCTCTATCCGCGCATCGATTGTCGGGACGTCAGCGTATTCTATAGCGGCAAGCAAGCTGTGTTTGATGTGTCGCTGCCGGTTTTTGACCGCTCGGTAACTGCGCTTATCGGTCCGTCTGGCTGTGGAAAATCGACATTTCTTCGATGCCTGAACCGCATGAACGATACGATCGATGGGGCGAAAGTTACCGGCGAGATTTTCATGGATGGGGAAAACATCAACTCATCGCATATTGATCCAGTCTTGTTGCGTTCCCGCGTCGGGATGGTATTTCAAAAGCCTAATCCATTCCCGAAATCGATCTACGATAACATCGCTTATGGGCCG
Organism: Hyphomonas atlantica corrig.; assembly: GCF_000682715.1. GTDB lineage: Bacteria > Pseudomonadota > Alphaproteobacteria > Caulobacterales > Hyphomonadaceae > Hyphomonas > Hyphomonas atlantica. The sequence continues at coordinate 152,820 of NZ_AWFH01000062.1, read as the reverse complement.
CGCATTCACGGGCTTGTGGATGATCGGCAAGAACTGGACGCCATTGTTGAAAAGAGCCTTCGCCGAGCTGGGCTCTGGGAAGAGGTAAAGGATCGTCTGGGACAACCCGGTACCAGCCTGTCAGGTGGTCAGCAGCAAAGGCTTTGTATCGCACGGGCTATCGCGGTGCGTCCGGAAGTGATCCTTATGGATGAGCCGTGTTCATCGCTCGACCCGATTGCTACGGCGCGGATCGAAGAGTTGATTGATGAACTTCGCAAGCGATACTGCATCGTAATTGTCACGCACTCGATGCAACAAGCTGCCCGCGTTTCCCAGCGTACCGCCTTCTTCCATTTGGGGCACTTGGTCGAAATGGGTGATACAGACCAAATCTTCACCAGCCCGCGCGAGCGCCGCACGGAAGACTACATTACAGGCCGGTTCGGCTAAAGGGAGCAGCAATGGCAGACCATATCGTCTCAGCCTTTACAGATGAACTCGATAAAATCGCCGCTGATCTCATGCGAATGGGCGGCATTGTTGAGACAATGATCCTGGATTCATGCCTGGCTGTGGACAGAAATGACCATAGTCTTGCGAAAGATGTCATCTCTCGCGATCCAAGCGTGGACCGGCTTGAGGAAGAGGTTGAGCGTCAGATCGTCAGTTTGATCGCGCGCCGTCAGCCGATGGCGCATGATTTGAGATCAGTTTTTGCAGCGCTCAAGACTGCTGGCGAACTGGAGCGAATTGGCGACCTGTCCAAGAATATCGGGAAACGCACACTTATGCTGGACGATTCCGTGCCCTCAAATATGAGGCACGGAGTGGCGAGAATGGCGCGCCCCGTATCGTTTCAATTGCATTCCGTGCTGGATGCCTATGCAACTAGCAACGCCGAGACGGCCAAAACCGTTTGGGAAAGCGATGATGACATCGACCAGCATTATAATTCGCTATTTCGCGAGATGATAACCTACATGATCGAAGATCCCCGCACGATTGGTGCCGGAGCGCACATGCTTTTCATGGCAAAGAATCTCGAGCGGATTGGCGATCACTGCACGAACATTGCAGAATTCATTTACTTTCAAATCACTGGCGAATATCTCATGCCCCATGAGCGCCCTAAATCACCGAATACGGGCGTCTGACCCGGACGCAGGACAAGAGGATCTGTCATGAAGCCCTATGTGCTCATTGCTGAAGACGAAAGTGCCGTTTCGGAGCTGCTCTTCTACAATCTCAAAAAAGAAGATTATGATGTCGCCATCGCCAGTGACGGTGAAGAGGCTATGCTCATGATTGAGGAGCGCGCTCCAGATCTGCTGTTGCTGGATTGGATGCTGCCAAAGGTCAGTGGGATTGAGGTCTGTCGCCGCGTTCGCAGTGGCGGTACGAATCCAAACTTGCCGATCATCATGTTGACTGCGCGCGGTGAAGAAAGCGACCGGATCCGTGGCCTCGATACTGGCGCGGACGATTACGTCACCAAACCATTCTCAACTACAGAGTTGATGGCGCGTGTGCGCGCCGTCCTGCGCCGCATTCGACCGGGCCTGAAAGACGATCGGATCACCGTGGGGGATATAGAGATCGATCGCGTGGCTCATAAGGTTGCGCGGAATGGTCAGGATATTCACTTGGGCCCAACCGAGTTCCGTCTTTTGGACTACTTCATGCAGCATCCGGGGAGGGTGTTTTCCCGAGAGCAATTGCTGGACACGGTCTGGGGATCTGATGTGTATGTCGAGGCGCGAACAGTTGATGTTCACGTGGGGCGTTTGCGCAAGGCGTTGCGCCAGGAAGGCGGGGACGATCCCATCAGGACCGTCCGCTCCGCCGGGTATGCTCTTCGAGCCGACTAGAACAGCTCAGCCAGGAAATTCTCAAGGTTTTCGAAGCTGCGACGGTCCGCGTCTGCGCTGTAAACTGTTCCCATTTCCTTGTTGTCTGCGCCTAGCGTTGTGAACGAATGAACTGCGGTGCCGTGGGCGTGCAGTTGCCAATCAGCTCCAGCGCCTTCCAGCTCCTTTGCAATCGCAAGAACGTCTTCAGGCGTTGCCATTGGATCGTGCCAGCCATGCTCGATCAGGACTTTGGCAGTGATCTTTGGCGCCGGAACATTTTCTGCCGGACGGAAAAGCCCGTGGAATGACGCGACGCCCAGAACGTCATGATTTGCGCGAGCCATGTCCAGGACAGCGAGGCCGCCAAAGCAAAAGCCGATTGCGGCCGCTTTCTTGGCATCAACACCAACTTGTTGTTTCGCTGCTTCAAGGCTGCCAGCGAGGCGCTTTTGAAGCTCGGCGCGATCTTCGACCAGTGGATTCATCAGAGCCTGATTTTCTTCAACAGTCGTGCCGCGCTTGCCTTTGCCATACACATCCATGGCGAAAGCGGCATAGCCGAGATTGGCGATCCGCTCAGCTTTTTCGCGTTCATTGTCTCCAAGCCCGCCCCAAGCGTGAGCGATGACAACGATCGGAGCAACGTCCTTACCTTTGGGCCGAAGGAAATAGCCTTCATAGCTCTTACCATCGACGGTATAATCAACTGCGCTCATTTGTTTGCTCTCCTTCGTGCGTGAGAGTCAGATACAGGACATTCGAAGCCCGGTTTCAAGGGGTGTCGCGTTTAGTATAAGATTTGACTGTAACCAGTATTGGATGTTCACAGTATTAATCGAATGAAGGAGTCATTCCATGGCCAAGAAGAAGGACAAGAAGTCCAAGCTCTCGTCAGAGCAATCAAACTCGAGCAAGTCGCCAAAAGAGACCAAGAAGGCAAAGAAGAACAAGAAGTCCTCGACGTCCATTCCAGAACTCAGCTCGACTGAGATAGCGCATAAGATATGGCTCGCTGGAGTTGGCGCATATGGAAAAGCCTACGACAAGGCGATCGAGAGCAGCAAGGCCTTTAATAAACAGTCTACTGAGCTCTTCGAGGAGCTGGTCCAGCAGGGCCAGGAAATCGAGAAGGAATTGCAGGCTCGTGTAGAGAACTCGGAAGCAGGTAAAAAGGGAAAGAAGCTCGCGGCAAAACTCGAAAAGCTTGAAGAGGAGGTTGTGCAGTCATTCTCTAACGCGCGGGCACACTCGAAGGCCCGAAGTCAGGATCTGAAGGAGCGTATTTCCCGTCTGTCTACAGAAATTGAAGCCGTTGCCGCTGAGGCGAGCTCAGACATTGTGAAGTCCAGTATGAAGGCGGCCAAGAAGACAACGGATGCACTTCACGAAGCAATGGTCGGCTCTGTCGATGCACCTGCGAAACCTTCCGACAAGTCCACACCCAAGCCTAAACAGGATACAGACCCGGTGGATGATTTCACGTTGATGACGGGCGTTGGGCCAGCGCTTGCCGCGAGATTGAAGTCTGCAGGAATTGTAACGTTCTCCGAGATCGCCGCCTTGAACAAGGCAGAAATCGAAGCGCTTGATGCGAAGATCATGGCTCGCGGTCGCATCGTGAGAGAAGAGTGGGTGAAGCAGGCCAGACGTTTGATGAAGTAGACCCAAACGGAAAAGTACCACCAACGATTGTGCTTCATGGCTCCAGCAAAAAGTGCGCGCAGAGCTTTTGAAAGCTACTCTGAGGACTTTTTCGCTTTCACTGCGACGCGTTCTTCAAGCGCGTCGCACACAGCGTCCGCAACAGACTGTGCCGCCTCACCGCGCCCTATTGATCCAAAAGCTGCAGAGCATGCCTCAACGTGAAGGTTGATCAAGGCGTCATTCTCGCCGGGCTGCGTGTCGGCCAGCAAGGCGCAGAGTGAACCGCAGAGCCGCGATATCGCTGGGTATCCATAAGATGTCGCCACGCCACGGATATTGTGTGCGCAAGTTTCCAGCGACTTGTAGTCGTCTGAAGTTGCGCCGTCTTCCTTTGCAACTGCCCAAGCCTGTTTGAGCTTGTCGAGATCTGCCTGCATCCACGCCTCGAAACGTGATGACAGGTCATCGACCGCGGCTTCTGCACGATCACCAAGCTCTTCCGGATCGTGCTCGATTGAAGGGTCAGAAGGTGCGGCATCAGGGGATGATGCGGACGGGGGCATTTTGATTACGCGGCTGATATCCGGTACGACAACATCCGAAGAACTGGTTCGAGCTCCATTTCCGGATTTGAGTTTCTGAAGCATGGATTTGAGCATGATGACTCCCCGTATTTGGTGCCATCATAGTTTATAAGGCTTAACGTTTTCCTGACCGAAAACCTTTGTAATTCCTTTAGAAACCAAACTGTTCGCGGAGAATGCGCTCGTCCAGGGCGTGCCCCGGGTCAAACAACATTGTCAGGCGCCTGCGGTCTTCCTGAACGTCCACACTGACAATATCCCTGACTTCCTGATTGTCCGCAGCAGCCGCCACAGGACGCAGGATCGGGGCGATTACATCAATCCTCACATGCGCATCGCGGCGGAGCAGGGCACCTTTCCAACGTCTCGGGCGGAAAGCACTCACAGGTGTCAGGGCCAGCAAGCCCGCACCAATTGGCAAAATGGGGCCATGGGCGGACAAATTGTATGCCGTGGAACCGGCAGGAGTCGCCACCATCAATCCGTCGCAGGCAAGCTCGTCCATGCGCGTTTTTCCATCGACCGTAATCCGGAAGCGTGAAGTCTGCGCGGTTTGTCGAAACATCGACACTTCATTGATCGCCAACGCGTGATGCTCGTGTTCATGCACGTCGCGAACGGTCATGCGCAGCGGTGAGATTACAGCGCGTTCGGCCGCATTGATTCTGTCGGGCAGGGCATCAACGCCGTATTCGTTCATCAGGAACCCAACCGTCCCTCGATTCATGCCGTAAACCGGTTTGCCACCCTCGAACTGCCGACGTAGCGAATCCAGCATGGCACCGTCGCCTCCCAGGGCGACGATAACTTCGGCATCTTCCTCATCATGCTGGCCATACTTGTTGGTCAACACGGACAAGGCTTCCTGAGCTTCAGGGCGTTTGGAGGCGTAAAAATGCAGGCGTGGTCCACTCATTTGCGTCATGTGCTTTGGTATTGAAGGGTGCGTCAAGCCATTGGGAATACCCAAATCAGCTGAGCGTGCGGCGCATTTGCAAGATGACGCCAGTGTCAGCTTTTTCTGGCGTAGACACCACTAATCCGTTACTCTCCTGCAAAAGTTATTATGGGAGAACAGGTCATGGCCGATGGCGCGCAGAAAGTAGATATTCGTTCCAGTGTTTCAGCGGAGGAGTGGCAAGCGCGCGTCGACCTTGCGGCACTGTACCGTTTGATTGCTATGCATGGGTGGGATGACATGATTTTCACCCATATTTCACATCGCGTTCCTGGCCCCGACCACCACTTCCTGATCAATCCCTATGGGCACTTTTTCGAAGAGATTACCGCTTCGTCGCTGGTCAAGGTCGATCTTGAAGGGAATGTGGTTCAGGAAACTGACCACTTCATCAATCCGGCTGGTTTCACGATTCACTCGGCGATTCATGACGCACGCGATGACGCCAAAGTGGTCATTCACGTCCACACAGACCAAGGCGTTGCGGTGTCATCGCAGAAAGAGGGGCTGATGCCACTGAGCCAGACTGCGATGATCGTTCGCGAAGACATTGCCTATCACGATTATGAGGGTATCGCCCTGGATCTGGATGAGCGTGAGCGCCTGGTGGCTGACCTTGGTCCTAAGAAGCATTCCATGCTTCTGCGCAACCACGGCACGCTTACCATCGGAGAGACGGCGGCTTCAGCATTCACGCGCATGTTCTTCCTCGAGCGCGCGTGCAACATGCAGATTATGGCGCTGTCAGCTGGGCGCGACGGCGTGCTCGAATGTGACAACGACCTGCAGCAAAAGGTTGCCGGGCAGGGTGGAATGACCGAGCACAGCTCTGGAATGAGCATGTTGACTGAGAAACTGATCTGGCCAGCGCTGTTGCGGAAGCTCGACCGTGAAATGCCGGGCTATGACGCGTAAGGGGTTTCCCCTATGCGACAAAAGCGGCCCGCGGCGTATGGAGCCATTATCAATTGCTCAATACGGCACTATGTAGGCTCACGAAATATCGGGAACGAAGCAGATGAAACATCTGAAGGCCTTTGAAGACGCCCTCAATTCCATTCACGGCGAAGGCCGGTACCGCGTATTCGTGGACTTGCACCGTCACAAGGGACGGTTTCCAAAGGCGACCGCGAGATTCGAGGACGGTGAGCGCGAAGTCACGATCTGGTGTTCCAACGATTATCTCGGCATGGGGCAGGACGATGATGTCATCAACTCCATGCATCAGGCGATCGACAGTTTTGGTGCAGGATCTGGCGGTACGCGCAACATTTCTGGCACAACCCGATATCACGTAGACCTTGAGCGAGAGCTCGCTGACTTGCATGGCAAGGAATCTGCGCTGCTGTTCACGTCAGGGTATGTTTCCAATGAGGCGACGCTGTCCACTTTGGGCAAGATCCTTCCAGATCTCATCATCTATTCGGACTCCCTGAATCACGCATCCATGATCGAAGGCATCCGTCGGTCAGGGGCGGACCGTCGAATCTTCCGTCACAATGATGTCGATCATTTGCGGGCACTCATGGAGAATGACGATCCGAGCCGTCCGAAGCTGATCGCATTCGAGAGCGTCTATTCCATGGATGGCGATTTCGGCCGCATGGAAGAAATCTGTGATCTAGCCGATGAGTTTGATGCCCTGACCTATTTGGACGAAGTCCATGCGGTCGGCATGTACGGAGATAATGGCGCTGGCGTCGCAGAAATGTGGGGCCTGGCTGACCGGATTGATATCATCGAGGGTACGCTCGGCAAAGCTTATGGTGTGATGGGCGGCTATATCGCCAGCCACGAGACCGTGGTCGACGCGATCCGGTCGATGGCTTCGGGATTTATTTTCACGACGTCAACCTGCCCGGTCATGGCGGCTGGTGCTCTGGCCAGCATTCAGAAGTTGCGGACAGATGCGGGGCGCGAACTGCGCGGAAAACATCAGGCCAATGCTGCATTGCTGAAGCAGAAGTTTCGTGATGCCGGTCTGCCAATGATTGACACGGACACCCATATTGTTCCGTTGCTTGTGGGAGACCCTGAGCGTTGCAAGGCCCTGTCTGACACGCTGCTGTTTGATTTTGGGATTTACGTGCAGCCGATCAACTATCCAACAGTTCCAAAAGGCACCGAGCGTCTCCGCTTCACGCCTAGCCCTGTCCATGATGAGGTCATGATGGACGAGCTGGTCGCGGCCATTCTTGCTGTTTGGAAACAGCTTGGGCTCGACAAGGCCGCTTAGGTATCTTGGTGCCTATTTGGCTTTCTTGCCGGTAGTCGGTGCCGCTTTCTTGCCCAGACCGATTTGTTTGGCATGTTTTGACCTGAGTTTTGCGTAGTTGGGCGCAACCATGGGATAATCCGAAGGAAGGTCCCATTTCGCACGATACTCTTCAGGCGTCATGTCGAATTTCGACCGAAGGTAGCGCTTCAGCATCTTGAGCTTTCGCCCATCCTCCAGGCAGATCAGGTAATCAGGCAATATGGATTTGGCGATCGGGACGGCGGGCTCGGCTGTCTCTGTGACTGGTTCGCTTGTCGCGGACAGGGAAGAGACTGTGCTGTAAACATTGCGGATCAGGACAGGCAACGTCTCTGCATCAATTTGATTATTAGAGATGTACGACGAAACGATCTCCGTCGTCATGTCGAGTAGGTCAGATGTCTCGTATTCGGTCATGGTCGGACAAGACTCGGGTATGAAAAGCGATATGGAGTTTTGATTTGTAGCCCCTGTTAATCTTTAAATACCACACATCTTCAAGTATTTACATGATATTCTTGATGTTAATTCGCATCATGACGGCATTGAGTGCGATATTCTGCCGTGCGCGGTTTGGAATGGTTGCGGCTTCTCGCCGCCGGGCGTAAACAGCGCGTAACCCAGCAGGAGATTCGCTACATGGCAGACACAGCCCAGTCAGCACGCCCCGACACGACCGATTTCTTCAGCCAAAGGCTGGAGGAACGTGATCCTGAACTGTTCGAAGCAATCAAGAAAGAGCGCACGCGTCAGCAGCAGCAAATTGAATTGATTGCTTCGGAAAACATCGTTTCCCAGGCCGTGCTTGATGCGCAGGGTACGATCCTGACGAACAAGTATGCGGAAGGGTATCCCGGTCGGCGCTATTATGGCGGATGCGAATTCGTGGATATTGCGGAAGAGCTGGCTATTTCACGGGCCAAACAACTCTTCAATTGCGAGTTTGCCAACGTACAGCCCAACTCCGGTAGTCAGGCCAACCAAGGCGTGTTTCAGGCGGTATTGAAACCAGGAGACACAATTCTTGGTATGAGCCTGGATGCTGGTGGACACCTTACGCATGGGGCGCGTCCAAACCAGTCGGGTAAATGGTTCAATGCTGTGCAGTATGGAGTTAGCCGCGAAGACGACCAGATCGATTTCGTTGAGGTTGAGCGACTGGCGAAAGCACATCGTCCTCAACTGATTATCGCCGGTGGATCGGCTTACCCGCGTCAGATCAATTTCAAGCGCTTCCGCGAAATCGCTGATGAGGTCGGTGCGCTGTTCATGGTGGATATGGCCCACTTCGCTGGATTGGTTGCCGGCGGCGCACATCCGAATCCGCTTGAATATGCGCATGTTGCGACCACGACGACGCACAAGACCCTGCGCGGTCCACGCGGCGGCATGATCCTGACCAATGACGAAGCGCTAGCCAAGAAGATCAACTCAGCAATCTTCCCGGGCATTCAGGGCGGTCCTCTGATGCATGTGATCGCCGCTAAAGCCGTTGCGTTCGGGGAAGCCCTGACACCGGAATTCAAAACCTACGCGGCTCAAGTTGTCGCAAACGCGTCCGCCATGGCGGAGGCGTGCAAAGCCAGCGGTCTTGATGTTGTTTCTGGTGGTACGGATACGCATGTAGCCTTGATTGACCTGCGTCCGAAAAACGTAACGGGTCGTGACGCCGAACATGCGCTGGAGCGCGCATTTATTACCTGTAACAAGAATGGCGTTCCATTCGACCCCCAGAAGCCAACAATTACCAGCGGCATACGGGTCGGTTCACCCGCGGGCACAACGCGTGGATTCGGCGAAGCAGAGTTTACTCAGATCGGCAACTGGATTGGCGAAATTGTGGACGCTGTCGCTTCTGGTGAGAGCGGTTCGGCTGAGGACAAGGTTCGCGAAGAAGTAAAGGCGCTTACCGCGCAATTCCCAATTTATAATGGTTTGGGGGGCTGATAGACTTTGCGCTGCCCGTTCTGCGGTTCCGAGAACACATCGGTGAAGGACAGCCGGTCGGCTGAAGACAACACGGCTGTCCGTCGCCGGCGGGTTTGCGAGTCTTGTGGGGCCCGCTTCACCACTTTTGAGCGAGTTCAACTTCGCGAAATTACCGTGGTGAAGCGAGACGGAAAACGGGTGCCGTTTGATCGTGATCGCCTGACTCGGTCTATCACGATCGCTTTGCGGAAACGGCCAGTGGATCGCGATCAGATTGACCAGATGGTTTCCGGAATTGCGAGAAACCTCGAAAGTGCCGGCGAGACCGAGGTATCTTCAAACGATGTCGGGGAATTCGCGATGGAAGCCCTGCGTCGGGTCGACCCTGTTGGCTATGTGCGGTTTGCAAGTGTCTACAAGGATTTCAAGGATCCGAACGATTTCGCCCAGTTCATTGAAAACACTGCGCTCGACGATGAGGGCGACGAGGAATGAGCGGGGTCAAGGTCACCCTGAAGATCGCAACATCGCTGGACGCACGTATCGCCTTGTCTGATGGAACAAGCCAGTGGATCACGTGCAGCGAATCCCGCGCACGGGGGCATCAGCTCAGGGCGGCTCATGATGCGATCCTTGTGGGTATCGGCACAGTACTCGCTGACGATCCACTCTTGACGGCGCGGACCGTACCGCTGCCTGCGAAGCAGCCGGTCAGGATCGTGGCGGATTCTCATGGGCGCACACCTAGAAGTTCCAGATTGGTTCAATCGGCCGGGACGGGCCGCGTTGTCGTCGCCACGAATGGCCAGCCGCAGGACATATTGGCGGCAAGTGGCGTGGAGATCTGGCGTTGCGGACGGGGCATCCGGGTGGATGTCAACGATTTGCTGCGACGCGTTGAGGCCGAAAGTTTGTCGTCGTTACTTATTGAAGGTGGCGGTACTCTCGCGGCGAGCTTCATTCGCGAGGGATTGGTTGATGAGATTGCCTGGTTCCGTGCGCCTATCCTGATCGGAGGAGACGGCCTACCTGCTCTCGGGGCTCTGGGGCTTTCAGACCTCGGTCAGGCGTCACGTTGGCGCGCTGTCGCAACGGAACGGATTGGGGATGACGTTCTCGATACCTATGTACGAGTCTGAATAAGAAACTAAGGGCAGGAAAATGTTTACAGGTCTGGTGACCGACGTTGGTACGGTTCGGTCTGTTGAAGATCGCAATGGCCTGCGCCGGTTTGAAGTCGAAAGCGGCTACCCTCTTGATGAAATCTCCATGGGCGCCTCGATCATGCACTCCGGTGTGTGCCTCACTGTCGTGGATATGGGGCAGGGAGAGCGCGGCGCCTGGTTTGCGACGGAGGCAGTGCCTGAAACACTGGCAAAAACTATTCTTGGCGACCTCCACGTCGGATCCAGGGTCAATCTCGAACAAAGTCTCAAACTGGGCGATGAATTGGGCGGGCACTTCGTGTTTGGCCATGTCGATGGCGTCGGTCAGGTGATGTCCATCGAGCCAGAGGGCGAGAGTTTTCGGATCACCATTCGGCCACCTGAAGCGATTTCGCGCTATTTCGCAACGAAAGGGTCTGCCGCCGTGAACGGCGTGTCGCTCACCGTCGCCGAGGCGTTGCCGAATGGGGATTTCCAGCTCGCGATCATTCCTCACACGTGGGACGTGACAACCCTCAACGAACTGCAGTCCGGCTCCAGCGTCAATCTTGAGATCGATATGCTCGCGCGCTACGTGGCACGCATGATCGGCGCCGATGCGCCAGAAGGGCAGTAAGCGTCATGAGTAGCGAATTCCACGAGGCCATCTCTTCGATTGATGAGATTATCGAAGATGCCCGCAATGGCCGGATGTACATTCTGGTCGATGCAGAAGATCGCGAGAATGAGGGTGACCTCATCATTCCGGCAAACTTCGCGACGCCGGAACATGTTAACTTTATGGCCCGTCATGGTCGTGGGCTTATTTGCCTTGCAATGACTCAGGAGCGCGCCCACACGCTGAACCTGGATATGATGACCCGGAACAACCGGGAAAGTATGGGCACCGCCTTCACGGTCTCGATCGAAGCAAAAGAGGGCGTAACAACGGGCATTTCAGCCCACGATCGTTCTCGGACAATTGCGGTCGCGATCGATCCTACGAAGGACCATGAAGACATCGTTTCGCCGGGGCATGTCTTCCCGCTCATCGCGCGCGAGGGCGGCACATTGGTCAGAGCCGGGCATACCGAGGCAGCCGTAGATATCTCCCGCATGGCCGGGCTTTATCCTGCCGGTGTGATCTGTGAGATCATGAACGAGGACGGCTCGATGTCCCGGCTGCCAGAGCTCGTTGCGTTTGCGCAGCTCCACAATCTGAAGATCGGAACGATTGCTGATCTGATCGCGTGGCGTCGGAAGAATGATCGCTTCATGGAGCGACGTGTCGAGGCGCCGTTGAATTCCGGCTTTGGCGAAGGATTCAAAACGGTTTGCTTCCGCAATGCGCTCGACAATTCTGAACATATTGCCATTGTTCATGGCGATATCACGCCTGACAGCACCACGCTCGTGCGTGTTCACCGCATGGATGTTCTGTCTGACGTGCTGGGTGAAAATGGCCCCCGTCAGGGCCTTGTCGGTCGCGCAATGCGTATGATCGCGGACGCCGATGAGCCGGGCGTGATAGTTTTCGTGAACACGATCCGGCCGAACGTTATTGCAGAGCGCCTCGGCCTGATGCCGTCTGCGCCTGCAGATCCCACTGCGCCCATCCGGGAGTATGGTGTAGGGGCGCAAATCCTGCGTGACCTGGGCGTTCGCAAGATGATTTATCTTTCTGGTACTCAGCCCACCCGCCTCGCAGGCCTTGACGGCTATGGCTTAAGCATAGAGGGGTGGCGCAAACTTGATGAGGAGAGCAATTGATGGCTGAACGCGTACTTGTCGCCATTTCCCGCTACTACAAACACATTTCTGATGAATTGGAAGCCGGGGCTCTGGAAGCACTCGAAGCGGCTGGCGCAAAAGTCACCGTAATGGAAGTGCCTGGTGCATTCGAACTGCCGGGACTGATCGCGATGGCGGCAGATAGCGGCCGGTTTGATGGTGCGGTTGCGCTTGGCTGCGTCATTCGCGGAGAGACGTCTCACTATGACTATGTCTGTGGTGAAAGTGCACGTGGCTTGATGGACCTCATCGTTCAGCGGCGCCAGGCCATCGGCTATGGTATCCTCACAGTTGAGAATGAAGAGCAGGCACTTGCCCGCGCGGATCGCAAGCGCGGTAACAAGGGTAAGGACGCTGCAGAAGCATGCCTGGCGATGATCAAATTCCGCAAGGAACTTATTCGGTGACCGATCAGAAGATCCCATTTGAAGTTACAAGAGCGAGGCGGGCGGGAGCGCGCCTCGCAGCCGTTCAGGCGCTCTACGAAATGGAGCAGACCGGGAAATCCGCACGCGCCACTATTCGCGCCTTCATGGAAGACCGGCTTGGCATTGGACCGAATGAAGAGCCGATCGAGGAAGCCGATCCGGACATCTTCAAATCCATTGTAAACGCAGTCGTCGAACACCAGGCTGCCATCGATAAAGCAATTCTGGCGCGTCTCGCATCCGGCTGGAAACTGACCCGTCTGGATGCAACCATGCGAGCATTGTTGCGGGCCGGCGCGGCTGAATTCATCCAGCACCAGCATCTCTCGAACGCGATCATTCTTGATGAGTATGTCTCGCTTGCTCACGACTTCTTCGAAGAGCAGGAAGCAAAGTTCGCGAACGCTGTGCTGGATAATCTCGCCAAAGATCTAAGAGCTTAAGCGTCAAGTTCTCGCGCCCATTCGCGCATTTCCTTGACGAAGAGTTCGGGCTCTTCCATCGCAGCAAAATGGCCGCCACGGGGCATATCCGTCCAACGAGTGATGTTGTAGGCGCGTTCCATCCAGGACCGCGGCGCAGGCTTGTAGACCGGCTCTCCGGGGTAGCTTGCAAAGCCAGTTGGTGTTTCGCAACGAACGCCTTCAGGCAGCGCATTACCGCCTTCCTGAGCGAATCCATTGTAGAACCAGACGCTGGTCGCAATGGCATCGTTCACGAGATAGATCATCACATTGGTGAGCAACTGGTCTTTCGTGTAGGTATCAAGTAGTCCGCCCTCTGAAAGGTCAGACCATCCGTTGAACTTCTCGATGATCCATGCAGCCGTGCCCACAGGAGAGTCCATCAGCGCCATCGCCAGCGTTTGCGGCTTGGTCAACTGTTGCATGAGGTAGGCGCCTTCACGCTGCATCGCATCCTGCATGCCGGTAAGCCAATTGGCTTCGTCTTCATTTTCCGGCGTAGCAGGTGTGGGACGAAATCCCGTCATATTGAGATGAATTGCGCGACATCCTCCTTTGCCATCGACTGTGCCATGATTGAGACCAAGATGGGAGGTGACCATGCTTCCCCAATCGCCGCCCTGAGCAAGATAGGAATCATATTTCAGCACGTCCCGCATCAACGTGTCCCACAGCGCCGCCGTGGTCCGAGGTCCGATGGGAGATTTCGGAGCTCCTGAAAATCCGTAGCCGGGAAGGGACGGAATAATCAGGTCAAAGGCATCTTCGGAGTTACCTTCGTAGCGAGATGGAAATGCGAGCGGTGCAATTGATTCCCAGAACTCGAAGACCGATCCCGGCCAGCCATGCGTCAACAGCAGGGGGCGTCTTCCGCCTGCTTCCCCAACGACATGAACGAAATGAATTACCTGGCCCTCAATCTCGACTTTGTAGCTAGGAAACTTGTTGAGGATTTCCTCTGATTTGCGCCAGTCGTATCCAGCGAGCCAGTATCGCTGGATGTCCTTCATCACCGGCGTTGACATGCCGTAAGTGAAGCCGTCTTCGTTTGCAGGAGCAGGAAACCAATCATACGCTTTGACCCGCGCCATGATGGTGTCGAGTTTTACACGGGGCACATCGATGCGAAACGGCTTTGCTGTAGGCATGGTTTAATCCTCGCTCAAATTTGAGGACCACCTAGCGACCATGCCGTTGGGCGAGGCAAGTTAAATCGAAAAACTGGTTCCGCAGCCACACGCAGCTGTCGCATTCGGATTGTTGATCTTGAAGGCCGCCCCGATCAGCTCGGTTGTGAAATCAATCTCGGATCCCTTCAGGAATTCGAGGCTCATTTCATCGATCAGAACCTTCGCGCCATCGCGCTCAAGCACCACATCATCAGCGTTTGCTACCTTGTCGAAATCAAACTTGTAGGAAAAGCCGGAGCATCCGCCGCCTTCAACGGATACGCGCAGATAGTCTACGCCGTCCTGTTTTGCCAGAATCGCATTAATTCGCTTGGCAGCGGAGGCTGTAAGGGTCACATCGGGGACGGTAATCGTGCTCATGACCTCAACATAGGGATTCTCTAGCCAATGGAAAAGAGAGCAGTGTTTGCTACGAGGCACGAGGATAGTCGTGGTCGGTACCATGAAGAGGCCCCATCCGCCACGCGGACGCCATTCCAGCGGGATCGTGACCGCATCATTCATTCCACCGCTTTTCGTCGCTTGAAGCAGAAGACGCAGGTTTTCGTTGCGCATGAAGGCGACCATTTCCGCACGCGGCTGACCCATTCACTGGAAGTAGCCCAAATCGCGAGAAGCATCTCCCGAACGCTTGGTCTGGATGAAGATCTCGCAGAGGCTTTGGCGTTGGCGCACGATATCGGACACCCCCCGTTCGGTCATGCCGGGGAAGACCAGCTTGATGAATGCATGGCCGATTACCAGGGGTTTGATCACAATGCACAGACGCTACGCGTGGTGACAAAACTGGAAGTTCGCTACCCCAATTTCGAAGGACTCAATCTCACTTGGGAGCTGCTGGAGGGCCTCGTCAAACACAATGGACCAATGGTGACGCGGGATGCACCAATGGAATCGCTGCCAGCCGCCTTCCGCCAATATGCAAACTTCATGGACCTTGAGCCACACCAGTTTGCCGGTCCTGAAGCTCAGGTCGCAGCGTTGTCGGACGACATTGCATATAACAATCACGACATTGATGACGGCATCGCTGCAGGTCTGTTCACGGTCGACGACCTTATGGACCTTCCAATTGTCGGAGACGTATTCCGGTCCGTGAAACTGGAATATCCGCATTTGAAAGACCGAATGGTCTCGTACGAAGCTGTGCGGCGCCTGATCGGACTTTGGATCAATGACCTGACATCAGAAACCGAGCGCCGAATAAAAGAGTACGCGCCCAAAAGCGCCGCCGATGTTCGCGCAATGGACGTGCCGTTGGTCGCATTTTCCGAAGAACTGGAAAGTCGTCAGAGAGCTTTACGCGCGTTTCTGCACGAGCGCATGTATAAGCATTACACCGTCAACAGGATGCGAAGCAAAGCAAAGCGGATGCTTGCCGAATTGTTTGATATATTCCTGAAAGAGCCGGATACTTTGCCTTCTCTATGGCGTCTGGACGCCGCCCAGGCTGACGAAGCGCGGCGCGCACGAATTGTCTGCGACTACATTGCCGGCATGACGGATACGTACGCAATTGAAGAGCACCGACGTCTCTATCATCCAGATGTCCTGCGATAGTCACATTTCTGCCGTTCCGGACACGTAACGCCGACGATACAGCAGCGGTCACGGTTTCTGACGTGGCATTCAAGCGTCGTTAACGAAACGGTCGCTAATATTAACTTTGTGAAGCTGTTCTAAGGGTGATTCCATGGGGCGATACCGGGAAGATGACAGGGATTATTCCCCGTTCGAGGACGATTATCGCGGTTTTGACGTGCGTGAGGACGATTCCGCGCGTGGCCCGCTTATACTCGCCCTGGCGATAGGTGTTTTGCTGGTGTTTGGCGCTGTGGTCTGGAACACGTACAGGCAGGGCATTCGGGACAATGGCGCGGGTATTCCAAGCGTTATTGCAGACAAGCAACCCTACAAGCGCGCCCCTGAAGATCGTGAAGGCGTTGCCATCCCGGATACTGACAAACGCTTTTACGACCAGATGGACGACTCTGAGCGTCCAATCATGACTGAATCCCAAGTTGCCGAACTTGAAAACGCTGAGGATGGTCTTCTGCAAGGAGGCCCCCCAATTGAGTTGCGACCCGGTCGAGAAGGCGCTGAGCCCGATGACGACCAGGTGCGCGCTCTGGCCGACTTGGAATCCATGCCAGAAGACGAGGAAGAGCCCTTGCGCGTGGTTCCCGCCACTCCGGCCGCACCGCTGCCAGCACCGCAAGTCCAACGAAAGCCTGTTTCAGCGGCGCCGGAGTTCGCGTTTTCGAATGGCGGCGCATTTTTGGTACAACTCGCAGCGTTCCGCTCACAAGAAGCTGCGGAGTCGGCCTGGACTGAGTTGAACCGGAAGAAGCCCGAATTGTTCGGCAGCGCCACAAAGCACATTCAGCGAGCTGATCTCGGCGCTAAAGGCGTATTCTACCGCCTGCGCGTTGGTAGCTTTGCAGATCGCGCGGATGCATCTGAATTCTGTGATGCTGTCAAAGCCGCGGGGGATAACTGCATCGTGGTGACAGGCTAGTGATGAAGGCCTGCATCCTCAGCGTATCAGGCTCAGTCCTGACTGCAGATGAAGCCGCTCTGTTTGCGGCGCAGCAGCCTTGGGGCGTCATTCTGATGGGGCGTTCCTGTGTATCGCGTCAGCAGGTCCGCCAGCTTGTCGACGATATCTGGAACGCGATGCAGCGTCCGTGCTTGATATTCATAGATCAGGAAGGCGGCCGGGTTGCCCGTTTGAAAGCGCCGGAGTGGCCGCTGTTTCCACGTGGACAGGATTATGCCGAAATTTACGCTCGAGATCGAGATCTCGGTCTGTCGGCAGCTTGGCTTGGGCACCGCCTGATCGCGTCGGAACTGACAAACATGGCGATCCACGCGGATTGCGCGCCGGTTGTGGATGTTCCCGTAGCGGGCGCGCATGACGTTATTGGGGATCGGGCCTTCGGCTCTGATACCGAAACGGTTGCAAGTCTTGCTGGAGCCGCACTTGCCGGCCTGGCAGCTGGCGGCGTAGCGGGCGTGATCAAGCATATTCCTGGGCATGGGCGTTCCAAGGCCGATAGCCATATGGAATTGGCGCGTGTCACGGCTGGCGACAACGAGCTATCCAAGGATTTTGATGCTTTTGCGCGGCTCGCGGATGCGCCAATGGCCATGACCGCTCACATTGCCTATGACGCATTTGACGCCACTGTGCCGGCCACGCTGTCAAAAATCATGATTCAAGACGTGATCCGCCAGCGAATCGGGTTTGATGGTCTGCTGATGACAGACGATCTGGGGATGAAAGCGCTGGGCGGCAGTCTGGGCGAGCGAGGTCAGGCGGCGATCGCTGCAGGATGTGACGTGCTTTTGCACTGTTCTGGTTTCTTGTCTGATGCTCAGGAGATTCTGGCCGAAATGTCAGAAGTTGCATCTGTTGCCCCTGAACTTACCGACAAGTCCTTGGCGCGGGCCCAACGCGCTGAGGCTTTGTCGACGCATGAACAGGATTTCGATGTGGCGCAAGGATGGAACACATTCCGATCCTACTTTCCGGAATTGGCGGGCGCGGCATGAGCTCTGACATGATTTCCATCGACGCCTTGTCGGCAGACGCTCAGGAAGCAGAAGCTGGCGATCTGTTCTCGGTCGATGTCGGCGGGTATGAGGGGCCGTTGCACCTCTTGCTGGAGTTGGCACGTAAACAGAAAGTCGATCTGCTTCATCTCTCGATGTTGTCTCTGGCTGAGCAGTATCTCGACTTTATCGATCAAGCGAAAAGCCAACGGATAGACCTTGCCGCAGATTATCTGCTGATGGCCTCTTGGCTGGCATTCATGAAATCGCGCCTTTTGCTTCCCAAGCCTGAAAGCACTGGGGAAGATGAGCCGACAGGCGAGGAAATGGCCGAACGCCTGGCATTCAGGCTCAAACGGCTGGATGCAATGCGCAGCGCCGTACAAGAGCTTGAGGCGGGGCCAATTTTAAACAATGTGGTTTACCTTCGTGGGGCGCCAGTTCAGCCAAAAGTGGTGAAGCACACTGAATTCAAGGCATCGTTGTTTGAATTGACGCAAGCCTTCGGTGCCATTCGTGATCGTCGTGAGAAAGAACGCCCGCATACAATCGAGCAGCAACTCGTGCTGCCGCTGGAGCTGGCGCGGACCACTTTGCGTGCACTTCGGCAACAGTTGGAACAGTGGTCCTCGCTGGACGAGATCCGCTCAACCATGACAGACGTGGATCCGGAACTGCCGCCACGGTCTGTCACAGCAAGTGTGTTTTCAGCCGCATTGGAGCTTGCCAGAGATGGTGAAGTCGATGTGCGCCAGAAAGAGCATTTCGCACCGCTTTACTTGCGTAATGCCGGTGAACGACCAGAGGGGGGCCAAAATGCAACCGCTTGAGAATCACCTGATGACTGACGACACGCCTGATACGGACCGCGATCCCATTGCGCAATTGTCGTTCGCCTACCGCCGCTCTGAAGAAGCCTTGGCTGAAGGGGCGAGCGAAGCACTGGCGGAGGGCATACGCCGAGCAGAAGCAATCCTGTTTGCGGCCGGTGAACCACTGAGTGCAGAGCAGATCTCGGAAACACTTCCTCATGGCGTAGAGGCGGCTGAAGTGCTTATGGCGCTTAAGGCGCAATATGTCAGCCGTGGTGTCAATCTTGTGGAAGTGGCCGGGAAGTGGCGATTCCAGACGGCGCAGGATTTATCCTACCTGTTCGTCGAAGAACGCCAGGTGCAAAAGCGACTCGGACAGGCCACGCTGGAGACGCTTGCAATCATTGCATACGGCCAGCCCGTGACTCGGGCGGAGATTGAAGCAGTGCGCGGTGTCGCGGTTTCGAAAACAACCATCGATACTCTGCTGGAAACCGGCTGGGTGAAGATCAAGGGGCGCCGCAAAACACCCGGACAGCCGATCACCTACGGCACGACAGATGCATTCATGGAGCATTTTGGGCTTGAAAGTCTCGACACCCTCCCTGGCAAAGTAGACCTCGAAGCCGAGGGCCTCTTGTCCGATGTAATTCCGGAAGGCTTCCAGATGCCGGACGAAGAAGCGCTGAATGGCGAAGAGATGCCGGGAGATGATTCCACTGCCCTTGAAGAGACTGAAACCTTTGTGACTGACTTCATGGACGCTGAGGAAGACGGAGATGAAGCGCAAGCCATCGTCGAGGACGCGGCACTGGAAGAAACGGGTACGGACGAAGCGCTTGAAGAAAGCGAGGATGACGACGCCGATACTGTCAGCGTTTTTTCCTATACGCGCGCGCCTCAGCGTACAGTAGTCGAGGAAGAGGAGTTTGACAGCGGAGACGTTAAGGCGGCCGTGATCCAGCTGTCCAAACAGCCGCGAATTCCCGAGCAACCCATGACCTCATGGGATGACGACGAATAGGTCAGATCAGTGACATGGGCGAAAGTCTGAACCTTCGCTCGAAATCGAAGCGACCGATTATGTCGTCCTCAGACGTGCCCCACCCTATATTGTGAATCACAAGTGGTGTGCCAGAGTAGGACGTCCTGTCTGACACGATCCCAATATGCGGCAAGCTGCCCTTGTAGCGCATCGTATACAGATCACCAGCTTTCCAATCGGTTACTTTGCTCGGTGTTGAAAGAGCGCTGCCATATCGTTCGATGAAGCGTTCGAGGTTCGGCACTCTGCGGTGGTCAATATTCCTGTCAGGTCGTGTGAGCCCCCAAATCGCTGGATAGGAGTTGAACGCCTCCATCATGTCCTCATGGACGAGTTTCTGAAGGTCGATCTGAAAAGCGTCGCGGTAGGCACGAATAATAACGTCGGTGCATACGCCCCGGTCGCGTGGGATGTCGCCCATCGGATAATCCAGTTGCACATAGGCAGGATCGTATGTCCGCGTGACGCCAATTTGCCTGCGCGCCGAATTTACCAGCCGCGTGGGCCAGGGAAGCGTTTCCTTGAAGAGCTGGGCCGGTGCCAAAGGCATGGCCAGGCCACAAAGAAGAGCAGAGCGACGGGTAAGCATGACGCTATTGCGCCATGCAGATCCGGCAGGATTGGGGCGAAATTCAGAAACCGTGTAGTTCGGCAATTTCGTCGAGCGGAGCGCGCTCAGCGCGGAGCGTGTTGACCGGGTGTTCCTTATCCGGCTTGCCCACCGCCATGGCGCACCAGACCATTTCCGTATCGGACAGCTTGAAGTGTTCTTTCAGGGCAGGGCGTAGCATCCCCCAACACTCCTGCATGCAGGTGCCCCAACCGCGCTCTTCGGCGAGCAGCGCCAACGTCTGCAGATACATGCCGGTGTGCCCCCATTGTCCGTGCCCCATTCTCTCGTCGATAATGATGAAGGCTGCGACTGGCGCACCGAAGAATCGGAAATTGTTGGCAAACCAGCCAACGCGCGCAGCACGATCCTCGCGAGGAATGCCAAGAGCTTCATACATCATCTCACCTACCTTCCGGCGGCGCGACTCGTGAGGCTCCCAGAGATCCTTGGGGTATATCGGACGATCTGTTGGCTGACCTTTCGGATTGGCTGCAAGTACTGGCGCGGCCATTCCGATAACTGCATCCTTGGCTGCTCCGCTGACAATTATCGTTCGCCAAGGCTGGGTGTTTCCACCAGAAGGGGCCCGCCGGGCCTGTTCCAGCCAGTCGCGGATTTCCGATTCCGGCAAGGCATCAGGTAGAAAGGCCCGAGTTGATATGCGTTGATCAACGGCTTTTGAAACGTCCATGAAAAAACCTCCCATCTGGCGATGATGGGAGGTTTAAAGGCTTAGCGTGGCGTCAGCCAAAGACTATTTTCCATGCAGGACCACGGGCATCCAAGTATAGCCTTTGACGAATGCGCCGGCCGTGAAGGATGGTTCGTCCATAACCTCAATGTGGCTGAAACGCTCCATCAGTTCCTGCCACAATATCTGAAGCTGAAGTTCAGCGAGACGATTGCCGACGCAGCGGTGGATGCCAAAGCCGAACGAGATATGACGGCGGGCATTCTCGCGATCGATAATGTAGTCGTTCGGGCGATCCCAGAAGCGCTCGTCGCGGTTTCCGGAAACATACCACATGGCGACCTGATCGCCCTTCTTGATGGTTTGGCCGTGCATCTCGACATCTTCAAGCGCTGTCCGGCGCATGTGTGCCAGAGGCGTTTGCCAGCGAATGGTTTCTGAAACCATGTTCGGGATGAGGGAGTGGTCGGCCTTCAGCTTTTCGTATTCAGCTGGGTATTTGTTCAGCGCGTAGACAGATGCCGTCATCGAGTTGCGGGTTGTGTCATTGCCGCCAACGATCAGCAGGATCACATTGCCGAGCAATTCCATCGGCGTCATGTTCCTGGTTTTTTCGCCATGAGCCAGCAAACTTATCAGATCGTTCTTCAGGGGCTGTGCGCCGCGCTCCTGGAAGATCTGCATGAAGGTGGCGAGACACTCCATCATCTCGCGTTTCCACTGTTCTTCACCGCCAGGGCAGATGTCTGGATTGTTCATGCCGGTCGCCATATCGGACCAATGAGTGAGGTCGCGGCGCTTTTCGAATGGATAATCAAACAAGGTAGCCAGCATCATCGTGGTCAGTTCGATGGACACTTTGTCGACCCAGTCGAACGGCTCACCGACGGGCAGGGAATCAAGAAGACCCTGGGTTCGGGAGCGAATGAGCGGTTCAAACTCTTTCAGCATGTTGGGCGCAACGGCCGGCTGAACAGTTTTGCGTTGTTCTGAGTGTTGCGGTTCGTCCATGGCGATGAACATCGGCAATTCGAAATCAGCGGGCGGGCTACCCAGAGTGATGCCGCCATATTCCCAGCTGGAGGAGAAGCGCTTGTGGTCGGTATCTACCGCCATGATGTCTTCGTAGCGGCTGATGGACCAGAACGGACCGACAAAAGAATCCGCTGTATAGTGAACGGGCGCTTCGTTGCGCAGGCGTTCAAAACGATCCCACATTTTTTGTTGGCGCCAGAGTTCAGGATCTTCCGGATGAAGCTCTGACAGCGGCAACTCGCTGGCTGGCGGCGCTGGCTGGCCAATTTCCAGATAGCCCTCAAACAATGGATCCCGATGAGAGATCTTTGGGCGTTGCAGGGCAGGGTGATCTAACAGGTGAACCGTATCGGCAGCCATGGATGTTCCTCCGACAGTGAGCCTTTGTCTCAGGCTCGATTTATGACGTCGGCGTCACCTTAACATGGCTATTCTGAAAAAACTATGACGCAGGCGTCATTTTTATGAGAAATGTCGTTCGCGCTTTGATGCCAGCAGTGCCGCACGTATCGCATTGGCCAGCGATTTTCTCTCTGATAGCGTTAGGAACCGCCCAATAATGTAGGCTTTTTTTCCGTACTCGATTCGCAACCAGCTGCTGGTTGTCAGCGGTTCGTCCAGTTCGACTCGCGCGAATGCCGATGGAAGAGTGACACGCTTCTCGCCCCCTTTGTTGGGGGTATGGGTGAGTTGCAGCTCGCTTGCGGTCACAATGATTCGCGTCTCTTCGCGTTGTTTTCTGAAGGAAGCACGGAAGAGAAAATAGAAGATCAGGGCATCCAGCCCAAAGAAGCCGATTACCGGAACAGCGCCCAAAGCCATGAACATCATGCCCGTAGCGAAACTGACGACGCCAACAATTGCCATTACAATGGCAAAACCACGCTCGCTCAGCGATTGGTTGGGACGCAACACCGCGTCCATGTAGACGATTTCCTGCGTTTCGGTCATGCGAACTAGATAGCACGGTCTTGTTCGTCGGCGAGGGTTCATTAGACAGGCGGTATGACAAAGCCAAAATCTCCCTCAAAACCGGCTTCAAAAAAGCGCCCGCCACGGGTGTTCGGTCGCGAGAAAGCCACCGCCTTGTTCGCCGCACTTGCGCAGGACAGGCCGGACCCCAAGACCGAGCTGGATTTCGTCAATCCCTATACGCTGGTTGTCGCTGTCGCGCTGTCCGCTCAGGCGACAGATGTCGGCGTGAACAAGGCGACTGCGAAGTTGTTTGCTGTGGCGGACACGCCTGAGAAGATGCTTCAGCTGGGAGAGGAGGGTGTAGCCGAACACATCAAGACGATCGGCCTGTGGCGCAACAAAGCCAAGAACGTGATCGCGCTCAGCAAGATGCTGATCGAAACGTTCGGCGGAAAAGTTCCGGAAACGCGCGAGGAACTCGTCCAGTTGCCGGGCGTGGGACGCAAGACGGCGAATGTTGTGCTCAATGAGGCGTTTGGTCAGCCGACCATCGCCGTTGATACGCATATATTCAGAGTATCAAATCGCACCGGGCTCGCCCCTGGTAGAAACCCGGACGAAGTCGAGGCGGGCCTGGAACGCGCGACGCCTCCAGAGTTCAAGAAAGGCGCCCACCACTGGCTCATCCTTCATGGGCGATATGTCTGCAAGGCGAGGAAACCCGAGTGTTGGCATTGCGCGATCATTGATTTGTGCCGGTTCAAGCCAAAGACACCAGATCCGGCATCTGTCTCGGCTTTAGGCCCGAAATCCAACTGAGACACTGTGGCCCTGATGCACTGCTGAACCGGTGCCTCCAGTTCGCCCAAATTTAACCAAATCACGGCCATCTCCCCCCGACACGGCCTCTCGCAGGTTTTGAAATGGAGCGTACCGTATGAAACATGTCGCCAAAATTCTCGTGAGCGCAGCGTCAGTCAGTCTGGTGTCTGCGTTACCGGCGATCGCCGAAGATGGTTGGTCAGGAGAAGCAGCCCTCAGCGCAGGTCTGACAACAGGGAACACTGAAACATCCGAAGCGGGACTGGCCGTCGATGTTGATCGAGCTTCCGGCGCATGGAATTTCGGCCTGCAGCTTTCAGGAGATTATGGCGAGGAAGACGGCATTGAGAGCCGTAATCGCTATTTCCTGGCAGGCGACGTAGAGCATGATTTCAACGACACCATGTTTACGTTTGGTCGCGCGTCTTACGAAGTCGACCAGTTCACCGGCTTTGACAGCCGTACCTTTGTCGGCGGCGGTGTCGGTTGGCACATTCTGGACGATGAAGACCACAATTGGACTGTTCGTGGCGGTCCCGGTTTCAAGATCGACGAAGTGAAGCGACAAGTCACGACAGATGCCAACACAGGCGCGGTGACCATCATTCCGGCCAGCACTGAAGAATCGCTCGGCGCCGTAGCCCAGTCAGAATACTTCTATGCCTTCAATGAGGCGGTATCCCTCAGCAACAAGACGAACGTCGTTTATGGACAGGAGTCTACCCAGATCAACAACAGCATCGGTCTTACTGCAGCTTTGAATGGTCACCTGGCCGCTCGGGTGTCGTTTGACGTGCGGCACGATACATCGCCTCAGCCAACCTACGAGGCGACGGATACAGCGACGAAATTCTCGCTGGTTTATACCCTTGGCGAGTAAGCTCTAGCGCGCCCTGATACGTGCTGAGATGGCTTTGGCCATCAGCTCACCCAGGCGTGGTCCTTGTTCCGGATAGAGGTATGGCTCGATCAGTTCGAGTTCCATCAGGAGCAGGGACCCGTCTTCATGCCGGATCATATCAACACGAGCGTAGAGCGGCACGTCGTCCAATGTCGTCAGAACGTCTCTCGCGGCCTGAAGGTCCGATGCTGCGGGCGTAATCGCTTCTTCCTGACCGCCGTAGGACGATTGAATCCGGTAGTCGCCTTTTTTCGCGCGCTTGATCAGCGCATGAGACAAAGTCCCTTCAACGAAAATGAAGCTATACTCTCCTTCGGTCTGAATGGTGGACACGAAAGGCTGCACCATCATGGCATGGGGCATATCTGGACGGACGTCATCGCGTGACAGAAGATGCTGCCCGGCTGCACCAGCGCCGACTTGCCGTTTGAAGACGAGCTTTTCTGATTGAAGCGTGTCAAACGCTTGCAGGTAACGCGCGTCCGTCATTTCATCTATCCACAAGGTGGGAATCAAGTTTGCGCCGCGGTCGGCCAACTCTTTCAGATAGGATTTATGCGAGTTCCAGCGCACAAGGCTGGCGGGGTTATGCAAAATGGTTTGCTGTTCAATAGATTCCAGCGTCTTCAGGAATTCATCCGGTCGATCCCAGTAATCCCAGGTTGTTCCGATCAACGCAGCATCAAAACGGGACCAGTCTGCTGATTCATTATCCCAGCAGATGTCCAGGATCTGCATCCCGCGCTCAGCGAACTCCGGCCGCAGCGCACGCATCATGTAATCATGCTCGAATGCGTCTGATCGACGGATTGGTGAACCCGGCTGGGTGACTTGCGAGGAGAGATAAGCAACTTTCATTCGCAGGCCTTTAGCATGCAGCGCAGTTGCGTCCACAACTCAGCTCTGGCAATCGACCTGCTGGTATCAAGGAAATTGTGAAATGAGTGAAATCCGCTTCGACGTCGTCGGCCTTGGAAATGCAATTGTAGATGTTCTGTCGCGCGCTGACGATTCCTTTCTCGAGAAGTGGGGTATCCACAAGGATGCGATGAATCTCATTGAAGAGGATCGGGCAGAAGCGTTGACTGAAGCGGCGATCGACCCGCTCTACACATCCGGCGGCAGTGGAGCGAACACGATTGCGGGCTTGGCAAGTTTCGGCGCAAAGGCCGCTTACATTGGCAAGGTTTCAAAGGATGAACTCGGCAGCCAGTTCACCAGGGAAATGGCTGCCACCGGTGTGCC
This sequence comes from Hyphomonas atlantica corrig., assembly GCF_000682715.1. Lineage (GTDB taxonomy): Bacteria > Pseudomonadota > Alphaproteobacteria > Caulobacterales > Hyphomonadaceae > Hyphomonas > Hyphomonas atlantica. The sequence continues at coordinate 126,964 of NZ_AWFH01000062.1, read as the reverse complement.
CTTCGCCACGACGCCACTCGAAAGTGGACCCGCGACCGCGCGCAGCATCATCTTCGTAACCGATGATGGCGCGCGCAGCATGAACACCTTTCTCGGTGCATCGGTCCTCTTCTCGAAGAATGACGTAGACGAAGAGACGGTTCGCTCTGGTGGCATTCTGTACCTTGAAGGGTATCTGTTTGACCGCGAAGAAGCCAAGGAGGCTTTTGTTTTTGCGTCAGAGATTGCCCGGGCGGCGGGTCGCAAAGTTGCGCTCACCCTGTCAGACCGGTTCTGCGTTGATCGACATCGTGCCAGCTTCCTCCAACTCGTGCGGAACAATGTGGACATCGTATTCGCGAATGAGGAGGAGTTGCTGTCCCTCTATCAGACCGACAATTTCGAGGAGGCGCTCGCGTCACTTCAGGCCGACACCGCAATCGCCGCAGTCACGCGCAGCGAGAAAGGGTCTGTCGTCATAGGCGAGGGAGACCCGATCACGGTGGGGGCTGAAGCTGTCTCAAACGTTGTTGATACGACCGGTGCTGGAGACCAATACGCCGCCGGGTTCCTTTTTGGCATTTCACGAGGGCTTCCTTTGGCCACTTGTGCGCATCTCGGGCATATCGCCGCCGCGGAAGTCATTTCTCACTTCGGACCTCGGCCTGAGAAGTCGTACAAGGAGCTCGCAGAGGCGGCTGGCATCTACGCCTGAGCCTTGAGCGCTTCCACTGCATAATCCAGGCGGTCGTGACCGAAGAACATTTCATCACCCACAAAGAAGGTTGGGGCGCCGAATGCGCCACGTGCAATTGCTGAATCGGTGTTGGATTGCATTGCTTCCCGGTTCGCCGGGTCTTCAGCGAAGGCTAGAACTTGACTGTACTCAAAGCCCTCGGCTTCGCACATGACTTTGACCGATGATTCGTCGTCTGGTTTCAGGGCGGTCTCGGTCGCCCACATATGGCGGAAGACGGAATCCATGAAGCGTCTTTGTTCGGCTGGATTATTTGCGAGGCCACATGTCGCCCTCAGCAGGACGCGCGTGTTTACCATTGGAAAGTAGGGATTCATTCTAAAGTCCAACCCGTAGCGCGAGGTGCAGCGCAGGAGGTCCTTCATCATGTAGGCCCCCTTCGCCGGCACCATACCTGGCGGGCGGTTGCCAGTGGATTGCATGACGGCCCCGAGGAACATGGGTTTGAATTCCACATACACATCAATTCGTTCTGCTAGTTGCGCTACTGCAGCATTGGCGACGTAAGAAAATGGGCTGATATAGTCGAAATAGAATTCAAGAGAGTTTGCCATGATCGCTCCGTATTGAGTGTCGTTTTGGAACTATGGCAAATCAGTATAGGTGTGTCAGCATGAAATGGTCCGATCTATCAGATAATTGGTGTCCGGTTGCGCGAACGCTTTCCGTTGTTGGCGACCGCTGGACAATGCTTGTTTTGCGCGATTGCTTTTTGGGTATGTCGCGGTTCGAACAATTCATTGAATCGAGTGGAATGACCCGGCACATCCTTGCCGACCGTCTCAAGCGGCTCGTTGAAGCGGGCGTGCTGGAGCGTGTTGCCTATACCACGACACCCAAACGCTACGATTATGTCCTGACGGAGAAGGGCAAGGAGCTGGCGCCCGCGCTGTTGTCACTTCGCGATTGGGGCAAAAAACACTTGCCGGTGCGCCGGGCGACGTCTGCCTGATCAGTCTGCGAGCAATTGCTCGGCTTTTTTCTGAACGGCTCCGTAATCGATCTTGCCTGTGCCGAGCACCGGAATTTCATCCACTTGGTATACCCGCTTGGGAACGGACAGTTCGGGCACGCCATGGTTCTTCGCCCAGGCCAGAATGTCTTCTCGATTGCTGTCCTTGGTGTCGCTCAACAAAATAACTTGTTCGCCCTTTCTGGGATCGGGCAGGGTGACAGCTGCGTGAAGATTATCCGGCCAGATAGCGCTGGCGCAATTCTCGACGACTGCCAGCGACACCATTTCGCCGCCGATTTTCGCGAAGCGCTTGACCCGCCCCATGATCCTGATGATGCCTTCATCATCGATGGCCACGATATCTCCTGTATCGTGCCATCCGCCCTCGGGGCGTTCCAGGACGCCAGGGTTCGAAGGGCGCAGATACCCTAGCATGATGTTCGGCCCTTTCACGTGGAGCCGGCCACCGTCTTCAATGCCTTCAACGGGTACCAGTCGCGATTCCATACGCGCCATGAGTGTTCCGACCGTGCCGGGACGATTATTCTCCCACTGGTTCGCGGCGATTACAGGGGACGCTTCGGTTGCTCCATATCCTTCGAGGATCTCGATTTCGAACTTCCGGCGCACAAGTGCACGCGTCTCATCTTTGACTCGTTCAGCACCGCAAACGGCCAGTCGAACCGAACTCATGTCGCCGTCCCCACCAATACGCGCATATTGCGAGATGAATGTGTCTGTCGCGAGAAGGATCGTTGATTGGTTGGCACGAATACGGCGGACGATTTCGCGCGGCTGAAGCGGCGATGGGTGAAACATGACCGGAATTCCGGCGACAATTGGCAACACCGCGCCCACTGTTAGACCAAAACAGTGGAATGTTGGCAGGGGGTTGAACAGGCGATCTGTATCCGGGCTCAATCCAATATGCGCGCGAACCTGTTCGACATTGGCCATCACGTTTTCATGGCTGAGAACGACGCCCTTGGGCTCACCCTCGGTGCCAGACGTGAAAAGCATCACACCGGGAGATTTGTAGCGCGATTGCTTGCGGACCAGCCCCGGAAGCACAGAACCTAGAGCCGCGATCAGCTTGTTGCTGAGCGTCAGGTTTTCCCGAACATCCTCCAGATACAGGATTTCTGCTGAATCGGACAATTCTTCTATCAGATCCTCAAGGCCGCCTAGCTCAACAAATTTGTGCGCTGTCACGATGCGACTGATCTGTCCGGCCTTCATGGCGGCTTTCAGATTGCGAGAGCCTGCCGTGAAGTTGAGCATTGCGGGGATTCGGTTGAACGCGCTGATTGCATAGAAGCCGATGACCGCGCCGGCCCCGCTGGGCAGCATCACGCCGACGGCCTCTCCGGGTTTTGTGCCCTTGCGCAAGGCTGAGCCCAGCGCCAGCGCCGCTTGCACGATCTCTTTGTAGGTGAGTTCGCGTTCGTCGCCATCAATCAAAATGGCCTTTCCGCTCCCAAATTCCTTTTTTGCGCGAAAGAGTGCGCTGAAAAGATCGGTGCGGGTGCGTGATGGTTGATATGGCAAAGGTGCCGGGATGGTCTGTCCGGTCATGATGGCCTCAGGTTCCCTCCGGGGCATTGCCCCATGTGTTTTTTGTAACAATCTGTCATTTATCGACACTGTCGCAAGCGGTAATGCAAGATTGCATAAACACTCTGCAGTGTATTTCCCTTGATGAAACAGTTGGTCAGGTCCATTTTCCCGCCATGGCAAATCTCATCAATCTGACCGAAAACTCGCGCAAGCACCGGCATCCGGAGAAGCAATCGCGCCCGGATACGCCGTTGCTCCGCAAGCCAGACTGGATTCGCGTGAAAGCCCCGACATCGCAGGGCTACGCAGAAACGCGCCAGATCGTGAAATCAAAAGGCCTCGTTACAGTTTGCGAAGAGGCGGGCTGTCCGAACATTGGCGAATGTTGGGACAAGAAGCACGCCACTATGATGATCCTCGGCGAAATCTGCACGCGCGCCTGCAGCTTTTGCAATGTTTCCACCGGTAAGCCGCTCACACCAGGGCGAGTGGATGAAGATGAGCCGCGCCGAGTGGCTGAAGCAGTTGCTGAAATGGGACTGCAGCATGTCGTTATCACGTCAGTGGACCGCGATGACCTCACGGATGGCGGCGCAATGCATTTCGTCAACACGATCGAAGCGATTCGGGCCATGTCTCCCGGAACCACGATCGAAATACTGACGCCCGATTTCCTGCGCAAGGATGGCTGGGAGAACCGTGTCATTGATGCGAAGCCCGATGTGTTCAACCATAATCTTGAAACAGTTCCGCGTCTTTACCTCTCAATCCGCCCGGGTGCGCGCTACTTCCATTCATTGCGCCTGTTGGAGAAGGTGAAGGATCGTGATCCGACACAGTTTACCAAGTCTGGCCTGATGGTCGGCCTCGGCGAAACAAAAGAAGAAGTGATGCAGGTCATGGATGACATGCGTTCTGCCGGCATCGACTTCCTGACAATTGGTCAATACCTGCAGCCCACTCGGAAGCATGCCGCGATTGATCGCTATGTCCCGCCGGAAGAGTTCAAGGCGTACGAAGAAATTGCCCGCGCCAAAGGCTTCCTTATGGTTTCGGCGTCACCGCTGACCCGTTCCTCTCATCATGCGGGCGAAGACTTCGCGCGACTGCGCGCAGCGCGTGAAGCCAAACTGGCCACCGAAGCCGTCTAGGCGATGCCGCATTTCTCGAAATCGATTCATGTGCCGTATAGCGGTCAACAGGCGTTCGAACTGGTCTCGGACATCGCCGCTTATCCGGATTTCATAAAGTGGATCACGGCAATGCGCGTGTCTGAGATGCGCGTACAGCCCGACGCGAGCTTCACCTGCCTGGGAGAGGCAGCTGTAGGCTTCAAAGGTTTTGTCGAGCGTTTCACCACTCGGGTCGAGGCGGATCCTGCGCTGGGGCGCGTGGTTGCGTCCTTGGTGAAAGGTCCGTTTCGAAAGCTGAAAGCGGAGTGGGTGATTGAGGCGACAGATAGCGACGGGTCAGACATCTCGCTGTCCATAGACTACGATTTCCGAAATCCGTTGATAGGCATGCTGGCCGCGGCCAATCAGGAACTCGCAGTCAACAAGATCCTCGGAGCGTTTCTTTCTGAGGCGGAGCGACGCTACGGGGCCAAAGCCTAAGCGATTTGCATCTGTATTTGCCGCAAAGCACATTCCATCGCGGCGAGGCGTATCTGCTCGCGACCAATATCGCCGGTTTGCAGCATTTCATGTATGACGGCACGGTTTTCGCGAGCACAGGCCACATGGACGGTGCCGACGGGCTTCATGCGAGTGCCGCCGCCGGGGCCGGCGACGCCGGTTATGGCAACGGCAATGTTTGCGCGACTGGCTTCCAAGGCGCCTTCCGCCATCATTCGGGCAACCGGCTCTGATACGGCCCCGTAATCCGCCAAAACATCGCCAGCAATGCCCAGCATTTCTTCCTTGGCGCGGTTTGAGTAGGTCACAAAGCCGCGTTCAAAAACGGTCGAACTGCCGGGGATGTCTGTCAGCAAGCCTGCCAGCAGGCCACCAGTGCAGCTTTCAGCCGTGCAGATTCTGAGGCGTGATTGTGCGGCGTCATCGAGCACAAGCATGGCGAGATTGCGAAGTCGATCTGGAAACATAGACTGCAAGATAAGGGGTGTTCGCTGCGGCGTGAAGCGAAGATTACGAATTCAGTCACCTGACGTCGGGACGAGTGTGACGACTGCTTCCGCAGCGATCCCTTCGCGTCTTCCCGTGAAGCCAAGTGCTTCTGTCGTTGTGGCTTTCACGCTGACAGCATCGAGCGAAAGGTCGAGCAATTCCGCTGTTCGTTTGCGCATTGTCTCCCGGTGAGGTTTTACTTTTGGAGCTTCACAGATGATCGTTACGTCGCAATTTCCTATGGCAAAGCCGCGCTTTAAAGCCAGATTTTGCGCTTCTTTCAGGAACAGCCCGCTGTCTGCATCCTTCCACCGGTCTTCATTCGGGGGGAAATGATCTCCAATGTCACCTAACGCAGCCGCCCCCAAAATAGCGTCCGTCAAAGCATGCCATGCAGCGTCTGCGTCTGAATGCCCCTTAAGCTTGGCGGTGTGGGGAATTTTCACTCCGCAAAGAATGACATGGTCACCCGGTTCGAACGCGTGGACGTCAAAACCTTTTCCGATGCGAGGAAAGGCGAGGCGTGGCGTCATCATTCTTGAAACCATGTCGAAATCCTCCGGATAGGTGATTTTGTGCAGTCGATCGGAGCCTTTGACCAGTTTCACCGCGACGCCTTGGCGCTCTACAGCGGCCAGGTCATCGACGAGATCGTCCGCGGCTTCACTTAAGGCGTGAACAATTGCGCCGAAACGGAATGCTTGAGGTGTCTGAACCCGATAGAGATCGTCTCTCGATACAGATACCAAGTTCGTGTCTGACGCCCGTTTCAGAGCATCCTGTACTGGCAAAGCGGGCGCCGCTGCATCGTGTGTGGATAGAGCCTCCAACAGGTTATCGATAATCGCGTGAGTCAGGCCTGGCCGAGCGGCGTCATGGATCAACACAGCCGTATTTTCCGCAGGGTCCTTGATCGCCTGCAGGCCGTTGCGAACCGATTGTGTGCGCGTGTCGCCACCTGTCGCAAGTAGGCACCCATCTGAATGAAAGCCGTCTGGTACGTCAGGCCCGGTCACGATGATTACGTCATCGACGGCGGGATGGGACTGAAAAGCACGGATTGACCATTCGATGACGCGACGGCCATTGAGGTCACACCATTGCTTGGCGCGCTCACTTTCTGCCCGAGAGCCTTTGCCGGCGGCGACGATAATGGCGACGGTTCTATTCATGGGCGGGTTAATATGCGAGGGCGCCAGGGTTGGCTACTGGCGATTTCTATCAGCGCCGGTTGCAGCTGCTTGCATATTGTGCACTTGCGAAGTCATGAAAAAACGGAAAGATAGTCAAATGACCAATTTTCAGGCACCTAAAGTCTGGTTGGCTCCAATGTCAGGAGCAACAGATGCGCCAATGCGTCGACAGGCCGTCAGGTTTGGCGCGCCGGCTGTGGTGTCCGAAATGGTGGCAGGCGATATGCTGGCGATTGCTCGTCCGGATGTTGTGCGGCGCACATGTCGCCACGATGGCGATGGCCAGTGGATTGTCCAACTGGCTGCCAGTCGCCCTGAAGCGATGCAAACAGGGGCGCGGTTGCTTCGTGAAGCGGGCGTCGATGTGATTGATATTAATATGGGATGCCCCTCGCGGCAGGTGACAGGCGCGCAGTCTGGCTCAGCCTTGATGCGTGACGTGCCTCTGGCACTAGAAATCATACAGGCGGCTATCGATGGCGCGGGCGACCTGCCTGTGACCCTGAAGATGAGGCTTGGTTGGGACCATGACTCGCTCAATGCGCCAGACATTGCTCAATCAGCCGAGCATATGGGCGTCCGTATGTTGACGGTGCACGGGCGGACTCGATGCCAGTTCTATAAAGGCACTGCGGATTGGAAGCGCGTTTCTGACACTGTCGAGGCGGTGTCGCTACCGGTCATCGTCAATGGCGATATTTCTTCCTGTGATGATGCCAGGAAAGCTGTGACGGAATCTGGGGCGCACGGAGTGATGGTCGGGCGGGCGGCTATGGGCCAACCCTGGCTGCTCGGCCGGATTGCGGCTCACCTTGACGGAGAGACGTTTGAAGAGCCTGCATTGGAAGAGCAACTTGATAGTTTGCTCGAACAAATATCAGACAGCGTCGACCTCTACGGAGACTTTCTGGGAGTGCGCACAGTGCGCAAGCACGTGTCCGCGGCTATCGAGAGTGTGAATCTGCCGTTAACGGACGATGTCCGCCGGAAATTGCGATCTCAGCTGTGCCAGATCAATCATGCTGGCGACCTGCAATCTGCGCTCAGGCGCGTGTATCGCAAAACGTTCGAACTGGAGGCCGCGTAATGACGAGTGACGTAACGATGCCGGCGCCTCGTTTGGCAGATTTGTCTCCGATTGCGCTAATGCTGGTTGATGCCAGACGCAAAGTAGTCGAGGTCAACGCGGCAGCGGAAAGTCTACTTCAGCTCTCTCGTAGGGCTTTGAGAACCAAACCTTTGAGCGAGATTGTATACCACGACTCGCCTGTATTTGAGTTGCTGGATCGCGCCCAACGGACAGTTGGGGATATCACCGCGCCTGGCACGCCCATCAGCGGGCCGGGGCTCTTGTCTCGTCATATCTGTGATATCTGGGTAAGATCCACGGACGAAGGCGGCTTCATGATCGCTATGTGCGACGCTGCGACTCGAGACGTAAATGAATCCGCAGCGGGTGTTGCCGGGTTTGGCCGTATTCTCGGACATGAAGTGAAGAACCCGCTTGGGGGGATTATCGGCGCGGCGCAGTTGCTTGAAAGACAGTCCGTTGACGGTCAATCAGAACTTCTGGAGATCATCAAGGAAGAGGCGCGCCGTATTGAGCGTCTCGTAAACAGGCTGTCGGCCTTTGAGCTGTTTTCCGCGCCTCATATGGAGCCATTCAACATACATGCGCTGCTGGAGCGCGTGCTGGCGTCTGAAACTGCCGCCATGGGATCGAAGGTAGAATTCAAGAGAGATTTTGATCCATCGCTTCCGCCTGTGATCGGCGATTCAGACCACCTGCAACAAGCTTTCCAGAATTTGATTCGGAACGCTGCCGAGGCTGCTAGCGACGGTGGCGTCCCAGCGAAAGTTACTGTGCGTACATCTTACGCCGCAGGACTTTCGTTCCGCCAGGCAAGGCTAGGGGCCGGGCTTCGGCGCGCTATGCTTGTTTCTGTAGAAGACACCGGTAAGGGCATTCCGCGAAACCGGCAGAGCTCTATTTTCGAAGTCTTCCAGAGCAGCAAATCGGGCGCACGGGGACTTGGTCTGTCAATTGTGAAGGAAGTGGTCACCGCGCATGGCGGCCAAATACGCGTCGATAGCGTTCCCGGTTCGACGCGCTTTTCAGTTTTGTTACCCCTAGGAACAGGAGAAAGATCTGATGGCTGAGAAAACGATTCTGCTTGCAGAAGATGATGCCAGCATTCGTTTGATCGTGAATCAGACTTTGGTGTCTGCAGGTTACGAAGTTCGCGCAACAAGCTCACCAGAGGCTCTGGAGCGGTGGGTCCGCAATGGGGAAGGCGATGTTGTGGTGACAGACGTCTTCCTCGGTGACGCGTCGATCTTTGACTTGTTACCATCGTTGAAGCTGGCTCGCCCGGAGTTGCCTTTCATTGTGATGAGCGGCCAGAATACGATCCTGACGGCCGCGTCTGCTGCTCAACATGGCGCATTCGACTACCTTCCGAAGCCATTCGATATCGACACCCTATCAGGCTTGGTTCAGCGGGCGCTGAAATCACAGCCGAAGGGATCGAGCAAGGCGATCAACCCTGAATCCCAGAAGGCGATATCGGACGCCGGCCTGCCTCTGATCGGTCGCTCTGACGCAATGCAAGAAGTCTATCGGATCATTGCCAAGGTGATGAATACCGATTTGACCGTCCTGATCGAAGGCGAAAGCGGGACGGGTAAAGAACTTGCTGCGCGCGCAATCCACCAGTTGGGAGACGCGAAGAATGGACACTTCGTGGCTCTGGATTTGGCAGCGCTGCCAGCATCGGAGATTAACCGGCAGTTGTTCGGTGCCAACGGTGAGCAGGGGGCGGTCCATCAAAAAGGGGGAACTCTCTACCTAGATGAAATTGGCGACCTTCCAGCGGAGGCGCAAACCCAACTCGTGAAGTTGATGCGGGATTCCAGTGGTGCCCGGATCATCGCATCAACTCGTCGAAATTTGGGGCGTTTGGTGGATGATGGGAAGTTTCGTGAGGACCTTTACTACCGACTAAATGTTGTTCGGCTGACAATGCCGCCACTACGCTTGCGGAAGGAAGACATCCCCGAACTCGCACGCGCTTTCCTGATCCGCGCCCAACGGCAGGGCCTGGCGGCGAAAACACTGGACAAGTCCGCATTGGATTTGCTGACTGCCTATGACTGGCCTGGAAATGTGCGCGAATTGGAGAATCTTGTCCTTAGGCTCGCGGTACTCTGCCCGGATGAGACAGTCACCTTGAGGGATGTCGAACGTGAATTGCGCGCAGGTGCAAGCGAGCAGAAAGGCTCCAGCGCAGGATTTGAGAAAGACATGGAGACACTGTTGCACCGCTACATTATGGGCGATCTCATCGCCAATGGCGACAATGAGGAATCCAACGTCTACTCGAGCGTAATTGATCAGGTTGAGCGCCCACTCATTCGTTTGGCTCTGTCCGTGACAGCAGGCAACAAAGTGAAGGCGGCGCAGCTATTAGGCATGAACAGAAACACGTTAAGGGCCAAGATCAACGCGCTAGGCATTGCAGAAGACTGATTGACTGACACAACAACTGTGGCATTACTGCACCAGTGTTGCGATTCAGGCACGATTATGTGTTTGAAGTGCAATGGGCTTTTTAGCCGAGTGTAGAGCGGTAGTTTTTTGTCGAACGTGTTGAGTCAGCAAGCCTCCAAGGCAAGTTGGGCCCTTTTCGAAGGGCTGTTCATTATCGCTGCGCTTGTTGCCGTTTTTGCAACTTTTATTGCGATTTCAGGCGTAGACCCCGACAATCCGACCGCCGGTACAACGCCTTGGTTGCTGGGTCTGAACTTCGTCGTCGTCATCGTGCTCGCGACTATCGTGGTGCGCGAATACTTCGCTATTCAGTCAAACAGTGAGAGCGAGGGGCGTGGTCGTCTCGCTCGGCGGTTCGTTATGTTGTTTGGCTTTTCGGCACTGGTTCCCTCAGCGATCGTCGCTGTGTTTCTGGGTGCCATCTTCACACAGGGGCTCGACAACTGGCTTGGCGAGCGCGTCGACTCGGTGATGGAGAAGAACGCAGAGATTTTTCGCAACTATGTCGATAATTTCGAGACGACATTCGACGTAGATGTGCGATTGGCCGCTCTCGATGTCGAGAATTTTGCTCGAGATGTTGAGGCCAGTTTTGGAGATGGCGATGTCTCGCGTGCCTTGTCCGCAAATACCTCCGTAGCGTTTTCTGAAGGTTTGCGGTCTGAACTTGCCTTCAGGGACTTTCTTACCATTGCCATTCTAGGTGACGACGGGGTCGAATTGATTGCCGAGGAAAGCGTGCAGGACGCCATTCTGATCCCGCCGCCCGCAGCAGCTTTTGAGGAAGCTGACAGAGGTGAAATCGCAACGACGCTCTACGAAAATCGCGGCGTCGCCACCGCGCTCATCCACATTACCGAACCCCTGAACGGCTATATTTACGCGGTGAAGAATTTTGACCGCAATGCCGCGGTTCGCCTTCGTGAAGCGGAGGCCGAAATCATTCAGTACAATAATGCGAAGCGCCAGGGCGGGCGGCTCCAGACAATCTTTGCCATCGGATACGCGCAAATCGCTGCACTTGTTTTGTTATTGGCCGGGCGCTTGGGTCTTGAGGCTGCTGGTCGCGTTACCGGTCCAATCGGTCGACTTGCTATGGCGGCTCACACGGTCAGGGACGGCGACCTGACCGTTCGGGTGCCTGTTACCGGTGCAAAAGATGAAGTCTATGCTCTCAGCAAGTCGTTTAATGCGATGACGGAGCAATTGTCAGAGCAAAGAAGCGCCCTGATCCGAGCACGAGAAGATGAAGAAGATCGTCGCCATTTTGTTGAGACACTGCTTGCCGAGGTAAGTGCAGGCGTTATCCGGATGGATCCACACATGGTCGTAACGCTGGCGAACCGGTCGGCTGGAGACTTGCTGGGTGTTGACGAAATTCAGGAGGGCGCGTTTCTAGCAGATGTCGCACCTGACTTTGTTCAGTTTGCGAAAGACACACTTCAACAGGGGTCACCGGTTGATGCTTCAATCGATATAAACAGAAACGGTGCAATACGGCATTTCCGGCTGAAAACCGCACCCGACCCAGCTGGTGGTTGTGTGCTGACGTTTGATGACACAACTCGCCTTGTAAACGCGCAGCGGCAGTTGGCTTGGCGCGACGTGGCTCGAAGAATCGCTCACGAAATCCGTAATCCGTTGACACCCATTATGCTATCGACTGAGCGACTTCGGCGCCGGTATGCGAGTTCCATTGATGACACCGATGGTGTGTTCGACAGATGCATCGAGACAATCCTGCGCCAAGTAGGTGATATTGGCCGGATGGTAGAGGAGTTTTCGTCGTTTGCGCGAATGCCAAAACCCAACGCCAACAAGTTCGATATGAAGTCGGTTCTTGAGGCGACGAGTTTCTCACAAGGCATGGTGTCTCCCGATATCAAGGTCGTGTTTGAATCAGAAGCAGAGTCAGTCACGTATCTGGGAGACGAACGACTGATCGGCCAGGCCTTTGGAAACCTTCTCAAGAATGCGGCAGAAGCAATTGAGGGCATGCCGGAAGAAGCTGACGTGCAAGGGCACATTCGGGTGAGCCTGACAGAGTCCGAGAAAGGGCTAGACATCACGATCGAGGACAACGGGCCCGGATTTCCGGAGGATGTCAGGGATCGGCTGCTTGAACCCTATGTGACAACTCGTGAAAAAGGGACTGGTCTAGGCCTGGCGATTGTGAACCGAATTATCGTTGACCATGGCGGGTCGATATCCTTGCAGAACCGTCTGGATGGAATGCGCGGCGCCCGGGTTCGGGTCTGGTTACCGCATGATTCCCTGAAAGTTAGTGAAACGTTTGATGCCCAACACGACGACGAGTTGGACGAATTACCGGCCCCGGCCGGTTTGGTGTAGAGGAGCCCGACAGATGGCATTTGACATTCTAGTGGTAGACGACGAACCTGATATCCGAGAGCTGATTGCTGGCGTTCTCGGAGATGAGGGATATTCCGCCAGAACAGCTGACACGGCTGAACGCGCATTGGAAGAAGTTCGTGCACGAACACCTCGTCTGGTTATCCTCGACGTTTGGCTTCAGGGAAGTGGGATGGACGGTCTGTCGCTGTTGAAGTACCTGAAATCTATCGACCCCATTTTGCCGGTGATCGTTATTAGCGGACACGGCAATATTGAGACAGCGGTCGCAGCTATCCGGCGCGGCGCTTATGATTTCATTGAGAAGCCTTTCAAGACCGATCGGTTGCTTCATATGATCGAGCGGGCGATCGAATCTGCAGCTCTGAAATATGAAAATGCTGCCCTGAAGAACAGGGCGGGGGACAATGAGCAGTGGATAGGTGAAAGCCAGGCAGCCGGGACTTTGCGCGCTTCGATCGACAAGGTGGCACCGACAAACTCACGGGTCATGATAACGGGCCCAGCCGGTTCCGGCAAAGAACTCGCCGCCCGACTGATACACCGAAATTCTCAGAGGTCTGACGGCCCATTCGTAGTTGTGAACGCCGCCACGATTGCGCCGGAGCAAATGGAAGGCGCATTGTTTGGGGAGGAAGATTCTCAAGGCCGCACGACCCGTATTGGTTTGTTCGAGAAAGCTCATAACGGCACACTTCTTCTGGACGAAGTGGCTGACATGCCACTCGGCACACAGAACAAAATTCTGCGCGTTCTGACTGAACAACGTTTTCAGCGAGTAGGGGGCAAATCGGACGTCAGTGTCGATGTGCGCGTCATGTCGGCTTCAACAAAGGATATCCGTCAGGAAATTGCAGAAGGCCGCTTTCGTGAAGACCTGTTCTACAGGTTGAGCGTGGTTCCCTTGCGCGTTCCGTCTCTCGCCGAACGCCGCGATGATATTCGCGACCTGGTGGACTATTTCACCAACCGAATTGCCGATTCATCTGGACTAACACCGAGAGCATTTTCGGATGAAGCCATGGCCGTGCTTCAATCAATGGATTGGCCGGGCAACATCCGGCAGCTTCGAAATGTCGTTGAGCGCATCCTCATCCTTTCTCCGTCAGACGCAAGTCGCCCGGTCAGCGTCGATGAATTGCCGCGTGAGACATCGGTCGTGCCGGGAAATACGGGTAAAAGTGGCTCTGCTGAATTGGTTGGATTGTCGCTAAGAGATGCTCGCGAGCAGTTTGAGCGAGAGTATCTCGCGCTTCAGATCACGCGATTTAACGGAAACATTTCGCGGACGGCTGAATTTATCGGAATGGAACGCTCCGCCTTGCATAGAAAATTAAAGGCTTTAGGCGTTAACTCCAATCTTACTCGTCAGGACGGTTAGGGCCGTCAAAGGGCTGTAGACATGCATGTTCTGATATGCGGCGCGGGGCGCGTGGGGCACGGAATCGCGCGCCGCCTCGCACGCGAAAAGCACGATATTACCATCATTGATGAAAATCCCGACCTCGTCGATCAGGTTTCGACGGATCTGGATGTTCGTGGTGTCACAGGTCATGCGGCTCACCCGGATGTCCTCAAGAAAGCCGGCGCGGCGGACTGCGAAATGATCATCGCAGTGACCCATTTTGACGAGATCAACATGGTCATCTGCCAGATTGCCCACACCCTGTTCTCGGTACCTTACAAGATTGCTCGGGTGCGGGAGCAATCCTACATAGACCCGGCGTGGAAGAACGTATTCTCGCGCGAAGGCCTGCCCATAGACATGGTGATCTCGCCTGAAATGGAAGTTGGTGAGGCCATTCTTCAGCGCTTCAGAACGCCTGGCGCCGTTATGAGCGCGACGTTCGGGAAGGGACGCGTTCGGCTTATCGGTCTTGAGGTTGAGGACAGTAATCCACTTCTGGATACACCGGTCGATCAGCTCCGGGGATTGTTTCCAGACTTGTCCGCCCGAATTGTCGGCATCGGTCGGAAAGATTCTGTCAGGGCCCCCAGATCAAATGACGTGTTGAAGCCAGGAGACCGCGCTTACATTGCGGTGCTGGATGAACATGCCGAGCGGCTTACATCCATCTTCAACCGGGATTCCGAACAGTCTGGGCATGTTGTTATCGTTGGCGGGGGCAATGTCGGTCTCTACGTCGCTACAACGCTGGAACAGGAAGCGAAGAACCGCGTACGCTTGATCGAACACAATGCGAAGCGCGCCAACGACGTTGTCGCGGCAGTGAGGCGGACGATCGTCATTCAGGGGGACGGCCTGAACCCGGACATTCTGGCCGAAGCCGGGGCTCCAAAGGCAGACTTCGTTGTGGCGATCACAAACGACGACAAAGCGAATTTGTTGATATCAAATTTGGCCAAGCGAGCAGGTGCGAAGAGAACTTTGGCGCTTGTAAACGCTACAGAACTCGCCGGTTTGGCAAGAGACCTTCGTGTTGATGCTGTTCTGGACCCAAGGGCGCTGACCGTATCTCAAATCCTTTTGCGGATGCGACGCGGCCGTATCTTGGGGCTTCAGTCGATTGAAGACGGGAAGGCAGAAGTCGCTGAAGGCATTACACTTGAGTCGTCCTCATTGATCGGCAAGCCACTGGGCTATGATGATCTGCCCGAAGGCATGACGGCAGCCGCAATTATTCGTGGCAAGGAGGTTTTGATCGCCGGGCCCGATGTTATTGTTCAGGCAGAGGATCAATTGATAATCTTCTATGAAGAAGAGATGGTCAGGAAGGTTGAGAAGTATTTCCGGGTCAGCCCGGACTTCTTCTAGGTCATGAACTACGCATCGGTCGTTCGGGTTCTGGCGTTACTATTGATTGTCGTTGTGGTTGCAGCGATTCCCGCCATGTTCATGGCAATCGCCGCAAGGGAAACGAGTCAGATCTTTGCCTTTGGTACAATGGCATTGGCAATCATTGTCTTGGCGAGCAGCGTACTGCTTCTAACGCCGAAGCCTGAACGCAAGGCGAGGCCCTCAGATGCACTGGCAACAGTTATCTTGTGGTGGTTCATCACACCCGTTGCTACGTGCTTGCCCTTTATTCTGGGGGTTCAAAACGACAGCGTCATCAGCGCCATTCACGAGGCAACGGCCTGCTTGACCACCACCGGACAATCCGTGATTTCGGTGCAGGATAATCAGTGGCCAATCAGTCTGGTTGTTTGGCGGGGCATGCTGCATTTGTTAGGCGGTTTGGCGACGGTCGTTGCGGCGGCCAGTGTGCTGGCTGCACTTAATCTTGGTGGGCCAGGAATTCACCGAACCGTCTTGTTTACGGTTCCTGAAACAAGCTTTTTTGATGCAGTTCCACGCGTCGTTCGCATGGTTGCCATGCTCATGATTGTTTCGATCCTGCTATTGTTTTCAGGACTCGTTTTCATGGGTGTTCCAGCAGAGCGGGCCTTGGGCGACGCGATTAGCGCTCTGACCACGGGTCTTGTGCATCCTCAGGGAGTTATGCGCGCACCTCTTGATACCGGGCCATCCATTATCTTGGGCGTGGGATTGTTTGCGGGGGCCATGGGCCTCGCCCTGTGGTTACCTTTGCGCGATGGAAAACCCTTCAAAGCCATTTCCGATCCCGAAGTTTCCTTGTTCGTGGGATTGCTCATCGTTTTCATTTGTTTTGCACTGGCCTCAGACCTGAACGTCACGGAAGGGCTCTCCTGGGCGCTGTCCGCGCTATCGACGTCCGGTTTGTCCTTGTCTGACCCGGCCGACTACAATCGCATTCCACTACCAGTCCTGGTCTTGCCAGCGCTGATTGGAGGCTCTGCGCTGTCGGCTGCGGGCGGCGTCAAGCTTGCACGTTTTATCGTGCTGGCAAGGCGAGCAGGACAGGAGTTCAGACAGCTTGGCTACCGTCGATCCATTTTGCGCTTCACATTTCGAGACAGGGAACTCAACGAAAGAAGCGTCATCGGTGTTTGGGTGTACTTGATTGGATACATCTTGGCGATTTTCCTCACCATGGCGGCCTATTCGTTCATGGGCGAGGAATTTGTGCCATCAATTCGCCTCGCCATAGGAAGCCTGACGAACTCTGCGGCTGTCCTTGGGAGCTACCCCATGGATCTGTCTGGACCTGCGCAGGCTTTAACCATTTTTACCATGATTTTAGGGCGTTTGGAGGTTCTGGCCCTGATTCCAGCGCTTTCCCTCAGCTTTTGGCGGGGTTAACAGTTGTTCGCACTTGCACTTGCGCAGTAATCCCGTTAGCGCGACACATAACAAGAACAGGCCAGATTGGATTTCCGTCATGTCCGCCGACAAAAAACAGAACTTGCAAGATACTTTTCTCAACGCCGTCCGCAAATCACGTACGCCTCTGACCGTGTTTCTCGTCAATGGTGTCAAACTGCAGGGTGTTGTGACGTGGTTCGACAATTTCTGTGTGCTTCTGCGCGGTGACGGGCGGCCACCACAACTTGTGTACAAACACGCCATTTCCACAATTGCTCCGAGCGCTCCGGTACAATTGTTCGATGAGGAAATGGATGCGGACTAAACCGCTTTGACTGATAAGATGATCGACCGAACGCCGGCGCCTGAAGTGGCCGGTGCGATCATCCCGTGGTTCACACCTGCCAATAGGCCAACCGAAGACAGGCTGGAGGAGACATCGGGTCTCGTCGAGGCGCTGGGCTGTGATTTGGCATTCCTGCGGGCAGAGCATGTTAGGAAAGTTAACTCGTCTGTACTGCTTTCGGGCGGCATTCTTGAGCGTCTGGCTGACGACCTGAAACAGAATGATTGCACCATTGCGGTGATCGACGGCGACCTCACGCCCGTTCAGCAGCGCAATCTGGAGCGCAAGCTGGAAGTTAAAGTCATCGACCGGACGGGTCTGATCCTTGAAATTTTTGGATTGCGGGCGCGCACCAAAGAAGGGCGCTTGCAGGTCGAATTGGCTCGTCTGCTATACGAGCGGTCAAGACTTGTAAGAACCTGGACGCACCTTGAACGCCAGCGCGGTGGTGGAGGGTTCTTGTCGGGTCCCGGTGAAAGTCAGCTGGAAGCAGACCGCCGAATGCTGGACGACAAGATCTTGCGGCTAAGGCGCGATCTGGATGATGTGAAGCGAACCCGCGCCGTGCAGAGATCTGGACGCAAGAGAAGTGGCAAGCCGGTCATCGCATTGGTGGGGTACACGAATGCCGGCAAGTCGACGCTTTTTAACCGAATTTCGGGTGCCAACGTCTTCGCGCGGGACATGCCTTTCGCGACGCTCGATCCGACTATTCGCAGGTTTGATCTGCCGACTTTGGGGGAGGCGGCGCTGATTGACACGGTCGGATTCATTACTGATCTTCCCACCCATTTGATCGACAGCTTTCAGGCGACACTTGAAGAAGCCATGCAGGCAGATCTTCTGGTTCATGTTCGTGATCGGTCGAGCCCGTCTGATGTCGATCAGGCTGAAGATGTCATGATTGTGCTTGATCAGTTGGAAAAGGAAACAGGGCTGCCTTTGCCTCCCATGATTGAGGTCTGGAACAAGGCAGATCTTTTGACAGACGATAAAGCCGACGCGCTTTCATTCGCTGCGCGGGGGACGGTCGAAACTCCGGCGGTTCTGGTGTCAGCATTGACTGGCCGAGGTGTCGAAGAATTGCTGGATCTGATCGAGGCGGTTCTTCTCAAGGGCGCCTCCGAGATTCAGCTCGTTCTTGGCGCACAGGATGGACGCGCTCGGGCATGGTTGCACCAAAATGGCGAAGTAATATCTGAAAGCGCTCTTGAGACGGGTAATGTCGCCATGTCTGTTCGTCTTGCAAATGACCGACTGGGACAGTTCTACGCGCATTTTCCAGGCCTCAAGCCGGATTAGCGTTCGGCCTTTTTGACACGCTGCCAAAGCGCTTCCTGTTCATCGATCTCGAGGTCGGCGAAGCGCGTGCCTTCTGATTCCGCCAATGCCTCCATCGCCCGGAAACGTCGTTCAAACTTGGCATTTGCGCGCCTCAAGGCCTGCTCTGGATCAACATCGAGGCGTCGGCTCAGATTTGCTGTTACGAACAACAAATCACCAACCTCATCCTCAATCTTGTCCGCATCTCCGATATCGATGGCTTCACGAACCTCGTCTGCCTCTTCATCAAGCTTGTCGAAGATCTGCTGTGCGTCAGTCCAGTCAAAACCTACCCGTGCTGCTCGCTTCTGTAGCTTTTCTGCTCGCAACAGAGAGGGTAGTGCCAGAGCTACTCCGTCGAGCGCGCTGGGCGTGCCCTCCGGCTGAGACTTGCCGGCTCGTTCTTGGGCTTTGATAACCTCCCAGGCAACGACTTGCTGTTCTGCTGAGCGGCCCCCCTCTGGGCCAAACACGTGAGGGTGTCGACGGATCATTTTCGAGTTTATAGCTGCGACGACATCTTCAAATTCGAATTCACCCGTTTCCTGAGCCATCTGGCTATGGAAGACGACTTGAAACAACAAGTCGCCCAATTCTTCTTTGAGATCGCGCATGTCATTTCGATCAATTGCATCAGCTACCTCGTAAGCTTCCTCAATTGTGTAGGGCGCGATGGTGGAAAAGTTCTGTTCGATATCCCAAGGGCATCCGGATTCCGGGTTTCTCAGTTGCGCCATAATTTCCAGTAATCGAAGCATCGCGTCCGCTGGAGATGATTGTGAATTTCCATGATCAGTCATGGTTTCCCAGTAAACGGGTTCACCGCTCAAATCGACCGTTCGATTGACAACACCTCTAAGTCACGCGACGTGAGTTCATGCATGAGAATCTGACGCCCCATTTCGGCCAATGAGCACAGTATGAGTTCTCCCTCGCTCATTGGCGTCTTTGTGGACGGGAATCGCGCACATGCTTGGTCCTACGATGATGTGGGTGAAGTGCAGGCGTACATCGCCGTAGAGGCGCACCTCACGAACGACGCTTTGGACAATGTGTGCCATCTGAAACGGGCCTTGGGCGATTGGCTTATTGCCCAATCTCAAGAGAGCAAGATGGTCGTTTGTGGCGCAATGGGGGGGCGTGTCTCGACGAGCACTCCGCGTGTTCCTTTTGTACTTGACGACATTCGGCGACACCTCGTCAGCAATATGGATGTGTTGCTTGTGCCAAGCCTGATACAGAGTAACCCACCCGGATATGCCGAAGGTCTCGAAAGTCTGCTTTTTGGTATTGAGCAGTCAAATGGTTTGATTTGTGCGCCGCTAGCAATCACGGCTCATTTCACCTTGGAAGCAGGGCGTGTCACCGACGTGTCCTCTGAGCCTACTGCTGACTATTTGTCGGCGCTGTTGCGGAAAGAGCGGGAACAAACGGAGAGGCTACCGCCCCAACTCTTTTCAGAACGTGTTTTTGTTGATTGGGTCGAACGGTCTCTAAATACTGACAACACAGTTTCCACCCTTGCGGCGAGTGCGGCAATCCGAACAGGACAACTTGCCCCGGAACACTTCGAATGCGCGCTGAATGCACTGCTGATAGGCGCAGACATTGCCGCACATTACGACCCAGGCGATGATGTCATCCTCATAGCCGACGAGACGCGCCTGGAAATGTACGGTTTGGCTCTGGACGCATTCGGAGCTGACGTCTTGGAGTATTCAGCGAAAGACTGCATGAGCGACGCGCTGTGGGAAATTGCCGAGATTGCTGATTTGTTGTCAAACGAATCGATTCATCCCTGAATGAACTGATCTATTGTATCGAGGTTGTTCTAGCATGTTCATGACGCCGGAATGTGTTGCGCCAACGGGCTGTACGCTCGGCGAAGGACCGTTGTGGAGCCCCTCTGAAGGATTTCTTTGGTGGGTGGACATCAAAAGGGCAAAACTGCATCGCTACAATCCGCGGACGGGAAACACCCGTCGTTACGATTTGCCCATTCGGGCGAGTACGCTTGCACTCTTCGACGGCAACATTCTGATGGCGGGTGAGCGGGAAATTGGCATCTATGACCCGGCTACCGAAGCCTATGAGCGCCTGCGAACACTTGATGCCGAGCCCATCTCCAATCGAACGAATGATGGCGGTATCGCGCCAGATGGATCTTTCTGGTTCGGAACAATGGACGATGCTCAAAAGGTGGCTCAGGGCAATTACTACAGATACACATCTGATGGGAAACTTGAGCCCCTGAGACTACCCTCAGTGATGATCACCAATACCTTCCAGTTTTCACCTGATGGATCCGTTTTCTACACGTGTGATTCGGTGGAGCAGGAAGTTCTTTCATTCCAGCATGAAATAGGGACCGGGAAGGTCACCGATCGGAAGGTGCTGGCAAACACGTTTGAGTTATCAGGCTATCCTGACGGGTCAGCTGTCGATTCAGAAGGGTGTCTTTGGACGTGTCTATGGGATGCCTCTCGGATTGTTCGCCTAACCCCAGATGGGGAGATTGACCGAACGATCACCTTGGCAGCGCCGCGTCCTACAAGCCTGACGTTTGGTGATGAGGATTTGAAAACGCTTTTCATCACGACAGCACGTGCGGGCATGTCGTTTCCGCAACTTGATTCGCGGCCATTGTCGGGCAGTCTATTCGCCGTTCGAGTGGATGTCCCGGGACTGCCACCCAGAGAATTCGGCAAGGCAAGGGAGTGAGAAGTGCCCACTTGCGGGATTCATAACAGTTCCCACCTACGCTTGACGAAACCTAGAGTGCACTTAACCGTGGACGTGGCGGCCCAAAACCGCTAACTCCCCGCTTTTCAAGAGAGAGTCGGAATGGCCGATAAAGCGAAAAAGAAACGCGTAGGACCCATTACCTTCTTTCGGCAGGTTCGTGCCGAAGGGAACAAGGTGACGTGGACGTCCCGTCAAGAAACCATCCAAGCGACAATTTTCGTCGTGATTATGTCTATTCTGATTGCGCTTTTCCTATTCTTTGCGGATTTCGTCATTAATCTCGTCGTAAAGGCGATCACGGGCCTCTGAGTCAGGCGGTTCGTCAAACAATTACTAAGGAGCGCGCAGGCCTCATGGCTGAAGCCAAATGGTACATCGTCCACGCTTATTCCAACTTCGAGAAGAAGGTCGCATCGACAATTCTCGAGCAGGCTGAGCGGAAGGGACTGGCAGACCTCATTGAAGATATGCAGGTGCCGACCGAAGAAGTCGTTGAAGTCGCTCGCGGCAAAAAGAAAACCGTCGAACGTCGGTACTTCCCTGGATATGTGTTGATGAAGGCTGTGATGACGGATGATGTCTACCACCTCGTCAAAGATACGCCGAAAGTTTCTGGGTTCCTGGGCGCAGAGGGTGGCAAGAAACCGCTTCCAGTGCGCCAAAAGGAAGTTGATCGGATTCTCGGCACGTCCACCGATTCGGCTGCAGAACGTCCTCGCCCACAGATTTCCTTCGAAATTGGTGAGCAGGTTCAGGTCAATGATGGCCCATTCCAAGGCTTTGAAGGCTCGGTCGAAGAGATCGATGAAGAGAATGGTCGTCTGAAAGTTACCGTTTCCATTTTTGGTCGCGGAACACCAGTCGATCTGGAATTCGAACAGGTCGCCAAACTCTGATTTCGAGTTCGAATCATGGGAAGCGCAGTTGGTCTTCCGGGTTTCGCTTGAAACCTAGCAAATTGAGCGGTATTTCCCGCTCATCGTGCCGCCTTAGCTCAGTCGGTTAGAGCGCTAGATTGTGGATCTAGAGGTCCCCCGTTCGAACCGGGGAGGCGGTACCATTTTCCTCCATCCACTGCAGGGCGCGTTGTTATCCCGAGGAAAATTCTCTCAAATATTTGTGACATCCGCGCAATAATATGTTGCAAATGAGCAGCGGTGAATAAAAATGGCGTGATTGAAATGCACGTCGTCCTTAATAGGGCTCGCCGTACAGGCTAAATATGTTTATTCAGGAACCATTCGGGTTTTGACCCGTATGAACCTGCGGCCGAGGACAATCCCGTCATTCGGCACACAAAAGGGGATTGAGTATGAAGAAAACTCTTATGTGCGCGACAGCCGCGGCCGCATTTGCGTCTGCTGGCTTTGTTGCCCACGCTGAGGACGGGTGGTACGCCCGCGCCGACGCGACTTACGGTTTCGATGGTAAGCTTGACCACGATCCTGCTGAACAGGACGTGATCGGCACCATGGGTGGCGAATCCGATCCAGATGACATGATCGGTTTCGACCTGGGTTTGGGTTATGGCTTTGACAACGGCTTCCGCCTCGAAGGCGTGGGCGGTTACGGCGATGCCGAGCTCAGCGTTCCGGCTGCATCTTACAATGGTGCGCCAGCTGGTGCTTTCCCAGCTGCTGCAGGCAACCTGCAGACCATGGAACTGATGTTCAATGGTATTTACGATTTCAACCGTGAGGGTGCGCTCCAGCCATACGTTGGTTTGGGTGTTGGTGTCCTTCGCGCAAACGCCAAGGCGAACAACCTCGTTTTCACAAACGGTACGGATGTTTCCGCTGCGAACGGCTTTGGTGATAGCGACACTGGCTTTGCTTACCAGGGCCTGCTGGGGCTCGGTTACAAAGTTTCCGAAAAGCTGACGCTTGACCTTGGCTACCGCTACAAAGTTGCCGAAGACCTCGAATTCGGTGGCTACAACGGTGGCACGAACTATGACGCTGACTACACAGCTCATCTGGCGACAGTCGGTCTGCGGCTGAACTTCGGTGCGACGCCTCCGCCGCCACCGCCTCCGCCGCCGCCGCCTCCTCCGCCACCTCCGCCACCGCCGCCGCCACCACCACCACCTCCGCCGCCACCTCCAACGACGACGACGGATGCTCCGGAAGTTGTGTGCTCAAGCCTCAACCAGGAATTCGTGGTGTACTTCGAGTGGGATCGCGCGGACCTCACCAGCCAGGCTGCTGCTGTGATTGATCAGGCTGTTGCCAACATCAATGGCGAAGCAGGTTGTGCTCCGAACACGGTATCTATTGCTGGCCACACCGATACTTCCGGTGCGAGTGCCTACAACCAGCGTCTGTCTCAGCGTCGCGCAAACGTCGTTGCCAGCGCTCTTGCATCCCGTGGCATTGATTCCTCAATCATCACCGAGGAAGCAAAAGGTGAAACGGATCTGGCCAAAGCGACACGCGACGGTGTTCGTGAGCCTCTGAACCGCCGTTCGGAAGTTGTGATCACTGTTCAGTAATTGCTGACCATATGCTTGAAGACGGCCCGGCGATATCTGCCGGGCCGTTTTTGTTTGCGAGCGTGTTCAGAGCTCTTGCCCACTCTAGTTTCCTGTGAAACCAAGGGAACTATGGATACAATGAACACTCTTAGCCGAGACGATGAGGCGGCGCGTGAGCGTCTCGCCAGTGTCAGTCAGGACATGATCAATCGCACTTGCGAGTGGTCGGATATCAATACAGGCAGCTGGAACACTGAGGGACTGAAGCAATTTGCTCCGGTTCTCGCAGATGCATTTTCTGAGCTGCAAGCTGACGTCGAATTGATCCAGACGAATGGCTTCGAGGCTGTTACAGATTCCGGCAAAACCGAGATTCAACAGACGGGGCCGGTGATTCTGGTCACTGGACGACCTCGGGCAGCGGTTCAGATTATCCTCTCGGGTCATTATGACACCGTCTTCCCGAAGGGAACTTTTGAGGGTGTGACGGATATCGGCGACGGACGCCTCAACGGTCCTGGGCTTGCTGACATGAAGGGTGGCCTTTGTGTCATGCTCGAGGCGCTGAAGACTTTTGAAGCCGGACCACTTCGGGATCGTCTAGGTTATCAGATTGTCCTTACGCCAGACGAAGAGATAGGGAACTTTGCCAGCGCAGAATATCTGACTCGTGCAGCCCAGTCCGGCGCGATGATCGGAATGACATACGAGCCGGCCATGGAGACAGGTGCAATGTCAGGTGGCCGGAAAGGCTCCGCTGTATTCGACATCGTGCTGCACGGGAAAGCTGCTCATGCCGGGCGAGCCAAGGATGAGGGGCGGAGCGCGATCGAAGCTGCCGCCGAGCTTGTTCTAGGCCTTGAGGCGTTAAACGGTAAGCGGGATGGCGTCACCGTAAATGTTGGCTCAATAGACGGCGGGTCAGCAGTAAACATAGTACCCGATCTGGCAATTGTGAGGTTTGGCGCGCGCGCACCCGACGCTGAAAGCGCTGCTTGGGCCACGGAAGAGATCCGCAAGCTTTACGACCGGGCGGCTTCTCGCGACGGCATCCACGGCCATATGCATGGCGGGTTTTACCGTCCACCCAAGCCACGAAACGCTGCACAGCAGGCATTGTTTGATGCGGTGCACGCAACCGGGCAGGCGATTGGTTTGGATCTGGAATTTGTGGACACGGGCGGCGTATGTGAAGGAAACAATATCTTCGCCGCAGGTGTTCCGAATGTCGACACACTCGGAGTGCGCGGTGGACGGATTCATTCCAATGAAGAATTCGTCATTACAGAAAGCTTTTCGGAGCGTGCCACCCTGTCAGCGTTGCTCCTAAATAGATTGGCGGATGGCCGAATGGACGCCCGCAATATCAAGTCCTTGATGGGGCAATAGAATATGTCCGGCCCTTACATCATGCGACCGTCTCGACTGGATGATTTTCCCGCGTTGATGGAGCTCGCTGAATTATCTGGCGCCGGTTTCACTAGCTTGCCGGTTGATGAAGAAATATTGAGAGAGCGCCTGGAGAAATCGGAAAAGGCGTTTCGCGGTCAACTTGAACGGATCGAGTATGGCAAATACCTGCTTATGATGGAGGACACGTCGACGGGGGAAGTCGTTGGCTGTTCTGCGGTCAAAGCGGGTACGGGGATAGATCACCCATTCTTCAATTATCGTATTATTACATTATCTCAGGCGAGCCACGCTGCTGGCAACATGCGGTTCGACATGGACGCGTTGGTTCTTACCAACGAGTACGTTGGGTACACAGAAGTTGGAACGCTTTTTCTTAAAGCCAACCATCGCGGAGGGGGAGCGGGACGACTTGCCGCCCAATCACGCTATCTTCTTATGGCGACTGATCCGGACCGGTTTGGCGAAAAGGTTTTGGCTGAACTTCGCGGAGTGATTGATCAGAAGGGTGTGTCACCATTTTG
The DNA here is from genome assembly GCF_000682715.1 of Hyphomonas atlantica corrig. GTDB lineage: Bacteria > Pseudomonadota > Alphaproteobacteria > Caulobacterales > Hyphomonadaceae > Hyphomonas > Hyphomonas atlantica. The sequence goes on along the minus strand of NZ_AWFH01000062.1, from coordinate 101,467 downwards.
GGAGTGCCTTGGTCGCCACTTTTTCCGGATGGACTTTGACGAAGCCGACAAGCTGTCGGCAACAACCGACAATCAGTTTATCTGCGACTTGATGCCGAAGTATCCGATTTACGTTGATCTTCTGCCACCTGAGGCTCGAGAAGTGATCGGACGATGCCATTCTGATGGTGTAGGTGCGTACAAGCTCCTGCAATGGGAAGGGTTCGAGTTCGATAGAACGGTCGACATTTTTGATGGCGGACCACTTGTCGCGGTGCAGAGACGCCACCTTCGCACCATCCGCGAGAGCAAACGCGTAAAACTCCAACTCGTTGATGACGCGTCAAACACCGAGTTTTCGCAAGGACTGATTTCAACCGACGTATTGTCAGATTTCCGGGTGAGCCAGGCGCAAATTCTGTTGAGAGATCAAGATACTGCGATGACAAGCCAGGACGTGTTTGATCGCCTGCAGTTGAAGCCAGGAGCTACCGTCCGCGTATGGGTAAGGAGCTAATTATGAGAGATTCTGTTCTTGTTGACGGACAATGGCGCACCGGCAATGGTTTGCCCTTTCAAAACTATTGCCCAGCGACGGGGGATGTCGTTTGGGACAGTGCGTCTGCTGACAAACAAGACGTAGAGGATGCCGTCGAAAGTGCTCAGGTAGCTTTTGCCGGCTGGTCTCGAGTGCCGCAGAATGAGCGCACCAGAATACTGCAGGCCTACGCCAGCGAACTCGAGACGCGCTCTGACCAGATAGCAGAAGCAATCAGCCGGGATATGGGCAAGGCGCTTTGGGAATCGCGCGCCGAGGCTGCTACAATGGTCGGCAAAGTTGCGGTATCCATAAAGGCTCAGAACGAACGGGCTGGAACCAAAGATCTGGATGCAGCTTTCGGATCAATGCATCTAACACATAGACCTCACGGAGTGATGGCGGTCTACGGTCCATTCAATTTTCCGGGTCATCTTCCGAATGGTCACATTGTTCCTGCGCTGCTGGCAGGAAATGTGTGTGTGTTCAAACCTTCCGAACTGGCTCCCGGCGTAGCCTCTATTATGGCAGATGCCTTCGACGCAGCAGGCTTGCCGCCCGGAGTGATGAACATTGTTCATGGGGGCAGAGATACGGGTGCGGCTCTTCTTCAGTCCAACATAAACGGAGTGTTATTTACCGGTTCTGCCAATACCGGCGTGTTCTTCCACAAGCATTTTGCTGGGCGCCCGGAAGTGATACTTGCGCTGGAAATGGGGGGGAATAATCCCTTGATCATCTGGGAGCCAGCAGATGTGGAGGCGGCTGCTGATATAGCCGCGCAGTCTGCTTTTCTCACGACAGGACAGCGCTGTTCATGCGCGCGCAGGGTAATCTTGCCGGAGGGCAGCTTTGGGGATGCTGTCATTGAGGCTATTGTCGCAAGAGCCAAAGCGCTGAGAATTGGTGCGTGGAATGAAGAAAATATCTTCATGGGGCCGCTTGTTTCGGAGCAAGCGGCAACCAACGCGATCGAGTTTCAAACCATGATTTCAAAACTAGGCGGTAAAAGTTTGCGCCGTCTCAAACGAATGGACCGCGGAGGTGGCTTTGTCACCGCAGGGGTCATGGACGTGACAAATGCATCCGATATACCGGATGAAGAGTTGTTTGGCCCACTGATGCAAATCATCCGCGTTCCTGACTTCAACACCGCCATTCAGAGAGCCAATGCGACACGCTATGGATTGTCGGGGGGGGTGGTGAGTGACGATGACGCGCTTTGGGACAAGGCGCACAATGAAATGCGCGCAGGCATATTGAATCGAAATCGCCCCACCGCTGGTGCCAGTGGCGCCATGCCATTCGGCGGGCCCGGCTTGTCTGGAAACTTTCGGCCTGGAGCATACTATGCTGCCGATTACAGCGCATGGCCGCAGGCCAGCCAGGTAGCTCCGAAAGCAGAGCGAATGACAGCTCAGGGTTTTCCAAAGTAGAACTCAAACTTGGAGTGATGATTGTGGCGCATGAGGTGAACTTTGACGGCCTGATTGGTCCCTCCCATAACTATGGGGGGCTGTCCGATGGGAATTTGGCCAGCGCCGCCAATGCGGGGGATATTGCGAACCCAAGGGAAGCAGCACTGCAGGGACTTGAGAAGATGAGAATGCTGGTCAACAGCGGGCTCATTCAAGGCGTCTTGCCTCCGTTACCAAGACCAAATTTCGACTTGCTTGTTTCCGCGGGGTTTTCAGGTTCTGATTCGAACATCATCGAGCGTGCGGCGAAGACTGCTCCACGCCTTCTGAAGGCAGCTTACTCGGCCTCCAGTATGTGGACCGCGAATGCTGCCACAGTCTCACCATCGCCTGATACGACTGACGGTCGACTTCACTTCACCACTGCAAATTTGTCGACGATGTTACATCGTTCACAGGAGCATCCCGACACGACAGCGACCCTCATTTCCATATTTTCTGATGATGCATATTTTTCCGTGCACGGCGCATTGCCCATGCATGCAGACTTTTCAGATGAAGGCGCAGCAAATCATGTTCGGCTTTGTGCAGATCATGGCGGCGCTGGTGTTGAGCTGTTTGTCTATGGAAGAGAGGCCGGAGAGAGCACTGTGGGCTACCCCGCAAGGCAGACGAGGCTCGCGAGCGAAAGTGTCGCCCGTGCACATACCCTTGATCTCGATCGAACGGTGTTCGCGCGTCAGTCGCGTGCAGCAATTGATGCAGGCGCTTTTCATAATGATGTCGTCTGTGTTGGCGCGCTAGACACACTGTTCTTTCATGAACTCGCTTTTGAAGACACCAACCGAACACTCGAGCAAGTGCGCAAAGCGTCCAATGGACTGTTTGAACTCAAACCAGTCATGGTTCCTTCAGCAGACGTTCCCATAGAGGACGCCATACGCGCCTATCTGTTTAACTCTCAGCTTCTGCAGCTGCCCGGGGAGGATAGGCTTGTTCTGATCGCGCCGACGGAGACCGAGGAAATTGATTCTACTCGCCGGTACTGCGAATCCCTTATCCAAGGAAATGGCCCCATCGGAAAGGTGATGTTCGCGGACGTCAGGCAATCCATGCGTAATGGGGGAGGGCCAGCGTGCCTGAGGCTGCGCGTTGTTATGACGGAAGACGAAATTGATGCGTGTCATCAAGGGGTTCTTCTCGACAACGACACCATTGATGCATTGCAAGCAGTTGTGCGGAAAACCTATCGAGACAGTTTAGCGCCAGGCGATTTGGCGGATCCAAAGTTTGCCGACGAATGCCGTGTGGCAAGAGAGGCATTGCTCGAAGTGTTGGACTTGGAGGCCTTGGCCTGATGATCCGTCTATATGACTACTGGCGTTCCTCGGCCTCTTATCGTGTCCGAATTGCGCTTCACTTGAAAGGTATGGATTTTGAATCGGTGCAAGTTGATATTGCGCCGGGTTCTGATGAACAAATGGGTGAGGTGTACCGCACCAAGAATCCTCAGATGCGCGTTCCGTCGATAGAAATAGACGGTCGCGTTTTCGGGCAATCAATGGCTATAATTGAATGGATCGAAGAAACCTTCTCTGGCCCGTCTTTATTGCCGTCAGATGCGACTGACAGGCTTGAGGCCAGAGCATTCGCCGATACCATCGCATGCGATATACATCCGTTGAACAACCTATCCGTATTGAAAGAGCTCCGTACTCGATTTGGTGCAGATGGGGATGCGATTAAGGCCTGGTATCATGAATGGATTGAAAGAGGCTTTGATGCGTTGGAAAAGTATGCCGCGCAGGAGACTTCCGGCGCCTTTTTGTTCGGGGATGGTCCCACTATAGCGGAAATCGCTCTCGTGCCACAAATTTACAATGCGCGAAGGTATGACATGGATTTGACGGCTTACCCCGCACTGCTGGCAGTCGAAAAGCAGTGTCTGGAATTGGAAGCTTTTCAGAAGGCCAGGCCAAGCAAACCTTCGGCCTAGTTTTCGTCCGCAGCGCTATTCTCCTCAGTTTCGCCCGGGCGCCGGATATCTACGATTTCGACTTCCTCAAAGTCTCCAAGAGGTTCGGCCATCTTTCCTACATTGGCCTCCAGCCATTCAGGAAAGCTGGCAACGATCTCACCACCCGGCACACCTTCGCTTGTGAGAACCCATAATCCTTTTTCCCGGTGCGCTGGCACAACGATCTGGCAGCTTGTCACGTCGTTTAGCCGCTCATTGCAGTAGGGGGTTGGGTCGGAATTCCCTGATTCTGACGCTGATGTACTCAGCGATGGAATTCCATCCTTTGTGTCGGAAATCGACAAAAAGCCTCCAAATCTTCCTCGCAGAGAACTGTCCTGCTCAAGACGGGCGAGAATGGCGTCTGGCACAGGTCGATCATGCGCAATGATTAGGGCTCTTCCGCGATTGTCTCGGCGCAAATAGGTTTCGAAAGCGCGCGTCACGTCGTCGTGAACTGCGGCGTCCCGATAAAGGGGAGCATAAACTTCGCCGATCTTTTCAAAAGACGATTTCAAAGATTGTGCTTGGCGCCGACCTCGCTGCTCCTTCTTTTGAAGCGCCACTTGCGTTGTACCACTCAACGCGGAGTCTTCACTGATTAGGAAAACATCCACGCCCCAGCCGCCTGACCACACAGCCTCTGGCTCCTGAACGGGTAGGGCAGACCAACTTGAATCCTCGGTATATTTCATCGGATCGAGTTCAAGTTGAGGGCGAGGCGAAATGAATGTGTTCCATACCCACGGCCCCGCACCAATCGCGAGCACTGCCGCAAGAGCGATCAATACAGTGAGACGTTTCATCTATGGTTCCTGGCAGGATTTGGAGCGGCATCGCCGCAAGTCAGTCGGACGGCAAACCAGAATAGTTTGGTTGGTCTATAGACAACTGCGCAATTGTGGTCGTTTTGAGGTGCTCGAGCAATCCGGGTGTATCGAGTCCCAATTCGCCTTGCCTCAACAGCTCGCACAACTTCAAATTCAATTCTGATATCGTCATGTTTTGGTCGGCGTTCAAAAGCGATGACAGTCTTTCGCGCTCATCGTTTTCTGCCAGCGGCCGAATTTCAAGTTCCCGCAATACGGTTGCCAGAACATTTGAAGCAACTCGCGCATGAAAAGCTGCGTGGCCTTTGAGGTTGGGCATGGCTGTGTCGTCGATAAAGGCCTTCACGGCAGCGATCATTTCCTTCTGGGATGGCGCGTCATGCATAAGTTCAGGCTCTCGTTTCCAGCAAATTCAGGAGGTCGATTTCAGTTTCCGATACTCGCCGTCCAATAGCGGCGCGTTCCACGCTTGGATCGGAACCTGACCGGAATGCTTCGTACATGATCATGCACATGATGCCCCATTTGAGGCTGCCCAGAATTTCCCACCAATCGATCTGATCTGCTGCGAAATTCTGCCCCCCCGATGCCTCATAGGCATCTAGCAACTCGTTCAGATGACCAAAACCTCCCACGCGATTTTGCGACTGCCCAAACCTCCAGGAATTCACACATAGCCAAGCAATATCCTCTCTAGGGTCGCCGAGATGTGCGAGTTCCCAATCGAGTACTGCAGCCAAGCCATGTTCGTTCACGATAAGATTGCCAAGTCTGAAATCACCATGAACCAGAACTGGATCAACAGGTTGAGGTTGGTTCTTCTTTAGCCAAGCCATTGTCAGCTCGAAAACTGGACGAGGGATGTCAAAGCCGCGATAGATGGTTTCGTACTTGGCCAACTGATCCAGACCCCCACTTTTCGGAAGTGTTGGTAGCCGCTCGATTGGAATTGCGTGAATACCAGAGAGTGCTTTCCCGCACTGGGCGGTTAAACACTGCCGAGCATTCTCATAGACGTCGTCTCGTAGAATTTTTCTGGCGATGGTTTGGCCAGCAATTCTATTCATCAGAAATGCTTCTCCGATCTCGCTGCTCGGATCGAATACCTTAAGCACTTTGGGGGTGGGCACCGTATGTTCAGCACATCCCAGAAGCTTTGCTTCAGTGCCGAGATCTATCGCTTCGGAATTGCGCGCGACGCTCACTCCGCCCGGAACGCGCCTGAGAATCAGTTCGTCCACAATGCCGGAATGCTCGACGTCGAGGCTCCACGTCTCTTGACTGGCACCTCCTGACAGGCGAACCAGCCGCTCAACAGTCGCGCCACTGCCGTAAAATTGCCCGGCCCAGTCCTGTAGGCCCTTTAGAATGTCATCTTGTCTACCCATCTTGTCACAATCGCGCGGAACCCCCATCACGCCAAGGCGTAACGCCAAGTCACCTTGTGGTGTCACACCAGGATTAATTTGATGTCGAAATCGAAGAAGAAAGACTACGGTCTGCTCCCACAAGACAAGCCGCCGCGGCTAAGCTTTTTCGGCTGGCTGCGTGGGCGCTTCTTCGCCGGCATGTTCATCGCCTTGCCGGTCGTTGTTACATTCCTGATCCTTCAATTCCTGATCAGCGAAATCGACAAGCGCGTGGTTCCGCTTTTACCAGCGGCCTTGAAGCCGGAAACCTATCTCAATTACGCGGTTCCAGGCTTTGGCCTGATCGTGCTGATCGTGTTCCTGACAGTACTGGGCGGAATTGCTACCAATCTGATCGGACGGTCGGTGATCGGGCTGGCCGATCGAATTTTGAGCCGAGTTCCGTTTGTCAGGTCGGTTTATTCTGCTTTCAAGCAATTGGTTGAAGTGTTCGCTAGCAACAACACCGAGCAATTCAGCGAATGCGTCCTAATCGAGTATCCCAAAAAAGGAACTTGGTGCCTCGGATTCGTGTCCAGCCCGGCAAAGGGAGAATTGAGAAGCGTCCTTGGACCAGCTTTTATTGGCGTCTTCGTTCCGACGACACCAAATCCAACTTCAGGCTTCCTGATGTATGTGGAGGCATCTGAGGTCGTGCGCCTCGATATGACAGTGGAGGAGGGGGCCAAGATGATCTTGTCCGCAGGATTGGTTGTGCCAGAGCATTTGCCTGTGAAGGATGTCGATACAGCAGACTCGAGCGAGAGCGATTCTGCTAATCAGAAGTTGGAGCCTGAAGCCTAGGAGTGAGCAGCTCCCGAACCAGTCTGAGTGCCCCGCCTCGTGGCCCCGCGAGTTCAGGATCTTTTGATACAATGGATTCAGCGTCCTTCTTTGCGATCTCCAACAAAGTCGAATGGCGGGCCAGATCCAGAATACGATAGTCGGTTGCTCCAGCTTGTTTCAGGCCCAGCATATCACCCGGCCCGCGAAGCTTGAAATCAGCTTCCGCTATCTCGAACCCGTCCTCCGTGCGACGGAGCGTGTCCAGGCGCTCATGCGCCGTTTCTCCCAATGGTGGTCGGTATAGGAGAATGCAGAATGATGGGCGATCTCCACGCCCTACGCGTCCTCTTAGTTGGTGAAGCTGAGCCAGTCCAAACCCCTCAGCGCGCTCGATAACCATGATAGTCGCTTCCGGCACATCAACGCCAACTTCAATCACGGTGGTGGCAACCAGAAGCTTGGTGTGTCCCAAGCGAAAATCTTCAAGAGCAGCGTCTTTCTCTGCGGGCTTCATGCGCCCGTGCACCAAGCCGACTGGAACGTTCAATTGGTCGCATAACGCGGCATGACGGCCAACCGCGGTTGAATCATCGTCATCGATATCAACTTTAGGGCAAACCCAGAATGCACGCTCACCACGCCTGATAGCGCGCCCGATTGCGCCCACCACTTCGTCAAGACGTGTGTCTGGCACGGCGCGCGTTTCCACTGGCACGCGCCCTGCTGGTTTTTCGTCGAGAATGGAAACGTCCAGATCGCCATGTACAGCTTGGGCGAGGGTTCTCGGGATAGGCGTCGCGCTCATGACGAGCATGTGTGGGCTTAGCGCCTTGCCGGCGAGTTTCATCCGGTCTGCGACGCCAAATCTGTGCTGTTCATCTACAATGACGAGACCGAGATTACGGAAACTGACCGACTGCTGGAACAAGGATTGGGTGCCGGACACAACATCAATGCTTCCATCTGCGAGTCCCATGAGTATGCCTTCGCGCGTCCTTGCCTTGTCGCGGCCCGTTAGCGCCGCTACCGAATATCCAAGCGGCGACAATAGACGATCCATCGTCTCGAACTGTTGACGAGCGAGTACTTCGGTAGGTGACATGAAGGCGGTTTGAAATCCAGCACTCGCAGCCTGCACGGCCGCCATAGCACTGACAAGCGTTTTGCCCGCGCCCACATCGCCTTGTAACATTCGCCTCATGGGTGACGTGGAGGCCATGTCTTTGGATATCTGGTCGAACGCTCGGAATTGGGCGCCTGTTGGCTTGTATGGCAATGCCTGAAGCAACTTGGCGTGGGTCTCGCTGTTCACCGGAACCGACGGCGATGCGCGTTTCGCTCTGCTCGCGCGGGCAAGCGCAAATGCCGACTCACGAGCCAATGCCTCGTCATATGCGAGTCGTTGCCGACATAGTTCAAACAACTCCAGATCGTATTCGAGAGGCGCGTGAAGACGAGTGAGCGCTGTCTTGAAGTCCGGCCAGCTCCTCGCCTTTACGAGTTCAGTGTCGGCCCATTCAGGTAAATCATCTGCAATGTAGTCTAAGGCCTGAACCGCGAATCCATGGACCCGCTTGTTCGTCAGGCCAGCTGTGAGTCCATAGATGGGTTCGACAGGAGGTGGCATCTGTCCCTTGGCAGGATCCACTATGTGATCAGGGTGCGTCATCTGGCGTTCGCCCTGAAACTCTTCCACCATGCCTGAGACGACCCGCTCTTTTCCGATTGGAAACTGCCCTTGCAACCAGCGCCCGTCAGCCCGGAAGAATGCCAGGGTAAGAAAGCCGGTGCCATCAAACAGCACGATCTTGTGAGGGGATCGCTCAGAATAGGGGGCGTTGTAGGCATGAACTTCACCGCGCAAAGTCGCCACCTCGCCGATTACCGCGTCATCAATGCTGTCTTTCACCCGGCGGTCCACCCAGCGTTCGGGGAGATGCAGCAACAGATCCCAAACAGTGTCTCCGCCGACGAGTCGCTCAAGCACGGGCTTCAGCTTCGGGCCGACGCCATTGAGGCTATCGAGGCCTTCAAACAGGGAAAAGAGTCGTTCGTCGCGCATCGTCGCCAGATTAGGCGGGCGCAGACGGGTGCACAATCGTCGCTGTTTATTCTGACTGCGTGTTCTATATGGGGATCAACGCATAAGGAGACCGGCATGGACACTCGTCGCCGAAAACTCAAATTCAGGGCTTGGCGGCGCGGATTCCGCGAAATGGACCTGCTCATGGGCTCATTTGCTGATGCTCACATCGGTGAACTTGACGAGGCCGGTCTGGACGAGTTTGAGAAGCTGCTCGGAGTTCCTGACTGGGAAGTCTATGCATGGCTGATCGGACAGACACCTGTGCCTGAATCCCAGCGGGGGCCCGTGCTGGACCAACTGATCGCATTCCGGTACGTCGCGCAGGGCGGTTAACTCCGCGAACACCAAGATCCAGCCGAATACAAGCGTGCCAATGACCCCTGTACAGCTATTGAAATCCCTCAGCGGTCCCGCCGCGCTGTCGGGAGCGCCATTCGGCGCGGATTTGATATCCTTTTGTGCCGCCTTGGAAGCCCGTGGCGGCGTGGGTGTATACATAGCGCGAGACGACAAGACCGCTGCCACAGCTCGCCGCGTTGCACAATTCGCTTCGCCAAGGCTCGAACAGGTCGACTTGCCAAGCTGGGATACGCTTCCATACGACCGTGTCAGCCCAACGGCAGGTGTCGCGGCACGTCGATGCGCTGCACTGGCCCGCCTCTCTAGATACGAGCCAAGTCAAGGGGCGATTCTGATCGTCACCACAGCCTCATCGCTTGTTCAGCGAGTGCCACCGGTCAGCGTGCTGCGTAGATCGTCATTCGCGGTTAGGCTTGGCGAATCTGTGAACCAGAAAGACCTGACAGATTACCTTGCCGTGAATGGCTACCTCCGTTCGAGCACAGTGCGGGAGCAAGGTGAGTTCGCAATTCGGGGTGGTATCATCGACATTTTCCCGCCGACATCCCCTGAGCCTTACAGATTGGACTTCTTTGGCGATACCCTGGAGACGCTGCGCACTTTCGATACCGAGACGCAGCGATCTACCGGTGATGCGAAAAGCGTTGCGTTTGCACCTGTCAGTGAAATCCTCTTTGATGATGACGTGCTCGCACGGTTTCGTGAGAAGTATCTCGCCGTATTTGGTCCGCCATCGGGTGATCCAGCTTACGAAGCGGCCCGGGCGTCGATCCGTCGGCAAGGCGTCGAAGGTTGGTTGCCTCTGTTCCACGACCACATGGAGACGCTCTTTGACTACATTGGAGAAGATCCTCTCATAGGCATGGGCCACCTTGCTGGAGAAGCTGCAGCAGAGCGCTTGTCGCAAGCAGAAGACTATCATGCGGCGCGGCTCGAAGCCGGTGAAGGCGACGTTCGGAAGGCAAAAGTGCTTCCGCCTGAAGAACTTTATCTGACACCGAGAGAATTGGAGGCAGGCTTAGCCTCACGCGCGACCGCACGTTTTTACCCGTCTGAGCCAAGCGCCGAAGCCTTCGATTTGCAAGCCCGTCCCGGGCGGGACTTTGCGCCTGAGCGGCTTCATGCAGATATCAATATCTTTGAAGCCGCTATTGCGCATGCCAAGCGGCTCCAGTCCTCAAACAGACCCGTCGTATTTGCTGCCTGGTCCACTGGGTCAGCAGACCGATTGATCAACGTGATGGCGGATCATGGTTTGACTGACCTAGCGTTGGTTCATTCCTTGGAGGCGGCTCGAAAGACCGATTTTACGGTTGTTGAGATTCCCCTCGAAGCTGGCTTTGAGACACCGGATGTTGCCGTTATTTCTGAGGCAGACATTCTGGGTGACAGGCTTGCTGCGCCTCGGCGGAAACGGAAGACCGCGAATTTCATCTCGGATGCTGCTGCACTCAATCCCGGTGATCTGATTGTTCATATCGATCATGGTGTTGGCCGTTATGTAGGGCTGAAGACACTCGACCTGACCGGCGCCCCGCATGACTGCCTGCATCTTGAGTATGCAGGCGGCGACACGATTTTCCTGCCCGTGGAAAATATCGACCTGATCAGTCGTTACGGGTCGGAGGATGCAGAGAACCAGCTGGATCGGCTCGGCGGAGCTGGCTGGCAGACACGCAAAGCCAAAGCCAAGAAGCGCATTCTTGAGATGGCCGCAGAGCTTATGAACATCGCGGCGGCGCGTGAGCTGAAACGTGCCGAAGCTGTGAACGCCGGGCAGGGACTGTATGAAGAATTCGCTGCGCGTTTCCCGTATGAGGAAACCGACGATCAGCTGAACGCGATCGAAGATGTTATAGGTGATCTGGCGTCAGGCCGCCCTATGGACCGGTTGGTGTGTGGAGATGTTGGTTTTGGGAAGACCGAGGTAGCTCTACGCGGAGCGTTTGTCGCAGCGATGAGCGGCAAGCAGGTAGCTGTTATCGCGCCCACAACACTTCTCGCAAGACAGCACTACAAAACATTTGCCGAGCGCTTTGCAGGATGGCCACTCAAGGTTCGACAACTGTCTCGCCTGGTTGGCGCGAAAGAGGCTGCGGAAACCCGAGACGGTTTAGCTGATGGCAGCGTCGATGTCGTTGTAGGAACACACGCGCTCCTTACCAAGAGCATTGAGTTCAAGCGGCTTGGCTTGTTGATCGTTGACGAAGAGCAGCGCTTTGGCGTTAAGCACAAAGAGCGCCTGAAAGAACTGAAGGCTGACGTACACGTCCTGACCTTGTCAGCGACCCCAATTCCGCGAACCTTGCAAATGGCATTGACGGGGATTCGAGATCTTTCAATCATTGCGACGCCACCAGTAGATCGCTTGTCTGTGCGCACTTACATAACAGAAGAAGATACTGTTACGTTGCGCGAAGCCTTGCTTCGGGAAAAGTATCGCGGTGGCCAGGCATTCTTTGTGGCTCCGCGAATTCAGGATCTTGATAAACTCGAGCGGTTCTTGCGCGATAATGTTCCAGAGGTTTCATTCATCGTTGCACACGGACAAATGGCCGCCGGAGAGCTGGAAGACATCATGACAGCTTTCTACGAAGGCAAGTATGATGTTCTGTTATCGACGACCATCGTGGAGAGTGGGTTGGACATTCCGCGCGCAAATACGCTGATCATCCACCGCGCAGACATGTTTGGTCTGGCCCAGCTGTATCAGTTACGCGGCCGTGTCGGGCGCTCAAAACTTCGTGCCTATGCATATTTCACCACACCGCGCGACAAGGTTATTACCGAAACGGCAGATCGTCGTCTGAAAATCCTCCAATCACTGGACTCCCTAGGAGCCGGGTTCCAACTCGCGAGTCATGATCTCGACATGCGAGGCTCCGGTAATTTGCTTGGCGATCAACAGTCGGGCCACGTGAAGGAAGTTGGGGTAGAGCTTTATCAATCGATGCTTGAAGACGCGGTGAATGCGCTGAAGTCTGGAGCAAAGGACGATGAGGAATTCGCCGATGACTGGTCGCCGCAGATCAATACTGGCGCTGCCGTCCTGATTCCGGAAACATATGTCGAAGACCTGAATATCCGGCTTTCCCTTTATAGACGGCTGTCAGAGATCGCGACTGCGTCTGAGAGAGAATCTTTCGCCGCTGAGCTTATTGATCGGTTCGGCCCAATGCCGGAAGAGACCAAGCAGTTGTTGGAAGTGACTGCAATCAAGGTGCAATGTAAATCCTTGGGCATCTCCAAACTCGATGCGGGCCAGAAGGGCGCGGTGTTTGCTTTCCGTGAAGATACCATTCTTGATCCGGCCCGATTGCTTGATGTTGTGCGCAGTCGCCCGTCACAGATTCGCATCAGACCGGATTCCAAACTGGTTCATTCTGGTCTCGGCGGCACACCGGAAGAACGGCTCGCCGGCATTCGCAAGTTTCTCAAGGAGCTTGAAGCCGCTGCTGGCCTTGTACCTGCTTAGCCCACACGGTTCTGTTGAAAGACACCCGATGTAACTTCAGACAGAAGTACGGGGGCATCATGATAAGCGCGTGCCTCCGCAATCCTCCATCCCAATTGCTGCGCTAGTTTTGGCGACGAACTTGCGAGCGACTGCATAATACGTTCACTGATGAGTACAGCGCCTTTATAGCCGGTTGCCGGCAAGCTTATCACGAAGGCATCCGAACCAAGAAGGCTAGGAAGATCGGATTCTCTCAACGCGCTCAACAAAAGTTGAGCCACTTGCTTGCGCTCATCACTCGTAAGTCCTGCGCCGTTTGGATCAGCAAGTGCAAGCAGACTCAACGTGGTTCCATACTCCTTCGAAAAGGCAATTTGTTTGGAGAGGTGCGTGCGCAGGAATTGTTCCGAGAATAGCTTTGTGTCGCCGTCCAGAAACTCCGGAACATTCGCTGCGTTTTCAGCAGTTGCTCCACATCCCGCATCCCGTCGTCCATACAATTCCACATGCTTGGCCAGCTCCCTGGCGTCTACAGTGTGGTCAAATACGTGGGAGAGACAGCTAATCAAGTCGTGGAAAGTGGGAGATGGAAACAATCCTTCGCCCACGAGACCAAGCAGCGGAACGTCCGAGAAAGTTGAGGCAAGTTTTGAAAGCCAGCCCGCTATCTGGTCGAGATGTTGTGACTCTTGCGTCACATCGATCAGGATTGCTGAGAACTGTTTCTGCTCGGCGTAATCAGCGGCGGTACGAACACTGAATGCCGCCGTTAGTGACATGCCATGCTCCGCGAGATTGGCTTGAAGAGCCAAAAAACGAGCTGATCCGTCTCCAAGGTAGAGAATGTCCGGTACAACTTCGAATGTCGGCAGCGGCAATGCAATTCCAAACGCTGAGGCGGATTCCGTACGAAGCTTGAGTTCAGAAAGACGGTTTGTGCGGCGAGAGATCGCCTCAAGGCGTCCCCGCAGTACAGGCAGATCGCGATCTCGTGGAATGACCACCGCGTTCTCGAAACAACTCGCAACAGAGGCGTCTCCAAGCACCATGACTGGACGCAGAGAAGCGCCTATTTGTGCGATAGCCTCATCGAGGATGTCATTGTCAATGCTTGCCGTGTCGATGAGTAGAGCGTCTGTCGACTGGCAAGATAGAGGCGCATCCGCCTTGAAGGGCCTGACACGCCCTACCTTCAACCGCGACATGATCATCTCCAGTCGGGGGCTGGATGCCAAGACTTCGATTGGTGGGTCTAGATATGCGAGATGATTCATAAAGCTCAAAAGATTGCGGGAGTCGACGTTGCGATACCCCTTCCTTTTGCGACTCGTCGGCTTAATGATCCGCTAAATTGACCTCGAGAGATTAGACAAAGGGTAGGAATATCATGGCTCAAGGACCGCTTAACGGCGTGAAGATTGTGGAATTCGCAGGTATCGGCCCCGGACCATTTTGCGGCATGCTCCTGTCTGATCTTGGCGCTGACGTTATACGTATCGATCGCAAAGGTGATGGCCGGCCAGGGCGAGCTGCCGATGTCATGGGCCGTGGTCGACGCTCAATTGGGTTGAACCTGAAGGATCCGGCTGACGTCGAGACGGCGTTGAAACTGCTAGAGAAAGCTGACGGTCTCATCGAAGGGTTTCGACCTGGCGTGATGGAGCGCAACGGCCTCGGACCAGATGTAGTTCTCGCGCGCAATCCCAAGCTGGTCTACGGGCGGATGACCGGCTGGGGCCAAACCGGGGCCCTGTCGCATTCTGCTGGCCATGACTTGAACTACATTGCCATTACAGGTGCGCTTCACGCGATGGGTGACGGCGATGGTCGACCTCGACCGCCGCTCAATCTGGTTGGCGACTATGGGGGAGGCGCTCTGTATCTCGCCATGGGTCTTCTCGCAGGTTTGATGAACGTAAAGAATGGCGGCGAGGGGCAAGTCGTGGATGTGGCGATGTCGGACGGCGCGGCGTCGCTGGCGACAATGTTCTACGGCATGAAGGCGATGGGCCTCTGGACTGATGACCGTGAGGCGAACCTGTTGGATGGCGGCGCGCATTTCTATGACACGTACGAGTGCGCAGACGGTAAGTGGGTCTCCATCGGCTCTATTGAGCCGCAATTCTACGCTCTGCTTGTCGAGAAGGCCGGCCTTACAGATCCCGAATTCCAGGCACAGATGGATCGATCGAAGTGGCCAAGCCTGAAAGAAAAAATCAAGACTGTCTTCAAGACCAAGACTCGCGACGAGTGGTGCGAGATCATGGAAGGGACGGATATTTGTTTCGCACCGGTGTTGTCCATGTCCGAAGCACCTCATCACCAGCACAATGTCGATCGACAAACTTTCGTTGAGGTTGAGGGCGTGGTCCAGCCAGCGCCAGCGCCACGCTTCTCGGCGACACCGGGCGCCATTCAAGGACGACCAGCCGGCCTGGGCGAACATTCCGACGAAATCCTGCGTGACTGGGGAATTACCTGACTTCAGCTCGCCTGAAAGATGAACACAACACAACCGAAAGCATTCCGATTCATTCAGTTTCGTTCTGCTAACAATCATGGCGTTGAGCACATGTGCCGGCAGTTAGCCGGGATTGCTGCTCAACGTCCTTCTTGCTGACCTTGATCGCCCTGCGGGGCGATCCTTTTTCTTG
The DNA here is from genome assembly GCF_000682715.1 of Hyphomonas atlantica corrig. Lineage (GTDB taxonomy): Bacteria > Pseudomonadota > Alphaproteobacteria > Caulobacterales > Hyphomonadaceae > Hyphomonas > Hyphomonas atlantica. Next base: position 85,933 of record NZ_AWFH01000062.1, on the reverse strand, counting down.
CGCCGAGGCCCTCGCTCCTTAGTCTGCAAGAAGCAAGTCAGAAACCAGCGAGTTCTTATGAAGAAATTGATCCCATTAATGAGTGCGCTTCTCTTGGCTGCGTGCGGCAGCCCCTCAGCTCCTGAGCGTGATGAGGGGTACGACGTTGCGGAGCAAAATTATCGGGAACTGCACCATGCCTTGCTGGTTATAGATTCTCACCTCGACACCCCTGCAAACCTGTCCAACCCGGACTTTGATGTTCTGGCTGATAACCCCTCCAAGTTGGGGCGCGTGCAGGTAGATCTTCCCAAGATGGAGCGAGGCGGTCTCGATGGCGGCTTTTGGGTGATTTACACTCCACAGGGGCCCCTCAACGTGACCTCATATGAAGCAGCAAAGCTCGCCGCTTTGAAGCGCTCGGATGAAATTCTGCAACTGATCGAAATGCATCCGAACGAATTTGAGCTAGCCACTACCGCGGATGATGCTGAGAGAATCGCAGCCTCCGGCAAGAAAATCGTCTATAAATCCATCGAGAACAGCTACCCACTCGGCACCGACCTGGGAATGATCGAAGAGTTCTACAATCGCGGCGTTCGCCTGATTGGTCCTGTCCACTTTATGGACAACCAATTTGCAGACAGCGCGACCGATCTCAGCGCATCTGATCTCGGAGGACTCACCCCTTTGGGGGAGGAGCTGATTCGGGAAGCGAACCGGCTGGGTATGATGATCGACGCGTCTCACGCAGCTGATTCAGCGCTCGAGGCCATTATGGAAGTCTCCTCAACGCCTGTCGTGCTGTCTCATACGGGAGTGAGCAGTCTGTATGACCATCCGCGAAACATATCAGACGACCTTTTGAGAAAGGTCGCGGCGGATGGTGGCGTTATCCAGATCAATGCTCTTGGTGCATATATAGAAGATCTCGAACCACCAGCGGAGCGGGTTGAGGCAATGGAGGCACTATCAGAGGAGTTTAACGGAATATCCCCGTTCGATCTCAGCTCCAACGAGCGTGAACGCTATTTGGCGCGTCGTCAGGAGATCAATGAGACGTATCCCATGCCTCTGTCATCGTTCGAAGTGTTCATGGATCAGATGCTACACGCACTTGCGATCGTGGGGCCGGACCATGTCGGTATGGGAGCAGATTGGGATGGGGGAGGCGGCGTTGCCGGCATGGAGGACGTTTCCGATCTTCCAAAGGTAACGGAACGACTTCTTGAAGAAGGCTACTCCAAAGAGGATTTGGAGAAAATTTGGGGCGGAAATCTATTGCGCATCATGCGACAAGCCGAAGCTGCCAAACAAAATTGAGCGAATAATGGCGACTGAAGAAAATCATACTGCGATGATGATGTAGTCTTGCATTGGACCGAGGGGATATGTATGAGGCCCCTTTCCAATTCACGCGCAATTTTGCGCCAAACTACCGGATACCTGTTATGGCAGTCCCTAAGAGTAAAGTTTCGAAGTCTCGTCGCGGCATGCGCCGTTCGCACGACCGCCTCGACATGAACACATACATCGAAGACGCAGACTCCGGTGAGCTGCGCCGCCCGCACCACATCGACCTGAAGACCGGTGTATATCGCGGTCGTCAGGTTCTTGAACCACGCGACGACATCTAAACAATCGTCCTGCTGTTGCGCTTTGCGGCGCACAAGCTTAAGGGTTCGAGCGCTTCCTGCCAGAGCAGGGAGCGCTTTTTAGTTTCAGGCGCAAAGGTAAAGCCACACATGAGCGAGATCATCGACATCCATGCCCGCGAAATTCTGGATAGTCGGGGGAATCCGACAGTCGAAGTTGATGTAACTCTTGAAGATGGCTCTGTTGGCCGCGCCGCAGTGCCTTCAGGCGCATCGACCGGCGCCTACGAGGCGCATGAGCAACGCGATGGCGATTCTGAGCGCTATCTCGGTAAAGGCGTCCTGAAAGCAGTAAACGCCGTGAATGGCGAGATTTTCAATGAATTGGCAGGTTTGGACGCCACTGAGCAACGCATGATCGACATGTTGATGATCGATCTCGATGGCACAGAGAACAAATCGCGTCTCGGCGCCAATGCGATTCTGGGGGTCTCCATGGCGCTTGCCAAAGCTGCAGCGGAAAGCTCTGCCATGCCGCTCTATCGCTATGTCGGCGGACCCAATGCCCGCGTATTGCCAACACCTATGATGAACATCATAAATGGCGGTGCGCACGCGGACAATCCGATCGATATTCAGGAATTCATGGTGATGCCCGTCAGCGCGGAGAGCCTCGCTGATTCTGTCCGCATGGGTGCCGAAGTGTTCCACGCTTTGAAGAAGACGCTGAGCGAAGCCAGTCACAACACCAACGTTGGGGATGAGGGCGGATTCGCTCCGAACCTGGCGTCTACCGACGAAGCGATTGGCTTCATCATGAAAGCGGTCGAGAAGGCCGGTTACAAGCCGGGCGAAGACATCGCGCTGGCATTGGACGCCGCTTCGACCGAATTCTATAAGAACGGCAAATATGAGCTGGCAGGCGAAAACAAGTCGCTGGGTTCTGACGAGTTCGCAGCCTATCTGGCCGATCTTTGTGCCCGTTACCCGATCATTTCAATTGAAGACGGCATGGCCGAAGACGATTGGGACGGCTGGGTTTCGCTGACAGAAGCAATTGGCGACAAAGTGCAACTGGTCGGTGACGATCTGTTCGTAACCAATCCCGACCGACTTTCCATTGGTCTCCAAAAAGGCGCGGCCAACTCTATTCTGGTGAAGGTCAACCAAATCGGTACATTGTCCGAGACTTTGGATGCTGTGGAACTAGCCCATTTGCACGGCTACACTGCGGTCATGTCTCACCGTTCCGGAGAAACAGAAGACGCAACAATTGCGGATCTCGCTGTCGCGACAAACTGCGGTCAGATCAAAACGGGTTCCCTGTCCCGCTCTGATCGGATTGCAAAGTACAACCAACTGATTCGAATCGAAGAAGAGTTGGGGCCTGTTGGAATCTTTGCTGGACGATCCCGCATCAACGCAGCCTGATTTGCATCACCTGACACGGCCGATGGCGCTCACTTTCTCTTAACCAAACCGCCTTTAGGTGAGGTCATGAGATCGCGATTCGAGGCTGTCGGCCTGTCACTTCTTGTCCTGTATTTTGCCTACCACGCCTTTGCGGGGGAGAAGGGGCTCGGCCGATGGTCGGATGCCCAGATGGAGCTTGAGGATCGCAAGGCTGTTCTGGCCGATCTTGAGCAGGATCTCGCTCGTCTTGAAACCGATATTCGCCGCCTGACACCGGGATCTGTAGACCCAGATTTCGTAGAAGCCATGGCGCGTGACAAGCTCGCTTTCGTCTATCCGAACGAGATTGTTTTACTTTCTCCGGAACCAAGCTCTGCAAATTGACATAGTTGTTCTGACTTGTCGTTGCGTTATCGCGCATACATAAGTCCACAAAAGGGTTGGAGCGATTTATGGCGACGAAATCTAGAAGTACCAAAAAGGCACCCTCCAAGGGCAATAAAGCGGAGATGCTGAAATACTATCGGGACATGCTCCTGATCCGCCGGTTTGAAGAGAAGGCCGGCCAGCTTTACGGCATGGGAAAGATTGCCGGGTTTTGCCACCTCTATATCGGCCAGGAAGCCGTTGTGACGGGTATGCAGGCCTGCTTGAAGGAAGGTGACCAGATCATCACGGGGTATCGCGATCATGGGCACATGCTGGCCTGTGACATGGATCCGAAAGGCGTGATGGCAGAACTGACAGGACGCATCGGCGGCTACTCCCGAGGGAAGGGCGGCTCAATGCATATGTTCTCCAAAGAAAAGAACTTCTACGGTGGTCATGGAATCGTTGGAGCCCAGGTGCCAATCGGCACGGGCCTCGGATTTGCCAACAAGTATCGCGGCACGGACAACGTTGCCGTAGCCTATTTCGGTGATGGCGCCGCAAACCAGGGCCAAGTTTACGAAGCGTTCAACATGGCTTCGCTATGGGACCTTCCGGTTGTTTATGTCATTGAAAACAACATGTACGCGATGGGTACGAGTGTTGCCCGTCACGCCTCAGAAACTGAGCTCTACAAGCGCGGCATTTCCTTTGAAATTGAAGGAGAAGAGGTAGATGGCATGGACGTCATGGCCGTGCGGGCGGCGGGCGAAAAAGCCGTCAAGTATGTGCGTTCCGGAAAGGGGCCGTACATTCTGGAAATGAAGACCTACCGCTACCGCGGTCACTCAATGTCAGACCCTGCCAAGTACCGCAAACGCGAAGAGGTCGATGACATTCGCTCCCACCATGATCCGATTGAGGGCCTGAAGACACAGCTCCTTGAGCAGGGCCATGCGAGCGAAGATGAGCTCAAAGATATAGACAAGGAAATCAAGGGTATCGTGAAAGAGGCCGCAGACTTTTCCCTTGAAAGCCCTGAACCTGATCCATCGGAACTGTGGACGGACGTTCTCAAAGACGTCGAGGTGGCCTGATGTCTGGCGCCTGTGAAACCCGACAGTCCTTGATCCAGTTTTTCGGAGCACAATAATGTCCGTAGATATTCTCATGCCTGCCCTGTCTCCGACAATGGAGGAAGGCACTCTTTCGAAATGGCTCAAAAAGGAAGGAGATACGGTCTCTTCCGGTGACGTCATTGCGGAAATCGAGACCGACAAGGCCACGATGGAAGTAGAAGCCGTCGATGAAGGCACACTGGCCAAGATCCTGGTGCCTGAAGGGACCGAAGGCGTAAAAGTGAACGCGGTAATCGCGGTGCTTGCGGAAGACGGTGAAGATGCCTCCTCCGTAGAGGCGAAAAACGCTTCAAGCTCTTCGACCGAGTCCAAAGAGGCGGCAGAGCACAATACTTCAAAAGAATCTGACGATGAGAGTGAAGCTGCCGCTGAACCTCAGGCTGCGATTCTTTCTGACCCAACCATTCCAGAAGGCACATCCTTCACGGAAACCACAGTGCGCGATGCCTTGCGTGATGCGATGGCCGAAGAAATGCGCCGTGACGAGTCAGTCTTCGTCATGGGTGAAGAAGTCGCAGAGTACCAGGGCGCATACAAAGTGACGCGTGAACTGCTTCAGGAGTTTGGTGCGAAGCGTGTTGTAGACACGCCGATTACGGAACACGGGTTTGCAGGTCTGGGCGTTGGAGCAGCATTTGCTGGCTTGAAGCCGATCGTCGAATTCATGACGTTCAATTTTGCCATGCAGGCGATTGACCAGATCATCAATTCTGCAGCCAAGACGCTGTACATGTCTGGTGGTCAGATGGGATGTCCAATCGTGTTCCGCGGGCCAAACGGCGCAGCTTCACGTGTCGGCGCTCAGCACAGCCAGGACTATTCTGCTTGGTACGGACAGGTGCCGGGCCTCAAGGTAGTCGCGCCATATGATGCGGCTGATGCCAAAGGTCTTCTCAAGGCAGCTATCCGTGATCCGAACCCGGTCGTTTTCCTGGAGCATGAACTCCTCTACGGCAACAGTTTCCCGGTCCCGGATATTGATGATCACATTTTGCCGCTTGGCAAAGCCAAGGTGAAGCGCGTCGGTAACGACGTAACTCTGGTTGCGCACTCGCGAATGGTGGGATTTGCGCTGCAAGCTGCTGAGACCTTGGCAGAGCAGGGGATAGATGCCGAGGTTATTGACCTGCGCACCATTCGCCCGCTCGATACCGACACGATCATTGAGAGCGTAAAGAAGACCAACCGTATCGTTTGCTGTGAAGAGGGATGGCGGTTCTTCGGTATCGGCGCGGAAATTGCCGCAACCGTGACTGCAGAAGCGTTTGACTATCTTGATGCGCCGCCGGCTCGGGTGCACCAGAAAGATGTACCTCTGCCGTATGCGGCAAATCTGGAGGCCATGAGCCTTCCGAACGCCGATGACATTGTCGAAGCCGCGCGAGGAGTTTGCTATGTCGACTGAGATACGAGAACTCAAATCCCCTCCCTCTATTGAAGGGGCTGATGCCGCGCAGGAAATGATCCGGTTCTGGATTGCCGACAATACCGATCATGTAAGCCTTCGCGTTGGAGACGCAGCTGATCCCGCGACAGAACCAACCATGTGGGGGTTTATCTTGGGTGACATCGCAAAGCATGTCACGGATGCCTTCAAGGATCTTCACCCGGACGGCCCGGAGAAAGAGGATATCATCAAGGAAATCGTGACTGGTTTCCTGAACCGCATACAATTCGGCCCGAAGTCTCCGGGCGACGTTCAGAAGATGGGTGACTGATATGGCTATCGACATCACAATGCCCGCCTTGTCGCCAACCATGGAGGAAGGCACGCTCGCGAAATGGCTCGTGAAAGAAGGCGATACAATTTCGTCCGGTGATGTGATCGCAGAGATCGAAACGGACAAAGCCACGATGGAGGTCGAAGCTGTCGACGAGGGGGTTGTCGCCAAGATTCTCGTTGAGGCGGGCACTGAAGGCGTGAAAGTGAACGCAGTTATTGCGGTCCTCGCGGAAGAGGGCGAGGACGCATCTTCAGTTCAGCCATCGTCCAAGCAAGAGACGCCTAAAGCTGATACGCCTGCAGCATCCGGTGAATCTGACGCTTCGGAAAAATCGGATGTGACGCCGAAATCAGACAAGTCGGTAGAACCAGCACGTCAAGTATCAAAGCCGCCCTTACCACCTGCAAACTCACAGGATGGCCGTATCAAGGCCAGCCCTCTTGCGCGGCGTATCGCAGATATGAAAGGCCTCACTCTCTCAGACCTGAAAGGTACGGGACCTCGCGGACGCATAATCAAGCGCGACGTTGAAAACGCCCAGCCCACACCCGCCAACGCATCTTCGGGGGCAATGGCGCGTCCAGATGGGTTGATCCTGCCTCAAATTCTTGATGATCGAGTATATTCTCCGGATAGCTACGAACTTGTGCCTCTGGACGGTATGCGCAAAACAGTGGCTAAGCGCTTGACGACTAGCTTCATGCAGGTGCCGCATTTCCCGCTGAATATAGATCTGGAGCTTGACCATCTTCTAGCTAGCCGCGCCGCGATCAACGCGGCCGCTCCTGAAGGTGTGAAGGTGTCCGTGAATGACATGCTCATCAAAGCGGCGGCAATGGCGCTTATGGACGAGCCGGATTGCAACGCGTCTTACACAGATAATGGCATCGCCTATCATAAGCACGCGCACGTATCTGTCGCCGTTGCGATTGATGGTGGATTGATTACACCCGTTGTATTCAAGGCTGAGACCAAAGGACTGGCGGAAATATCGGAAGAGATGAAAGATCTTGCCAGTCGCGCACGAGACCGCAAACTGAAGCCGCAAGAATATAGCGGCGGTACCTTCAGCATTTCGAATCTCGGCATGTTTGGCATCAAAAGCTTCGCCTCCATCATCAACCCGCCCGAAGGCATGATCCTCTCGGTGGGAGCTGGTGAAAAGCGTGCCGTGGTAGATAATCAAGGCAATCTCGTTGCGCGCACGGTTATGACCGTCACCCTGACTTGTGATCACCGCGTTATTGGCGGCGCGGAAGGAGCTAAATGGCTGCAAGCCTTCAAGCGATACGTTGAAACGCCTGAAGCGATGTTGCTCTGATGCTTCGCCCCGGGCTGATCGCGATTAGCCTTGTGCTTGCGGCTGCCTGCAGTGACGAGCGCATATCGCCGCCTTTAGAGCAACGTCTGAACGAAGAGGCGATGCGCGACATTGCGAGTGAATTCGCAATACAAAAAGGAATGAACCTTCTCTGCGAGCGTGAAGGCCCGGATCTGTTAGGCAGCTTCATGGAAGACCTTCGATATGAGGGTGTCGACCGGCAGATGCGAGAGAGCATCATGGCCGAAAGCGTAGAGATGATGAACAAGATTTCGGCCGAAGAGCCCGAATATATCTGCACACCTGAAATGTTCGAAAGCGCAAATCTGCGCGTGTCTCAGGCCATGCTGTCTTGGGACGAAATGAGAGGAATAACGCAATGAGCACCCAGTACGACCTCATCGTGATCGGCTCCGGGCCAGGCGGATACGTGTCGGCCATCCGAGCCTCTCAACTTGGTATGAAGACCGCAATTGTTGAGCGTGAGAGCCTCGGCGGAATCTGCCTGAACTGGGGCTGTATACCGACCAAAGCGCTGTTGCGTTCTGCAGAAGTGTTGCACCTTGCCAAACACGCAAAGGATTTCGGCCTCAAAATCGACAAGGCCGATTTTGACCTGGATGCGGTCGTGAAACGTTCCCGCGGCGTGGCCAATCAATTGTCGTCTGGCGTGAAGTTCTTGATGAAGAAAAACAAGATCGACGTCATCGAAGGCACTGCGCGCCTCGAAAAAGGCGAGCCTGCGCCAAAGGTGATCGTGAAAGACAAGGATGGGAAAGTCACTTCCTACCAGGCCAAACACGTCATGCTCGCGACTGGCGCGCGGGCGCGAGATATTCCTCAGGCAGGTCTCGTTGCTGACAAGAAACTGATCTGGACCTATCGCGAAGCCATGACGCCAGACGTCATGCCAAAACGCCTTCTCGTAATTGGTTCTGGCGCAATCGGAATTGAATTTGCGAGCTTCTATCATGAGCTGGGCGCTGACGTGACGGTTGCAGAAGTCATGGACCGCATCTTGCCTGTGGAAGACGAAGAGATATCCAAACTCGCTGAGAAGGACTTCAAGAAACAGGGCCTCAATATCGTAACCGGCGCGAAGGTGGAAAACCTGACCGCAGGCAAGACTACAGTGACAGCCGAGATCACAGACAAATCAGGCCAGAAGCAGAAGCAAGAGTTCGATCGCGCCATTCTCGCTGTCGGTATTGTCGGGAATGTTGAAAACCTCGGTCTCGAGGCGCTCGGTGTGAAAGTCGAGAAGACCCATGTAAAGGTAGATAATTTCGGCCGAACCGGCGTGAAAGGACTGTATGCGATCGGGGACCTTACAGGTCCTCCGTGGCTCGCGCATAAGGCATCGCATGAGGGTGTTGTATGCGTGGAAGGCATCGCGGGCGCCAATCATGCAGAACCGTTCGACCCGTGGAATGTGCCGGGATGTACGTACGCACACCCTCAAGTGGCCAGTGTCGGTCTGACAGAGAAAGCCGCCAAGGAAAAAGGCTACGAAATCAAGGTTGGGCGTTTTCCATTCATCGGTAACGGCAAGGCCATTGCAATGGGTGCTTCTGAAGGACTGGTCAAAACAATCTTTGACAAGAAAACCGGCGAGCTGCTGGGAGCCCACATGATCGGCGCTGAAGTCACCGAACTGATCCAAGGATACGTGATTGCTCGTCAGGGCGAGTTGACGGAACAGGATCTCGCGCACACCATCTTCCCGCATCCGACCATCTCAGAAAGCATGCACGAATCCGTTCTCGATGCTGAAGGTCGCGTGATTCACATATAATTGTCGCCCCGGTGCGGCGACGCCTACACCGGGGAGCATATCATGAAGTTGAGCGTCGGACCTGGAGCGCTGGTAGTAGCCGGCTTCATTGGTCCCGGAACGGTTACCGCCTGTACCGTCGCAGGCGCCAATTTTGGCTTTGCATTGATATGGGCGCTGGCATTCGCGACAGTTTCCACAATTATCCTGCAAGAGATGGCGGCCCGCTTGGGCATAGTGTCGGGCAAAGGGCTAGCCGCCGCTATGACGTCGCCAGAGAACGGCCCAATTGCGCGATGGGCAATCATTAGTCTGGGCGTTGCGGCCTTGGCTGTTGGTAACTCAGCTTATGAGGCAGGAAATCTCACCGGCGGTGCATTGGGCATTGAGGCGCTACTCAATGGTGGGGCCGGGACACATAAGCTTGTCGTCATTTGTCTCAGCGTGATTGCAGCTGTGTTCCTGGCCTTTGGCCATTACAAACACATCGAAAAGTTATTGATTGCACTTGTCGTGATGATGAGCGCGGCCTTCATCGGCAGCGTCGTCATTACCCGCCCGGATCTCAGCGCCTTGGCCCGCGGGTTCATTCCCTCCATTCCGAGTGGTGGATTGCTGACGGCTGTTGCGCTGATCGGTACAACCATTGTGCCGTACAATTTGTTTCTCCACGCTTCCACAGTTCGCGATAAGTGGCCTCATGGAACAACTCAAGCCACGAAAGCGGCAAGAACAGACACTATCACCTCTGTAGGTTTGGGCGGAATTATATCGATCCTGATCTTGTCGACTGCCGCGTCTGCACTTTTCGGATCGGGCATCAGCGTCTCGTCAGCAGCAGACATGGCTATTTCCGTTGAGCCCGCGTTTGGTGTCGCAGCCAAATACCTTGTCGGAATTGGCTTGTTTGGCGCGGGTCTTTCATCTTCGATCACCGCGCCCCTGGCGACGGCATATGCTCTGACCGAGTTTGGGGGGCTTCGCCGGGATGGTTGGCAGTTTCGGATCATAGCACTAACGGTATTGCTGATTGGGACCATTGTTGCGCTGATCGGTGTCAGGCCGGTGGAAGTGATCCTGATTGCGCAGATCGCGAACGGGCTGATCCTACCCATCGTGGCGACTTTCCTGCTGGTCGCCATGAACAGAGCCAAACTGCTTGGGACGTATGTGAACTCGACATTGTCGAACGTTCTGGGCAGTCTTGTCGTTATAATTACTTTTGGTCTCGGCTTGCGTCTGATCCTGAGAGCCTTAAATGTCTGGCCATGAGCCGCACGATTTGCCTGAATTCTGATATTGGCGAATTACCAGGTGAAACTGGTCGTGCGCTTGACCGCGCCATTCTGGACGTCGTTAGCCGCTGCAGCATCGCATGTGGAGGGCACGCAGGCGACGAAGATAGCATGCGCGCCACGCTTAAGGCAGCGAAGGCCCGAGGCGTAGTTGCAGGTGCGCATCCATCCTATCCAGATAAAAAGAACTTTGGACGCATTTCTGTCAGCCTGTCTCCTGAAGATCTTGAGGCGTCACTACGCCAACAAGTCCGCACGCTCTCGAGTCTCGCCAGGCTGCAAGGCGTCGTACTCGACCACCTGAAGCCACATGGTGCTCTTTACAATGACTCTGCGAAGGATGCGGATCTGGCACAAATCGTAGTTCGCATTGCTCATCAAAACCGTATTCGCGCAGTTATCGGACCGCCGAACTCTGTTCTGCGCAAAGTGGCACTCGAAGCAGGTCTCGATTTCGTGGCAGAAGGTTTCGCGGACAGACAGTATAGTTCGGATGGCTCATTGGTCCCACGTGCAGAGCCCGGCTCTGTATTGACATCAGTGCAAGAACAAGTCGCTCAAGTCTTGCACATCTCGGAAGAAGGATGTGTCACGACTCGAGATGGAAGCATGATTTCACTTCCTGTAGAGACCATTTGCTTGCATGGCGACACGGCCGGAGCAATCCAGTCCGCCCTCGGCATAAGGGAGGCGCTGCAGACAAGAAAAATCGAAATCAAAGCGCATCTTCCGCAATGACTGCGCGTGATCTGCAGTTCATTGGTGATGATGCGATACGAATAACAGTGTCACAGCCGGAAGAGCGATTTCAGCTTGCCGACTTTCTGCGCAGATCCGGAAATTGGGCGGAAATTGTCGTTGGCAAACGGAGCGTCACAGTCCAATTTGATCCTCTCATTATCAGTCCAACCGAAGTAGCTCGTAGGCTGAGGGATGTTGAGGTATCAGATCTCGGTTCCGCAAGTGTTGCACACGGAATGAGAACTCTAAAGATCCAGACAAACGACGGCAATGCTCCGGACCTTGCTGAGTGCGCAGAAAGAAATGACTGCTCGATAATCGAGTTTCTGGAACGCATTCAAAGGTCAAATCTGCGTGTGGATATGCTGGGTTTTGCGCCCGGCTTTGCTTATGTAGATGGTGTCGATCCGCAACTCGAGGGCACGCGCCTGGAACATCCTCGCCAACTGGTAAAAGCAGGATCAGTCGGGTTTATAAGCGGACACCTCGGAATATACGCGTTGGATGGTCCAGGCGGTTGGCCAATTATTGGCAGGACGGCCGCGCTTCTTTTCGATGAATCGAAGTCAGACCCATTTCTGATCAAGCCTGGCTTAGGTCTTCAGATAGAATGGGTTTAGAATGGTAATGCGCATTCTTGATCCGGGCCCTCAAGCGTCGCTGCAAGGAGCCCCCAGAGGGGGATTTCGTCAGTTTGGGATGCCGGCTGCCGGAGCGGCAGATCCTTTATCAATGTCTCTTGCAAATCGCCTTGTAGGCAATCGTCCAGATGGAACTTGCATTGAGGTGACTTATGGTCCGTTTGCCGCTGTTTTCGAACGGAACGCCTCAATCGCAATAACCGGCGCCGTGGCTCCGGTCTCGGTAAATGGCTCCCTTCGTCGTTTCCACACCACATTGCCAATCAATGCAGGAGATGTTGTCGAAATCGGTAGGCCGTCCGCAGGCCTCCGATTCTATGTTGCGGTAGCGGGCGAATTTCGTGCGGAAGAGTTTCTCGGAAGTACGTCGACATATATGCCGGCAAAACTAGGAGGACTGTCTGGGCGTGCCTTGCAGAAGGGGGATGTCCTGGAGGTCAAAATTGATGTGCCGGCACCACCGATTTTCGAAACACCGACCAATCTCATTCTCACGCTCGGAAACAGTTACGCGCTGCGGTCAACGGAAGGTCCGGACTATTCCGAAGACTTAAATTCGCTGTGGACCACCCAGTACACCGTTACACGCCGTGCAAGCCGCATAGGCATAGAGCTTGACGGTTACTTTCCAAAACCTGACACACAAGAGAACTTACCAAGTGCCGCTATATTTCCGGGCGCTCTGCAACTACCGCCAAAGGGTAGGGGCTTCCTTCTTCTTCCAGACTGCCAGACGACAGGCGGATATCCGCATGTTCTCCAAGTGAACAAGTCCGACCGTCACCTACTTGGTCAAGTTCGACCAGATGACTCGATAATATTTCTTCGAAGGTCAGCAGAACAGGCGCGCGCAGACCTGGCTCAGAAAAATGCACTGCTTAAAGATTGGGTCGGCGAAGTGAATTGGTAGCTGAGCAGGGGGCGCGAATTCGTAAACAGAGTTCTAATCCAGGATATCAGGACAGATGTACTTATGTACCGCTCGTCCAATGCCGGTGCGGAGACAATCTGAAGTCTCAGGTTCACCGTCGGCAAGAATGCAAACTCGAGTGTTGAGGCGACCGCAGGTTTCGAACTGAAGATCGCATAATCATCATTATGGGAAATTATGTTCATCGATTATCCAATGAATTCAAGGCGCATTCCATCGTAGCCTGGTACCACGCCTTCAGGTAGTTCTTTCAATAGCGTGTGGTAGTCCATTTCCACATGCATATTCGTCAAAACGGTCAATTGCGGCTTAATTTGGTCTACCCATTCGAGCGCCTGATCAAGATTTGCGTGAGATGGGTGTGGCGTGTAGCGCAGAGCGTCCACGACGAACGTATCGACCCCCTGCAGCGCCTCCAGAGTGCTTTCGGGCAAGGCGTTTACATCATTGCAATAGGCGAGATTGCCGAACCGAAATCCCAGGCACCGGATACGACCATGCTCCATATCAACCGGAATGACTTCCACAGAATTGCCGGCACCTGCGATGGTCACTTTCGTTAAAGGCTCAAGGTTCGGTTGCGCCGCTAGAATAGATGGATAGCCTCCCTTCCCCTCGAAACAATACGAAAATCGGTTCATCAAAGTGCGCTTGGACTCTGCACTCATATGTGTCGGAATAGGCTTTCGCTGGCGAATAAAGTACGGGCGCACGTCATCGATACCATGACTTTGGTCCGCATGGTCATGCGTATAAAGAATTGCATCCAGATGCTTCACATTCTGCCGAAGCATCTGTTCACGAAGATCAGGCGACGTATCAATCAGAACGTTGGTGGACAGTCCTGTATCATTGAACGACTGCACGAGTGCCGAACACCTCAGGCGCCGGTTTTTTGGCTCCTTTGGGTCACATGCGCCCCAGTCGCCACCAACACGCGGAACGCCACCAGACGATCCGGTTCCAAGCAGCGTGAACGCGCCATAACCCATCAGTTAGGGACCCTGGAAAAAAGCTTGAGGGCGTTCTGCGTTGTTTCCTCCAGCACACGCTCAAGAGGCAGGCCTTTCAGAGCAGCGAGAGCCTCCGCGACATGAACGAGATAGGAAGGCTCATTTCGGCGGCCGCGCATCGGCACTGGCGCAAGATACGGACAATCGGTCTCAAGGATCAGCCTGTCCATTGGGACATCAGAAATGACCTCCCGAACTTCGCTCGCGCTCTTGAACGACAAGATACCTGACACCGAAACAAATCCGCCTAGGTCCAACCCTCTTCTGGCCAATCGTGCACCGCCCGTGTAGCAATGGAGTAACGGCACGAAGCCGCCTTGAGCGTGCTCTTCCTCCAGAATATCGCCCATCATGTCATCAGCTTCCCGCGTATGCAGGATGAGTGGTAAACCTGTTTCGCGCGCTGCCTGTATATGTGAGCGCAGGCTTTTCACCTGATCGCCCTCGGCGCTGTAACCATAGTGAAAATCCAGGCCGGTCTCACCGATCGCCACAACGCGCTCGTCCTCGGCCCGAGTCACGAGGTCGGAGACGCTGAGGTCGGTAAAATCCTTGCTGTGATGCGGATGAACACCGACAGAGCACCAAATATTCTCATGCGTGTGCGCAATCGAACGCACCGCTTCGAAATTGTCGAGCCTGTCGCAAATGGCAAGCATACGCCCGACACCCGCTGTGCTAGCGCGCTCCAGCACTTCACCCAGGTCATCTTTATATGTTTCGCCGTGGAGATTTACATGAGTGTCAAACATGCCAACGACTTAGTGCGAACGCGCCGCACTATAAAGCCCTGCAATCAGCTTCGAAGCTGTTTGTGCCGGATCCATTTTCAAGGCGCGCGCTTCACCGGCAAGCCTTGAGATGTTGAGCCACGCAGTCGCTGCCGCTGGTTCCTGTTCGGCCTTACTTGCAAGCCACGCCAGGATTTCTTCCTGAAAGGCCTCCATGGCCGTCTCGTCAGCGCTAGCAGATTGCAACGCGTCAGTAACCAGCCCGTCATTGGGTCTCGGCAGACTTCGAACCAGCACTTTGGCTGCATGAGCCGCAGCAAGTCCGGACGGCGTGGAGAGCCGCAGCCCAAGTCCGGGCCGGCCTTTGGACAATGCTAGCGCGTCTGCCGACGCACCCGCAGAGTCCAATGTGCGTTTCGTATCATCCTCACTCAGTGTTGTCAGACGCAGCACTCTGCATCGCGATCTGATCGTTGGCAGGATGGGCGTAGTTCCGTGATTCACCAAAAACAGAATGCTGTTGGCCGGTGGCTCTTCGAGCGTTTTCAGTAGAGCGTTCGCGCCATTTCGATTCAGTTCATCCAGAGAATCAATAATGCCGACGCGCCAGCCACCTTGAGCCGGCTTGAGAGAAAAGAATTGCGACAAATCGCGAATTTGATCGACTGCGATATCCTGACGAAGCTTGCCCTTGTCGTTCAGTTCTCTATGGACCGTCCGTAGATCCGGATGTCCACCCGCAAGGCAAATTCGAGCAACAGGGTCAGTCGTCGCAGCGTGCAACGGCGCATTATCCGGACCGCGCGCGCCCAGCATATAAGCTGCCAATCGGTTGGCCAGAGTGGCTTTTCCGATTCCAGACGGCCCTTCTATCAACCATCCATGGTGAAGCTTTGCTGAGGTTGCAGACGCCAGAAATGACGCTTGCGCAGCCTCGTGCCCGTAGAGTGGCCACGCAATATTCATCGGACCAATTCTCCGAGTTTATACTTGGCGACAATTTGCGACCACGCTGCAACAAATACTTCTGTCTCGCTACACGCGGCGTCAATCAAATGGCATCGCTCCGGCTCTGCTCGCGCAATTGCGACAAATCCTTGCCTGACGGCATTGTGGAATGCGTGGTCTCGCTGCTCGAACGCATCGCTGGGTCCGTTTCGGGCGGAACGCCGGCCGGCCGTAGTCTCCAGAGGTGCATCAAGCACCAAAGTCAGGCCCGGCCGGGTTTCGCCAAGCACTGTTGCTTCCATTGATGAAAGGATGTCGGTTGATACACCGCCCTTCACGCTCTGATACACGCGGGTCGAATCTGCAAACCGGTCACAAATCACCCATTTACCCACCCGTAGCGCTGGGCGAATGAGCTTTTCAAGATGATCGCTTCGCGCCGCATTCATCAGCAACGCCTCACTCATCGCCGACCAACTGTCATTTTCGGGAGGATGCAAGGCTAGCTCGCGCACAGCTTCCGCCAAGGGGGTTCCCCCAGGCTCACGCGTCGTGATGACGTCAAACCCATGACTGTTCAGGCGCTCGGCCAGGGC
Organism: Hyphomonas atlantica corrig.; assembly: GCF_000682715.1. Lineage (GTDB taxonomy): Bacteria > Pseudomonadota > Alphaproteobacteria > Caulobacterales > Hyphomonadaceae > Hyphomonas > Hyphomonas atlantica. The sequence goes on along the minus strand of NZ_AWFH01000062.1, from coordinate 69,723 downwards.
GCGTTGCAGCGTGGATTTGCCAACGCCTTCGCCGCCCTCAAGCGTAATGAACCTGAGCGGTTCTAGCTCAGCCATCGGAGCCTGCAATTAATTGGCTCAAACCTTCAACCGCCCTGCCAAAGAAACCGAGCTTCTTCACGTTTGCTTCAGCGACAATCGGCGCTTCAATCGGACTCTGTCCTTCAATAGTAACAACGAGCGTTCCGATTGTGTCGCCAGATTTGACCGGAGCTTGCAGTGCGCTGTCCAGCACGATCTCCGTTTTCGCTTTTTCCAGTGCAGCCTTGTGACCAGCTATTGTCATCTTGTCAGCCAGTGAAACCGGGACAGTCTGTTGCTGTCCCAACCAGACTTTGACTGCAGGCAATTCGACGCTTTCTGGCGTGATGACTTTCAAATCATAGCTTTGAAAGGCCATGCGCATCATACGTTCGCCTTCGCGGCCTCGTTCCGCCATGCTGTCCAGACCATTGATAACAATGGTCCTGCGTACACCGTCTCTGACGGCAGACGCTGTCAGGCCATAACCTGATACTTCAAGGTGGCCGGTCTTGAGGCCATCTACGCCCTCAATACTGAGAATCGGGTTGCGATTTGCCTGAGTGTACTCCCGCCATGTGTAGTCGGGCATGTCGTACCAGTCGTAGTATTGCGGGTACTTGTCGATTGTCAGTTTCGCCATCTTGGCAAGGTCTTCAGCGGACACGACGTGGCCGACACCTTCGAGACCAGTCGTATTTACAAAGTTTGCCGAGTTCATTCCAAGTTCGTGGGCAAGGGCAGTCATACGACGCGCGAAAGCTTCTTCAGAACCTGAGATGCCTTGAGCCAGTACGATACACGCATCATTGCCAGACATGATGATAACACCATGCAGCAATTCTTCGACGGTCGGCGTATCACCCGGTGCCAGCCCCATGGTCGACGTTCCTGATGGAAACCCACCACGGCGCCAAGCATCTTCGCTGACGGTGAATTTGTCGGTGAGTGATATCTCGCCACGCTCAATGAGCTCAAACACGAGAAACGCAGTCATCATCTTTGTCATCGAAGCAGGGATCATCGGCTCTGATCCGTTTTTCGAATAAAGAATGGTGCCAGTCTCGTGATCCATGATCACGGCATGGCTCGCAGGCGTATCCATGATCTGGGCCTGAGCAGCACCCGTCGCAAAGACTGCCAATGCGCAGGCTGTCAGAATCTTTGGCGTTCGCAGCATATAAAGCCTCCGGAAGGATTTGATCGGAAGGCCGAAACAAAATCCGGCCCTTTCCCAGCGTATACAGGAAAAAGGGCCGGTTTGTGATGTGCGTCAATGGTGCCTGTGTTGCAGGACTATCAGTTGCGAGCAACCACGCGGCTATTTGCAAGTCCTTGCCGGGCTAAATCATCACGCGTCCGGTCAGCCGCATCACGATTTGAGAATGGACCAACACGTACTCTGAAAAAGTCCGCTCCGTTTACGCGGGCTGGATCAATTTGTGCGCTTACATTCGCCGGCATTTTATCAATCAGGCTTTCTGCATTCCCAATTTGAGAGAACGCACCCACTTGCACGAAGTAATTTCCAACAGAAACCGGCTGATAAGCCTGCGTGTTTCGATTGTCGGAAACATTCGTCGGCTGCACCTGAAATGTTTCTGCGCGAGCGGCATGCGTATTTGTATTATGTGCGAGTTGCGCCGACTGTGGCTTCGGCGTGGCTATCGGAGCAGGGCCAAGATAGCGGACTCGAACATTCAAACGCCCTGCCCCGGCCATTCCGAGTTCGGTCGCAGCACGCTCTGATACCTGAAGCATTGCTCCATCCTCGAACGGTCCGCGGTCGTTTACCCGAACCACAACTTCCGCATTCGTGTCCAAATTCACGACCTGAACCAGGCTCGGCAAAGGCAGGCTCGGATGAGCCGCCATGAGCTCGGATTGGTCGAACAACTCTCCATTAGCAGTAGGCAGGCCCTGGAACTCGTCACCGAAGACAGTCGCTGCACCCGTCTGGTCAAAGACCGGCACGGCATCAGGCGTAATGGTCCGAGGTTCGGCAAGAGGCGGCTGATTCTGAATCCCCTGCTCTTTCGGCTCCGGCGTGCGAGTTTTAGCAAGCGTTGCGAGAGGTGAAACCTCAACTGAGGATGGTTCGCGCTGCGCAGCGACTTCTCGTGCCGCTGCACGCGGATCAAAAGCCTTTAGAGCAGCCACCTCCGCAACTACGGGAGCAGCAGACGATGGAATAGGCATGCTGATACTGGCGTATTCGCGAACTGGATGTGGACTATCGCCCGATGTGGGCTCAACCGCTTGATTGGCCTGTGGTGGAGCGTTCGATCCGGGATAGCTAAATTGAACTCTCGCCCGCGCCTTGTCGGCATTGGGGCGGGCCTGATCCGGCGTGATAAACACGGTCTGACGTTCGGCGGCGACACGACCACTGTCAGATACGGATTTGTAGACGATCGGAGCAGCGTCCGCCAATGCGGGCGACGCGCTCGCGGCAGCGGCAATCATACTTGCAAAAAGGGCGGGAAGGCGGTCTTGAACCTTGGTCTTTGGCACGCGCATTCGCGATGTCACCTCATTCTGAGTTTCGTGTCGGCGCTTTGCGCCTGAACGTCCGGCTTTTCTGCCGTACCTGATCCGTTTACCACGCTAAGGTGGACACAGCATGAACTCGCTCAGCGATTTCTCATCATGATATTAGGTGGTCGTTTACAATTTGCCCAGAGTAGCCATTCGCAGATCGGGGCTTGCAAAATCGAAGCGCGTAGTGGAAACACCGGGACGCTGGAGGAATGGCAGAGTGGTTGAATGCGGCGGTCTTGAAAACCGTTGAGCCTTCGCGGGCTCCGGGGGTTCGAATCCCTCTTCCTCCGCCACTCCAATCTGTCAAAACCCGACGAACCGCCATCAGGTGACCTTTCGTAAGGCTGGTCATTCGTCACAGCATCCTGCAAGAGTCTCGAAAATTAGAAGCTCTGGAGGAAACATGCTCGAAGGAATCAAAGTCGTTGAATATGCCACCTATATGGCGGCACCGGGCGCAGGCTCGATCCTCAGCGACTGGGGCGCGGATGTTGTCAAAATCGAGCCCCCCGGCGGCGACCCTATCCGCTTGTTCTTTAAAACTATCGGCACAGACATTGCGGACAATCCAGTTTTTGATTTCGACAATCGCGGCAAAAAATCCATCGTTGTCGACACGTCGAAGCCTAAAGGTCAGGAACTCGTCCGAAAGCTCGTTGCAGACGCAGACGTTTTTCTGACCAACGTACGGCCTGGCGGTCTGGAACGGTCTGGCCTCGACTATGACAGTTTGAAAGAGATCAATCCGAAACTCGTTTACTGCTCCCTGACTGGGTATGGCCTGCAGGGGCCAGATGCCAATCGCCCTGGCTTTGACATTGCCAGCTTCTGGAGCCGCACAGGCGTAGCGCGGCTGACCGTCCCCAAGGGCGAGGATCTTTTTGCGCTTCGCACCGCTTTCGGAGATCACACAACGTCCATGTCCGCCGCCGCAGGTATTTGCGCCGCGCTCGTTGAAGCTGGCAGAACCGGCAAGGGAAGATTGGTCGAAGCTTCTCTCTTTCGCGCTGGTTTGTATGCTCTGGGATCTGATTTCGCGATCCAGCTATTCTTTGATCGTGTTGCATCGACCAAGACTCGTCATGAGCAAAACGTGCCGATCACCAACTTCTTCGAGACAAAAGATGGAAGTTGGATCTGCCTTGTGTCTCGTCAGGGAGAAGTCGATTGGGGGCCCATATGTCGCGCCATTGGCCGGGAAGAATTGATAGAAGATGAGCGCTTCACATCTGCCAAAGCACGCCGAAAGAACAAAGCCGAAGTCGTAGATATTCTGGACGAAGGATTCGGGAAGTTCGACAAAGCAGAAATGGCGAAACGCCTAGACGCGGAGTCGCTTGCTTGGGCACCGGTACAAACACTCGCGGAAGTCGCAAAAGATCCACAAGCCATCGCGGCAGGCGCTATTGTTCAGACTCCCAGTGCGAAGGGCGACGGCTCAACATATGCGTCGCCTGCGTCTCCAGTTCGCTTCCCTGGCGCTGACGACGGCCCCAAGGGCCCCTCACCTGCGCTTGGCCAGCACACAGCGGATGTGCTTGGCGGCCTCGGCCTGTCGGCCGAGACCATCAAGTCTCTCTACTCCGATGGAATTGTTTACTAGCGACCTTTGAATTCCGGGCTGCGTTTTTCGAGAATCGCGTCGACACCCTCCATATGGTCCTCTGTCTTGTGCATGAGGGCCTGAGAGGCAGCCGACATCTCCATAATCGTCTCGTAGGAAGAATTCGTGCCATGGCGCATCAGTGTCTTGGCAAGGCGCAGGGCTTGCGGCGGCTGAGCGGCAATCTGTTCGGCCAGCGCGATCGCCTCATCCATCAGGCTGTCGCCAGGCACAACCTTCGACACGAGCCCCCACTCCTCTGCTGTAGCGGCGTCAATGACCTTCCCAGTAAACAGAAGCTCAGCGGCACGTGATGAACCGATCAAGCGTGGCAGCAACCAAGCACCACCATCGCCGGGAATGAGACCTAATTTGAGGAACGTTACGCCCATTTTCGCGCGATCAGATGCGATCCGAATGTCCGCCATGCAAGCGACGTCGCACCCAAGCCCAATAGCTGGTCCGTTGACTGCGGCAATCATCGGGACTTCAAGATTATAAAGAGACTTCACAATCAGGTGGATATTTCGGCGATACCCTTCACGGATGTCATGCGGCGCGCCACCGAACGCCCCTGTTCCTTCTTTCATAGCCTTAACATCCCCGCCCGCAGAGAATGCCCGGCCTGCGCCTGTCAGGATCACACATCGGATGCTCGGGTCCGCCACAATGTCGTTGCAGGCGGCTGCAATCGCGGTTCCGTCGCCTTCGGCGCCAAGCGCGTTCAAGCTATCCGGGCGATTTAGCGTCAGGATCATGATGGATCCGCGCTTCTCTGTTGTCACAATAGACATGTCTGGAAATCCTCCGCGTTTTCTACAGCCCTAGCTGGCAGGAGACGCAGGATATGTCCATCGGCCAATCGGCCGTTTTCCGCGCGGTGACGCACTGTCGATTTGGAAAAGTGGTGCGGATGAGAGGACTCGAACCTCCACGCCTTGCAGCGCTGGAACCTAAATCCAGTGCGTCTACCAATTCCGCCACATCCGCATGACGCGTGTTCCTACGCGAGCTCTCCCAACGCTTCAACTCCCATAAGGCCAATATGCTGCGAAATTAGAGATGTTCGCCGTGGAGGCTGCTAAGAATATCGGGAAGTTCTGCCTCCAGATCCTCTGCGATCAAGCCAGCTCCGATACGCCTTCCCGCCTCACCGTGAAGCCAGCTTGCCATGGCGGCTGCTGTGAACGTATCAACACCCTGAGCAATCAGACCGCCCGCGATACCGGCAAGAACATCGCCCGATCCCGCAGTGGCAAGCCAGCGCGTCGCATGAGTGTTAACGATTGCAGGTCCGTCTGGGCGGGCAATCACCGTATCCGGCCCTTTCAAAAGAACGACGCACCCCGCAAGTTGCGCAGCCTTTCTTGTGGCTTCGACTTTATTCGGCTCCGTTTCCAAGAGGTCGCCAAACAGTCTGTTGAATTCACCGATATGGGGCGTGATCAAATCATCTGGTCGAAGTTGTTTGAAGAACGCTCCAGGATCATCAGAAAAAACTGTCAAAGCATCTGCATCCAGCACGGCTCTGCAATTTGACGAGAGCAAGCATTCCACATTTTCCCTGGTTGAGGTGTTGATGCCAGCAGCAGGCCCCAAAATCACGACACTCGCCGACTCGATGGCTGCGCGCAATTGCTCAGCATCTGCGACTTCCTTCAGCATGACCGCCGTCAAATGGCTGGCATTTACAGCGATAGCGTCGGGCGGGGATAACATTGTGACGAGGCCCGCGCCTGCGCGAAGACCAGCGCGACCTGCGAGGCGCGCGGCGCCTGTGGAGATAATGTTGCCACTCACGACTGCCAGATGCCCGCGCGCGTGCTTGTGGCTGCCCTGCCCCGGTTGAGGAAGCCTACGTCCCCACAACAAAGGGGAGTTCTCCAAAAGACTGGTTTGGACCGGCACTCCAATATCTGCCACGAACACGCCGCCACAATACGCGGCACTCGGCATCAACACATGTGCTGGGCGGAGTGCTGCGAAGGTGATCGTGCCTTCGGCGCGGAAACACGCACCCAAAGGCTTTGCCAACTCGCCATGAATTCCCGAAGGCACATCTATCGAAATGACTCGCCCGCCGCGCGCTGCCAGTTTTTCAGCTGCTCCTTCCAGTGGTCGGGAAAGCCCACCTCCGAAGAGGGCATCCAGGACGATGTCATGTGGCGCATCCAATGCAGCTTCAAGCGGCTTGATCTCATCGCCCCATTCAGCAGCTGCTTTAGCGGAGTCTCCTTCAAGCTTTTCGGCTGGCACAAGACAATAAACGTCGACATCTCGCCAGAGTTTGGCGAGCGCGGCTGCAGCCACAAATCCGTCTCCGCCATTTCCGCCGGGACCACAAAGAACCTGTATCCTCCCCTCGGGCCAATTTGCATGCACGAATTCTGCAACGGCATTGCCTGCCTGCTGCATCAACTTGAAGCTGTCCACGCCGGTCGAAAAGAGCTTCTCTTCAGCGGCCCGCATTTCCTGCGGTGTAAGTATAGGTCTGCCCATAAGACTGGCTCATAGCACGCGAGTTTCAGATTCGCTCCCTAATCGCTGTACTTCCAGTTGATCCCCGACGCGCTTCAGCACAGTGACGGAGCAATATGTAGGACTGAAAACGCGCGCCTCCGGCCTGTTCTGCAATTTGCTCACGACCGCATTAATGGCGACGAAGTGGCTGAACACCGCTGTATTATCTGGAATGATAAGTAGTTTGCGAACGATCGCATCACGCCACTCAACATGCGATTTTGCTTCAGAGGCCCACGTCCCGCCCATGAAATCACGAAGCCAGGCTACGCGATCCTCAATTCCCGGGGGTGTCAGTATCTCTGAAACTTCGTTTACGACTTCTGCGTCAATATCTAGTCGCTCTTCCAGAGGACGTGCCGTTTGTCGGCACCTTTTCATTGGGCTTGATATGATGTGCTGGATGCCAAACGCCTCGAGTTCGTGAGCTACGGCATCCGCTTGACGACGTCCAAGGTCGCTAAGGTCAGGGTCGGGGTGATTCCCCCAGCCGGCCGCAGCTTCGCCGTGTCGGATCAAATACAGCATATTTCCCCCTTCTGATCGCAGATCGATTCTTTTTGCCCAATGATAGCGTGCTCGCCAGACTCTGGGCCTTCCCAGATGCTTTGCTTGGCCCATCGGGAGACTGATTTCAAACCGATATCGGCTTACTACCGAGTATCTGCGCAATTATCAGGCTTGAAGGCGGTTCCCAACCGAGCTTGTTTCTTCAACACTTCCGGGGCATGCGCCTATAAAATGCGCAATTTCGATGCAGTGAAGTCCAAAATCTGATCACGCAAACGCAACGTGATGCTAAGTGTCCCTATGGGTCTCGCTTCAATCAAAGAAGGCGCATACCCGTTGCTTACACAAACCAACCGGCTGGGAGACACGGGCCATGAAAAAAATCGAGGCGATCATCAAACCTTTCAAACTGGATGATGTGAAAGAAGCGCTGCAGGAAATTGGCTTGCAAGGCATGACCGTTGTTGAAGCAAAAGGCTTTGGTCGTCAGCGCGGACACACTGAATTGTATCGCGGCGCAGAATACGTGGTCGACTTCCTTCCGAAGCTGAAAATCGAGATCGTTTTGGCTGACTCTGCAGTCGAAGGTGCCGTGGATGCGATCAAGAAAGCCGCCCACACCGATAAGATTGGCGACGGCAAGATCTTCATCTCTGACATCACCGATGCGGTCAGAATCCGCACCGGCGAAACAGGCGACGCAGCCCTGTAAAAAGGCTGCGCGTTTAATTACGAATACCCATACGAAAAAGAGCTGTTTACTGGAGGGCAAATTCCAATGGCCGAAAATCTGCTTAAACTCATGAAGGATGAAGACGTTCAGTACGTCGACCTTCGCTTTACGGACCCGCGCGGCAAGATGCAGCACGTGTCTTTCCATAAGGACATGGTCGAAGATGACTTCTTCACCGAGGGCCAAATGTTCGACGGATCATCTGTTGCTGGCTGGAAAGCCATCAACGAGTCCGACATGGTTCTCATGCCTGACACCAGCAGTGCGATCATTGACCCGTTCTTCCAGCAGACAACGCTGGCAGTGATGTGCGATATTCTCGATCCGATCTCCGGACAGGCATACAATCGCGACCCGCGCACGACCGCCAAGAAGGCAGAAGCCTATGTAAAGTCGAGCGGCGTTGGCGACACCGTGTTCTTCGGCCCAGAAGCGGAATTCTTTGTTTTTGACGATGTCCGTTGGTCCACCGATCCACACAAGACAGGATACAGCTTCGACTCGACCGAGCTGCCGGCAAATACGGATAAAGAATACCCAATGGGCAACATGGGTCACCGCCCGGGTCCGAAGGGTGGATATTTCCCGGTACCGCCAGTCGACTCTGAGCAGGACATGCGTTCAGAAATGCTGTCCGTTATGGGTGACATTGGCCTACACCCAGAGAAGCATCACCATGAGGTGGCTCCGGCACAGCATGAGCTTGGTCTGAAGTTCTCAACCCTTACAACGATGGCTGACCGCCTTCAGCTGTACAAATATGTCATCCACAACGTGGCGGCTTCGTACGGCAAGACAGCGACATTCATGCCGAAGCCAATGTTTGCCGACAATGGCTCTGGTATGCACGTTCATCAGTCCATCTGGTCCGGCGGCAAGCCATTGTTCGCGGGCGACCAGTATGCCGGCCTTTCTGAGACCTGCCTTTATTACATCGGCGGCATCATCAAGCACGCTCGCGCGCTGAATGCTCTGACCAACCCTTCAACGAACAGCTACAAGCGCCTGGTTCCAGGTTATGAAGCTCCGGTTATGCTTGCCTATTCGGCTCGCAACCGTTCTGCTTCCATCCGGATCCCATTCGGTTCCAATCCGAAAGCAAAGCGTATCGAAACGCGCTTCCCGGACCCGACCGCGAACCCGTATCTCGCTTTCGCTGCCCTGCTCATGGCTGGCCTCGATGGCATCGAGAACAAGATCCATCCTGGCGACGCGATGGACAAAGACCTCTATGATCTGCCGCCTGAAGAGGCGAAGTCGATCCCGCAAGTGTGCGGCTCACTGCGAGAAGCGCTTGCAGCGCTCGATGCAGACCGTACATTCCTTACCAAGGGCGGCGTGTTCGATGACGACCAGATCGATGCTTATATTGAGCTCAAGATGGAAGAGAACATGCGCTATGAACTCCACCCGCATCCGGTGGAATTCGACATGTACTACAAGGTCTAGGGGCCTGTTCTCTCTCCTCTAACCCTTGTAGAGGCCGGTATCGCAAGATACCGGCCTCTTCTTTATCAGATATTCGAGAAAAGACGGGCTCTAAGCTCAACAGGCCCGTATACAAGAAAACGCCCCGATCAATCGATCAGGGCGTTTTCAACGTTACAAAAATCGTTGAGAGGTCAGCCTGCTTCAGGTTGGCTCTTCTTGGCGTGCACGTAGAGCGGCTCTGAATTCCCCTCTACCACTTCGCCATTGATCACGACCTCTTCTACACCGCGCAGATTTGGCAGCTCAAACATCGTATCAAGCAAAATACCTTCCATGATGGAGCGTAGTCCCCGAGCGCCGGTTTTACGAGCGATCGCCCGACGGGCGACTGCCGTGAGCGCTTCGGGTGTGAAGGTAAGCTCAACATTCTCCATATCGAACAGCTTCTGATACTGTTTCAGGAGAGCATTCTTCGGCTCTGTTAGGATTTTGATAAGCGCCTTCTCATCCAGGTCTTCGAGCGTTGCGATCACAGGCAAACGCCCGATGAACTCCGGAATGAGCCCGAAGCGCTGAAGGTCTTCCGGCTCGGTATTGCGAAGAATTTCACCAACACCGCGCTCTTCCGAATCTTTTATGGATGCGCCAAATCCGATGGAGGCTCCCTCACCGCGTGAGGAAATGATTTTGTCGAGCCCGGCAAATGCGCCGCCGCAAATGAAAAGAATGTTCGTCGTGTCGACCTGCAGGAATTCCTGCTGTGGGTGCTTGCGACCACCCTGTGGCGGAACAGCGGCAACAGTGCCTTCCATAATCTTAAGAAGCGCTTGCTGGACACCCTCGCCAGACACATCGCGCGTTATCGACGGATTGTCGGACTTACGGGAAATCTTGTCGATCTCATCAATATAAACGATGCCACGTTGCGCACGCTCGACGTTGTAGTCAGCGGCCTGCAACAGCTTGAGAACGATGTTTTCAACGTCCTCACCAACATACCCAGCCTCGGTAAGCGTGGTCGCATCCGCCATGGTGAATGGTACGTCCAGAATGCGCGCAAGCGTTTGTGCAAGCAGCGTCTTGCCGCAACCGGTTGGTCCTACCAACAAAATGTTGGACTTGGAGAGCTCAACCCCGTCGGTCTTCCCAGCGTGAGACAGGCGCTTGTAATGGTTGTGAACCGCAACGGACAGAATACGTTTTGCGTGCGTCTGCCCGATGACATAGTCATCCAGCACGTCGCAGATCTCTTGCGGCGTAGGCACGCCTTCACGAGAGCGGACCATTGAGGTCTTGTTCTCTTCGCGAATGATGTCCATGCACAGTTCAACGCATTCATCGCAGATGAACACGGTCGGGCCGGCAATCAGCTTCTTTACTTCATGCTGGCTTTTTCCACAGAACGAACAGTAGAGCGTGTTCTTGGAATCGCCTGAGCCATTTTGTTTTGTCATGCCGTCCTCAATGCCGGATAAGGCTTAATTTCGTCTTTAAGACGCCGTGTTCGGTCGATTGTTGAAACAATAGGCGTCTGGGCCCGCCCTGCAAGAGCCAGGCCGCACTGATCGTGGATGAGTCGACTATTTATCATCCTCGGCCGTTCGGCGTTCAAATACTTTGTCAACAATGCCAAATTCCCGGGCCTCTTCTGCCGTCAGGAAGGTATCGCGGTCCAGTTTCTTTTCGATCACATCATAGTCTTGGCCAGTATGGCGAACATAGATGTTGTTCAGCCGCCGCTTAAGTTCGATAATTTCCTCAGCGTGGCGTTCAATATCAGTTGCGACGCCTTGGTAGCCGCCAGATGGCTGGTGCAGCATTACGCGCGCATTAGGCAAAGCGATACGCATGTCTTTTTCCCCTGCCGCCAGAAGCAAAGAGCCCATAGAGGCAGCCTGACCGATGCAAACTGTCGAAATGGGGCAACGAATGTACTGCATGGTGTCGTAGATCGCGAGGCCAGACGAAACGTATCCGCCGGGGCTGTTGATATACATCGCAATATCTTTCTTCGGGTTTTCGGATTCGAGGAACAGGAGCTGGGACGTAATTAGCGCCGCCATCCCGTCATCGATTCCACCGGTCACAAAGATGATGCGCTCTTTCAAAAGACGCGAGAAGATATCAAAGGCCCGCTCGCCGCGGCTCGTTTGCTCCACAACCATTGGAACAAGATTGAGCGCTGTCTGGAAGGAAGTCGTCATGAATCAGGCCTTGATGTTTTCACAAAGGAATCTTTACCGCACAGAAGTGGCAGAGAGACGTATATTTGTCTACGCATCCAACACTGCAAGAGGCATTCCGCTGTGGAAACAGTTACCGGAAGGGCCATTCTGGTGAACCACTTGGTAACTGGCCACCCGGATCCTTTATGAACGCCAGGTAGTCCTCATGCACGCGTTCGGACTGCAGGTCTCTCAGCAACATATGATACCCGGCTTCATAGTATACTGTGCGCACATGTTCGGGCAGAACTTTCGCAGTTCGTTTTACCCCCTCTTCCGGTACAACATAATCGTTGGCGCCGTACGACATGAGCGTGGGAATATCTTGAGGGATCCTCGCTGCTCTCTTATGCGCGGTCTCCATCAACGCAACGACGCCGTATACCTGATCAATTCTGTTCTGGCGCAGCATCAGGGGGTTCGCCCATATCTCCCTAAGCATTTCGATATTATCGCTCGGTTCGATTCGCACGAAACGAGCTGGAGGCCGCACAATCCAACCAGGGTTTGTGTGCGCTGACATCCATAGACTGGCCTTGTATATTGGATTCATGGCTCCCCAGCCTCTAAGGCCTGGTCCGGACGCGATAAGAAGATCGGCATCAGGCGGGTCGTCAGAGCCAAATGCGGATATGGCAACAGCTGCTCCCATCGAGATTCCAATCACCGCAACTCTTGCTTCAGGGTGCTCATGCCGCGCAATAGAAACTGCGGTACGAAGATCTTTCCGCAAAAGCTCTTCATCCGGCCAGAGTCCCCTGCCAGGCGATCGCCCAAAGCCACGTTGGTCATAGGCGTACGTTGTTACGCCTCTCTCCGCCCAATATGGCGCCGCCATAAAGAACGCGTTTGCGAAGTCATTCATGCCATGAACCCCGACAACAACGTATTCGGGATCGTCGATCCCTTCCGCGGGCCAGACGGTCAGCCCCAATTCAGCACCATCATGCGATACAAAGACTTCGCGATCCGGCTGAAAACCAGGCTCTGCGAAATAAGTTGCCGACCGCTCTACGGCACCGATTGTGACGGGGCTCACGCACCCAGACAGCAAGAAAAGCGCGTACGCGATGACAATAGTCATGCCGCTCCACCCGCAAACTTTGGATATCCGCCTGAAGAGGTCGCTGCTGTCATGATTTGATGGGGTTCTCATTTGACGTACGCTCTGCAACTGATTGTGATCATTTGATCACTACAACCCTATTCAACCTAAGCTGTCTAGACAAACGCTCGAAGTTGCTGCGCAATGATCGGCACAGTTTGAAATGCGATCGACTGATAAGTGAAAGCAAAGAAAGAGGCATCTTCCAGTGGCAATTGAGAACCTCATTCCCCCCAGAACCCACAACCTTGGTGGCGATTTTGTCGTAAGGCGCATTCTGCCTTATCGCGCTCGAAGATCAGTCGGCCCTTTTGTCTTCTTTGATCATTTCGGCCCAACAACGTATGCACCGGGAAACAGCTTCGATGTTCGGCCTCACCCGCATATCGGACTATCAACTGTCACGTACTTGTTTGAAGGTGCCATTCGGCATCGCGACTCGCTCGGCACAGATCTGGTTGTAGAACCCGGCGCCGTGAACTGGATGACGGCCGGTCACGGGATAGTCCACTCCGAGCGCACGCCCGATTTGCAGCAACGCGCTGGACAGCGCCTTCATGGGATACAAACTTGGGTAGCGCTGCCCGTGGAAGAAGAAGACTGCGCTCCACAATTCGTTCATCATCCAGCCGAAAGTCTTCCACTGTTTGATCTCAGCGATGCGAGTATCAAACTATTGGCAGGCGCGGCTTGGGGACATTCGTCTCCCGTGAGCTTCCCAAGCGATATCCTCTATTTGACGATAACAGCGCATCAAGACTGCGCCATTTCACTGCCGTCTGACTTGGCAACAGAGCGCGCGCTCTATCTCGTCAGTGGCTCAGCATTTGTCGACGACACTCAGTTACAAGCGCAAGACATGGCCGTGCTCGAAAGTGGTTTGGACGTCAGCGTGAACTTGGAAAAGGATTCCATTGCAATTCTGTGCGGGGGCGCTCCTCTTGATGCCCCTCGCAAAATGGACTGGAATTTCGTCTCGTCTGATGCAGCCAAGATCACCACGGCAAGAGAAGACTGGACAACCGCCATCAGGGACGGAGGGACGCACAGATTTCCCGCTGTCCCCGGCGACCAAAGTGAGTGGATTCCACTTCCCCATTGATAAGAGGCATAATATTCTGAACAGGCGCTTCCTTGCCGATTGATAAACCGCATGCCAGACAACTCTCAAACATTGCCTGCGACGAGGACAGATTCATGAAGCGACTGCTTATCTCCGTATCAATTGCCGCCCTTTCTGCCTGCGGTGCTCAAGACAATTCGAACGACATCGAACCAGATACAGTTTCGGCGGATGAAACCGAACTATTGTTGCCCCTTCCCGAACAGACGAGCCCCGCTATTGTTTCTGAGGATCTGGCAATTCGGATCAAGACGTTGGCCGACGATACGTTTGAAGGGCGTGGCCCTGGAACCGAAGCTGGCGAAGCTTCGGCAGACTGGATTGCCGCTGAGATGGCTCGAATTGGTCTATCTCCAGCCGGAGAGGATGAAACCTTCTTCCAAACTGTCAAAATGGTGAACCAGACCGTCGATACGGAGAACTCCCACTTCCAACTTACGAAGCCAGACGGAACGGCCCTGCCACTCACGCCAAAGGAAAACGTTGTCTTCTGGACCAAGCATCAAGACAAGAACGAGCTTTCATTCGATGCGACCGATGTTGTCTTTGTAGGATATGGTTCAGTCGCCCCTGAATATGAATGGGACGACTACGCCGGCGCAGACTTCTCAGGCAAAACTGTCATCATGCTGGTAAACGATCCAGGTTTTGCAACTGGTGACCCAGAGCTCTTCAAAGGTAAGGCAATGACCTATTATGGTCGCTGGACCTACAAGTTTGAAGAGGCCGCTCGGCAAGGTGCAACCGCCGCGATCATTATCCACGAAACGGAGCCTGCCTCCTATGGGTGGGATGTTGTCTCCAATTCGTGGAGCGGCGCCCAATCCGACCTCGTACGTTCCGACGGCGGAGCGGACCGCGCGATGCTTGAAGGATGGATCACTCGAGATTCAGCAGAAGAATTGTTTGCGAGTGCTGGGCTCGACCTGGAAGCCCTCAAGCAGCAGGCAAAATCAAACAGTTTCACGCCGGTGCCTCTCGAAGGTGTAAAAGCAAGCGGCAAAATCTCACAGTCAATTGACCAATTGGAAAGCCGTAATGTTGTCGGAAAGCTGACTGGGAAAGTCACTCCCGATGAATACGTGCTGTATACGGCGCATTGGGATCATCTCGGCAAGAAGTCCGAAGAAAAAACAGGCGCTCCAGGGGAAGACTTTTATCAAGATCAGATCTTCAACGGCGCTGTCGACAACGCCACCGGTTCCGCTGCCTTGCTCGAAATTGCTGAGGCAATGGCCGCTGACGATCTCGAACGGTCAGCCTTGTTCCTTTCTGTGACGCTTGAAGAATCAGGATTGTTGGGCTCGGCCTTCTACGCCGAAAACCCTTTGATCCCTCACAGCCAAGTCGTAGCAGGCATCAATATGGATGGCGCACTTCCGATAGGTCGCACGAAGGATATGGTGGTCGTCGGATACGGAGCGTCCGAACTGGAAGATATCTTGCGAGACGTCCTCGTGGAACAGGACCGAGTGATAAAGCCCGACTCAAAGCCAGAAGCAGGCCATTTTTATCGCTCAGATCATATTTCTCTCGCCAAGAAAGGCGTTCCCATGCTGTACGCTGATGGTGGTCAGGACAAACTGGATGGTGGCGTCGCAGCAGGCAAAGCAGCGGCAGCAGTGTACACTGCAGAGCGCTATCACAAGCCCATGGACGAATATTCGGATGGCTGGGATCTTTCCGGATTTGAAGAAGACATTCAGGCTCTCTATCAAGTCGGGCTCCGCATCGCTCAGTCTGATGACTGGCCCACTTGGTATGAAGGCAACGAATTTGAGGCAATTCGTAAGCAGAGCTTGGAAGAATAGTCGTTTGCTGGTCCCTGCCCAGTCTGGCGGGGACTAGCAAACTGTTGAAGGTGTCAATCTATGCTCTCATATCAACATGGCTTTCATGCAGGAAACAGAGCAGATGTCCTTAAACATGCCGTTCTGCATGCGACCCTGAAAGCGCTTGCCGATTCCGGCGAGCCGCTACTGTATGTGGAAACCCATTCAGGACGTGGCCGATACGATCTGGAAGGCGCACAAGCACGAAAAGGAAATGAAGCTGGAGATGGCATAATCTCTATGCTGAATGGCCGTGGCCCAAAACCTTTGAGGCCATGGGTAGAGTTCGTCGAACAATCGGGTATTCGCTCTTACCCGGGTTCACCTGCTCACGCACAAACGCTGCTGCCGCCTGATACACGCTTCATCTTGTTCGAAAGGCATCCCGCCGAACACAAGGCCCTTTCCGACGCATTGGGTTCAGATGATCGAATTCAGATCAAGAAAGTGGATGGCTATGCAAGCGCCCTCAAACTGTCGCCGAGAAGCCGTGAACGGCTCGTATGTTTGGTTGATCCAAGCTACGAAACAGCACGCGATATTGATGCTCTGGCGCTGTGGACACCAAAGGCACTGAAACGTTGGCCGAAAAGCCTACTCATGCTTTGGCTCCCCCTCTTTCGCGACGGAAGAGAAACTGAGTTTGGCGAGTACCTGACAACTCTAGGCGATTGCCGAGTCTATGGCGCAAGATGGCCAGTTGACGCTCAGAAAGAAACCGCCCTCGAAGGATCAGCCATGGTAGTCTTCAATGGTCCGAAATCTTCAGATTCCGAATGCCTTGCGATTTCGTCCGCGCTGCAATCCTGGTGGTCAGACAAGCCACTGGGTAAGTAACGAAAAGTGACGATACGACTGCTTTTAATCGGCGGCGGACACGCGCACATAATGGCTTTGCGCTCGCTCACGAAGCGTCGCTATCCTCCGGCGTCTATCACATTGATCGATCCCGATACGTCGTCTGTCTATAGCGGCATGGTGCCGGGGTTTGTTGCCGGCCATTTCAAACAAAATGAAATCGAAGTGGATCTAAAGCGCTTATGCTCCAATGCTGGCGTCCAATTTCTACAAGATGAAATCTGCGCTCTGAATTTAAAGCGGAAGCAGTTCGAAGGACGTTCAGGAGCGGCCTACGACTTCGATGTTACTTCAATCAATATTGGCGTCACATCAATTCCACCAGATACATGTGCTTCGCCAAGTTCCACACCAGTGAAGCCTATGCGCAAATTTGTGGACCAATGGCTGGAAGTGAGACACGACCTATCCAAAGGAATGGCTATAATTGGTGGTGGATTGGGCGGTGTAGAGCTTTGTCTTGCAATACGACATTACGCACGCACTTCCGGCATTCCTGACGATGTACCAATTACTGTCATCGATCGTTCTGAGATTTTGGGGTCTGCAGCCTCCAGTTTGAAAAAATCGCTGGCGCGGAAACTATCCGAATTCCGCATTGGTGTTCATGAAAATACGTCCGCTCACGTAATTACACCAAATGGAGTGCGTGTTAGTTCCGGCGAAACAGTAAAAGCTGGCCAAATAGTATGGGCGACTGGCGCGCACGCAGCAAACTGGCTCGAAGAGTCAGGCCTGGCGACCGACAATGGGTTTCCGATGGTCTTGCCTACATTGCAGTCGGTCTCACATGAAAGCGTATTCTTCGCAGGCGACACGGCACATTTTATGGGCGAAAGCATTCCCAAGGCAGGCGTATACGCAGTTCGACAAGGCCAACTTCTGATGAGCAATCTGATCGCATATATGTCCGGTAACTCGCTGCGTAGCTTCCAACCACAAACGGACTATCTCAAGCTTGTCAGCCTGGGTGGAAAGTCAGCGATCGCAGAAAAATGGGGTCACACACTCAAGGCTCCGGGTCTGTGGAGCCTGAAGAAACTCATTGATCAATCATTTGTACGGGGCTGATCTGATATCGCTCAGGAACGTCGCAAATGGGCTTCTTCAAGAATAACACTCGCCGCAATTTCACTCGCGTCTCGTTCGCCCTCTTTCATTTTTTCCAGCGCCACCCGCTGACGAGCCAACTGTGAAGCTAGCAACTTCGGATCACGCAACCATTGCTGCGCCAAAGATGCGATCAGCTCTGGCTTCTGCCGCGTTTGAACAAACTCTGGAATAATCTCCTGATCATCGCTCACAATATTGAGAAGCGAGATGTGGGTCTTTTTGTAGAGCAATCCCCGGGCTAACGCCCATGTGATCCAGCCTGTACGATACGCAACGATCATTGGTGTATCCTGCATAGCCAGTTCGGTCGTCACCGTCCCGGAACACGCGAGCGCCAAGTCCGCTGCCGCCATCGCATCGTATCGCGATTCAGCATCGTCAGATATTAGAGCCCAATCTCCGACATCGGAGTAAGAAGACTTAAAATACTTGGAGACGTTCTCTGCCGGCATAAATACAAGCGACAATTCTGGATTATCACGCTTCAAGTGCTGTGCAGCATTCACAAGTGCCGGCGCCACTCTCTTGATTTCACTTGGTCGACTGCCCGGCAACACAAGAACAAGTTGGCGATCCCCAGGAATGCCGTTGGCTTCCCGAAACCTCTGACCATTTCCCTCCACGTGTCGAGAAATTGCGGGATTGCCTATGACCGTCGTCTTCAGGCCAAAAGGCTCGTAAAAAGGAACTTCCAGATCGTGGATGCACAGAAGGTGATCAACAGTAGACGCAAGTGTCTTTGCCCGCCCTGACCGCGTTGCCCAAACTTGCGGCCCTACCAGTTTAACAAGGCGAATATCTGGAGCTTGCGCGCGAACTCTCTGAGCGACCCGTAGCATAAATCCCCAAGAGTCGACTAAAACAACAACGTCAGGAGTATCCTTTATGATCTCGGCCGCGGCCTCATCCGCTAGTCGAACAACATCACCATAGGCCTTGATGCCCTCAAAAAAGCCGAGGATCGATAACGGAGACACGTCGACCGGTGAGTCAATCCCCACGCTCTTGAGTTCTCGTCCACCAATTCCGGAAATGTGCGCCTCTGGACTATCTAGGCGAATTTTCTGTACGACTTCCTTGGCAAGAAGGTCGCCAGACGGTTCTGCGGCAACCATGTAGATGCGGGGCTTGCTCACGCTTCATCCTCTGGAGCGAAGCCATAAATGAAGACCCCAAGCTCTTCGGCCCGCTCAACCATTCTCCGGCGATCGAGCAACAGCGCACCGCCAGCCTCAACTGCTAATCCTGCAAGCCCCGCTGCGGCCACTTTTTCTACCGTCGAGACGCCAGTGGTTGGCAGATCAATTCTCAGTTCCTGCCCCGGCTTCGGACGCTTTACCAATACGCCCTTTCGCGCGAACTCTGTGCCCCGGATCTCTTCCGGCAAGGTTCGACACCGCTCAAGCATAGAGTCGGTTCCCTCCTGCGCCTCAACTGCCAAGACCAAGCCCTCACAAACGACTGCCCCTTGGCCGATATCAAGCGCGCCGGTTGCCGATGCCACACGCGCTCCATGCAGAATATCTTCCATCTGTTCTGAGGTTGGCTTTGCACCAGCAATTACACCTTCCGGAGCGAGTAGCTTGGCATGAACTTCGTGGCTACCCAGAACCTTGAAGCCCTGTTTTTCGAACTCGCGCACCAACACGCGCAGCAAAGCATCGTCGCCCTTTTTCGCGGCTGAAAGAACCTTCGGCAAAAGGGTGACGCCTTTGACATCAAGCTTGAGATCGCCAAAATCCGGCCGCTTAACAATCCCCGCAAAGACTACTTCTTCACATCCTGCAGACTTCAGTTTTTTGAGAATTCCACCAACTTCTCCAATTCCCACGAGATCTCCAGGAAACTTTGCAAGTCCAGGGTCGTCGAAACCTTTCAGTCGGAGAACGTACGCACCCTGCCCGCTCTCGACTGCATGCTCCGCAATAGCAACGGGGAGATCTCCAAGTCCAGCGATGATACCAAGTGGCGCCATGTGCTTTTAGCCCGGTTTGCAAATTGGGCGTTCACTTTCGCGGATGAAAGCGATGATTTCCATGGCGAGCTCGTTGTTCGCGAAGTCTTTTTTGGCTTGGTCCAATCGATCCTTGAACAAACCTTCGCCAAGGAAGATGGCCTTGTACGCTGCGCGAATACCCTGAATTTGTGCTTTGGAAAAACCTCGACGTTTCAAACCGACCATGTTGAGGCCAGAAAGTTTAGCGTGGTTGCCAACGACTGATCCGAATGGGATGACATCTTCTACCACAATTGCGCCGCCCCCGATAAAAGCGTTGCGCCCAATCCTCGAAAATTGATGCACTGCGGCTAAACCACCAAACCAAACATTATCTCCAACGGTAATATGCCCTGCCAGGGAGACGTTGTTTGCCATGACCACATTGTCGCCAATCTGATTATCATGCGCCACATGGGCGCCGATCATTACGAAACAATTGTCGCCAATCGTCGTCAGCCCGCCGAACTTGGGCATTCCAGAATGCGCAGTTGCGTATTCACGGAAGACGCAATTGCTGCCGACAACCAGTCTGGACTCCGGGGTCTCTTCAAATCCGATAACTTGCGGCAGGCCACCGATGACAGCGTGTGGATGCAGTACGCAGCCTGCTCCCACCTCGGTGTGACCAGTAACGACCGAATGAGATTTAAGAACAACGCCAGAGCCTAGCGTTACGTGGGGTCCAACGTGGCAGAATGGTCCGATCTGGACTCCGTCGCCCAGGATGGCTCCATCCTCTACATAAGCCGTCGAATGAATGTGTGCGGACATGTTATCCCAAACGAGTTGAAACGGCCAGAATGCCGTCTAACCCTTTTTCTTCGGATTTGAGTTTTTCTGCAACCATGCCACTTCCCGCATCCACTGACGGATCGGTTTGGCCGGTGTTCCTCCCCACGTCTGACCGTCCTCTACGTCTCGGAAGAGACCAGCAGATGCGGCGAGCGACACCCCCTCACCCACCACGACATGATCAGCAATCCCAACGCGCCCACCGAGCATCGAGCCATCACCCACTTTCACGGAACCGGAAATTCCGCCAAAGGCCGCAACAAGAACTGAACGCCCGAGAACCACATTATGTGCTATTTGGCAGAGATTATCGATACGAGTCCGCTCTCCAACGATCGTGTCATCGAAGGCGCCGCGATCGATGCATGAGTTCGCGCCAACGGTGACGTGATCCTGCAAGATAACGCGCCCGTAGTGGGGCGCATCTTCTGGACCATTTGGGCCAGGCATTACCCCGAAACCAGCTTCACCAATGCGCACGCCAGCAAGCAACTTAACATGATCACCAATCAGAGCGCATTGGATGCTGGAACCCGGACCGATCTGGCAATTCTGGCCTATTTGAACACCAGGCCCAATGACGGCATTCGCGCCAATGAAAGTCCCCGCTCCGATGACTGCACCGGGTGCCACCACAACGCCGGGGGCTAGTTTTGCAGACTCATCAATAACGGAATCAGGTGAAACCAACTCCTCACCGCCCCAGTCCAGCTGTCGGGCCCGGAATAGAATTCCGGCAGCCACACTGTGAACGTGCCGTGGGAAGGCAGACACCAGAAAAGGTATGCCATCCGGCACATTTATTCGGTTTGCTTCATTTACGACTAGTGCGGAGATATCGGAGCTGATCGAACCAGTCGACTTTCCATCTCCATCGAGAAACCCGAGATCTCCCCGCCGACCGTTCTCGGCGGAGGAGATCCCGGTTATCTCCAAATCCTCTTTGCCGCTTAACGCCGAACCAGTTTTGATAGCCAGTTCACCGAGCGACAAAGCACCTACAGGCGCATAAAAACGTACGTCTACAGGCACGGGGACACTCTCAATTATTGAGCGGGTTGCTCAGGAATACGCTTGCGAACAACTGAAATGGTAGGCGTTGCAGCGTCGAGCTTGCTGATAACGAGTGCTGTCGCGTCTACTGCATCCACACCGTAGATGACCGAGCTTTTTGAAAGGACGATTTGAGCGTTCTTTTCGCTGACGACCTGCAAGAGAACCGGTTCAAGCGCTTTGTTAAAGTCCACCAGCGCCTGACGCTCAGTTAGAGCAAGTTCGTTCGAAGCTTTCTGACGAGAATTTGCGAAATCGCTCGCCTTCTTCTCATAAGTGTTCAACTTCGTAACAAGAGCAGCATCGCCTGCAATTTGCTCTCGAGTCTTGCCTTGAAGCTCGGCGTTGATCGACTGGCCCTCTGTTTCAAGAGACGTCTTTGTCGGAGAAAGCTCCGTGTTGATCTGATTTTCGATGTTCTTGAGTTTTGCCTGAATATCCTGACCAGCCTTGCTGTCACGGAGAATCTTAGCTTCATCAATGGTGATTACGGTGGTTCCCTGCGCCATAGCGGCAGGTGAGATAAAACCAATTGCTGCGACTGACATCGCAATTGCGAGGAAGAAATTCTTGATGCGGGACATTCTAGTCTCCTGTCTTTCGGCTTGGAATTTAGAATCTTGTTGATGTTGAGAACCGGAACGTTTCAGTCCGGTCATAATCTTCACGCCTGAGGATCTGCGAGAAGTCGAAGCGAATTGGCCCAAATGGCGAGTCCCAGAAAACACTCAATCCGGCAGATGCCCTGAGCGACGCGGCGGTTTTCGTCAGACGTACTGCAGGCAGCCCAGTTGTTGTGTCGGTAAAGTAAATGGTTGGCCCCACATCCGGACCGCGCAGCGATCCCAATGCACCCGCCTCAGCAAACAGCGCGCTCCGAATGCCATATTCTTCCGGCAGGAAGTTGGGCAAACTCAATTCCGCTGTGCCTTGATAATAGACGTTGCCCCCTTGCGAATTCAGGCGCCGCGTTTGAACAACTTCGCCCGTCTCAGGATCCACAACCCTGACAATCTCGCGAGGTCCAATACCAGCAACATCAAATCCACGGAACGTGCTGCCACCCCGGAAGAAGCGATTGTTGATCCGAACGCCTTGATTGTCTTCCAATGGGAAAACGTATCCGCCTGAGAGGCGAACACTCGCGATCATATCGCGCCAAATACCCCGATATGCCGTGGCGCTGGATTCCGTTCGCAAATATTTAACATCGCCGCCCAGACCGGCCAAATCCTGACTGAAGCGGAAGTCAAAACCACGAGATGGGCGGATAGGATCATTCGTTCGATCCCAGAAGAAGTTGTACCCGATGATACTAGAGATATCGCTTCGCTCTGCACGACAAATCGGATCTCTCAGAACATAGTCGCGAGAGCACTGGTCCACGACGCGCTGTCCCGCACCAGCATCGCCTTCTTCGACCAAGCGGTACCGGTCATCAGAAATATCGTCCGGCGTATCCTGCCCGGCGGTCTGAATTCGATCTGTGATGAAGAAGCCGTTCTCATCGATAATATAATTGCGGTCGAGTACGTTCACTTCATCCGCCTGCAGACGGTAGCTCAAGCCAAGCTGCATTCGCTCCGTCAGAGGGAAGCCCAAACGCACGCCCGCGCCAATCGTTTCGCTGCTGAAGCCAGAATAGTCTTCGTAATCCTGGCGCGTCGCAAATGCATCAATACCGCCCGAAAGGTTTCGATCGAACAATCGCGGCTCTGTAAACCGGAAATCCAGGATCTGTTGCCGACTCGAAGCAGAAACACGTGCGACCACAGACTGCCCGCGCCCACGCAGATTTCGTTGGGACGCACTGACATCCAGCAGATACGCATCAACGGATGAAAAACCGGCCGCGAAGGACAATTCGCCAGTCGGCTGTTCTTCAACCTTGATATCAACAATGGTTCTATCTGGCTGATCGGAAGGCGTCTCAATGACCTCGACTTCCTTGAAGTAACCAAGCGCCCGCACGCGGTTCTTTGAACGGTCGAGCAAAATACGGTTGAACGCGTCACCTTCTGCAATTCGAAGTTCCCGCCGAATGACCCGGTCCAGAGTTTGCGTATTTCCGACAATATTGATGCGATCAATATAGACGCGAGGCCCCTCGTCGACAGCAAAGGTCACGTCAATCAGGCCGGTTTCCGGGTTCACATCAATCTGAGGACGGATGTCAACGAAAGCGTATCCCGCAATACCCGCCGCATAAGTCAGCGCATCGATCGTATCTTCAATTGAATCTCCCCGGAATAGAGAGTCAGTCTGGATCGGAACAGCGCGGCGCAACGCATTGGCGTCAAGCTTTTCAAGCGCCGTTTCGACCTTCACTTCGCCGAAGTAATACTGACGCCCCTCGTCCACCGTCATGGTGATGTAGAAGTCTTTCTGGTCGGGCGTCAGCTCCGCGACAGCAGACGTTACGCGGAAATCGTAATAGCCATTGTTCTGGTAGAATTGGCGAAGAAGATCCCGGTCGTATTCAAGGCGCCCTGGATCGTAATTGTCGTTCGAGCTGAAGAAACGCCACAGGCGCGACTGACGTGTGACGATCTCGCTGCGCAGGCGCGAGTCCGAATATGCTTCGTTCCCGATGAAGTTGATCGCTCGAACGCCGGTGACCGGGCCTTCTGTAATCTCGAATATCAGATCAACCCGGTTCTGCTCAAGCGGCTTGTACTGCGGCTCGACTTTGGCAGCAAAACGACCTGATTGGCGATAAAGCTCCAAAATGCGCTGAACATCTGATTGGACACGAGCCGCGGTAAAAATACCGCGAGGCGCAGCTTGGATATCTTCTCGAAGTTTATCGTCGTCAAGCGCGCTGTTGCCCTCAAACACCACACGGTTGATGATCGGGTTTTCCACCACGCGCACGACGAGATTGTCATCTACCCGGTCAATTGAAACGTCCGCGAACAGGTTTGTTGCAAACAGCGTCTTAAGGGAAAGATCGATACGGTCAGGGTCAAATGCGTCGCCCGGTTCCACCAGCAGATAAGACTGTACCGTTCTCGCTTCGATTCGCTGATTGCCCTCAACGATGATCGATCGGATCGTGCCGCCATATCGACTATCTTCCTGAGCATCAGCAGTTCCCATGGGAACCAGAGCCGTGTTCACAGCCAGAACACTGCTCGCCATCATGGTTGCTGCAAGGAACTTACGCATCGTCGATATACTCTCTGGTTAATTTCGGCGGGCGGGTCAGCCGCCTCTTGTTCCGAACAAGCCGGCTTCGATGAGGTCACCCCAAGTGATCACAACGACCATCCCCAATAACAGGATCAATCCGAATGTCAGGGCCATTTCCTGCACTTTCTGCGGCATTTCCTTGCCTGCAATCGCTTCATAGGCGTTAAAAACAAGATGTCCACCATCGAGAACTGGCAGTGGAAGCAGGTTGAAAAAACCAACTCCGACTGAAATTGCGGCGCAGATACTGGCTAACATCCAAAATAGCTGCTCTATCTTCTGACCGGTTGAAACCTGTTCCTGTTCCCAAACACGGTTAACAGCGCGTCGCGATATGTCACCAATGCCAACTGGACCTGTCATGGCGTGCATGGACATCTTACCCGTCACGATACGGGTCAACATCGTAATGGTTCTATCTATTGTGGCACCCGTTTCGATCACTCCCTGACCCAGCGCCTGTACGGGATTGTAGGTGATGTGTTCTCCATAGGACACAGGCGCAATAGCCACTCCGATCGTCGCCTGCGGCACTTTCTGGCCAAAATCATTCTCTCGAATGACTTCTTCGGGGGTGATAGTCAGCAACTCTTCCGAATCATCGCGCTGCACCCGAAAGTTCATCGCCTCATTTGGGTTGAGAACAATCTGAATCAGAACGTCTGATGAATTGCTGATTTCCTTACCGTTTACCGCGAGAATCACGTCCCCAGCCTGCATACCGCCCGCAGCGGCCGCACCTGTTGGGCTTACATCTGCCACGCCTACTTTCATGTTTGGCCGGCCATGCGCGCCCAAAATCAATGCAAATATCAGCGTCGACAGCACAAAATTGGCGAATGGCCCAGCAAGGCTGACAAGCGACCGCTGCCCTACCCCCAATTCCGGGTACGCTTTGCCCACGGGCCCTGTCTCTAACTTGCCAACGTCTCCGGCCAATTGGCTTTCACCGACAAATTTCACAAAGCCCCCGAGCGGAATCCAATTCACGCGCCAACGCGTGCCATATTTGTCCTTCCGTTCAAACATGGGCTTACCGAAGCCAACGGAGAACGATTCCACCGCCGCACCAAACCAACGGCCAACAAGATAGTGGCCGAGTTCGTGTACGATTACCACGATGCCCATCATGAAGATGAGGCACACAAGAAACAGTGGTCCCTGGCTGATCACATCACCCAAAGCGTTCATCCTCCCATGCGACGCAGGTCACTCCCCAGAATGTCCCGCGTCATTTCACGCGTCATGCGATCAAGAAACGCTATCTCTTCAAGCGTCTCGCACGCAATCCCTTGCATGCTTCCCTCCAAATACCGGCTTAGCGCCTGTTCCACGAGCCAGCTTATGTCCAGAAACCCGCATTGACCCGCGATAAAAGCAGAAACGGCGACTTCATTAGCACAATTTAATACCGTGGTAGCCGCTGCGCCGTGCTGATAGGCGCACCGAGCCAACCTGATTGCCGGGAATCGGTCTTCATCTACCGACTCAAAATCAAGAGAACCCAACTTGGCCAAATCGAGCCTGTCGACGTTTGTGGCAGTCCTGTCCGGCCAAGCAAGCGCGTATGATATCGGCGTTTTCATATCCGGTGCGCCCAATTGCGCGATCACGGAACCGTCAGAAAAATGGGCCATTCCATGAATAATGGACTGAGGGTGAACCACCACGTCCAATTGATCTTCTCCCACGTCGAACAGGAAACCTGCCTCGATAAACTCCAGCGCTTTGTTCATGAGTGTGGCGCTATCAATCGAGTTCTTGACGCCCATACTCCAGTTCGGGTGAGCCGCGGCTTGTTGAGGTGACGCGCTGCGCATCTCTTCGAGGCTAGCCTTTCTAAACGGCCCCCCTGAAGCTGTAATGGTCATTTTCTCTAGCGAACGACCGTCACCAATGCATTGAAAAATGGCGGAATGTTCGGAATCCACAGGCAAGATCTTCACGCCCCGTCGAGCGGCCTCCCTCAGAATCAATTTGCCCCCGCAAACGACGCTCTCTTTATTGGCAATCGCAACATCATTGCCCGCGCGCACAGCGGCTATGGTGGATTCAAGGCCGGCGGACCCGACAATCGCTGCAAGCAAACGGTCCACGGGCCGGCTGGCGGCTTCAACAACAGCGCTTAATCCCGCATCGACGGTGACGTTTGTTCCGGCCAGTCGACTTCGAAGCTCATCAATCTTGGTTTCATCCGCAATGACGGCGACATCCGCATCAAATTCGCGAGCCTGCGCCGCCAACCCTTCAGCGTCACTCCCGGCAGCCAAGGCCACAATCTTGAACTTCTGATCGCCACACGCATTGGCATGTCGGACCACATCCAATGCTGATTTTCCGATCGACCCCGTCGACCCCATTATGCTGATGTGATGCGGCCGCGTCATGAAAGCCCCAGCGCGCCCGGCAGATCGGGCACAAGAAGAAGTGCAATGGAACCCAAGATTCCCACAGCTCCCAAGCCATCCACCCGATCCAGTACGCCTCCATGACCGGGCAGCAGATTACTTGAATCTTTTACCTTGAACCGCCGCTTCAAACCACTTTCAAACAAATCGCCGAATTGCGCTGTCGCCGAGAGCGCAAATCCAGTCGCGATCCACCATACTGAATTCACTTCGAGTATGTCCGCAGCAGCAAAACCGCAAACAGCCGTGAACAGCAGAGCGCCAATTGCGCCGCTCCAAGTTTTGTTCGGGCTCTCTTGAGGCAACAAACGGGGCCCACCGAGGCCACGCCCCACGAAATACGCCGCAGCATCCGAGGCCCACACGAAGGACATGAAGTATAGCGCGACAGCACGTCCATCCCACGGACCTTCCCGAAGCACCCAGAGCCCGGCGGCCATGCCAGTAACATATACCCAGCCCAACACTGAGACGGAACGTATCCGTACGTTGCCCGCTCGCGAAGCGAACGTGAGTGCCAGGCCAAACACAGCAATTGAAATCAGGACGGCTGGCATCTTGAGTGGCAGGGCCAAGCAAAACAGACTGGTGGCCAGCCCTATCAGTCCCCCACGCGGATGACCGCTCATCCCTGCCCATTCCCAAGCCATGATCGCCCCAAAAAAAGCGCATGCGGCGGCTAGCCACCAACCACCATTCCACACGACGAATAGGCCCGTGGGTATGAGAACTGCGGCTGTCAGTAGCCTTTGGCCAAGTTGAGAAAAACGCCGTTCGGGCGATGTCCAGTCGCCCATTAGTTATCCTCCGGCGTCACGCCGCCGAAGCGACGCTCCCTCTCGCGAAACATTTCTACAGCTTTCATAAGCCAGACCTGATCGAAGTCAGGCCACAAAACATCGAAGAAGACGAGTTCGCTATACGCTGCCTGCCACAGTAAAAAATTGCTGAGGCGATACTCTCCACTTGTTCGGATGAGCAGGTCCGGATCTGGCATACCCGCAGTATCAAGGTAGCTCGCAACCAAGTCTTCAGTAACATCAGATGAAGCGTGAACGCCGCTCCCAACGTCTGCTGCCAACCGCTTTACAGCTCGGGCAATCTCTTCCCTGCCACCATAATTGAAGGCTATGTTTAGAAAGAAAGTGTCGTTCTCGGCAGTTTCGAACTCTGCCTTGTCAACCAGCTCGGAAATATCTTTGGGAAGGCCTTCCCGGCGCCCAATAACCCGAATTTTGACACCCTCTCGCTTCAAACGGCTCAAGTCTTTCTGAATGAAAAGCTTGAGCAGCCCGAAAAGGGCATTCACTTCAGAAGCAGGCCTACGCCAGTTCTCCGTCGAGAACGAGTAAACCGTCAAATATCGGATACCAATATCCGCGGCGCCCTCTACCGTGCGCCTGAGGGCCTCAACCCCGCGCTCATGGCCGGAGGCTCGTGGTAATCCGCGAGCCTTCGCCCAGCGGCCATTACCATCCATGATAATAGCAATATGTTTCGGAACGTCAGAACGGACCGTGTCAATCGCAGATGTCACAGAGGCATCTTCATTCGACATCAGACCTGCATGATCTCCGCTTCTTTGCCTTTGAGTGCTTCGTCGACTTTGGCGACATATTGATCAGTCAGTTTTTGAACCTCGTCAGACAAAGAATGAAGACGATCTTCACTGATTTCTCCATCCTTTTCCATCTTCTTCAGAGCATCCATTCCGTCGCGGCGAATGTTACGAATGGCAACACGCGTAGCTTCAGCGTACTTGCCGGCGACTTTTTGCAACTCTATGCGACGCTCTTCATTCAGCGGTGGAATCGGAATGCGGAGATTCTGTCCATCTGTTACGGGGTTAAGCCCCAAGCCCGAATCCCGGATAGCGCGGTCGGTGGCGCCGACAACTGATTTATCCCACACATTTACAGACAACATGCGGTTATCAGACACCGTCACGGAAGCCACCTGGTTGAGCGGCACGGTAGATCCGTAAGCTGGCACCATGACAGAATCCAGCAAGTTCACCGATGCACGTCCCGTCCGGAGTCCGCTAAATTCGGTCGAGAGAGACGCCAGTGCGCCCTCCATGCGCCGTTCAAGATCCTTTTTATTGTAGCTCATGACACTTACGCTCCATGATTTGTGATTGTTGTGGATGTGCCTTTACCATGCAGAACTTTAAGCAGCGAACCTTCCTCTTTCAGAGAAAAGACTACGATTGGAATGTTGTTGTCACGCATGAGACTTACCGCTGACGGGTCCATCACGCGAAGATCCTTGGCCAAGAGCTCCTGATACCCAACTTCATCGTATCGCGTGGCATTAGCGTCGATCTTGGGATCGGCCGTGTAGACGCCGTCTACCTGCGTCCCCTTCAGCAGGGCGTCGCAATTCATCTCAATCGCTCGGAGAGCTGCGCCGGTATCAGTTGTAAAGAACGGATTTCCGATACCCGCCGCAAATATCACCACGCGACCCTTTTCCATGTGGCGTTGAGCACGCCGCCGTATATATGGCTCGCAAATCGATTCCATCCGAATTGCAGACTGAACGCGCGTCGGAACACCGATGCTCTCCAAGACGCTTTGCATCGCCAAAGCGTTCATGATGGTCGCGAGCATACCCATGGAGTCTGCTTGTGCTCGCTCCATACCTTTCGCCGCCCCAGCAACACCGCGGAATATGTTCCCTCCGCCAATAACAAGGCAGATTTCAGAGCCAGAATCCTGAGCCGCCTTGATCGCGTGAGCAAATTTTTCGCAGGTAGGAATATCAATGCCAAATTGCCCAGGCCCCATGAGTGCCTCGCCGGAGAGCTTCAGCAACACCCTCTTGTATTTCAACGGGTTGGAGTCGGACTCTTCAGCTTGCATGAGGGGGTTCTCCGGATATGGCGGCCTTGTATAGGCTCCTAAAAGATTCCCGGCCGCCTGTCATGGGCGACCGGGATGTTCAAAGCCCTTTGCGGGCAGAAAGGCAAGCTAGATCAGCTGCCTTTTGTCATTGAAGCAACTTCATCCGCGAAGTTGTCTTCTTCTTTCTCGACACCTTCGCCCAGCTTGAAGTGCACGAAGCCTTTCAGAGTGGCGCCTTGTTCCTCAAGGAACTTGCCGACAGTCTGGTCTGGATTCATCACAAAAGGCTGCTCTACGAGGACTACTTCCTTGTAGAATTTCTGCATGCGGCCAACAATCATCTTCTCAATGACATTGTCTGGCTTGCCGCTTTCACGTGCCTGCTCGGTCAAAACACGCTTCTCGGCTTCAACGATTGCCGGATCCAGCTCATCGGTCGTTGCAGCGGCTGGCGACGTGGCAGCAATGTGCATCGCAACCTTGCGACCGATGTCTTCCAGATCACCAGATCCGTCCAGAGCAACCAGAACGCCCACTTTACCCATGCCCGCAGTTTCAGCATTGTGGATGTAGGAAGCCACTTTGCCGTCAGCAGTCAGTTTCGCGCTACGGCGGAGAGTCATGTTTTCGCCGATTGTCGCGATGAGGCGCTTGATCAGATCGTCAACAGTGCCTTCGCCATCCGGCGAACCGGCAGACGACAACGCCTCAACCGATCCATCGGTATCGAGCGCAGCTTTGGTGATCCCGGCGAGCGCAGTCTGGAACTTTTCGTTCCGCGCCACAAAGTCGGTTTCTGCGTTCAGCTCAACAATGGCGCCTGTTTTGCCGTCTTCAGAGACTTGAACAGACACAAGACCGTCTGCCGCAGTCCGACCGGACTTCTTCGCGGCTTTCGAGAGGCCTTTTGCGCGCAACCAATCCACGGCTGCAGCTTCGTCACCATTGTTTTCAACGAGCGCCTTTTTGGCATCCATCATGCCTGCGCCAGTCTTCTCGCGCAGTGCTTTAACAAGCGCAGCGGTAATCTCAGCCATTGCTGTATTCCTTCAGTTTGGTCTTCAGGTCAGACGCCCTGTCTTAGGCGCCTGTTGCGTCTTCAGCGGTTTCACCCTCAGCGGCAACAGCCGCATCAGCTTCAGCCATGGCGTCTACATCTTCCAGCTCACCAAGGTCTACGCCAAGGCCTGCGGTAGATTCGGCAAGGCCGTCCAGCACAGCGTCCGCAAACAGGTTGCAGTAGAGAGAAATAGCGCGAGCCGCATCGTCGTTTCCGGCAAAGCCGTAATCCGCATCGGCCGGATCGCAATTCGTGTCGAGCACAGCCACAACCGGGATGCCCAGCTTGCGAGCTTCCTGAACGGCGATCGCCTCTTTGTTGGTATCGATCACGATCATTGCAGCCGGGAGACCGCCCATGTCGGCGATACCGCCGAGGGACATCTGCAGCTTGTCGCGGCGACGCTCCAGATCGAGCAGCTCTTTCTTGGTCAAGCCTTGGCCGCTGCCGCTTTCAAACATCGAATTCAGCTCTTTGAGCTGTTTGATGGAATTGGACACAGTTGACCAGTTGGTCAGCGTGCCGCCGAGCCAACGGTGGTTCATGTAGTACTGGGCACAGCGCTGTGCAGCTTCTGCAACTGGGTCTGCTGCCTGACGCTTCGTACCAACAAACAGGACACGACCGCCTTTTGCGACTGTATCGCGCACGAAAACGAGCGCCTGATGCAGTGCAGGAACTGTCTGGGAAAGGTCCATGATGTGGATGCCGGAACGCTCGCCGTAGATGTACGGCTTCATGCGTGGGTTCCAGCGGTGAGTTTGGTGACCGAAGTGAACGCCAGCTTCGAGCAACTGACGCATGTTGAAGTCAGGTAGGGCCATAGATTGTCTCCATCCGGTTGGCCGTCACGGGTGGAACTTTGGACCACCATGGCCCTTCGCACCGGATGCACCCGTGAACTGGTTTCTGATGGGGCGGCTTATACAGATATTGCCCATGGCTGCAAGGCTTTCAGCTTGGGTTTTGTCAGGCCGCTTTGAGCGGTTCTACACGCTCAACGCCTGGCGCCTCTTTAAGCGCTCGCTGCGCGCTGAGGCCAATCGTGTAAGTAGATGGAAGTTTCATGGTCACAACTCGACCATCCTCAAGTGGCATTTCTATAAGAAGCTCTCCTTTTTCAAGGTCTTGAAGCTTCGTCAGATGCTCGACAACACCCGCAAGATCTCCGACGAAGGCACCAACGGCCAGCCTAATCTTCAAAGCCCCCATTGCCTTAGACAGGCGTGCAGCCTCTAGCTTGAGAACCCGCTCGGCGTTCAGCTTTATCTCCTCCGCATTCCGTTTAACACCGACTGTAATCGCGACGGCATTGCCAACCTGCAAGAGATCGTAATTTTGAGAGAGCGTTTCCGGAAACACCATCATCTCGACTTCGCCGGAAGGGTCAGACAGCGTCAAGAAGGCGAACTTGCCGCCATTCCGAGCTGGCTTGTCGCTGCGCGCGCGTACAACGCCAATCATTTCGAGTGGTTTACCATCAGCCGCTCGATCCTGAACTTCCATGGCCAGTGTGACCCGCTCGCGGTCCAAGCCCTCAAGGACGTCATCGAGCGGGTGCCCCGAAAAGTAAAATCCGATGGATTTAAACTCCTGATCCAGCTTCTGCTGACCATTCCATGCTTTCGCCTTCGGCAAGACGGGGCGGAGAGCTGGTTCTGCTTCACCGAAAAGACCACCCTGCCCCCCTTGCCGGTCTTGGGCGGCACTCACCGCCATATTCGCCAACAAGGGCGCTGACTCGAGCATCTTCGCACGGTTCGGCTCAAACGAATCGAAGGCGCCGGCCTTCGACAGGGATTCAAAAGCCTTCTTGTTCACATGCTTTGGATCCACACGCTCGGCAAAGTCGTACAAGTCTTCGAAACGACCATCGCGCTCGCGAATTTCAACGACGTGCTTCATGGCTTCAAGTCCGACGCCTTTAAGCGCGCCGAGGGCGTAGACAACCGCGCCATCCTTCACGTCGAAATCAGCCGTCGATGAATTCACGTCAGGAGCAAGAACCGGAATTTTGAGACGTTTGGCTTCCTGAAAGAACGCCGCCAGCTTGTCCGTGTTGCCAATATCGAGGCTCATCGATGCGGCCAGGAATTCAACCGGGAAATGCCGTTTAAGGTATCCGGTATGATAGCCGATCAGAGCATATGCGGCCGCATGTGATTTATTGAAACCATAGCCAGCGAACTTTTCCATCGTATCAAAGATGTCGTTCGCCAGTTTCTCTTCCATCCCTTTCAATTCGGCCGCGCCTTCGACAAAGCGCTTCCGCTGGGCAATCATCTCCTCAACTTTCTTCTTACCCATGGCACGACGCAACAAGTCAGCTTCACCGAGGGAGTAACCGGCAATCTCCTGCGCCATCCGCATGACCTGTTCCTGGTAAACGGGAACACCATAGGTCGCTTCAAGAACGGGTTTCAAATCTGGATGTTGGTAGACAACCGACGACGGGTCCTCCTTACCCTGAACGTAAACCGGAATATTCTCCATAGGCCCGGGGCGATAAAGGGATATAATGGCGATGACGTCTTCCAGGTTGTGCGGACGCACCTTTTTCAGCGTGTCCCGCATGCCTGCACCTTCAAGCTGGAACACGCCAAGGGTTTCGCCACTAGCCATAAGATCATAAGTGGCCTGATCATCCAGGCTTTGCCATTCCGGCCCGACATCGCGCCCGTCACGGCGAATAAGCTTGAGCGCGCGGTCGATGACCGTCAGCGTCTTCAGACCGAGAAAGTCGAACTTCACCAGCCCGGCCGTTTCGGCATATTTCATATTGAACTGCGTCGCAGGCAAATCAGCACGCGGATCGTTGTAAAGCGGGACCAACTCCACCAGAGGCCGATCACCGATCACCACGCCAGCGGCGTGAGTGCCTGCGTTTCGGTATTTGCCCTCCAGCGACAAGGCTATCTCTAGCAACTCCCCGACACGCTCGTCCGCGTCTATTTCGTCTTGAAATTTCGGTTCGTCGTCGATTGCGTCCTGAAGCTTGGGGGGATTCGCCGGGTTGAACGGAATGAGTTTCGCAAGCCGGTCAACCTGACCATATGGCATCTGCATGACCCGGCCTACATCGCGCACCACAGCCTTGGCCTGCAACGTACCGAAGGTAATGATCATCGCCACCGAATCGGCGCCATATTTATCGCGGACATAGCGAATTACCTCTCCACGTCGCTCCTGACAGAAGTCGACGTCGAAGTCGGGCATCGACACACGTTCCGGGTTCAGGAAGCGCTCGAACAGCAGGTCAAACCTGAGCGGATCAAGGTCTGTGATCAACAACACCCAAGCGACAAGAGACCCCGCACCAGACCCCCGGCCTGGACCCACCGGAATTCCGTTTTCCTTGGCCCATTTGATAAAGTCGGAAACGATCAGGAAGTAACCGGGGAACCCCATGCGTTCGATGATCGAAAGCTCGTAATCAAGACGTTCGAAATAGGTGTCACGGTCCGCATAAAGTTTGTCAGCGGCGGACAGTCTGAATTCCAATCCCTCAACAGCCTGTTTCCGTAATTCCTCTGACTCGGAACGACCTTCCTTGGAGAAGTTCGGCAGAATAGGCTTATGCGTTTCGGCCTTTACCGCGCAACGTCGTGCGATCTCAGACGTGTTGGCAATCGCTTCGGGCAGGTCCTCAAACAAGGAGACCATCTCGCCGGCGGTTTTGAGATACTGCGAAGGGTCTACGCGTTTGCGATCATCCTGGCCGAGATACTGGCCGTTGGAGATGCACATCATGGCGTCGTGCGCCTTCGCGTCCGCTGACTTCATGAACCGGGCATCGTGCGTGGCCACGAGCGGAAGACTGAGCTCGTATGCCAGATCCACAAGCCCCTCTTCCGTTGCATACTCATCTTCGGTGCCGTGCCGGGTAATCTCGACATAGCAGCGACCGGGATAAGCTGCAGCCAATGTAGATAGCTCTGTGCGTGCGTCCGCTACTCGGCCTTTCAACAGATGTTTGGCCACCTGCCCCTCAGCCCCTCCGGTCAGCAGGATCAGACCTTCTGTGTTGTCGAGTAGCAAATCGCGATGTAACTTGGGCACGCCATCAGCAGCGTCCAGGTACGCTCGCGAAGACAAAAGCATCAAACGCTTGTAACCCACATCATTCTGAGCGTAGAGCGAAATACGGCTGGGTTCGCTTTTTGGGAGGCCGTCCGTGACGTCAAAACAGCAGGCCATGATTGGCTGAATGCCCGCATCCGTCAGCGTCAGCGAGATCTCCAGCGCGCCAAATAGGTTGTTGCGGTCAGTTATCGCAATCGCAGGCATGCCCTGCTCAGCACACCACGCCTTCAGGCCTTTCGGCGTGATCATGCTTTCGAGCAGGGAATAACTCGAACGAACGGCGAGGTGGATAAAGGTCGACTCAGTCACGGGGCGGCTCCTGTTCACAGGATACAGTGCCGTGAAGCCCTCTTCCAGACCAGACGCTGTCAGCCGCGTTTCACAACTTAATCCGGCTGATAATCAACCAGTTTTCCGTCCGACAACGTCAAAACGCGATCCATGTGCTTGATCAGGGAGAGATTGTGCGTCGCCACCAACACGGCTGCGCCTTCGTCTCGCACCATTTTAATGAGTGTCGCAAATACACGCTCTGTCGTGGCCGGGTCCAGATTGCCCGTTGGCTCGTCAGCAATGACCAACCGGGGGTCATTCGCCAAGGCCCTGGCAATGGCCACACGCTGTTGTTCACCACCAGACATCTGCGCAGGCTGGTGGTGCCCCCGATCCTTCAAACCCATTTCGGCGAGAAGCGCCGCCGCTTTCTCGCGCGCAAGTTTCTGTTTTACGCCCGCGATCATCAACGGCATCGCGATATTGTCC
Source organism: Hyphomonas atlantica corrig. (assembly GCF_000682715.1). Classification (GTDB taxonomy): domain Bacteria; phylum Pseudomonadota; class Alphaproteobacteria; order Caulobacterales; family Hyphomonadaceae; genus Hyphomonas; species Hyphomonas atlantica. Next base: position 33,895 of record NZ_AWFH01000062.1, on the reverse strand, counting down.
GCGGCGTTGAACTCCGGAAGAAGGTGGTGAAACTGGTATACAAACCCGATTTTTGCTCGGCGGATTGCGGTTCGGCCTTTGTCGTCAAGAGCGAGGCAATCAATGCCATCCAACAACACCTTGCCGGACTCCGGGCGCTCGAGCAGGCCGGCTGTATGCAATAGAGTTGATTTGCCCGAGCCGGAGGGACCCACAAGCCCAACCAACTCTCCGGCGTTCAGCTGGAGATTGGTTCCGCTCAACACATGCAGTTCGCCTGCCGCCGTCTTGTAGAAACGGTCGATATCGCGAAGCTCGAGTACTGGCTGGCTCATTACTCGAACCTCAACGCACTGACCGGATCTTGACGGGATGCCCACCAGGCCGGAATGATTGACACCAGCATTGACATGCCTAGTGCATAGAGCCCAGTTCGGATCACTTCTCCCCAGTCCAGGATCGCCGGAAGGCCCTCAAGGCCATAGACTTCGGCATCAAAAACCTCGCCCGGAACAAACAGGTTTATGAACGCCTCGACCGCATCAATGTTTGTGACGACGAGAATGCCAACTGCCATACCGAGTACTGCACCCAACGTTCCAAGAATGGTGCCAACAAGCAGAAATACGCGCAACACCCCACCTCGTCCCAAACCAATCGTCCGCAAGATAGCGATGTCGCGGGTCTTGTTTTTAACCAGCATGACAACACCAACAATGATGTTCAGAGTTGCGATCCCCATAATCACCATCACAAGCAAGCGAACCATGGTGCGTTCAACTTGCAGTGCATTCAGGTAACCGGCCCGCTGGCTCTTCCAATCGAACGTGTAGAGCGCATTGCCTGTCGCGTCGGCGATGGCTGCCATTGCCTCGGTGGTCTTGTTGGGATCGTCCAGCCGGATGTCCAGCATTTGATAACGGTCCTTGGACTGGAACAGGATCTGTGCCTGCTCCATCGGCATGAACATATAGAGCCGATCCAACTCCACACTTCCTGTCTTAAACACGTCGCCAACTGTGTAGGCTTTGCTGCGCGGCGTCGACCCCAACGGCCCTGAATTCGTTTGAGATGTGATTATCTCCACCTTGTCGCCGGGCCTGACCCCAAGACCTTCGCGGCCTGCAGCCAGGAACGCCCCCATCATGATGACATTGCCGCCATTCTTGCCTTCGCCGAAGCCTGACGCGATGGCTGCCTCTCCACCATCTTTCAGAAACGGCATCGTCGCCAAATCCTCCTGACGGATCGCGCGGACAGCAGCGCCAGTTTTGCGCCCATTCGCTGTCACCAGCACGTATTCTTCGATGTAAGGCGCAACACTTGATACGCCATCTATCAGACTGATCGTCTCGGCAATTTGTTCGGCTTCTTCCTCAGTGTACGACGCGACAACGCCGTAGACGTGCGGCTGGCCACCCAACAAGGCGTCAAGCAATGTTGCGCGAAAGCCGCTCATGATTGACATGGTGATGATCAAAGCTGCGACTGCGAAGAAAATGCCGACAAACGAGATGATGGAAATCAAACTCGCACCGCCATGTTCACGCTTGGCGCGTAGATACCGCCACGCAAGCGTCCGCTCGAGTTTCCCAAAGGGAGATGCAGCTGCGGGCAAGTCACTCATTCAGGGCGCACCTTTGCCAATGCATCGGCGAGTGGCAGCTCTTCCTTCTCACCGGTCTTGCGATTTTTGACTTCGACCACACCGTTCTTCAGGCCACGCGGCCCGATAACGATCTGCCACGGTAGACCGATCAGATCCATCCGCGCGAATTTGCCGCCGGCACGGTCTTCGGTATCGTCATAGAGCGCATCAATCCCAGCCAGTTCCAATGCTTGATAAGCCTGTTCACACGCTGCATCGCACTCTTCGTCACCAGCCCGCATATTGATGATGCCAACATGGAACGGCGCAACGCCATCAGGCCATACGATACCGTTCTCGTCATGGCAGGCCTCAATGATTCCGCCGACCAGACGCGATACGCCGATACCGTAACTTCCCATTTCCACCGGGACCATCTGACCATCAGGTCCCTGAACAACTGCATTCATAGGTTCGGAATACTTTGTGCCGAAATAGAAGATGTGACCAACTTCGATGCCACGTGCAGAGACCCTCCGGTCTTCCGGCAGCGCCTCGAAAGCGGCCTCGTCGTGCATTTCCTCGGTTGCAGCGTAGTATTGCGTGCGTTTCTCCACTTCGGCGCTCAAATCCGCAGAGAAATCGAGATCAATGCCCGGCGCGGGCATATCCAGAAGCGTCTTGTCACAGAAGACTGCGCTCTCGCCTGTGTCTGCCAAAATGATGAACTCATGGCTCAATTCGCCGCCAATCGGTCCAGTATCCGCACGCATGGGCACAGCCGTCAGTCCCAAACGGGAAAACGTGTTTAGATAGGCGCAGAACATCCGGTTATAAGAATGCCGCGCGTCTTCAGCGGTTAGATCGAAGGAATAGGCATCCTTCATCATGAACTCGCGACCACGCATCACACCAAACCGCGGACGGATCTCGTCCCGGAACTTCCATTGCTGGTGATACAGATTCAATGGCAGTTGTTTGTAGCTTTTCACGTAGGAGCGGAACACGTCTGTGACCAGTTCCTCATTCGTCGGCCCGAAAAGCATATCGCGATCATGCCGGTCTGTGATGCGAAGCATTTCCTTGCCATACGCTTCGTAGCGACCAGATTCGCGCCACAAATCGGCCTGTTGAAGGGTTGGCATCAGGATCTCAACAGCACCCGCGCGGTTCATTTCTTCCCGCACGATCTGTTCGATCTTCTTCAGTACGCGCAGGCCAAGCGGCAACCACGTGTATATGCCCGCGCCATTCTGGCGAACCATGCCGGTGCGTAGCATAAGCTGGTGCGAAACAATGGCCGCATCCGAAGGGGCTTCTTTGGAAACAGGCAGAAAATACTTCGACAGACGCATGGAATCTCCGTGATCGCGCACTAAACGAAGGCCAACTAGCCGCAGCGCCCCCTATTGCGCAAGCAAACGTGGCACGATGATGGCTGTTAATGTGGTCAGGACAATCGCGCCGCCCGTCGCCCATATCGCTTTTTTACGAAGCATCGGGTTCTTCGGAGCGGCCTCTTCGGTGCCAGGCGTCGTTGAATCGTCTTCCCATTGTCCCGCAACGCCAATCGGCAAGACGACAAAAAACGACAACCACCAAGCAATGGTGAAAACAACACCGGCACCGAAAAGAGTCATCAGTGAGCTTCCTTAGGCGTTTCCATCAGCTCGATGAGTACGCCGTTCGAGTTTTTTGGATGAACGAAAATGATCAGCGTGCCGTGTGCGCCGATGCGCGGTTTACCCAGCACCGTCGCGCCACGCTTCTCCATCTCATCAACGGCCTGATTGATGTCGTTCACTTCAAAGCAAACATGGTGCTGGCCGCCCTTAGGATTCTTTGTAATAAAGTTCGCAATCGGGGACTCGGCGTTCAAAGGCTCAATTAATTCGATCTGGCTATTCGGCAAATTCACAAAACAGACCTTCACGCCCTGCTCAGGCATATCGAATGGCGTCGTGATATCTGTCGCGCCATACAGCGTTCGATAGGTTTCACATGCTGCCGCCAAATCAGGGACAGCAACGCCAACATGATTCAGTGGACCAATTTTAAACTCTGACACGGGTTTCAACTCCTCAGCACGATCACTTCTATTATTGGGCGGTGACCAAACGTATTCAAACAGGCTTTACGAAGTGCGCGGCCAACAGCGCGCTCCACCGCATCATCATCCATGCGATCTCGTTTCTTCATGCGACCAATCGCGTCTTCCGCCGCGATCTCTAGTGGCTCGATACTTTCGTCAGCAATACGCCCGTCGCTTTCTGAAAGACCTTTTGCGATCACCACTGGCCCGTCGAGCACGTCGCCGGAATCATCGAGGGTCATCGTCGCGAAAAGGATGCCCGAAAAAGACAATTTGCGACGCTCATCAATGCCCTGAGCTCCCTCCGGAACCAAACGGTCCCCATCCAGAAACAATCGTCCTGATGGCACCAAATTAGTGATTTCAGCTTTACCTGGAGCCAATCGCACCAAGCTGCCATTCCGAGGCGTGACGGCATTCGGCACCTGTAGGGACTTCGCAAATGTCGCATGCTCCATGATATGCCGTCGCTCACCATGAACCGGAACCGATACTTTCGGACGAACCCAGCCATACATTCGGCGCAACTCATCGCGACACGGGTGTCCGGACACGTGGATCGGATATGGCACCATGCGCGGTGTAATCACGCGCACTCCTTGCCCGGCGAGCGCATTCTGCAGCTCGAAAATACCCTTCTCATTTCCCGGGATCTGCCTGGACGAGAATATGACCGTGTCGCCCTCGTGAAAGGTAACGTTTCGATGATCGCGGCGCGCAATGCGCGTCAGTGCTGCGCGGGCCTCACCCTGACTCCCAGTGCAAAGGTAGAGAATGTGTTCCGCCGGAATCTGGCTAGCGTCCGACTCGTCGACGAACTCCATTGTGTTTGGCAGGATTCCAACCGATTTGGCCGCGTCGGTGATACGATGCATGCTGCGCCCAACTAAACACACGGCCCGACCGGCCGCTTCCGCAGCCTCCACAATGGACTTCACACGCGCGACGTTCGACGCGAATGTCGTAACGGCGACGGCTTGTTTTTGCTCCGAGATAAGGTCGATCAGTCCCTGTTTGACTGATTCTTCTGACCCGGACTCACCTTCCTCGAACACGTTCGTGGAGTCGCATACCATTGCGAGAACACCTTCATCGCCAAGGGCTGTGAGGCCTTCCACATCAGTGGTTTCACCAATCTGAGGGTCGGGATCAATCTTCCAATCTCCGGTATGGAGTACGGTTCCCAACGGCGTCTTGATTGCAAGCGCGTTCGGCTCCGGGATAGAGTGGGTCAACGTAACATACGTCACCTCAAACGGTCCTGCCGTCACGGTCCCGCCAAGTGCGACGGGTTTCAACCAGCTCGGATCCACGCCTCGTTCGACCATTTTCGACCGCACAAGCTCAGCCGTGAAGGGCGTTGCATAGATCGGCGCGTTGGTTTGCAAACGTGGGTAAAGCAGACCCACGGCGCCGATATGATCTTCGTGCGCATGCGTCAGGAATATTGCATCGATCTGCTCGCCAATAAGGTATTCCGGATCAGCGCAGATCAGATCAACACCAGGCGTTTCAAGCGATCCGAACGTCACCCCCAGATCTGCGATAATCCAGCGGCGGTCATGAGCAGGCCCATATCCATAGGCATTCAGATTCATGCCGATTTCATCACATCCCCCCAGGGGAAGGAATACCAGCTCATCCTCAACGCCAATCGTGTCCGCCATTCTTATCAACTATTCCGTCTGTAAATTTCGAGCAGACCCCGTATGGTAATATCCTGATCATAATAATCTATAGTCTGGCTGGCACCTTCGAACAGTGACGCAACGCCACCCGTGGCCACCACCTTCATCGGCTTGCCATATTCCGCTTTGATACGTGTGACCAATCCGTCGATCAGATCAATATAACCCCAGAACACACCTGATTGCATGGCGCTGACAGTGTCCTGCCCGATAACGCGAGAAGGCCTTTGTATCGCAATGCGCGGTAGTTGCGCGGCAGCGTCGTGCAGCGCCCGCATGGACAGGTTTATGCCGGGGGAAATGATCCCACCTTCAAAACCGCCATCCTCGGCGACGACGTCGAACGTCGTCGCCGTTCCACTATCGATTACGACCAGATTACCCTCATAGGTCTTGTGCGCCCCGAGCGCGCTGACAATCCGGTCGGCGCCAACCTGCTCTGGCCTATGAATGCGGACCTCGACCCCAGTTTTCAAATTGGGATCGCCAATGAACATCGGCTCGATTTCAAGGTAGCGCCGGGCCAAATTCCGGAAATTGAATTGCGCTTGCGGTACCACCGTCGAAATGACGCAGCCTTTGATACGCTTCAGATCGACCCCATACATGTCTGCCAGGCGCCAGAGCCAGGCGGCGTGATCATCAGCCGTCTTGGTCGGGTCCGTTGCACTTCGCCACTGATTGATCCAGCTTTCACCATCGTGAATGCCAAACACCGTATTTGTATTGCCTACGTCAATTGCCAGCAGCATTGCCTATTCGCTCCCTATCAGGCTGACATCGCCGGCCCGTACGATTTCGCGGCGACCATCAGGCAGCCGCAGTACAAGCGACCCATCTTCTGCCATATCCTCCAGAATGCCTACCAGTGGATCTCCGTTTCGAGACACCGAGACGGTCTGACCGAGGCCCTCAGCCACTTTCAGCCAGTCCTGACGTAACCCCTCGAATCCTTGGCGCGCCTGCGTGAGTCTGTTGGAAAAAGCCTCGCGCAATGCAGAGAGAACGTCTGCTGGCGTCAATGCGGTGTCACCTCGAAGGGCATGAAGACTCGTCGCAGACTGGCCGGCGCCTTCGGGTGCCTCTGCGACATTGATGCCAATGCCAGACGCGACCCAGAAATCATCGCCCTGCCCACCGGTCTCGACAAGGATGCCGGATATTTTCGCGCCATTCACCCGGGCATCATTCGGCCATTTCAGCCTGACCGGCGCCTCAGGTGCTACAATTGCAGCAACGTCAGACACCGCAAGAGCCGATGCAAACGGAATGCGCGCCGCAACCTGAATGCCGCCGGGCTCTTTGAACAGCGCCGTCGAAAACAGATTTCCGGTCGGAGAAATCCAGGGACGTTGAAGTCGCCCCCGGCCGGCGGTCTGCGCTTCTGCGACCAGCCAGCAATCCTCAAATCGCCCCTCTTTCGCCCGGCGTCTGGCTTCAGAGTTTGTGCTGTCGATTACGCCAAGGTGATGGACCGGCCAGGATAAACTCAACCTGCGAGCCCCAGCGCGGCTGACCCTGCCCATCCCGACAACGCGTTGATGAAGAACAGGAACAGAATACCGGCCACAAGAGCAGCGAGCAGAACGGTCATTGTGACAGAACCATCGATCGTCTCGAACTTTTCGGTCGGCTCATCGAACCACATGATCTTGATCAGACGCAGATAATAGCCGAGCGAGACCACCGATGCGAGGACAAGAATGATCACCACGGGCATCAATCCAGCGTCGACACCAGCCGTCAGAACTTCCCATTTCCCAAAGAACCCGCCAAATGGCGGCAGACCAGCCATCGAGAAGATCAGGATTGACAAAGCGATGGTGAGAACCGGACGTTTGCGCATCAGGCCGCCAAGTTCGTTGATCCCTTCGACCATTCCGCCCTTCCGGCGCATAGCCAGCACCCCCATGAACAGGCCGAGTGAGGCAATTACATAGAGCGTCATGAAGACGAGTAACGGGCCAGCGCCGAGTTCCTTACCCGCTGCAACAGCAACGAGCGCATAGCCCATGTTCGCGATCGAAGAATATCCCAGCAGACGCTTGATATTTGTTTGGGTCAGAGCGCCCAGTGACCCGATGATCATGGACAGGCCGGCAATGATGCACAGGATGATTTGCCATTGGTCAATCACGTCTCCGAACACTGTGAACATGACGTTTGCGAAAACGACCATGCTGGCCATTTTTGGCGCTGATGCGAAGAACGCGACAACAGGAGTGGGCGCCCCCTCATAAACGTCTGGCGTCCAGATGTGCATTGGCGCAGCAGACACTTTGAAGGCCAGCCCCACAATCATGAGGACCATACCGAACATCATTCCGATGGATGGTTCCGCCGCGGCGATCAACGCATATTCTGTTGATCCGGAGAAGCCATACACCAGGGACGCACCATAGAGCAGCATTCCCGAAGCAAGCGCGCCCAGCACGAAATACTTCAGGCCCGCTTCTGCCGCCTTTGTGGAGTCCCGATGGAAAGCGGCGAGCACGTATGATGACAGGCTGAGGGTTTCTACCCCCATGTAAAGTGTCATCAAATCGGCCGCCGACAGGATGATCCCCATCCCGAAGGATGCGAGCAGGATAAGCAGCGAATACTCATAACGGATAGTGCCGTGGCGCTTCAGGAAACCTTCCGAAGCTATCAGAGCGAACCCTGCGAGAACGTAACTGACAAACTTGGCGAAATTGACAAATGTGTTTGTCCGCACGAGCCCGCCGAAGGCTTCACCACCTTCGTAGTTCATCAGCGAGATGGCTGCGGCCGCAAACAATGCAATCGCACCAAACTTGATGGATACGCTGTTGAAGCGATCCTTGAACGTGGCGCCAATGAGGACACCAGCCAGAGCGATTGCGACGAGCCAAAGTTCCGGGCCAATCGTCAGGATCATGGCAGTGAAATCAATCATCTGATCAGCCTCCCGCCATAAGGTTCAGAATGCGCAAGGCAGAACCCTCTGTAATGTTGAATATCAAATTAGGCGCGACACCGAACAGGATCGTCAGGAACGCCAATGGCGCAATGCAGACCCATTCGATCAAGTTCATATCCCTGATCGAATTGAGATCTGGATTGGTCATCTGTCCGAACACGGTGCGGCGATAAAGCGTAAGCATATAGACAGCTGAGAAAATCACGCCCAGCGCTGCACCGGCCGCTGCCCAGGTGGAGGCCTGGAAACCACCAACCATAGTTAGAATTTCACCAATGAAGCCTGATGTGCCAGGCAAGCCGACATTAGCCATCGTGAACAGCATGAAGAAGGTCGCGTAGACCGGCATCCGATGCACGAGGCCGCCATAGGCAGCAATCTCTCTCGTGTGCATGCGATCATATACAACGCCCACGATCAGAAATAGTGCGCCAGAAATCAGGCCGTGGCTAAGCATCTGGAAGATCGCGCCTTGGACGCCTGCTTCATTAAACGCAAACACACCCAGCGTGACAAAGCCCATGTGTGCGACCGAAGAATAAGCGATCAGCTTTTTCATATCCGTCTGACGCCAAGCGACGAGAGATGTATATACGATAGCGATGACTGCCAGCGCGAACATGACAGGCTGGAAGAGTTGGCTCGCATCCGGGAACATTGGAAGCGAGAACCGCAAGAACCCATAGCCCCCCATTTTGAGCAGCACGCCTGCCAGGACGACAGAGCCAGCTGTAGGTGCCTGAACGTGAGCATCTGGCAACCAAGTGTGGACGGGCCACATCGGAAGCTTGACCGCAAAGGAAGCTACAAATGCCAACCAGAGCCATGTTTGAACGCCCGGATCGAATGCATACTTTTCCAGGACCTCAAAGTCCGTGCTTCCGGCCGCCTGGTACATGTAGACAACTGCCACCAGCATCAGGAGGGATCCGATGAGCGTGTACAAGAAAAATTTGAAAGCGGCGTATATCTTGTCCTTGCCACCCCAGATACCGATCACGAGGAACATGGGGATCAACCCCGCCTCGAAGAAAATGTAAAACAGCACCAGGTCCATCGCGGTGAAAACCCCGATGATAAATGTTTCCAGCACAAGGAACGCGACAACATATTCCGTCACGCGATTATGGATCGAATTCCAGCTCGCCAACAGACAAATTGGAATAAGGAACGTGGTCAGCAGGATCAGTGAGATGGAGAGTCCATCGACGCCCATCTTATAGCTGATGTTGCGATACCAGGAATACTGCTCCACGAGCTGATACCCAGACTGGCTGGCATCAAACCCTGCAAACGCGGCAAGCGACGCAATGAAAGTGGCGCCTGAAATGATCAGGCCAGCCATTAGGGCAGTACGCCCTTCCTTGTCGCTTGATGTCGCTTCACGGCTGCCAGCTGTTGCGGCACGCACAAGCATGATGATGAGCGCGCCTGCCAGTGGCAGGAAAGTCATCGCCGAAAGAATGGGGAAACCGCCCATCAGTTAGCTCCTCCAGCGCGCAGCCACAGTATTGCACCGAATACGAGTGCAGCGCCGATAATCACGAAAGCGTAGTGGTAGAGATATCCGGTATGCATCTTGGACAGACGCCCTGCTGATGACTTGGTCACCGCTGCAATACCGTCAGGTCCAATCCCGTCGATGATCTTCTTGTCTGCTTTCCAGAAGACATTGCCCAAGAAGGCAGATCCTTTGACGAAGGTCGCCTGATAGATCTCATCGAAATACCATTTGTTGTAGAACAATGAGTGAAGCGGTCCGCCACTATCTGCGACGCGTTTCCCTACACCTCTGTTGAAGTAGTAAGTGAGCGTGGCCACGACGAAGCCTGTAATCGTCACAATGAGCGGCGCAAACAGAACCCATTCCGGCACATTGTGGCGATCATGGAGGACGTGGTTCTCCGCAGCGCGATAAATCGTGCCGGCCCAGAACGCTTCATTGTTGTGATCAACGAACGCATCATAGAAATATACGCCCGCAAAAATTGCGCCGAGACTGAGTAGCGCCAACGGAACCAACATCACGAGCGGGCTTTCATGCGGCGTGTGATCATGGCCATGCCCGTGATTGTCCTCTGCCCCATGCGCATCCGCGTGAGCATGATCATCAACATGACCATGAGATTCCCAAGTCTTGGGCCCGTGGAATGTCATGTAAATCAGGCGCCACGAGTAGAAGCTTGTGAGGAAAGCCGCGATCAGGCCAAACCAGAAGGCCATTTGACCGAACACAACTTCTGCCTGTCCCGCCGCGAACGCACTTTCAAGAATTGCGTCCTTGGAGAAGAATCCTGCAAAGCCGATCTTCGTGTGCGGTATACCGAGACCGATGATTGCAATCGTGCCGATCATCATCGCCGCATAGGTTAGCGGCATGAATCTGGCGAGGCCGCCCATGCGGCGCATGTCCTGTTCATGGTGCATCCCGTGAATGACAGAGCCAGCGCCAAGGAACAGAAGTGCCTTGAAGAACGCGTGCGTGAACAAGTGGAACATGGCAGCTTCATAAGCGCCCACACCGGCCACAAAGAACATATAGCCGAGCTGAGAACACGTTGAGTAAGCAATGACGCGCTTGATATCGTTCTGCGCCATGCCGACTGTCGCTGCGTATAGCGCGGTGACAGCACCAACGATGGTAATCATGCCGGCGGCGTAGAATGTATACTCGTAGATCGGCGACAAAAGGCAAACGAGGTAGACACCTGCGGTCACCATAGTCGCCGCGTGGATGAGCGCTGACACAGGCGTCGGACCTTCCATGGCGTCTGGCAGCCAGACATGCAGGAAGAATTGGGCGGACTTGCCCATCGCACCGATGAAGAGCAGCACGCCGATAACTTCCAGAGCACTGAAATTCCAGTTCAGGAATGGAATGACCAGCTCGCGCACATGGTAGGCCTCTGTAAAGCCAACCGGAACAACTTCAATATTGTTCCGAACCGCTTCGAGCACGGGTCCGAACTCCACGGAACGGAACACGAAAAACACAGCCATGATACCAAGCGCGAGCCCGAAATCGCCCACGCGATTTGTCACGAACGCTTTGATCGAGGCGTCATTCGGTGCCTTGTTCTGATACCAGAAACCGATCAGAAGGTAGGAAGCCAGGCCGACGCCCTCCCAGCCGAAGAACAGCTGGATGAAGTTATCAGCTGTCACCAGCATGAGCATCATGAAGGTAAAAAGCGAGAGGTAGCTGAAGAAGCGCGCCTTGTGCGGCTCTTCACTCATGTAGCCCCAGGAGTAGAGGTGAACGAGACCGGAGACACCGGTGATCACGGCCATCATGACAATCGACAGCGTGTCTACTCGGATGGCCCAATTTGCCTGAAACTCACCCACATGAATCCAGGGCATCAAGGTGATGATGTGTTGCTTTAATTCATAGCTGGTCGCAGCGGCGACCAAGCTGGCATGATGCTCTTCTCCGCCGGAGTGACCACCTATGCCGGCCGCATAGGCGAACAATTGGATCAAGGACAAGATGCCCGCCGACAAGACAACCGCGGTCGTCAGACCCATAACCAGCTTGTCGCCAATCTGTTTATGAACCAGTCCGGTCAACGCCACGAGCCCCGGAGCGAGGACGATGTAGAGGATCAGGAAATCTGGAAGCATCATCCTACCCCTTCATCATGTCGACATTCTCAACCGAGATGTCGCCGCGGTTGCGGAAATAAACAACAAGGATAGCGAGCCCGACCGCAGCCTCAGCAGCGGCAACGGTCAGAACCAACATCGCGAAAATCTGTCCCGCAATCGTTCCGCTGAACACGGAAAATGCAATCAGATTGAGATTCACGGAAAGAAGGATCAGTTCGATCGCCATAAGAATGACGATGATATTCTTGCGGTTCACGAATATGCCTACGACACCAATCGTGAACAGGGCCGCAGAAACGGCGAGATAATGAGAAAGTCCGAGGTCCATAATCCTAGATCCCCTGCCCCGGTTTGGGGTCCTTCAATTCATAGGCATCGCTACGGCGGCGAGACGTCTGCTTGGCAATGTTCTGACGCTTGGTCTCCGGACGGTGGCGAAGCGTCAGGACGATCGCCCCAACCATTGCCACCAGCAGAATTACGCCGGCCATCTGGAACAGCAGAAGGTACTGGGTGTACATCACCTGGCCGATCGCCTCAGCGTTCGTCTCTGCACCGGGCGACGCGTCGAAATTCGTGGTCATTTCCGACGTACCGACGACAGAGGCGAGAACAATCTCGGCAGCAAACACGATGCCGACCAGAACGGCGAATGGCCAATACCGCAGCGTGCCGCGTTTTAGCTCAACAAAATCAACATCGAGCATCATTACGACAAACAGGAACAACACCGCCACGGCGCCAACATAGACAACGACGAGCAGCATCGCGAGGAACTCGGCGCCAATCAGCACCAACAGCCCCGCCGATGAAAAGAAAGCGAGAATGAGCCACAACACCGAATGCACGGGGTTGCGTGCCATGATCACGGACAGCGCCGAGACGAGCACGACGGCCGCAATCAGATAGAAAGCGAAGACTGCCACAGCCCTACAAGGCCCCTTTCTTGGCGGAGCCTACGCCCCGCGAGTTAAAAATACCGGCGCCTAACGGTAAGGCGCGTCGAGTTCCAGATTCTTGGCGATCAGCCGTTCCCAGCGATCTCCGTTCGCCAGCAGGCGGTCCTTGTCATAGAACAGCTCTTCGCGCGTCTCGGTCGCAAATTCGAAGTTCGGTCCCTCGACAATCGCATCGACCGGACACGCTTCCTGACAGAAGCCACAATAAATGCACTTCACCATGTCAATGTCGTAGCGCGTCGTGCGGCGAGCGCCATCCGCGCGCGGCTCAGCCTCAATCGTAATTGCCTGGGCCGGACAGATTGCCTCACACAGCTTGCATGCAATGCAGCGCTCTTCGCCGCTGGGATAGCGACGAAGCGCGTGCTCACCACGAAAACGAGGAGACAGCGGATTCTTTTCAAAAGGATAGTTCACAGTTGCTTTGCGCGAGAACATCTCCCGCACAGCGACAACAAGCGCACCGAGAAAGTCTGTGAGAAGCGCGCCGCGAATGGTTTGAGCCAGACTCATCACTGAACTCCCAAGTAGACGACGTAACCCGACACGATCAGGACGGCGACAAGCGAAGTGGGCAAGAAAATCTTCCAACCAAGGCGCATCAACTGATCGTAGCGGTACCGCGGAACAATTGCTTTCACCAATGCGAAGAGGATGAACAGGATCAGAATCTTGAACATGAACCAGAACAGGCCCGAAAACGCATTGATGAATGGGTGATCGCGTACAAACTCTTCGCCGAGCGAGAATGGACCATGCCAGCCGCCAAGGAACAGGATCGTCATCAGCGCGCACATCAGAACAATGTTTAGATACTCGCCGAGCATAAACAGCAGGTACGGGGTAGATCCGTACTCAACCTGATAGCCGGCCACTAGTTCGGACTCAGCCTCTGGAAGGTCGAATGGTGGACGGTTTGTCTCAGCAAGCGCGGATACAAAGAAGATCACGAACATCGGGAACATAACGACAATCAGCGGGAAATGCTGAAAGCTGAAGGCATGCCATGTCCAAATGCCACCTTCCTGAGCGTTGACGATATCCGTCAGGTTCATGGAACCGACAAGCAGGATAACTGTCACAATTACAAATCCGATGGACACCTCATAGGATACCATCTGAGCTGCAGACCGCAGGGCACCGAGAAACGGATACTTCGAGTTAGACGCCCAACCGCCCATGATGATGCCGTAGACACCCAACGAACTGATCGCAAACAAATACAATACACCGACATTGAGGTTTGAGATCACCCAGCTGGTACCGCTGACTGTGCCCGGCGCAACCGGAATCGCCGCCCATGCGGCAAACGCCAAAGTACATGTAAGAATTGGCGCGATCAGGAATACCGTCTTGTTCGCGCCGGCCGGTATGACGATCTCCTTGAGGAGGAACTTTCCGAAGTCGGCGAAAGACTGCATCAGGCCAAACGGCCCGACCACGTTGGGGCCCTTCCGCATCATCACGCCCGCCCAGACCTTTCGGTCCAGCAGTAGCAAGAAGGCGATCGACAAAAGCAATACAAGCGTAAACAGGCCGATCTGGCCAAGGACCATCAGCGGCCCCCAAAGTTGCCCAAGAGATTCGACGTAGTTACTCATGGCGCCGCCCTACTCCGCTGCTACCGGAGTGTCTAGCGCTGAGGCCAGCGCTGAACATTCGGCCATCGTCTTGGACGCCCGTGCAATCGGGTTCGTCAGGTAAAAATCGTCAAACACCGGACGGAATGTCGCGGTAGAAAGCGAACCTTCCACACCCTCCACGGGTGCCTTGAGGGCCTCAGCGCCCATCGCCCCGGGCGCAAATCCCAAGCCAGAGAAAACTGTACTTTCGCCTTCTGGACCGCGAAGCACATCTCTCAATGCCTCAGCGGTATCGTAAGGAAGGGTCTTGCCCATCACATCCGACAGGGCACGGAAAATCGCCCATCCTTCGCGAGCCTCGCCCTTTGGCTGCACGGCCCGGGAAGTCATTTGAACACGGCCTTCGGTGTTCACATAGGTCGCGGTCATCTCCGTGTAGGCTGCACTCGGCAAGATGATGTCCGCCCGAGCCGCTCCGGCATCGCCATGCGAGCCAACATAAATAACCGTCGAGCCGTCCAAACCGGACAAATTCACTTCGTCCGCGCCGAGCAACACGACCGTGTCCTTGCTTCCGGACAGGATCTCACCGGTAGCAGCCCCGCCGTCACCCGGCACGAAGCCTACATCCAGCGCACCCACTCGGCCCGCAGCAGTGTGGAGCACACCAAAGCCTGCCCATCCGTCCTGCACTGCGCCGATCTCATTTGCGAGTTTCAGTGCCTCCGCAAGAACGGCCCGCCCGCCCTCGCCACAAAGCGCCCCCTCACCCACAACGATCATCGGACGCTTGGCACCGGCCAGAACTTTTCCGAAATCAGTGTTGCGGATATCTGCAAGCGCCGAAGCACCGTCGCCGAGCCAGCTATGGTCATAGGTCAGGTCTGCAGCTTCGCCGATACGACCGATTTTCAAGTCAGCCCACAGCCAGGTCTTGCGGATGCGAGCGTTCCAGACTGCGGCTTCAACACGTGGGTTCGTCCCAATCAAAAGGAGCGCATCCGCGTCTTCAACGCCCGCGAGCGTCCCGTTGAGAATGTAACGCTCGCGCACGCCGTCTACACCATATTGTGCCCCCACTGGACGGCAATCTGTGCTCGCTACGCCGAGGCTACGGAACAGGTCGAGCGCCGCTTTTGCTTGTTCGACTTCGATCAGGTCACCTGCGACCACGCCAATCTTCTCAGCCGGAACCGAGAGAGCTGCTTTGACGGCCCCAAACGCTTCGCCCCAAGTGGCCGGCCGCAGCTTGCCATTCTCGCGAATGTAAGGCCTGTCGAGCCGCTGACGCGCGAGACCATCCCAGACAAAGCGCGACTTGTCGGAGAGCCACTCTTCATTGATGCCTTCGCTCACCTCAGGCAGGATGCGCATCACGCCATCGCCCTTCGCATCGACTCGGATGGCAGCGCCCATAGCGTCCATTACATCGATAGAGGACGTCTTGCGCAATTCCCACGGACGCGCATTGAACGCATATGGCTTGGAGGTGAGCGCGCCGACGGGGCAAAGGTCGATCACATTGCCCGAAAGTTCAGACGTGAGGCTTTTCTCAAGATAGGTTGTGATCTCTGCATTCTCGCCACGCGAAATCATGCCGAGTTCTTCAACGCCCGCTACCTCAGCCGCAAACCGAACACAGCGCGTACACTGAATACAGCGCGTCATGATCGTCTTGACCAGAGGCCCCATATTCTTGTCTTCAACCGCGCGCTTATTCTCATCATAGCGGCTGCCGGAGCGCCCATAGGCCATAGCCTGGTCCTGAAGGTCGCATTCACCACCCTGGTCGCAGATTGGGCAATCCAGCGGATGATTGATCAGCAGGAATTCCATCACACCATTGCGAGCCTTCTCCACATACGCACCCTTGGTGCGGATGTTCGGTGCAGACCCATCGCGATTAGGACGCATGTCGCCAACAGTCTGAGCGCAGGATGCAATCGGCTTCGGCGCACCTTCCCATTCGACGAGACACATACGGCAGTTACCGGCCACAGACAGGCGCTCGTGATAGCAGAAGCGCGGAATTTCGGCACCGGCCTCTTCGCACGCTTGCATCAACGTATACGAACGCGGGACCTCAATGTCATTGCCATCCACGTTCAGCTTGAAAAGATCGTCAGACATAATCTCTACTCCGCTGCCACAACTGCGCCCTGCACCATGGCGCGCGGCAGCCTGTATTGGTTGATGCGATCTTCGATTTCATGTCGGAAGTGGCGGATCAGCCCCTGAATCGGCCACGCCGCAGCGTCGCCCAGCGCACAGATCGTATGACCTTCCACTTGCTTCGTTACGTCGAGCAGAGTCTCGATCTCATCGTGCTCCGCCTCGCCCTTCACCATGCGCTCCATAACACGCCACATCCAGCCGGTGCCTTCCCGGCACGGCGTACATTGGCCGCATGATTCGTGCTTGTAGAAGTATGCCAGACGCGCGATCGCCTTGATCAGGTCTGTATCCTTGTCCATCACGATCACCGCTGCAGTGCCGAGACCGGATTTCAAGTCCCGCAGCGTATCGAAATCCATGTAGGCATCCATGATCTGTTCGGCGGGCACCATCGGCACCGACGAGCCACCAGGGATGACGGCCTTCAAATTGTCCCATCCACCCCGGATGCCACCACAATGATTGTCGATCAGCTCACGGAAGGTGACCGACATTTCTTCCTCGACATTGCACGGCTTGTTCACATGACCGGAGATGCAAAAGAGTTTTGTGCCGGTATTGTTCGGACGACCGAAGCCCGCAAACCATTCAGCGCCGCGGCGCAGAATAGTCGGCGCAACCGCAATCGACTCGACATTGTTCACCGTCGTTGGGCAGCCATAAAGTCCAGCATTGGCCGGGAATGGTGGCTTCAGGCGTGGCTGTCCCTTCTTGCCTTCGAGGCTCTCCAACAATGCCGTCTCTTCACCGCAAATATACGCGCCTGCACCGTGATGAACGTAGAGATCGAAGTCCCAACCGTTCACGTTATCCTTGCCAATCAACTTGGCTTCGTATGCCTCTTTGACCGCCTTCTCCAAGGCGTGGCGTTCATTGATGTATTCTCCGCGCAAGTACACATAGCATTTGTGTGCACGCATTGCGCGGCTAGCCACCATGCACCCTTCGATCAACAAGTGCGGATCGTGACGCATGATTTCACGGTCCTTGCACGTGCCTGGCTCGGATTCATCCGCATTGACCACGAGATAATGCGGACGGTCGCGCACTTCCTTGGGCATGAAGGTCCACTTCAGACCTGTCGGGAATCCCGCACCACCACGGCCGCGCAAACCCGATGCCTTGATCTGATCACAGATCCAATCCGGCCCTTGGTCCAGCATCTCCTTGGTCAGATGCCACGCACCACGCTTTTTCGCCGACTCAAGATCAGGCGAGTGCAAACCATAGAGGTTCGTGAAGATACGATCCTTGTCCTGCAGCATGCCCTATTCCTCGTCATCCTTGCTGGATTCAACTTCGCCAGCGTCGACACGCTTTGAAAAATCCGTCTCGCCTCCGGAGGCCAGTAGTTTTGCCTGACCAATCCAATCTTCGCGCTCGATCCGACCAGGGAAGCTCATATAGTCTTCCACCCAGTCGACATTTGCCGGTGTCCAGTCGGCGATCTGCTGGAATGTGAAGATACCAAGCGCGTTGAGCGCGTCTTCATTCTTCGGGCCGATCCCGCTGATCCGCTTGAGATCGTCACGCTGATCCGTCGGCACTTCGACCGCAGCAGGCTTTTCAGCACTTGCCGCATTCTGACCTTCTGAAGCCTTCTCGGTCTTGGAGATCAGCGTCGTCTTGCCAGCATTCTCCTTTTGCGGAACTTCGCGCTGCGTGTTTGTCGGCGCGCCTTCCTCGGGATTACCGGCTGCGGTCGCTTCGGGCTCTGGCTCAGCCGTTGGCAAGTTTGGCAAGAAGGCGACTTCGTTGCGCGAACCGTTAAACAGGTCTGGATCGGTCAAGATCGCCGTGCCGCCTTCAGGCGCACTATTGATCCGGTCTACTTGCGGTCCGGCGTGCGTCTCCACGCCATTCTTCAGCTTGTTGAGAATGACGGCGAGCGACTCTGGCGTCAGATCCTCATAGTAGTCATCATTGACCTGAACCATCGGCGCATTCACGCACGCACCCAAACATTCAACTTCTTCCCAGGAAAGGCGGCCGTCATCCGTGACGTACATTTGCTTGCCAATTTCTGTCTGGCAAACTTCCTTGAGTTTTTCGGCACCACGCAACTGACATGGCGTCGTCCCGCAAAGCTGGATATGGTATTTTCCGACCGGCTGCAGACGGAACATCGTGTAGAAGGTCGCGACCTCATACACGCGAATGTATGGCATTTCCAGACGATCCGCGACTTCGCGCATCGCAGGTTCGGACAGCCAGCCATTGTTGTCCTTCTGCGCAAGCCACAGCAGCGGAATTACAGCCGAGCGCTGTTTGTCGGACGGATATTTATTCCGCCAGAACGAGATCTTTTCCTCGGTCTCAGGCTTGAATGCGAATGTATCGCCACCAGCCTCAATATCAA
Organism: Hyphomonas atlantica corrig.; assembly: GCF_000682715.1. Taxonomy (GTDB): domain Bacteria; phylum Pseudomonadota; class Alphaproteobacteria; order Caulobacterales; family Hyphomonadaceae; genus Hyphomonas; species Hyphomonas atlantica. The sequence goes on along the minus strand of NZ_AWFH01000062.1, from coordinate 14,922 downwards.
AACGGCGCAGTGCCACTACTCGCCCCTTCTCGAAACAGTCGCGCCAACATTCCGCTTAGCGGAGGCGCGCAAAAATTTTGCCCAGATCGTGATCACCGGTCGATCTCCCCGAACACGATGTCCAGCGTACCTAGGATCGCCGATACATCCGCCAGCATATGCCCCTTGCAAAGATGATCCATCGCCTGCAGGTGCGGATAGCCCGGCGCACGTATCTTCGCGCGGTATGGCCGATTGGTTCCGTCAGAAACCAGATACACGCCGAACTCGCCCTTCGGGGCCTCGACCGCCGCGTAGCACTCGCCTTCGGGAACGTGAAACCCTTCCGTGTACAGCTTGAAGTGGTGGATTAGCGCTTCCATCGAATTCTTCATCTCGGCGCGGCGCGGTGGCGCCATTTTCGACCCCGCCAGCAGGACCGGGCCCGGCCCTTCTTTGGACATCAAATCGATGCACTGCTGCATGATCTTCACCGACTCGCGCATCTCCTCCATGCGGCAGACATAGCGATCATAGTTATCGCCATTGCGGCCAACCGGAATCTTGAAGTCGAGCTCCGAGTAGCACTCGTATGGCTGGGACCGACGCAGATCCCAGGCAAACCCGGATCCGCGCACCATCACACCGGAAAAGCCCCAGTCCATGATGGTTTTCTCATCAACGACGCCGATGTCGACATTGCGCTGCTTGAAGATACGGTTTTCGGTGACGAGGCTCTCAATCTGATCGAGCAGACGAGGAAAATGCTCACACCATTCTGCAATATCGTCGATCAGGTTCTGAGGTAGGTCCTGATGAACGCCCCCTGGACGGAAATAGGCTGCGTGCATCCGGCTGCCTGACGCTCGCTCGTAGAACACGCACAGTTTCTCACGCTCTTCGAAACACCAGGTAATCGGGGTCAGCGCACCGACATCCATCACCCCTGTCCCAACGTTCAACAGGTGTGACATGATCCGGCCAAGCTCGGAATAAAGCACACGAATCAAGCTCGCACGGCGCGGAACCTCAACGCCCAGAAGTTTCTCGATCGCCAGACACCAGGCATGCTCCTGGTTCATGGGTGAGCAGTAATCCAGCCGGTCGAAGTATGGCATACCTTGCAGGTAGGTCTTGTACTCCAGCAGCTTTTCAGTGCCACGGTGAAGCAAGCCAATGTGGCTGTCGACACGGGTAACGATCTCGCCATCGAGATCAAGGATCATGCGAAGCACGCCGTGCGCAGCAGGATGCTGCGGACCAAAGTTCAAAGTGAACTTGCGGTCTTCCATTTCAGAGATGTGCGCAGTGTCAGCCATTATTCGGTCGGCTCCTCGGCCTTCTCGTCACCGGGAATATGACCCGTCATACCTTCCCATGGTGAGAGGAAATCGAAATTGCGATACTCTTGCGGCAGCTCTACAGGCTCATACACGACGCGCTTTTCAAGATCGTCGTAACGCACCTCGTAGTGCCCTGTCAGCGGGAAGTCCTTGCGGAGCGGGAACCCTTCGAAGCCGTAATCAGTCAGAATTCGGCGCAAATCCGGATGGTCTGCGAACTGGATGCCGTACATATCGAAGGCTTCACGCTCGAACCAGTCAGCACATGGCCAGAGACTCGTAATGCTTGCAACCGGTGTATCTTCATCCGTGCTCACGCGCACGCGGATGCGATGATTCATGCGCATGGACAGAAGATGATAAACAACTTCAAAGCGTTCTGCATTCTCCGGATAATCAACACCGCAGATATCAATCAACGTCTCGAAGTTGCACTGCTGGTCATCCCGCAGAAAACGCAGCAGACCCAAGACATGATCGCGTTCGGCCATAATGGTAAGCTCGCCAACGTTAACATCGGCGGACTTCACAGCATCAGGCTGTCGGCCTGCGATATGCGCGCCCAATTCGGTAAGGGCTTCGATTGCTTCACTCGTCATCATGTCAGCCTCTAGCGCTCCAGGGAGCCTTCGCGGCGAATTTTCTTTTGCAACTGGAGGAAACCATAGACCAGCGCCTCCGCTGTCGGCGGGCAGCCCGGAATATAGATATCTACCGGCACGATGCGGTCGCATCCCCGCACAACACTGTAGCTGTAGTGGTAATAGCCACCACCATTCGCGCAGCTGCCCATCGAGATTACATAGCGCGGTTCCGGCATCTGGTCGTAAACCTTCCGCAACGCTGGAGCCATCTTGTTGGTCAGCGTTCCGGCGACGATCATGACGTCCGACTGGCGCGGCGAGCCACGCGGTGCCATCCCAAAACGCTCAAGGTCGTAGCGTGGGTTGCCCGCGTGCATCATCTCTACTGCGCAACATGCCAAGCCGAAGGTCATCCACATTAGTGACCCCGTGCGCGCCCAAGTGATCAGATCATCCGCCGCAGCGGTAAAATAGCCCTTATCGGCCAACTGGTCGGACAATCCGGTATAAAATGGATCATCATTTCCGGGCGCGAAGCCGCCCTCAACGCCAGTGCGGGCGCCGCCAAGAGCATAGGTCTTGAAATCGTCTGCCATTATTCCCACTCCAGCGCGCCGCGGCGCCATTCGTAAACAAACCCAATGGTCAGAACGCCGAGGAAACCAACCATCGACCAAAAACCAACGAGGCCGATTGTTCCGAGGCTAACGGCCCATGGAAACAGGAAAGCCACTTCGAGGTCGAAGATGATGAAAAGGATCGCGACGAGATAGAATCGCACGTCGAACTTCATCCGCGCATCATCGAATGCCGGGAATCCACATTCATAGGCTGAGTTCTTCTCCGGATCAGGATCGCTGGGCGCCAGTAGCGCAGAACCTGCAATGAACAGGCCCGAAATCACGGCGCCGATAACCAGGAAAATTATCACCGGCAAATAATCGAGCGCCAAGCGTTCAATTTCTGACATGTCACCTATTCTCCTGCCCCAAGGGTGGCTTGATCTGGCGCCGGATTAGGACGGTTTCGCTTATGGCGCAACAGACAGACGCAATATATCGCAGCGACTAAGTCTAGCTCGAATAATTGCCTAATTCACGGGCATGTTTCTGCGGCGGTGCGTCACGCCGAAAAGTTCCGCCAGATCAACAGCTAGCCTGCCAATTCCATGAATTTTCAAGCATTTTTGAGATTCATTCTCAAAATAATTACTGCGTCAACTGGACGCCGAGCATGTTGAGCGACTCAAACGTGACACGCCCCTCGGCCAGCCCGTTCTTACGCTGATACTCGCTCAACGAATTCAGGGTTGTCGGTCCCAGAACTCCGTCAATTTCAAGCTGGAATCCGGCCGTAGCCAAGGCCGCTTGAATGCGCCGGATGTCGCCAACGGAGAGCTGATCCTCGCATGGCGCATCTCGCCAGGAAAGAACGGCTTCACTGGCGGCGACCTTTTTTTCAATCGTGCGATAGGTAGCAGGAACGGACACAAACTCCTCTCGAGCCGGAGCCACTAACTCTTCTACTTGAACAATTTCGTATTCAGCAGGCTTGTGCACTTCCTCAATACGCGACGGCTCCACCACAACTCGCTTCACCAGCGTCTGATATTGCGCAGGAATAATGCGTGTTTCAGATCGCTCCGGCGTAACAATCCGCGTTCTCGTCACCGACTGGTACTCGGCGGGAACATCCACAGCCTCGAAGTAATCCTTCAAATCTGTCGAGCTACGCTCATCCAGCCCCAACGCCTCACCCAGATATTGCGGCTTTAACCGCCAAACCGTATGCGCTGGCTGAACGAGTATCTGCTCGGTGTAAGACTCATATTCTGCTGGAATTACAACGGTTTCAGTACGCTCAGGCTTGATCTGAACCTGTTCAGTGACCGTCTCATAGATTGCCGGCACTATATTATACTGAATTGTCGGAGCCTGGACCTGGAATTGCCTTTCCACAGATTCGTATTTAGGGGGCACGGTCTGGATTTCGGTGCGTTCCGGCTGGTCCAGTATCTGCTCTGTCACAATCTCGAACGTTGCTGGCACAACAACTGGAGCCTTGCATATGCGGGCATTTTCTTCGGCACGCATTTCTAGCGCCAGGAAGGAAATCGCCCCAATCACCAGCATAGACCTCACTGTCATCGCCGAACTCCTCGCGAAACCACGCCTGACTCGCCAAGAAATGCACCTATTTCGGCGACGAACCAAGTCATCGACGCCGCTGCGCAGCAATTGTCAAAGCAATTAGGCCTGCGATCCCTTGGAACAGGCACTGGTTTTATCTGGCTCAATCAGTATTAGAGGGCCGAACTCCCAGCGCCGAGGTAAAACATGATCCCCAGATACACCCGCCCCGAAATGGCAGCCATTTGGTCGCCCGAGTCGAAATTCGGCATCTGGCTGGAGATTGAGACGCTCGCCGCCGAAGCGATGGAGCAGAAAGGCCTTATCCCCGCAGGCGTCACCGCCGCTGTACGAGAGCGCGCCGGTTTCGATGTGGATCGTATTGATGAAATCGAACGTGAAGTAAAACACGACGTCATCGCCTTCCTCACCAATGTCGCCGAACATGTCGGCGAGGAAGCGCGCTTTCTCCACAAAGGCATGACATCTTCAGACGTTCTGGACACGTGTTTCAACGTCCAGCTCGTCCGCGCAACTGATCTGCTTCTGACGGGAGTGGATCGCGTCCTGGCTGCGTTGGAAAAGCGCGCATTCGAGCACAAACTCACGCCGACCATCGGTCGCAGCCACGGCATCCATGCCGAGCCGACGACATTTGGCGTCAAGCTCGCGACATTCCACGCAGAGTTCCAACGTGCCCGTAAACGCCTGGAGCTGGCACGGGAAGAAGTCGCGACCTGCGCCATATCAGGAGCGGTCGGGACGTTTGCCAACATCGACCCGGCCATTGAAGCACACGTTGCCAAAAAGCTGGGCCTGCAGGTAGAGCCCGTTTCCACGCAGATTATCCCACGCGATCGCCACGCAATGTTCTTCTCCGTGTTGGGCGTCATCGCATCCTCCATTGAGCGCCTGGCTACTGAGGTTCGCCACCTGCAGCGCACAGAAGTGCTTGAAGCCGAAGAATTTTTCTCGGCTGGCCAAAAAGGCTCCTCTGCGATGCCTCACAAGAGAAACCCGGTCCTTACAGAAAACCTTACCGGTCTCGCCCGGCTCGTTCGCTCGTCGGTTACGCCAGCGATGGAGAATGTCGCTCTTTGGCATGAACGTGACATTTCCCACTCATCCGTTGAACGCGGCATCGGCCCTGACGCAACCGTGCACCTTGATTTCGCGCTTCATCGCCTGGGCGGTGTTGTTGAGAATCTCGTGATTTATCCCGACGCCATGATCGGTACGATCAACAGCATGGGCGGGCTGCACAATTCCCAGCGGATTCTGCTCGCGCTCGTAGAAAAGGGCATCAGCCGAGAAGACAGCTATCGCCTCGTGCAACGCAATGCGATGCGCACCTGGAACAAGGAAGGTGATCTTCTTGACCTTCTTAAACAGGACGAAGAAGTCTCGTCTCGCCTGTCAGATGCCGAACTCGAAGACCTGTTCGATCTCGACTACCACTTCAAACAAGTCGATACGATCTTCGAACGGGTTTTCGGGCGCGCCTGATAGCGCCGTCTCAGGAAAATTGGCAGACGGCGCTCAGATTTTGCTGAGCGCCGTTTTTGCTTTGCTCGTCACGTCTGCCCACGCGCCGGATGAGACGTCTTTCTCCGTTGCGATCCATGACCCGCCAACTGCGACGACATTCGGCAACGCCAGATACTCTCCAGCATTGTCGGCACTCACTCCACCGGTTGGCATGAATTGCAAATGTGGCAGCGGCCCGGAAAGCGCCTTCAAGGCTGCCACGCCACCGGCAATCGCGGCGGGAAACAGCTTCAGCATGCCGAAGCCTTCCTCGTAGCGCGTCATCGCCTCACTCGCCGTCGCAACGCCCGGAATGGTGACATCCTTGTGATCGCCGAGCGCATCCAGCAGGCGCGGCGACATGCCCGGAGAAACCAGGAAGTCTGCCCCAGCAGCCAGCGAGTTCCTGACGTCTTCCCCTGTCAGAACCGTGCCCGCACCAACGATGAGTTCAGGACACGCTTTTTTCATTTCCTCAATGACCTTCAGACCGCTTGGTGTGCGCAACGTCACTTCCGCCGTCGTCAGGCCGCCCTCGACGAGCGCGTTGGCCAAGGGCGCAGCTGCCGCGACGTCAGGAACAACCAAAACCGGTACAATGGGCGCTTTGCTGGCGGCGGCCTTCAGGCCATCGAGCGAAGAATTCATGTCTGCATCTCCTGAGCATAATAGGCTGCCGCACCAATCAGTGGCGCTTCGGGATCGTGCATAAGGCGTACTGGACAATTCGCAAGGTAACCAGACATGGGGCCCCGTTCCCTGAATCGCGCTATCGCCTCCGGTCGCCGGAGATAATCGACAATTCTCTCCGTCACGCCGCCAGCAAGCACAATGCCTCCAAGCGCGCCGTTCGCCAGGGCCAAGTCTCCTACTGCACCCATCACAGCTTTGGCGCGCATTGCTATGAGTTGGTCGAACATTTCATCCCCGGCATCCGCTCGCTTTCGCATGTCTTCCGGGGACACGTCTTCCATGTCGCGTCCGAACACTTCGCAGAACGCACTATGGACGTATTCGAGCCCCATGCCTGAAGCGACCAGTTCATTTGACACGTAGCCCTGATCACGCATCAGCACGCTCGCAACGTCGAATTCGAGCGTGTCTCGGGGAGCGTAGGCGATGTGACCACCCTCGCCCGTCAAGACACGCCAAGCGTCATCACCAAGCGGAAATAGTGTGGCCACGCCAAACCCAGTCCCTGGCCCAGCGACGATTACCGGCAGATCGGGCTTCTCTTCGCCGGTCAGCACTTCCTCGAAATAGTCAGGGGAGTGTTCCGGCACAGAACGTGCCATTGCTGTGAAATCATTGATGATCTGAACATCATCAAATTCAAATCGGTCGCACAGGCGTTTTGCGGACACCTGCCAGTTCCGGTTGGTAAGCTCCACTTCTCCGCCCTGCACTGGCCCCGCCATTGCAAAGCACGCCTGCTTCGGGGTTAGACCGGTATCGTCGAAATATTGCTGCAGCGCGGCGTCGAAAGTATCGAAATTGTCGCCGGCCAATTTCGCAAACTCTTCTATTTCAATCTTTCCGTCGGCCCGTTTGGCGAGCGCGAACCTGACATTGGTTCCCCCAACATCCCCGACCAATACCCGGTCACCCATACGTCAGTCTCCCCGGCCGGAAAATTTGAAGTGACTCGCACCATTGGCTGCAGGCCCGGCCAATTCCCGGAAGTATGTGAACATCTCTCTCCCCAGGCCCATGCCGCTATCGTTCGGGCGATACTCGTCAGCAGAGCGCGCCTCGAATTCAACCGGATCAACCTTGATATCCAATACGCCCCGTTCCGCATCGAAGACGATCACGTCTCCGTCGCGCACTTTCGCGATTGGCCCACCGCGAGAGCCTTCGGGGCTGACATGAATTGCAGATGGCACCTTGCCGCTTGCGCCAGACATTCGGCCATCGGTGACAAGCGCGACCTTGAACCCACGGTCTTGCAGCACAGCAAGAGGCGGTGTCAGCGTGTGCAGCTCTGGCATTCCATTTGCCGCGGGCCCCTGAAAGCGAACGATTGCGATAAAATCACGCTCAAGCTGTCCCGCATCAAACGCGGCCTTCAAGGCTTCCTGGGAATCAAAGACGATTGCGGGCGCCTCGACAACGCGATGCTCTGGCTTGACGGCTGACACCTTGCTGACGCCCAGACCAATCGGCCCGTCCATCATGCGCAGCCCGCCATCCTTCGAGAAAGGATCTGATACCGGACGAAGTATATCGGTATTCGCACTTTCTTCAGGTGCCAGCCTCCAGGAAAGTACGCCATCGTTCAAGTATGGCTCAACCCCGTATTCCGAGATCGGCCCCGCGACGCCCATTGCACTGCCGTCCATAAGACCTGCTGCCAGCAACTCGCGCACCAGAAAGCCCATGCCGCCTGCAGCGTGAAAATGGTTCACGTCTGCCGGTCCATTCGGGTAGACACGCGCCAACAGAGGTGTCACCGCGCTGATGTCGGCAAAATCCTCAAGCGTCAGAATAATGCCCGCCGCCGCTGCCATAGCAGGAAGGTGAAGAGCGTGATTGGTGGATCCACCCGTAGCCATCAGCCCCACCACAGCATTCACAACCGAGCGCTCGTCTACCATCTCGCCAGCGGGAAGGTACGCGTCACCTTGCGCGTGAAGCATCGCAATTCTTTGTGTTGCTGCGCGTGTCAGCGCTTCGCGAACTGGCGTACCTGGATTTGCAAACGCCGCGCCCGGCAGATGGAAGCCCATCACTTCCATGAGCATCTGATTTGAGTTCGCGGTTCCGTAGAACGTGCAAGTGCCCTGGGTGTGGTAACTTTCAGACTCCGCCTTCAAAAGCGCGTCACGACCGACCTTGCCTTCCGCAAAGAGTTGCCGGACACGTTGCTTCTCCGGATTGGGAAGACCGGATGGCATCGGGCCGGCCGGCACGAAAATGGAAGGAATCCACCCAAACCGCAACGCAGCAATCACCAGACCCGGAACAATCTTGTCGCACACGCCCAAATGCATCGCGCCATCGAACACATCATGGCTAAGCCCGATTGCCGATGCCATCGCGATAACATCTCGGGAGAACAACGAAAGCTCCATACCCGTGAAGCCTTGTGTAACCCCGTCACACATCGCGGGCACGCCACCCGCAACCTGCGCAATGGCGTTCACCTCTCGCGCAGCATTTCGAATGATCTCGGGATAGTCCTGATACGGCGCATGAGCTGACAACATGTCGTTGTACGCAGTAATAATGCCGATATTGGGCCAGCCTGCACCCAGTATCTGGGTTTTTTCAATGACAGCGCACCCAGCAGATGCATGCGCAAGACTGCTTTCAGACATACGGCGACGGGCAAAATCTGATGGTCGTCGACCACGGATCATTTCCAGGTAAGCTTGCCGCGAATCCCGAGACCGCTCCCGGATACGTTCTGTTATTTCAACTATGCGTGGATTCATTTTTGTCATCATGCTGCCCATACGACCGTCAGGCGCGGCCCTAGCTTGTCGATTGCGTGCCGAACCGGCATTTCCTCTACCGGTGAAGACAAGGCTTTATCGTACACATCTTTTTTTGAAGCGCCGAAAATCAGAAGGATAGCGGATGCCGCTTCCGTTACTGCGCGACCAGTGAGGGTCATGCGCTGCGTATGATTGCCCGCGACCGGGCACCCCTCCGCATTGATCGCGGCGATCACCGCACTGCTTTCAAGTGCTTCTGCCACTCCACCAGAGTTTGGAAACCAACTGGCTGTGTGTCCGTCCTCTCCCATCCCCAGAAGTACGACGTCCGCAGGCTCACAATGAGGGCCATATGCGCGATGTCTATCCTCCACGGCAGTTTGCGGTGCGTCACCCAGTGTTTTCATCGGAAGGAAGCCGGCCGCGCCTGCCTGACCCTTTAACAGCCGATTTCTGACCAGACGCTCATTCGACGCTTCGTCCTCCGGGTTCACCCACCGCTCGTCCACCAGACCGACAATCACGCGCGACCAATCCAGCCCGGTTTCGGTCAGCGCATCAAACACACCGCCAGGTGTCGATCCGCCAGATACCATGAGAGAAGCAGTCGCCTTGGATTCAAGCGCTTTTGTAAGCCCACCCTGAATAAAACGCGTTGCAAATTGCGTCGCCTCTTCACGGCTATTGAACGACAGGAACTCATGCGAGAGACTCATCACGATCCCTCCCACCAAGCCCGCCCATCGCGGTCCATCATCATTGCCGCCGCGAGTGGACCGTCCGATCCTGCAGAATAGTTCTCAGGCCTGTCACCCGATTGCTCCCAGGCTTCGATCAATCCATCGACCCAGGTCCAAGCCGCCTCGACTTCATCCTTTCGCATGAACAAAGACAGGTTGCCGCGAACCACATCCATCAGAAGCCGCTCATACGCATCCGGATACCGGACGGTAAAACTCTCAGCATACGACAAGTTGAGGGGAAGAGACTTTACCCGCAGGCCACCTGGGCCCGGCTCCTTGATCTGCACGAACAGTCTGACACCCTCATCAGGTTGAAGACGAATGACCAGGCGGTTGGCGCTTTCATAGCCCTCCCCAAAGATCGAATGCGGGGTCGGCTTGAACTGAATGACGATGTCCGAATGCCGGTGGGACATGCGTTTGCCTGTGCGCAGGTAAAACGGCACACCAGACCAGCGCCAATTATCAATGCTTGCCTTGATAGCCACAAAAGTCTCAGTCGCGCTGTCAGCATCCGAGCTGAGTTCATCAAGATAGCCTTTCACTGGCTTTCCGTCTTTTACACCAGCCTTGTACTGCCCCCGCACCGTCAGCTTTTTGGCAGAATCTCCGGAGATCGGCACAAGCGCGCTTAGTACCTTGATCTTCTCGGTACGCACATCATCATCTTCGAGCTTGTTGGGCGGCTCCATGGCGGTGAGGCATAACAGCTGCAGCATATGGTTTTGCACCATGTCACGCAGTGCGCCGGACTTGTCATAATAGTCCGCGCGCCCTTCAAGCCCCAAATCTTCCGCAACTGTGATCTGGACGTGATCAACATAGTTGCGCGACCAGATCGGCTCGAACAGCATATTGGCAAATCGGAGAACCATCAGGTTCTGCACCGTCTCCTTGCCAAGATAATGGTCGATACGGAACACCTGCCGTTCTGCGTAAACCTTGGCGACGCCATCATTAATCGCCTTGGCGGATTCAAGATCTGTCCCGATGGGTTTTTCGAGAACGACACGCATGTTTTCCTCGGCCAGCCCGGCCTTGCCCAACGCCTCACAAATCTGGACATACAGGCGGGGCGATGTGGCGAGATAGAAAACACACGGACGCGCGTCATCCAGAGTGAGGAACGATTTCAGCGTCGCCCAGTCCGCATCTTCCTGAGTTGCATCGATTGAAACATAGTGGATCAGCTTCTCGAACCTGGCCCACTCCTTAGAATCCCAATTATCTCCTGATGCCGCCTCGCACGCCTCTTTCGCCATCTGGCGATAGGCCTTTGTATCCATCTCGCTACGCGCGGTTCCGACGATGCAGCTGGTTTCAGGAATCTGACCATCAAGCCAGCGATGAAACAGCGCCGGCAACAATTTGCGCCGAGACAAATCTCCTGTTCCACCAAAAATAACGATGTCGAATGGATCGACGGGTATGAACTTTGCCATCAGGCAGTCTCCACAATAGTCGGAAAAAATGCGGGGCGGGCTAGCGTCATCTACGTACAGTTCGCGAGAAGTTTCCAGTATCCCCGGCCTTCTTTACGGCCCAGCGAGCCATATGCGTGAATTGGCGAACAGATTTGACAGTCATTTGTCCATGCCTCCCCGGCAGATACCATTCACTGCAAAATTTGCAGCGTTCGCAACCACAGGTATGGACGATACACCATAACTTGTGACAACGTTGTTTTACGGGGTTCATAAGCGGAGGAAGCATAGGATGTCCAGCTCTAGAACGCGGTTGGAAGATTTGGCCGCCATTGCGGGCGTCTCAATCGCAACGGTATCGCGCGCACTGAACAACAGTCCAGCCGTGAATGATGAGACAAAGCGCCGGGTCTGGAAGATTGCTCGCGATCACAATTACAATTTCCGGCCATCCATGCCCGCCCTCATGTCAGGCGCTGCTGCGACCATTGCAGTTGTCGTCCCAACGCTTGCCGGTCGCCAGACCGAAGTGTCGGATCCGTTCTTTCAGGAACTGATTGGTGGCTTGAGCGAGGCGGGCCGCTCAGCAGGATGCGACGTGTTGATCTCTTACCTGACACCAAAAAACCAGGATGATCTTGCTTCAATCATGACGGCCAATCGCGCGGAGGGAGTCATTTTCCTGGGGCAAAGCTTCCTGCACGAGCGCTTCAATCGACTCGCCGAAACTGAAAAACGTTTCATCGTCTGGGGCGCGGAGATTCCAGGACAAAAGTACTGTTCGATCGGTTCAGACAATATTGGCGGCGGGAACAAGGCGACGACTCACCTAATTAATCTCGGTCGACGGCGCCTTGCATTTGTCGGCGACACATCAAACACGGAAATCAATCAACGCTACGAAGGATACGTTGCCGCGCATCGTCGTGCCGATCTTGAAGTGGACCCCGACCTCACTCTCCAGGCAGGATTTGACGTGGAGTCATCAGAGGCCGCGATCACCAGTCTGCTCGAACGCGGCATTCCCTTCGACGCGGTCGTCGCCGGTAATGATCTGATTGCGATGGCGGCCATTCGCTGCCTGACCCGAGAGGGACTCAAGGTTCCGTCTGACGTTTCAGTTGTCGGATACGACGACCTGCAACTGTCAGCCTATGGACACCCGTCGCTAACGACAATTTCACAGGATCCGACACGCGCGGGACGGGTCATGGTCGCAAAGCTGATCGCCACCGGCGAAAACGGCGCCATGAGGTCCGAACGGCTACCGACCGACCTGATCGTGAGGGAATCCTGCGGACTCAACTAGATTCGAGACACACGACACGAAAACGGCGGCAAGCCCCCTAGGCTTGAACCCTGCATTCCGACAGCGAACAAAACGTCTTCCGGTTCAGCGAGTGAGACAGAACTGTCCTGCTCAGCGGGCCCCAGATTAAACACGCATTCTACGGTCTCACTTTCGATGCTCCGCCGGAAAACCAGAATATCGCCTTCGGCCACATCGATTCGAATATCGCCGATGCGCAACGCTGGCGACTCTGAACGAACCTTTGCCAGCATGCGCGTGAAGTTGAGCACAGAATCGGCCTGCGCTTCCTGGACGGCCACCGCACGTTCACCATGCCCTTGCCCGATGGGCAGCCATGGCTTCGAGCTGCTGAACCCGCAATTCGCGGAATCACCATTCCACGGCATTGGCGTACGCGCGCCATCACGTCCCAGGGTTCGAGGCCAGTTCGCAATCGCTTCAGGGTCTTGCAGGTCTTCAAAGGCTATAACAGCCTGCGGCAGCCCCAACTCTTCTCCCTGATACAGAATTGGATTGCCCCGCATGCAATAAAGGAGCGCGTTGGTAAGCTTTGCGCGGACATTGATATCCGCCTCGCTCAGCCAGCGACTGATGCAGCGCGGTGCGTCATGATTTGAGAAAGCCCAGGACGGCCAGCCTTCCCCTGCACTGCCCAGCCAATTGCGCTGTGAACGCGCGAATATCTCTGCCGTCAGATTTCCAGCGTAGAGGAAATCGAAATTGTAGGCGGAATGCAAATGCGCCTCTCCAGCCGTGTAGGCCCGCATCTCTTCCAGCGGATCCGTTCCAGGAACTTCTGCCACAGAAAAGATGTCGCCATACTCATCCATCAATGACCGCAAGCGGCGCAGGAATGCGGGCAAGTCGGGATGGGATTGGTTGTATATGTGCTCCTGCAGATCGAAGGGACGCGATATCACATCGGGTCTGCGCTGTTTCGGTGGATTATCTCGAAACTCTGGATCAAACAGCGCGAAATTAAGGGCGTCCAGCCTGAATCCATCAACCCCGCGATCAAGCCAGAACCGCATCACTTCCAGCAACGCCCCCTGAACGCTCGCATTGTGCAGATTGAGCTGCGGCTGGCTCGGCAGGAAATTGTGCATGTAATATTGCTGTCGACGCGCATCCCAGGTCCATGAAGGCCCGCCAAACACCGCCTGCCAATTGTTGGGCGGACTACCATCAGGCTTTGGGTCTCGCCACACATACCAGTCCGATCGGTCATTTGATCGGTCCTGCCTGCTTTCCGCGAACCACGCGTGCGCGTCCGACGTGTGGGCGTATACCTGATCTATGATGACCTTGAGGCCTAATCGGTGCGCCTTGTCCAAAAGGCGATCGAAATCGGCAAGGGAGCCGAAGACAGGATCGATGTTGCAATAATCGGCGACATCGTACCCAAAATCCTTCATCGGCGATGTGAAGAAGGGCGATATCCAGATCCCATCCACGCCAAGGGACGCAACATGTTCCAACCGGCTGGTAATGCCGGACAGGTCACCAACCCCGTTTCCGGTCGTATCCTGATACGAACGCGGATAAATTTGATAGAGAACGGCACCCTTCCACCAAGGCTGATCGAAAGATCTCGGTGATCGCTGTGTCATGTTCCCGTCCAAATCATGCATTGCCCATCAACAATCGCATGGCATCAAAAATAAGCAATCAGCGCCCGCTTGTGGACGACCAATCATGACGGTGAACTGGAAGACGCCTGGCAGGGGCAGCAGGACTCGAACCCGCGACCCTCGGTTTTGGAGACCGATGCTCTACCAACTGAGCTATACCCCTTCAGGCGAAACAGCGGTTTGCCTCAATTGAAGACATGCCGCAAGACTAGAGGTTCAGCCTCAGGAGAAAAACTGTGACCCGCATTCCCTATCCCGAAGCCGAAGCGCTCCCGGAAGACACAAAATTGCAGTTGGAGAAGCTTGCGCCGCTCAATATCTTCCGAATGTTGTCGCATGCTCCTCACCTGTTGAAGCCCTTCGTCGGCATGGGCACAGCTTTTCTTCAGAATGGCAAACTGGATCCGGTGACGCGCGAATGCGTAATTCTTCGGGTCGGTTATCTCTCTCATGCGAAGTACGAAACCACTCAGCACGAAGCGATCGGGCTTGCCGTTGGCATGGACGCAGATTTGATCGAGGCCGTCAAAGCGGGCCCATCCTCCGAGGGCCTCAGCCACGAACAGAAGCTCGCCCTGACCTTCACTGACCATCTCGTTACCCATCCACATCCCTCCGATGGAGCACTGAAACCGGTCCTCAAACATTTCGGAGCCGAGCTACTGGAAGAACTCGTCTTGCTGATCGGATACTACATGATGGTCTGCCGTTTCCTCGAGACATTTGGGGTCGAAGTCGAAGAGGGCGGCCCCAAAGGCACGGAAATCAAACTGGACTAACGCCCCCCAAGAAAAAAGGCCGCCCCGGATG
>NZ_AWFH01000061.1 GCF_000682715.1 Hyphomonas atlantica corrig. | reverse complement strand
CCTTCAGCCAGAAGGATGGCAAATGGACCGGGACGATCCGGACCATGACAATCAATGTGAAAGCCCAGATGGTCCCGGTGACCGAGAAAGCCGAAGGCGGCCCGGACTACCGGATCTTCGCCGGAGGCGCAGAACTCGGCGCCGCCTGGCGCGAGGAAAGCAAGGATGGCGAAACTCCATACCTGGCCGTCAAGCTGGATGATCCGGGGTTCGAGAAGCCACTGAGAGCTGCCTTTTTCGAGAAGGAAGAAGATGGCAGCGGCGTGCTGGTCTGGAACCGTCAGAAGCTGAACTAGATCAGCTTCTGCCTATCGGACCGTGAACCGCAAATACCCCAAACTCGTGTCTCGCGGTCGCCTTCCAAAGGCGATCGCGAAGCCAACTGAACCTCCCGAGGACGAATTTTCTGGGGAAATAGCCCCATCTTGGGCGATTGATCTCGCCGAAGCGCTTGCGCGATATCATGCGAGGTTGGCATATCGGAAAGGGTCATGACCCTAAAAGCCGCCATCTACGCCCGCTACTCGTCGGACCTTCAGTCTATTCGTTCAATCGAAGACCAGATTGCTCTTTGCCGACAACACCTAGAACAGAAATCCTGGACCGAAACCGTCGTCTATTCAGACCGCGCGATCTCGGGCGGCGCAATGGTTACGCGCCCCGGTATACAGGAACTGATTAGGGGCGCCGCGAACGGTCACTTCAATGTCGTTGTATCAGAGGCGCTCGACCGCATTTCCCGCGACCAAGCCGACACAGCCACAATCTACAAGATCCTCGCCTTTCACGGCGTGTCGATCGTCACGCTTTCCGAAGGAGAAGTCGACTCGATGCATGTCGGCTTCAAGGGCGTGATGAATGAGATGTTCCTGCGCGATCTGGCGAAGAAGACGCGCCGCGGTCAGACTGGTGTTGTGAATTCAGGTAGATCGGCCGGAGGACATTGCTACGGTTACGACATCCTACCGGGTGAACAGAATGGCATCCTGACCATCAACGACGAAGAAGCTGAGACCATCAGACGGATCATGCGTCTGTTCGTTGAAGGAAAATCTCCGCGAAGCATCGCGGCCATGTTGAATCAGGAAGGTGTCGCAGCACCGCGCGGTTCAGATTGGCGCGCCTCAACGATCAATGGACAGGTGCATGCCGGCAACGGCATCCTGAACAACGAACTCTATATCGGTCGCCGCATCTGGAACCGCAGGCATAAGGTCACGGATCCCTTCTCCGGCAAGAAGCGTATGCGGGCAAACCCCGAAAGCGAATGGGTCATCAATGAGGTGCCGGACCTTCGGATTATTGATAATGAACTCTGGCAGGCTGTGAAGCTTCGCCAACAAAGGCACTCCCGCAAACGTGGTGGAGCGAAGCGGCCAACACGGCTCCTGTCGGGGCTTCTGGAATGTACTGTGTGCGGCGGTCCAATGTCGATTGTCTCTCAGAACAGGTACGGTTGCTCGACAAGGCGCGAGAAGGGTACCTGCTCGAACAATCGAACCATTGCGGCCAAAGAACTGGAAGAACGCGTCCTTGCAGGACTGAACAACGCTCTGCTTCATCCGGACGCGCAGAAGGCGGCCGCACGCGAGTTTCACGCAGAACTCGTTCGTCAACAAAAGGCGACTGGGAGCGAGCGGTTTCAGCTTGAGAAGGCTATCGCTGAAGCCGGCAGGCGTATCGACCGGATTGTCGATGCGATTGCTGAAGGAGTCGCGACCACTGCCCTCAAGCAAAAGCTGGTCGCCCTGGAAGCAGAAAAAGTCGAAAACGAGGGCAAACTTGCGGCAATGGGCAGCGAGCCCGTTGTGAGCGTTCATCCGAACGCGGGCGAGCTCTATGCCGAGCTTATCGGCTCACTTGTGGAAGTGGTTTCGGACCCGTCTCCGGATGCTGACGAGGTCCGATCCGTCTTGAGGAAGACCATCCAACGGATTTGCCTTGAGCCGCGCAAAAATGAGAGCGGCTATAACCTTGTTATAAAAGGCGATTTGGCCGCCCTGATTTCTCAGGACGGCCAAACTACTCTTATGATGGGTGCGGGAGTAGGATTTGAACCTACGACCTTCAGGTTATGAGCCTGACGAGCTACCGGACTGCTCCATCCCGCGTCAGCATTGTCTACATTTAAGAGGCTAACCCCTGAAATGCAAATCCGGCCGCGAGGGCCGGACAAATCCGCCAGGAAAATCCGGGCGGCAGGCCGCAAACGCGACCAAAATCGTCGTAATGGAAAGATGTGTCTGCAAGTTTGTATGACTGGGCTCTGCGGACCCGGCAGCGACCTACTCTCCCACGCCTTAAGACGTAGTACCATTGGCGCAAGGGGGCTTAACGACCGAGTTCGAGATGGGATCGGGTGGGGACCCCCTGCCATAGCCACCGGGTCGGCGGAAACCAGTCAGGGAATTATACCAACATGTTCTTTATCGAGACTGTGTAGAAGCAAATACGCTTTCAACTACACATGAATTTCAACAATCAAGCCTATCGAGCAATTAGTACCGGTTAGCTCCACGCCTCGCAGCGCTTCCACACCCGGCCTATCGACGTGCTGGTCTTGCACGGCTCTCAGGGATACCTGGTTTTGAGGTTAGTTTCCCGCTTAGATGCTTTCAGCGGTTATCTAGTCCACACATAGCTACCCTGCAATGCGGCTGGCGCCACAACAGGTCCACCAGAGGTGTGTTCATCCCGGTCCTCTCGTACTAGGGACAAATCCTCTCAAGTATCCAACACCCACGGCAGATAGGGACCAAACTGTCTCGCGACGTTCTGAACCCAGCTCACGTACCACTTTAATCGGCGAACAGCCGAACCCTTGGGACCTGCTCCAGCCCCAGGATGTGATGAGCCGACATCGAGGTGCCAAACGATGCCGTCGATATGGACTCTTGGGCATCATCAGCCTGTTATCCCCGGAGTACCTTTTATCCGTTGAGCGATGGCCCTTCCACTCGGGACCACCGGATCACTATGACCGACTTTCGTCTCTGTTCGATCTGTCGATCTCACAGTCAGGCAGGCTTATGCCATTGCACTCAACGACCGATGTCCGACCGGTCTGAGCCTACCATCGCGCGCCTCCGTTACTCTTTAGGAGGCGACCGCCCCAGTCAAACTACCCGCCACACAGGGTCCCGGCCCCATCCAGGGGCGCGGTTAGACATCAAAGAAATTAAGGGTGGTATTTCAAGGTTGGCTCCACAGCATCTGGCGACACTGCTTCAAAGCCTCCCACCTATCCTACACATAAGTTCTTTAATGCCACTGTGAAGCTGTAGTAAAGGTTCACGGGGTCTTTCCGTCTGACCGCGGGTACCCCGCATCTTCACGGGGAATTCAATTTCGCTGAGTCTATGTTGGAGACAGTGGGGAAGTCGTTACGCCATTCGTGCAGGTCGGAACTTACCCGACAAGGAATTTCGCTACCTTAGGACCGTTATAGTTACGGCCGCCGTTCACCGGGGCTTCAATTCAAGGCTTGCACCTCTCCTTTTAACCTTCCGGCACCGGGCAGGCGTCAGACCCTATACGTCGCCTTACGGCTTCGCAGAGCCCTGTGTTTTTGATAAACAGTCGCAACCCCCAGTTTTGTGCCCCTCAGCACTGGTTGCCCAATGTGAGGCCTCCTTCTCCCGAAGTTACGGAGGTAATTTGCCGAGTTCCTTCAACATAGTTCTCTCAAGCGCCTTGGTATGCTCTACCTGACCACCTGTGTCGGTTTCGGGTACGGTCTTAATGGGAGGCTATTTCCAGGAACTTCCAGGCTGCATTCCCAATCCAATAAGGGAATACAACTTTCGAAATCCGTCACTCATCCCTTGGCCCACGAATATTAACGTGGTTCCCATCGACTACGCCTTTCGGCCTTGCCTTAGGGGCCGGCTAACCCTGCGCAGATTAGCTTTACGCAGGAACCCTTGGTCTTTCGGCGACAGGGTCTCTCACCCTGTTTGTCGCTACTCATGTCAGCATTCTCACTTCCGATACCTCCAGCAAACCTCACGGTTCACCTTCACAGGCTTACGGAACGCTCCGCTACCACTCTTTCGAGTCCGCAATTTCGGCGAATAACTTTAGTCCCGATACATTTTCCGCGCAGAGGCGCTTGATCAGTGAGCTGTTACGCTTTCTTTAAAGGATGGCTGCTTCTAAGCCAACCTCCTGATTGTCTCAGCACCTCCACATCGTTTCGCACTTAGCTATTACTTGGGGGCCTTAATTGGCGGTCTGGGTTGTTTCCCTTTTCACGACGGACGTTAGCACCCGCCGTGTGTCTGCCACGCATAACTTCTGGGTATTCGGAGTTTGAGAAGGTTTGGTAATCCGGTGAGGACCCCTAGCCCATTCAGTGCTCTACCCCCCAGAGTCTAATCGTGACGCTCTACCTAAATAGATTTCGCGGAGAACCAGCTATCAGCAGATTTGATTGGCCTTTCACCCCTAGACACAGGTCATCCGAGAACTTTTCAACGTTCAACGGTTCGGCCCTCCAGTGCGTGTTACCGCACCTTCAGCCTGCCCATATCTAGATCATCTGCCTTCGGGTCTAATGCTACGTACTCAGTCGCCCTATTCAGACTCGCTTTCGCTGTGCCTACACCTAACGGCTTAAGCTTGCACGCAACACTAAGTCGCTGACCCATTATACAAAAGGTACGATGTCACTCCGAAGAGCTCCATCAGCTTGTAGGCATCCGGTTTCAGGATCTGTTTCACTCCCCTCATCGGGGTTCTTTTCATCATTCCCTCACGGTACTTGTTCACTATCGGTCGGTAAGGAGTACTTAGGCTTGGAGGGTGGTCCCCCCATGTTCAGACAGGATTTCACGTGTCCCGCCCTACTCTAAAAGGTCTTCATGTTACGGATACGGGGCTATCACCCACTATGGCGTACCTTCCCAGATACTTCTCCTTATTTCAGACCAGGCCTGGTCCGCGTTCGCTCGCCACTACTAACGGAGTCTCAATTGATGTCCTTTCCTCCGGGTACTTAGATGTTTCAATTCCCCGGGTTCGCTTTTTAACCCTATGTATTCAGGTTAAAATACCTCACTATTGAAATGTTAGACACGTCGAGCGCCGAAGCGCTCGAATTATCCAACATCTCGGAGGTGGGTTTCCCCATTCAGAAATCACCGGATCAAAGGGTGCTCTCGCCTCCCCGGTGCTTATCGCAGAGTGCCACGTCTTTCATCGCCTCTTACCGCCAAGACATCCCCCGGATGCCCTTTTGACGCTTGATCGTTATTTGAAATCCATGTGCAGTGGAAAACGCATTTGCGCTCCACACACCTGAATCTCGATCAGACATGTTGGTTTCTTGCAGACTGACCCTTTGGCGTGAGCTTTTGATGTCATACTCCTATGACACTCACGTTTATCGGCTGAAGCTGGAATACCAAGAGCACAAGGCTCTGAGCGGCAAACCAGCCGGATCAATCTTTCCCTTACGATAACAAATATCCTGGAACCAAATGGCCCCAGAAACGGACTAAACTTCTTTCGTTCGTAACCCTCGCAAGAAGCGATGGTGGAGCCAGACGGAATCGAACCGACGACCTCCTGAATGCAAATCAGGCGCTCTCCCAACTGAGCTATGGCCCCGTATAGTCTGGCGTCCCGCCAGGTCGCATGCCCTGCCCTGCGTTGCCGCAGGCTTCGATGGTGGGCCGAGGAAGAGTTGAACTTCCGACCTCACGCTTATCAGGCGTGCGCTCTAACCACCTGAGCTACCGGCCCATGACCTCTCAGGGCCAGGCCCATCGCGGTCAAAGTCGAAGACAGGCGATAAAGCGCCCGCGGGGCTCGCTTAGTATCCAGACCTACCAATAGCAAGCCTGAACAACGAACGAAGGAAGAGAAACGGAGACGGCGCGACAGCCGCATAGTTTTTTGTCCATCAAAGTGGACTGTCTATAGAGCCACAGAGCTTCGCGTGAGCAAAGCAATCCGTGAGCATCCTTAGAAAGGAGGTGATCCAGCCGCAGGTTCCCCTACGGCTACCTTGTTACGACTTCATCCCAGTCACTGATCCTACCGTGGCCGCCTGCCTCCGAAGTTAGCACAGCGTCTTCGGGTAGAACCAATTCCCATGATGTGACGGGCGGTGTGTACAAGGCCCGGGAACGTATTCACCGTGGCATGCTGATCCACGATTACTAGCGATTCCACCTTCATGCCGTCGAGTTGCAGACGACAATCCGAACTGAGACAGTTTTTGGGGATTAACCCATTGTCACTGCCATTGTAGCACGTGTGTAGCCCTACCCGTAAGGGCCATGAGGACTTGACGTCATCCCCACCTTCCTCCGGCTTACCACCGGCAGTTTCCTTAGAGTGCCCACCCAAACGTGATGGCAACTAAGGATGAGGGTTGCGCTCGTTGCGGGACTTAACCCAACATCTCACGACACGAGCTGACGACAGCCATGCAGCACCTGTCACCGATCCAGCCTAACTGAAGGAATCCATCTCTGGAAACCGCGATCGGGATGTCAAGGGTAGGTAAGGTTCTGCGCGTTGCTTCGAATTAAACCACATGCTCCACCGCTTGTGCGGGCCCCCGTCAATTTCTTTGAGTTTTAATCTTGCGACCGTACTCCCCAGGCGGAGAGCTTAATGCGTTAGCTGCGTCACCGACAGGCATGCCTGCCAACAACTAGCTCTCATCGTTTACGGTGTGGACTACCAGGGTATCTAATCCTGTTTGCTCCCCACACTTTCGCACCTCAGCGTCAGTACCAGTCCAGTTAGCCGCCTTCGCCACTGGTGTTCCACCGAATATCTACGAATTTCACCTCTACACTCGGTATTCCGCTAACCTCTCCTGGTCTCTAGACTTCCAGTTTCAAATGCAGTTCCGAGGTTGAGCCCCGGGATTTCACATCTGACTTAAAAGTCCGCCTACGTGCGCTTTACGCCCAGTAATTCCGAACAACGCTAGCCCCCTTCGTATTACCGCGGCTGCTGGCACGAAGTTAGCCGGGGCTTCTTTACCAGGTACTGTCATTATCATCCCTGGCGAAAGAATTTTACAACCCTAAGGCCTTCATCATTCACGCGGCATGGCTGCATCAGGCTTTCGCCCATTGTGCAAGATTCCCCACTGCTGCCTCCCGTAGGAGTCTGGGCCGTGTCTCAGTCCCAGTGTGGCTGATCATCCTCTCAGACCAGCTATAGATCGTCGCCTTGGTAGGCCATTACCCTACCAACTAGCTAATCTAACGCGGGCCGATCTTTCACCGATAAATCTTTCCCCCGGAGGGCGTATACGGTATTACCACTCGTTTCCAAGAGCTATTCCGTAGTGAAAGGTACGTTCCCACGCGTTACTCACCCGTCTGCCACTATGTCGTTCGACTTGCATGTGTTAAGCCTGCCGCCAGCGTTCGTTCTGAGCCAGAATCAAACTCTCAAGTTGAGTGTTGATCTGACGAAAACCATCCATTGGAATATGGACGGCTACTCAAGCTGTTAAGCATTTAAGTATTGCGTTCTTTTGACGAGAAACCCTTAGTCACAAAGACCAGTATGACCTGGTCGATGGAAAAAGAATTTTCTCTCAAGAAACGCATCCGTCGTGATCGTTTGGAAAGGCCGAAGCCTTATCCGCAAGCTATCACGCCGCCTGCGTTTCTCTTCCTAATCTCTTACGATGTCAAACAGCTGGAACCGAAGCTCCGAAGGTCTCCGTCAGAAGCCCGTGGGCCCGTCCGGAAGTGGCGGCTTATATGGGCCGCCGATCATCCCGTCAACACTCTTTTTTGCGCCTTCTGCAGTTAGATGTTTGACCATCCGGACTGCCTGAATTTTAGCGCAAATGAACCGCCTGCCGAAATGATCCGGCCCGCAAATTCGAGCGTTTCGAGGAACCGCATATATAGCCCCTGTTCGACGAAAAGTTCAAGAACTTTTTCACCAACCAGGTGAGCTTTTCAGCGGACCCGCTTCAGAAGCCCGAAGGCATCTTCTGCGGAAGTGGCGGCTTATATGGACCGCCGTTCTTTCCGTCAACTCTCTTTTGCGCCCCTTCTGCAGTCAGGTGTCAGCCACCGTTTCCGCTTCAATTTTGGCGCAAATGAACCTGCCTGCCGAAAAGTATTCGGCCCGCATATTCGAGCGTTTCAGGAAACCGACACCTTGTTTTGCTCGCGGAAGAATTAGACTTCCGAACCGATCAAAACCCGCTGCCGGGACGCCTCTGAAATCCGAAGATCTCGTCAGCGAAGTGGCGGCTTATATGGACCGCCGTTCTTCCCGTCAACACTCTTTTCCGCCTCTTCTGCAGTCAGGTGTCAGACACCATTTCCGCTTCAATATTGGCGCAAATGAACTCGTTGGCCGAAGCATATTCGGCCCGCAAATTCGAGCGTTTCAGGAAACCGGCACCATTGTCTGTCCACGGAAAATCAAGTCTTCCAATCTGGCCAAACCCCGTTGCCGGGCCGCCTCTGAAATCCGAAGACCTCGTCAGCGAGTGGCGGCTTATATGGACCGCCGTTCTTCCCGTCAACACCCTATTTTGCGTCGCCTGCAGTAGAATGTTTAACCATCCAAACTGCCCTGTTTACGACGCAAAAGATCCCGTTGGCCGAAGCATGTCCGGCTCGCAGATCCGAGCGATTTCAGGGAACCGACACCGGGTCCTGCCTGGGGAAGAATTGAAAACTTCCGTAGCCAGTCAGGCGCTCCGTCACCGGGCCCCGCGTCCGAAACCCGAAGGCCTCGTCAGCGGAGGTGGCGATGTACTCCCGCCCCCCGTATCCAGCAACCCCCTAATGCAGGATTTCATCACAAAACTGCAGCGAAACTTCAGACGCAACTCAGCCAGTCTGGAGCGTGAATTGAAACAGCCCAATGAATACGGGGGCTTTCGCCTAGTATTGCGCTGAAAGGTAAGACTTCATCGCTTCTGCTTCTGCTTCAGTTTCCGCGATCTTCCACTTCACCAAATCTCCAATCGAGATCACACCGGCCAGCTTCCCGCCGGTCAAAACAGGCAAGTGACGAATCCTGCGATCCGTCATCAGCTGAAGCGCATCGTCTATTTTGGAGCTGGATTCCACCGTGATTACGTCGCGTGTCATCGCGTCGCCGACATTCAAGTTCAGTGCGCTAGCGCCCTGCCGGGCCACATGGCGGACAATATCCCGCTCTGAAAGTACCCCGACAATGCTGCCATCATCATCCAGCGCGACGACCGCGCCGATTCTCTTGGCATCCAGCGTTTGCGCTGCAGCCGCCAATGTCTCTCCGGCACTCACCGAAATGATGGCGAATCCCTTGTCTTTCAGAATTTGGTCTATGGTCATCCACGTCCTCCCTGGCGTTTGGGCCCCTTTTTGGGTGCCTCGTATGGTAGGAGCCTACCATATTTCCCTGGAAGACGCGATCAGGTGCCGAATCGTGCGCGTCCTGCATGGCGCACCATGAAGCGAAACAGCACTGCGCCCGCTACATAGCCGCCAATATGGGCCTGCCAGGCGATTGCGGACCCGAACAATGACGGCCCGAGGAATGCCAGAACGATGTTACCCACAAGGAATACGGCGCTGGCCGAAAGGAATCGGCGCTCCAGAAGCTGCGCGGGCAGGCCGTTCTGGATCATCAAAGCCGCAGCAATCAGCCCTGAAACACCACCAGACGCGCCAATGGCCGGCGGACCAGAGGGGTAGTGAGTCGCAAGATGCGCGAGAGAGCCACCCACGACCGCAGCCACAAATAGGCCCAGAAACGCCAGATTTACACTGAGTTGAGAGCGCCAGAGCCGCGCAAAGACCGAATAGACCGGCTTCCCGACGGCGATCAGCATGATCGTATTCATCAGGACGTGTGACCAGCTGCCATGAACAAGCGCCGTTCCGGCCAAAGGAATCAGTGCCTCCAACGCATTATTATAGGGCGCGTAGCCTCCAGGGACCTGTTGTCCGGCGATCCATCCCCAGAATCGATCGGGAAACACCCCGCCGAGATCCACAAAGAACAGGTCGAGCGAGGATCCTGCGAGGATCCGCAGGCCGTGAAGCGCGATGATTCCCAAGGCCAACGCCGTAACGAATGGCGGGGCATTGATAATGGGGGGCGCACGCCGCGATTGGCGCATAAGCGATCTCCTGTCCGGTTTGCTTCACATCAGATGGGGCGTGACGGGCAAAATCCACCCCGTAAGGACAGAAATACGTCGCCGAACTTCGCGCAGGCCCGCCCTTTCCGATCATTGCGTTTGCTCTAGCTCTCCTCGCATGATGATTCGTATCTACCTTTTTCTCATGGCGGCCAGCTTTCTGGCGTTCGGAATATGGTCCCTGCTTGATCCAACAGGAATGGCGGCAAGCCTTGGCGTTACGATTGGTGGCGAGAATGGCGTGTATGAAGCGCGCGGCATCTATGGCGGGGTCAGCCTCGGTGCGGGTCTGCTGGCGCTCTCCGGCCTGATTCGCCCGCGCATGGTGCGGCCAGCGCTTTGGTTCATCACGACATATATGGGCGGCTACATGTTCGCCCGCATCGCCGGGCTGATTGCCGGGGACGTGCCCTCTTCCCGATTCCTGACCTTTGTCGGCTTCGAGATGGGCTGTCTGGTCATCGCAATCGTGTTGTTGACCGCCTACCGGCCCAAATAAAAAGCCCCGCCATGATGGGCGGGGCTTTCGAGTTCGTGATTCGAGTGAACCCTAGAACGTCTTGCGGACTGTCAGGCCGTAAGTTGCCGGCTGGTTCGGATAGCCGGAGATGGAGCCATCCTGGGCCACAGCCGGGAACGCCACGGTGATATACTCGTCGTTGAAGATGTTCCGGCCCCAAAGCGTGAAGCTCAAGCCCGATTCTGTGGTCAGGCCAGCCGATGCGTTGAACGTGCTGACTTTCTTCTGATCATTGATCAGTGCCTGGTTGGCTGGCTCGTCGAAATAATCCGACTCACTTTCGTACTGCCAGTCACCGCGGATGAAGGCGTCATAGTTCTTCACATTGAATGTGTATGTCGCCGCGGTCGATGTGGAGACTTCCGGAATGCCGTAAGGCTTCTGACCGGAAATGTCGCCGCTCGCCGATTCCTCGAAGCTGTCATAGACCGGATCAAGGAACGTGCCGGCAAAGCTGAGCAGCAGATTGTCGGTGGCATTCCACTGCGCATCCAGTTCCAGGCCTTGCGTGGATTGCTCACCCGCATTGGCGAGCGCAAAGCCCGTTCCCGTGAAGACGTTGGACTGGAACCCTTCGATCGTCTGGTCGAAGATGGCGACGTTAAACGCAAAGTCCGAATACGCACCTTTCACGCCCAGCTCGAACACTTTCGATTCTTCCGGTCCGGCAAAGCGCGTGCCGGTGGTCAGGTTCGGAAGCAACAGGCCGCCTTGCGCAAGCAGCGCGTAGTCGGCTGGAGTTGGACGGCTGTCACGCGACAGGTTCCAGGAGGACGCCTTGAAGCCGGTTGCATAAGATCCGTACACGTTGACGGAATCCGTCACGTCATAGGCAAGGCGGAAGGTGACTGACGTATCCTCATCATCCGTCGAGCCGCTTTCCACGGCGTTCGGGAAGTTCAGGAATGGCGGCAGGAATTGCAGCTGTTGCAATGCGCCGGGCGCACCTGCGGCCGTTGCCTGAATGGTTGCAAACTCTGTCGGGAACGCCGTTGCAAAGGCGGCGACAGCGGCCGGATCGGTCGGGTTCACACCAGCCTGCAGCAACAGACCGCCTGCCGTTGCCTGCGTGATGAACGGCGCAGCCGTATTCAGGTCCACTGCCGCAAACGTGTCCGTGGAAACCGCGTTCGAGAAGGCATTCTTGTTTACCTGCGTGTAGTTCAGGCCAAAGGTCGCTGTCAGGCGGTCGGTGACTTCATAGTCGATCGTACCGAATAGGGAAGCAGACGTATCGTCCTGCCCATAGAATTCGGTGAAGCCCTGGCCTGGCTGGAAGAAGGTGCCGGTCGGCACGCCGAACACCACAGGCTCAAGCGATGACAGAAGGCCAGACGACAGAATGTCGATATAGCCACGAATGTCGCTGCCATAGAGAAGCTGGTTTTCGATATCGACGGTTTCATCGAAGTAGAAGCCACCAATCATCCAGCTCAGCGGGCCACTGCCGTTTGAGGTCAGGCGGACTTCCTGTGTGAAGGTTTCGATTTCGACATCGTCAGACTTGCGCCCGAGCAGGTCTGCGCTGGTGAAGTCAGAATCCTGGTTCGTGCTGAGGTCAGACGTCCGGTAGGACGTGATGCTGGTGACGGTGAATGCGCCAGCATCATAGTCGCCCTGCAGGGAGATACCGCTATTCTTGATGAGGTTCTCGGACCCGAAATTGTAGGCCACTTCATAGGAGAACGGGTCTTCGGCAACGAGATTTCCGCCCAGCGCCAGGATGGCCGCGCCGGTCGGGCCGTTGACGACGTTCGCGGCAGCACAGCAGATTTCGTCGATCTCATCATAGTCTGCGATCACACGGAAGGAGAGGTCGTCGCTTGGCTCCCAAAGCAGGTCACCGCGAATGCCCCAGCGATTGCGCTCGTTCGTGTCCGGGCCATCGCCCAGATCTTCGACATAGCCATCGCGCGTGTTGAAATTGCCGCCAAGGCTGAAGGCAACCGTGTCAGACAAAGGACCGGTTACGAATGCGCCAGCGCGGTAGCCATTATAGTTGCTGACCGTGCCTTCGACATTGCCGCCCCATTCGAATTGCGGCTTCTGCGTCACGATGGAGATGACACCTGCGGAGGCGTTCTTGCCGAACAGGGTCGATTGCGGCCCGCGCAGAACTTCGACGTGCTGCAGGTTTGGCAAATCGGAAATCTGGGAGGTCGAGCGCGAGCGGTAAACGCCATCGACGAACACACCCACCGAAGGCTCGATGCCGGCATTGTTCGCGCCGTTGCCGAAGCCGCGGATGATGAAGTTGGTGTTGGAGGAGGATTGCTGTTGGCTAACGCGAAGCGAAGGCACGACGGATTGCAGATCTCCCAAATCGACAATCTCGGCCTTCTCGATCACGCTCTCATCAACAACGGACACCGCCACCGGCACATCCTGCAGCGTCTGTTCGCGCTTGGTGGCCGTGATGGTGACAGTCTGGAGGGTCCGGCTCTCTTCTTCTTCCGGCGCGTCTTGTGCGATGGCAGGCATGGAGAGAGCGGCGAACGCGGCAAAGCCCGCGCTGAGGGTGAGCGCCGATTTGAACTTCGGTGCACCCGATACAACAAATTTTCTGGATTTCACGTGTTGGTCCCTTTGAGCAAATTTCTGTTTTTGGTTTGGGAGGAATTTTTTTCAGCTGCGCTGTACTACCTAGGACTAAACAAACAGGTAGGCATGGCAAGGCATCACCATGAGTTAAGAGTGGAGTTTTGCCGAGACTGTGGTGTTGCAGCCGCATAACGCTGCTTTTGACGAAGAAATGAGCACGATCTTGCGCGCTCGGTCATGCAATCCATCCAGACATTGCACAGGCGAATCAAATCAACTCCCCTCAACGCTCCAATTTCGTGTCTCATCCTGTTCCGAGTCGAGACTCACCTGTCCCACAATTGAGCGAATGGCCGTGTACGGGCACTTCGAAAACTTCCTGACCGGGGAAATTCCCCGATTTCATCCCCTGTAATTCCCCAGCCGGGGGAATTGCTAACTGGAATATATATTGCGGTTTACGACTCCGACGCTGGCCCGGCTGGGCCCACAAACTATCAATGGAGCCCACGCCCATCATGCAAGACCGGTCTATACATCCGAACACCCGCATCATGCTGGAAGCCTGGAAACGCATGCGCGTTGATCCGGTTGCCAATGAAGACCGGACGCCCCGCGCGAACGACCATCCGGACCTGATCGCCAACATCTTCATGATCGAGGCAACCGATGATGGCGCCTGGATCTTCCGGACGGCCGGTGACGGCGTGTCTGACCTGCTTGGACGCTCCCTGCCCAATCACGACTTCCTCAATCTCTGGACCGGCCCGGACCGCGCAATGATTGGCGGCTTCCTGGAGGCTGTCCGCACCGATGGCGCCCCGGGTGTCATCCGAGGTCGCGGCGAAACCCTGACAGGCCAGCGTGTCGAGGTGGAGATCACGACGATGCCCCTGGAGCAGGCTGGCATGCCGAATTCAGCAACCCGTTTCCTCGGCCTCTACCAGACGCTGGGCGGCGTGCCGAAACTCAAAGGGCGTCCGATCTGGCGTCACCGCGTGGCGATGCTGGTACCGCCAGACTCCCAACCTGCCGAGCCAACGCTGAAGCTGGTCGCCAACAATTACCACTAGCGCAGGCGCGGCCTGATCAGGCCGCAACCGTCTCCGGCGCCTCCGCTTCCAGCGGCGGCTTGCCGAGGATCATGTCTGCCGCTTTCTCGGCGATCATGATGGTTGGCGCGTTCGTATTGCCGCCGATCAGGGTCGGGATCACGGACGCATCGACGACCCGCAAACCGTCTACACCACGCACACGCAACTCCCCATCAACCGGGCTGTCCTCATTCGCTCCCATCGCGACCGTCCCGATGGGATGATAAATCGTTTCGCCACACCGTCGGATAAAGGCGTCGATCTCTTCGTCTGTCTTCACGCTCTCGCCCGGCATCATCTCGGCGCCGGTGAAGGGCTGCAGCGCATTCTGACCGCAGATATCGCGGATCATCTTCACCGACTCCCGCATCGCGCGGCGGTCCTCCTCGGCTTCCAGATAATTGGGATCGATGGCCGGATGGGCGAACGGGTCTGCGGAAGCGAGGCAAACCGTGCCCCGGCTTTCCGGCCGCAGCTGGCAGGAATGGACCGTGTAGCCATCCTTGTTGGCCTGGTGCTTGGCGTGATCCATCATGATGGCATTCACGAAGTGGAGCTGCAGGTCGGGCATCTCCAACCCTTCGCGGGACTTCAGGAACGCGCCGGCCTGAAGGTGGTTGTCGGCACCAGCACCGGTCTGGTTCACGAGATACTGGATGCCCACGCCCAGCTTCTTGATGCCTTTCTGCATGGAGTAAGCGGAAATCGGCTGGGTCATCTCGTGGATGACGGTGACGTCCAGATGGTCCTGCAGGTTTTGGCCAACATTCGGGGACTTCACCTTGGTCTGGATATCGAACCGGCCGAGATGGTCAGGATTCCCGATGCCGGACAGCTGCAGTAATTGCGGCGATTGCACCGCGCCCGCGCAGACGATGACCTCACCCGAGGCGTGGATCTCCTGCGTGAGACGGCCCTTGCCTTCAACGACTTCCACCCCCGTGGCGCGGCCATTCTCGATCAGCACGCGCGTCACCATACCAGTGGAGATCACGGTGAGATTGTCCCGCACGCCGACGATGGGACGCAGATAGCCATAGGACGCGCTCCAGCGTTCGCCCTTGTGGATCGTGCGCTGATAGCGGCCGAAGCCTTCCTGATCGGCGCCGTTGAAATCCTTCGTGCTCTTGTAGCCAGCTTGCTCACCTGCCTGAAGGAAGGCGCGATAAACCGGAGAAGAGAGCGGGCTTTCCGACACTTTCAGCGGGCCGGTGCCGCCGTGGAAGTCGTTGTCGCCGCCTTCATAGCCTTCTGATTTCTTGAAATAGGGCAGCACGTCCGCAAAGCTCCAGCCGCGCAGGCCCATCTGCGCCCACTGGTCATAGTCGCGCGCGTGGCCGCGAATGTAGACCATGCCATTGATGGAAGAGGAGCCGCCCCAGCCCTTTCCGCGTGGCCACCAGAGCTTGCGACCATTCATATGCTTCTGCGGCTCGGTCCAGAAGCCCCAGTTGAAATCCCCCTCAGCCTTGATCAGGTTTCCAACTCCGGCGGGCATCCGCACCATGAGGTTGTTATCTTTCTTGCCGGCCTCGATCAGGCAGACCTTGATACGCGGATCTTCGCTCAACCTGTTGGCAAGTGTACAGCCAGCGCTTCCTGCGCCCACGATAATATAGTCGTATGTCTCCAGCACCGGAGGACCTCCCAATAAACCTTATGGTGAAGGATTGGCGTGAATCCTTCTGTTTTCCGCAACAGTTTGTGAACGAAACTCAGCTAAGTAAAGGCTTGATGGAGAAGAACAGACAGGTTGCCGTAACGGACTCAGGAGAATCCACATGCCCGCACTAGATTTGTCTGTGCCTCAATTCAACCCCGTGATCAAAAACGAGGAAGATCGCCGCCAGTATCAGCGAGTCGACCTGGAACTTGAAGGCTGCTTCCTGGATGAATCCAGCGAAGACCATCAACTTGTCACTGAAAACCTGTCCTGCTCTGGCGCCTATCTGCGCGCTGCGACCGTGCCGGAACATGGGGCCAATGTGATCTGCTATTTCGACGATCTGGGCCGCGTGGCGGGCCGGGTCGTGCGCACCTCCAAGGATGGCTTTGCCGTTGAGTTCAACGTCGTGCCTCACAAGCGCAAGAAACTGGCTGACCGTCTTAGCTGGCTGGTCAACAAGGATCTTATGGAAGCCCCGGAACAGCGCGCGGCAGCACGCTTCCCGACCGGTGGCCCGGCCTTCATCGCCCGCAAGGACGGTCTTCAGATCCCGTGCACCGTCATGGACATCTCTCTGACCGGCGCGAGCTTCAAGACCACTGGCCAGTTCCAGACACCGCCAATCGGCGAAGTCGTGACAGCAGGCAATCTGCGTGGCCGGGTCGTGCGCTCGAACGGCGTGGAGTTCGCGGTGAACTTCCTGCGCCCTGACGAGACGGATTCCTAATCGATCCGCTTCAGGCTGGCGCGGTGACGCTTCCAGTTCTCGACATAATGGACCGCTGACATCTTGATCACCTGAGCCTGGTGGTCGGAGATCTCTTTGACGATCTTGCCTGGCGCGCCCATGACGAGCGAATTATCCGGAATGACCTTGCCTTCGGGGATCAGGGCATGGGCCCCGATGATGCAATTCTTCCCGATCTTCGCATTGTTGAGGATGGTGGAGCCGATGCCGATCAGAGTCTCGTCTCCGATCGTACAGCCGTGCAGCATGACCATGTGGCCGACGGTGACGTCGCGCCCGATGGTCAGCGGGCAGCCGACATCCGTGTGAAGCACGCTGCCATCCTGGATGTTGGAATTCTCGCCAATCGTGATCGGGTCATTGTCGCCTCGCAGCACTGCGCCATACCAGATCGACGCATTCTCCTTCAGGACAACATTGCCCATGACCTGCGCATTTTCGGCCACCCAGTAATTGCCACTCTCGGGCAGCTGTGGGCGGGTTCCGTCAATCTCGTAAATGGCCATGGGGTTTCCTCTTTTTATCCGGGGCGGAATTTTCATTTAATCTTCTGATAACCTTGCTACACTCTAATCATCAACAGATTCGGAGTTGGAGACGGTCATCACACGATCCTGTCACACCCCGCCGCCCGGTGATACGTCCCGGGACCTGGCCACACCGCCCACGGGGCGGACGGCCTTTTCTTCCTCCCAGTTTCCGCCAAGCCATCGCGCGAGTCCGCCGGTGGCTTTTTTCTTGCCCGTAACCAAGGAGACCTTCCATGGGTAAACGCAATGCAGCAAAACGGATGAAGCACGGTTCCGAAGTGAACCTGAACGCGTGGTTCGAGGAGGGCGCCCGTGGAAAGGGCCCGAAGCTGCAAGCCATAGAAGGCGGCCGAGGCTGGCACCCGGACGATTGCGAAACTCGCGCAGATCATCAGCGTGCAGAAAATGGGCGTACGCAGAAATATCAGAAAACGGTAAAGCCCCGCACGGAAAACCAGGCCGAACTGATGAAGGCGATGGATGAAAAAGCCCTTGTCGCCGCGCTTGGCCCGGCGGGAACAGGCAAGACCTATCTCGCCGTCTGCAAGGCGGTGGAGGCCCTGCAGAAAGGAAAGGTCGCGCGGATCATCCTGTCCCGCCCCGCAGTTGAGGCAGGCGAACAGATCGGCTTCCTGCCCGGCGCGATGGAAGACAAGCTGGCCCCCTATCTGCGCCCGCTTTATGACGCGCTGTCGGACCGGCTGTCGCCCGGACAGTTGAAGCACATGCTGGCCGAGGGCGTGATCGAGATTGCCCCCATCGGCTTCATGCGGGGGCGTACACTGAACAATGCCTTCATCGTGATCGACGAGGCGCAGAACTGCACCTACACACAGCTGAAGATGCTGCTGACGCGGCTCGGCTGGCACTCCACAATGGTGATCACGGGCGACCCGGCCCAGTCGGACCTGCTGCCGGAATTCTCCGGACTCGCCACGGCAGCCGAACGGCTGGAAAAGCTGGGCGGCGCGTCTGTCGTCCGCCTCGAAGGCAAGGATGTGGTGCGCCACCCACTGGTCGCAGAAATGCTGGACGTGCTGTAGCGCCCTGACGTTTTTCCCATAGCTTCGCCCGCCCCTGCCACAGACAGAGGGCGGGCGATTATCATTTCAGAACGTATCAGGATGAATTGATCAGTTCATCGCGCGCATAAATGTCCAGATCATCCAGCCATTGGCGATAGTCCGCCGGCAGTGTGGTGCGCGAGGCCAGTCGCCGGGCTCGCCCCAGTGGCGAGGTGCGCCCGAACGGCGCCTTTGGCTCTGCCTCACCGCATTCATATTGCGCCCGCCAAAGCGTTCTCAGCCCGGCCTGCCGCGCGCGCCATCTTGCAAGGCGCCGCGCCGCCGCATCCGGGTCTCGGAAGGCCAGCTCCAGACGCTTGAGGCGCAATTGCAAGGGCTGGAGGGAAATGGCCGCTGGGGCTTCGGCAGCCTTCAGGGCGCGCAGCTCCGATGGCAGCAATTTCCAGTCCATGCCGAGCGTCCAGATGCGCGGCGGTTCTGCAAAGCGCTCTGTCTGCCGACGCGATGCATCCGCTTCCCAGAGCAGGAAAGGTGTCGGCGTGCGTGGGCCAAATGGCTCAGGCCGGGGCGCGCTGTCTGCAGGTGAAACAGGCGCGTCCGGTCCGCTTGGTTTCGACTGCGCGCGCGGCAGGATCGGCTCGACCTCCAGCGTCAGGGCCAGCATCAGGATCATCCGGCGCAGCATCGCCTCCCCCGCCCGCAACCGCCGCAGCACGAAATTGTAATACCGACGCGTCACAGACTGCCCGACCGATCGCCGGGACAGATCCAGCAGCGACGCAAAGATGTTGCCCAGCATCATCCAGCTGTCTTCCAGGAATATCTCGGCGTCAGGCGAAAGCGATCTCATACCAGCCATCATGGCCCGACTTCGCGCACCGGGGACGAAAAAATTTCCTGTCCCCCGCGTTTGGCGCCATGTGCGCGCCCACACGCCAAATGCCTCCTAACGCACCCCGTCCCCGCTATCCCCCTGACTTGAGGGGATAAGGGCCCTCGCGCGGCGCCCTCGACACTGAGGCAGATCACTCTAATTCGCAGGCATGACCAGACAAAAGATACCCGCCGCGCCGCTGGCGCTTGGCCTTGCCGGGCTGATCCCCTTCGTCTGGGGGACGCTCAGCCTGTTCATCCCCGCACTGCAGGAGTTTGGCAGCGCCGCCTTCGGGGCGCGCTTTGTCGGGCCGTATGTGCAGGTGTTCTACGGCGCGATCATCCTCGCCTTCATGTCCGGCGTGCTGTGGGGCTTTGCGACGAAATCCAGCGGACGCGAGGCGGTCGTCGGCTATGGGCTCAGCGTGTTGCCTGCGCTCTGGGCCTTCTTCGCTGCGGGCGGCGGCCACAGCTCCGCCGCATTGGGATTGATCATCGGCTATATCGGCCTGCTCGGCATCGAGACCTGGTTTGTCCAGCGAACGCTGGCGCCCGGCTGGTGGATGCGCCTGCGCCTCATCCTGTCGGCCGTCGTGATCACCTGCCTCGCAGCCACAGCGCTCGCTTAAAGGTGTTGTCTCAGCCAGACGGAATAGCTGAGATTGGGCAGATCGCTGAAACCGAAGCGATCCACATGCCGGGCCAGTTCGACGGCGCTCTCATGTTCCAGGCAAAGCGTGGTCCGCGCGCCCTCCCCCAATGAGGCCGACGTTATCTCCGCACGCAGGCCACCCGGCTCAGTCGCAATCTGTCGCTTCTTGTCGACTGTGAGTTCCGCACCTTCGGCCAGAAAGGCATCTCGCAGGGCCGCAAGGCTCTGCAGGGAATGCGGAATGGCTGGATAGAGACGGGCTAGCGTCGCGCGATCCTCATCATCAAACGGAAACTCCGCGGCGATTACGGGACGCCAAAGCTCCAGCCCCGCCTCCCTTGCCAGCAATTCCTTGATATCAAACCGCGCACCGCCTCTCAGCTTTGCCTGGGCGGGGGCACGGGCCGTCGCCATGAAATAGGTATCGGTCCGTGGCAACTCTTCCACAAAGTGTAGCGTCGTCTGAAGCTGATACGCCATCGCCCCGGCGTCATCAGGCCAGATGCGATACTCCCACATTGCCGGCGCGGCACTACTCATCATCCTTCCCTTCCCCAATGGGCTGTTTCCCGAAGAGATGCGTCTCCAGCATCCGGATCGGGAGCAGGATCAACACAGAAAAAAGGACGGCAAGAAAGGCGAGACGCAAATAACCAGCACCGCAGGCAAGGCCAATCGCCCCAGCGAGCCAGATACTCGCCCCGGTCGTTAGCCCTCTGACGGAGCCGCTGCCGTGAATGATCGTGCCTGCTGCCAGAAAGGCGACGCCCGCCGTGACAGCCTGCACGACACGGGTCGGGTCCAGCTGGGTGGTGTCGTCATTGCTGCCGAATGAGTGGATCATCTCTATAGAGATCAACATGAAGACGGCAGATGCCAGCGCTGTCAGCATGTGTGTGCGCAGGCCTGCAGGCCGGTTCCTCACTTCGCGCTCAAACCCGACAATCAATCCCGCCACGGAAGCCGCGATGAGGCGAACAGCCAGAACCCCGAGAGGCATCTGGCTGTCAAAAGATAGCGTCAGCAGATCGTCCATTCAGGACGAACGCACAGACCCCGGACTGGGTTGCGTGAGGCAAGCCCCCTATTCCTCGTCCTCGTTCTTGGCCACGGAGGCGGCCAGGGCGGCGGAGAGGAAGAGGTCGATGTCGCCATCCAGCACGCCGGACGTGTCGGAGGTTTCCACTTCGGTCCGCAGGTCCTTCACCATCTGGTAGGGCTGGAGCACGTATGAGCGGATCTGGTGGCCGAAGCCGATATCGGTCTTGCCGGCATAGCTGGCATCGGCGACTTCGCGGCGCTTTTGCAGTTCCAGCTCGTACAGTTTCGAGCGCAGCATCTGCCAGGCCTGATCGCGGTTGCGGTGTTGCGACCGGTCGTTCTGGCACTGGACCACAATGCCTGTCGGCTCGTGCGTCAGGCGGACGGCGGAGTCTGTCCGGTTGACGTGCTGACCGCCCGCGCCGGACGCGCGATATGTGTCTGTACGCACATCGGAGGGATCAATCTCGATCTCGATATTGTCGTCAATCACGGGCGTCACCGCGACCGAGGCAAAGCTGGTATGGCGCCGCGCGGAGGAGTCGAAAGGCGAAATCCGCACGAGGCGATGCACACCGGTTTCAGACTTCAGCCAGCCATAGGCGTTCTCGCCCTTGAACTGGAGCGTGGCGGATTTGATGCCCGCCTCTTCGCCCTCGCGCTCGTCGAGTTCCTCGACCTTCATATTGTGCGCTTCGGCCCAGCGGACATACATGCGGCGCAGGATATTTGCCCAGTCCTGGCTTTCCGTGCCGCCCTCGCCCGCATTGATCTGGATGAAGCAATCATTGCCATCGGCCTCGCCCGAAAGCAGGGCAGCCAGCTCTGCCTTCTCGGCGCGCTCGGCGGCTTTTTTCAGATTGGTTTCGATGTCCGCGATCATGTCTTCGTCGCCTTCGGCGAGTTCGAGCAATTCCTCGGCATCGTCAGCTTCGCGCTGTAGGGTTTCGACGGTTTCGATGCCGTCAGCCAGACGCTGGCGTTCGCGCATCATGGCCTGGGCGGCCTGTGGGTCATCCCAGAAATCGGGACGTTCGGAGAGCGCGGTCAGCTCATCCAGGCGTTTTGTGGCAGTATCCCAGTCAAAGACGCCTCCGTAGCAAATCGGCGGACTGGCGGATCTGGTCTGTAAGGGATTTGATTTCTGCGGACATGGGATCTGCCTCTTGTGATCTTGTTCGATAAAAACTGGAAAGGCGGGGCATAGCGCGCCCGCCTTCCTGCGTCAAAAGCAACTGCGTCAGTAAACGTCGCCGAGACTGTCATCCACTGGCGCTTCAGGCGCGGGGCGTGGCTGGGCCGGCTGGAACGGGAAGCCCTCATCGGTTTCCTCGACAATTCCGGCGTCGCGCTCAGGATCGAACCCGCTGGTCGAGCTGCCCGTGCCGCCCCCGCAATTGCCGGAAATGGACAAGCAGTCGCTGGTGTCGGTGAAGGCGCTCATGCCAGGCTCTGTGCCGGGGCGGAAGGCCTCATCGATGATGACAGCAGTATCCGGGCCGGGCAGTTCGCCATTGCGGGCATCCACCTTCACCAGGCGCACGCCGGGCGGGATGCGGAATGGCGTCGCTGGCTCGTTTGCCAGGGCGCGTTCCATGAAGTCCGTGAAGATCGGTGAGGCAACCGAGCCACCCGCTTCGCCTTCGCCGAGCGATCGATTGTCGTCAAAGCCGACCCGCACGCCCACGACGAGGTCAGGCGAAAAGCCCATGAACACCGCGTCGCGATAATCATCCGTAGTACCCGTTTTACCAGCCAGAGGCTTGCCGACCCGGCGGGCCCGGCGGCCTGTGCCGCGCTCTACCACGCCCTCCAGCATATGCGTCACCTGATAGGCGATGATCGGGTCCAGCACCTGCTCGCCCACTTCTGCCAGTTGCGGCGGTTCCGCGCCGTCCCACTCGTCCGCAGAGCATCCTTCGCACAGGCGTTCGTCATGGCGGAACAGGGTACGCCCATGACGGTCCTGCACACGGTCCAGAAGGGTCGGGTTGATCTTCCTTCCCCCATTCACGAAGCCGGCATAGCCGCGCGCAACATCGATCAGATACGCGTCGCCGGCGCCGAGGGACATGGCCGGATAGGGCGGAAGATCTTCATAGACGCCCATCCGCTCGGCCAGTTCGGAAACCGCTTCCATGCCGATGTCCTGGGCCACGCGGGCGGTGACGAGGTTCAGGGATTTCTCCAGCGCGACACGCAGGGTGACCATGCCATAGGTGCGCCCTTCGGTATAGTTCGACGGGCGCCAGTAATCATCCGTAGACACATCAAATGCCACGAAGGGGGCATCCAGCATGCGCGTAGCCGGCGTGTATCCACGCTCCAGCGCCGCTGCATAGACAAAGGGCTTGAAGCTGGAACCCGGCTGACGCTTGGATTGCGTGACGCGGTTATAGCTCGACTTGAAGAAGGAATAGCCGCCCTGCATGGCAAGGATACGACCCGTATGCGGGTCCAGCGCCACGAGGGAGCCGTCAACTTCCGGTACCTGACGCAGGATGGCATTGCCAACCGGCACCAGCATCGGCTCGGGTTCCGGCTCGTCGATCTCATCACCGTCGGGGTCCAGTTGCGGGTCCGCAGGCGCAGACGTTTCATCCGCATTCAGAACCTTGCGCTTCAGCTCAGCCAGGACAACGTCGCCGACATTCAGCCCACCCTTGCCTTCAGCAGGCTTGTAGGTCGCGGCCCACTCGACTTCCTCGGCGGGCAGCGGAATGGTCGCGCCGTCAGTCAGCAGAAGCTGCGCGCCGCGCGAGCCTGTGCTGGTCACCAGCGCGGCTTCCCACGTGCCATAGCCACCGGGCAGCGTGACGTCGTTCAGCTGTTCCAGAACATCGTCAGCCTCGGGATCAAGACGCGTGATTGGCCCCCGCCAGCCATGACGACGGTCATAGGCGATCAGGCCGTTCTGCAGGGCGTCCTGAGCGGCGAGCTGCAGTTTCGTATCGATGGTCGAGCGGATTGACAGACCGCCCTGTTGCAGCGTGTCTTCGCCGTAATTCTTGATGAGGTCACGGCGCAGTTCCTGCACGAAATAGGTCGCCGCGGCGTATTCCGGACCCTTCAGGCGACGCGTCGTGGACAGGGGCAGAGCCATCGCCTCTTCAGCTTCCTCGCGCGTGATGTAGCCATCATCAACCATACGGCCGAGCACATAGTTGCGGCGCGCCAGCAAGCGCTTGGGGCGGCTATAGGGGTTCACCGACGAAGGGGCCTTGGCCAGAGAGGCGAGGATCGCCGCTTCGGACAGGTCCAGTTCAGGCAGCGACTTGTCGAAATAGTTCAACGCCGCAGAACCCACACCGTAGGAGCGATAGCCGAGATAGATTTCGTTCAGGTAGAGTTCGAGGATCTCTTCCTTGGTGAATTCCTTCTCCATGCGCTGGGCGATGATCGCTTCCTTGGCCTTGCGCGTGAGGTTCTGGTCGCGCGTCAGCAGCATGTTCTTGGCGACCTGTTGCGTGATGGTCGAGCCGCCTTCCAGACCGCCGGAACCGGTGATCTTGTTCTTGGCGGAGTTCACCCCGCCGCGCACGATGCCTTTGTAATCGAGTCCGCCATGCGTGAAGAACGTCTTGTCTTCCGCCGCCACGAAGGCTTGCACCACATGGGTCGGGATCGACTCATACGGCACGAAGACGCGGTGCTCTCTTGCGAATTCGGCAATCAGCGTTCCATCGCCGGCGTGGACGCGCGACGTGATGGGCGGCTCATACTGTTTCAGCTTGTCGATGGACGGCACCTGACGGCCAAGCGCCGCGAAATACATCCAGAGCGCCACGAAGCCGAGCGCGGCGAGGACGAAGCCGAGGATCAGAAGGCGTCTTGCCCAGGTCCAGACCCAGGGTGGCCCCGGCAGGAAGCTGCGCTTTGGCTCCGGTTCCTGCATGTGCGGATTCATTTCGTTCGACATAGTTTTCCCGTCAGCGTTCGCATCGCGGAATCGCATTGATATCCGGCGATAGTAAGGCGCGTCGGAGGCGGGTAAAAGGTCTCAGCTGCCTGACAGTTTCGTCAGATATCCTGCCGGTCGATCTCGCCGTCACCGATGGACACGCTTGGCAGGGCCTGACGCTCTGGTTTTGGCGTCGTCAGGCCATTGGCCAGCTTGTCTTCCAGCTCAGCGCGCTGCGTTGCCGGTGGACGGGCCTCGATCGCATTTTGCCAGGCTTCGCGC
The DNA here is from genome assembly GCF_000682715.1 of Hyphomonas atlantica corrig. Lineage (GTDB taxonomy): Bacteria > Pseudomonadota > Alphaproteobacteria > Caulobacterales > Hyphomonadaceae > Hyphomonas > Hyphomonas atlantica. The sequence goes on along the minus strand of NZ_AWFH01000061.1, from coordinate 155,872 downwards.
GCGGCTTCCTCATCACCCTGATGCCAGTAGATGTCGCCCAGATGGGTTTCGATTTCCCAATGCTTGTGCGGCTCCAGCTTGGCACGTGACTGTTCGATCAGGCGCTGCGCATCCTTCAGGTGACCGAGGCGATAATAGGCCCAGCCGAGCGAGTCCGCGATATAGGGATCCCGCTCTGCCAGTGACCGGGCACGGTAGAGGATCTTGAAGCCCTCTTCGTACTTATCAGTATTCTCGATCAGGAAATATCCGAGTGAATTCAGCGTGTAAGGGTCGTTTGGACGCCCCAGAAGCTCTGTGCGCAAAATGGCCAGCGCGGGATTGATCTCTCCCACCTTGCCTAGCGCATTGGCCAGCGCCATGCGCCGGTCGTGCGTATCGTCCAGCTCCCGGGCCTTCTCGGCATGGTAGGCCGCCGCCTTGAGGTCTCCGAACTGGTCATTGATCTCGGCGGCCAGCCCGTGGGCGGAGGCACGCTCGGCCTGATTGGAGGCCAATGTGATCACTTCCTCCACCAATTCGGTCGACCCGTCCTTGTCGTGAAGCATCGTGCGCAGCTGCAACGCGCCATAGAGCGTCTGCAACCGGTCATCCTCATCGGTGATTTCCAGCGCGCGAGTAACGGCGGCGCGGGCCTCGTCTTCCTTGCCGGACATGATCAGCGCCTGCCCGGCAGCGATCTGCAACGAGGCGGTATCTTCCGGCGCGCTCATCGCGACATGGGCGACACCTTCATAGAGCGCGTGCTCGTAAAGCTGGTCGATGACAGCGGCGCGCAGGCCTTCGTCTTCCGGATTTATCAGCAATGCCACCTGATCAAACGCCGAGCGCTGGTCGTCAAAGCCTTCGATCTGGCCGCCCATCATGATGGTGCGGATGATGCGCTGTTCCTGCAGGGCGCGGGACACGTCGGCCAGCGACTGGGTAAAGGCGGCGGGCACGTCCAGCGCTTCATTGTCGAGGTTCTTGCCCGTTTCCAGGCTTTCCAGCGCAGCGGCGTAGCTGATCGCCTCTTCCGGCTCGGCATCGGCGAGTTTCTGATACACGGCCTTCGCTTCCTCGATCCGGCCAAGGCGCTGCAGCAGCAAGGCGTGGCGGGAAATCACCGTCCGGACATGGCTGTAGAGCAGGCCCTTCGGGTCGAATTGGTGTTCCGGGGCCTCGATCTCTGCGGGCGTCATGAATTCATAGACGGCGAGCGCCTGCTCCGGTCGGCCCAGCGCCTCAAGCATGGCGGCCAGCGAGAGGTCCCCGGTCAGGCCGGGCATGGAGCCCGCAGCGCCACGATGGCGCTCAATCGCTTCGTCCGGCTTGCCTTCCATTGCCAGCAGCCATGCGTCGAGGAAGGCGTAAAACCCGGTCTCGCCGTCTTCATCATCCTGGCTGTTGGAGGATTGCAGGATGTTGCGCGCGGCCAGCATGTCGCCATCAGCGGCGCGGTCCAGCGCGAGGAAGGCATCGAATAGCGGGCTGACGTCCCGGTCTTCCTGGGACAGGCCGGAGGTCATTTCCAGAAACGCGGCCATGTCCCCTGCCTTCACCGCGTCCAGCGGCGCGGGATATGCGGAGATGCCGACCGGCATGCCATTGTCGCCGATGACCGCCGTGGCGCGCGCGGCCGGTGACAGCGGAATGCTGCTCTCAACAATTGGCGCGTCGATCTCGGCGACAGGCTGCGCCGGGGCCGGTTCGGTGGCACAGGCGCTCATCATGGCGGAAAGGGTCAGGGCAGAGGCGGCAAAGGTCAGTCTGAAATGCATGGTAACGAGGCTTGCTCCGAATTCGCTTTGGCTGTGAGTGAAGCAGCCGGATGCGGCGAGAGCAAGGCGCGAAATGGAGAAAGCGCGGCAGGGTTAACCCCACCGCGCTTTCCGGAAACCATGACCTGAGAGGCCTGATTACATGTTCGGATAGGCCGGGCCGCCGCCGCCTTCCGGCACGGTCCAGTTGATGTTCAGATTCGGATCCTTGATGTCGCAAGTCTTGCAGTGAATGCAGTTTTGCGAGTTGATCTGGAACTTCAGCTCACCGCCTTCCTCGATCCACTCGTACACACCGGCCGGGCAGTAGCGCGCCGACGGACCGGCATACACGTCATGCTCGGACGCCTTCTGAAGCGCCATGTCCTTCACGACAAGGTGAACAGGCTGGTCTTCGCCGTGATAGGTGTTGGTGAAGGACACATTGGTCAGCTTGTCGAAGCTGATCACGCCATCGGGCTTTGGATACTCGATCGGCTTGAACTTCTTCGCAGGCTTCAGCGCCGCTGCATCGGTCTTGCCGTGGCTGAGTGTGCCGAAGAAGGAGAATCCGCCGAACAGGCTGGAAATCCACATTTCGAGACCGCCGAGCGGAATGCCGATCGCCGTACCGAGCTTGGACCAGAGCGGCTTCACGTTCCGCACCTGCTTCAGCTCCTTGTAGACGGAAGACGCTTTGTAAGCCTCTTCATAATCGGTCAGCACATCGCCCTGACGGCCACCCTTGATGGCTGCATAGGCGGCTTCTGCGCCCATCATGCCGGTGAGGATGGCGTTGTGGCTGCCCTTGATGCGGGGCACGTTGACGAAGCCGGCGCCGCAGCCGATCAGGGCGCCGCCCGGGAAGGCCAGCTTCGGAACGGACTGGAAGCCGCCCTCGGTGATCGCCCGCGCGCCATAGGCCACGCGCTTGCCGCCCTGAAGGTGTGGCAGAACGGATGGGTGGTGCTTGAAGCGCTGGAATTCCTGATACGGTGAGATGTACGGGTTCTCATAGTTCAGGTGAACCACGAAGCCGACCGATACGAAGGGCTCGCCATTGTCGCGGAAGTGATAGAGGAAGCTGCCGCCGCCAGTCTTGTTGTCGAGCGGCCAGCCCATCGTGTGCTGGACATAGCCTTCATTGAATTGCTCTTCCGGAATGGACCACAGCTCTTTCAGGCCGATGCCGAATTTCTGTGGGTCACGGCCCTCGTCCAGATTGTACTTGGCGATCAGCTGCTTGGTCAGCGAGCCGCGTGCGCCTTCGGCAAACAGGACGTATTTGCCGAGCAATTCCATGCCTGGCTCATAGTCGGCCTTGTGAGAGCCATCCGCCGCGATGCCCATGACACCGGCCACGATGCCCTTCACTTCGCCATTCTCGCCCAGCACCAGGTCTGACGCGGCAAAGCCCGGGAAGACTTCAACGCCCATATTCTCGGCTTCCTGTCCGAGCCAGCGGGCCACATTTGCCAGCGAGCCGGTGAAATTGCCGTGGTTCTTCATGAAGCCCGGCATTGGCAACCAGGAAATGTCCGCTTCGCCGTTTGGCCCGAGAAATTTGAACTTGTCGCCGGTCACTTCTGTCTTCAGCGGGCGATCATCGCGCGTGCGCCAGTCAGGGATCAGCTTGTCGAGGCCGACCGGGTCCATGACCACGCCGGACAGGATGTGAGCGCCGATCTCGCCGCCCTTCTCGATCACGACCACTTCAATGTCTTCGCCAGCTTCCTGTGCCAGCTGTTTCGCGCGGATCGCCGCGGACAGACCCGCAGGACCGCCGCCGACGATGACCAGGTCATATTCCATCGACTCGCGCTGAATAGCGTCATCAGCCATTGGTTTCTCCTCCTTGCGGGTGATAGGTTGCCCGCTCATAAGCCCATTTGGTAAAGCAATTACAGCGTCTATCAGGAAGGTCCAGAGCGTCCAGATGCCCGCCCCTGCGTCAATTGATGCAATTCAGGCCCTCACCGAATGGTGGGGCGACATGGGCGTGGAGGTCGATGACGCCACGGTACAGGCCTATTTGAAGGTCGCCGAGGGCGCCGCGCCAGCCGCGCCTGCAGTCTCTCCAACGCCTGTACGGCGTCCGCGTCGCAAGAAAGTCGACTGGGTGGAAGAGGCCCGAAACGCCGCTGCGGCGTGTGATTCGGTCGAAGCGCTGAAAGCGGCCATCGAAGCCTTTGAGGGCAGCCCCCTGAAAGCCGCTGCAGAAAAAACCGCCGTCTATGATGGCACACCGGGCGCGAGCCTGATGGTGATCGGTGAAGGCCCCGGTCCGGAAGAGGATCGTCGCGGTGTCCCTTTTGTTGGTCCGGCCGGACAATTGCTGGACCGTATGCTGGCCGCGATCCAGCGCGACCGTAAGGAAAATGCCTTCATCACGAATGTGAATTACTGGCGCCCGCCCGGAAACCGGAATCCCGAAGCCGAGGAACTGGCTGTGTGCCGCCCCTTCGTGGACCGGATGATCGAGCTGACCCAGCCGAAAGTGATCATCGCGGCGGGCGGCGTTCCGGCGAAATCCCTGTTGGCAAGCTCGGATGGCATCATGCGGCTGCGCGGCACGGAACATGTGTACAAAACGGCGGGCGGCTTTGCCGCGCCGCTGATCCCGATCCTGCATCCGGCCTATCTTTTGCGCCGCCCACAAGACAAATCCCGCGCATGGCGGGACTTGTTGCTGGTCGAACAGCGGCTTGGGGAACTGGGAGGATAATCACTCCTCCAGAGCGGCTTCGGCCTTTTCGTCTACGATCTTGCGTTCGCGTGCCTTGCGCTTGAGGAAGGACTGGCTGATCGCGCCGTCTTCATCCTTGCCGATAACCTTCTTCGCCACCGGGAAGATCTCTTCTTCTTCCTCGTCGATGTGATGCTCATAGTCATGGCGCAGCGTCTTGAAGCGCGTCATCCAGCCGGGGGAGCTCATATCCATCTCGTCCAGTTCCTGGATGATGTCGTCGAGTTCCTTGTGCTCGGCAACCGAATGGCGGCCCTTGGGCTGGCCGTCTTCCTTCTCCATCAGCGGGCTGTAGAAGGTTTCCTCTTCTGCTGCGGCGTGGCCACCGACATCATAATAGAACTGCTTCCAGAGCTCGCGACGGCGCGAGGAATCGCCGGTCGTCTCTGCCAGCTGGGCGAGCAACTCGCGATGTTTGTCATGGTCTTTCTTCAGGGTTTCGTAAATCGACGGCATGTGAGGGATCCTTGTTCAATTCTGTCCCTGCTGAACGTGTTAACCGCTCGTCGGTTCCGCAGCGCACAATTGCCTGCTAGGGGAAATTCATGGCCGCCCCACTCTCTCTCATCATTCCCACACTGAACGCCGCCCCCAGCCTGCCGGACTGTCTGCAGGCGCTGATGCCGGGGCTGGAGCTGGGCCTGATCCGTGAGGTGATTGTCTCTGATGGCGGCTCTGATGATGCAACGCCGCGCATTGCCGGGGACACAGGCGCGACACTGGTGACCGGCGCAAGCGGGCGCGGGGCACAGCTTGCCGCCGGCGCGAAGGCCGCGCGGGGCGAGTGGTTGCTGTTCCTGCACGCTGACACGTATCTCTCCCCCGACTGGGCCGAACGTGCCGCGCACCATATGGACACTCGGCCCGGCAAGGCGGCGGCCTTTACGCTCAAGTATCGCTCGGATGATCGCGCAGCCCGCTGGCTGGAGGCGCGCGCCAATCGCCGCGCCCGCTGGCTTGGCCTCCCTTATGGCGACCAGGGCCTGCTGGTCTCCCGCAAGCTGTATGACGAGATTGGCGGTTATGCGGATGTGCCGCTGATGGAAGACGTGATGATCGTGCGGGCGCTGGGCAAGGCGCGGCTCTCATTCCTGAGTGCTGAAGCGCGCACCTCCGCCGAGAAATACGAACGCGATGGCTGGCGCAAACGGGCCTGGGGCAATGCCGCCCTGCTGACGCGGTTCCTGCTCGGGGCAAAGCCGGAGACGCTGGCAAAGGCGTATCACTGATGCGCCGCGCCCGGCTTCTCATCTATGCCAAGCCGCCGCGTATGGGCCTTGCCAAGACACGGCTTGCCGCGGGTATGGGCCGGACGGAGGCACGCCGCATTGCCCATTTCACGCTGGCCCGCACCATGCGCGCGGCCGCGGCCAGCGGGCTGGACGTGTCGCTGTATCTCTCACCCGACCGCGCGCTGGGCGAAACGCTGGGGGGCCTGCTGCCGCCACATCTGCCGCGCGTCAGTCAGGGGCCGGGCACACTGACCGAGAAGCTGACAAAAGGGCTTGCTGACTCCCCAAACGGGCCGGTCATGTTCATCGGCACGGATGCGCCGGACATCAGCCCCGCCCTGCTCTTGCGCGCCGAGCGGCTCTTGTCGCGCAATGACGCCATCTTCGGCCCGGCGACAGATGGCGGATTCTGGCTATTCGGGTTGAACAAAAGGCCCGGTTTGCCACCTATGTTTGAAAACGTGCGCTGGTCAGGGCCTCACGCAATGGCCGATCTTCGCAAGAATCTGCCTTCCGGCTTTTGCGTGGCCCTGTTGCCAACGCTACAGGACGTAGACACGAAGGAAGATTGGAAAATCTGGAGTGCTGACAATCTCTGTTAACTTGATTTAAGTTATCGAACAAAATCTGGAAGCGGTGTCCAAGGGGGGCGCGCTCAGGCAACAGGACACCTATGAAAAGACTGATCTATATCAGCACAGCAATCGACACGATTCAGGAAAGCGATATCGACGATATCGTGGCAACGGCTCAGCGCGTAAACGAGGTGCAGAGCCTGACGGGTGTGTTGCTGTTCAATGGCCTGAACTTCCTGCAATTGCTGGAAGGCCCGCAATCGAATGTCGAGAATATCTACAATCGCATTCTGACCGACAAGCGACACGTTTCAGTGACGACTGTCCTTGTTGAACCAGCCCAGCTGCGGATCTTTTCAGACTGGCGCATGGTCGCGCGCAAGACGCCGGAGCTGCAAAGCAAAGAGAAGTTCAAGAAGATGCACGTCATGACAGATGTGCTCGACCGCGAGATGCCCGTCAGCGTGCGCAAGGTGTTTGATAATTTCGCCTCCCTGAAGGGCATCTGATTTCACAGGTTTCCGCCAGACGCGGCAACAAATGTTCTTGATTTGTTCTTGGCGCTGTGGCCTGTTCTCTTCATGAGGACAGGACAGAAACTTTCGCCCAAGGGCCGCGTCACACTGATGGACACCAACGCCGCGCAGGAACGCTTTGAACATCGCGGGCGCGGCGCCGTTTCCAATCAGACTGGCCGGTATGAAAAGCAGACTCATCATGCCTTTGACGATGGCTGGGGCACGATAGAGGATGATGCCGGGCGGCTGGAAACGGTCCTGATGAAGGATACCGCCCGCAAGATCATCACTTACAACAAGTCGCCGGACATCTCCTTTGACCGGACTGTGAACCCCTATCGCGGCTGTGAGCATGGCTGCATCTACTGCTTCGCCCGGCCCACGCATACCTGGGAAGGGCTTTCGGCCGGTCTCGATTTCGAGAGCAAGCTTTTCTACAAGGAGAACGCGGTCGAATTGCTGAAGCGGGAGCTGTCAAAACCCGACTATGTGCCGCGTGTGATCGCGCTGGGCATGAACACGGATGCCTACCAGCCGGTTGAGCGGGAACAGCGCCTGACCCGCGAATTGCTGGAAGTGCTGTACGCTTATCGCCACCCGGTCAGCCTGCTGACAAAGTCTGCCCTGATCCAGCGGGACATCGACCTGATCGCGCCCATGGCCAAGGCCGGGCTTGCCCGTGTCGGCGTGTCCATCACCACGCTGGACCGCACACTCTCCCGCAAGATGGAGCCGCGCGCCGCAACGCCCCAGAAACGACTGGACACGATGCGCGCACTGGCCGATGCGGGCATTCCGGTCACCGCCATGACCGCGCCAATCATTCCCGGCCTGAACGATCACGAGATTGAAAGCCTTCTGGAAGCGGTGTCCGATCATGGCGCGACCCGGGCGGGCTATGTGATGTTGCGCCTGCCCTATGAGATCAAGGACCTGATCCTCGAATGGCTGGTGCAGCATGTGCCGGACCGGGCCGCGCGGGTGATCAACCTTGTCCGGGAAATGCGCGGCGGGAAGGATTATGACGCCACCTGGCATGAACGCATGCGCGGCGGCGGGCCGATGGCGGACCTGATTTCCAAACGGTTTGGCCGCGCCATCGCAAAGCTCGACATGAACCACCCGGTAGAGCCCCTGCGCACGGATCTGTTTCGCGTAGTCGAGGACAGAGGCGGCCAGATGCGACTGGATGTCTAGGCGAAATCGAGCACAATTCTCCCGTCGATACCGCCTTCCAGCATCTTGTCAAAGACGGTGTTGATCTCTTCCAGGCGCGCGGTAGCCGTGTGCGCGCGCACCCTGCCCGCCGCTGCAAAATCCAGCGACTCCTGAAGGTCGAGGCGGGTGCCGACAATTGAACCGCGCACCGTGATGCCGTTCAGCACCATGTTGAAGATGGACAGAGGAAAATCACCAGGCGGCAAGCCATTCAGCGACACGGTCCCGCCGCGACGTACCATGCCGAGAGCCTGTTCGAACGCTTTCACCGAAACCGCTGTAACAAGGGCGCCATGTGCCCCGCCGATTTCCTTGCGCAGGAAAGTCGCCGGATCCGTCTGGGCAGCATTCACCGTCACCTCTGCCCCCAATTGCCTTGCGAGGGCGAGCTTGGACTCGTCAACATCGACTGCGGCCACACGCAGTCCCATTGCGCGCGCATACTGGACTGCCATATGGCCCAGCCCGCCAATGCCGGAAATCGCAACCCAGTCGCCGGGCTTTGTGTCGGTCACCTTCAGCCCCTTGTAGACGGTCACTCCGGCGCACAGGACCGGCGCAATCTCTACGAAGGAGATATTGTCCGGCAGGTGCCCGACATAATTCGGGTCGGCGATGACATATTCGGCAAAGCCGCCATTCACCGAATACCCGGTATTGCGCTGGCTCTCGCACAGGGTCTCCCATCCGCCGAGGCAATGCTCACAATGTCCACACGCCGAGTAGAGCCACGGGACGCCCACGCGGTCGCCCTCCCTGACATGCGTAACGCCAGCGCCAACGCCGGACACGTAGCCCACACCTTCATGACCGGGAATGAAGGGCGGTTGCGGCTTGACCGGCCAATCGCCGCGCGCGGCGTGCAGATCCGTATGGCATACGCCGCACGCCTCGATCTTTACCTGAATTTCCCCTGGCCCCGGCTTCGGCGTCTTCACCTCCTCGATCACCAGCGGTTTGCCGAATTCCCGCACCACGGCAGCCTTCATCGTAGCCTCAGTCATGATCTTTCTCCGTTGGACTGACGCGCACCGTAATGCGCACGGCAGAAAACGGGATAAGGACATTTCCCGAGTAAGACGCAGCAGCAGGATGCCCACGCTGATTTCACAGGGTTTCCCGAGCCTTGTGCACAGGATTATCCACAACTCTATCCACAGGTCATTTTCGCTGTTAGTTTCGGACCCGAAATATTTCCGGGCTGATTCGGATGCGCAATAATTAGGGATTCAGAAACCGACCTCCGGCACTGATTCGCGCTTCGATACGACATCTTGTGCAAGCGGGGCTGAACCTATGGAACTACAGAAAAACGTGATCATGCAGGGCGATTGCATCGACATCCTGTCCCGTCTGCCGGACCGGTCGGTTGATCTCGTCTTTGCCGACCCGCCCTACAATCTGCAGCTTGGCGGCGGCCTGACCCGTCCGGACCAGTCGCACGTGGCCGGCGTGGACGATGACTGGGACAAGTTCGACAGTTTCGACGCCTATGACCTGTTCACCCATCAATGGCTGGAAGAATGCCGCCGCGTTCTGAAAGATGATGGCGCCATCTGGGTGATCGGCTCGTATCACAACATCTTCCGCGTTGGCGCGATCCTCCAGGATCAGGGCTTCTGGATCCAAAATGATGTGATCTGGCTGAAATCCAACCCGATGCCCAACTTCAAGGGCACCCGCTTCCAGAACGCCCACGAGACCCTGATCTGGGCGGGCAAGTCCGAAGCCTCGAAATGCACATTCAATTATGATGCGCTGAAAGTCTTCAATGACGACAAGCAGATGCGCTCTGACTGGATGATCCCGCTTTGCACCGGCGGCGAGCGCCTGAAGGATGAAGACGGCAAGAAGGCCCACCCGACGCAAAAGCCGGAAAGCCTGCTGCAACGCGTGCTGCTGGCCACAACCAATCCGGGCGACACGGTGCTGGACCCGTTCTCCGGCACGGGCACAACCGCCGCCGCCGCCAAGCGCCTTGGCCGCAACTATGTCGGCATCGAGCGCGACGAAACCTATATCCGCCTCTCCCGTGCGCGCCTGAAGGCCATTGAGCCGATCGAAGGCGCGGTGCTGGAAACGGAGAAGAGCAAGAAATCCCTGCCGCGCGTCCCCTTTGGCGCGCTGCTGGAAAGCGGCTGGCTGAAGCCCGGCGACCGCCTGTTCAGCCCGCAGCGTCGCTATCAGGCGCGCATCCGCGTCGACGGCTCACTGACGACCGGCACCATTTCCGGCTCGATCCATCGTCTCGGCGCGCATGTGCAACAGGCGCCGGCCTGCAATGGCTGGACCTATTGGCACTATGAAGACCCGAAGCGGAACCTTGCGCCGATCGACTTGCTGCGTCGCCGCTATCGCGAGGAAATGGGGCTGAACTAGACCGCCCCCGGACCATCAGAAAACGAAGCGGCGCGGGATCACTCCTGCGCCGCTTTTTCTATGGAGGCATAATATCGCTGCCAGCAGGCCTGTCCGATCTTGTTGTAGGCGCGCATCTTGTCCGCCATTCGCAACAGTCCATCCTGATCGCCCAGCTCTGGCGGCAATAGCGGATCAAAGTTGATGGCGCGGATCACGGGCTGTCCGATCAGCAGCGTCTCGCGCGCCGCTGCATCCACCGCCTTCCCGTCCAGCGTGGCCATGCTCTTGTCCATTGTGTCGATTGCGTGCGCATAGGAGCGCGACAGCGCATCCGGCGACCACAGGCTCGCCCAATCCTGCGGCCCGGCCATCGCCATGTCGGACGCGCGCATGAGGATAATGTCCTCGTCCGCGCCGATCTCTGTCAGGCCCGCCCGGTGACTTTCCAGATCGCCTGCCAGATTTGCGGGCCGCACCCAGAAGCCTTCCTCCGTCTGCTGATAGCCGAACAGGGCCAATGCCCGCTCCCGCGCACGCAGCTGCTTGCGATCGCTGCGGCCGAGATGCCTGGTCAGCGCGACGAGCCAGTCACCATTCCAGTCGACCATGCGCCCGGCCACATGCTCCCACTGTTTAACCCGCCGCATCAACGCCTGCGCCTTCGGGCCGGGGGAATAGATGCCCCGCTCAGGGCTTTCCAGCAATTCATCCTTGATCAGCCGCGTAACGGCCACGCGCAAGGTCGACGCCTCGATCCCGAACAGGGCCGCGGCGTGGATCAACCGCCCGATCGCCTGCGGCGACGCATCCGTGCTGCTCATCAGGGACAGGACCAGCGCGCGGGCCGAAACGTCTTCGGGGGTCAGGGGCTCATAATAATACACAAATTGACTCATACTGCCTTTTTATGTAATAAACGATTAAAGCACAGGATGGGAGGCCTGCCATGTCCGCCAAGATGAAGCTGTCGGAAGCCGTTACCAAGGAAGAATTGCGCGAGCTGCGCAAGAAATCCGATATCCGCGCTCTGGCCACGCTTAGCTGGAACTGGGGCCTGATCATTGCGGCGTTCGCGGTGGCGATCATCTGGCCGAACCCTCTGACCATTCTGGGCGGCGTGCTGATCCTTGGCGGGCGGCAGCTCGGCCTTGGTATTATCAATCATGACTGCGCGCATCACGCCTTCTTCAAGAGCCCGAAAATAGATGAGTTCGTCGGGCACTGGATTGCTGGCGCACCGATGAACATCTCCCTGCCCGCCTATCGCGCCTACCATTTGAAGCACCACAAATATGCCGGCACGCCAGACGATCCGGACATCATCTTCGTGAAGAATTATCCGGTTCCGAAAGAGAGCCTGCGCCGCAAATTCGTGCGCGACCTGACCGGGCAGACCGGGTTTCGCGACACGATGCGCAAGATCCGGAGTTTCAAACTCTCTCGCCACTGGCCCTGGCTGACTTTCCATGTCGGCCTGCTTGGCGTGCTGACAGCGGTCGGCGCCCCGTGGGCCTATTTGATGTGGTGGGCGGCTGAATTGTTCGTCTACCCCGCAATTGTCCGCCTGCGCCAGATTGGTGAACATGGCACGGCACTGGATCGCACCAGCCTGGACCCACGCCTGAACACCGGCACGACAGTGGCGCCCTTCTGGCAACGTGTCCTGATCGCGCCGAATGATGTGAACTATCACCTTGAGCATCACATGTTCGCGTCGATCCCGCCCTACCGGCTGAAGCGGCTGCACACGCTATTGTCCTCACGCGGATACTATGATGAGTTCGATTGCATCTCGCACGGCTATGGCGATGTCATCCGCCGCGCCATCCGCCGCGACGCGCCCGACATGGTGCCGGCCGAATAAGTCGCCTCAGTCGATCTGCATCCAGAACGGGCCTGCCGGCAGGCCATTGCCGTCAAACAGATTGCACAGCGGCGAGTCGCCTTGGCAGTAGCGGATTTCCGAAACCTGTGCGCCATCGGTTTCAATGATCATGACATCCCCGTCCAGCGTCGCCGGGGCAAACCGGCAAGCCGCGCCATCGCAAAGCTCGACGCCGGTCACATTGCTGGAGCTGATCGTGACCAGCCCCTGATCAATTCCCTGAAATGAGACGCGAATCTCGTCCGCCAGAATTTCGGCGTCTGTCGCGACCGGCCCGCTCGGCCCGTCAATCGCCTCGCCGTAGATCAGTGCCTTCGCGACACGGATGACCCGATTGGAGGCTGAAATCTTGTCGGCGGGGTGAATGTCATACGGGTCACCAAGGTCTATGGTGACGGCCAGCCCGACCCGGTCATCCTGCGCAGCGACCCGGCGCATGGATTCCCGAACCATGCCCCAGCCAGGCTCCCCGGCCACTGTCGGCAACGCGCCAAAGCGCGGCAGCTGAACCACCACCACAGGCAGGTCCGCGCCGAACTTTGCGCGCCAGTCCTGAACAAGCAGAGTCAGCAATTCCTCATAAGCCGCACCGGCCCCGGCATTGGACTCGCCCTGATACCAAATCGCGCCTTTCAGCCCGACGCCTTCCAATGGCGCGATCATCGCATTGTGCAGCATCGAATATCCCTGAATGGTTTGCCAGGGAGCAGGCTTGGGCCGCGTCACATCCGTCGGCACCTTGCGATAGGTCCAGCCCTCCGCGAGCGAAACCGAACTGCCATCGGCAAGCTCAAGCCGTAGCTCCGCATCCGGACCATTCATGCCGCCTTCGCCATAATCATTATGCGCATTGACGAGCAGGACATTGCGCCCAGCCCTCAACAGGTCCGCCGGCACGTCATAGACCCGCAATCCGCCCCAATCGAACGTGGTGCCAATCGCCACACCATTCATCCAGGTTACGTCCGTATCGTCGATTGACCCGATGTGCACACTGGCTGACTGGCTGGCCTGCGCCTCTGTCAGATCGAAGCTCACCTTGTGCCACACCATCCCCTTGTGATCGGCCAGTTCAGGGTCTCCCCATGTGCGCCAGTCGCGTAGTTGGCCGGGCACCGCTGCCCAGTCGCCCTTGTCCGGCGCGTCCCAAACTGCGTCTCCACCCGTTGCCGGATCGGCCAGCCAGCTCGCCTGCCAACTTTCCGAATAATCCTTTGCCGCCTTGACCGGATCATCAACATGAGTGCGCAGCAACTCAACCTGTTCGGCATGCTCCGCCGCCGCGCCCGCAACCTCGGCATCAATCCAGGATTCGATACGAGAGCCGCCCCAGGCTGACTGGATCAGGCCGACCGGCACATCATAAGTCTCGGCAATGTCTCGCCCAGTGAAATAGCACATCGCAGAGAACCACTCCGCGGCTTCCGGCGTCGCCTTGCTCCATGCGGTCGGCTCGGGCAGTTTTGACTGAGGCTCCAGCGCTGCCTTTTGATAAATATTCAGCAGGCGTATATTTTCCTCGCTCGCCTCCTCAAGGATCTGCGGCGCGTAAGGCATGTTCCTCAGCGGATATTTCATGTTCGACTGGCCGGAGCACAGGAACACATCACCTGACAGAACATCGCCGACATGATCCAGCTTGCGACCGCCTTCATGGAGAGAGATTTCGTGAATGCCACCCGCGGGCAGAGCGGCAAACTCCACCTGCCATGCGCCACTTTCGGCGACGGTAACCGTGCGTTCGGCCGCATCGAGTTTTACCGCCAGTTCGGTTCCGGGCTCGCCGGTGCCGAACACGCGCACCGGCTGGTCTCTCTGGATGACCATGTGGTCGCCAAACACATCCGCCAGTTCGGCGCTGTTCGGTTCAGCACATCCCGCCAGCATGGCAATCGCCAATGCGCTTAGCCCAAGCTTCTGAATCACGAATCCGCCTCCGCCCTCTTTGTTTGAAGGGACATTCCCCAAACCCGACAGCCTTGTCCAGTGTTAGCGGTAACTTTTCAGTCTTCGATTTCTGATCCGACGTTGTTCCCAGTCGGCGTCAGGACTCCTCATCCGAGCCGGACGAGGTGTCCTTGTCATGAGAGACTTGTTGAGGTGTGTTCGACTTCATGCCCAGCACGTTTGGTGTTTCCGCCCCATGCTGCACGGCCTTGGCGTATTGGGTGTTGATCGATACGACATCCTGTACGGCGGCGGCATCCCGACGTTGTAGCTGAGGCATGAACTTCAAATCGTCCAGTGACTTCACCGCCGTGGCGACAATTTCCTTCAACTCGTCCGTGTCGCTGCCAAACTCCAGAATGGATCGCGGGCCCATCAGTCCATTCTTGTTTGGCCGGGCAAAGGCGCAAGAGTGCACCAATACTGCGCTCCCTTCGACCACGCCATTCGTGAAGGGGATATCGATTTCGGTCTTCATCGTGTCGAATGAGGCATTGCCGATGGCCTGCGTCACGCTTGTTTCTGTTCCGGTCATCTCTGCCCGGAAGAACAAGCTTCTGAAATTGGTTTCGCCAAGGAACACTTCGGAGAGTCCGATGAACCATTTCCCGAACCCGCCGAAAATGAGGAACACCAGGATCCAGGGTCCTATGGCCCCCAGATCGCGCCATCCATTCACGATGGCTTCGTCGCTGGGTTCGTTCCCGGCCTGAAGAACGGCGGAAAGGCTTTCCAGACCCTCCACTTCCGGAATTCGAAACGCCAGCGCCAATGCAGCCACCAGCAAAAGAATGTTGCCGCACCCTTCCGCCAGAAATGGCACATATTTCGCGATTGGGGCTTTCTGAAGCTGAGGCTGCGTCTCAGCATACACGCGCGGCCCCGTATTGTAGATCCGGATGGCCTGATTTGGGTACAGGTCCTGCGTTGCCGTGATCATGGCTTCGGCAAACTGGCGAGAATTGCCCACGCCATCCCGTTGGAAGCGGATTTGCGTAACGCCCTCATCCAGTTCACCTGACAGCGACCTCAATCGCGCCATCCTGACGAACCAGAAGAAAACAGCTACGCCCGACAACGCCGCGGCCAACACCAGGATCAGCATGACCAGCCCCTGTGGTACGCTTGCATCCGACGTTCTCATCAATGCGTTGGCACTGGCCGGGTCAACTCCCAGCGCCGCATAGTCGAGGCTGGACACCAGCACGCCCCCGATTGCAAGCAGCGCCAGGAAGAAGATCAGCCCCCTGAGGGTGCCGGGCGACGCATTTCTCATCTGCGCCAATTGCATGGTCAGCGTGGAGGAGCGGACAAACATGCGCCACCGCGCCAGCAAGACGGTCGCAAGCACCCACCAGAACATGCTCTTCGTATTTCCCGTCATTTCCAGGCCGACTGTATTTGAGGCCGCCACGAAGAACAGCGCCAAACCCAGCACAATCAATGTGCCGATCAGGCAGGCAAAAATGTACTCAATCAGAAGGCGAATCTCGGGGGGCGAAAATCGAAGTCCGGGCAAGAACAGTTCTGCCAACCGGCCCAGTAAGCCAGCCTGTATACTTCCCTCTGGCGGTGAGCCCACATCCAGCAATTCCGACAATTCCCCGGGGGAGTAACGTTGCGCCTTTCCGATGGATGCGACAGCTTTGCCACCTTGCGAGCGCACAGCAAGGTCGGCTGGAGAGCGTGGATCAGGCTCGAACCCGGTCAGCCTGTCCACAGCCTGCTTCAGTCCCGTCAAGCCTGACAGGATCAGCACCGACGCAGCAAAACCTGACAGCATCATCAAAGGCATGTTGTCATTACTGAATGCGCCAAGCGCCTGGAACAGCACAAACAATCCCACCAGAAAAACGATCACCGCGCGAGCAAGGCGCAACAGCCCTGACACAACGAACGGATTTCGGAAATTGTCTGAACGCCTTCTGGTTTTCATGTTTGCCCCCAAACTCATCAAACCCAAAACAGAATTCTACCTTCCGCAATCGATCGGCTTAGTCAATCGCGCGTTGATGACGTTTTCTGGTTGCGCGCCCCGATGAGCGCTCCCTACTTCAAAGCGAGTTTGTAGGCTTTTTCGAAGACGCTGGGCAGGCCTTTGACGGCGTTGGCATTGGTCCAGATCGCGCCGGGGATCTTCGGTTTGCGTGCGGCTTCGGCCCGCATCACCCGAAAGCGCAGCGCGAAATGCGTGAAGACATGGCGCACTTCGCCAATGTCTTCCCACTCTGCCGTTGCCGGGGGGCGGGTTTCGGCAAAGCCGCCTTCCACCCAGTCTTCCGTCGGCAGGGCGAGCATGCCGCCCAGCAGGCCCTTGTCCGGGCGCCGGACCAGCAGGACCTGATCCTTCACGCGCAGCACATAGGCGGTTCCGTAGCGCACAGGCTTGGCCACTTTGGCAGGCTTGATGGGGTAGCGCTCCGGTTCCCCTTCGGCCCGCGCAGCGCAGAGATCCGAGACGGGGCAGATCAGGCAGTTCGGCTTGGTCGGCGTGCAGACGGTCGCGCCAAGGTCCATCAGAGCTTCGGCGAACTCTCCGGGCCGATCTTCCGGCACCAGCGCGCGGACGGTTTCCGCGATCACTTTCTTTTCTGCCGCCCATTCGCCCTTCAGGGCCAGCAGGCGCGCGAACACACGGTCGACATTGCCATCCACCGCTGCGGCTTTCTGATCGAAGGCAATCGCCGCAATCGCGCCCGCCGTATATGGCCCGATGCCCGGCAACTTGCGCAGCTCTGCCTCGGTTTCCGGAAATCCGCCGCGCGCCGTTACTTCACGCGCGCATTTCAGGAGGTTCCGCGCCCGCGCATAATAGCCAAGCCCGGCCCATGCGCTCATCACGTCTTCATCCTTCGCCGCCGCCAGCGCCTCGACACTTGGCCAGCGCTCCGTGAAGGCGTGGAAGTATGGCGTGCCGTGCGGGATGGTGGTCTGCTGCATCATGATCTCGCATAGCCAGACGCGGTAAGGGTCGGGCCGCTCTCCCACGGCGCGGTCAGCCGGCAGCGTCCGCCACGGCAAATCGCGCGCATGCCGCTCGAACCAGGGCAGCAATTTGCCCGGCAGGCTGTTCAAATCTCTGTGCTTTGCCGGCGCCATGCCTTTTCCTCGCCCGAAAGCCGTGCAATCTCGTGCGAATGGTCACGAGATCAAGTCTTGATCCCATTGAGGAAGCCCGCGCGCGGATCCGCCTTCGCTACCAGCGGGCGACGCGCGCCCATCCGGGCATGCGCCAGATCGGCCTGTCGGCAGAGCGGATCGGGCGCAAGTCCGGCGCCAAGAAACTTCCCCCCATCCAGATCCTCCGCCAGCGCTGGCGCGAGATTGCCGGGGAGCAACTCTACAAATACTGCCGCCCGGAACGACTCAGTGGCGGCAAGGATGGCCGTGTGCTCACCCTGCTCGTCGTGCCCCAGGCCGCGCCGATGGTGCAGCACCAGTCCGAAACGCTGCGCCAGCGTGTCTCGGTCTCTGCCGGGGGTGACATCACCGCGATCAAGATCAAGCAGGGCGCACTCGGAAACGAGCCTGCCAAGCCGATGCGCCGCAAGACACGCCCCCTGACCCGCGCCGAGCGTGAGGCGCTGCAGGAATCCGCCGCCCGCATCCAGGACGACAAGCTGCGCGCCGCAATTGTTGCGCTTGGAGAGGCCATGCTAACCGCAGAAGACACGCCGCCCGCCGACACGTCCGGTACAGGCGGTGACCTGCCCTTTTAGACATCCGCGCTGCCCGCAAGGAGCCCCGACATGCTGAAACCCCTTCTGACCGCCCTCATTTCTGCCGCCGCGCTTGCCCTGCCCGCGCTCGCGGATGATCTGTCGATCGGGCACTCAAAGGGATCGGAAGACGCGCCCATCACGCTGATCGAATATGGCTCCGTCACCTGCGGCGGATGCAAATTCTTCCACGACAAGATCATGCCGCGCGTCGAGCAGGATTATATCGAAACCGGCAAGGTCCGTTTCATCTTCCGCGAGGCACTGCGCAACGATGTGGATACGGCCCTCATCGCCATGGCGCGCTGCAAGGGGCCTGACAAATTTTTCGCGATCACTGATGCGATTTTCGAGAAACAGCCGGAGATCATCAAATCCGCGCAGGCCGGCAAAGTGCTCGACACTTTCCTGGATATCGGCGCGGAGTTCGGCATCAACACACCGGCCCAGTTCGATGCCTGCTACGAGGACATGGATATCCGCCTCGACATGATCGAAGTGCAGGAAACCAGCGAACTCTACGAATTGCGCGGCACGCCCACCCTGATCGTGAATGGCGAGGAGAAATATGTCGATGAGGATTTCAAATCCGCCGACGCTTTTGCCGCCTATCTGGATGAGCAGCTGGCCGCGCTTTCCGAAACGCCTGCCGAACAGGCAGAATAGTTAACAGACACCGGGGTTGCAGTTAACCAATTGGCAACCTAACCGACTCAATTCTTAACGCGAAGGTTATGACCATGAACATCTTCTCACGACGCACTGCGCTTGCCGCACTCTCCGCGCTGGCCCTGGCTGCCTGCGGTGACTCCGGCGCGGCCAACACGCCGGCAGGCGGCACGGTAAGCGCCGGTAGCGAACTGGGCCATGTGAAGGGCAATGCCGATGCGCCGGTCACGCTGATCGAATACGCGTCCCCGACCTGCCCGGCCTGTAAATACTGGCATGATGACATCAGCCCGGTCGTTCAGTCAGACTATGTCGACACCGGCAAGGTGAAGTTCGTATTCCGCGAATACCCGATCCACGGGCCGGACGTGCCTGCCTACCTCGTGGCAATGTGCGCGGGCGAAGACAAGTATTTCGATGTTCTGGACGAGCTTTTCGAATACCAGTCCGGCATCGTTGAATCCGCCCAGAATGGCGTTCTGAAAGCCATGCTGCAAACCATCGGACAGCGCCACGGCATTGAATCCGAAGCTGATTTTGATGCCTGCATGAACAATCGCGAGCTGCGCGAGCAGATGGCGGATGTGTACCAGACCGCAGAGGCCTATGGCGTGACCGGCACCCCGACCTTCATCATCAATGGTGAAGTGCACCAGTTCGCCAACATGAACTCTGCCGAGAAGGTCACTGCCGCACTGGACGCCGCACTCGAGGCTGCAGGCGAATAAGGATATGGGGGAGCCAGCATGCAGATAACCGAACTCCGTATCGCTGGCTTCAAGTCCTTCGTGGACCCTCAGGATGTTCCGATCGAACCCGGCCTGACCGGGATCGTCGGCCCGAATGGCTGCGGCAAGTCCAATCTACTCGAAGCCCTGCGCTGGGCGATGGGCGCCAGCTCTGCCCGCGCCATGCGCGGTGGGGAGATGGATGACCTGATCTTCTCAGGTGCAGACGGGCGCCCGGCCCGCGAAACGGCGGAAGTCACGCTGGTGCTGGACAATTCCAAGCGCACCGCGCCGCCGGAATTCAACGCCTCTGACACGCTGGAGATCATCCGCCGCCTGAAGCGGGGCGCGGGCTCCACCTACAAGCTCAATGGGCGCACCGTGCGCGGCAAGGACATCCAGCTCCTGTTCGCGGATGCCTCCACCGGGGCGAACTCCCCGGCGCTGGTGCGTCAGGGCCAGATCTCCGAACTCATTGGCTCCAAGCCCCAGAACCGTCGCCGCATCCTCGAAGAGGCCGCCGGCATTGCGGGTCTCAACTCCCGCCGTCACGAGGCTGAGCTGAAGCTGAATGGCGCAGAGACCAATCTGGAGCGCCTGTCCGAAGTTTCCGCCGAGGTCGAACGCCAACTGGCTAGCCTGAAGCGGCAGGCCGCAAAGGCGCGCCGCTACAAGCGCCTGTCTGAAGAAATCCATGCCCTCGACGCGCTGATTGCGCATTTGCGCTGGCACGAGGCCAAGCTCGCCTGCGACACCGCCCGCACCCAGCTGGAAGACGCACGCCGCGCCGTTGAAGAGAAAACCCGCGAAGATGCCGTGCGCGAGCGTGAGCGCATCGAGGCCAGCGAGGGCCTGAACCCATTGCGCGAAGCAGAGAGCATCGCCGCTGCCAAGCTGGGCCAGGCCCGGATCATGCTGGCGAAACTGGAAACCGAGCGCAAAATCGCCGCCGAAACGCATCAGCGCCTCGACGCCGAAGCGACCCGTCTGATGGAAGACATCGAGCGCGAACAGGACCAGAAGCTGGAAGCTGAAGACGCGCTGGCCCATGCCAAGTTCGAACTCTCCTCCCTGCCGGTGCTGGACGAAGCCCGCAATGAAGAGATTGAGGCCGAAACGCGCCGTGCGCTGGAAAATGCCCGCATGCGCCTCGCCGAAGCTGAAAAGACTGCCGACGAAGCGCAAGAACGTTTGGCACAGGTCCGCGCCCAACGCCGCGCGTCTGAAGAGAATGCCGCCGCCCAGCGTCGTCGCCAGTCGCAACTGACCGCAGAGATCGACCGCCTCAAGGGCGAGATGTCCCGCATCGAAGACGTGGTGACCCTCACCTCCCGTCTGAGAGACGCCAAGACGGCTGAGCAATCTGCCGAAACGGCGCTGCACGAGGCGGAACGTGCCGTAGAGGCCGCAGAAGCGAAGCTGGCCGAAACCCGTGAAGCAGAAACCTCGGCCCAACCCCCACGGGACTCAGCGCAACAGGAAGTTCGCGCGCTGGAAGCCGAGATTGCCGGCTTGCGCAAATTGCTCCGCAAGGCGGAAGGCCCCAAGGCCCCGCCGGTCGTGGAGCGCATCCGCACGCAGGATGGATACGAAAAGGCCATCGCCGCCGCCCTTGGGGATGACATTGAAGCACCGACAGACCGGTCCGCGGCCATGTTCTGGGGCGGTGCCTCTCTCGCCGGACAAACCCTGCCAGATGGCGCACGCCCGCTGACGGACGTGACCGAAGCCCCCGGCGAACTGGCTGCGCGCCTTGCCCAGTGTGGCGTGGTGGATGTGGCGGATGGTGAGCGCCTGATGGCTGAGCTGAAGCCGGGCCAGCGCCTTGTTTCGGTCGAAGGCCATCTCTGGCGCTGGGATGGCTATATCCGCACGCCGGATGCCCCCGTCAGCGCCGCCGCCCGTCTGGAGCAGCAGGCCCGACTGGAAGCGGCCGAAGCCGAGCTTGGCCCGCTGACCGAAACCTATGAAGCGCGCGAAGCCGAATGGGTCGCGGCGCGCGAGGCCCGTCAGGCCGCCGAAACGAATCTGCGCGATCTGCGTCAGGCAATCGCCCCGGCCCAGCGGGCGCTGAGCGAAGCCCGCAATCGCGTCTCGCAGGAGGCGCAGGCCTCTGAACGCGCGGCGATGAAACGCGACACCAGCGGCGAAGCACTGACCCGCGCCGAATCAGACCTTGCCATCGTCAATGAAACGCTGGCCATGATCTCTCCCGAAGGCCCGGCAGAGGATGAAAGCGCGCTGGAGGCCCGCCTCGCCGAAGCGCGGACAATGGTGGCCGAGGCCCGCACTGAAGAGGTCGAAGCGCGTGGCCGCCTGACCGACATCACCCGTGGCCGGGAACAGGCCGCTGCCCGGCGCGAGGGATTGGAGCGGGACATCAAGACCTGGTCTGGCCGCATCGCCTCAGCCGAGGAACGCGTTGGCCGCCTGATCGAGCGCCG
The DNA here is from genome assembly GCF_000682715.1 of Hyphomonas atlantica corrig. Classification (GTDB taxonomy): domain Bacteria; phylum Pseudomonadota; class Alphaproteobacteria; order Caulobacterales; family Hyphomonadaceae; genus Hyphomonas; species Hyphomonas atlantica. Next base: position 134,091 of record NZ_AWFH01000061.1, on the reverse strand, counting down.
CAAATCCGCAGCCTCCGAAGCGCTCGCCGCCAAGGCGCGGCCGGAAGAACTCGCCAGCGAGATCGAGACCCGCAGCAATGAGGTCGAAACGCTGGAAACAGAGCGCAAGCGCGTCGCTGACCAGCTGGCCCAAAAAGAAACCGCGATCCGCGAAGCCGAACAGGCCGCCCGCCGCGCCGCCAATGAAGCCTCTGAAGCGCGCGAGAATCTGGCTGGCTGGAAAGTGAAGCTCGAAAACGCCGAAGGCCGTCTCGAAGAATCGGTCGAGATCGCGCGCAACAATTTCCAGCGCACGCCCGAAGGCCTGCTGGCGATTGCCGAAGCGGGCCTCGACGAAGAAGAGATGGGCGAATTCTCCCCGCGCGACGCAGAGCGCAAGGCCGACGAACTGCGCCGCACGCGAGACCAACTCGGCGGCGTGAACATGAATGCCGAGGAAGAGGCCGCAGAGCTGGAAGAACGCCTCGGCTCACAGGTTACCGAGAAGGAAGACCTGATCGCCGCCATCGCCAAGCTGCGCCAGGGCGTCGACAAGCTGAACGCCGAGGGCCGCGAACGCCTGCTGACCGCGTTCGAGACCGTGAATGAGCACTTCAAGGCACTGTTCACGGCACTGTTCCGCGGCGGGCAGGCCGAGCTGCGCCTCGTCGATGCGGACGACCCCCTTCAGGCGGGACTCGAAATCATGGCCCAGCCGCCCGGCAAGAAGCTCGGCACGCTGAACCTGATGTCGGGCGGAGAGCAGGCCCTGACAGCGGCAGCGCTGATCTTTGCGGTCTTCCTGTCCCGCCCTGCCCCGATCTGCGTGCTGGACGAGGTGGACGCTCCGCTGGACGACGCCAATGTCGACCGCTTCTGCAACATGCTGAACGAGATGCGCCAGCGTACCGATACGCGCTTTGTGGTGATCACGCACAATCCGGTCACGATGAGCCGGATGGACCGTCTTTTCGGCGTCACGATGCGCGAAAAAGGCGTTTCCAAGCTGGTTTCTGTGGACCTGCAGGCAGCCGAAGAGCTTGTTGCGGCGGAGTAGCGCACACCTGAACAATAGAAACTCAATAAAATCAGGCGTCTAGCTTTCTGCAATCGCGGTTGACTTGCCCGCCCCGTATACATAGTTTGCGCCGAAATCCGGGGGGCACCCCATCAGAAGGGATTCGCACGCGCGAAGCTTGTCATATCATGTCCAGTGAAGGCCCGAACGACCTCGGTGAACGCATCGCCAAGGCTCAGGCGGCCCGAGCGGCAAAAGAGGCAGCCAAGCGCAAGCTTGAACCAGATGATGGAAGTCTTTCGGCCGGGGCTTATGCCCTGCGATATGGCGCGGAGTTTGTCGCCTGCATCTTTGTCGGAGGCCTGATTGGTTTCTGGATTGACGCATTCGCAGGAACAAAGCCCTGGGGCCTGTTGATTGTCGGGACTTTCGGCTTCGCAGCAGGTATTCGAGCGATGATGCGCGCTTATCGGGAACTGAATGCCCGGGCGCAAGGACACTTAAAGGAGCCGGAGGCTCCAACAGACGGGACCGGGAACGAATGAACTTCGCTCTGCAAAACACCGCGATTGATCCGATCCACCAGTTCCAGGTCACGAAGTGGCTGGACCTGAGCATTGGCGGCGTGGACATTTCCTTCACCAACGCGTCCGGCTTCATGCTGCTCGGCGTGGTTCTGTGCATTGCCTTCTTCGGCTATGCCGCCTCCAAGAAAGCGCTCGTACCGGGCCGCACCCAGTCCATGGCCGAGATCGGCTACGGCTTCGTGGCGGACATGGTCCGCTCCACGGCTGGCGAAGAAGGCCTGCGCTTCTTCCCGTTCGTCTTCACGCTCTTCTTCTTCGTCTTCTTCGCGAACATGATCGGCATGGTGCCATATGCCTTCACAACGACCAGCCACTTGGTTGTCACCGGCGCCTTGGCCATGCTCGTCATTTCCATCGTCATCGGTTTCGGCATCTGGAAGAACGGCCTCAGCTTCTTCAAGCTGTTTGCCCCGTCCGGCGCACCGTTCCTGATCTATCTCATCCTCGTCCCGATCGAGATCATTTCCTTCCTGGCCCGTCCGGTCACGCTGGCGCTGCGTCTGTTCGCCAACATGCTGGCCGGTCACATCATGCTGAAACTGTTTGCAACCTTTGCAGCCCAGCTCATCGGCGCGGCCCTGTCCGGCGCGGTGTTCATGGGTGTTGTGGGTCTGCTGGCCTTCGGCATGGGGGTTGCGCTCAACGCGCTCGAGCTTCTTGTGGCAGGTCTTCAGGCCTATGTTTTCGCAATCCTGACCTGCGTTTACCTGAACGACGCACTGCACCCGTCACACTAAGGACCTCTTCGCCAGTGTGGGCCCCGGCGCACACTAAAAACCTTGACGCAGCCTAACGAACACGCTTCACGGGCCGCAAAATACTGAAACCCTTGCATTCCAAACAGGAGACTACCCATGGAAGGCGATATCGCTCTCGGTCTGAAATACGTAGGCGCTGGCCTCGCAACGCTCGGCATGATCGGTGCCGCAATCGGTGTGGGCAACATCTTCAGCTCGTTCCTCGACGCTGCCATGCGCAACCCGTCCGCTGCTCCACAGCAGACTGGTAACCTCTTCATCGGTATGGCTCTCGCAGAGGCACTCGGCATCCTGTCGTTCCTCGTGGCCGTCCTGATCCTGTTCGTGGTCTAAGACCAACTCGAACACGCCAAGAACGGGCCGGGGGATGTAAACGTCTCCGGCCCGATCCAGCCTGATGCTGCACCAGAGGTATTGAAATGCTGCTCGCCCTGCTAGCGGAAACTGCCCATCACCTGCCGGATGACGCCCCGCCGCCATTCCCGCCTTTCGAGGCATGGCACATGCCGGGCCAGTTGTTCTGGCTCGCGATCCTATTCGCGGTCCTGTACTTCTCCCTCTCGCGCTTCATCCTGCCGAAGATGTCGGACACGATCGAGAAACGGTCTGACCGGATCGCATCTGACCTCGACCAGGCTGCAAAACTGAACGAGCAGGCCGAAGAGGCCCAGCAGGCGCTCGAACTGCGCATCGCTCAGGCGAAGGCCAAGGCTCGCGAAACCGCGAACAAGGCCACCGCCAAGGTCGAAGCCGAAATGACGGCTGAAACCGCTCGCGTCGATGCCGAGATCGAAAAGAAGCTGGACGCTGCCGAAGAGCGGATCTCCGCCCTGCGCGCAAACGCCATGCAGAACGTCGAACAGATTGCCGTGGATGCCGCGGACGCCATGACCAGCCGTTTCGGGCTGAAAGCGTCGGCAGCAGACCTCAAGAAAGCCGTTTCGGCGGCGCTGAACTAAGAGACACGCAGATGACCCTTCGTCTTGTCCCTGCCCTGACCCTGGCCGCGCTGGCCGCATCGCCCGCCTTTGCGGCGTCCGATTCGCATGGCGGCGGGTTCGTTGGCGGCCTGATGTATTCGCTGACCGATCCGGTCACGCATACCGCATTCCTGGCGCTTGCCGTCTTCCTGCTGATTGCCTGGCGCATGGGCGCCTTGAAGGCCATCACCAGCGGTCTCGACAAGCGCGCGGATGACATCCGCAAAGAGCTGGATGAAGCCCAGAACCTTCGTGAGCAGGCTGCTGAAACCCTCGCTCTGGCTGAGCGTCGCCAGCAGGATGCCGACAAGGAAGCCGAAGCGATGATCGCCCAGGCCAAGGAAGACGCCAAGCGCATCATGGAAGAGGCCCGCAAGGACATTGCAGAACGCCTCGCCCGCCGTGAAGCGCAGGCCGAAGCCCGCATCGCCCGCGCCGAAGCCGAGGCAACCGAGCAAGTTCGCCGCGCGGCTGCCGACGCTGCGACAGAGGCGGCCCGCCGCCTGCTCGCTGAAGACACTGCCGTCGACCAGTTCGAATCTGCAGCGCGCGAAATCGAGAAAGCGCTCGGCTGATCCGGGGACACCATCCGGCCTCTCCCCGGCCCTGAACACCGAAAACCCCTGATCTGCCATGCAGGTCAGGGGTTTTTCGTTGTCCCGTATCCGACAGGCCCTCGCGCTGTGGCAGGCTAAGCGGCATGGACTCGCTGTTCGCCCCGCTCGGCCCGCTGTCGCCGCATCTGGAACCCTACCGGTTCTGGATCTGGCTGCAGATCGTGATGATCCGCGTGTATGTGCGCGCGGTGCGCGGCAAGGGCGTCGTGTTCAGCACGCTGATTGACCGGCGCGGCAATGTCTATCTCAACTGGATTGAGAAGGCCCCGGAAGATCTGAAGCCCGATCCGTTCAGCTTCACCCCCTCCAAAGCCTATCAGGCCGCCCTCTCCGGCCCGGACCCCGCTCATCCCGGCGAACGCCGGGACCTTGCGCCCCTTGCCGCGCCCTCTCCGCGCCGCATCGCGTACATCCCGCGTGTCTTCACGCAGGGCCCCCTGCCCTTGCCGGACACCTGACCGCGCATTTCTCTGTGGAAAATTCAGCCCACGACCGAAGCGCCCTCACAGGCGTCGCACGTGCGGGTGGGGTATCGGATCAGCTCAGCTGCAGTTCCACGAGGCGCTTGTACGCGCCGCTGGAGGCCATCAGCGTGTCGTGCGTGCCCTCCTCGACCGCGCGGCCGTCTTCCATCACGATGATGCGGTCTGCCGCCCGGACGGTGGACAGGCGATGCGCAATGATCAGCGTGGTGCGCCCACGCGAGAACTCTGCCAACGCCGCCTGCACCTTGGCCTCGCTCTCCGCGTCCAGCGCCGAGGTCGCTTCATCCAGCAACAGGATCGGCGCGCCGCGCAGGATAGCCCTGGCGAGGGCCACGCGCTGGCGCTGGCCACCGGAGAGGTTGCGGCCCATTTCGCCCGCTGGCGACTGATAGCCCTCCGGCATGGCGGAGATGAACTCATGGGCATTGGCCGCCTTGGCGGCTGCCTCGATCTCGGCATTGGTCGCGCCCAGCCGGCCCAGCGCGATATTGTTCTGGATCGTGTCATCGAACAGCGCAGAATCCTGCGCCACGAGGCCGATATTGGCGCGCAGCGTATTCCCGATCACACGCCGCACATCATGGCCATCGACACGCACGCTGCCGGTCTCGGCATCATAGAGGCGCATCAACAGGTTGAAGACGGTGGACTTGCCCGCGCCCGACGGGCCGACAATCGCCACGGTCTCTCCCGGCGCGGCCTTGAAGGACAGCCCGTTCAGGGCGCGCGTCCCGTCCGGATAGGCAAAGGTGACGGCGTCGAACTCGATCTGGCCACTTGCCCGGGTCAGCCGCTCGGCGTCCGGCGCGTCGGCAATGTGGGTTGTCGCATCGACAATCTCGAACACGCGATCTGCGGCGGCCCCACCTTCCTGCGCCACGGCATTCAGCGTGCCGAGCGCTCGCAATTCCGGAGAGACAATGCCCAGCGCTGCGATGAAGCCCAGCAGATCGCCCAGCGTCATTGCCCCTTCGGACATACGCCAGGCGGCAAAGCCCAATATGCCCGCCAGCGCCGCGCCGCCCGCAACTTCCAGGATCGGGTCCACGGCGGCCCGGTCGGTCAGCACTTTCAGGAACAGTTTCGACCGCTCCTTGAAGCCCTGACGTGCGCGGGATTTCTGGTAAGGTTCCAGGCCATAGGCCTTCACCACGCGGGCGGACTGAAAACCTTCCGACAAGAGCGATGTCACCTGCCCCACCTGTTTCTGCGCCTGCTTGGAGCGTTTGCGAATCCGGTTGCCCAGCCCGATCACGGGCCCGAAGGCGATGGGATAGGCCACCAGCAGCAACAGGGTCAGCTGCCAGTCGATCACGATCATCACCCCGAACATTCCGATCACGGTGATTGTGCTCTTGGTGAAATTGTTGGCAAAGCGCAGCGCAGCATCGCGGATCGCGTTCACATCATTGATGAAGCGCGAGACGAAATCACCCGAGGCATCCGCCGCCACGCGGGCATAGTCCCCATCGGTGAGAGAGTCGAACTGGCTGGACTGGACCGACACGAGCCCGCGCTGGACACCGGTATTGTTGAACACCGTCATCAGGTAGAGCGTCAGCGCCCGCGCGCAGGACAGGGCCACGATGGCCCCGCCAATCCACCAGATCCAGTCCGGGCCAGCGATCGGCGCTGCGGCCTCGTCTCCGAAATTTGCCTGAAGCCGGTCGCCCAGCTCTTTCAGCACAAGCGAATAGCCCATGGCGCTGAGCGAAGTCAGCAGGGCCATGAGCGTGCCGACCGCAAACCAGCCGAGGTGCGGTCGGAAATAGGCTGCAAACAGGCGCCTCAGGCTCCCCGTCTGTCTGGGGGCCTCAGCTGTCACCACCTCAGACGTGATGATGATCCCCCGTCTCCGGGTCCAGCAGCTTGTGGGCATGGAGGATGAAGTAGCGGGTCTCGGCACTGTCGACCGTGCGCTGCGCGGCATTCTTCCACGCGTCGTAGGCGGCCTTGTAGTTCGGGAAAGCACCGACAAAGTCGACCTTGGACAGGTCTTCGAATTCCACTTCGGTCACATCCTTCAGCTCGCCGCCGAACACGATGTGAAGAAGCTGTTTGGTCTGAACGTTCGTATCGCCCATTTTGACTGGCTCCGTAGTCTCTGCAGGCGCGGGTTTGGGCGCCCTTTCCTGTGGGTCAGGTATAGTCACAAATTCTGACCTGCGCACTAACAGAGGATGCAGGGCGTTTCCAGAAGCAATGACGCTACGTTGTGCAGGTACTGCCCGGTTGAATATGAGTTTTTCACCGCGATGTGTCGTCGCGACACCGCCTGCCTCTTCGATGAGCACAGTCCCGGCGGCAAGGTCCCAGTCCGACTTCTCGCCCAGGACGAGCGTGGCATCCCATTTTCCCGCCGCCACGAAGGCCATACGCAACAGGGTGGAGTTCGGCTTGGGCCGGGCAATGGTCAGCGGCGGCCACGGCTCCGGCCAGCCGGGATGCTCCAGCATCTGCTCGGCGGCGATCAGGCGGCAGCCCTCTTCGCTGGTGCACTCGCTGACCCGGATTGCCGCGCCGTTCAGGAACGCGCCCTGCCCGCGATGGGCCTCATAGAACTCGTCCAGCTCAGGCGCGTAGAGCACGCCGCCCACCGCTTCGCCTTCCTCGACAATGGCCAGGCCGATGCACCAATACGGGTCGCCGCGAATATAGGCGCGCGTACCATCAATCGGGTCGACCACCCAGCAACGGTCCCGGCGCCGAGCGTCCGGATTGTCGAGCGTCTCTTCCGACAGCCATCCATATTCCGGGCGGAACTGCGTCAGCCGGTCTGCGCACAGCTGGTTCACCGCCATGTCGGCTTCAGTGACCGGGCTGCCTCCCGTCTTTTGCCAGGTCTCGGCCTGATTGTCCCCCTGCATGAAGGACTGGGCGAGCTTGCCAGCTTCCTGCGCCAGTTCGCGCAGGATTTTCATGTCTTCAAACAGGGTGCGGTCAGCTGCCCGCAAGGCTCATATCCTCGATCATGATGCTTGGCGCATCCCGTGTGCCCCGGAATTCCAGGTCAGAGGCCGGGATCAGGCGGGCAAACATGGAGGGCAGATCGCCCGCAATCGTCACTTCCGACACCGGATAGGCAATCTCGCCATCCTCGAACCAGAAACCCGACACGCCGACAGAATAATCGCCCGTGTTCGGGTTGATCGACGGGCCGAACATGTCAGTGACCAGCAGGCCCTTGCCGACGGCCTTGACCAGTTCGCCCGGCGTCTTGTCGCCGGCCTTCAGGTACAAATTCGATGTCGTTACGCCCGGTGGGTCGCCAAAGCCCAGCGCGGAGAAGCCATTCGGCTCCAGCCCCAGCTGGCGGGCAGACGGTCCGTTCAGCAGCCAGGTCGTCAGGCGGCCATTGTCGATCAGATGCGTCTCCCGCACCGGCAGGCCCTCACCATCATGGCTGCGCGATCCCATGCCCATCGGGCGGAATGGATCGTCGATGATGTGTATACCATCGGCAAACACCTGCTCGCCCATCCGGTCCTTCAGGAAGCTGACGCCCCGCGCCACGGACGGGCCGGAGATTGCGCTGAGGAACGCGCCGAGCAAGCCCGCCGACACCCGGCGATCGTACAGGACGGCCGCTTTCTGGGTCTTCAGCTTGCGTGAGCCGAGGCGGGAAATGGTGCGCTCACCCGCCGTGATTCCGATCTCTGCAGCGGTCGGGCGGTCCTTGGTGAAACGAACAGACCAGCTGTCATAGTCCCGCTCCATCTGGCCATCGCGTTCCGCCACAGCCGCCAGGCCAAGGCTGGTAGATGTGCCGGTCTTGAAGGCGGAGAAGCCATTGCTCGCCGCAACCCAGCGGGTCGAGCGGTTCCAGGACGCGCCGCACCCGGCCACGGTCTTGATGCCGGAAATGCCCAGCGCCGCCGCCTCAGCGGCCAGCGCTTCCGCCTCCAGCGTCTCGGCGGGGATTTCCGGCTCGCCGGTCAAATCCATGTCCAGATCGCCAGTGGCCAGAATGCTCGCATCCGGCAGGCCGCAATACTTGTCTTCCGGCACAGCCTTCGCCATCGCCACACAGCGCTCGGCCAGCGCCTTCAGCCCTTCCGGGGACAAGTCTGCGCCGGAGACATGCGCCTGACGTTTGCCATACAGGCAGCGCAGCGCGACCGAGCGGCCTTCTTCGCGTTCGATGCTTTCCAGTGCGCCATCCCGCACGGAGACGCTGACGCCTTCAGTCACGCCTATGCGGGCGTCTGCGGCGTCTGCACCTTCCTTGCGGCAATGGTCCAGTAGTCCGGCGAGCAAATCGGCCGGCGGTGTCGTAAAATCAGCCATTCCGGCTAGATGGACTTTGCGCAGGTTTCGCGCAACTGCTCAGTTCAGGCGAAAGCGTGGAACAGCAGCGCCCCGGCAACGAGGATCATGGTAATCCAGCTGAGCAGGATGCCCCCTGCACGCAGCGGCAGGATGTTTCCGCCCATACCGATCATGTGCATCACCCGGCCCAGCGTGAACAGTCCGCCGCCAACATGAATGGCCCAGGCTGGCAGTCCCATCAGCGCAGCCACGACGAGGCCAACCAGCATGGCCGGAATGTATTCCGTCGCATTGCCGTGGACCCGCGTGCGCAGTTCCAGGGTCTCATTGCCACCGGTCCCGACGGAGACTCGCGCGGACTGGCGCACGGAAACCACGCGGAGCGCGAGGTAGATCAGCAGCAGCATGTTTACGGCCACGTAGATGGCGGCCACTTCGAGTGATGTCATGTTTATTTCCTCCCTATTGAAAAGGGCCATCGAATGATTCGATGGCCCTTGAATATTCCTGGCGGTTCACCGGCCCCGATCAGTCGTCGCGACGGGCGTCTGGCAGGCGGTCGTTGATGTCGTCCCGGATGTCCAGCAGCGTCACGATCAAGCCGCACACGAGGCTGGCTGCAATCCATCCCCCGACGGTGAAGACAGCAAAGTCTGCCACCTGAGCCAGCGTACCGGTCAGGCCGAGCAATTCGCCCGTGAACTCCCCGCGATTGTACAGTCCCAGCGCGATGCCCGCGACAATGATCGCGATATAGGCGACGTAAACCATCGTGCGGAAGCTGTTGATGATAAAGAACTTCATGAGATCCCCTTCCTTAACTCCAAGCTATTTCTATGCGGATTGCTTCCGCGCGTCACCCGATTACACGTGACAAACGAATATCCCATGACTGGCGGGAAACTGTTTTGCGACAGGCCGGGTTCATTCCCCCTCCTGCCCTGACAATTCACAACTGATCATGGCCGAAAGCGTACCAGCGAATTCGAGCTGTTCGCTCATCGACAGTGATTCCACGAAATCGCCCACATCCCGGCGCTCGCGCCCTATGGCAGCAGCCGTGCGACGGTAAAGGTCCGGGCTCAGCTTCTCTTCCATGACGCCACTGATGCAGGCGCAGGTTTCTGGCGCTTCGCCATCGGCAATACAGGCTTCGGTGAGCAGCTCGCGGTCCGATTTCTGGCTGCAGGCAGCCAGCATCGCCAAGCATAGGCAGGACAGGGTCAGGACGCGCATTCTGGCAGCTCCGGAAACTTCAATGCCCAGCCAAGCATGAAATTAACCAACAGGAAAGCGCCTATTCCCGTCGCAGGATCTTGTCGACCTGAACGCCCTTGCCGAACTCGCGCAGGAAATCCTCCTTCACCTGCAACCGGTCATAATCCTCTTCCACCCAGTCCAGGAAGGGTTTCCAATCCGCCGGATCGCGGCCTGCATTATAGTCGGCATAGGTCTGGAAAAAGGCATCCAGCATGCCGGTCTTGCCGTGTTTCACATGCAGGTATTTCAGCGACAATTGCTCGATTGCCTCTTCATAAGGCACTTGTTCACGCAGCAATTTGTAGAGAACAGACATCAGTCCCGCGCGATCTGCGCCGGATTTGCAATGCATCAGTGCCGGATACTCGATTGTGTCGAACAATTCCTTCGCCGCGAACAAGGCTTCCTTCGTTGGCGTGTCGCGGGAGAAGACCTGAAAATCGACCAGCGTGATTCCCGCTTTTTCGCAGGCTTCCTTCTCCAGAAGGTAATAGCCCTTGGTGCTGGTGCCGCGAAGATTCAGGATCGTGCGAATGCCCAGCGTTTCGGCATATTCAACCACCTTCTTCGGCGATGGCTGGTTTGCACGCCACATCTCCGGAGAGATCTGGTGCAGGTTCGAGAACATCTTGCGCAGGAATCCGTGATCGCCCCAGACAAGTTCACGCCGGGCACGGGCGCGCCCCTGCGGCGTCGACAGGTCCGGCGCGACATGCGGTTTGCGATTCTTCTTGGATCTCAGCTTTACCATTGCCCCGCGATTAGCCGCCGGGCCTGCCTGGGGCAAGCGGAGGCGGCAGAAAGAAAAATGTCTGCCCCCTGCATCCAAACACGATCCTGCCTGCATCTACTCAGCAAAGGCGCAGAAATCCGCCGCCACATTTTGCTTGAAGGAGCCCTCTAATGAGTGAAGACATCATCGTCCCTATCGCGTTTTTCGGATCGATTGCCGGCATCGTCTGGCTGGTCAGTCACTACAATTTCAAGAAGCGCCTGACCCTGCACGAAACTGTGCGCCATGCCGTCGACAAGGGCCAGGACCTGACCGGAGAGGCGATGGAGAAACTCGCCCTGATTACCGATCCCGTCCGCGCGGACCTGCGCCGCGGCGTGCTGTTCATGGCTGTCGGCATCGCCTTCGGCTTCCTGGGCCTCATGGTCGGCATGGAAGAAGGTGAAGCCGTCAAGCCGATGATCGGCGTTGCGTCCTTCCCTGTCTTCATCGGTCTGGCCTATCTTGGCCTCTGGGCAGCGGGTCGCCGTGAGCAAAGGGGCTGAGCTGAGACTGGTTGCCGAGGGAGGGCGCGACATGCGCAGCGATCCGGACCTGGCCGCAAGTGCTGCGCGAGGGCATGAGGCAGACTTTGCCGAACTCGTGCGGCGCCATCAGGCTCGCGTGCGCGGCATGGCCCGCCGCCTGACCGGCTCGGTTAGCGACGGAGACGACATTGCACAGGCGACCTTCCTGAAGGCCTGGCAGAAAATCGGCTCATACGCGGGCGGCACCTTTTCTGCCTGGGTCTGCACGATCTGCTGGCGGGAATACCTGCAAGCCCGCCGCAAGCAGAAGATCGAGATCGAGTTTGACGAAACGGCCGAGATCATCCCGTTTGAACGCACGCAATCCGATGAGGTCGGAGACCAGATGGATCTCAACCGGGCTCTGGAGAAACTGTCAGAGGCCCAGAGGGTTTGCGTGGTGCTGTGTGTGGCCTCGGGCCTGTCCCACCGCGAAGCAGCCGAAGCGACCGGCTGGCCGCTTGGCACCATAAAATCCCATGTGACGCGCGGCGTGGCGGCGCTTCGCAAACACCTTGAAAGCAGCCATGTGGCGTGATGGAGTAATCTGATGCGAGACCAGGAAACTTATTCAGACCTGACCGATCTCTTCGCGGCAGAAGACCGCAAGATGGATCCCGCCCCCTTTGTGGATGAGGTCATGACCGGCATCCGACGTAGATCCCTGTTCCGCCGCCTTCTGCTGGGTGCAGTCGGCATTGCGGGCGCAGGGGTTGCCGCCATGCAATTGCCGGGCCTGCTGGCCAACTGGACGGGACTGGACCAGATCGTCACCCGAACCGTGACCGATGCACGCCAGGACGCGAGCCTCGTGACCAGTGCGGACCCGATTTGGCTGATGGTGGGCGGGGTTGTGGCGCTGAGCCTGCTGGCCATCACCAGCTGGGAACGGGCCTAACAGGCGCGGGTCTCAGGCCGGTCGCCACCCCATGCCTTCGAGCAGGGATTTGGTCTCATACAGCGGCAGGCCGACAATGGTGGTATAGCTGCCGCTGATATGGGTGATGAAGGCTCCGGCCATGCCCTGAATGCCATAGCCGCCTGCCTTGCCGCGCCATTCCTCGCTGGCGATGTAGGCGGCAATCTCCTGATCAGTCAGCCGCTTCACCTTCACACGGGCCATCACGGTGCGGCTGTTCACCCGGCCATCCGGCGCTTTCACGGCTACGCCGGTAATGCACTGATGCGCCCGGCCCGACAGCAGCCGCAGGAAGGCTTCGGCCTCTTCGGCGTCGGCCGCTTTTTCAAGGTTCCTCTGGCCCAGCGAAACCACGGTGTCCGCGGCCAATACAAAGCCTGCTTCCGGGCAAGCCTCAGCCTTCTCTCGCGCCAGCCGTTCGGCCAGCGCGCGGGGAGACTCGTCCTTGCGACGGGTTTCGTCGATATCAGTGGGGCAGATCGCGTCCGGCACTATCCCGATCTGGGCGAGCAGGTCTCGCCGCCGGGGACTCGCACTGGCGAGGATCAGGGGAACAGGCCCTGAGGACGCCATATCTCTTATTTGAAGCGGTAGGTGATACGACCCTTGGTCAGGTCATATGGGGTCATCTCGACCATCACCTTGTCACCCGTCAGCACGCGGATGCGGTTCTTGCGCATCTTGCCAGCCGTGTGGGCAATGATCTCGTGGTCGTTCTCGAGTTTCACGCGGAACGTCGCGTTCGGCAGCAGTTCCACAACTGTGCCTTCGAATTCAATCAGTTCTTCCTTCGACATGCAGTCTCCAAATCAGGGCGGTCCGTTGCGCCGCCGAAACGCATATAGGGGGCGCATAAAGCCTTGCACAGATTCCGGCAAGATTTGAAGCTCAGCAAAAGCCCCGTAATACCGGCAGTTTCAGCTTTCAGAGACCGGTCAACTGCTGATCGGCCTCTGTTTTGCACTTTGTTGATGCATATATACGCATATTGGACAGAATTGGTTCTGAAATCTGAAGCGAGATTGAAAATAAATGGCTGCACACGCAAAACCCCAGACCAAGGACGCCTTTGACCTGATGTCAGAGCGCATCCATGAGGCGTCAGAGGTGATGAAGGCCATGTCGAGCGATACGCGGCTGAAGATCATGTGCGCCCTGAATGAAGGCGAACGACCGGTTCACCAACTGGCTGAAATGACTGGCCAGTCGCACTCTGCCGTTTCTCAGCACCTGGCAAAGCTGCGTGCGGCGAATCTGGTGGAAAGCCGCCGCGATGCGCAGACCATCTACTATCGCTGCGCCGGCGGTATCGGCCGCGAACTCGTCAACACGCTCTGCGCCTATTATCGCTAGACCTGTTGCGGGAAGGACATAATCGGAAACTTCCTCTGGAATCAGGATACGTTTTCGATACCGAAACCTGCTATAAGCGCTCCATGTCGACCACAACGGCCCGGGCCAGTTTTGAACTCCAGCAGATCGAACCGATCCTTTCATGGGCGGGCACGTCCGGCGTGGATGTGGACGGTTTGCTGCACCGACTGGGCATCGACCCAGGCAAGCGCCGTGATGCGCCGGGTACGCGGATTGACCTCGTCGACTATTACCGCATCCAGCGCGAAATCGCCCGATCCTTTGATGACCTGACCGCACAGCTGTCAGAGCGAAAGCTGCTCTACCAGACCGGCACATTCGTGGTCACACAGATACAGGCCGCCGCCACTTTGCAGGATGCCATTCGCAGCCTCGCATCGCATTTCAACATGATGCATGGCGGGCGCTACAATTATGTGCGCCAGACCGACCGCACCCTGACGCTGGTCGTTGATGATTCCACCTTCCCCTATCGCTTTCGGGATGATCGCGCGCTGACACATTTCGTGGGCGACGCGCTGCTCATCAAGACTCACGCCCTGCTCGACAGCCTGACCGGCGGCGCAGCCGGTCGCGGCCTGCAACGCGTGAGCCTGCTGCGAAACCGGCACGATGACGGGAATGGCCAGTTGGGTTTCTGGCAAGTCCCCATCGGCTACGGCCATGCGGCCTACGAGCTGATCTACGACATCGACATTGCCTGCGAGCCCATCACGCCCGCCCCGGAAGTGGACCTGACCGCTGATGGCATTTTTGCGCGCGTCATCCGACATCTCGACGGCCTCGCCCCATCCGCCGATGTGCGGGCCTTCGCCGTACGGACCTCTGATCTGATTTCGGATGGATATGAAACCCAAGCTGCTGTGGCCCAGCGTCTCGACGTGAGCGTCGCCACCCTGCGCCGGCGCCTGAGCGAAGAAGGCACCAGCTTCCGAGATATTCTTCAGGAGAGCCGCGCCGAACGAGCCGGCCTGATGCTCAGCCAGGGTATCAGCGTCAGTCAGGTTTCCGATTCCCTCGGCTATTCTGACGTGCGGGCCTTCAATCGCGCCTTCAAGAAAATGCGCGGCGTGTCACCCGCAGCCTATGCAAAGTCTGGCGTCGAAACCGCTCAAGCCTGATTTGCGCGAGCGAATATGTTCACTCGCGCTGAACCCATATGTCATCGCCGTCATGTGCGGTTTCTGGAAAACTCCCGTCAAATAGAAGAATGCCCTTGGGAGGAAAAATTGGGACATCACAAATTCACTACGCTGAGATTCGGTCTCGTTTCGGCGCTCGCGCTGACCGCAGGCCAATACGCTGCGCATGCGCAGGACGCTGAAGAAGACACGGCTGAAGAGGCCCGCACCCTTGGCCGCGTCACCGTCACCGCGCAACGCCGCGAGGAAGACCTGATCGACGTTCCGCTTTCCGTCTCTGCTTTCAGCGGTGAACAGCTGGAAGCCACCGGCGCGGTCGACATCACCTCCATCCAGCGCTCGACGCCGAACGCCACGATCGAAGTTGCCCGGGGCTCGAACTCCACACTGATCGCCTTCATTCGCGGTGTTGGTCAGCAAGATCCGCTCTGGGGCTTTGAGCCAGGCGTTGGCCTCTACGTGGACGATGTCTATATCGCTCGTCCACAAGGCGCGATCCTCGACATTTTCGACATTGAACGGATCGAAGTCCTGCGTGGCCCTCAGGGCACATTGTATGGTCGCAACACCATTGGCGGCGCAATCAAATACGTCACCGCAAAAATGGAAGATGAGCCGGACCTGAAAGCCAAGGTCAATTTCGGTTCCTATGGCCAGATGGACGCCATCCTCTCCGGCTCCGTCCCGCTCAGCGATACGTTCACAGTCGGCGGCGCGGTCGCAAGCTATCAGCGCGACGGTTATGGCGAGAACCTCTTCACCGGCGCCGATCATTACGACAAGGACGTATTGGCCTATCGCCTGAGCGCGGAATGGGCCCCGACAGACTCCCTGTTCTTCCGGCTCGCCTATGACAAGTCAGAAGACGATTCCAACGCCAAACACGGCCACCGCCTGATCCCGAGTGGAGATGGCACCCTGCCAGTCACAGACAATGTCTATGATACGCGCGCAGGGATCGGCGATGACAACTCGGTGGAAACCGAGGGCTTCTCTCTGACTGGCCAGTGGGACGTGAACAATGAATTCACGCTGAAATCCATCACGGCGTTCCGCGAAGGCTCGACCGTCACACCGATTGACTTCGACGCCCTGCCAAACCCGGATTTTGACGTCCCCGCCTTCTACAGCGACGAACAGTTCAGCCAGGAATTCCAGTTGCTTTACAATGGCGACCGTCTCTCGGGTGTCGCCGGTGTCTACTATCTGGACGGTACGGCAGATGGCGCATTCGACCTGCTGCTCAGCGCCCTTGGCGTGACAGTCTACCAGGCCGGTGTGCAGGACAAGGAGAACTTCTCCCTGTACGGTGATTTCACCTACGATCTGACCGACCAGTGGAGTGTTTCCCTCGGCGGCCGCTTTACGAAAGACGAAACAACGGCAGACGTAACTCGCGAGCTTTGGCTCGGTCTTGGATCGGCCTCTTTTGATCCGACCAATTCCACATCCATCTTCCTTGCGACCCAGACCGGCTATACTGGCCTGAACCGGGAAGATGAGGAATTCACCCCGCGGATTTCGGTATCCTATCAGCCTACCGACGACTTGAATATCTACGCAACCTTCGCGCAGGGCTTCAAGGCCGGCGGCTTTGACCCCCGCGCCCGGGCAGACCTCGATCCGCTCGGCCTGTCGGAAGAAGGCTTCGGTCCTGAAAAGGTCGACAGCTATGAAATCGGTGTGAAGGGCAGCTTCTTTGATGACCGCCTGCAGCTGAACACCGCCGTCTTCTTTGCCGAATACACCGACCAGCAGATCACTGTGCAAAGCGGCGCAGACTCTGACAATGACGGCGTGAACGACACATTCGTGTCTTCCGTCTTCAATGCCGGTTCATCTGAATACACCGGCCTCGAGATCGAAGGCAGCTGGTTCATCAATGACGAGTTCACGCTGATGGGCAATCTCGGCTACATTGACGCAGAGATTCAGGAGATCATCTCCGCCGGAACCAACATCGCCGACCAGTTCGTGACGCAGAATACGCCGGAACTGCAGGGCCAATTGTCCCTGAACTATATGCGCGATTTCGGACCGGAGTTCGGGGCAATTTCCATCACCGGTTCGGCCTCCTATCGAGACGAATACAATCTCTTCAACATCGACAATGAAGGTTTTGCGCCGGGTACGAACGTGCTGTTCCCGAATGGCGGCCCAGCGCTCGACCCCGATGCCTACACGCTGCTGGATCTCAGCTTCGTCTGGACGTCTCCCTCTGAACGCCTGCGCTTTGGCATTCACGGACGCAACCTGACCGACGAAGAGTATCGCGTCGCAGGCTATAACTTCGTTACGCCAAGCCAGCTTGGTTTCGACAGTGCGTACTCCGCCTTCTACGGCCCGCCACGCACGCTGACTGCCTCAATCTCGGTTGATTTCTAATCAGCTGAGCGGGTCGGCAATCTGAACACATCGGATTGCCGACCCGCCCCTCCCAGGACCTTGCATATTGTTGCGTGCGGATCGCCGCACCCTGAAGGATGCTCATGACACAGACTGCGGCTGCCCCCTCCCAGACCTCCCGGAACAACTCGCGTGCCTATGTCCTGGCGCTGCTGACGCTGGTCTACACTTTCAATCATATTGATCGTCAGATCCTGTTGATCCTGATCGAGCCGATCAAGGCGGAACTCCAGATTTCGGACGGCCAGATCGGCTTGCTGACCGGCTTTGTCTTCGCCGCATTCTACGCAACCTTTGGAATCCCGATCGCCATGTGGGCGGACCGGGGCAACCGCCGGAACATTCTGGCCATCTCGCTGGCGCTCTGGTCGGGCATGACTGCGCTCTCCGGCTTTGCCCAAACCTATTGGCAGCTTCTGCTCGCGCGCGTCGGCGTCGGCGTCGGAGAAGCAGGCGGAACACCTCCCGCAACATCGATCATCTCAGACCTGTATGCGCCAAAAGAAAGAGCCTTCGCGCTTGGTATCTACACGGCCGGCATCGGGCTTGGCGTATTGGCCGGATTTGTCATCGGCGGGTATGTCTACAAGTATTTTGGCTGGCGCACCGCATTCCTCGTCGCGGGTATTCCTGGCCTGATACTGGCCGCCATTGTCCGCTTCACGATCCGCGAACCAAAGCGCGGCGCCATCGAGCAACGCAGCGATGACGGCCAGGCCTCCACCCTCGGCGAGACTCTCAAATTCATTGGGGGACAAACCTCTTTCCTGCTGATGCTGGCTGGCTGCTGCCTCATCTGCATCTCCGCCAATGCCTTCCTCGCCTGGACGCCAAGCCATCTGCAGCGGACCTATGATGTTGGCCCAAGCGACATTGCGATTCCTCTCGGTCTATTGATTGGCGGAGTTGGCAGCGTGGGCGCGATCCTCCTGGGCCGCGTTTGTGACCGGCTGTCCGCGCGCAACCTGGCATGGCGTCCGTGGATGATCGCCGTATGTGCAGCCATCGCCCTGCCGTTCGCGTGGATGTTCCTGCAGGCTGACACGATCAATATGGCATACGCCTGGAACGTGGTGCCGGCATTCATTGGCCTGATCTATGCCAGCATTGCCTATACGGCCTCACAGGAACTGGTCGGGCTTCGCATGCGGGCGTTCGCTTCGGCATTCATGCTGTTCTGCCTCACCCTGATCGGCATCGGCGGAGGCCCCAGCATCGTCGGCTATCTGAGCGAGTATTTTGCGGCTCAGGGCAATGAGGCTCCACTGAAGTCGGCGCTTGAACTCATGCTTGGCCTAAACGCGCTGAGCGTCGTGTTCCTGGCTCTGGCGGGTCGCACATACGCACGCGACGCCAAACGTGCTGCGGAGATCGTATGAGCGAAGCAGCGTCCCTCCCGGCAAACACAACCCTGACCAAACGCGACCTCTTCTACACGTCGCATGACGGGCTGACCCTGTATGCCGCTGACTACGGCCCGATCGACAGCGACACCGTCATCCTGTGCATGCACGGGCTGACGCGGAACCACAAGGATTTCGAGCCCATGATTGAAGGGCTCGGCCTGAAAGCACGCTTCATTTCGGTGGACGTGCGCGGGCGCGGGAAATCAGACCGTGACCCGAACGGCACCACCTACCAACCGCCCTTTTACGCACAGGACATGGCCACGCTGATGGCACACCTGAATCTGGACAAGGTGATCCTGATCGGTACGTCGATGGGCGGACTGATGGCCATGCTGATGGCCAAGGCATTTCCGGAAAAGATACGCGGTATCGTGATGAATGATGTCGGCCCGGAAGTGAACCCGGCTGGCCTGAAGCGCATCGCGGGCTATGCCGGAGGCAATGAGATTTTCGACAGCTGGGGGGACGCCGCAGCGGCGATTGGCAAGACGCAGGCAGGCGTCTATCCGGATTATGGAGCCGATGACTGGATGGCATTTGCCAGACGAACCTGCGTTGAGCAGGCCGATGGCAAGATCGTATTCGACTATGACCCGGTGATTGTGAAAGGGATGGGCAGCACAACGCCCGGATGGCGCGTGAATTTCGCCATGTGGCGCGTGTTCGCCGCGATGAAATCCATCCCGCTGCTGATCATCCGGGGCGAATGGTCTGACATTCTGGCAAAGAAAACCGCGAACCGGATGCTTCGTCGCCACAAGAACAGCGCGCTGTTGACCGTTCCCAATCGTGGCCACACGCCGTTTCTGGATGAACCGCACTCACTGGATGCGATCCGCGATTTCATTCGATCACTCGGCTCAGCCTAATTCCTGCTTCAGGTCTTTCATCACGCCGGAAAAGTCGAGCCCGCCATGCCCGCGGGCATCAAGGTCTGCGTAGATCTTCTCGGCCATCTCACCGAGCGTTACCTGTGCCCCTGCCGTCTTCGCTGCGCCAGCTGCCAAGTGCAGATCCTTGAGCATCATCGCAACCGCGAAGCCGGGCTGGTAGTCGCGGTTTGACGGAGCGGTCGGTACAGGACCCGGCGCAGGGCAATAGCTCGTCATGCTCCAGCATTGGCCGGAGGCGGTGGAGGAAATGTCATAAAAAGTCTGCGCGTCGAGGCCCAGCTTTTCCGCCAGATTGAATGCCTCGCACGTGCCGATCATGGAAATGCCCAGCAGCATGTTGTTGGCGATCTTCGCGACCTGTCCATTCCCGCTGGCGCCTGCATGAAAGATGTTCTTGCCCATCGCATCCAGGATGGGCTTTGCCTTCGTAAAGGCCTCGTCCGGCCCGCCGACCATGAAGGTCAATGTGCCGGCGTCTGCCGCCGCCGTGCCGCCTGACACAGGCGCGTCCGCCATCAGGAAACCTGCTGCTTCAGCCTTTGATGCGGCTTCACGCGCGTCTTCGACGGCAATCGTTGAGCAATCGAGAAACAGCGCGCCTTTCGCAGCTTGCGCCGCAACACCATCCTCTCCGAAATAGACCGACAGGACATGCTTGCCCGCGGGCAACATGGACACGATCACGTCGGCGTCGCTCACGGCCTCTGCGATCGTCGCCGCTGCTTGTGCGCCATTGGATTCAGCGACCTTCACAGCGTCCGCATTCAGGTCGAATGCGCGAACCTCATGCCCCGCCTTGCACAAATTGGCGCACATGCCCGAGCCCATATTGCCCAGGCCAATGAATGCGATCTTCGTCATGTCTTCCTCCCGTTGCGCCCTCAGAGAGCGCTCATGCTGAGCGAAGTCGAAGCAAGTGCGCGGGCTCATCAACCGGGCGCACGACCCGGAACCCATCCTTCGACTTCGCTCAGGATGAGTTCCTCCGGCGTTATTTGTCCTTGAAATCAGCCGCGCGCTTTTCGACGAAGGCGCTCATGCCTTCCTTCTGGTCGGCGGTGCCGAACAGGCCCTGGAACAGGCGGCGTTCGAACTTCACGCCCTCAGCGGTGGAAACTTCCAGCGCGCGTCCGACCATCTCCTTGGCCGCCATGATCGACGGAATGGAAAAGCCCGCGATTTCCCTCGCCGCACCCATGGCCGTGTCCATCAGCGCATCATGCTCGACAACGCGGGAGACGAGGCCAATCCTGTCGGCCTCTGCCGCGTCGATCATGCGGCCAGTCAGCACCATGTCCATGGCCTTCGCCTTGCCGACAGCTTTGGTCAGGCGGATGGAGCCACCCATGCCCGGCGTCACGCCCAGCTTGATTTCCGGCTGGCCGAACTTTGCCTTGTCGGACGCGATGATCATGTCGCACATCATGGCGAGTTCACAGCCGCCGCCGAGGGCGAAGCCGTTCACTGCGGCAATCACCGGCTTGCGGCAGGCCGCGAACCGGTCCCACAGGCCGAAGAAATCGTCGACATACATGTCGGAAAAGCTCTGCGGCTGCATCTCCTTGATGTCGGCCCCGGCGGCGAAGGCCCGACCCTCGCCGGTCAGCACGCTGACGGCGATATCCTTGTCCCTGTCGATGCGGGCGAACACGTCTGCGACCTCCGCCATGACTTCCTGGTTCAGCGCATTCAGGCTCTCCGGCCGGTTGATCGTGACAAGCGCGACGCGGTCGGAATGTTCGAAAGTGATTGTGTTGTAAGTGCTCATCTCGCTTACCCCATTGTTGGAATGATAAAGGCCTGATCGCCGATATCACCTTCGGGCCATCTTTGGGTAATTGTTTTGATCTTCGTCCAGAACCGCACACCTTCCGGGCCGTGCTGGTTCGTATCGCCGAAGGCCGAGCGCTTCCAGCCACCGAACGTGTGATAGGAGACCGGCACCGGGATCGGCACGTTCACGCCGACCATGCCGACATTCACCTGCGCCGCAAACTCACGCGCCGCGTGGCCGTTCGAGGTGAAGATCGCGCAGCCATTGCCATACTGGTGATTGGAGGGAAGCGCCGCGGCTTCTTCCAGAGACTCCGCGCGGACCACCTGCAGCACCGGCCCGAAGATCTCTTCCTTGTAGGACTGCATGTGCGGCTTCACATTGTCGAACAGGTTCGGCCCGATGAAGTATCCGCCCTCGGCGCCCTGCATGGTGAGACCGCGGCCGTCCAGCTTGAGGTCTGCGCCCTCGTCCACCCCCATCTGGATGTAGCTTTCCACCTTCGCCTTGTGCGCAGCGGAGACGACCGGGCCGTAATGCGCGTCAGGGTCCGTCGAGACGCCGACCTTCAGGTCGCGCGCCGCATCCAGCATGCGCTCGACGAATTCGTCGCCCGTCTTCTTGCCGACGGTCACGGCAACGGGAAGCGCCATGCAGCGTTCGCCCGCCGAACCATAGGCCGCGCCGACGATGTCTTTCACGGCCTGTTCCATGTTCGCGTCCGGCATGATGATGCCGTGGTTCTTCGCGCCGCCCATCGCCTGCACGCGTTTGCCGTGCGCCGTGCCGGTAGCGTAAACATATTGTGCGATGTCGGACGATCCGACGAAACTGACGGCCTTGATTTCCGGATGCTTCAGGATGGCATCGACGGCCACCTTGTCACCGTTCACCACGTTCAGCACGCCTTCGGGCGCGCCGGCTTCCAGCAGCAGCTCGGCGAGGCGCATCGGCACCGACGGGTCTTTCTCCGATGGCTTCAGGATGAAGGTGTTACCGCAGGCGATCGCCACGGCCGCCATCCAGCACGGGATCATGGCGGGAAAGTTGAACGGCGTGATGCCAGCGACAACACCCAGTGGCTGACGCATGGAATAGACATCAATGCCGGGCCCTGCGCCCTCTGTGTATTCACCCTTCTGCAGATGTGGAATGCCGCAGGCGAACTCGACCACGTCGATGCCGCGCTGCACGTCGCCGCGTGAATCCGCTACGACCTTGCCATGCTCCGAAGAGAGTAGCTCAGCCAGCTCGTCCATGTTCGCTTCCAGCAGGCGCTTGAATTCGAACATGACCCGCGCACGGCGCTGGGGGTTGGTGGCGGCCCAGGCCGGAAACGCCTCTGACGCGTTTGCCACAGCGGCGGCGAGTTCGGCTTCGGTGGCGAGGGCGACGCGCGCCTGCACCTCGCCTGTATTCGGATTGTAAATGTCGCCGAACCTACCGGATGTGCCCGTGACGGTTTTGCCGCCAATAAAGTGATGCACGTCGCGCATGTGGAACTCCCTTTGATTTTGACGCGACCCTAACTTGCGTATATTTCCCGGTAAATGGACAATATCGCAGCCATCAGCTACAATTTCGCAGGTAAAATTGGATGAACTGGGATGATCTTCGATTGCTGCTCGATGTTAGTCGCCATCCGCGACTTGCGGATGTTTCAAAGCGAACCGGCCAAGATCCAACAACGATCAGCCGACGACTGCGGCGACTGGAAACAGACCTTGGGCTGGAACTGTTCGAACGCACACCAAAGGGCCATGTGCTGACACCGGTGGGCCAGAGTGTTGCAGACAAGGTGGAGAGTCTGGAGCATACGGCGTCCGAAATCGCTGCACTATCGGATCGCGACGGCCCCCTCGCAGCCGGCCGTGTTCGCCTCGGCGTCACCGAAGGGCTCGGCAGCCTGCTCATCGCACCGGCCATGTCTGACTTTGCAGCGCGCCACCCCCATATCGGGCTCGACATCATTGCCGTGTCCGGTTTCGTCAGCGTGCCGAAGCGCGAAGCGGACATGTCGATCATGTTGACCCGCCCGAAAGCCGGTCGCGTGAAAGTTCGCAAACTCTCGGACTATGTCCTGCAGGTGTACGCGCATCCGGATTACCTGTCGCGCACACGCCCGGTTGAGCAGGTCAGCGACCTCGCCGAGCATGACTTGATTGGCTATGTCGACGATCTGATCTATTCCAGCCAGCTACGCTATCACGAAGACATCGCCCCGGGCCTGACGCCGCGCTTCTGCAGTCCGTCCATTGTGGCCCAATGGCAGATGGCACGGGAGGGTGCGGGGCTGGCCGTGCTGCCGCATTTCATCGCTGCGGGCGATCCAAACCTGGTTCATGTCCTGCCAGATCAGGTGCGCATCGAGCGTGCCTTCTGGCTGGCCGTCCATGAAGATGTCCACGGAACAACGCGCGTGCGAGCCGTCAGCGACTTTCTGGATGAATTGTTCGCAGCATCGGCCCAGCGTTTGACCGGAAATATCTGACCTACTCGCCTTGCCCCGGCGCGTTTGGAAAGCTCAGGCTCTTATAATAATCGAGATCACGTGCAGGTGCCGCCACATCCTCAGGCAGCGGCAGGCCGTTTACACTCTGCCAATAGGCGATGGAGGCGTCGCGCCACCAGATAGCTTCCTGATGCTGGATCGCAAGGAAAGCCGAGACCTGTTCGAACCGTTCGGCATCGACCTCATGTTCCAGAGAGTGCCAGACGGTCTGCATATCCTCGACTTGTGACACGCCCAGATCATACCGACGCACCAGTTCTTCCCACACCGTGTTGCCGTTATCCAGCTCATGGTCCCAACCAACGCGATGGAACCAGAGCAGCAATTCGTCCGGCACAGTGTCCTGGCCTGCCCATTTCTGCGCGACAGGCCCGGCATATTGATCGACAGCGTTTGAACCAGTTTCGGTCCGGTCGAAACCCACCGCATCCTTCATTGCCTTGTGGTAGTAATACGGCGTCCAGTCAGCGCGTCCCAGATCGTCTACCCAAAGGGCTGGGCCATAGTGATGGCCCGTCCCCATAAGGTGGGTCAGCCCGAGCGGTGTCATATAGTTCACCACGGCCTCACGAGAGCCCATCATCAAGCCGGTGATGATATCAGCGACTTCGGGCGCACGGCTGAAGGTCAGCTCCGCCCAGTCGCGCGCGATGGCCTCGGCGGACGCGTCAGGATCCCAGGCCATACGTCCAAAGGCGTACCAGTTCGCCTGGTCAAAAATCGACCCCGACCAGTTTCGGTCGCTGCCTATATTCGCGACCCCGGCCATGCCGGTAATCTCGTAGTCATGCGCAGTGCCATCAATGACAGAGGCAACCGGCGCGCGCTGATCCGTTGCGTGAGTCTCCGCTGACAGCACCTCTTCCCACAGCGTGCCGAGATACGCGAGATGAGTTGAGAACCCCAGATATTCCTTGGTGATCTGGAGCTCCATCATGAGTGGGGTTTCCGGCATCGCGCCGAACAGCGGGTGAAACGGCTCACGCGGCTGGAAATCCAGCGGTCCATTCTTCACCTGAACCAGAACATTGTCGGCAAACTGACCGTCCAGCGGCACAAATTCCGTATAGGCTTGTTTCACGCGGTCTTCTGGTTCTTCTGCCGAATAGACAAAGGCGCGCCACATGACATTTCCCCCGTGCGGCTCCAAGGCCGCCGCGAGCATATTCGCGCCCTCGGCATGGCTGCGGCCGTAATCCTGCGGGCCAGGCTGTCCTTCTGAATTGGCTTTCACGAGAAAGCCGCCAAAGTCCGGCACATAAGTGTAGATCTCGTTGGCCTTGTCTTGCCACCAAGCCTGAACGGCCGGGTCACGCGGGTCTGCCGTTGGCAGTCCATCCAGCTCCATCGGCGCCGAGAACCGCGCAGTCAGATAGACCTTGATGCCATATGGCCGAAACACGTCCGCCAGCGCAGCAACCTTCTCCAGATAGTGCGGCGTTAGCACCGTCGCGTCCGCGTTCACATTCGTTAGGGAGACGCCATTGATGCCGATTGACGCGTTGGCGCGGGCATAATCCGTATACTTCGGGTCCAGATATCCTGGTAGCCGGTGCCAGTCCCAAATGGATTGCCCCGAATAGCCTCGCTCGACATGGCGGTCGAGATTGTCCCAATGGTTCAGAAGACGCAATTGGGTCTTCGGGCGGGAGACAATGTTGACGCCAGTAAAGTTCTGGCCGCGTGCCATGCGCTGAAGGTAGTCGAACGTGCCGTAGAGCACACCGATGTCGGACTGAGCGGAGATCAAGGTAATTTGGCGACCCGAGTGACGGATTTCCTTGATGGCGTACCCGTCCACGCCAACCTCGTAGGAAGACGGTAGAGGCAAGTTTTCCAGCATGCCGGAACATTCCGGGCTGGCCAGAACAAGCGTGCCACCCTGCAGCGTGTCAGCGCGTGGTAGCGCTTCCCCCAGCATGGACTGAGTTGCGCGGTCTATCTCGTCCAGTGCAGCATCGATCGTCGCGGAAGGATCTGAACAGGCGGCCATCACATGACGCGGGGTCGCGTATGACGCTTCTTCCAGTGGCGCATACCGCAGCCACAAATCGTACCCGTCTTCTGCCAACGCAGGCGACAAAGCGCCTGCGGTCGCGATTGCAGTAAAAAGAATGGCGGCGCGCCTGACGATGTTTCTCACGACCCTGGACCCGTTTCCTGATTTCGGGGTCGTCAGCCTGACGGTCTCCGCCCCAAATGTTTGCGTTATCATTTCATAACGCCTGTGACGGGATGTGTCACCGCCCCTCTGTTACCGAGGGGCGGCTGAAGATCAGGATTCCTGAGTCATTGTGTCGGACATGACATCAAATCCGTCTGCCACTTTCGGCTTAACAGAGCGGCCAATCGTGCTGACCAGCCAGGCCGAAAGACCCGACAGGAAGAAGCCGGGAATCATCGCGTACACGAGTGACTCCAGCGGCACAGGACCATTCTCCGAAGGCAGCAACGGCACGTAGAGCCAGACAAGGACTGTGACTGCGCCGACAATCATGCCGGCCAATGCACCATCACGCGTCAGGCCCCGCCAAAACAGGCTGAGCAGGATGATCGGGCCAAAGGCTGAACCAAAGCCAGCCCATGCATTCGAGACCAGATCCAGAATGTTGCTGTTCGGATTAAAGGCCAGACCAATGGCAACGAGGCAGACAGCGACCGTCGCAATGCGTCCGATCAGAACAAGTTCTGATTGCGATGCCTCGCGCCGGAAGAAAGTCTTGTAAACGTCTTCGGTGATTGAGCTGGACGACACCAGAAGCTGGGAGGAAATTGTACTCATGATCGCCGCCAGAATGGCCGCCAGCAAGAAGCCCGCGACGAGCGGATGGAAGATGATCTGCGACAGCAGAATGAAAATTGCCTCAGCGTCTGTCAGCTGTCCGCCAAGGTCGTGCTGGTTCACATAAGCCACGCCGACCGCCCCTACAAAGACAGCGCCGATCACGGTCACAATCATCCAGCTCATGCCGATCGCACGCGCGGTGGCCACGTCTTTCAGGGAGCGAATGGCCATGAAGCGAACAATGATGTGCGGCTGACCGAAATAGCCGAGCCCCCAGGCAAGCAATGATATGAGCCCGAGCACAGTCATGCTTTCTGGCCACATGTCGAAGAATTGCTCGCGCGAAGGCCCAACGCCTCCGGTGTCCGGGTTGACGTGCGCGGGCGCAGACATGATCGCGCTCTCCATGCCGCTCCAGCCGCCAACCACGAAGAAGGCGATCACTGGCACGAGGATCAAGGCGATGAACATGATGCAGCCCTGCACAAAGTCGGTCAGGCTGACCGCTAGGAAGCCGCCGATCACGGTATAGGCCAACACAACGCCAGCAGTAACGAACAGGCCGAGTTGGTAGTTCAGGCCGAAGGCCGACTCAAACAACTTGCCGCCTGCGACGATGCCGGAAGACGTATAAACCGTGAAGAACACGATGATGACCAGCGCAGAGATCGTGCGCAACGCATGGCTTTTATCGTGGAAGCGGTTCTCGAAAAAGTCGGGGATCGTGATCGAGTCGTCGGCAAGCTCAGTGTAGATTCGCAGGCGCGGTGCGACGAACCGGTAATTTAGATAGGCACCGATGGTCAGGCCAACCGCGATCCAGGCCGCCGAAAATCCGCTGACGTATATGGCGCCCGGCAGACCCATGAGCATCCAGCCACTCATATCCGAGGCGCCCGCAGATAGCGCGCCGACAGCTGGGTGAAGGTTGCGTCCCCCCAGCATGTACTCGGAAACATCGCTTGTGGATTCCCTGTATGCATAAAGGCCGATAGCCATCATCAGGACGAAATAGGCCCCAAGCGAAATCATTTCGGGAACGCTGATTGTCATATGTCTCTCGCTGTTCTCGTGAATACGGAAAAGCGCGCCCCCCGTGGCCGCGCATCATTGCAGGTTCATTATGGGCGCGTTTGGCCGTTGCCGTGAACCAGATACTTGAAGCTCGTCAATTGCTCCAGGCCGACCGGCCCGCGCGCATGCATCTTGCCGGTGGCAATGCCGATCTCCGCCCCCATGCCGAACTCTCCGCCATCGGAGAACTGGGTCGAGGCGTTATGCATGACGACTGCGCTGTCGATGCTGGTCATGAAACGCCGGGCAGCCTCTTTGTCTTCGGTCAGGATCGCGTCCGTGTGACCTGACGAGTGCTTGCTGACGAACCGTATGGCTTCATCAAGACCGTCAACCACTTTCACCGACGCAATTGGATCGAGATATTCGGTCGACCAGTCTTCGTCAGTTGCCTCTGCCAGACCGGGCGCGATCTTGCGGGCCTCGGCATCGCCGCGCAGCTCACACCCCTGCATCACATCTGCAAGACGCGGGATCACTGCCTCAGCAATGGCGCGATCCACGACGATGCTTTCCGTCGCGCCGCATACACCGGTGCGCCGCAGTTTGGCATTGCGGACGACTTCCAGCGACTTCTCTATATCAGCGTCTGCATGGATGTAGCTGTGGCAGTTGCCATCCAGGTGAAGCAGCGTCGGCACCTTGGCCTCATCACGAACCAACTCAACCAGCCCGCGTCCGCCGCGCGGAATGACGAGATCAACATACTCAACGGCGTGAAGCAGAGCGGTCACAGCGTTGCGATCTGTCGTCTCGACAGTCTGCACCGCCGCCTTGGGCAGACCTGCGGCTTCAAGCCCCTTCTGCATGCAGGCCACGATCTCTTTCGTGGAATGCTTGCTTTCCGATCCGCCGCGCAGAATGACCGCGTTGCCGGATTTCAGACAAAGCGCACTAGCATCCGCGCCAACGTTCGGACGTGACTCATAGATCATGCCGATCACGCCAATCGGCACGGCTACGCGCTCAATGGTCAGGCCGTTTGGGCGCTCGGTTGTCGACAGAAGTCGCCCAACAGGATCCGGAAGGTCTGCGATCTGCTCCAACGCAGAAGCCATCGCCTCCACGCGCTCATCATTCAGGCGCAGGCGGTCAATAAAAGACTCCGGGCGACTATCCGCGACACTGTCAACGTCTGCCTTGTTGGCAGCCAGAAGTGCGTCCTTCGACTCGCGCAGCGCCGCGGCAGACGCGCGCAAGGCTTCATTCTTCTGCTCGGTCGTCGCAGTCAGCAAATCCTTGGCCGCGTCCTTCGCGTTTTGGCCGAGGCCGGAAATGTAGGCGTTCAATTTGGAATCAAGTGTGGTCACTTTGTATCCTTCGATCTTGTGTTCAGGTGCCTAGCGCAGCTCGATTGCGCGCTTGTAGGCAGCCTCAGTTGTAGCCTTCAGCAGGTCTGACAGTTTGCCGTCACCATTCAAGGCCTTGAGCCCCGCTTCCGTCGTACCGTTCTTGCTGGTCACGGAATTGCGGAGGTTTTCCGGCTTGTCGCCGGTCTGCAGGATCATGCGGATGGACCCATCAAGTGTCCCGAGCACCAGGTCTGTCGCCTGATCCTCGCTGAAGCCGAGATCCTTTGCGGCCTCGATATATGCGCGCGCCAACTCGAATACATAGCCAGGCCCGCTGCCTGCCACCGCCGTCACCCGATCAATCTGGTCTTCATCATCAACCCAGACAGCGGTCCCGGCGGACTTCATCAGCGTCTCGACGGCGGATTTGTGTTCATCCTTGGCATCGCCGCTGGCGTAGAGGCCGGCAACACCGGCTCCGATCGCAGATGGCAAATTGGGCATGATGCGAATGACCGGATAGCCCGGTAGTGCGGATTGCAGGCGTGCAACCGAACATCCCGCCGCGATGGAGGCCACCGCGCCGGTATCGGCGAGCACATCTTTGTAGGCAGGCAAAATCTCGTCGATCATCTGCGGTTTGATCGCGACAATCAGCAAATCGAACTTTTCCGCTCCAAGCGCGTTAATGTCCTTGAAGAGCCGGGCCCCATCTACTGGTTGGTCAAGGAACGGATCGACGATGGTGTATTCATCCTCTGTCGCGCGCATCCATTGGGAAAGCAACGCGCCGCCCATTTTCCCGCATCCGACCAATAGTGTTTTCATGCCCTAGTATTCCTTTGTCCGCTTGGTGCGCCAGATAATGATATTTGTTTAGAATTCAAACAATCCATTACAGAAGCACAAGGTTCCACCGCGTGCCTCAGTATCGTCAAATTTCCAATTATGTCGTGTCTTTACCCTTGGTATCGACCCTATGAAGAAACTCTCAAGGTCTTTTGTAAGCTAATTATTTGCATCGTAACCCAAACCTACTTATGTCCGCCCCTAAGCAACTACCGGAGCCAAATTTGTCTTCCAATAAACGCATCGTCGTGAAAATCGGATCAAGCCTTCTAGCCAATCCAGACCTTCTCACACCGCGCTGGGCATTCATGCAACGGCTATTAGAAGACGTCACTAAATTACGGAACGACGGATATGAAGTCGTTCTTTGTTCTTCAGGCGCCGTTGCGCTGGGCCTGAACATGCTGAACGAGACTCCCGAGACTGCGGGTCTGCGCGACAAGCAGGCCGCCGCCGCATGCGGGATGCCGCTTCTGTTGAATGCGTACAAGCAGGTCGCCCATGAATTTGGATTCGATATCGCGCAGGTTCTTGTAACTCTGCAGGATATGGAAGAACGCAAGCGCTTCCTGAACACCAAGAATACGGTTCACCGCCTTCTACAAGGCGAAATCCTGCCGATCGTGAACGAGAACGACTCGATCACGACCGAGGAAATTCGCGTCGGAGACAATGACCGCCTCGCGGCGAAAGTTGCACAGATGATCCAGGCCGACCATCTGGTGATCCTGACCTGCATCGACGGCCTCTATGACCGCAACCCGGAAGAACCCGGCGCAAAGCTGGTCGAGGAAGTCCACGATGTCAGCGAATACATCGCAGTCACTGAAGGCACGAGCAGCCTCGGAAGCGGTGGCATGCTCACGAAAATGCAAGCGGCCAACATGGCCCAGAATGCAGGCTGCACGACCCTGATCGCCAATGGAGAACACGAAGCGCCGGTATCGTCGGTGTTGTTCAACGAACGCCCGCATACGAAATGCCTCGCCCACACAAAGCCCGCATCTGCCTGGGCAACCTGGCTGACAGATCGGCTTCAGATCGCGGGCAGTATCGTTATCCGCGATGAACTCGCCAACAGCCTGTCGCACAGCCCCGAGCACGTCCTGCATGAGGACATCATCTCGATTCAGGGCCAGTATCTGAAAGGCGACGTCATCCACGTATATGACGAAAAAGGCGATGAGATCGCACGCGGAATGACCAATTTCTCTTCAGAGGAAACCATGGTCCTCGCCCGACACCCGGAAATTTCTCCGAAGGAACTGCTCGGCTACCAAACCGGTGGCACGGTTATCAGCCGCGAGAATTTGATCGTTCTGGAAGATCGCCACCTGCTCTGGGACAAGCCGGATCAGGAGACGATGGTTGAAGTCGCTGAGACCTGATCAGTCTTCGCGGCGCAGATCGCCCACATCCAAAATCGGTGCTGCATCGAGACTTCCGGCATTCATCATCGCCGCCAGTCTCTGAACTGATGAGATGAGCAGGCTCTGCTCCCACAGCTCCAGTGAATCGAAGCGCTTGAGGAACCCTTCCTGAAGCGCTTCCGGCGCATCTTCGAGACTGTCTCGCCCTGCGTCAGTGATGACGATATCGACTGTCCGCCGGTCGGTATCGTTCTTTTGGCGCGCCACCAGTCCCGCAGCCTCAAGACGATCCACAATGGTTGTGATCGTTGCCTGGGAGAGATGAACCTGCCGGGCAATCTCTGACGGCTTGACCGACCCGGCTGCCGACAGAGTTTGAAGTACAAGCAATTGCGGCGCCGTGAGACCGGTGGTCTTCGCCAATCGCTTGGAGTTCAGATCGATCGCCCGCGTGATCTGGCGAATTGCTGTGAGAAGGTCTCTGTGTTGGGCCATGAACTGTTCCTAAAGAGACAGTCCACACGTCGTCAATTGCACGCACTGCGGAGGAAAGTCAGCGCTTCCTCAGGCGTGTGCAGTCTCAACGGTCTCTTCGGCCTCGGTCAGCGCTTCGCCTAAATCACCTTCCTCGGAATATCGATACCGCCCCAGAAACAGAAGTGGAACGGTCGAGCCGAACAAGATGATCCCAGCCGTAGTGAGGGTAAATTGCCAGTCCTTGCCAAGAAGCAGACCGGTCTCCCACTCCACCAGCTTGATACCGTTGCCGGTGGCCAAATTTGTCATGATGCCAGGGCCAAGGCTGGACCACCAGAGCCAAGCACTTCAGTCGGAGCCGGCACTAACTCAAATAACGGACCACTTTGCTGGAGGCAGACCATTTCCAGATACTTGTCCCAGACATCGAAAGGAGAAGGCGAAAACATCGAGATGAGTCGCCGGTATCTCAGTACGAGTTCGCCAAATGGCGAGAAGATGATACATCCCTGAAAATACAAATCCGGGAACCTCGGATCGGTCTCATAATGGTTCCCTGCGAGGTAAATGCCATTGTCTGCGGCCGCTTTGGCAAGCGCCTCGTATTCTGGTCCATCAGGTGCCAAGGCCGCTTTCGCGATTCACTCCGGTGCAGTCTCGCCCCACGGAAACCCGGTTAGACTGTACTCCGGCAAAACGACAAGTTTGGTATCTGCCCCAAGAAACCATTTTGAGTTGGCAATCTTGGCAGAAATTTCATCAATTTTTCCGAGTATTGACTTGCGTGCATCACTTGCTGTCAGACTGTTGACGGCGTGACATGCGATCTGGAGCGCTAAAGCAGAATAAGCCATTCGATTGGTATACCTTTTAGGGTTTGCCGTTCGATGTCTGATATGAGGTGCAATGAGTCAACCTCGGTACGATGGAAAAGTGGACGGGATAAAATGAGAGAAGACGCGCAATTGGCTCTATCGGCGAAAGACCTGGATGAGAACTCCAGCGTACCGCTTTACCAGCAGATCTACTCCAAGATCCGACACGCAATCGTATCGGGTGAAGTCGCACCGCAGTCTCGCCTGCCCGCTGAACAAGAGCTTGTTCAACGCCTTGGAGTTTCACGCATCACCGTAAAGCGCGCCTTCAATGAGCTTGCTATTGCGGGCCTGGTGCGCCGCTATCGAGGCCGCGGCAC
The DNA here is from genome assembly GCF_000682715.1 of Hyphomonas atlantica corrig. Classification (GTDB taxonomy): domain Bacteria; phylum Pseudomonadota; class Alphaproteobacteria; order Caulobacterales; family Hyphomonadaceae; genus Hyphomonas; species Hyphomonas atlantica. The sequence continues at coordinate 101,368 of NZ_AWFH01000061.1, read as the reverse complement.
CGTGGTCACGTATGACTCGTCCACGCCTACCGTCAAAGGCAGTTTTGAGAACTTGATCGATGGCCTGAAACGCATGGGTCTCGAAACAGAGGTTCAATTGCTGGACACCGAAATCGTCAGCCCGAGCCCGGCCATAGCAGAAGCCTTGAAGCTGGGGCGCGGCGCCAGCGTTCAGCGAATTGTGCGACTGCGCCGGCTTGCTGAAGAGCCATTCTCTTATCTGGTAACCTACGTTCCAGAAGACATTGCCGAGACCTACACCGAGGACGATTTGGCAACAGCGAGCTTGATCGCACTCCTGGAGAAGGCTGGGCACCGCCCCTGTGAAGCCACACAAACAATCACGGCAGTCCCCGCTGAGCCTGCGGTTGCGGCAGTTCTTGGTGTCACAACTGGATCTCCGCTGTTGAGAATTCACCGCATCATGCAGGATGAGACCGGCCGCCCCATTCAGGACATTACCGCCACCTATCGGGCGGACCGTTTCCAATACGAAATGCGCCTCACGCGTGAGAAGAATGCAGACTGGACCGCTGAGTAAGTCACGCCTTCCCTGCCGAAGATGACGCACATTTGTCCGGTCAAATCCACTTGACCAGGATTGGCCTGCCCCAAAATTTATCTATTCGGAAACCACACCGGCTCTAAAGTGATCTCGGCGATGACGATGGCGCAGCCAGAGCGTGTCGGAAGCCTTGTCATGATCTCAGCGACTATTCTGACCCCAGATGAACACAAAATGTTCAACGACTATTTCCAGCCCGTTCCGCTGGATGATGCAGGCACCCGTTTCAGCACCATGTGGGAACGCATCGTAGAGCGCCGTGGTCCTGGCGCGACTATGGAAATGATGGCGCGCTCATTCGCCATGAATCTCTTGGGCGGGGAAGCATACGAATGGGGCCATCACGCTGCATTCGCCTGGTGGAAAGAGGAAGAGCACGCCCTTCAGACTCTCCCGCACAGAATTACCATTCTAAATCCCAACGACGATTTGACTGAATGCACACGCAGAGCCGCCCCAATGCTGAGGAACGGGAAGATAATTGAATTGCCTGAATGGGGCTATAATTTCATGGATGTGTGGCCGGAAGAGTCAGCACAATTGGTGCTCTCCAATCTATAGACTCACTCCACCTAGTAGCTCCCACCAAGCGCCACGTACAAATCGATAGAAGCTGCCAGACGATCTCGACGCGCTTCCAGCGCATCTTGAGTTGAGGCGTAGTAAGATTGCTGCGCAGACAAGAGACTGGTCAGGTCGTCCGCTCCCACACGGTACCTGAGCTCGGCAGAATCAAGCGCATTGCGACTAGCGGACAATGCGATTTGTACCTCCTCTTCTCGAAGCGCACTCGTGTTGATCGAGGACAAGGCCACATCGACCTCTCGTAGTGAAGTTAGGATTGCCTGCTCATAATTGGCCAGAAGTGCTGCGCGACGTGCTTTCGCGCTTTCAAGCTGCGCCTTCAGCGAGCCGCCTGAGAAAATCGTCTGAGACAGGGCAGCGGACAAGCTTGCCGTTGGATCTGACAAGGACGTCAGCACCGTACTGACCCCCGCCCCCAGGTCGATGCTGGGCAACATGGCTGCTCTCGCCGCAACAACATCAGCCTGCCCTGCTCTCAAGTTTGCTTCAGCCTGAAGCAAGTCTGGACGGCGCGTAAGCAGGTCAGAGGGCAACCCGGCATCTGCCACGGGTAGCCTCGTCTCATACAGGTCGACACTATCGATCTCGAAACCCTGAGGCGTTTCGCCCACCAGGATAGCAATAGCGGTTTCAATCGAAAGGATTTGCTGTTCAATTTGTGGGATTTGCGACCTCGCATTAGCCAACGTCGCCTTCTGACTGGCCAGATCAAAACCGGAGATCTCGCCTGCCTCGTAGCGGACTTCAACAATATCAAATATGCGTTCCGCAATATTGAGGTTCTCTTTCGCTACCTCAAGCTGCTTACGTGCGACTTGCAAGTCAAAATAGTTCGTAGCCAGATCGGCCAGAATACTCAGTTCCAGCGCGCGCTGGGAGTATTCAGCAGACTCGAGACTGGCGCGAGCCGCATCCTGCGAAGCTTTGACTTCCCCAAACAAATCCAGCTCATAGCTCGCCGAGAGACGGGCGCTTCTCGAAATTTCGTCAAGACCGGCGTCTGAGCTCACAGAGGTGCTGGCACTACCCGAAATCGACGGCAGAGACTTCGCATCAGCGACTGTGACAGCGGCGCGAGCGGACACAACATTCGCAATTCCCGCTTCGAGAGATCGGTTCTGATCCAGCGCTGCCGTAACCAGTGCATTGAGTGCCTCGTCCCCAAAATTGGTCCACCAAGGACCGAGTTCCGGCAAATTCTCGCTTGTTTGAACATTTGTATCATACGCACCCGGCAAGATGACTTCCGACGAAGATGTCGTGGACTCGTGGACGCTCGCACACCCCGCTATTGCGAGCGCAAGGCTGAGGGAAACGCTGGAAATCTTGGTCATAGTTACTCCGCCGAAAGAGCCCGCACCGGGTCAAGGCGCGAAGCATTGCGCGCCGGCAAGAAGCCGAAAACAAACCCAGTCAGGAAAGCTGTAGAAAAGGCGAGAATTGCCGGAAGCGGCGTGATCGCAATAGACGTACCGAGGTTCACCAGTATCGCACAAATACCAAATCCAGAGAGGATGCCAATCATCCCACCAAGGGCACAGACAACGACCGCCTCAACAATAAACTGCACCAGGATGTCAGACCGCCGCGCACCTGTAGCCATACGCACACCAATTTCCCGCGTGCGTTCAGATACACTGACCAACATGATATTCATCACACCGATCCCCCCGACGAGGAGAGATATTGACGCTACCGCACCGAGAAGCATGGAGAAGGAGTTTTGTGTTTGCTGAACCGATTCCAGAATTGAGGCCGTGTTCCGTATTCGAAAATCCTCAGTTCCATGCCGATCCAGCAATAGTGTGTTGGCTTCGCTCTCTGTCGTAGAGATAACATCAGTATCCTCGACTGCAATGGTAATGCTTGAAAGGTACGAACTACCAAAGACCCGCATCATGCCAGTCGTAATTGGGATAAGCGCAATATCGTCCTGATCGCTTCCAAACGAACTCGCGCCTTTTTCTTCCAGAACGCCGGCTATCTCAAAGGGGGCACCAGACAAGAAGACGTATTCGCCTACCGCGTCAGATACATTGTCGAAAAGTTCGCCGGCGGTTGTCGTTCCGAGTACGACAACACCGACTCTCCGATCTACATCCTCCGCCGTGAAGAATGTGCCATACTCAACCCTACGATTATTTGCGAGAAGCCAATCTTCGGAAACGCCTTCAACGGAACCACGATGATCCGCGTTGCCCCTACGCAATGTTGCCGATCCAGATCGCGAAGGAACTGCTGCGATCACATTGTCGAGCTCACCCAAGGCATCCGCATCCTCCAATGTCAGGGTGGCAATCGCATCCCCTCGCATGCGCGCGCCGCGATCACCGCCTGGACGAACAAACAGCAGGTTCGCCCCCATGTCTTCAAACCGCGCCATGACGTCTCTTTGGCTGCCTTGCCCCACAGCCAGCATGGCAACGACGGCAGCCACACCAATCACAACACCCAATAGAGTCAACGCGGTTCGGAAAAGGTTCGCGCGCAAGGACCTGAAGGCCGTCTTGATAGACTCTGTCAGCTGCAGGATAAAGGAAGGGGACGTCCTTGCAGTGCGATGCTCAAAACATGGTTTCGATCTCGGAACTGCTCCCGAGTCTGCAATGATTTTTCCATCCCGAATTTCGATGGTTCGATCAGCGCGCGCCGCCACCTTCTGATCGTGTGTAATCAGAATGACCGTGCGACCGGATTGATGGAGGCCCTCCAGCAGTTCCAGCAGCTCTCTACTTGTACCAGAATCAAGCGCCCCTGTAGGTTCATCTGCAAGGATCACTTCAGCATCATTCATGAGGGCGCGTGCAACTGCTACACGTTGTTGCTGACCGCCCGACAATTGACCAGGCCTGCTTTTCTCTTGTCCGTTCAGCCCAAGGCGCGCAAGCAGTTCTCGCGCCCGTGTCTTTCGTTCCGACTGGCGCACCCCGGCATACACAGCCGGAATCTCCACATTTTCCAGTGCACTGACATTTGCGAGTAGATTATAGCGCTGGAAGACAAAACCAAACGTCCGACGGCGCAGTGATGCCAAGCCATCCGCGTCCATTTTGGATACATCCTGACCGTGGATGCGATAGGTACCAGCGGTCGGGCGATCCAGGCACCCCAGCAGATTCATCAATGTCGACTTGCCCGAACCGGACTGTCCGACAATTGCAACGAATTCACCTTCGGTAATGGTAAGGTCCACACCATCCAAAGCCCGGACTTCTGCACTGTCCTTGCCGTAGACGCGCGTAATGCTCTGCAGCTGCAGTAAAGGTTCTGACATCTCGATTGTTCCTTACGCCGGAGGCGGAGGGCCCATTGGTGGACGACGGTCATTGTCTCGCCGTTCAGAGGTTTGTCCTGGACGCAATTCCACCTGCCCCGTAACGACTTCGTCCCCCTCGGAAAGGCCAAAGAGAATTTCCGCTCTACTCCGCGTCTGAAGTCCGACAAGAACAGGCTGAGGCACTGCTTCGCCATCAGCGTTCAGCTTCAGCACCATTCCCATTGTGGCGTCAGGGTATTGTGCACGCGCCTCACGTAGGGCCTCACTACGCCCACCTCTTTCACTTCGATCTGGCGAGATCGCTCCAACGGGACGCTCTTGCCGGGAGCGGCTGCCCCCTTCCGGACGCTCGGGACGGCTCTGCAAGGCAGCGACCGGGATCAGCACAGCATCGTCAGCACGGCCCTGCACGAAGAAAACCTGCGTGGTCATGCTGCTTCGCAAAATCCCGTCCGGATTCCGCACATCAAGCAGTGCCTTGTATAGAACTACGTCGTTGACGACTTCTGGCGTCGGCAGGATCTGCCTGACTTCAGTCTCCCATTTTCGATCCGTATCGCCCAATGTGGTGAACCAAGCCGCCTGTCCCTTTTGAACACTCAGCACGTCGGCTTCTGAAACATCAGCCTCGATCGTCATGATCGAAAGGTCTGCAATGGTCATGACAACGGGAGCTGTCTGATTTGCATTCAGCGTCTGCCCTTCGGACGCACTTAGCGATACGACCGTGCCAGCAATGGGAGCATAGATCTTCGTGTAATTAAGATTCGCCTCGTCTGCCTTCAGACTGGAAGTCTGTTGCGCAATTTGAGCGTCAATTGAATCCAGCTTGCCTTCGGCGATTTCCAGTTCAGATTGCGTGGCTTCGTAATCAGCTTTCGCGATCGCATCCGCCTCCCAAAGCATGGCCGCGCGCTCTGCCTCGGCACGAGCAAGGTTTAGCGACGCGACCTGTTGGCGGCGCGATGCTTTCAAGGAGTCCAGCTGGGAGCGCTGGGCTTCTACCGTATTCTCCGCAATGGTTGCATCAATCTGGGCCAGTAATTGCCCGGCTTCAACTTCGTCACCGACATCGACAAATAATTCCTGGAGCTGTCCCGACACCTGAGCGCCCACCTCTACGGTTTCCTTTGGAGTGAGAGTTCCGGCGGCCGAAATCGTTACCTCAAGATCGCCCAAAGTCGCCACAGACGTTTCATAAGTCGGCGCTGTCGAACTGGCGATGTTAGATTTGGCAAACCAAATACCCCCCGCCGCAACCAACAAAATCGCTACGGTTATTGTCCAGCGGGCTCGTTTCCCGAATAATTTCATTCTAGTCTCTTTTCAGCAATTCTGGCTGCGAATGTCACTCACGGTGTTAAACGGACCAGTTTGAAGAATCCGTCGCGACTGTCTGACATTTTTGCGCAACCTGATTCACACGCCTGTTGTCGTGGATCACCACACCCATGTTGCAGGAATGTTGCCGAGCCATGACAACGGCGCAACTGCACGCCGTGCGACACCAGGCGCCCAGACTTTGTGTCAGGCTGACATACTCTCGCTGACACGCGGCACAATTTGGCAAAGTTCAGACAAAACGCTCCCGTAACGCACATGGATCGGTCGACGTGGAGCGCGCATACATGAACTATTTTTCATTAAATAACAATTGTTTAAGTTTGTTCGCGCCACGCCATCGCGCAAATCTTTCGAAAGATATGACACGTGGGCTGATTATCACACTTCTCATGTCGACAGCCCTCCCTGCCTGGGCTGTCGAAATCGACGATAGCACGACCACGCCTGTACAGACTTCCACGGCCAATAATGGCTCAGCCGATGATGTGGAAGTCACCGAAGATGGTGAAATTGACCTTACTGAACAGCCTGGCACGACCGCTATCACAGTAGATTCTAACAACTCCGTCACCAATGAGGGAGAAATTGTCGCCGAAGACACTGACAATGTAACAGCCATTGCCGTGCAAGCCGACGTTACCGCAGACATCACTCATATCGGTTCGATAGATCTCTACGAAGATTATGATCGTGAAGACGAAGATGACGACGACGATGATGATGGTCCGCTGGCGGTAGGCTCCAATCGTATCGGGATCAACGTCGCATCCGGCGGGACAGTCACCGGAGACATTCTGCTTGATTACGGATCAATTCTCTACATTGAAGGAAATGACTCCGCAGGTGTGATTGTAGGCTCTTCACTTGCTGGCGATTATACGCAGCAAGGAACCATCTCTGTGTTTGGCGACAATGCGCGCGGATTGGCATTTGAGGACGATGTCGATGGCGACGTTCTGATCAGCGGAACCATCACCGCTCAGGGACAGAACGCCTCGGCTCTGGAGTTTGAAGGAGACGTCAGCGGGAACGTCACTATCGAAAGCACGATCAGCTCTACAGGATTCACCAGCACGAGTGCTACAAACTATGTCGCCCCTATCTACGTCGACGACGACACGGAGGCCGTGGAAGACCGGCTTGACGAAGATGACCTGTATGACAACGCCACTGCCGTGCGGATCACCGGAAGCCTCGGTCATGGATTGCTGATAAATGGGGCTGTGGACGACTTCACCTCCGAAGAGGACGAAGACGACGAGACAAAGGACGCAATCGACGATTTCGATGAAAATCGAACTGCAGGCCGCATATACAGCTACGGCTCTGCACCAGCGCTGAGTATTCAGGCCGACTCTGATGAGGCACTCGTCTTGTCGGGCGTTGTAGAAACTGTTCGCGACACGACCGATGACGACGACGATGACGACTTGGATGAAATCCTCGTAACATTTTCATATGACCAGGGACTGATAAATCGCGGAACAATTTATGCGACCGGCCAGAACATCGGCTTCGATGCGACCGCTCTATCCATCGACGGGTCGAACGATGAGACCGGCACTGTCTCCATCGAAGGAGGCATTCTTAACACCGGGTCGATTCAGGCAACGGCCTATGAGGCATCCTCGACCGCCCTTTTACTAGGCAGCGGCACGTCAATTGGATCGCTGGAAAACTCCGGATCCATCAGCTCCACAATCTACACGCTCACGAACGATGTGGCCAATGGGCTGGTCATCTCGGACGGAAGCGAGCTCGAAACCATCGTGAACTCCGGCACGATTTCTGCTTCCTCCAATGGATATGGTGGACAGGTCACAGCCATTCTGGATGAAAGCGACACTCTGCGTTCCATCACCAATACGGGCGTAATATCAGGGATATTGATCTCTGATGGGCGGGAAGATGATGAGACCGGCTCACAAATTGCGATTGACCTGTCTTCCCCAAATGGTGGCGCCACAATCCGGCAGTATCAGGAAACGCCGACTGAAGATGTGAACGGCGACGACGAGATCGATGAAGACGATGTAACAGAGCCAACCATTTACGGCGATGTGCTCTTCGGTAGCGGCGACGATGTTCTCGAAATTCTGGACGGTGGTGTCGCAGGAGACATTTACTTTGGTGAAGGCTCTGCAAACTTTGTTCTGTCAAACTCCGAATTTGTTGGGGACACCTATTTCGATGGCACAACGCTGAGCCTCAGTATTGAAAATTCCGAAGTTGAAGGTGACGTCGATTTTGGCACCGCATCCGGAACATTGAATTTTCTGTCGTCCACACTGTTTAGCGGAAATCTGACTACCCGTGCTTATGGCCTCAACGCCTCAATCTCCGAGTCTGAAATTATACTCTTGGAAGACACTTCCTTGAGCCTTGCAACACTCGCCGTGACTGGGTCTTCAATTCTTGATTTCGAGATTGATCCACAAAATCTCAAGACAACTCCCTTCATTTCTGTATCCGGCACCGCATCCATTGGCAGCGACACGACGATCCGTCCCACGCTAACGTCGTTCATTGATGATGACTTCCAAGTGGACTTGATTGAAGCTGGCTTTCTATCATTCGATGAAGAATCCGCTGAACTCGCGACAGACAATGTTCCGTGGATCTACAACGTCTCGCTTCAGACTGAGAGCTCTGAGACAGATATGCTCAGCCTCGATTTCAAACTAAAATCGGCTGAGGAACTGCAACTTGATAGCAATCAGTCGAACGCCTTAGGCGCCGTACTAGAAGTTGCGATGGATGATGATGATTTCGGCTCGGCCGTAACACAGTTGTATACGGAGCATAATTTCCAGGAAGCCTACAATCTGTTGCTTCCACAGCGGACTGACGCTGCAACACGATACCTGGAATCTCAGTCCAATGCAGCGTTCGGCGCCCTGAGTGACCATCTGGAGTTCGCCCGCGCATCCAGCGAATCTGGCAACGGCGCCTGGGTACAGGAGACCTATTCTCATGTGAGCTATGACGGATCAAACGATGGCCCTGGCTATGATGGTCGGGGCCTGGGCCTCGCGCTCGGTTATGACCACTCAATCTTCGGCATTGATGCAATCGGCATCATGGGCACCATGACGGACGGCAAATTCGAAGAAAAGACGGGCGGCTCCAATCCTGTCACGATGAAAAGTCTTGGTATAGGCCTCTACGCCACCGAACAGTTGGGTCCTATCAATCTGCAAGCGGTTGGGCAGATTGCGAAGGTCGATCACTCTAGCTATCGAGAAATCAACCTTGAAGACTACACCTCCGAAGTCAGCGGGACATGGGACGGTCAGACATTAGCTGCATCGGCTGTCGCCTCTACAGAGTTTGGGGCCGGACCCTTCCGAATATCGCCTTCCATCGGCCTGGACTATTTCAAACTGGATCAAGATAGTTATTCGGAAACAGCTTCCAATGGGCTAAACTTGTGGATCAGCGACGCGACCACTGACAAGGTTACAGCAGATGCTGGGCTGAGCTTCGTCTATGTATGGCGGGGCGGCGGCGATCCTAACCGCACCGGTCCGGCCTACTCCAGTTACACGAAATCAAACCGTGACCGCCCACTTGTTCGGGCGGGACTTGATATCGGGTATCGGTCAACACTCTCCACAACACCCTATGAAGTCGAAGCCGGCTTCGTTGGCTACGAACAATCCTTCGCCCTGAAAGCCACCGAGGAATTCAGTGACGCCGCAACACTGGGGCTCTCATTACTTGCGGGTTCGGATCTTCTGAAAATTAGATTTGGCATTGATGGCGAGCTTTCAACCGACGCAACCGCCGTGACAGCCAATGCTGCCGTCAAACTTCGCTTTTAGTCGCGCCGACTATCCAAATTCCTTGCTCAAGGACGCAAAATCATGAGCCGTAAAACCAAAACCCTAGCGATCTCATTGCTGCTTTCATCAGCAGCTGTCAGCCCGATCCAACTTCCTGCTCTGGCACAGGCAGAAATCTTTGAAAATACTGGCACGATCGAACGCATTATCGTTAATGGCAACCAACGGATCGAAGATCGAACTGTTCTGTCATACATTCTCGTCGAGCCCGGCTCCAGTTTTGATGCAAACCGTATCGATCTATCCTTGAAATCGCTCTTCGCGACCGGACTTTTCGCGGATGCGAAGTTCGACCGCGTTGGAAATCAGCTGGTTATCACCCTCGTCGAAAATCCAATCGTCAGCCGTGTGATGATTGAAGGAAACAAGGCAATGGCAGAAGACAAGATCCGTGAGGAGATACAGATCGCTCCCCGGGGGGTGTTCACTGCAGCCAGGATGCAGGCTGATGTTCAGCGCATAATGGAACTCTACCGGCAATCCGGCAGATTTGCCGCCAAGGTTACACCAGAGTATGTGCCTTTGGACCAAAACCGCGTGGATGTCATATTCTCGATCACCGAAGGGCCGGTATCGGGCGTGCGCGCGATCAACTTCCTTGGCAATGAGGAATACTCCGACAATAGACTTCGCAAGGAGATCGTAACGCGTCAATCGCGGTGGTGGCAGTTCTTTTCTTCCACCGACAATTACGACCCTGGACGGATGGAATACGATCGCGATCTCTTGCGACAGTTCTATCAGAACAAGGGATACTATGATTTCCGTGTAGAATCCGCCGTCGCGGAACTTACACCGGATCAGAAAGATTTCTACATCACCTATACGATTGATGAGGGTGAGATCTATCGTTTTGGAGAGGTCAGCGTAGAAACCGAATTGGAGAAGCTCAACACTGACGCCTTGCGCGCATCACTGTCTGCGAAATCGGGAGATCTGTTCAGAGGAGACACAATCGAGCAGTCAATCGACGGCCTCACCTATGTCGCAGGCATCGGAGGCTATGCTTTCATCGACGTACGGCCCGAGATCTCGGCAGATATGGAAACCAAAACAGTGAATGTCACGTTTCATGTCAATGAAGGACCACGTGTCTATATTAATCGGATCAACATCGTCGGAAACACACAAACACTGGATCGCGTCATTCGACGAGAGCTTCGCATCAATGAAGGCGACGCCTTCAACCGGGTTCTGCTCGACAGGTCTCGTAACCGGGTTCGAGCGCTTGGCTACTTCAAGGATGTCGAAGTTACCGAGCTTCCCACTGCAGACCCGGATCAGATTGATGTGGATCTAAAGGTGACAGAACAACCAACTGGCGAGATGAGCTTTTCTGCCGGCTTCTCTTCGTCAGAGTCTTTCCTCGTCGACGTCAGCGTAGCGCAACGCAACGTGCTCGGGCGTGGGCAGTCGGCATCTGCGCGAGTTTCAACGTCTGCGCTACAGCAAATCCTGGACCTGCAGTATACCGAGCCGCGCTTCCTGGATCGCAACATGTCAGCCGGACTTGGCGCATTTGCCACCCGTCTCGACTATTCAGACACTGATCTCGGGGGGTATACGACCGAGTCAATGGGGGTCAGCGCGCAATTGGGCTTTCCCTTGTCAGACCGGCTACAGCTCGGCCTGAAATATACGCTCCAGAATGACAAGATCGATGTCGTCGATCAGAGTATTGTTATTGACGAAGATAGCGGAGAACGACTGACATCAGAATACACAGTCGATGATGGCGGCACACCTGGAGACACTAGCGACGACATCACAGGGGTCACCTATGTGAGCGCCGATGACGTGCCTTTACCAGACGGTTCCCTGATCGTAGATGTTTGTGACGTCCGTTATCTCAATCGATATTCACTCTGCTCTAGTGAACGCTCGGAGATTTCTTCGATTGTTGGATACAACCTGCTGCTCGACATGAAGAACGATCCGCTTGAGCCAACAGGAGGCTTTGACCTTCTGTTCGGACAGGATGTGTCGGGCTTCGGTGGAGATGTGAATTTCATCCGCACCAACGCGTCGATGAATCTTTACCAGGGAATCACTAAAAGTGTCGTCGCCAGCCTGCGATTGTCTGGCGGATACATAGAACCCTATGGGACAAGCGAAGGTAACTCCGAATACGGTCAAACGACGCCGCAGGGCGTTCGCATCAACAATCGCTTTTTCAAAGGTGGAAACAGTTTCCGGGGATTTGACACCGCCGGTCTTGGGCCGCGCATCGTTCAGATCATACAGAACGATGACGGCACAGAAACCGTAAAACGCCTGAATGCACTTGGTGGCAACGCCTTCTACCAAGCCAGCCTTGACCTCTCAATTCCGAACTACCTTCCCGAGGAATATGGCATCAAGACAGGCTTGTTTCTCGAGGCAGGCTCTGTCGGATTGCTCAGTGACGTCGACAAGAGCGATCCAGTTGAGTTTACTGACACTTATGGACGCGACGCCGTCCAATTGATTGAAGACGAGTTATCCCTGCGCGCATCAACAGGATTGAGTGTGTACTGGACATCTCCATTCGGCCCCATTCGGTTCGACTTCAGCCATATCCTGAAAAGTGAAGAGTATGACCGAACTGAATCGTTCCGTTTCAGCACATCAACGCGGTTCTAGATGCAGAGTTCAGGCATCGGCTTTCAGCGGCAGGGCAATCGTCGCCAGCAAGCCCCCTTCTTCCAGGTTCTCAAGACTTATCCGGCCACCATGGGCTTCCACAAGGGTCTTGGCGATATGCAGGCCAAGACCATGCCCCCCGGTTTTCCGATTGCGGGACTCCTCCAGGCGAACAAGAGGCTCAAAGACGCGATCTATGGCGTCCACAGGAATACCGGGGCCAGAGTCTCGAACTTGAATCGTCGCCATGCCTTGACGTTCCGACAGCTCAACAGAAGCACGCTCGCCATAGCGAACGGCATTCTCGATCAGGTTTCTCAACGATCTGGTCAATTCATCTGACCGTCCCATCACAATCGGTCGATGGTCCGTCTCCACAAAAGAAACGGCCAACCCCAGATCGGCCAGATCCTCGACAAGACTGTCTACTAGCGAAAACAAATCCAAAGGCTGAAAAGGCTTACCCGATTGTCCAGCAGTCGCGGCGGCCAGTGCGGCTTCCGTGATACGTTCCAACTCAAACAAGGCCCGCCTCATTCGCTCACGTTCGTTCGCGTCGGCCAACATCTCTACTTTCAACTTCAATGAAGTAATCGGCGTTCGCAAATCATGGCCTATGGCTGCCAGCAATTGTCGTTGACCTGCAACTGTGCTCTCTAACCGGCGCCCCATGCGATTGAAGGCGCGCAAAGACTCTCGCACGTCGTAGGGGCCCTGTTCAGCAAGCGGTTGATGAGTGTAATCAGAGGCGAGTGTATTCGCGGCCTTCGCCATTTGCCGAAGTGGATTGATAGCATTCATGGCTGCCCAGACGCCGATCCCGATCATCAGAACGACCAATACAGCGACGGGCAACAAGCCCGGTCCGGGTCCCTCAAGCTTAATGGGCGTTGTCCGCAAATTGATCCACGTTCCCTCACTAACTTCGATAGACACCATAATGCGCTGCCCCAACCCGAAGTCTCGCTGAGGCTGGGGAGAAGCATCCGCATCTGGAGGACCAGCAGGCCGGCTACCATCTTCCGGAGGACCGAACTCCGTCAACTCGCGGAAATCGCCTGGTCGCCCCATCCTTGGCCCGAAAAAGCGCACTCCAACAGCAACGTTATCAGCCAGACCCAAATGCGCGCGAAGTTCCTCTTCCCTATAACTCGAACCAGGTCGCGCTATTGGATGGTCTCCGACGAAGTAATCATCCACTTTGAGGCGTTTCAATTCCTCAACCGGAAGACTTTGCGGCCAACCCTGTACTTGCAGCTCAGACAATGCCGACTGTGCAACTCGCATAGCTCTACCCGGCAGGTCATCGCGCGATGACATCTGGAACTGGACGATGACGAACACCAAAATGAAGGTTGACAGAACCGCCATGATGACCAGCATGACCATCCGAGCAAGGAGTGTATCAAAGCGATGTAGCATCACAGCTTTTTTACATCCGCTGCAAATACATATCCGCCTCCCCAAACCGTTTGAATAATATCCGGGTTCTTGGGATCTCGTTCTATTTTTTTCCTGAAACGGCTAACCTGGCTGTCGACACTTCGATCAAATACGTCCGCGCCTTCAGCATGCGACAATTCCACAATTCGCTCGCGCGACATGACAATCTGTGGACGCGCGATGAAGATCATCAGAAGCTGGAACTCACCGCTACTCAACGAAACAATCACGCCATCATCACGCGTCAAACAACGTTTTGCCGTGTCGAGCGTCCAACGGTCAAACTCAAAGTAACGCGTCTTTTCGGGTGTCATTTCCCGGTTGTTGCCATTCGAGCGCCGCAGGACTGAACGTACTCGCGCTAACAGTTCGCGGGGATTGAATGGCTTGCACACATAATCATCTGCGCCAACCTCGAGTCCAACGATACGGTCGATCTCATCAGTTCTCGCGCTAATGAACACTATTGGGATAGAAGTAAGACGGACAATTGAACGACACAGACTGATCCCGTCCTCGCCTGGCATCATGACATCGAGCAGAATGAGGTCGGGCTCTTCGGAGTGTATTCCACGGCGCGCGGCCGGCGCGTTCTCCGCTGTCGATACCCGATAGCCATTCTCGGTCAGATAGGCTCGCAAGTCTTCCCGGATGTCACGGTCGTCATCTATCACCAGAATATGCTCTGGGGCGTTAGTGGCTGGATCTGGCATCGCCAGAGTCTCCTGAACAGAAATTTCAATCAGATCATTACAGATAGGATAAACTTGTTGCCAAGTTGTGTCGCGGCTGCAGATGATGGGCTTGATCCTGCATTCGCGGCATAATCGTTCGACGAACGCGCTATCAGATTTTCGATATTTCAAATCCGTAATGCAGTGTTGCGCACTGCCACATCTTGCCATCACTTTTGTCGGAACCGGCATATCCTCTCAACATGGACGGAGCATGTTCTCACCATCAGCTCTGGGGAATTTCCCGGAAGAATAATGATGAGAGATGCCCCAATGCCGAAGTTCACTGCCACGTCGTCTGCAAGGACCAGCTCTTATTCAAGCCCAGTCATAGTAATCATCGCATCAGATAGGACAGTCCCAGTCCGCCCCTTGCTCACCGAACCTCCCTTTGGGTGCAACAATAGATGCGATGAGAGGGAGGTGTCACGCGTCCCCTACGTCTCACCCAGTGACGCCTCCCTCACCTCCCCCTTTACCGGGCGGCACCCGAAACGGACTTCCACCACCAAGCTCGCCGTTTTGGGCATAGGCGCAGCGTTTTTGCTGGCCGCCTGCGCATCATCCTCACGACCAGGGCCTCCCACCGGTCGAGACAAAGATGATCGCGCCCGCCCGGTGCCCTCACAACCAATGTCTGCTCCGCCCATCGCACTCCTGTTTACTGGAATGGACACAAACAAAGATCACATAGTCACACTCTCAGAGGCTCAGCAGGGCACTGAGATGGAGTGGCTGTCAGTATCTGGAGCAAAGAGCGATTATAGGACCGCAATCGAGATGACCCAATGGTCAAGTACAGCACTTGGAAATCCGAACGCCTTACCCAATCCTATAGCATTCGACAGCAATTTGGACGGCCGCATCACCCCGCAGGAGTTCCGAACACGTCTAATCGACATATTCGAAACATTCGATAGGGACCACAACGGACACCTCACCCGCGCAGAGCTTTTGGCAGCTTCCGAAATCACAAATCGGATGGATCAACCGACACCTCAGGGTTCTAACCGCCGCGCACCTCCCCCCCGCGGACGGCAATAGGCATGAGGAATTCGGTACGGCGACAACCATTTGCGCCCGTAGAGGCGGCAAACGCCATCACGCCTTATCCCGCCGACCAATTTCTCGGCCTTGAGCAGAGCCTTGCCAGGCTATGGATCAATTCCGGCCTGATACGATCTGATCTGAAACGGGGTTTCGCAGGCCTTTCAGGAACCGCCACCGGCGCGCCACTTGATCTGAGACTTCAGTTCCTCTCAACCTCAAACAGGCGAGCGCCGCTTGCAAATCATGCGATCTATATCTGGCACGCGGATGCCTCTGGGAAGTACTCTGTATACAACAAACCGGATACAAATTACTTAAGGGGGATCGGCGTTACTGACACGAGTGGACGGGTACGATTTTCAACGGTGTTTCCCGGAACATATCGCGGGCGCATACCCCATATACATTTCGAGGTTTATCGAAACCTCGAAGCGCTTGAAGCAGGCGCTGAACGTATAATCAGGTCGCGGTTGCTCTTTCCGGACCATATCACCCGGGCCGTGTACTCGGGATCCTCGTGCTATGTTGAAAGTCTTGCTTGCTACAAAGAGCTAAATTTTGAACGCCCGGTGACAGAACCTCGGCACGACCGCAGGTCTGTCCAAATGGCCAGCGTTACTTCCTGTGGAGCTGACACGCTACGTGCGAGCATGACCGCCTTCCTTTCGACATCAAAATGAAGACGGCGCAATGCATATTGGACCTCAACCTGAGCAATCGTCCCCTACAAGAATATCTGTGATGATCGGCTTCATCAGCTCAATGAATTGGGAGCGCTCCTGCTCCGGATGGCGCAGATTGCGGGCGGGAATTCCCGCAAACAGGCTAAAGAGCATTTCGGTTCGCATGATGGGCGTCCCAATACCGGCCTTTTCGAGAAGAGCGCAAAACTCCTCCCGAATTTCTCGGTCATATCGCTGCAATATCGCAGCGATCGAAGGATTGCGCTGCGCCTCAGCCAGAATCTCAAAATTCAAAACAGTTCGGAACGGTTCCTGGCTTTTTACAATAGCATCAATGACCAGGGGCGCGATCTGATCACGAATTTCTGCAGCGTTGAGATTCCGAAAGTCTTCCAGCTTGTCCCGCTGCCGCACCAGTTCCCGCTCCACGACGGCTTCGATGAGAGCCTCTTTGGAGGAAAAGTAGTGATAGAGGTGCCCGACGCTTATTCCGCAGGATTTCGCAATGCCCGAAATTCCCGCGCCATGAAATCCACTCTCAACGAACTGTACCTCTGCACAATCGAGGATTTCGGCAATCCTGGCCTCTCTCTTGGCGGCGGTCTTCGAAATCTGAATATCTGTCATGCGTTTATGCACCTAATTTACGTCATGCCCAATCTTGACTTGCTGCACCGCAGCACTAGATAGAGCGCTCATTCTATTTTTATAAGTGAGCCGACCGGCTCGTCAAGGAATCCCCATGAAACCTATAAGAAAAAGTCTTTCGGTTGCAGCCCTTGCCGTTGCGTTACTCGCGACGGCATGTGGTGACAGTGGGGAAACCACCGCGACACCGCAACCTGTCGCCCCCCGAGTTGAGACACTCACCGCGGAACTGACCACCGTTCCAAACGAGGTGGAACTCCCCGGTCGTGCACGCGCATACGCCGAGGCTGAGATTCGGCCGCAAGTTACAGGCATCATCAAGGAACGCCTCTTCAAGGAAGGCGACCTGGTCGAACGCGGACAGGCCCTATATCAAATCGATGCCGCCGAATATGCAGCAGATGTAAGAAGCGCCGAAGCATCCTTGGCCCGCGCGCAAGCATCTTCCAAAGTCGCAAATGAGACGGCTGCGCGTTTCGCTGAGCTCGCAAAGATCAACGCCGTCAGCCAGCAGGAATATGATCAGGCAATGGCCTCAGCCCAGGAAGCGGAGGCAGATATCGCACTCCAAAGAGCAGCTTTGGACCGCGCCCGTATCGACCTTGCCCGTACAAAAATCTCATCTCCGATTGAAGGCCGCATCGGTCGCTCTTCCGTAACGCAGGGCGCGCTCGTCACACAAAACCAGACCGATGCCCTGGCCCGCGTCCTTCAGATTGACCCCATCTATGTGGACCTGACTGTTTCCAGCAACCGGGTACTCAGCGTTCGCCAGCAAATCGCTTCTGGAGAGGTTGCCTCTTCGGAACTCAACATGACGCCAGTGAGCATCATTCTGAATGACGGCTCGATCTACCCGCTTCAAGGTACGCTTGAGTTCAGCGAAGTTAATGTTGATGAGAGTGCAGGCACGATTGCCGTGCGTGCAAATGTACCCAATCCGGATGGCATCCTCCTGCCCGGTATGTTCGTTCGCGCGAAGTTTGTTGCCGGCTCATACGAGAACGTCGTTACTCTCCCACAGTCCGTCGTATCGCGCACGCCGACAGGCCAGGCATCTGTCATGGTACTGAAGGAAGACAACACGGTTGAACAGCGCCTCATCAAGGTTGAGGATTTTGATGGAAAATCCTGGATCGTGCTCGATGGATTGGAAGCGGGTGAAGAAGTCGTCGTCTCAAACCTGCAATCGGTTCAAGCCGGCATGACGGTAAACCCTGTGCGGGCAAATCCTCAGATATCTGCCGCCCGCGAAACCCAAAGCGACTTGAACTAGAAACACCGGATACTCACTCATGGCCAAATTTTTCATTGATCGCCCAGTGTTCGCCTGGGTGATTGCGATCATTATCATGCTTGCGGGCGGGATGGCGCTTCGGTCGCTTCCAGTCGCGCAGTATCCGGACATTGCTCCTACCACGGTAAGCATCAATGCGAGCTATCCCGGCGCCTCAGCCGAAGCCGTTGAGAATGCGGTAACCCAAGTTATCGAACAGCAACTCACCGGGCTGGACGGACTGGACTATATTTCCTCTTCCTCAAGCTCGGACGGCGTTGCATCCATCACGCTTTCCTTCGAACCCGGCACCGACCCTGACATTGCGCAAGTGCAGACACAGAACAAGATTTCCCTGGCCACACCTCTTCTGCCAGAGCAGGTTCAGCGTCAGGGCGTGACGGTCAGCAAGGCGAGCGGGGGCTTCCTGCTGGTAACGGCTGTCTACTCGCCAAACGAAACATTCAATCAGACGGATTTGGGCGACTATGTCCAATCGAACATCTACGACACGATCAGTCGTCTGGATGGTGTTGGGAATGTCCAGGTGTTCGGCTCCC
The DNA here is from genome assembly GCF_000682715.1 of Hyphomonas atlantica corrig. GTDB lineage: Bacteria > Pseudomonadota > Alphaproteobacteria > Caulobacterales > Hyphomonadaceae > Hyphomonas > Hyphomonas atlantica. Next base: position 82,736 of record NZ_AWFH01000061.1, on the reverse strand, counting down.
AGTACGCAATGCGGGTTTGGCTCGAACCTGAAAAGCTCAATCAATACGGCCTGACGCCGTCTGAAGTCGTCCAAGCCATCGAGGCGCAGAACGCACAGATCGCCTCGGGTGCCCTCGGCGGCGCGCCCTCAGTACCCGGCCAGGAAATCAATGTGACGGTGACATTGCAATCGTTGCTGACGACACCAGAACAATTCCGCAATCTGCTTATCCGCACGACGTCAGCTGGCGGCTCTGTGAGACTGCAGGATGTAGCGCGAGTTGAATTGGGCGCACAGGACTACTCCTTCATTTCTCGCTTCAATGGCTATCCATCAACGGGATTCGCCGTCACGCTTGCGACTGGCGCAAACGCGCTCGACACTGCCGAACGAGTGAAAGAAGCGATGGGCCACCTCGCGGAAGATTTCCCCGCAGATATGGAATACGTCTTCCCGGTGGATGCGACCCCCTTCATCGAGACCTCCATCCACGAAGTAGAAAAGACACTTTACGAAGCCATCGCACTGGTCTTCGTCGTTATCCTGATATTCCTTCAAAGCTTCCGCGCGTCATTGATCCCGATCATTGCCGTGCCTGTAGTGTTGTTGGGAACATTCGCCGTGCTGCTGGTATTCGGCATGTCCATCAACACGTTGACCATGTTCGCCATGGTGCTCGCTATCGGCTTGCTGGTTGATGACGCGATTGTCGTTGTCGAAAACGTTGAGCGCGTAATGCATGAGGATGGATTGTCGCCTTATGATGCGACCGTCAAATCCATGCAGCAAATCACCGGCGCACTTGTCGGAATTGCCGTCGTGCTCTCAGCCGTTTTCGTTCCAATGGCGTTTTTCCCCGGTTCGGCCGGCGTGATCTACCGCCAATTCTCAGTGACAATCGTGGCCGCCATGACCTTGTCGGTAATTGTAGCTGTCGTGCTGTCTCCAGCTCTCTGCGCCACGCTGCTCAAGCCTTCTCACGGGAATGGCAAGTCGTGGCTCATGGCTCCCGCGAATGCCTTCAATGCCGGATTTGACAAGCTGACCAGTGGCTATGAGGCGGCGGTCACCCGGATTGTGCGTCGGCGCTGGATCATGCTGGGCGTATTCGCAATAATCATCACCCTGACCGGCCTGATGTTTGTCCGCTTGCCCACCGCGTTCCTCCCAGACGAAGACCAGGGCACAATGATGACCATCGTTCAGCTACCGGAAAGCGCCACACTTGAACGCACAGCTTCCGTGCTTGACGAAGTTCGGGGCTATTATGCTGAAAACGAAAGTTCCAACATCAAGGGCCTCTTCACGGTCGCCGGCTTCAGCGTCGTCGGGGCGGGCCAAAACAATGGCATTGCCTTCGCAGCTATGAATGATTGGGAAGAGCGCCCCGGTGCCGAAAACACTGTACAAGCTATTGCGGGCCGCGCATTTGGAGGCCTCTCCCAAATCGATGAGGCAAACATCTTCCCGATTGTTCCGCCTCCCATTCAGGAAATGGGCAACTCCAGCGGATTTGACCTATACATCAAGAACACTGGCGGGCTGTCCCACGAGGAGTTCCTCAATGCACGCAATCAATTGCTCGGCATGGCCTCTCAAGACCCGCGCCTGATGGGTGTACGCCCGAACGGTAGTGATGATGGCCCACAATTCAACATGCATCTGGACTACCAGAAGTCTCAGGCCCTAGGTGTCTCGGTCGGGGACGCAACAAGTCTGCTGTCCATCGCTTTTGGTGGCACCTATGTGAACGACTTTCTGGATCGTGGACGGATCAAGCGCGTGTATGTCCAAGGCGATGCAGACGACCGCATGCAGCCAGACGATGTCTCGAACTGGTTCGCACGCAGCAATACAGGTGAGATGGTTCCACTGGACGAAATCGTATCCGGCGAATGGAGCTATGGCTCTCCCCAATTGCAGCGCTTCAACGGCGTTTCCGCCATGAACATCCAGGGATCGCCAGCCCCCGGACAGAGCTCGGGAGCTTCGATGGACCTCATCGGCAGTCTGGTCGACCAGCTGCCGGGCGACATCACCTATGAATGGAGTGGCCTCAGCCGTCAGGAGCAACAAACCGGAAATCAGGCGACCATGCTCTATATCATGTCTCTGCTTTTCGTATTCCTTTGCCTCGCGGCCCTCTATGAAAGCTGGACAGTGCCAATTTCGGTACTTCTCGTTGCACCGCTCGGCGTTACAGGCGCCGTCGCCTCGGCAAACCTGTTCGGTCTGGCAAACGATGTGTTCTTCCAGGTGGGACTGTTGATGACGGTCGGACTAGCCTCGAAGAACGCAATTCTGATTGTCGAATTCGCACGCACACTTGAAGAAACCGGCAAGGAAGTCGTGTCTGCCACGATTGAAGCGGTCCGTCTTCGTATCCGCCCCGTGCTGATGACATCCCTGGCCTTCGGCTTCGGTGTACTGCCATTGGCGCTAAGCTCAGGTGCGGGATCTGAAAGTCGTAACGCGATGGGCTGGATCATGATTGGTGGCGTCATTGCCGCCATGACGTTCAGCCTGCTGTTTGCCCCCCTGTTTTATGTCATCGTTCGTCAGGTAACCATGCGCCTTCGCGGCCAGCGTCCTGCCAATACTGGAGAGACCGCATGACCCGCCACCACTATCTCGCCGCTTCCCTCAGCGCGCTGGTTCTCACAGGCTGTGTCAATATGGCGCCGGAATATGAGCGCCCCGTAGCCCCTGTTCCGGCGGAACTGCCGGTTGCTGATCCTTCCCAGGAAGGAGCCTCGACACTGACTTGGCAGCAGGTCGTCCAGTCCGAAGAGCTTCAGGAGCTGATCGCCTTGTCGCTTGAACAGAACCGCGACTTGAGAACGGTCGCCGCGACGGTTGAAGTGGCCCGCGCCAATCTCATCACCGCGCGGTCGGGCTTATGGCCTTCATTCAATGGCTCAGGCAATGCGCAGATTGGCGACACTTTTGATGACAGCTCAGCGTACTCATCAACGTTCAGCGACAGCACATCCGCGCAGATTGGTGTTTCCGCATGGGAGCTCGATTTCTTCGGGCGCATCCGCAACACGAATGACTCGGCACTGCAGACTTATCTCGCCAGCGTAGAAGGTGAACGCGCGGCGAAGATCTCGCTCGTTGCATCCGTGGCTGAAGCCTGGCTCCAACTGGGTGCGGACAAGGAATTGTTGCGCCTTGCTCAACAAACCGCCGAGAGCCAGAAAGAAAGCTTGGAGCTCACTCAGGCCCTCTTCGACGCCGGGACGGCCAGTGAGATTGACCTGCGACGTGCCTCCGCATCCGTTGCGTCTGCTCAGGCTCAGGCTGCTACATTCGAAGCGAATGTACGGCGAGACATCAATACGCTCCGTTATCTGGTTGGCACGGATCTGCCGCCGGCAATTGAGGCAAGCGTGGCGCTCTCACCTTCGCCGGTACAATTGAATTTGCCAGTCGGCCAATCATCCTCGGTTCTGTTGCGTCGTCCAGACGTTATCCAGGCTGAACGAACATTGCTCGCTGCAAACGCTAATATCGGCGCGGCACGCGCCGCCTATTTCCCGTCCGTATCCTTGTCTGGTGGTGTTGGGGTTGCAGGAGGCGACATTTCGGACCTGTTCGAAGGCGACTACGCGTCAGGTTGGACGTTTACGCCGAGCGTCTCAATCCCGATTTTCGATTTCGGCGCCCGGCAAGGAAACCTTGATGCCGCCCGAGCGAACGCTGACGCAGCCATCGCCACCTATGAAGGCGCTATCCAGCAGGCCTTCCGGGAGGTTGCCAACGCACTCGCGGTCTCAGAGACAATTTCGCGCCGCCTGGATGCGCTTGAACAACTGGCGGAGGATACCAGCGTGACACTGAATCTGTCTCAGGAACGGTTCAAGTCCGGGTTGGACGACTATCTGACCGTGCTCGATGCTCAACGCGAAAATTATGACGCCCAACAGCAACTCATTCAGGCAAATCTGGACCATGGGCTAAACAGCCTGGCGCTCTATCGGGCCTTAGCAGTTTGGAAAGAGCCAGCAGGAAGCACACCAAGCGAATAGAATATTTTTCGGAGATTAGTTTTTCTCGCGGCACAATTCATACTAATTTTCTGGACATTAGGGCATAAAATATACGATATCCGCGAAAATAGAGGTAACATCACCTGCCGGGAGTTGCGAGCATGCGGATTGGCGTTCCAAAGGAAATCAAGAATAACGAATTTCGGGTAGGCCTGACCCCGGAAAGCGTCAGCGAGTTTGTCGCGCGTGGACACACCGTTCTAGTCGAAACTCAGGCCGGCATGGGCATTGGCGCTGCAGACGATGCCTATCGCGCCGTTGGTGCTGACATCGCGGACACGGCGACAGATGTGTTTGCCAGCTCAGACATGATCATCAAGGTGAAGGAGCCCTTGGCACCGGAGCGCGCCATGCTTCGCGAAGGTCAGATCCTGTTCACTTACCTGCACCTCGCCCCGGATCCGGAACAGACCCAGGATCTGATGAAATCAGGCGCAGTTTGCATCGCCTATGAAACCGTCACGGATCGCACAGGCGGATTGCCCCTGTTGAAGCCCATGAGCCAGGTGGCCGGTCGACTTGCTGTGCAGGCTGGCGCGTCTGCACTCGAAAAAGCCAAAGGTGGCCGCGGCGTTCTGATCGGCGGTGTTCCGGGCGTGCGCGCGAGCCGTGTGGTCGTAATCGGAGGCGGTGTGGTTGGCTTCAACGCGGCTCAAATGGCCGTGGGCATGCATGCCGATGTGACCATTCTGGACCGCAACCCCGATGTGCTCGAACGCCTCGCGACGCATTTTGAAGCAGGCGCAAACACGGTCTACTCCACGCGTGCCACACTCGAGCAGGAAATCGCGCAGGCTGATCTCGTGATCGGCGCTGTGCTCGTACCCGGCTCTGCAGCGCCGAAGCTGATCACCCGCGAAATGCTTTCCATCATGCAGCCCGGCGCCGTCATGGTGGATGTCGCGATCGATCAGGGCGGCTGTTTTGAAACCTCAAAGCCGACTACGCATGACGCCCCAACTTATGTGGTGGACGACATTGTTCACTATTGCGTCGCAAACATGCCGGGCGCTGTCGCCAGAACCTCTACCTATGCCCTCAACAATGCCACACTTCCACATGCGCTGCGGATCGCTGACAAGGGCTGGAAAGATGCATTGAGGTCAGATCCTCATCTGACAGCGGGACTGAACGTATGGAACGGAAAGGTCACGTGCGAAGCGGTGGCTGAAAGCCTGAAGCTAGATCTGACGCCTCTTACCGCAGCCCTGGCCTAATTGCGACGACTGCGGGGTCAGCGACCAATCAACTGGCTCCGCAGCGCTTCACACCCTTCAGGCAGCAACGGCTCAAAGTGAGTGGCCTCAAATCCCGACACAGGTTGAAACAGTCGCAAGCTGTTCGTCAGGAAGACGCGATCAGCAGCCAACAAATCACTGCGCGATACTGACCTTTCGGAAACTACAAACTCGCCGATGTATCCCCGCTCAAGCACCCAATTTCGTATCACGCCAGGCAAGGCTCCGTCATCAATGGGTGACGTCACGATATCTCGTCCCAACTGAACGAAGACGTTTGCCGCTGTCGCACAGGATAGATTGCCTCCCGGCGAAAAGAAAAACGCATCTCCAAACCCGGAGGAGACTGCAGCACGTAGAGCAACAACATTATCCGTATAAGACAAAGTCTTGTGCCGCGCATTTATAGAGGTCGGATTGCGCAGAATCTCGCTCTCTTGGACGTGCACGGCGGGCAAAGGCACGCTAACATCATAGTCTGTCAAATTCGCCAAAATTGTCGCGCCACCGGACACTTCTCCGGCCAGCCCTCTACCGCCCGCGCCTCTCGTGACGGTAACGCGCAGCGCTCCGGATGATTCGGGCGGGGCAGCTTGGTCCATCGCCCCCTCAATCTGAGAGCGTTGCAGAGGGATGCCAAGAGCGACAGCGCCATCCAGAAGGCGATCAATATGCGCGTCACGCATCATGATCTGCCCACGAACTACCAAGGACGTGTCGAACACTCCGTCTGCCAGCAACAGCCCTCGGTCTCTGACATCGAACGAAACGGAATGAACCGGACTGGATGATGGTTGAAACAAGTTCATAGTCGAGGCCACGTCTTACTGAGTTGCACGAAGTTGCCAATCAACTCCGCACCATATTCGGTCAGGATTGACTCTGGATGGAATTGGACACCGAAGAGCGGTTTCGAGATATGCGAAAGCGCCATGATTTCACCTTCAGCAGATACCGCGTTCACCATGAGTTCGTCGGGCAATTCATCAAACTGTGCGACGAGGGAATTGTACAGCCCAACCTCGTATGACCTTGGCAGCCCTTCAAACAATTTTCCACTCTGGACGGACAATTTTGTCGTGCGGCCATGCCTCGGATGACCAGCCCTGACAATCTTGCCGCCATACACTTGCGCAATCGTCTGGTGGCCGAGACACACTCCGAGAATCGGCAACGCATCGCTGAAATGGCGCACGACATCGAGGCAAATTCCGGCCTCGTTCGGTGTACAGGGTCCCGGTGAGAGCACGAGCGCGTCTGGTTCCAGATCGGTTATCTCACTCAGCGTGACGCGGTCACTATCGATGACCATCACGTCTGCGCCTGCACAGGTCACATACCTTGCCAGGTTGAATACAAAACTATCGCGATTGTTGAGAACAAGGATCATGACGAGTTCTCTTGCGCAAATAGCCCAGGCGCTATCCGCTCCGCCTTCAACTCCGACTCGGCGAGTTCACCTTGCGGATCAGACATCAGCGTAATGCCTCCCCCTGCCAGCAGCACGCTCTCTTCAGGAAGATGGTCTATAGTACGTATAAGGATGTTGAAATCCATCGCACCATCGAAGCCGACATACCCAACCGCTCCGCAATACGCGCCGCGCGGTCTTTGTTCCAGTTCGTCAATAATCTCGATGGCCCTCAATTTGGGCGCCCCTGTGATAGATCCGCCAGGAAACACTGCTGAGAACAAATCAACGCCGTCCTTGTCTTCGGCCAGATCGCCTTCGATGGTCGAGACAAGATGGTGAAGATTGGAGAATGTCTCAAGCCTGCAGAGTGACGTAACCTTGACCGAATCTGGCGCACACACGATTGATAGATCGTTCCGCAGGAGGTCAGTAATCATTATATTCTCTGCACGGTCCTTCTCGGACGCCAACAACTCGGCCTGAATGTTAGCGTCGACTTTCGGGTCTGATGCCCGCCGCATCGTCCCCTTGATCGGTTCTGCGACAACACGCCTATCAGCCGACACAGAGATCAATCGCTCCGGTGACGCGCTGGCCAGTATTCGCCCACCAAAATGACCAAAAGCCGCGAACGGCGCGGGTGTTCGCTTTCGCATCTCGAGATAATTGGTAAACGCATCATCTGCGCCCAACTTCTCACTTATCCAGTTTTGGGCAATGTTTGCCTGATAGATGTCGCCATCCAATATGTATTCCTGTGTACGCTCAACCGCTTTCACGTAGTCGATAGCCCGGTCAGGACGTTCCCATTTAACCGACGCCACAGAGGTGGCTAGTCCGCCTGATCCCGAAAGGGCTGCCATTACTTTCGATATTCGCTGATCTGCAAGATCTTCGTTTTGGCCTTCATCAGGAGACGTGAGACCAGCGGACATAATCCAGGTCTTTCCCTGCACATGATCAAACGCCAAGAGCGTGTCGTACAAACTGAATTCCGCCATATCGGATTGTGCAACATGGCGCGAATGGAACCGGCTATGGAAGAGTGGCGCAGCATCATAGGCCACATAGCCTGCTGCGCCGCCCTGAAACGGTGGTCCGCCAGAAATTCGGGTTCGAGGTCGTGCCGTCACCCACCGGCGCAACATATCCATGCTGGCAGCAAATTCAGTTTCGGTCGCCTGGGCGGTCAGGCGCATGGTCGAAACCGGCGCTACACAAAGATACGACCATCGCGACGATGGGTGATCCGGATCTGCACTATCCAGCCACAGCATGCCCGGCTCACGATGGAAGACAGCTGCAGCATGTGCAGGATCACATTGATCTAACAAAACGTAACGCATTCGGACCCAACTCAGAGATGAGAAACCTCTACAGATCAATAGAGTGCGCGACATAAAAGGCACGTAATGATCGCAGCAAATTCATGCGAATGACTTGCAAGAGCATTTCGGGCCGTGTTACGACGCCGGGCAACAGTGGCGCGCACCTCCCCACGCGACATCAATAGCGGATTCTGTCTCCATGAACTCTTCTCCTGCCGCCGCTGCCAAGCGGGCTTCCTTCAAGATGTTCGTCAAGCGTCAGGTGCGTACAATACATTGGATGTCTGGCGCGGTCTGTCTGGTCGGCATGATCCTGTTTGCGTCTACGGGGATCACTCTCAACCATGCAGGCATTCTGTCTGCGAAACCAAAAGTGGTTGAGGGAGAAGTCGTGCTGCCAGAGGAGATGACACGCCAGCTTCAGGAGACTCTGGAAGACGGCACGCAATTGCCTTTGCCGAAAGAAGTCGCACGTCACCTGAAGTCTGAGACTGGCTTCGATTTGATCGGTCGCACCGGGGAGTGGACCGAGTACGACATCAACATCAGTATTGCCCGCCCCGGTGGCGATGCCTGGGTCAGCATCGATCGCGAAACAGGCGACGTCCTGTTCGAGAAGACCAATCGCGGCGTGGTTGCCTACCTCAACGACTTGCATAAGGGCCGCAACACGGGAATAGCCTGGACGTTATTTCTGGATCTGTTCGCGATTGGCGTGATCATTTTCAGCGCGACTGGTCTATGGCTACTGCAGATGCAGGCCGCTCGCCGTAACAGCACATGGCCATTGACAGCACTAGGCTTCGCCCTGCCCGTTATCCTTCTCCTGATCTTCGTTCACGCCTAAGGAATTTCACCTCAGCAGCGGCGCGCAGTTGACTCTTCTGCGACAGAACAAATAATGAACACATGGAGCATGCACCACTTCCCCTGAAGGATGTTTTTCATCTGTCACCCCCCCGGGACCGGCCCAGTCTGGCCTTCCCCCTCGGGCTGGGGGATGCAGGCCTGCATGAAATCTGCGAAGCCTCGCATGGGGATTTCGCCGCCATGACGGGCTTTGCCCTCGCGGCCAGAGCGCATCGCAAAGGCCCGATTGTCTGGATCCGCCAAGCCGGCCTGAAACAGTCTCATGGTCTCCTCCTGCAAGCTGGCTATCGGGAGATCTCAACAAATATATCCCCCTGCCTGACAATCACGCCCCGCAAACTTTCCGAAACCCTCTGGGCGACTGAAGAAGCCATTCGCTCAGGTGTCGCAGCGCTTGTTATCGCAGAACTGGAAGACACCGACTTCACAGCATCTCGTCGCTTGGCATTGGCCGCCGGTCGCCACGGCGTGCCTGTGCTTCTGCTAATGCCTTACAGCCGTGATGGTGCCACCGCCGCCAGTGCCCGTTGGCGTATATCCCCCCGCCCGTCCTCCCCGAACCGTTACGACCCGAAAGCCCCCGGAGCGCTCCGCTGGAAGGCTGTGCTCGAACGGTCCCGCCAGGCCCCGCACATGGCCGGGCAATCCTTTGATCTGGAGCTTGATGATGAAACGCTATCTTTGCGTGTGGTGTCCGGATTGGCCGCTGACCCGGTTGCGACGCGCCCGGCGTGGGCACAGGACCGGATCGGCCCGTCCCACCTCCGACAAAGCGCCTGACCCCCACCAACCCTTCGTGTTGCTGGAAAACGGCGCCAAGGGCCTGGGCGTAGCGGCCGCCAATGAACCTGCCCGACAATTGGGGGTTACAGAGGGACTGGCCTTTACAGACGCCCGCGCCCGCGCGCCCAATCTCGTCGCCGAGGATCTGGACCCCGTCGCCGATGCGAAGGCCCTCGCAGCCCTTGGTGACTGGATGATCCGATTGTCGCCACTTGTCGCGATTGATGGCACAGATGGACTCATCCTTGAAACAACGGGATGCGACCACCTCTATGGTGGTGAGCACGCCATGATGGAAATGCTTTCCAGCCTGTTGCAACGAAATGCCATTTCACACCAATTGGGGCTTGCCGGCACACCGGGTGCAGCCTCGGCCCTCTCCCGCGCTGCGCCGGGCACCTGCCTGAAGGAAGGCGAAGAACAGGCTGGCCTTACTGATCTGCCCGTGGCCGCCTTGCGCCTGTCTGCTGATGCCGAAACCCTGCTAAGGCGGTTCGGGCTGACACGGATTGGCCAGCTCTACGGTATTGACCGCAGGGCGTTGGGACGGCGTTTTCAATCACGATCCGCCGCCGATGCTGTGCTTCTCCGGCTCGATCAGGCCCTTGGCCTGCGCCATGAACCCCTTGCGCCTCTGCGCCCGATGCCACTTCGGTCAGCCCGGCTGAACTGTCCGGAGCCCATTGCCACCAGCGAAGCTATCAAAATCGGCCTTGAACAGCTAACACAGGAAGTGTGCGAAGCGCTCAGCGCCACAGGGATCGGCGCACGATGCTTCCTGCTTACGGCTTTCAGATCAGATGGCTCCCGGTCGGACATCGCTGTGAAAGCCGCCCGCCCTGTACGTGAGCCGAAGCATATTCTCCGCTTGTTCCGGGAACGGATTGACACGATTGATCCAGGATTTGGCATAGACCTCCTCCTGCTCGAAGCCCACCGCACCGATGTCATGGAAACCAGCCCCATGGCGCTGTCAGGCGATCTCGCCTCAACCGACATGGACGCCATTGCCTTGTCCGCCTTGGCCGACCGGATCGCAGCCCGGCTTGGAGAGGGGGCGGTCAGCCGGGTCCAGCCACGCGAAAGCCACATGCCAGAGCGCGCCGAGCCTCAGGCGCGGTTTGACGGGAGCGTTCCAATTCCGGCCATACCCAGCCCGACTGCCGGGCCACGACCCATCCGCCTGCTACCCTCACCGGAACGGGTCACAGTTATGGCCGAAGTGCCTGACGGCCCGCCCTTGCGCTTCATCTGGCGACGCGTGCCGCGTACAGTAACCCGCGCCGACGGGCCAGAACGCATAGCACCAGAATGGTGGACTCATATCGCCGCCCCCCAAACTCCCCCCGCACTAGGTGGGCAGGCCCGCCCCTGGCTAACCCCCAAAATGGATCCCCGTGCGGATGCCGCACAGATTGCCCATGTCCGCGCTGACCTCGAAGCCATGCTGGACGCCCCCTCCGAACCGGTAAAACTCCTGCCCCGCGCACGGGACTATTACCGTGTCGAGGACGCATCCGGACGACGATACTGGCTGTTCCGCGAAGGACTTTACGGAGATGGTCGCGGCGGACCACCGGAATGGTATGTCCACGGTCTTTTTGCATGACTGAGTACGCAGAACTCTCCGTCACAACGAACTTCTCATTTCTGCGTGGAGCTTCACACGCAGAGGAACTCGTCCTGACCGCCAAACAGCTCGGGCTCACAGCCGTCGGTGTTGCAGATCGCAATACGCTCGCGGGCGTCGTGCGGGCGCACATCGCAGCGAAAGAGGCTGGCCTACGCCTTCTCATCGGCGCGCGCCTTGTCCCAACCGATGGCCCGGAACTGATTTGTTACCCAACTGACCGGGCCGCTTATGGCCGGCTGTCACGTCTCCTTTCAGACGGAAAGCTGCGCGCGGAAAAGGGCGACTGCCTGATCACGCTGGACGATATTCTCGCACATGCAGACGGACAAGTATTCATCTTCCAGCCACCAGAACGGTTGGACACGACCTTTGCAGAGACACTGGAACGCTTCGCAGCGCATACGCCGGGCAATGTCTACGCTGCTGCAACCTATGCCTATCATGGCCGCAACCGTGAACGGATCGCTCGCATTGCCGATTTCTGCGCGCGCCACGGCGTACCAATCATTGCGACAAATGATGTCCTCTACCACACTCCGGAGCGACGCCCCCTGCAGGATGTTCTCACCTGCATCCGCACGCATTGCACCATCGAACAGGCTGGCTATCAGCTGGAGGCCCATGCGGAACGCCATCTGAAAAGTCCGGAAGAAATGGCGCGCCTGTTCAGAGGCTTTGAGCCTGCTTTGCGCCGCACCGTCGAGATTGTGGATCGCTGTCAGTTCAGCCTCGATGAATTGGCCTATGAATATCCTGATGAGCCCGTGCCTGCCGGAAAGACCCCACAGGAACACCTGACTGACCTTACTTGGAGCGGCGCACATTGGCGCTACCCAGAGGGCGTTCCCGGCAAGGTCAGCGCCGCCCTCAACAAGGAACTCGCCCTGATCGAGGAGCTGGACTATGCACGCTATTTCCTGACCGTACACGACATAGTTGCCTGGGCACGCGAGCAAGGCATTCTCTGTCAGGGGCGTGGCTCGGCCGCGAACTCGGCAGTCTGCTATTGTATCGGGATCACGAATGTCGATCCGGCCCTGACCAGCCTTCTGTTTGAACGTTTTCTCTCCAGAGAGCGCAAGGAGCCGCCAGACATCGATGTCGACTTCGAGCATGAGCGCCGCGAGGAAGTCATCCAGCATGTCTACAAGCGCTATGGCCGTCACAAGGCTGCGCTGACAGCAACAGTGATTTCCTATCGCCCCCGTTCTGCTGTTCGCGAGGTCTGCAAAGCACTTGGCCTGACCGAAGATGTTTCTTCTGCACTTGCCGGAACGGTCTGGGGCAGTTGGGGCAGCGCCATCAATCCGAACCAGATCCGGCAGGCCGGACTGGACCCGGCCAATCCCATGATCCGCCGCGCCATCCTGCTGACCCAGCAATTGATTGGCTTCCCTCGCCATTTGTCTCAACATGTTGGCGGCTTTGTCCTGACACGCGGGCCGCTGGTCGAAACAGTCCCTATAGGGAATGCCGCGATGGATGAGCGCACATTCATTGAATGGGACAAGGACGACATCAATGCACTCGGCATCATGAAGGTGGACGTGCTCGCGCTCGGCATGCTCACCTGTATCCGCAAGGCATTTGACCTGCTTCAATTGCACAAGGGGCTGGAGTTCTCGCTCGCCACCATTCCGCAAGATGATGTGGCGACCTATGACATGCTTTGCGAAGGCGACAGTCTGGGTGTCTTCCAGGTCGAAAGCCGGGCACAGATGAACATGTTGCCGCGCCTTCGCCCGCGCACCTTCTATGATCTCGTCATCGAAGTGGCCATCGTGCGGCCTGGCCCCATTCAGGGGGATATGGTCCACCCTTATCTGCGCCGCCGCAAAGGGCTGGAAACTGTAACCTACCCGTCTCCAGCGCCAGAGCATGGCCCCCCAGATGAACTGGAACGCATCCTCAGCCGAACATTGGGCGTGCCCTTGTTTCAGGAACAAGCCATGCAGATCGCCATGGATGCCGCGAAATTTTCAGCCGACGAAGCCAATGGCCTGCGCCGCGCAATGGCCACTTTCCGAAAAGTCGGCACGATTGGAAACTATCAGGACATGATGGTCGGTCGCATGATTGAGCGGGGATATGATTCCGCCTTTGCCGCACGTTGTTTTGATCAGGTCAAAGGGTTTGGTGAATATGGCTTCCCGGAAAGCCATGCAGCCTCCTTCGCACACCTCGTCTATGTGTCCAGCTGGTTGAAATGTCACCACCCGGATGTTTTCTGCGTTGCGCTGCTGAATAGCCAACCCATGGGGTTCTATGCTCCGGCCCAGATCGTTCGGGATGCGCGGGAGCATGGCGTGGAGATTCGTCCCGTTGATGTGAATTTGTCAGATTGGGATAATACGCTGGAGCCTACCGATGGCAGGTATTGCGCAGTACGGCTCGGCTTTCGGCAAGTTGACGGCTTGCGCGAAGACGAGATGGAAGCGCTGATGGTGGCGCGGGGACATGGCTATGACCGGCCGGACGACATACGCCGCCGCGCACGCGTCAGCCGTCGATCATTGGAGTTGTTGGCAGCGGCGGACGCCTTCGGCTCCATGCAGCTCAGTCGGCGCGAAGCCCTGTGGAGTGTACGCGGCGAGGCCAGCGGCAACACACTGCCCCTGTTTGCAGCTGCGGACGCTGCTGAGCAGGGCCAGGAACAAGCCCCTCAATTGCCCATCATGCCTGCGTCAGAACAGGTTTTGCAGGACTATCAAACCACGCGTCTCTCTCTCAAGGATCACCCGATGTCTTTCCTTCGCGAAGCCTATGAGCGGATGGGCGCTGTTTCGACACGCGAGGCCTGTAGCCTGGCAAATGGCGCGCGCGTCCAGACAGCCGGCGTCGTACTGGTTCGCCAGCGCCCCGGCTCAGCCAGCGATGTCTGCTTCATTACAATTGAAGACGAAACAGGCATCGCCAACCTCGTCGTATGGCCAAACGTATTCGAGCGATTCCGTTCTGTGGTGATGGGCGCGCGCATCCTGCTGGTGAAGGGGCGGGTCCAGACCGCAGACAATGTTACCCATATAGTCGCAAATCAGTTGATCGACCGAACCGGAGACTTGGCCTGCTTGTCCGAAGACGCGCATCAAGACCCGCTGAAGCAGGCCCTTGATCGCGCCGATGAGGTCACCCGCCCCATTCCGGAGCGCAAGGGTCCGCCCCCCCAGCGCTCAGGCGGACGCCACCCGCGCAACGTCCGGGTCATTCCTCGAAGCAGGGATTTCCACTGACAGGGCCTGAAAGAAGCCCCCATCAATTGACATATCATTATACCCTTTTACCGTGGTGGAAAATCTACGGAGCCTCCCGCCATGAATCAAACCGCCCAGCACTTTCCCTTACTCGCGCGCGGCTGTGGCAGCTGGACAGGAACCTACACCCACATAACTCCGGAAGGTGACGTGCTAGACCGGCACCAGGTCGACACGCATTCGTCTTTTCCGCTCGAAGCAGATGCAGACTTCGTTCTCGATATCCGCAACACCTGGAGCGATGGACGGGAGACACGCATAACACTGAAGGCAGATCACAGGAACAATCGCCTGGAATGGCAAGATCGCCTCGACGGCTGGATGGAAGAGGTCGACGATCGGACAGTGTATCTCAACTTCACCTATGCAAATGACCCCTCCATTCGAGTTTGTGAGATGATCCAGATCAGTGAAGACGGCCAAAGCCGGGCTCGCACATGGCACTGGTTCAAAGATGACAAGCTCTTCAAGATCACGCTGACAAACGAAACGCGCTCCACATTATAGTCCGATCAAGGATCTGGTTTCATGACCTCCCCAAGTCAAACCCCGAAAACTCTCCGCATTCACGGGCCCATCATCTCGTCGAGCGACGTAGAACGACACATTGCACTCTTCGCCGCATTCGGCCTTGAGGAAATTGGTCGTCTGGAACGGACCGCACCGGAAACCTCCGAAATCTGGGGAACACAGGATCAGGAAAGTCTGGAAGTCACGCTTCAAACGCCCGGAACGCAATTTGGCGTCAGGCTCATCCAATTTTCCCCCGGTACGGATTTCCAGATCCGGAACCCGGCGCGTGGTTCCGATAGCAATGCCCTAAAAGTGATCGACTTTTACGCACCTGATCTTGATGCGGCCATGGCTGAAATCGAAAAATCCGGATTCCGCTTCAAAGCAGAAGTCGCAGACTATGACACACCAGAAGGACGCTTCCGTGAAGCGCACCTGTGGGGACCAGACGGAGTTGTTTGCGCGCTTATCAGCGGTGATCCTGACAGGTTTGAATCTCTTGCGACGGTTCGTGACAGACTTGTCAGCGAGCCCCAAAGCATTTCCGGCCCCGTACAGGACCAGGAGCCCACATTATCCTTTCTGGAAGACGTGTTCGGCCTGACAGTGATTCATCGATATGGACTTGACGATGAGAGCTTTGACGCACTTGTTGGCAGTGCGGATTCCATGAAGCTAAGAGCCTGGAATGTTGGTACAAAGACCAGTGAGCCCTACTTTGGGATCATAAACTACGGCTTGCCCGCGGGCTCTCAGACGTCCGTGTTCGAAACGGCCCGGCCTCCCGCTCGTGGACTATTGGGCGCCACGCTATTGGTGGAGGATATTGCTCCTGTTTCGAACCATGCAAAGGTTGAAGCTGTTGAACAGAACCTTCCCGGAATCGGACGCTGCAAGTCAGTAATCCTACAGGGGCCAAACGGCGCATGGTTCCAGGCTCTTGAGACGAAAGAATAGCGCCCTCAAGCCGCCTCAGTCTCAGAGGCGCGCACGCTGCGGGGTAGCTCCACGAACGAGCCGACTGCCCTGAACACGAACAATGCGCCAATGACAACAAGGCCAACAGACACGCCAACCGCGTATGGATTTGACCACACCAGTTCGCCGCGAATGAGATGGATCGCCGGCGCGGCCAGCATGGCAAGACCAGCGCCCCCTCTGTAAAGTCGCCCTGCTTTCGCTGCCGTCAGCCATACGCAGGCGGCTGCGGCCAACAGGATCGACCCAAGCCAGTAGACCGCGATCAGCATGGCAACACCTATACCCATCAAGCTGGCTGTGAGCGTCACAGGCAGCATTGCGGTGCTCCCCCATATCCAGCCGCTCCACATCGCCTCAAGCCGAGGGGCCGAGCGTCCCTTTTCCCGACGTTTGAGGAAATAGATATTCAAGCCCGTCGCAACGATGATGCACAGCATGATCCCCAGACCAAAGTAAGCCGCCTTGATCCAGAGGCCACCATAGTCGCCAAAGTGCAATTTATACATCGACAGCGCGATCTGCTGCCCTGCCGGACCATCAGAATTGTGACCGGTTGCGAGCAATTCGCCATCTGTTGAGTAAGTGTATGTCTCTCCATAAATCAGGCGGTCGGTTTCGTCGCTATAGAACTGGATGTGCTGGCTCTTCTGTCCAGGTTCATGCACCACGATCAGAAACGGATTGGCATCGACGACATCGCGCGACAGATTGATCATCGCCGTGTCCACGCCCGTCAGCGGCACGGGTGTTTCATCCGGCTCAAGCACCTCGCCGCCAAAGATGGCTTCGCTCAACTTGCTGGTATCACCGCCATAATTTGTCTGCGCGAACACGAGCGCCGCCACTCCGAACAAACCGATCATCGCTCCAGTTCCGGCCACGGCCACCAGGAAAGGTGTCGTCCAGACGCTCAACCGATTGTGCAAATCCACTTGCGCCAGCCGCGCCTGACCTGAACGCTTGAACCGGAACGCATCCCTGAAAATGCGTGGATGCGCCAACAGGCCAGAAATGGCCATAGAGACGAGCATCACGCCAAATATCGCTACGATTATGATGCCAAAACTGTGCGGCATGGTGAGATAGTAATGAAGCTCGATCAGGAATTCGTTCCACGGCGCTTCCAGCTTTGCAACAAACGTCCCGGTCTCACTCACGGCGTAAGACCCGTTGTCGCCGCCCACGACATAGCGCGGCCAATCCTCACGAGGGAGATATACGTACAAATGGGTCGTATCCGGATCGCGCTTCAGCAATTCATCGGCGGAAGACTGCACGATTGCAGGATCAACCGAATGTACGACCGGCGTGTTCGCTTGCTCCCACCACTCGATTTCGTCTTCAAAGACCGCGACCGTTCCGCTGAGGCACAGAACGAACAGCAATGCGCTAATTACCAACCCCATCACAGAGTGCGCAGACAAGGCAGAGTCCACACGTGCGCTGGAAGATTTTGGCCAGATCGTTTTTGCCATGAGCTTGTCCCGACGAATTAAATGAAAGCTGCAGCCAATGCGACTGCACACGCGCCAAGCGCATAGAGGGTCCGATGCAGTTTACGCTGTTCCATCAACAACAATGTACTCAGCAAGGCCCATGCAACCAGGCTGAATAGAAACGCTCCGACCGCTGCGTTTGCAGGATTGCCCGTTTCCGGAACCGTGACGCGCAACAGCGCGCCTCCTGCATAAAATGAGATCACGCCCGCGACAGGTCCTGCAAGCAGGAACGTCCAGATACCCGAACCGACGGCTGTTGCTTTTTGGACAATTGATGCGGCCTGTGGGGGCGTGTTTTCAATCGTTCTGATGCGTATTGGCGCATGCATTCCATTAGTGCCCAACAAGCCCGGCCAGGTAATCAGTCCCGCGACGACCAGCATCAAAATGGATGCGATCTGCGCAACACCTCGATCCATGTTCACCATGAACCAGACAAGGAGGCTCGAAAGCACGAGAGCCCAACCGACCACAAGCATCACCGGACGCCCCGGCTTGCGCCACACTGAGTAGAGAAGCGCCAGGCCAAGCAGACCGCCCAAGGCAGCGAGCGTTGCGAAAATGTAGTCGGTTGGGCTCATATGAGTCTCGGCTTAGAATTTGTAGCGAAGGCTTGCAACAACTGTCCGGCGTTGTCCGGGGAAACAATCGCCACGCGTCAGACATCCGGTCAGATAATCTTCATCGGTGATGTTGCGGGCATTGATTGCAAAGTCCCACTGGTCCCACTCATAGCCAACCATCAGGTCGCCCAGCGTGTAGTCCGGTGTCACGTAACGCAATGTACCATTCTCGGAGACAGTTTCGCCGACATAGCGGACGCCGGCACCTGACTTGAAGCCGGTCCACTGGCCATCCGGCCGCCACGTCGCCCAGACCGAGCCTTGAGTTTCAGGCGCAGCAGCGAGTTGGAAGCCATTCGGATCTTCCGCGTCCAGTGTCGAAAACGCTGCCTGGACATACACAGTGTCAAACTGGACATGGCTTTCGAACTCGAAGCCTTTCAGCGTGCCGACGCCTTCCTGTTGGGAGGCAGCCCCTGGCAGGGAGTTCGGATTTCCGAGATTGGAAATCTCAATATCGAAATAGTTCAAGGTGATCAGTCCGGGGAACGCAGACGGCTCATACTTGACGCCGACTTCGTATTGACGCGCTTCTTGCGGCTTCAGCGGGTTGCCCGTCGTCGTGTCTGTACCAACGACAGTCTCGAAGGATTCCGAATAGCTCGCATAAGGCGCAAAGCCATTGTCGAACCGGTAGAGCACACCGACGCTGGTTGAAATGGCATCATCATCCTGAACGACTGTGCCGCTGTCATTTTCGACATTGTCGCTACGAAGGCCAAGCGTGAAGCGCCAGTTTTCGTAGGAAATCTGGTCGGAAACATAGATGCCGAGATCCTGAACTGTAGAAGCCGGATTGTCGTTATAGATGGCGTCAAACACGGCCTGGTCTGGGTAGTTTCCGTACACCGGATTTGCCAGGTCGAAGACATAGCTGAAATCGCCCTGCAACACGCCACCGGCAAAATAGTACGAAGAATCGCTGTCCGTTTCGACGTCCTGATATTGTACGCCTGCAAGCAATTGATGCTCAAACGCGCCCGTCGTGAAGTCCGCACGCACGCGGACATCGCCCGCCAGCTGATCAAACGTGTTGTCGCCCTGATAGAAGGTTCGAGCTACGGTTGTCTCGGTAAAGAGAGGCGCGCCCAGATATTGATTCAGATAGCGGCTGGCACCTGTGAATGTTGGCCACGCCTGGTGGTAGTCAGCCTCACCAGAGCGCCACAGGGCGGTTGCTTCGAGTTTGAACACATCATTGATGCGATGCTCAGCCAGCAAGGTGACCTGCTGGGAATCTGTGTCGTATCGATTGAAACCAGGCTCGCCAACATAGACGTCCGTGTCGATGAACTCGCCCGTCACATTGTGAGGCTCCAGCGTCCCTTCAATCGGAATGAACTGGGCGGCCGCGTCGCTGTCAGTCTCCTGCAGCAAGCCGATGATAGTGAACTTCGTATCAGGTGTCGGTAGCCAGGAAAGGGATGGCATGAAGACCGTGGTGGTCTCGTCGACTTCGTCAATCTGTGTACCCGTATCGCGATAGACGCCAACGACACGATAAAGCAGCTTTCCGTCCGATCCAGCGACTGGCCCGGTCACGTCACCTGCAATCTGGTAGCGATCAAAGTTGCCGAGCTCCGCAGCGATTTCACCACCGAAATCTTCCTGAGGAGTCTTGGAAACATAGTTTGCGATCCCGCCAGGGGATCCTTGACCGTAAAGGACAGAGGCGGGCCCTTTCAGAACCTCAACCTGCTCAATCGTGTAAACGTCGGCGCGGGTCGAATTATAGCTGCCAAACAATTCCTGAACGGAGTCGCGATAGCGAGGGATGCTGAGGCCACGGGAGAACGGGAAGTCACCCCGTGTGGAAAAGCCATAAGGCTCGGCGGTCACACCCGCGACATAGGTCAGCGTATCAGCGAGACGCAGCGCCCCCTTGTCGATGAACATGTCAGACGTTTCGACCGACAGCGATCGTGCGGTCTCAACGATGGGCGTTTCGTTCTTTGTCGCGCCGAACGAACCTGTCGTGCCCGTGACGATCACGGTCTCCTGACGGCTCTCATCGTCGCTGCTTTGTGCCAATGCCGGCGACGCGGCAGCCATGCCGATAACAAGCGCGACAGTGCTGACTGCGCCAACCTTCGAAATACTCATGATGTAACCTCTAGAAAACAGATGTGAGAATGCATCTCAATACTAGAGGGCACCTACGAGCCATGCTATTGCAAGTCAATCGCACAGCACACGCATTCCTGAGAATGCGGCTCATTTTCTTTGGAATATCAATCGTCGTGACGAAGAAGCCACACTTCGCTCACAGCATTGGTGCGTGCCCCTGGGCATCGCGCGGCCAAGCCAATCATGTTTTGTAGCTGCGCAGACAGTTCGATTAGTCTCGGCGACACCAAGCGACAAAAAGCGACACAGGCTATTCGGCCGGCACAGCCGCCTGATCGACGCTCGCACTTTCCGCTTCCAGCTTCCGGGCGACATCTCCGGGAGAGCCGCTGCCACGTGCAATCAGCGCATACGCAGTTGGAACGAACAGCACTGTCACCAGCGCTGCTGCAATCACACCAAACAGGATGAGGACACCAATCGCTGACCGCGTTTCGGCGCCCGCGCCGCTCGACAAGATGAGCGGCAACGCCCCTGCAGCCGTTGTCAAACTGGTCATGACAATCGGACGGAACCGCGCAAGAGAGGCTTCCTTGATCGCGTCGTGGAACTCTCGCCCTTCGTCCCGCAGCTGGTTTGCAAATTCCACGATCAGAATGCCATTCTTCGCGGCCAGCCCCACCAACATGATCAATCCGATCTGCGTGTAGATATTCAAGGAATTCCCGGTCAGCCAGATGCCCAGCATGCCACCCGCCAGCGTGGCTGGTACGCACAGCATGATGATGATCGGGTGGCGATAGCTTTCGAACTGCGCTGCAAGCACGAGAAAGACGATGACCAGCCCTGTTGCGAAAACGAACAGGATCGACTGTCCCGACGTCTTGAAGTCGAGCGACTGGCCTTTGAAATCGATGATGGCTTCCTGGGGCAGCACGTCGCGCGCTGTCGCCTGCATGGCGTCCAGCACAGTTCCGAGCGCGGCACCATCAGCCAGGCCGGCCTCGATCGTGATTGCCCGGACGCGATTGTAGCGATTGAGCGTCGGGCTATCGGCGATTGGCATGATGCTTACAAGGTTGGACAAGGGGATGAGTTCGCCAGAACGGGCAGACCGCACATAGATGTTCTGCACATCATTCGGCGTATTCTGCTCTGACCTCAGCCCCTCAAGAATGACGTCATACTCTTCGCCATCGTCGATATATGTCGTCACTTGTCGCGAGCCGAGCATCGTCTGAAGTGTCTCGCCAATGTCCGATACGGTCACACCAAGATCGGCCGCACGGTCGTAATTCACCTGAATACGATATTGCGGCTGCGTCTCCTTGTAGTCCCAATCAATATCGACGAGGCCGGGATTGTTTTCCTCAAGCGCTGCGATGAACGTGTCTCGCCATTCGACCAACGTTTCATAGGACGGTCCACCCAGCACGAACTGGATCGGTTTTCCCGTTCCGCCGCCCAAGCCCTGCCGCATGATGGCAAAAGCGCGAATGCCGGGCAGGTCAGAGAGCTTTCCATTCACTTCACCAATGATCTCGTCCGCAGGTCGGCGTTCGGACCAGTCATTTAGCACAACGATCATGAAGCCCTGATTGAACGATGAGCTTCCGAAACCTGGGGCGCGCAGGAGCAAACGGTTGACCTCGCCGCTCTCGGTATAAGGAAGCATACGGCGTTCGATCTCGTCCATGTAGCGTTCCATGTAATCATAGGACGCCCCTTCAGGGCCGCGGATGGATACAAAGAACGCTCCGCGATCCTCGATGGGGACATATTCCTGTTCGATGGTCTGGGAGAGCCCATAAGCCCCGCCAAACAGGGCGATGAGTATGGCGCCGACGGCGATGGGTCGCATAATCAGCTTGTCCAGAACCCAGGCGTACCCAACGCGCAAGCGACCAAACCCACGATCAATGGCGTTTGGCAGCGCCGCCATCACGCCAGTATTCTTCTCGCGCTTCAGCAATTTGGAGGCGAGCATCGGTGCCAGAGTCAGAGCAAGAATACTCGAAAACGCGACCGCAGCCGCCATAGTCAGCGCGAACTCCGTAAACAGTCGCCCAACGTCGCCCCGCATGAAGGTGATCGGCACGAATACCGAAATCAGGACGAGCGTGGTTGCAACGACTGCAAAGCCAACCTGCCGCGTCCCGCGAAACGCGGCGACGAGCGGTGTCTCACCCTCTTCCTCAATCCGTCGGACAATGTTCTCTAGAACGACAATCGCGTCATCCACGACGAGCCCGATTGCCAGAACCAGAGCCAACAAGGTGAGCAAGTTTACCGACAAGCCGAGCGCGTAGAGCACGATGAATGTGGCGACGATGGAAATCGGCACGGTAATGGCCGGTATGATGGTCGCTCGAATGCTTCCCAGGAAGATGAAGATCACGAGCGTGACAAGCCCGACCGCAATGGCCAATGTCGTGTAGACTTCGCGAATGGAAGCATCGATGAAAACCGAGCTGTCGAAGCTGCGCGCGATGATCATGCCTTCCGGCAAGGTTTCGTTGAGCCTTTCAGCAAGATCCCTCGCACCCGCAGCGACCTCGACCGTATTGGCGGTGGATTGCTTGATAATGCCTAGCCCCACCATCGGGACACCATTGCCCCGGAACATGTTGCGGTCTTCCACGGTGCCGCGCTCGACGCGGGCCACATCGCCCAATCTGACGAGATATCCGTCTGCGCCTTCAGCAATGACGAGCGCCGCAAACTCTTCCGGTGTCCGGAAGGTCCGGTCGATACGAACCGTAAACGTTCGCTTCTCGGACTCAAGACTGCCTGCCGGGGCTTCGATATTCTCGCTACGGAGCGCCTGAATGATCTCGGAAACGGTCAGATTTCTCGCGGCCAGTTTGCGACGGTCAATCCAGACCCGAAGCGCATAGTCGCGGGAACCGCCCACCCGTACACGCGCCACCCCATCAAGCGCCGAGAACCGATCCACGAGATAACGCTGCGCATAGTCAGAAAGCTCGGGCGTCGTCATCGTTTCACTAGCGAGGTTCAACCAGATGATCACATCATCATTGGAATCGGCCTTCTCGACTTCTGGCGGGTCCGTGTCCTCGGGAAGATTATCCATTACTCCGGAAATTCGGTCCCGGATGTCATTCGCGGCAACATCGATATCCTGGTCAATTCCAAACTCGACGCTGATACGAGAACGTCCATCACTGGAGTTGGAGTCGATATATCTGATGCCTTCAACACCCGCGATCCGGTCTTCGATAATTTGCGTGATGCGCGTTTCAACAACGCTGGCAGATGCACCGGGGTATCTCGTATCAATCGAGACGATCGGCGCATCAATGTCCGGGTATTCCCGGAGTGGCAAGCGCTCGAACGAGACCAGACCGAATATCACCAGGATGAGCGCGAGAACCGACGCAAATACCGGCCGCTTGATGGATGTATCGGACAGCAGCATTTTCTAGCGTCCCGCAGATGATGAAGAACCGCTTGAACTGCCTGATCTTTTCTTCCCGCTGACTGCCTGCGGCTCCAGCATGGATTTGTCGCGAATACTGACAGCGCCGCCTTCACGAACCCGGATCACGCCTTCCGTGATGACCTCTTCACCTTCGACCAGTCCGGAGAGCACTTCCACCTGTCCCGCCTGGCGTAGGCCCAGCGTGACCTCCTTGCGCCGTGCAACGCGCTCACCACCTTCTTCGGCGGCGACGAACACGAATGTACGCGGCCCGACCGGCTGAACGGCTTCCTCCGGAATGGACAGTGAGACACGCGGATCTGCAACCAGCGTGACCTGCACGAACATGCCCGCGATCAACAGACGGTCTGGATTTGGCAAGGTGGCTCGCACGCGAACGGACCGAGTGACAGGATCAATCGCATTGTCGATAGAGGCAACAGTGCCTTCGAAAGTCTCGCCAGGAAAATCGTCAGAGCGCGCCTCAATCGCGGTGCCCTTTTCAAGGGTCCGCAAGAATGTGGATGGCACCGAGAAATCGAGATTCATTTCGCTGTCATCAATCAACCTGGCGACCACATCACCCGGCTGAACATATGATCCCACACTGACCATCCGGAACCCGAGCACGCCATCAAAAGGTGCAACGAGCACACGATCGCGCTGGCGTGATTGAACTGCGCGCAACTGAGCCGCCGCGCTATCCAGATTGCGATTGGCCTGATCAAGTTCGGATTGTGAAACGGCCTGCTGCTCTGCGAGCCGAGCAAGACGTTCCTGCTGGCGGCGTGCTTCATCGTAAGTCGCCTCAGCGGCCTCTACCAGGGCAACCTGCTCGCGCTGAGCCAGAGACAGCAATGTCTTGCCCTGATGCACACGGTCGCCATCGTCAAAATAGATCGCACGGACACGGTCTGCCGCATTCAGGGTCAAATCCACCTGCTCATTCGGTTCCAGAGTACCGAGCGCTTCGATCCGCATAGAGAAATGGCGTTCCTGAACCGGTTCGACAAACACACTTGCAGGACTGTTGCGCTGAGCATTCGCAACCAGCCCGGAAAAGAGCAAAGCACTTACGAAAAGAGAGGCAAATCTGTTCAACATGTTCATTCCAATGCCATTTCTGGATCGGCTTGCGGAGTTCCGTCCATCAACTCTACTCCACCCAACGCTCTATACGCAGCAATCGCGAGGCTGGATGATTGCAATCTACTCTCCGCCAACTGGTCTTCCGCAGTCAGCAGGGTTCTCTGGGCCTCCAGAACGTCGAGATAGTCATCGAGGCCTTCTTCGAAACGCAGTCGCGCCAGATCAATCGCACGGCGCGCTGAGGCGGCGGCGCGCTGAAGATCGTCGCGCCGCCTTAATTCGTTGGTGTAGTCGGTCAGCGCCGACTCCACTTCACTGAGCGCATTCAACACTGTCTGCTCATATTGCGCAATTGCCGCTTCGGAGACGGCATCCGCAACCGCGATATCAGCGCGGACGCGTCTGAGGTCGGGACCAGCCCAGCTGATGGACGGCCCAATACCGAACCCGAAGCTCGACAGATCCCCGACATTGTTGCTGTCGTCGAACAGCGCGAACAGATCTGCGTTGAGCGTAATTGTTGGAAACAAATCGGCCCGCGCCGCCTCTCCAAGGGCCAGTTGCCGGGCAATGGTCGCTTCAGCTTCGCGGATGTCCGGGCGTCTCCGTACCAGTTCAGCCAGGGAGCCCGTTGCGATGGCTCCCTCATGTTCCGGAATATCCAAACGCGTGGAGACGAGGTTCGCCAAAGAGGCATCCGGATCGTTCGCCGCCCGCCCTGTCAGCGCTGCCAGAGCATTTCGAGACGACTGGATCGTCGCTTCGTAGCGGGGCAATGAGGCGAGCGTTGTCCGGTATTGTGCCTCAGCACGCTCAAGGTCCAGCCGGGTTGCACGGCCATTGTCAAAAAGGGTCTGAAGCAATTCGAGCCCTTCAGCCTGGGTTTGGGCATTCTTGCGCGCAACTTCGAGCCGTGTTTGCGCCCCGCGCATCTGCACATAATTACGTGCCGTTTCGCTGGCGACGATCACCGCCACGTCTCGGCGTGCCTGTCGCGCAGCCTCAACATCGAACTCTGCCGCCGCGATCTGAGCCTCAATCCGACCGAACGCATCAAACTCCCAGCTGGCGCCTAGTCCGCCCTGAACAGACAAATCGACATCTTCGCCCGACCGAGCTGCCCGGCCGACTTCGGCTGTCGTATTGGCCGACGTCGAATAACTCCGCCCAAGACGCGCCCCGAGCGCAGAGGCCTCTGCTGCACGCAAGTTGGCAGAGGCCAGCTCAAGCGACTTGTTGGCAGACAGGGCGCGATCGACCAGCGCGGTCAGTTCGGGGTCACCAAATTGCGTCCACCATTGAGTGTTGAACGGAAGCTCTGCCTCCACACTGAGAAAATCTCCGCCCACAGGTAAAGCGGCCTCCTCCGGCCGCTGCGGCACAGAGGCACATCCTGCCAAAATCGCTACAGCAGCTACAGGAAGGGACAGATTGAAAACGGCTTTCATGCCGCGCATGTACCGCACTGGCCCTTAATATCCAGTGATAGTTGTCGAGAAACTCCTCACATGTTCGTTATAACTCATTCTACGGAGTCCTCCTTAGGGTAGCGCGCGCCTCCACCTCCGTTTGGCCTTTAGCAGCGCACGAGACTTGGCGGACACAAATTCCTTCGCGCCCGCCAGGAATGGTCTGAATTCCAGAAATGCAGAACATTTCTCTAGGTCAGAGTCCTTCTCGCTCGGTCGCGCCTCATTGTTCCTGAAAGCTGCCATTCATTCTAGCTGCTGCGCCCTGGTCGGGCGATCAGGCAAATCGTGTTCAAATCGCTCAGGACAGCTCCCGCTTCTCCCCACGAATGATCACCGCCAGCGCCGCGCAGGCGAAGAAGACAAGGCTTGGCCAGATGACGTTCTCGCGGAATGCGGCAAGGGCACCTGGGTAAGCAGCCGCATCGACGAAAAGGAGTTGCGCGCCGGACACCAGCATCCATGCGAGGGATAGGAAGCCGATTGCTTGCAAACCCCACCACAAGAGTGTGTGCCCGCCAGACTCGTCAATTGGCGCGCCCGACGCCAGATAGCGAGCCTCCTCCGCCTTCCGCATCGCGAGCGTCTCTTCCTCAATCTCCGCCTGCGGATATTGTTTCGCAGCACCGAAGCTGCGCGCGAGTACCAGATAGGCAATCGTCGCGGTGGCCCATGCAGGCAGCAGAAGAAAGAACTGGTGCACACCGGCGCCAAAATACAGCACAGAGATGATGGCAAGAGCCGCGCCCCAGGCAAGAACTGCGGGCACATTCAGCCCCGACTTGCGATACGAAGTCCAGTACCGACGAAGCCCTGTGCGCGGAAACAACCAATGCTCCGCGACGATGATCGCGCCTACCGGCGACAGGATCAGCCCCATCCACCCGACATAACCAAGCAATTGGGTAAACACGAAGGGTGAACACGCCAGCACCATGGTGACGAGGCCAACGAGAATGGTGACATGGGTACGCTTCCAGGCAGGGTTCAGGCTCTGAAACGCAAGTCCTGCCCGGTAAAGCGTCGGATTGGATGTGGTCCAGCCGGCGATGATGACTGCGATAACCCCCGCAAGGCCTAGCGCCTGTGTCGCCACCGCGCCGGGGTCCAGCAGACCTATCTGTGTATTGAGCGCATAGGCCGCGCCCGCCCCCATCGCGCCTGCGCAGACCCAACAGACAAAATGACCTATGAACATGCCGAGTGCGGAGAACCAACCGTAAGACTTTTTCTTCGCAAAGCGCAGCAGCGTCATGTCTCCCAGGGATCCGTGCATTGCGAGATTGGCGACCCACGCAAAGGCCGCAATGGACCAGAAACTCTTGGCTTCGTTCGGGATGGACCAGAAAGCGCCCTCCATCGGGGTGGGCTGGTACACTTGTGTTGAGAGGACCTGCCAGAACACATCGCCTGATACCGCGGGCAAGGCACTTCCGGTTGCCTGAGCCAGCAAGGGATAGAGCACCAGGGCGCCGACAAGGAAGATGCAGATCATCCAGGGTACGACCGCGCCTGCAAACTGCGCGAGCCTTTTGAAGCCCAAGACAGCAAGCGCGACCACGACGGCCCCCACGGCCAAGGCGATGAGCACAAACCGAATGTCGGTGGGGAACATTCCGGTCTGCGGAGCAATTGGCGCACCGGGGACTGCCGAATTGTAGAATACGCGCACAGCTGAGGCAGACACGGTGATCATGGATCCGGCCAGCCCGAGGAACATCACGCCGTTTACAACCGAATAGATCTTCAGGAAATGGCGACCTGCAATCTTCTCGAGATAGGCGTAGAGTGTCAGGCGTGTGTCGACCGCAATCGGTGCGGTGATGAAGGCCCATGTCAGAACTGCCAGCAAGTTTCCGACGAGCAAACCGAGAATCACATCGGATGCAGCCGCGCCTGCCCCGGCAAACAATGCGCCGATGACAAATTCCGTACCTGCAACATGCTCCCCCGAATAGTTTCCGGCGAAATATCCAGCGGGTTGAAGCTTGCGAGGCGGAACCGGGTGGAAGTCCAGATTCTGCGGCTCACCGGTTTCGACGGCGCCTGCGGCGTCCGCTCCAGCAATCGACATTGCGATGTTCCTCCCCTGAATCACATGCACATGTATGACATATTTTGATTGATTATTATCATTGTTGATTGCATTCGATTTATTGTACGTCAAGCACGAACACGCCAGAGTGGTCGGCAAACCATCAGGGAGGCGACGGCCTTGATCATTTCATCACCACAAGACTTTCGTGCTGCCGCGCTTCGCAAGCTGCCAAAATTCCTGTTCGACTATATAGATGGCGGCGCGAATGCGGAGCAAACCCTCGCGCGGAATACATCCGATCTGCAGTCGATCCGGTTACGGCAACGCGTCTTGCGGGGATCAGATTCGATTGACCTGAGCACATCCGTGTTCGGCGAAACGCTCGCTGCCCCTATCGGCCTGTCCCCGGTCGGCCTGACAGGCATGTATGCACGCAGGGGCGAAGTACAGGCCGCCAAGGCTGCCGAGCGGGCGGGCATTCCCTACACACTTTCAACGGTCTCGGTTTGCTCACTGGAAGAAGTTGCAAGCAAGACAGATCGCGCGATCTGGTTTCAGCTCTACGTTCTGAAAGACCGCGCCTTCATGAAGAATGTGCTTGAGCGCGCCGAAGCCGCTGGTGTGCGCACTCTTGTTTTTACTGTAGACATGCCTGTACCCGGGGCGCGCTACCGCGATGCCCACTCTGGCATGAGCGGGCCCAACGCGCCGTTGAAGCGCATGTACCAAGCCATCACACATCCCGAATGGGCCATGTCAGTCGGGCTGATGGGGCGCCCGCATGATTTGGGCAACATATCTGTCTACCGAGGGAAAAAGACAAACTTGTCGGACTATATCGGATGGCTGGGCGCGAATTTCGACCCCGAGATCTCATGGCGCGACCTGGAATGGATTCGCGACACCTGGTCGGGAAACCTGGTGATAAAAGGCATTCTGGATCGTGACGATGTGGACGACGCCGTCCGCCTCGGGGCCGATGGCATCATCGTCTCCAATCATGGCGGCCGCCAACTCGACACCGTGTCGTCCAGCATCAGAGCATTGCCTGACATCGTCCATGCCGTCGACGGACGAATGAAAGTGCTCGTCGATTCCGGATTTCGCAACGGGCTGGATGTTTTAAAAGCGCTCTGCCTCGGCGCGGATGCCGTCATGTTCGGACGGGCTTACATCTACGCACTGGCCGCGGGGGGAGAGACTGCCGTATCGCAATTCATCTCATTGATCGAACATGAGATGCGCATTGCGATGGTGCTGATGGGCGCGAAGTCCGTGCCTGACCTGTCCGGCGATCTGCTCGACAGAAAATAGTCAGCGCCCCTCCGTGTCATACTCCGCTTCGGCCAGACGACTTTCCCATCCAGATGCATATTTGCCGAGGTCTTCGGGAAGAGGCTCAACCCTCTCCAGAACGCCTTGCGGCTCCAGATCAGGATAGATCAGCCTGAGCGCCCCGAAGGAAACATCGTTCTGCGCACTCGATACAAACACTTGATCATCACCCCGCAAGGATGCCAGCCCACGCACGAAAACCTCAGCCCCTGCAAAACGCCCTTCCACCAGGACGGGCCCCGTTGAAGCAACCAGGTCAAGACAGGTATTCGTCATCAGAGCGGCATACAGACTGATGGTCGCCCCTCTGGCATCTGCCGTTCCGGGTTTTGAAATCCAATGACCTGAGCGCTTTGAATAAGGACCAAATCCCGGCGCAAAACAGGGCATCAATTGCGCGCCAGACCTCATCACGTCCGGCACAGCGTCCATCAACCGCGCCTGATCCTGCCTCCGGTCCACTCGCTGCGCATCCGGCGCGACGAGTCGCTCAATCTCCCGCCCGCCCATGAAGCGTGCAGATGGGACTGGCCGGTTCCACGCATCCACATTGACGAGGCAATCTCTTTCATCAGACAAAGCGGGCAAGTCAGCAGACTTTTCCGGTCGCCGCATCGTTACGAACCATGTACCCGTTGAAACGATGCTCATCTCGTCTTCAGCGAACTGAGGGAATCCCATCGCCGCCACGAGCGCCGCATTCGAATCGTGCAGTCCGCAATGAATGACAGCGTTTGGACTCAATCCGGTCCTGTGGGCCAGGTCGCCGCGCAATTGTCCAATGGGCTCTCCCGCAAAGACGACCGGCGCAAAACGCTGCGCCCAGCCTAACCGCTTCGCCATGGGCGAAAAGTCCCGCTCCATCGGCGCCCATAAATCCGTGTGGCAGCCCAGGCTGGTGCCTTCCGAGCGCATTTCCCCTGACAGAAACCATGCCCAGTATTGCGCCCACGGCATGATTGTCGCGTCATCCAGGACCGCATCATTCTCCTGCACCGCCCAGTATAGTTGCGCCCCCGCATTCAAACCGTCGGCCAGAAAGGGCGAACCAGTAATTTCGAACGGATCCCTCTCCGCCGCGTAGCCACGCCGAACATCGTCCGGAATGGGAACTTCGTAATCGAACGGCGGAATGACATGTCGGCCAGACTTCACCACAACAAGTCCTGCCCCGTGCGCGACCGGGATGATGTGGGCGACTTCTGCGAGAGGCGCGAATTTCTTGAGCGTGAAAATCAGCCATTCGGAGATGCCATCAACGTCCAGCGTGGCGCGCCCATTTGAACTCACACGCTCATTCGCCCGGGTCTCCCGCGCCAGGATATCTCCGTCAGGAGACCAAAGACTGAGCTTGCTGACCGTCTTGCCGACGTCGAGCACGATGACGGCACTCATTCGGATACTCCAACAATTGATTCCACAACAATGATCATTATTAAGCGAAAATGATTGAATTTGGCAATTTGAAATGCTAGCGAGCCGAAAGATGTCGTTTGGAGGCCCCACATGTCCACTGATACCGAAGCTCTCGCCCGCTCCGCCACAAAGTTCGCCGTTCCCGAAAGCCTGTGGAACGACGATGTGGCCGCTGATTTGTCCCCTCCTGAGCTGCTCTTGTATCGATCCAACCTGCTGGGATCGGATCTCACCGTAACGAACTTTGGCGGTGGCAACACATCGGCGAAACTTGAAGGTGTTGATCCGCTAACGGGTGAGACTGTTGACGTCTTGTGGGTAAAAGGATCCGGTGGCGACATCGGCTCCATGAAGATCGAGGGGTTCGCTACGCTCTACCAATCCAGACTGCTTGAACTGGAAAAGCATTATTCCGGCCCCGACGATGACGACAAGATGGTCGGCTACCTTCCGCATTGCACCTACAATCTGAACACCCGCGCGGCCTCCATCGACACACCGCTCCATTCGCTTTTGCCCTTTGCGCATATTGATCACGTCCACCCGGACGCCATCATCGCACTGGCGGCATCGTCCGAAGGCGAAGCCGCCACGCAGGAAATATGGAATGGCAAGATCGGCTGGCTTCCGTGGAAACGGCCAGGCTTCACGCTGGGCGTCATGATCCGGGACTATGTAAAACAGAACCCTGACGTTCAGGGCGTGATGCTGGCCGGTCACGGCATCATCTGCTGGGCGGATACCGCCAAGGATTGCTATGAGCACACAATCCAGCTGATTGCAGACGCGGCGAGTTACCTGAATGAGAAACTCGGAGATGCGCCCGCATTCGGTGGCGAGATCGTGGCACCAAATCCGGAGCGGCGCGCCATAGCCGCCGCCCTGATGCCGAAACTGCGCGCGCTGATGACCGGGGACCGGCCGAAACTTGCCCATTATTCCGACGATGCAGAAACACTGGAATTTGTTGGGTCAGCCGATTTCGAACGACTTGCCCGCCTTGGTACATCGTGTCCGGATCATTTCCTGCGTACCAAGATCGCACCACTCACGCTCGATCCCGAACGTTTGAACGATCAGGCCTACCTGCAATCCTCCCTGGAAGACTACCGCGCAGGATATGCCGGATATTACCAACGCTGCGCGGGCCCGAATGACCCGGCCATGCGCGATGCCAACCCTGTCGTGGTCCTTGTTCCGGGCGTTGGTCGGATCACCTTTGCCGCAAACAAGGCCACCGCCAGGATCGCGGGCGAGTTCTACGGAAACGCTATCAATGTCATGCGCGGCGCTGAAGCCATCGGCGCATATGTCGCGCTGGATGAACAAGAGGCATTCAACATCGAATATTGGGCGCTGGAGGAAGCAAAACTGCAGCGCATGCCAAAGCCAAAACCATTGGTCGGCAAGATTGCAGTCGTCACCGGAGGCGCTGGCGGAATTGGCGCCGCGACCGCCGCGCGCCTGATGCGCGAAGGCGCTTGCGTGATGTTGCTTGATCGCGATGAAGCTGCGCTGGACGCAGCGGCGGCTGGATTTCAGAGCGAATTCGGCAAGGATGTCATCAGAACCGCAATCTGCGACGTGACCGACGAAGCCGCCGTTGCTGCGGCATTCAAGTCGTGCGCGGTCGAGTTCGGGGGCTGCGATATCTTCGTCGCGAACGCTGGAATTGCCTCGTCTGCGCCATTCGAGGAGACCACGTCCGCAATGTGGAAAAAGAACTTTGACGTACTGGCTGAAGGCTATTTCCTGACGGCGCGCTCCGCCTTCACGCTGATGAAGCAACAGGGCGAAGGCTCAATGGTCTTTATTGGTTCGAAGAATGGCGTGGCCGCCGCAAATGGCGCCGCCGCCTATGCCTCTGCCAAGGCTGCAGCGAACCACCTCGCCCGCTGCCTCGCCCTGGAAGGCGCCGCGCACGGCATCCGCGTGAACACAGTGAACCCGGACGCTGTAATCAAGGGGTCTCGTATCTGGGATGGCGACTGGCGCAAGGAACGCGCCAGCGCACATGGCATTGATACGGGCAAGGAACTGGAAGAGCACTACAGGCTACGCTCAATGCTGAAGCGGGACGTGTTGCCGGCTGACGTTGCCGAGGCTGTGTACTTTTTCGCCAGCGACATGTCTGCCAAATCGACTGGAAACATGCTCAATGTAGATGCTGGCAACGCACAAGCCTTCACGCGCTAAACGGGAGCAGCCTCGATGACACATCTTCCCATTTCCGCGGACCTGATCGCCGAACAGAATGACAAACGCCTCGAAGCTGTCGAGGAAGACTACGCCGCCTTGTCACGAAAACTGACGCGCAACGGCATCAACATCAGCGACGTACGCCAGAAAGTGTCTGATTTCAGCGTCGCGGTTCCAAGCTGGGGCACCGGCCGCGGCGGCACCCGGTTCGCGAAATTTCCGATCCCCGGAGAGCCGACCAATATTCACGAGAAACTGGAAGACTGCGCGGTGATCAACCAGCTGTCGCAGGCGACTCCGCGCGTCAGTCCTCATTTCCCGTGGGACAAGGTCCAAGACTATTCCGCCCTGCGCCGCGACGCCGAAGCCCTCGGGTTGGGCTTCGATGC
Organism: Hyphomonas atlantica corrig.; assembly: GCF_000682715.1. Classification (GTDB taxonomy): domain Bacteria; phylum Pseudomonadota; class Alphaproteobacteria; order Caulobacterales; family Hyphomonadaceae; genus Hyphomonas; species Hyphomonas atlantica. The sequence goes on along the minus strand of NZ_AWFH01000061.1, from coordinate 49,126 downwards.
GATCAACTCCAACACATTTCAGGATCAGCCGGGCCAGTCACATTCATACGCCAACGGATCACTTGCATCGACGGACGCGGCCACCCGCGCACAAGCCGTTGCCCACAACATCGAGTGTATCGAAATCGGAAAGAAACTTGGCGCGACAGACCTGACCGTCTGGGTTGGCGACGGAACCAACTTTCCAGGCCAGCAGGATCTGGGACGGTCGCTTGACCGGTATCTGGACGCGGCGGCAGAGATCTACGCTGCCCTGCCGGATGATTGGCGCATGCTGCTTGAACACAAGATGTTCGAACCGGCTTTCTATTCTTCCGTCATCTCTGACTGGGGCTCATCCATCCTGGCCGCCCAGACGCTTGGCGAGAAATGCAAATGCCTTATCGATCTTGGTCACCATGCGCCGAACGTGAACATTGAACAAATCGTTGCCCGCCTCCACCGCTTCGACAAGCTCGGCGGATTTCACTTCAATGACAGCAAGTATGGCGATGATGATCTTGATTCCGGATCAATCAATCCGCACCAATTGTTCCTTGTGTTCAACGAACTCGTCGAAGCCGAACGCAATCCACGCGGCGGTTTCAGCCCGTCCTACATGATCGACCAGTCGCACAATGTGACTGACCCGATCGAGTCCATGATGTCCTCGGCTGACGCCATTGTGACGGCGTATTCGAAAGCCCTGCTTGTAGACCGAGACGCATTGCATGCAGCGCAGGAAACGAATGATGTCATGCTTGCCTTCCAGACGCTAAGGGACGCCTACAAGACGGACGTGTCCCCGCTTCTCGCGGCCGTGCGAGCAGACAAGGGCGGCGCAATCGACATGATCGCCACCTATCGCGCAAGCCAATACCGTGAACGAAAGAGCCAGGAACGTGCCGCGGTCGGGCTTGGCGCTGGAATTGTCTGATCGAAATTGATTGATTCTTAGCGTTCGTCGTTCAAAATACCGCTCATGCATGCGACACAACGTGAATCGATCATTCTGGACCTGCTGGCAGAGCACGGCTTTGTCAGCTTTCGGGACATAGAAGCAAAGCTGGACGGATCACCGGCCACGATCCGGCGCGACCTTGAGCGACTGGACGAGGAAGGCAAGATCATCCGCGTTCGCGGCGGGGCAAAATCTGTTTCGTCCAGCGACGGTCAGGCGAAAGCGGATCTGAAACTGTTCGGCACGCCATTTCATGAGAATGTCGTTCTGAACACCCAGCAGAAAAAAGCCATTGGCCAGGCCGCAGCGCAATTATGCAATGCGGGCGAAGGCATCATGATCGATGGCGGGTCAACCACATTACAGATGTGTCCATTCCTTGAGGGGCTCAATCTGCAGGTGCTGACCAATTCTCTACACATCGTCCAGGCTCTGGGCGGCCAGCCCGGCACACGCGTGCTGATACCGGGCGGGGCGGTGTTTCCAGAACAGAACATAGTGCTACCCCTGTTCGGTGAAGACCTCACTCCCGCCTTCCACGCTCCCAAATTGTTCATGGGCGCCGCCGCTCTCAGCGCGCGAGGCCTGATGCAGGATGATGTGGTTCTGGTCGCCAGCGAGCGCCGCTTCATGGAGCGAGCAGAAGAGGTGATCGTGCTCGCCGATGCGTCCAAATTCGAAAGCTCGTCAGGCAATGTCGTATGCCCACTGAATGAAATCGATGTGCTCGTCACAGACGCGCGACTTGGCGACAAGGACGCCAGCACCATCGAAGCAGCTGGCATCCGGCTGATCATCGCCGACGCCTGACCAAGACAAATTCGGAATCCGGACCCTGGTGCCGAAGCATGAAGCGCCGCCCCACCTGTGCCAGGCAGAACAGTGCGAGCGCGATAGCAACCAGGAAACTGGTCGTCAGCAAAACCCTTTGAAACAAGTCTTGCCCACCCGGGCTGAAGCCGACAAGCGCAGGGCCGATCCCCATTCCGGCGAACGCCAGAACCGGTCGTAATGATGTCACCCGGTCAGTGATATCCACTTCCGCCACGGCGCCCATCATCAGGGGCAAACCACCACCCCAAGCGAAGAGAAACAGGCAGCTGGCCACGTAGAAAATGCCGAGGCTCATATCTTGCGAAAACAGCGCAACGCTGACGAACATCAAAACACACACGGCCGTCACTGGCCCGATGCGTCCGACTCTCGATACTGGAAGAAGAGATTGATCACAGACTCTATGTGAGCGTCGACCAGTTCAGGTGCCTGCACGTCCACATCGAACAATGCCTCCGACTCCTTGGCCAGGACATAGGGCATCTGGCAGATCGACGAGACGATGTAGACCAATGACAGCGGGTGCATCTTTGGCATTTGCTGAATGTTGCCCGCTGTCGCCATCTGTCGCTCCACGAGGTCGCGCCGCGGGGCGAGGAAGTTCTCGACAATCCAGTTGAGTCGTTCCCCGCCGCGCATGGCTTCGGAGATCATGATCCGGGCATGCTCCGGATGGGCAGCGCAGTGGCGAATATAGCGCCGCAGAAAATCCTTGTACCCCTCGACACCGCCAGATGGCTCGCCATCAGAGTCGTCAAGCGCCAGCGCCTGATCGAGCATCTGGAACATGTCCCGAACCGCCTCTCGCCAGAGCTGTTCTTTCGTGCCGAAATGGTATCGGATCATTGAATGCCGAGTGCCAGCGGCCGCTGCTATGTCGCGGACATTCGCCGCCTCGAACCCTTCCTGCGCGAAGGCGATACGCGCCTCATGAAGGATACGGGCCCGCTTCTTTTCGGACCGGTCCTGAGCCGGAGTGCGGTGCTTTCGGGTCTCGGCGGTCTGGCTCAACTTGGTCTTCTTCAAAAAGGTTATTGCTACCGCGCCGACCCTAGAAGATCGCCGCACGGGGTCAACGCACACGCCCACCGCGAGCAGGCAGCGGGCCGATGGCGATTGAACACAAAATACGTCCAAACGGACTAATTTTCAATTGACAAATAGTCCAATTGGACGACTTTTGGCGCACCATCGCTCTTCATCAAAGAATCCGGCAGGTCTGCATGTTGCTCAAAAGATTGAAATGGCCCCTCAGAATATTGGCTGGCCTGATCGCCCTCGTGGTTCTTCTCGCCATTGTCGCCTATTTCAATCGGGTTCACATTCTCGTCGCGCTGATGAAGAATGACGCCTTTGTGGAATGGGCAGGAACGTTTGAACCGGGCGAGAATTACACCGCCAGCCTGCAAGGCTCTTATCCGGTGGCCGCCTGCCAGAACAGTCATGTGGACTTTGGTGAAGCCGTACGCAGAACGGTCTCGCTAGATGGGGTCTGGGACGTGGAGGAAGGCCCGCTTTCAGACACCGCGCCCGAAGCTTTTGCTCATCGCGCCCCCGTCCCCGGATTGATCACCAAGGCCACGCCCTCATTCAGCGAGATGGGCAAAAAGAGCAAACAACGCGACGCGTTCTGGTATCGCACACGATTCAGCGCGCCGAACACTCCGTCTGCACAAGCTCATATCTGCCTGCACAAGGCGGCCTATGGCGTCAAAGTCTGGCTGAACGGTCAAGAGCTGGGCGAGCATTTCGGACCGTTTACCCTGTCAGAGTACGACGCCAGCACGGCCATCAAATACGGCGGCGAAAATGAACTCATCGTCCGGCTCGGCGCAGACCGAAGCCAGTTGCCCGACTTTGTTCCCGCTGGCGACGATGATGAGGTCGCGCGGTGGTATCCGGGGCTTTGGGATAGTGTCAGTCTCGTCATGACCGGGGATGCGTCCATTGCAAATGTGAAGGTCGAAACGGATGTCGACACAGGTCAGGTGACGGTCATTACGGAGCTTCACAATTCGTCCGATACCGCCCTTGGCGCCCGCGTGTCCCAGTCCGCCGCTTCCTGGCCGGTCTCGCAGGAATTCGTGCCACAAATATCTGACGAGGTTACATTGGCACCGGGTAGCAATACGAGCCTGACCCAGACCTTCACGATAGAAGACGCCAAGCTCTGGAGCCCGGAGACGCCCCATCTGTACCTGGTGTCGACCAGAGTTGAAACCGCAAACGCTGATGGCGAATGGGTCGCCACCGACGATCGCGCCACACGTTTCGGGATGAGAAAATCCGAGTGGCGTAGCGGAGACGATAAGGGCTTCTATCTGAACAATCGAAAATACTATTTGCGCGGGACGAATGTCGCGCTGCACCGCTTCTTCGGCGATGCGGAACGTAAGACCCTTCCGTGGAATGAGGACTGGGTTCGTGAACTTCTCTCTGGTCATCCCAAGGACTTCCACTGGAACTCAATCCGAACACACAATGGCCGGGTACCGAACTTCTGGTACGACATTGCTGATGAGGTCGGCCTGATCATTGCCGATGAGTACAGCTTCTGGTCTGTCGCGCGCGGAACGGAGTCTGCGGACTGGTCGATTGTCGAGCTTGAGAAAGAGTTCCGGGGCTGGGTGCGGGAAAGCTGGAACCATCCTTCCATTGGTTGGTGGGATGCGGCCAACGAAAATAATAATCCCATGTCGACCGAGGTGATCGCGCGGGTTCGCTCGATTGATCCGACGCGGCAATGGGAGAATGGTGGCTACCAGCGCCCCGAAGGCCCGAATGACCCTATCGAAGAACATCCGTACAAGCTGAATTCCGGCGGAGCGCTGAACCTCAATGATCGTGCCTATACACTTGATGATTTTTCAACAATGGACGGCCAGCCGCCACAGGCCGTTTGGGGCCTGTTCGCCACTTATGCGGACGCGCCAGAGCACCCCTTCATCAATAATGAGTATGCTTTTCTCTGGATCACGCAGCTCGGTCGCCCGACACCCTTGGCACAGAGTGCATTCGACACGATGACAGGCGGACTGGATCTGTCACCGGACGAGTACCGGGAAGCCTACGCCTACGTCACCTCTGAATTGACGGCCTATTGGCGGGCCATGCGCGGCTATGCAGGTGTCCAGCATTTTGTGTATTTGTCGAAATGCAATGATGAGGACCTGCTGCCGGATACGTGGGAAGTTCGCACAACCAGCGCGACATGCGACAGCTTCCTGGACGTCACCAATCTTGAACTCGAACCACGCTGGGAACGCTATGCGAAAGATGTTTTCGCGCCTCAGCTTGTGTATCTGAAGGAATGGCGTGACCAAGCCTATCCGCGCGGGCAAGACGTCGACGTGCCGCTTATCCTCATCAATGATGAGTATGAGGCGGTCGCCGGAAATGTCCGCCTATACGTCGCCGATGCTGCCGGGAACGCCTCGTCTTCAGATCTCCTTCCCGTCACCATCCCGCCTCTGGGCCGGGTAGAGCTGAACGCGCCGCTGAACATTCCGGACCTGGACGCCTTTACGGTTTATGCCAAACTCAGCTCACAGACGGAGGCTTTCGCTCCAGTCTGGAGCCGGCGGAAAATCGGCTTTGAGCATCCCGGTGTGCAGATACAAGATCCTCCCTTTGAATAGGAACTCACCCGGCAGGATTCCGGTCTCTGGCCCATAAAAAGAAGCCCAGCCAAACTGGCTGGGCTTTAGGTCCGTTTGAAAAGTTCAGTATGATCAGTCGACGTTCTCGAACTGGTTCATCGTGTTGTGAACACCGCCCGCCTTCAGCGCGCGTTCGCCGGCAACCATTTCCTTGAACGTATCGCCAAGGTCTGAGCCCACTTCGTGCTGGTGCTTCACGGCAGACACACCATTGCGGATTTCGCGGCGCTGGATGGTCTGCACATAGGCGGCCATCTTGTTCTCGCCGAAGTACCCTTTCGACAATTCGTCCATGGCGAAGGCCGTCATGTGGAAGGTTGGCAGCGTGATCAGGTTGTGGAACACGCCAGCGCGTTCGCTGATGTCATATTGGAAACGTTGCAGGCGTGCGTCAGCTTCCTTGCCGAGATCGGTATCGTCAAAGCGGGCCGACATGAGTTCTGCCTCCGGATATTCATTCTCGGAGATCTTGCCAGCCGCGATCCAGTCTGCCCGGACCTGCTTGCGCAGATTGAGGGTCCAGTTGAAGCTTGGGCTGTTGTTATAGGTCAGCTTCGCATCTGGCACGACTTCCTTGATACGGTTCACCATGCCCGCGATGATGTCGACGTTCGGCGTATCAGTTTCGATCCAGAGCAGGTCTGCGCCGCCAAGCGTAAGGTTGGCGATACAATCCTCGATCACGCGCTCGGTGCCCGTTCCTTCGCGGAAGCGATAGAGGCCGTTTGGCAGACGGACTGGCTTGACCAGCTTACCATCTTTCTGCAGCGCCATCTCGCCATCCTGAAGCGGATTGGAGTCGGAGATCTCTTCGGTTTCAAGCCATTTGATGTATTCCGAAGCCAGGTCGCCCGGCCCCTGAGATACCGGAACCTTCTGGGTCAGGCCGGCGCCGAGGCTGTCTGTACGCGCGACGATCACACCATCGTCTACCCCAAGCTCCTCAAATGCCAGACGGCAGGCGCGCAGCTTCTCGATGAAGTCTTCGCGGGGAACTGTGACCTTGCCATCCTGGTGGCCACACTGCTTCGCGTCAGAGACCTGGTTCTCGATCTGGAGGCAGCACGCGCCAGCCTTGATCAGCTCCTTGGCCAGCAGATACGTCGCATGCTCGTTGCCGAAGCCAGCATCGATGTCAGCAATGATCGGAACCACATGGGTCTCGAACGTGTCGATCCGGTAGATGATCTCATCCAGGACATCCTGGCTTGCACCCGCTTCCCGGGCGGCGGCCAGTTCGCGGAACAAATCGTTCAGAGCAACTTCGTCGGCCTGACGAAGGGAAACATAGATCTCTTCGATAAGCTCTGCGACAGCCGTCTTTTCGTGCATGGACTGATCCGGCAGGTGACCCCAGGTGTTGCGCAGGCCAGCGACCATCCAGCCGGACAGGTACACATAGGTGCCTTTTGCCGTGCCGCGCATGCGCTTGACAGACTTGATCATCTGTTGCGCGTGGAAGCCGGACCAGCAGCCCAGAGACTGGGTGAACTTTGAGTGGTCGGCGTCATAGGCCGCCATGTCAGCTCTCATCACGCCGGCCATTTCGCGGGCAATGTCGAGATGCGTGGAGTATGTGTTCTGGATTTTCAGCTGGACGATATCGTCTATGCTGATCCCGGCGCGCGTCACGCCGTCGGGATAACGCTTGAGCGCCTCGGCGCGCAGTTCAGAGTAAGTTGGGCGGTTGGACATAGTTTTGTCTCCTTGAAATTTGGTGAAGTCAGTGTGGGGATTAGGCGAGCTTTCGCAGCGCCTCGTAAGCGGGGGTTGTCAGGAAGTCTGGCAGGTCTTCGCCGGTTGCCGTTTCGGTGAAGATGTTTGCGGCAAGTTCGTAGCGGCCCTGTTCATAGGCATCTGCGCCGATGGCTTCGCGGATCTTGGCGAGCTCCTCGCCGAGAATTTCCATGAACCAGTCCTGTGAGAACGAACGGGCTTCACCATTCTGCGCGATGATGCTGGCCTGATGATGCAACCACTGCCAGATCTGGCTGCGGGAGATCTCAGCTGTTGCGGCATCTTCCATCAGATTGTGGATCGGCACAGCGCCGCGACCATTCAGCCAGGCGGCGGTGTATTCAATGCCGACGGAAATATTGGTGCGCACACCCGCCTCGGTGATGTCCCCGGTGTGCGGACGCAGAAGGTCGTCCCGACGGATCGGCGGGAAAGTCCGCTGGCTGCGTACTTGATTGCAGGCCGGCATGTGCTCGTTGAAGACTTCCATCGCCACAGGCACGAGCGCAGGGTGAGCCACCCAAGTGCCATCATGACCCGCCTTCACTTCGCGCAGCTTGTCGGCGCGCACCTTTTCAAAGGCCGCCGTGTTTGCCGCCTCGTCATTCTTGACCGGAATCTGCGCCGCCATGCCGCCCATCGCATGGGCGCGGCGATTGTGGCACGTCTTGATCAGCAGCAAGGAATAAGCATTCAGGAATGCGCGGTCCATGCCGACCTGCGCACGGTCTGGCAGCACGTAGGCTGCGTTCTTCCGAAGCGTCTTGATGTAGGAGAAGATATAGTCCCACCGGCCACAATTGAGGCCAGCGATGTGGCGGCGGAGTTCGTAAAGGATTTCATCCATCTCGAATGCAGCGGGAAGCGTTTCGATCAGTACGGTCGCCTTGATGGAGCCTACTGGAATTCCGAGCGTTTCCTGCGCGAACTCAAAGACCTCATCCCACAGGCGTGCCTCCAGATGGCTCTCCATCTTCGGCAAGTAGTAGAAAGGCCCAAGGCCCGAGGCGTGCAGTTTCGCGCCATTGTGGAAGATGTGCAGTCCGAAATCGAACAGGCTGGCGGAGATGGGTTGGCCGTCAATGAGGAGGTGCGCCTCTTCCATGTGCCATCCGCGAGGGCGCACGATCATCACAGCGGTCTCTTCGCCGAGCGCATAGGATTTGCCAGACTTCGGGTCCGTGTAATCCAGGCTGCCATTGGCATAATCCTGCATGTTCACCTGACCGTCGATCATGTTCCCGAAGGTCGGTGACGACGCATCCTCGAAGTCAGCCATGAACATCTTGGCGCCAGAGTTCAGCGCGTTGATCATCATCTTGCGATCAACAGGGCCCGTGATTTCCGCGCGGCGATCCTGGAGAACCGCCGGGATCGGGGCAACTTCCCAGACGCCATCGCGGATTGATTTCGTTTCAGGCAGGAAATCCGGCAGCTCCCCGGCATCGAACCGCGCCTGACGTGCGCGGCGCGCAGCGAGAAGCTCACGACGCCGGGAACCGAAACGGCGCTCAAGGCGAACCAGAAAGTCGAGCGCACCCTCGGTCAGCACCCGGTCTACGCCCTCTACCCGCTTCAGGACTTCAATATGGTCAGCCTCTTTGGGGGCCCGCTCCAACGCTTCGACAAAAGTCATAATGTGCCTCATCAATCAAACTCGAATTGACACAACACTATTTACACTTCTTCCGAATATCGAGTATGCAATTGTTTCTATTGGGTTTTTATGTTTACGATGTAAGGTAAACCCAACGGTAATTGTAAAGTTTGTAAATCTTCAGGGTATTTGATGAGCCAGCGAAAAGAGAAACTCCTCATTGGCGCGAAGCTTCGACGGCTTCGCCGCACGCTTGGACTGACGCAGGCCCAAATGGCCGAAGACCTCGATGTCTCAGCCAGCTACATCAATCTGATCGAGAGCAATCAGCGCCCCGTGAGCGCGAAACTGCTCGTGTCCCTCGCACAAATCTACGATTTCGATCTGAGCGATGTGGGCGGCGCAAGCGACGCCCGACTGGCCTCCGAACTCATGGAAGCGCTTCGCGACCCCGTTTTTGAAGCCGGGCCGATTGGCAAGAATGACGTCGAAGATGTCGTCAACGCCAATCCGGACATCGCGAAGGCGTTCCTCCGTCTCTATTCGCGCCATCAGGAGATGAATATCCGGCTCTATTCGGACGCCAACCCAATGGCAGACCGGGAAAAGGTCGAAGTGCTGGAACAGACGGATCGGAGCGTGGATTCCGTTCGTGAATATTTCCACGAAAACCGGAACTACTTCCCCGAAATCGACGAAGCGGCAGAAGCGCTCTCAGCCGAATTGTTTCTGACCACGGATGAACCTCATACCACCCTGACAGACCGCCTGAAGAAGCAACACAATTACCAGGTCCGGATTGTCCCGGCTCATGTCATGCCAGACAGGCTACGCTATTTTGATCGGCACCATCGCAGGATCGATCTGTCAGAACTGCTCCACCAATCCGGACGACGCTTTCAGCTGGCCGTCCAGATCGCCATGCTGGAATATGCCCCCCTTATTGAAGCGCATGTCGAGAAAGCCAAATTCCCGGATCGCAGCGCGCGAAACCTGGCCAGCGTCAGCCTGGCAAATTACTTCGCCGCCGCGTTGCTGATGCCGTATGCGCGCTTCCTCCGTGAATGCGAAACAACGAAATATGACATTGAGCTGCTCAGCCATCGGTTCGGCGCAAGCTTTGAACAAGTCGCCCACCGCCTCACCACACTTCAGAAACCGGATGCACGCGGCATCCCCTTCTTCTTCGTCCGAATGGACAGCGCCGGCAATGTGTCCAAGCGTTTCAGCGCGGGGCGGTTTCATTTTTCGAAATTCGGTGGCGCCTGCCCGCTCTGGAATATCCATGATTGCTTTGCGACGCCTGACCAGGTTCGCACCCAAATCATTCAGATGCCGGACAATACGACCTATTTCTCAATCGCCCGCACGATGTCACGGTCGGAAGGCGCCTTTGACCGGCCGCCAACCAAGTACGCCATCGGCCTTGGGTGTGACATCGCCTACGCCCCCCGCCTGATATATGCGCAGACACTCAATCTGCCCGCCATGCAGGCGACGCCCATTGGAGTGAATTGCTATATGTGCGACCGGAACAATTGCCCATCCAGGGCCCACGCTCCGCTAAACAAGAAACTTGTCTTCGATACAAGATCGCGCGGTATCTCTGTCTTCAGCTTCGAGCACGACTAGCGGACCACAATCGCATTCCCTAGGAAACGGGTTTGTCACCCGCGATCGTGACCCGGAAACCGGATCTGACTTCCGGGAAATAGTCCCAAACCGCCAGGTGCTGGACGGCACGGTTGTCCCAAAAGGCGATGGAGTGCGGTTTCCATCGAAACCGTATCTGAAAGTTCGGATTCTTCACGTGGTCGAACAGGAAGTTTAGAACCGCCTTGCTCTCCTCATCCGACAATCCCTCAATATGGGTCGTGTAGGACGAATTGACGAAGATACATTTCTTTCCGGTCACCGGATGCCTGCGAATGACCGGATGGGTCGCAACCGGATACCGTTTATCATAATCCTTGAACAGAGCATGATAAACCGGATTGGCGTCATGCACCGCCTCCAATCCTTCGAGATATGTTTTCATCCGTTCAGACAAGGCGTCATAGGCTTTGTACATGCTGGAAAACATCGTATCCCCGCCCGTTTCCGGAACGGTGTGAAGATAAAGGATACTACCAAGTGGAGGTTCTTCATCTGCACTCAAATCCGAATGCCAGCTCTCTCCGGCAACATATTTTGAGTCCGCATCGGCATGAATGGCCACAATCTCTGGATGTCCATCGATGCCAGCCACCGCCGAATGGATCGCGAGAGGCCCAAACAATCGCCCCAGATCCTTGTGCGCGTCATGACTGATTTCCTGGTCACGAAAGAAGATAACCTGGAACCTGGCCAGCGCATCTCGCAATTCGTCTGCCTGGCTGGGTGAGAGGGGCCGGGTCAGATCAATTCCATCCAACTCGGCCCCCATGTAGGGCGTGACTCGATTTGCGGTGAAATGCTGGTACGTCTTGTCGCCGTCAAATTCGGACACGTCTATTTCCTTCTAATAATTTGGCTTCGCTTCAGATCAGAACTCAAATCCGAATGTGACGAGCAATTGCCGCGGAGGGACATACTCATTGCTCACAGTTCCGCTTGAGTAAGGATCCACGAACCGGCCCGAGATACCCTCTTCATCTCCAATATTCGTGATCGAAGCCGACACGAACCACGGCGCTTCATTCGGCTGATACTGGAAGTACGCATTCCAGAGGCTGTATGATGGCACATCATCCGCGCCAGCCGTGTTGAAAATGCGCGCCTCATACTCTCCAACATATACATTCTCGATGCGAGACGTCAGCTCACCATGATCACCAACTGGCTGGAACCAGGCCGCATACAGATTGTATGTCAGGTCAGCGAGATTTGGCGGGGTGTTGCCCTCGACCTGCACGCCTGCAGACTGACGCGCGAGAAACCAGTCATAAGACCAAGGATATGTAGCGCCTGAATTCACCGCTTCATCTCCGGCGAGGTCAGCAAGGCGGCGATCCAGCGCCACATAGTCAGCAGTGACCTCCCCGTCCAGCATGGCCATATTGCCGCCAAGCATGAGCTGGTCGTTGAAGGTCAGATAGCTGCCCTCCAGTTCGATACCATATGTTTCAGCTTCAGGAATGTTGCCAATGCCCCCGGCATAGGGGATCGGATCCTCTTCGATGAACTGCATGTTTTCATACTGATTGAAGAAGACCGAGGCGTTGAGCGTTGCGCGGCCATCAAGAAATGTGTTCTTGGAGCCGAACTCGATCGCCTCCACAGTCTCTTCATCATATGTCGAGGAGACAACAAGTGCGCCTGACGTTCCGCCATTCAGTCCGCCCGGCTTGTAACCGCGTGACCAGCTCGCATACACCATCGAGTCTTCGGATATATCGTAATCAAGCCCGACTTTCCCGGTCCAAGTCTGTGTTGCGAACGAACTGGCGGTCGGCGTTGAATAGTACGAAGCACCCTCGCCGTCATACTTGTCGTCATTGTAACGCGCGCCGACTGTTGCGCTCAGGTTTTCCATCAGCGGGATTGTCGCCTGAAAGAACGGAGCAATCGACTCACGATTGACGGTCGAAATGTTTTCATAGGCAAGGTTTGAAGGAATTTCCGCCGGAGTGGTGTCACGAGGCAGAACTGGGAGGCCGGGAATGGAGGTGACGCCAAGCTCCCGGTATTCGACCACATATTGAGCCGAGTCCGTGTTCGAATAGAATACGCCTGCAATCCAGTCGATTCCGGATTCCGGAAGTGAGCTGATTGTCAGTTCTTCCATGAAGGTTTCGGCTTCTGTAGCCCACGTCGCAACATGATCGTAGCCGCCATAGGTCGCCAGATCGAGGCGATCGGCGTCAAACGACTGGTCATGCGACATGTCCTGATAACTCGTCACAGACTTCAGCGTCGCGAAAGGAAGCTCGTACGATACGTTGAGCGTGGCAAGTTCCGACCTCAGCTTGAACTTTGCGGGAAAGTCCTGCGTGACTTCGCGAATATCAGGATTGGGGTCCTCAATATTCTTCAGTGCTCCGCCATTATGCTTGTCATTGTATAGCGTATAGGAAAGCGTTGTGGACAGCTTGTCCGTTGGCTCCCACAAGGCGGCGAGGCGATAATGCTCATTGTCTGCGTCATCCAGCTCATAACCGCCATCAATACTGGTGGCCGTCGCATAGCCATCATGAGACGTTTGCTGGATTGACCCGCGGATCGCCGCTGTTTCACCAATCGGCACATTATAGGAGGCAAATCCCTGAACGTAGTTGTAGTCGCCCAGAGTTGCCTTAAACGTGCCCTTCGACTCTCCAAGCGTTGGCTGGTTCGTGATCACGTTGATCGACCCACCGGTTGAACTCTGTCCGAACACAGTGCCCTGCGGGCCGCGAAGGACTTCGATGCGATCTACATCAAAGAACCCCATATTGAGCGCGATGGAATTTGGCAGGAACGCGCCGTCGACATGAAACGACACACCCGGAATTGTCGCGAAGTTCTCTGGAGTCTGCTGGCCTACACCGCGAATGGTGACGATGCGCTCAGACCCGCCACTTTTCGTGATCATGAGGCCGGGAACATACCCATTCAGCTGGCTCGGATCCGTGATGCCCGCCTGCTCCAGGATATCCCCGGTGATAGCGCTCAGCGCGATTGGCGCATCCTGAAGAGTGGTTTCCCGCTTCTCTCCGTACACTGTTATCTGGTTCATGTTGCGGATGTCATCTTCATCACCCGCCGCATCATCGGCAAATGCAACACCACCGTGAACCAGCGCAACACTCAGCGCTGCAACAGCAGCACCACACTTCATAAAACTTCTTTTGTTCCGACCCATGACATTACCCCTCAAGCTGCAGAAAATCACAAACTTTGCGATATCTCACGCTAGATTGGGGTTCTCGTCCTGACTTGATTTGGAGCGCCAAAATAGTTGCAAAAGCTGAACCACCAGAAACACGAAACTTACTCTCCACACACACCAACAGGTTGTATTCGCAGCCACAGCGGACGCTTCACAAGGACTTACGCTTTGAGAGCATCGGCGGAACCAGTTTCCTGTGTCGTGCCTGTGAGTTGAAGCTTTGACAATCCCGGGTCCCTCAAAACCTGGATAAACAATGCCAAAAGCCCCAGCGCAATTGCGAACACGAAGAAAACTGGCGCGAATGAGCCGACCTTGTCAGCGGCCAGTCCAGCTGCCAAGGGACCAAAGGCGGCAACCGAGGAAATCTGGTGCGACACGCCCAGCAATTGGGCACCCAGTACCCTGCCGAAACGCTCAATGAGCACGACCATCGTCGCGACAACGGTGATCCCCCACCCCGCGCCAAACAGCAAGGAAGACACCACAACGATGGCCGGGCTCATGGCGATCGCAAACAGCACAATCCCTACAGCTTGCAAGGCCATACTCACGGCCAGCAAGTGTTTCGACGAAAACCGCTCACAGAGCGGTCCAGCCAGGCCTTTGAATGCCAAGGATACAAACGCCATGAAGCTGAGGCCAAGTGCCCCAACGGAAGGCGATAGCCCAATCAACTTCAAATGACTGACAGCCATTGAGTGGACGGTCGTGACGCATGCGAGATTGAAGGTTACCGCCGCCGCAATGACCAGAAAGAGCGGACGAAACACTGCCGTTTTCCAGTTCTCGGAACTTCTTGCCGCCGAGCCCTCCAGCGCGCCCTCATTGGTCTCCCGTTCCCGATACGACGTCTTGTCCTTTGGAATGGCCAGCGCGCCAAGGATTACCAGCATGCCACAAACCCCGGCCAGAATGGTCCAGTTTGCACGCCAACTCGTCCACTCGACCACGTAGTAACTCAAGCCTGGGCCCACGATATCGCCAATGCCGCCAAGCATGAGATACAGGCCGATCATCCGGGCCGTTCGGATCGGGAACCATTCTCCGATCAACCACACCGCCGTGACATTTCCGGCAAGGGAGAATCCCGCTCCGACAAAGCACATGGCCGCAAAAAAGGTCATCAGCGCTTCGCTCGCGCTCGCCAGACCAAACCCGGCACCGACCAGGACGAAGCCGAGTGCAAATGTCTGTCGTGCACCAATACGCGGAAGCAGAAAGGCCGGCAGAAACCCTGTCAGCCCGACGGCGAGCCCAAGCACGGTGAAACCCAATCCGGCGGACGTGTAGCTCCACCCCAGATCGTCCGCCATAACAAACAGGACGACGCCGAGTGATGCAAATGTGCTGGCATTGAGCACGAAGAAGCCGCCGACCAGAATGGCAAAGACCAACCACTTTCGAAACATGCTCGCCATCCTGTCAATGTGAGGGACCAAGCATCAAAGGTCTCACATCGGGGGCGATCAATATTGTCGCTGTGCGCACTCCGAGTTTGTATTTGCGCCCAGTCGGAGCGGTCGTGCTCCGATTTCGTGTTACCCTTCCAGGGTGTCCAGGACTGTTTGCGTGTCAGCCAGCAAAGCGCAATTCTTCTCCAATGCCATGAGCGCACCGACATGAAGTATCTCTTCATAAGCCGCGCACGCATCAGAAACGACGACGACGTTGAAATTGTGATGAAAGGCAGACCGAGCGGTCTGGTCGACACAGCAATCCGTCGTCACGCCCGCCATCAACACAGTATCAATGCCGCGCGCCTTCAATTCCGCGTCGAGTTCCGTGCCATGAAACCCATCGAACAGAACCTTCGCTATATCGAGATCACCATCCTCCGGGACAAGCTGATAATAGTCTGACCCCGCCTCATCCGCACGGCATATCGCGTGCTGGCCCGGCTTGCCGCGCCAAGCATAGAGGTTCTTCAAGGCGTCCGTGTCTGTTTCATCCCGGGTCACGACCTTCAGGAAACAGATGGTTCCGCTCTTTTGCTTGAGCGCCTCACGAAGACGAGCCATCTGGGCCATTGCGATGTGCGCTGGGCGAAGGTCAACGCCCGCCTGCCCGATCACGCCATCTGGCGAAACGAAATCCACCTGAACATCGACCAGGACCAAAGCGGTACGTGCAGGATCAAGTATCTCGCTGAGCAACTCGGACCCGACATGCGGCAAGTCAGATACAGACGGCAAAGCTGTCATCTATGCCGCCCCGGCGAGAGACGGAAACTTTGCGCGCAACTTTGGAAGCACTTCTTCCGCAAATTTCGGCATTCCCTCAATATAGTCGGGGAAGATCAGCATGAGGCCATCCAGACCCGACACTTCCAATTGCTGTGACAGACGCTCCACAACTGTATCAGGCGATCCTGCAACGTGCGGCGACATGAACGATGATCTGGCCTTTTTCACGAACGCATTCTCCTTGCCGATTTCGGCATCCAGGAACCCGTAGGCGCGCATCATACCGCGCAGGGCCTCTTCATCGAGACCATCCCGATAGTGCTGCGCCGTCGCTTGAGCCTCTTCATCTGTGTCGCCGAGGACAACGGTCATCATCGCGTACGTGCGGATGTACCGCCCCATTTCGGCGGCGATGCCTTTCACCTTGTTACTGGCAGCGGCCAGCACTTCAGGAACGTCGCCAGACAAGAAGATCGCGTCCATTTCGTTCGCGCTGAATCGCATTCCCTTTTCAGACGTACCCGCACAAACAAGGAATGGCTTTTTTGAAGGCTTGGGGTTCGAAACACAGTCATCCAGTTGGAAATACTTGCCATCCATCGTGACAGAAGGCTCGGTCCACAAGCCCTTGATGGCCTTGATCCACTCGTCGGCAAGGTCGTATCGGGCGTCGTGGTCAACATCGTCCGGCCACATACCCATTTGGGAGAACTCGCCCTTGTAGGAACCCGTGACCACATTGAGCCCTGCCCGTCCGTTCGATACCTGATCCAGCGTAGCAATCATTTTCGCGACCGTTCCCGGATTTTGCAGGATCGTGTGGACAGTGGTCCAGACCTTCACGGTTTTGGTGACTTCTGCCAGCGCTGCCATCGTGACCGTCGCGTCGAGTGTCGCATCCCACTGTTTGGTTTCGCCGCCATATCCGCGATACTTTGCCATGGACATGATGAAGTCGTATCCCAGCTCTTCTGCCAAAACCGCGACTTTGCGGTTGTAGGCATATGACCCATCGAGCTCCGGCTTGTTTCTCGACAGGATCCACCCCCCATTGGCGATCGGCATGAAGATGCCCAGATCCTTGCCTCCGGTATCGGATGGCAAGTCAAACTTGGTTGGAGAAACTGGCTCTGACATGTCTTCAATTCCCTCATTTCGATACCGTACTATCACCAAGACAAGCCATCCGGTTCTTGATTTCTCGCGCCTCAACTATTGATCGGCGACCATCTTCCACAGGCGCTCACATTTCCTCAGGCGCAACTTCCACGCACAAACCCGACAGCTCTTCCGTCATGATGATCTGGCATGATAGCCGGGATTGGGGCCGTGCATTGTCGGAGAAATCGAGCAACTCTTTTTCCGGTTCGGATGCCGCCCCCGTACGATCCAGGAACTCATCCCCCACGAAGACATGACAGGTTGCGCACGCGCAGGCACCCCCGCAAATCGCAGCGATATCTTCGGCGCCAGAAGCAGATATGGCCTCCATTACGCTATGGCCAGCGGTTGCCTCTATGACGACCTCTTCTCCGGAGCGCTTGATCACTTTCAGTTCGGGCATTCAGCGTCTTCTTCTGTGGCTTGATCAGGAAATCATTCTGGGCACGGCAGCGTCCGCGACATGGAATTTGCCGATCACTTCATCATCGACACCTTCCCGAGGCTTTTCCCTGACCTGCACGACACCATTCTTGCCAAAACCCTCCACAACCGGTCGCCCTGCATCCCGGCTGAGCCACAAGCGCAGAAGATGGCGTTTGCGTTGCGGTTCAGGATGATCAAAGAACTCCGTACGAGAATGAAGTGCGGCGTAGTTGGATAGCCACTGAATATCACCGGGGCGGAAATCCATATCGATCGCCATGCCTGGCTCATAGGTAATTTCGTCAAACAGCGCGAGCACTTCCTTTTGTGCGTCCGTCAGCTTCGGCACCCCCGGATATTCCTGCGCCGTCAGAATATAGAGCGAGCCCGCATACATGCTGAACACGCCTTCTTCGATACTGATCACCGGCGATGTGTACGTGTTGGCCGGGGCATTGTGATCTTGCCGCCGCCAATCCCAGTGAAACGGCTCCAGCAACAATGGCGCAAGGTCGGGCCGGCGGCGCAGAATTTCATTATAGATCTCGGCTCCTGACACCAGACAGGATGCGCCCCCTTCCTTGGCTGGCCTCAGGCACATCAATGCGACAATGTCAGAACTGTCGGAATGATAGACGAGCTTGTCACGCACCTTTGATGAGAGCGCCGTCGGGTCATCCATCGTCTTGTCGGATGTCGCGTAGATATGGTCAATCAAATCTCCCATCTCATTTTGACGGATCGGATCGCCCATGTGCAGGCCGAGAATGTAATAGATCGCCGAGGACAGGGCATCCGAATACAAATGGGTACGCAATCCTCGCACCAGCACGAAGCCGCGCCCCGTGTCGACATCCCGGCCCCAGGCTTCCACCGCATTCGCGCAGGCGGTCAGCGGGTACTCAGATGCCTGCACGAATCGAAGGTCTGGATCCACCTCAACAAACCGGGCTCCGAGGTCCTCCAATTCCTCTACCTGCTCAGGTGAAAGATGGTAGATCCATTCCTCGCCCGCCTTGATCTCATCGCCACGCCAGGCCGCCGCGGTCGTCACAGGTTTGCACACAGTTTCAGTCGTCATCATGGCCTCCAGGCTCAGGAAATTCAGCAAATTCGGAATTGAGAATATCAACGCCGGATGCATCGGTCTTGCACCGAGCGACATGAATTCTTGTGGCGTGCTGAATTGCTGAAAAAGGCATCACACTGCCTCCACTGACACAGAATGCGTGAGCTCTTTGAACGCATCCATAGCATCAAGCTGGCTTCTGAGATGGTCGGTCGCGTATTTGTACGCATCCGCGCCCAATAGCAGCAGCCGCGGCGGCACATCCATCTCCACCAGGTGCGCAATCGCCGATGCGATCTTGCCAGGGGCGCTTGGTTCCCGGCCCTTGCCTTCCGAAAGCACTTGATGGGCCATATGGGCCGTCGTTTCGTAGTCCGGAATAGTCGGCTCGACTGCGCGCAAGGAGCCGCCGGCGAAATCCGTGCGCATTCCCCCCGGCGCCACATTCGTCACATGAATGCCAAGTGGCGAAACCTCGTCCGCCAATGTCTGACCAATACATTCGAGCGCATACTTGCTTGCGCCGTAAATTCCGGTTCCTGCCCACGGCGCAAGCCCGCTGGCGGAGGAAACATTCACAATGTGCCCCGCGCGTCGCCGGCGCATTCCTGGAAGCACGGCCTGGATCATGGCGATGGCGCCAAGAACGTTTACGTCGAAAAGCGATCTGATTTCCTGAATAGAGGTTTCCTCAATGGCTCCAGTCAATCCGTATCCGGCATTGTTCACAAGCACATCAATCGGACCGTGTTCTCTTTCAGCTTCAGCTACTTTCTCAGAGACTTCATCGAAGTCAGTCACATCAAGCAGCAGCGCAATGGCGCGCCCGCCCGCCTGACTGGAAAATTCCTTGTGATCCTGTTCAGAACGCACCGTGCCGATCACACGGTCGCCTTGCTCCAGCATTTGTAAAGCGATCTGCTTTCCCAGCCCCTTGCTGACGCCGGTAATCAACCAGGTCTTCATCCGGGAACCTCCTCCGACTCCATCTCGAAGATGATCAGCTCAACATCTTCCCGCGAGGGCATGGATGCGGCGGCGCCATCTTTCTCAACGGACAAGGATGCCGCTATGGATGCGTATTGCATCGCTGCATCAAGTTGGTCGCCCATGGCAAGTCGCGCGCACAAGGTTCCACAGAAACAGTCGCCTGAACCGGTTGTGTCTCGCGCTTTCGTGCGTCGCGCGGGTGTTACGTGCAGGTGATTGCGACTGATTACCAGCGCACCCGCGGCACCACAAGTCACGATGATAACCTGATCCGCACGCGAGAGCAGCGTCCTCGCAATTCGGGTGATATCTTCAATATCTTCCGGAAGGCTCTCAATTTCTGCATAGAATGCGAGTTCAGACTCGTTCATCACGATGATGTTCATCACGTGGAACAAGTCATCGCGCGCCCGCAATATTGCTGGCGCCGCATTCAACACAGCTGTCGTATTGGAACCTGCAAGCGACGCACAATACGCAAGTGTCGTTTCGATCGGCGTCTCCAATTGGGACAAGACAACTTTCGCGTCGGCCCGCTTTGGCGGAACGACCTTGAGCTGAGCATTTGCGCCGGCATCGACGACGATGTGATTTTCGCCTGCTGCGTCCACGCAGATATAAGCGCGACCGCTCCGCATGGATGGCAACTTTTCGATATCGCCCGAAGGCACAGAAAGTACCTCCAACTCTGAAATGAGCCATGCCCCGTCCTCATCATCTCCAAGGCAGGCATAGAATTCCAGATTGACCCCAGACCGCGCGGCGGCAACCGCTTGGTTGGCTCCCTTCCCACCGAGATAATGATCAGAGCCTGTTGCAGAAACAGTTTCCCCCGGCCTTGGCAAGCTGGCAACACGAAGCACAACATCCAGATTGACGCTTCCCAATATGGTCAGGTCTGCCATCAGCTGATCACCTCCTGATCGTGAGCAGATGAGTTCTTGCTGAACTCCGGAAGCAACAGGATCAGGACAGTGCCAAGCAAGAGCAGACCTGCGAGCACCCATACCGACGTCACATAGCTGCCCGTGACGTCAAAGCCGATATCCATCAAGACCGGCGCCCCTCCCTGGAAGACTATGACGACGGAGTAGAAGACCCCAATGATCGTTCCGAATGAGCGAAGCCCGAAATAGCGGGACACAAAATAGGACAGACAGCCAAACTCTGCCCCAAGCCCAATGCCCATCAAAGCTGCGCCGATGTAGATGGTCGGCAGGGCCGTTCCATACTGGAAACAAAGCAGGCCAAGGATCGCCGCAGCAAACATGGGCACCGCTACTTTTGGCGTATAAAAACGGTCCAGGAAGTATCCCGTCATGACTTGCCACCCCGCAGTTACCAAGGCGAAGATACTGATGGCCAAGGTCGCGGATTGAAGGGAAATGCCGCGATCCATCAGCATGGGCACCACATGGGTAAAAATGGCGGTCATGCATCCGGCGCCAAGGGCGACAGCCGCCATGAGAATCCAGAATGTCCGCATGGACGCTGCTTCGCCAAGACTAACGCCGGATAGCGTCTCCGTTGCGGGAGAAACTCGCGCACCTCTTTCGCCCTTCTGGATCACCGCCAGCCGGCCAGGCGCGTCCCGCAGCAAGGCGAAAAGAACAGGGAACCCAAGACAGAAGACAATCAGGCCAATCCCGATATAGGCGCCACGCCACCCGAACTGTACCAGCATCAACCCCGCCGCAATTGGCATCAAGGTCGATCCAAGCCCATTGCCGAACCCTGCTGCCACCCCAAGCATCAGTCCCCGCTTTTCATCGAACCACTCGGAAATCACCTTGGAATAAGCAGGCGTTGACGGGATGGCCCCCGCCGCGCCGACAAGCGCAAACAGGGCGTAGAACTGAAGTACGGAACCATTCGCCAGCGCCAATCCCGCAATTGCCGGAGCAAACACAGCGCATCCGAAAAGGATAATGCGCCGTGAGCCCCATTTGTCGGACAATCGACCGGCGATGGGATATATGATCGCCGACATGACAGCCGTTAGCAGCAGGACTCCAGACACAACTGACCGCGGCCAACCAAACTCTGTCGAAATCGGCACAAGGAACAAGCTGAAGACCGCACTGACGGCGGGCGTTGTGCTGACAATATTCCCCACCGTTGCAGCAACGACCACACCCGTCTTGCGAGTTACCGCCTGCTGCCCGATAGCGTCTGCGCCCGCCAGGTCGGTCATTCGCTGGTATACCCCTCTGGGATCACCGGATCTGCTCCGCCTTTGCGCCAAAGAATGATCTGGTTGCCCCACGGGTCTTGAAAGGAATCATTGAAGCCATTGAATTCCTTCCAGTAATGATTTCGCCAAAGCGTCTTTGCTCCGCGCGCCTCCGCCGCTTCCATGATCCGGTCAACCGAATCATCTTCGCTGACCAAAACCCAGAGCCGGGATGTGCGGGTCTCTGTCGATAGCGCCCGGGGATCCACTCCTGCCGGATCAGGGTTGGGGCGCAAGTTCTTCACATTGCCGATCCCGATATGCAAATTGCCGATCTCGCTGTCCGACCCATCCGGATTCTTGAAGTTTCCACCCGGCACCATGCGGCAGTACTGGCCATCCATCCGGACGTCGTCTTCCCAACCCATGACTTCGGCATAGAACTTTCCAGCCGCCACGGGATCGTCCGACATCAAGTCAACGAAGATGAGTGTGTTTGGATTTGGCATATAAATTCCCTGTACTTACTTATTCGGTATCAAATGATGCATAGTGTCATGCTAGGCGCGACCTTGGGCAAACTCTTGATACTCGCCCCATAATTTGTTGACCTCAGCCTCATCCTGGGCGCGGTTTGCCAGCCCTGTCCGCCGATGCTCGCGCGGCGACAAACCAAACTGCTCCCGAAAGCTGCGACTGAAATGAGCTGAACTGCTGAAGCCCCAGCGAAACGCCACTTCGGAAATAGATTCCTGCGCGTGGAGCGGACTGATCAGGTCCGCATGACACCGCTCCAATCGACGTTTCTTGAGATATCCGCTGAAATTGTGCCCATCCGCAGCGAACAGGCGTTGCAGATAACGGGGAGAAACACCAACCTCATCTGCCGCCTTCACAATCGTCAGATCAGGATCCCACAGGAGCGTTTCCAATGTCTGTTGGATTCTGTGGAGATGGGCCGCTCTTGCGCCCTGCGCGCCACCAAGCGATCGCGTGTCTGCAATTTCAAGCAGCTTGCTCGTCAGCAACTCGATCAAGGCAAGCTCAACCGGGGGCAGGTCCTGAGTCGAGATGTCGCCAAGCTCATCGGCCATGACGAGAAGCATGCCCAGCAGCATTCGTCCAACACCAACGCTGCCGTCAATTGTGCCGGATTTGTAATGGGTTGGCGCAATCAGTCGGCCACCCAACGCCACATCCGGAATGCGCACAAACAGGATCGCATTATCTTCACTCACTTCCAGACGGGAGTCGTGTCGCGTCGCGCCGTACACGATCATATTCTGCGTCACGTCTACAGCCACGCCGTCAGAACTGAAGCGCGCATTCCCTTTCAGCAGGACAAGCAACCATATGCCCGCGCCCTGCTCCAACTCACGCCCATCAATGACCTGGCGTCCAGACTCGATGCGTGCGAATTGCAAGCCCAGCGCCGAAGACTGAATGGTCATCCGCCCGTCAATCGGTTGCCCTTCCGGATCTGACACGAAAGGCAGTCGCAACCGCCGCATGGCGTTGGCCCAGGCCGCATTCCTCTGCGTGGTAGGCACTGATCGTGTCTGGAACCGCCAGGTCGTGGGGTGTTCTGAAGGGTGCACGTGCCTGCTCCGCCCTATTCGGCAGCAACCGCAGCCCCGACAGCAGACGGATCGCGCCTATCCCATTCCGCCAGATAGCGGTCGACAAGCCATTCATTGAATTGCGCTTGCGCGCCTTCTTGCCAGGAATACCGCCCACGTTTTGCAAAGCGGGAGCGCAGGCCCAGTTGAACCATCTCGTCCACATGCCAATCCTGAGCGATGATATGAGATGTCGAATTCATGATCATCTCCATCTTGTGCTCATACGCCTCATCCGCCATCGCGCCGGGCGCCACAAGTACGCCCGTGTCCATGTAATGCGTTTCAGGACTGTCAGGCCGGATGATCAGATAGATGACCATGTCGCTGGTCATGACCAGTGACAGGCTGGGCGGGATATTTGCAAACGTCATCCGGTTGCGGGCTTCATCGGACAGTCCCGGAAAAACCGGCAGTACTGCCTTCTGCGTGGGATTAAAGCTCGCGTCAGGATGAAGCGTACCGTTGAACCGCAGATAGCCTGCGGCCCCTTTCGGCGCATCGGGGAAACTTGCCTGTTCTGACGGCACAAAATCATGCAACGGGCCGTGGTGCAGGCGGCTGGCGTGATAGCCATCATTGTTGTTCTCGAACATGACTTTCCAGTTCCACATGAGGCGTGGCGCCGGGTCAGGTCGGGGCCCTTCCGCATTGGCCAGGTCGTAACCACTGATCGCTTCCTGAACATGCGTCAGACGGGGCGCCAGTGGCGCAGCATTCTGATCGAAATTGATGAAGATGAACCCTTCCCACACCTCAACCTTGAAATTCGGAAGCCCATTTGCCTTGCGGTCGAATTCGCAAGTCTTGTTCATCGCCGGCGCGCCGACCAGATCACCATCCAGCGAGTAGCTCCAATGATGATAGGGGCAAACAAATCCACGCGCATTTCCGCTGCCTTCGGCAACCAGCATCGCGCGGTGCTGGCAAACAGACGACATTGCCTTCAATTCGCCTTTGCGATTTCTGGCCACGACAATTGGTTCGTTTACGGTGGAGGTGGTGAAATAGTCGCCCGGCTCTTTCACCCATTCTTCCCGGCCGACACACAACCAGTCATGCGTAAAGAGGGCTTCCTTCTCAAACTCGTAGAAATTGGCGTCCGTATAGCATTCTGGCGGAAGCGTTTCAGCTTCGAGAACATCTCCTTTTGAAGATGCCAGAGACTGGATGAACTCTTCGGTGATGGTGATCGGCATGCCCTGAATGTCCTCTTCTTGTCAGCATCACCCTGTCATTGGCGGCCCGTCCATTCTTGTCTCTGCGCGCACAAGAACTTGTTGGGCTCGCGATTTTCGCCGTATCACCGGGAAACGCGCCCTTACGCCGTGAACAATTCCTTGCGGATAATGGCATGGACTCCCCAGTTCCCATTGACGACCTGAGTAATCCCGAAATCCACGCCGACAGAGAGCAGCGAGATCGCCTCATCCTCATCAAGGTCGCGTGCGGTCATCAGGAAACGACGCGCTTTGCGGAACGCATCCCGCATGGCCAGATCAATTGAAGACTTCTTATAGATGTCACTCTGTGCAGATGCCCCGAGCTCTTTGAGATAGTTCGGATGGCTAAAGCCGAAGATCACCCATTCGTCCTGGGTTTCCAGAAGAGGATAATCGAGATCCCGGATATGCCCTCTCTTGTCGCTCGCCCGATGCAGAATAGGCTGGATAAGCGCTGTCATTGAACACTCGATTGCCGTCCCACACAGCTCCGAGTCTCCTTGCGACGCATGCGGATCACCGAGGGACAACAGCGCACCCGCCACACCGACAGGCAGAAACAGGCTGGACCCCGGCGCAATACGCCAATTGTCGAGATTACCTCCGAAATTGCCTGGCGGAATGGAGTCGACCAGTTTGGATTGCGGCGGAGCAACACCAATCACCCCAAAATGCGGACGCACCGGAATCTCGATGTTGCGAAGGACATCATAGTTTTTCTTGATCGTGCTCGTGTCCACAGGCAAGCCGGGATAATCGTACAATTCATGCACAATACCAAACGGATCTGTCTGAGGGGTCCAGCGATAATTGTAGACGGCACGTGCACAGGACCGCCCCATCTCGCTCTCGACTTCATAAATGGTAATGACTTCGCGTTGTTTCGGTTCCGTCAGAAGATCATTATACTGAAATCCCCAATACGCTGCAGCATTGCTGCCGAATGACTGCCCCGCATATTTCGGGTTCCCGCTGGTCCGCGGCTTCAGTTCCAGAATACGGATCTCGACAATGTCATTCGGCTCTGCCCCCGCGATCTCAATCGGGCCAGTGCAGATATGAACACCAAAGCCCTCACCCGCGCCGCGCCCTGTTGAGGAAGACGAATCCAGGGCGCCCGCCCCTCGTCGGTTGATGGTTTTACCCTCCGGAGTCCAGCGATAGATATCCTCAATCGCCGGGTCTCCCATGACCATACGCTCATGGTCGTCATTCGCATGATGCGTCAGGGTTTCAACCGTCACATAATCCCCGGATTCCACGGTCAGGACTGGCTTCAGCGAACTGCTGAAATGCCCCCAGTGAATGGTTTCAGGCGTAACTGGCAAATAGTGATGCCGGGCTCCATGCTGGACCGGAACGTGCGGCAGATCCGATACGTCAGAAGTTTCCTGTTCGATGTCATCCAGCATCTCGTCAGCCTGGGATTCGATCGCCTGATCTTTCGCTGTCGGCGGCCGTCCCCGTTGCGGGGCTTCGGCTTGCGCTTCTTCCTCTTGCGGCGCTCTGCGATACTCCCGCGGGCTCATCCCGTACTGTTCTCGAAACGCTCGGCTGAAAGACGCGCTATCGTTGAAGCCCCACTGGAACAAGATGTCCGAGATGGAACGCTGTGCATGTAACGGGCTACGAAGGTCCAGCCGGCACCGCTCCAGCCGCCTGAGTTTCACAAAATGACCGAAACTATCGCCAACAGATTCGAACAATTTCTGAAGGTAGCGCGGTGAGATATTGTGTTCCTTGGCGACCTGATGAAGGTTCAGGTCAGGATCACTCAAACGCATCTCGATGGTCTGGAAAATTCGCTCCAGCAACGCCGCCCGGACGCCGGCCGCGCCGCCCAACTCCTTGGTAGAAGCTTCGCTCATAAGCGCCGTGGAAATGAATTCAGGCAGCGCCACCTCAATGGGACGCATCTGGTCATCGTCGACATCCATGATCGTGTCGGCGACAGATCGCAACAATCCTGACAACATGCGCCCAACGCCTGTTTCAGAGACAAGATTGGAGATGTCAGCTTGCGGCTTTGAACGCAGACGCAGTGCCGGATGCGTGACCGGCACCTGAACCATCAAGAAGCGATTGTCGCGCTTGAAATCGAGCGTGACATCCAGATCGCCAATTCCATAAACGATATCGCCCTCGGAGACATCGATGGAGTTGGTTTCCGTTTTGGCGACGAGGTCACCTTCCAGCAGCATGATCAACCAGAACTGGGAGGGGCCCTGCGACAGGTCCAGGCGGATGACGTGTTCCGTGGACGTGATGCGGACAAATGTGAAATCCTGAGCACTTCGATAGCTGACCAATTCGCCATACAGCTCTCCCTCATGCTCCAGAAGCTCCATGGAAAATCGCTGTAACGCGAAGTGCCAAGCGTCCTTCCGCTGCTCCTTCGGATACGCATTGGTTGTAAACTGCACCGACTGGCTCCGTTCCGCTCTCGCTCTCAGTCCTCACCCAATGCTGATCCTCGGACCGCCACTACAGCGGTCAATGAAACCTGCATCTCACACTGCAGGACACAGGTGACGCTGCCTGACTTTTGAGCAGCATCTACCCATTCCGCCGCCGATCACGCCCATTTTGGCCGGGCTGACAGGGGTCACCGACGCGCAGGATCAATCCGGATCTTTCACGACGCCCTTCTCCGGGAAGATGTTGCGATCAATCTTAACGTGAATTCCCTGCGTCCCATCGACGACTTGCGTGATTCCGAAATCCGTCGCGACGCTCATCAGGGAATAGGCATCATTGCGGCTGAGATCCTGATGCTCGGTAAGCAGGTGGAGCATATCCAGCGACGCATTCTTCATCGCCTTGTTCAGGTCTTCATCGAACCCGTGCACGATCCAGTGGTCCGGCGTCTCAAGCAAGGGGGAAGGGAATTTGAAATCCTTGCGCAAGACAATCTGGAACAAAACGTCCAACGATGCCTCGATGGCTGTGCCACTGATCTCGCCGTCTCCCTGGCTGACGTGTGGGTCGCCAATCGAGAACAGGCCACCCTTTACCTGCACGGGATAATACATCGTCGCGCCTGCGCCGATGCGCCAATTGTCGATATTGCCGCCATGCAGGCCCGGCGGAATGGTGCTGACGCGTTCATCAACGGCCGGTGCCACCCCAGCCGTTCCAAGATGGGGCCGGGCGGGCACGCGAACGCCGGTCAGAGCGGGCTCCTTGTCACAATCAGGGCAATGCGTGATTGTCCCCGGAATCAGATACTTGCCTTCAAAATCATAGGCGTACAGCGCATGAGCCGTATTGGAATTCGGGTCTAGCTCGTAGATTGTTACGCGCTCTTTCTCGCCAAACTCCTGGTAGAGATGCCCCCAATTGGCGGCAAGGTTCGAGCCATAATTGCATCTTGGCACCATGCGAAAATACCGAACTTCCAGCATATCGCCTGGTTCAGCACCTTCGACATAGATCGGCCCGGTCATGATATGCACACCGGGAGCGCGGTCTTCTGGCTTCACCCCTTCCCAGATCGCCTTGACGGTTTCATCCATCATCAGATCCGGCGCGTCGCCCGCATGGTGCGTAATTGCTTCGGCCTGAATGAGGTCGCCGCTCTTGACGTGCAAGGCTGGCTTTATGTTTGGATGGAAGTATCCCCAGTGAACCGTTTCAGGCGTCGCCTTCAGATGATGCAGATTTTCGGGCTGGACCTGAACCTTGCTTTTCCGGGTGTCTTCAATCAACGCCATACCTAACTCCTTGAACCAAACGCCGTGTACGAAATCTGGCTGCAAGGCCGGCACTTGGTCTTGTTCAAATGCGCCCAACTAGTTGCGCATGCTTGTCACCCCCCTCAAATGGGGAGCAGGTTCAAGTTTGCGGTCGTCCACCAACAAGACAATCGTCACCATGTCGCCTACCAATCCCTTTTGGATCAGTATCGGGAACAGACTATGCCAGAGACACCGTCCACCAGAATGCCCACCTTGTTCATTCCGCATGGCGGAGGTCCCTGCTTCTTCATGGACTGGAGTCTGATGGGTGGCCCTGCCGATACGTGGGACCAGACCGCTGCATGGCTGAAGAGTATTCCGGAAAGTCTGCCCGAAAAGCCAAAGGCGCTTCTGGTGATTTCGGCGCATTGGGAAGAAGACGAGTTCACGCTCTCGACAGCGTCGAAACCCGGCATGATCTTTGACTATTACGGCTTTCCACCGCACACTTACGAATTGAACTATCCGGCCCCGGGCGCCCCCGAACTGGCAACACGAGTGTCGCAGCTCATCACGCAACAAGGGTTGCCGGAGCCGCGCAACACGGATCGCGGCTTTGACCATGGCGTGTTCGTGCCGCTTCTGGTGGCATTTCCAGATGCTGACATCCCAATCCTAACTTTGTCGCTGACCAAGGATCTGTCACCGGAAAAACACCTTATCCTTGGCGAGGCGCTTTCTGCCCTCAGAGATGAAGGTGTGCTGATTATCGGCAGCGGCATGAGTTACCACAATATGCGCGCGTTTCGGACACCCGCGGCAACCGCCCCGTCAGAAGAATTTGACCACTGGCTGACGGACACAATCGAATCCGATTCAGGAGACGCGCGATGGAATCGCCTGAGCAATTGGCTGTCAGCCCCCCAGGCACGCAATTCTCACCCGAGGGAAGAACACTTCATTCCGCTAATGATTGCGGCCGGCGCAGCCCGCGATGATGCTGGGCGCAAGATTTTCTCGGACAATGTGATGAATGCCACAGTCTCCGCCTTCCAGTTCGGCTGACCCGGCCATTCGCCGGACTGGGGGCCTAGTCTCGCTCTCCATAGTTACGAGCGATAATTGCGCAGACAATCAATTGAAGCTGGTGAAATATCATCAGGGGAAGGATTATGACTCCTACCTGCGCTGGTGCAAACATCGCCGCAGCCATCGGCACACCGCTCGCCAGGCTTTTCTTGGATCCACACATGACGAGGGTGATTTCGTTCTCTTTCGACAATCCCATCAAGTGAGCTGTCCTGCGTGTCACCAGCAGCACGACTGTCAGGACAACCGCACTCACGAGCAAGATCGTTGCGATATCCAAAGCGGACACTCTCTGCCAGATACCCTCTACCACCGCCGCGCTAAACGCCGTGTAGACAACCAAAAGGATAGCTCCGCGGTCAAGCTTTGACAGAATCGCCTTGTTCCGATCAATCCAGCGTCCGATAAGAGGACGGCTGAGATGTCCGATGATAAAGGGCGCTAAAAGCGTCAGCATGATCGAGCGCATGACGCCCAGCATGTCCCCGCCACCCGATTGCAACTCCGAACGCATGAGCAAGCCCGCGAGCAAGGGCGTGATGAAAACGCCAAGCATGTTGGATAGAGACGCCGTGCAGACTGCCGCAGCGACGTTTCCACGAGCCATTGATGTGAATGCGATAGACGATTGCACCGTAGACGGCAGAATGGTCAGGAACAGGAAGCCCATTTTTACGCTGGGACTGATCAGCATATCGGGCAGACAGCTGACCGCGAGGCCGAGCAGCGGAAAAAGAACGAATGTGCTTGTCAGGACAAGGCCATGTAGCCGCCACGCGCCAATTCCGCCAAGAATGGCTTCGCGTGACAGTTTCGCACCGTGCATGAAGAAGAGGAGGAAAATCGCCCCCTTCGTCAACCATTCGAATCCGATCGCCACATCGCCGCGACATGGAAGAATGCTCGCGGTCACGACGACGCCAAGCAGCACCAACGCATACGGGTCCGGCTTCAACCATTTGACCCAGCCAGAACGCGGCATCCCCTTTGGCGGGTTCGGGTCTGACGCTTCAGGGTGAGGGGACATAAGTTCTCCGCAATCGGGCTCATCACACCCGAATTTGAGTTGGCCAAATATCTGGATCGCTACTCCGCGGGTTGACGATATGGCACGTCATTCGCGTCCGCAGGCACATCAACCTGCCCCTCTTGCGCTTCCGCCGGATATGGCGGCTTCATGAACAGAACGAACATGAAAACAAGCGCGGACAGGACAGAAAGGATCAGGAAGATAAGAGAGAAACTGCCGGATACATCGCGGATGACCCCTCCGATCACCGGGCCCAGCGCCGAAATCGCCCCCGTCACACACATGGCGGAGAAAAGTTCGAGATTGTACTTTCTCCCGAAATAATTGAGCAGCAAAACGGTACAAGCCAACTGGGTGGTGCCAAATCCAATCCCCGTCCCGAACGCATACAGCAACAGCATCACATGATCGGTTGTCAGCGCGAGCACAGCGCACCCGATCATCGTCGCGAACAGCGCAAACGTCGCCAGATGCTTCGGATCGAAAATATCTCCCAACGCGCCCGAAAACCCTCGGATGAGCACGGCAATCAATGCCTCAATGCTCAGCATTCCCCCGGCCACGGTTTCGGAAACGCCGCGCTCGATCAAATGGCCCACCGACAGACTCGTGACTGTGACGAGACACATCATATTGAGGCAATAAGCGGCTGCCAGGATTTTGAACTGCGTGGTCTGCATCGCCAGCTTGGCGGGCCAGTCCTTGGTGGTGCGGTAAATATTCCGCCCAAACCGCGAAGCTGGAGAGTCCGCCTGGTCGGGCATGATGACCGGAGCGGGATCCTCCACCTCTGGAACTTCAAGCTCCTCTTTGGCAGGTCGGCGAAA
The DNA here is from genome assembly GCF_000682715.1 of Hyphomonas atlantica corrig. Taxonomy (GTDB): domain Bacteria; phylum Pseudomonadota; class Alphaproteobacteria; order Caulobacterales; family Hyphomonadaceae; genus Hyphomonas; species Hyphomonas atlantica. The sequence goes on along the minus strand of NZ_AWFH01000061.1, from coordinate 18,040 downwards.
ACTCCGTTCGAGACCAATGATAACGGCACAGAGTATCGCCGCAGCCAAAATCGCAAGCGCCTGGTATTCCCAGTAATTTCGCCAGGTCTGCCCTTTCAGGGCAAGCACTCCCAAAACCATGAGCGGCCCCACCACTGTGCCCAGGCCGCTGATGGTTGCGGCCACTCCAAGCGCGGTGGACTGGCGCTTGAACAAACGACTGACCATGAAAGTCGTCGGGATTGACGCCATCATCGGATAGGCCAGACCGCAAATTGCCGCCGCCAGATAGTACTGGATGAGATTGTCGACGCCATGAAGCAGATACAAGCCGAGACTGGCGAGCACTCCCCCAAGGAGAATGGTGTTTCGTACGCCGATTCTGCGAATGAGAAATGGCGGAACGGATGAGGCGAGCCCGGTGACGGCGCCAAGCACGGTGAAACCGAGCCCGGCTTGCGACCAGCTCCATTCAAGATCCATCACCATGAATGGCAGTACGACCCCCAGGGATGAATATGTCGCCGCGGCCAGCAGCAGCTCCAGAGAACTCATCGCGACGAGTTGGCTGCCTGCCTTGAACGGGATTGCGGCTTTGATCATTCTGCCTGCTCCTGCTTGGCGAAGGGGTTGTCTCCATACACATCAGACCGGGAAGTCATCTCGCCCCCTTCGGATTCTGACGCCCGGCCACAGAGTGACAGGGCTGTCAGCGCGTAAATCAACGTGCTTTTGATCATGTCCTCCGGGGTCGGGCGCCAACGGGGGAACCCGGTTGTCACGGCTGGAATACGGTTCATGTTGAAAACGTTGTGGTCGCGCCACATGCTGGAATAGACCGGGTGGGCAAGTTGCAATGGCTCGCCAAGCGTGTCCCGAGTGGCGGCATCCACAGCGGCCACCAATGGCCCCACGCGCGTCTCGTCGGCAGCAAATCCATGCCGCACGACCACCGGCTCAATATCGAATTCGCCGAGTCCCTGTTTTCGCAAATGAGCCTGCAAGCTTCTGAAGACCTGACCGACTTCAACATGCGGCGGCAAGCCGACCTCAAGATACAAAGAGCAAATTTCGGTGCCAGCTCCGAACGCATAGGGCACTCCCCCGCGCACCGAAGAGATCTGGGTTTTCGGCTTCGCAACGCCGCCATCGGACGAATAGATATTCTCTTGTTCGTACACTCGTCCCCAGTCCAGTAACGACTGGATCGCATCGCCCAACCGGTAGATCGGGTTCGGATGATCAGACGCACGCTCCGGATTGTCGAGAAGTGGAGTGAATACCCCTTCCCCGAAAAGCTGAATTCGGAAGACGGCGTAACCGCATGCGACCCAAGTCAGCCCGAAGTCACAGCCTTCCGCGGCAATGGCATAATCCGGCGCGACGCCGCCGTGATAGAAGGCGTAGTGCGTGCCGATTTCCTTGCCCATGTACTGAACGCCTCGTGCCTCTTCGATCGGCTCGGGGCCGATCTCTCCGGGCGACGCGGTCAGATAGAGGCGCCCTGACAAGTCTATACCACAGGCTTTCAGGGCCTTTGCCGCCATCAGGAAGCACACCATCGGGCCGCGATCGTTCGAAATCGGGAAGCCATGAAAGGCACCATCCTGCAACCAGCATTGGTTCCACTCCGGGTTCGCCAACGTTTCGGGCCTGAATTTCTGCGCATCCAGATCAGGGTCCCAGGTCGGGCTCTCAGTATCGAGGTGGGCCGTAAAGAGAAGGCTTTTCCCGTCTCCCTTACCTCCGTACGTGGCGATAATGTTTGGGCGCTCGGGCGTCGCCCCCACTTTCCTTGGCGCGAACCCTTCACGGGTCAGCCAATCAAACACGTATTCAGCTGCAGATGCTTCCTGCATTGAAGGGCTATCGATGTTGCCAAGCTCCAAGGCGGTGCGCGTCAACTCATCCTTGTCGATGGCCGCTTCGATGGCCTCTCGTTCTTCCGGTGTCACTTCATACGCGACAGGGGGCAGATTTTTGAATGCCGGGCTTGCTTCTGTCACGCTGGTACCTGATCCGTTTGGGGGTCGTTCTACTCTGCCAGAAAAGAAATCATTTCAAGCCGCAGCAAGTCTTGATCTGCGCCGCACAGTTTCTTGCCCGCTTCAGATGGATATTTGAGCAGCCCGCCGCAACAAGCGCGCACAACTGGTCGCAACCGCAGATATCTGGCACTGCCGACGTCCGCAAGAAATAGGGCCGTAGCCGCAAAGAAACGCGCAGCGACCGCGATCACATTGCATACCAGCACCCAACCGCCGCTGCATTCGCAGCCTGATATGCGAGATAGACATGAATTTGACCAAAGCAGAACTGGGCCGCGGCGCCCTTGAGCAACTTTTCCTTGAGGCTCGCACCTTCTCAGACTGGCAGGACAAGCCGATTTCGGACGAGGACTGCAAACGTATCTACGAACTCGCAAAACTGGGCCCGACGTCTTCAAACGCTTCGCCGGCAAGGTTCGTTTTCATTCGGACCAGCGAGGGAAAAGACAAGCTCAAACCCTTTCTCTCTTCTGGCAATCTGGAAAAAACAATGTCGGCTCCACTGACAGTCATCGTGGCGCATGATCTGGATTTCGCGGACAGGATACCGGAGCTGTTCCCGCATTTCCCCGCCGCCGCGAAATGGTTCGCTCCAGAAGACATCAAGCTTGAAACCGCCTTCAGAAACAGCAGCCTGCAAGGCGCCTACCTGATTCTGGCCGCACGCAGCCTGGGTTTTGATTGCGGCCCCATGTCAGGCTTTGACCCGCAAGGACTGGACAAAGCCTTCTTCAGCGGCACGAACGTCAAATCGAACTTTCTGGTCAATATCGGATATGGGGAGCCTTCGAACCTGCACCCGAGACTGCCGCGCCTCTCTTTCGAAGATGCGTGTCAGATCGCCTAACGAAACAGGTTCACGCGGGCGTTCGCGAAGTACGTAGCATTCCGGCAAGCGGCGTGTACTTCCAGACACCTGCCACGATGATCAGGACGAGCCCAAAAACGGTCGGCGCGTCGATCGGGTCATGAAAGAGGAATACACCATAGCCCACAGCCCAGACGACTTGTGAATATTGCATGGGGCCCAGAAGGTTGGCTGGTGCATATCTGGACGCAAACATGATTGTCAGATTCCCCAGCGCAATGAAAACACCATAAACTGCGATAGGCAGCCAAAGCGAAAGGTCAGGAAGCCGAAAGTCGGGAATGATCATGATTCCGCAGAAGACCATCGGAAGAAGCGTGGCGGCACCGAAATGGGAGATCGTGTGCTCGTCATGCTTTATATGGCGAAGGATCACGAAAACCGACGACGAACATATGGTCAGCACGAACGCAGCGAGATGCCCGATCGTAAGCTCCCGCATGCCCGGACGCAGCACAATCAAGGTGCCAACGAAGCAGACGAATATCGTAAGCCAGGTCGACCGTGTCACCTTCTCGTTCAGAAACACGATCGACATCAGCGAAATCATGACCGGCATGAGGAAGACCAGTGAAAACGCCTCAACCATAGGCAATTCAGTGAATGCGATGATGCCAGCTATGATGCCGACAGTCTGAATCACGCCGCGCAAAATCCACAGTTTCGGACGCCTCGGCCGAATGATGTGGATCAGTCGTTCTCCGCGCCCGCGCACAAGGGGTGCCAGCACCAAGCATAGCAGGCACCCGAGAAATCCCAGCATGAATGGCGGAACCTGGCCGCCCAGAAAGCGAACCACGGCATCCTTTGTTGCAAACAGAGAGAATGAAACAAGCGCCAGTGTGACGCCTCTCGATAGGTCATTTGTCTGGCTGTTCACGATGTTCACTTTATCTGGATCAGGGCAACTTATCCGCCTCATGATGATGCAAGTCACCCGACGGGTCTTGCCCCAGCGCGGCCAGTTACTTGTCTGCATCAAAGATTGTAGGCTGTCAGGAATTCCTTCGCCTGGCGTCAATTGCAGCGCCTCAAACGCGTTTAACATCGGTCGCAAGAGAACCAGCTCCTCGAACGGTCGGAGAACGCGATGGATACCAATCAGCCAAACTCGCCTGCATCTGCTGACTTGATCATCAAGCATGTCTGGATTGTCACCATGGATGAGGAACGGCGCATCTTTCGCGATGGCGCCATCGCGGTGAAAGGCGACAGGATCACCGGCGTTGGACCATCTCCGGATATTCTCCAGAACTTCCGCGCCGACACGGTCATCGACGGCACGGACAAATTTGTGATCACGCCGGGCCTTGTGAATGGCCATGTGCATGTTACGGGCGAGCCCATTACGCGCGGCCTGGTTCCCGACAATACCGATTGGCAGGAAAACGTATTCGGTTGGCTTATCCCAACCTATCTCTCCCAAACGCCGCAGGATGAACAACTCTCGGCCAAACTCGCGGCGCTGGAAATGCTCCGCACCGGCACAACCTGCTTCGTCGAGGCCGGCACAATTCTCGATCTTGACGCCACGGTCCAAGCGTTGAACGAAACTGGCATCCGCGGCAGGCTTGGGCAGTGGCTGCAGGATCGCGCGTTCGATCCAAATGATGACCAGTCCGAACTCACAAAAAACGCCGTCGCCAAGATGGTGGCCCAGCAAGACCGATACCCTGCCACTGAAGACACACTTCTGGCCGCAGCGCCGTGTCTGGTCGGGCACAATACGGCAACTGATGAATTATGGCGCGAAGCGACGCATCTCGCCCAAGATGCACATGTTGGTGTCACAGCCCATATGAGCGCTGACCCGGCCGATCCGAACTATTATCTGGAAACTGCCGGTGCGCGCGCAATTGAACACCTCGCCAATTTGGATGCACTGGGCCCACACCTGTCCCTCACACATGCCGTTCATCTGGATACGCACGAAGTGGACCTGCTGGCCCAAACGGAAACAAGCGTCACACATTGCCCGATGACAGCGATGAAAGGCGGATATGGCGCGACGGCAACTGGCCTGTTCCCCGAGATGTCAGAAAAGGGCGTCAACATTCTGCTTGGCACGGATGGCGCCAATAACGGCAACTCGTCCGACTTGATGCGGGCGATGTTCTGCTCCGCGGGCATCTTCAAGGACAGTCGCCAAAATCCGAACCTTTTCCCTGCCACCCAAATTCTGGAAATGGCGACCATTAACGGTGCCAAAGCCGCCCAAATGTCTGACCAGATTGGCTCGCTGGAAGTAGGCAAGAAAGCAGATTTTGTTCTTCACGACCGCAAGCGACCGGAATGGAGCCCGCTCATTGATCCGGTGAACCAACTTGTCTACGCCGCTGATGGGCGAGGCGTTCATAGTGTGTGGATAAACGGCGTTCGCGTAATCGACAATTACCGATCCACCCTGATCGACGAAGAAAAACTCTATTCCGAGATTCAGCAGGCAAGCGACACTCTGGTCGCGCGTCTCGACAGGAAGAGCACACCCGCCTGGCCAGTCATCTGAGCGTCACGCGGCGTGGTCAAGTCAGCTAGATTTCTCTTCCCCTGCGTCTCTCGCCATACTCAAAGGCCGTCAATTTCCACCAATCCCTGATTGTTCGGAGACGAACGAATAGCGCGCGGCGCTTGGATCAAGGGATTCATTCAAAAACGGCGCCAGAAGTACAGCCGTTTGAGAACGCCTCTCAAACGAGAGCCGACGCTCAGCAGGAAATGTCTTGCAAGGGAAAACTGACTAAAATAATACATCTTCACAAAAGCGAAGAACCGGCCGGCTATGATACTGCTTGAGCCAGTATTCTAGCTGAAATCAATAACATAGCGCCGGGAAAAATATGAATATCTACACAACTTACCTTGATGAAATCGAAACCCGGAAAATTCAGGGTCTGCATCCAAAACCTATCGAAGACGCCGAGCTCGTAGATGCACTTGTTGCTCAGATCCTTGATCCCGCTCACGAACATCGCGCCGACTCCTTGAACTTCTTCATCTACAACGTGCTCCCCGGCACAACCAGCGCGGCGGGCGCCAAATCCCGGTTCCTGAAAGAAATCATCCTTGGGACCCATAAGGTTGAAGAGATTTCACCAGAATTCGCCTTCGAATTGCTCTCGCACATGAAGGGCGGCCCCTCAATTGAGGTGCTTATTGATCTGGCGCTGGGCGACGATCAGGCGATCGCACGCGCGGCAGCGGACGTCCTCAAATCCCAGGTCTTCCTGTACGAAGCAGACACAGACCGCCTTGAAGCCGCCCACAAGAGTGGCAACGCCCTGGCGACCGAAATTCTTGAAAGCTATGCCAAGGCTGAGTTTTTCACGAACCTTCCTGACATCGAAGAAGAAATCAAAGTCGTCACCTTCATCGTCGCCGTAGGCGATGTCTCGACTGACCTGCTCTCGCCGGGCGCGGATGCCCACTCCCGTTCTGACCGCGAACTGCATGGCCAGTGCATGTTCGAGCACAACAAGGAACAGCAAGCCGCCCTCAAAGAGCTTCAGGCTCAGCACCCCGACAAGCGCGTCATGTTGGTCGCCGAAAAAGGCACGATGGGCGTTGGTTCGTCCCGCATGTCCGGCGTCAACAATGTGGCGCTCTGGACAGGCAAGCAAGCCAGCCCCTACGTTCCATTCATCAATATCGCTCCAGTTGTTGGCGGCACGAACGGTATTTCCCCGATTTTCTACACGACTGTTGGCGTGACCGGCGGCATCGGTGTGGACCTGCAGAACTGGGCCAAGAAGCTGAACCACAATGGTGGCCCGGTTCTCGATGAAGATGGCGAACCTGTTCTGGAACAGCTCTATTCCGTCGACAATGGCACAGTCCTGACGATCAACACGAAAACCAAGAAACTCTACAATGAAGACGGCAGCAAAGAGCTCGTCGACATTTCGAACGCTCTGACTCCACAGAAAGTGGAGTTCATGAAAGCGGGCGGCTCTTATGCCGTGGTTTTCGGGAAGAAGCTTCAAACGACTGCCGCTGAAATCCTCGGCGTTGAAGCCCCGGCCGTCTATGCGGAATCCAAAGAGATCCATCACGAGGGGCAAGGCCTCACCGCCGTCGAAAAGATCTTCAACCGGAACGCGGTCGGTGTCGCGCCCGGTAAGGTTCTTCACGCGGGGTCAGACGTTCGCGTCAAGGTGAACATCGTCGGCTCACAGGATACGACAGGCCTGATGACGGCCCAGGAACTAGAAATGATGGCCGCGACGGTGATTTCACCAAGCGTAGATGGCGCATATCAGTCCGGCTGTCACACAGCATCCGTATGGGATCAGAAAGCTCGTCAGAACATCCCGAAACTGATGAGCTTCATGAACAAGTTCGGCCTCATCACCGCGCGTGATCCCAAGGGCGTCTACCCCGCCATGACGGACGTGATCCACAAGGTTCTGAACGATATCACGGTTGATGATCGTGCGGTCATCATCGGCGGCGATTCCCACACCCGCATGTCCAAGGGCGTTGCCTTCGGCGCTGACTCCGGAACGGTCGCACTCGCGCTCGCGACGGGTGAAGCGACTATGCCTATCCCGCAATCGGTCAAGGTGACGTTCAAGGGCACGCTGAAGGACCATATGGATTTCCGTGACGTGGTGCATGCCACGCAGGCGCAGATGCTCGACCACTTCAATGGCGAGAACGTGTTCCAGGGGCGCATCATCGAGGTGCATATCGGCACCCTACTGTCCGATCAGGCATTCACGTTTACTGACTGGACTGCCGAAATGAAGGCCAAGGCGTCGATCTGTATTTCCGAGCCGGACACGCTTGTGGAATCTTTGGAGATCGCGAAGCACCGTATCCAGATCATGATCGACAAGGGCATGGACAATGACAAGAAGGTCCTTCAGGGCCTGATCGATCTGGCCGAAGCCAGGATTGCCGGGATCAAGTCCGGCGAAACCCCACCACTGGTTCCAGACGAAAATGCGAAATACTTCGCTGAGTTCGTTGTAGACCTCGACGCCATCAACGAGCCAATGATTGCGGACCCGGACGTCAACAATGAGGACGTGTCCAAGCGCTACACTCACGACACCATTCGTCCGGTCTCATACTATGGTGGAAACCGCAAAGTGGATCTTGGATTCGTCGGCTCCTGCATGGTGCACAAGGGTGACATGAAGATCCTCGCCCAGATGCTGCGCAATATCGAAAAGCAGAACGGCTCGGTTGAGTTCAACGCGCCGCTCGTTGTTGCTCCGCCAACCTACAACATCGTCGATGAGCTCAAGGAAGAAGGCGACTGGGAGGTTCTGGAGCGGTATTCCGGCTTCGTGTTCGACGACGCCAATCCGAAAGACACCGCGCGCAAGAAATATGAGAACATTCTCTATCTCGAGCGCCCTGGGTGTAACCTCTGCATGGGCAACCAGGAAAAGGCCGAGCCGGGCGACACCGTCATGGCCACGTCCACACGCCTGTTCCAGGGACGTGTTGTGCGCGACTCCGACGAGAAGAAGGGCGAGTCCCTGCTGGCTTCAACGCCCGTCGTTGTCCTTTCATCCATTCTCGGCCGTACGCCGACTATCGACGAGTACATCGCGGCCGTAGATGGCATCAACCTGACATCGTACGCGCCTCCGGTGCACTAAGACAAAGTGAGGGGGCCGAGTTCAAACTCTGCCCCCTCTTGTTTCACCTACCGGGGGTGATCACATATCGCTGGTGCGGATGTCGATATCCGTCGAAACCGGAGAGTCGGCACGCCCGGAATCTTCCACTACCCGGAACTCGCCGCGGCAATTGTCCTTCGTGAAGGTCGCGCGCAGATAGCCTCGCTGCTTCCCATTCAGGTGCGCCACGTGCGGATTGGCGTCGCGCATGATTTCCATATCACGGGCCCACGGGCAGTAGGACGAGATCGGCCCTCCGACCAGTTCGTGGCCAATGCGTTTTGAGGTCGTATCGAACGGATCCTCGTGAATGGTGGACGCCATGGCCGTGTGCCAATCCCCGGTCAGGAACACAGGGTTGGACACATCATTGGCCAGAACCGAGTTCAACCGCTCCCGGGCTGCCGGGTATCCGTCCCAGGAATCGAGATTGGTCACGGCTCCCTCGGGTGGCGCATTGTAGCGATAGGACGTGTACCAGATCTGCGTCGCAATCACATTGAATGGCGCATCGGACCGCTTCAGCTCTTGTGTCAGCCACGCCTCCTGAGTCTTGCCCAGCATGGTCCGGGACGGATCGAGCGCGTCCGCGCAATAGGGCTTGCGCCCGTCGCCACACGGCTGGTCTGACCGGAATTGCCGCGTGTCCAGCAAGTGAACCTGCGCCGGCCCGAACACGTACTTGCCATACATCTGCAAGGCCGGTTCCATGTTGCGCAGGATTGGCGGCTGCTCAATCGGCATGTGCTCATAATACGCCTTGAACGCCATGTACTTCCGGACCTGGAACTCCAGTGGCGTCTGCTTTTCCGGGTCCTGCGGAATCTGTGCCGCCCAGTTATTGTCGACCTCATGATCGTCCATCGCGACGATCCATGGCGCACAGGCATGGGCCGCCTGGAGATGCGGGTCTGACCGATAGAGCGCATAACGATTGCGATAATCCCACAGCGACGTGATCTCGTTGCCATCATGCTGGCGGACAATCTCGAACAGACGGCGCTCGCCACCGCCGACATCGCGCATCTTCGCGCCAAGCGGACTGACGCCGCCTTCATAGATATAGTCACCCGTATGAATCACACAGTCGGGCAACCAGTCCGCCATATCGCGATAGGCCGCATAGCGACCCGTTTCATAGTGCTGGCAATAGGCCAGCGCGATCTTGGCGGACGCATCGTCAGGGCTTGAGGTGCGTGTACGGCCGACCGGGCTTTCCTCGTCGCCATAATAGAACTGATAGAAGTATTCCCGACCCGGCTTCAGGCCTTCAATGCGCACATGCACCGAATGCCCCTTGGCATCAGATGTCTCTGCCACACCATCCTGCAACGTGTTTCGCATGGCTTCATCTGAGCACACACGATAGCGCACTTGCGCGGAGCCAACCGGCATACCGCCCCCCTGCAGGGGCTCCGGGGCCAGGCGCGTCCAGAGGATGACGCTGTTGGGGCGCGGCGAACCGGATGCCACCCCCAATGTGAAATGAGGCTTGCCGCCTTGCGCGACCGCCATCTTGGGCAACCAGAGCGCAGCGCCAGACGACGCCAGAAACAGTCTACGGGAAAACATGGCACTTCCTTTCATCTGAGTTCGAAAAGGGGTGGTCACCGGCAGGGGACTATTTCGCCGGTGACCAGAACCATTCGATCGGGGCTGGACATGGACCCCGCCCTCGCGGGGTCCGGCCATCGAATGGTTAGAACGAATACTCGTACTGGATCCAGAAGGAACGCGGCTTACCATTCCATCCGTACTGGCGGTAATAAGCGCTGTCGTTCGGTCCGATTTCCCCACGCACGACCGCGCGATCACGGCTATAGCCAGATCCGCCTGAAGCACGTTCGAAGTAATCTTCACCCAGAAGGTTCACGCCGCGGATCAGGAAGCGGTGCTGCTTCTCATCACCCATGAAGTACTGAACCGATCCGTTGAGGACAAAGTAATCACCGAAGTTCAGGTCTTCCACAACACGGTTGCCATCCTCGTCCACCATGCGGGCAAGGCTGGTTCCGGCATAAGCCCATTCCGGCCCCTGCCAGCGTGGGTTGAGTGACAAGATCCAGCGGTCGGTTGGTGTGTAGGAGACCAGACCAGACAATGTCCACTCCGGACGCTCGGACGACTGACGGAACTCAGCGCTCCCTGCCCGCCCCGGCACGACAAAGCCAAGATCGGTGGTTGTGCCGTCAAGGCGTGCCGAAACGCCGTAGACCGGGTTCGGCTCGAGCGATTCCATGTCTGTGAAGCTGAAATCTGCCTGCCACTTGTCGAAGTCGAAGGCGACATCCAGGGTGATGCCCTCAATGTCCTGTTGGCGGATCGTATTCACTGCAACCGTTTCACCCGGATCGCTCAGGCCCGCGGCTGCGGTTCCGCAGAACTCATCGGGCGCAACAATGTTGTTGCGGTTCCGCTCAATGGTCGCCGTATCGTTGATCAGATTGTTGAACAGCGGATTGGCGACATCATTGGCATACTCAAAACATACCGCGCCGACGGCCCGGCTGGAGAACAGATTCTTGATCTCCGTTTCGAAGTAACCGATCTCGACATTGTACGTGCCGCCAAAGATTTCGCCGTCGATACCTGCACCGATGTTGAATGCGTTGACTTCCTGCGGCTGCAGGCCCGGGTTGATGTTGGACCCGGCACCAAACGCCCCGATCTCGTCAATCTTGGGAAGGCTGTAGGATGTACCGCCCGACCCGCGAGCATAAATGCCACGGCCGAAATCCTGACGCAGACCAACTTTCCAGACGGCCTGATCATCGAAATTGTCGTTGAAGTCCTGACGGGCCGCGAATGAGCCGCTGAAGCCGTCCAGTACCGGCATGGAGACACGCAGGTCGCCGTAGATGCCTGTGCTGGTCAGCGTCACATCACGAACACCGAAGGAGTCGTCGGAATTATCCGTGTAGCTGGTGTTCTGGATACCGGCAACGATTTCAAGGTACTCGTTCACAGTATAGGTCGCGCGGGCATTGATGCCGTAATCGACATAACCGGATTCACGCTGGTCCGTGGTACCGAAACCCTTTGTCAGGCCGCCATCGCCGAAGCCAGCCGTGGACTGGATGACATATCCCATCGGCGCGCCAATCGGGAACGGGTTCTCATGGGTGCCATAGGGCTGACCGTAGAATGGGCTGTCCGGGTCCTGATTGATGTAGAATGAGCTACCGCCATTCCAGTTATCATCCGATGCGCCACCTGCACTGCCGACAGGATTGGTGACACACCCGGCGGAGAGGCCAGGAATACCGGCAGCGAAGCTTTCAAACGCAGATGCTGTCGAGAAGCCTGAGATCCCTTGATCAGCGGCAAGCGTCTGAATGTCGGCCGGCAAGTCTTGCAGGCGCGGGATCTGACAGATTTGCGCGTCAATCTCGTTATTCTTCAGCTGGGGGTCCTGATAGTGGGCCTCAACATTCAGCTTCAGCTTGTCACTGAAGCGATGCTTGAACTCACCTGTATAGATCGGGAACTCAGTGAAGTTCGGCTGGAACACAGTGCTTTGCGGGAAGGAGTCCCGGAAATCGATCGTGGTGTAGGATGCGCCCAGCAGCAACTCGGTCTCTGGGGCGATGTCCCAGAGGTATTTGATGCCGAGGCTGTTGAAGCTGTAAGGGAATTCGTGGCGGCCGCCGAGTGCCAGCACATTGTCGCTATAGGCGGACTCATCGAATAGTTCGTGCGCGTCGGTTTCGTAGGAACGCCCGTAAACCAGAACGGAGTGCTTGCCATCCTTGTCCAACGGGAAGGACATATTGCCGTAATACTCGCGCGTCTTGAACGAACCGGCATAGACACCAAACTCGCCCTTCAGTGTGCCATCCGGACGCTTCGTCTTCACGCTGACGACACCAAGACCACCATTTGATCCGAAGTACAGGCTGTTGCCGCCACGATAAACTTCAACACTTTCGATCATGCGCGGATCGATTGCCGTGGCTGGCCAAAGGTCTTCCAGTGGCGAAGAGCGATCAAAGAAAGGCGCGCCATCCACGAGGAGAAGCGTGTCGCGATCAGTACCGCCATCGATACGGATGGTAAATTCGCCTTCATCCGGCGAATAACCGATATTCGCTCCACGGATCAGGCCCGATGCAAGTTCACCGAAATTGGTGAAGCCGCCGGTCTCGATTTCGTCGGAGCTGATCAGCTGAACCTGCGTTCCGAACTCGGCAAAATCGACGGCAATATCGGATACGGAGGCATCAACGGCCTGACCTTCAACGCGGATGGTTTCAAGGCGGCGGGAGTTCTCCCCCGTCTCAGATTCTTGCGCCAGTGCAGCGGGAATCGCTGCCGTCGCCATCAGGGCACTCAACCCCACTCTCAAACTTCTGCTTGTCTCAATTCTCATCGCTGGTCTCTCTCATCTAACCCCAGGGACCGCCACCATCGGCGGGTTGTGGCCGGGCGCTGGTGGGCGCTCTCTGCCACGAGGCTGCTCTAGAGCCGCAACGCGACACTTACATGAAGATTAAGAAAACATTGTATGAATGATATTTACATCGTGATGGTTTTGTAATTGAGGAAAACTCATCACGAACATGCCGTCACCGGAGTTGACTATGGCCTACGAGAATGCTGCCTCGCGCCTGCAGGAAATAATCAATATCAGCAAGACCACCGCCGGGTATCTCGTCGACTGGGACGGCTGCTGCGCCCTTGGCAACACGCTCACCCCGGAAGCAGCAGCCTTCCTCCGCGCTCATCAGGATCGCGTCGCCATCGTGTCCAACAACTCAACCTGCACGCAGGAAGACTTCCAGGAGATCCTGGAGCGCGACGAAATACGACTCCCGCGCGACAAAATACGACTTGCCGGCATCGAGGCGCTACATCGCGCGACACAATTCGACAAAGGCGACACTATGGTCCTCGGGGATCCACACATGCGCGGAGTCGCCAGGAAGCTCGGATTGGGCCTCACACAGGAAGACGCCAATGTCGTGGTCCTGTTGAGAGATCGGCGCTTTACCTACCGCCGGCTGGAGCGCGCGGTGAACGCGCTCGCGAAGGGCGCCCACCTCATCGTCGCCAATCCGGACCTGACTCACCCGGCTCAGGATGGCGGCCTGAAACCCGAAACCGGCTCGCTCCTCGCGGCCATTCGCGCCTGTGTGGAACTGGACGCGACAAAAATCGACATCGTTGGCAAGCCCTCGCCGCTCATGTTTCACGAAGGTTGCCGCACGCTCGGCCTGCCACCAGAGAAGGTCACCATGCTGGGGGACAATCCCGCGACCGACATCGCTGGCGCGAGGGCCCTTGGCATGCAGGCGATCCTCACCTCCGCCCGGTCACCGGATGTGTTCGAGGCATTGATGGGCGTCGATGCGCGCTAGAACCGCTTCAGCGACAACACGTCGAAGGTCTTGCGCAATGTGTCGGTCGCACGGTCATAATCAGCCAGTGCCAGCGCTGCGATCAGGGCATCCAGCACGCACAATTGCGCGATGCGGCTGGTCATGGCCTCGGTGCGGAACTTGGTTTCCCGCGCCATCGTGAACAGCTTCACATCTGCATATGCCTGCAATGGTGAACTTGAGAAATTCGTCACAATGATCGTCTTCGCCCCCGCATCCTTCGCCAGGCGTGTCGCCGCCAAAGTTTCATGCGTCGACCCCGAATGGGAGATGGTCAAAACGGCCACATCGGGACCGGTGCGGGATGCGCTGATCGCCTGAACATGACTGTCCACCACGACGCGCGCGTCCAGGCCGATGCGCAACATGCGATACTGGGCATCCTCGGCAATCGGTGCGGAAGACCCTATTCCATAGATTTCGACCCGTTTTGCAGATCGTATGATGTCGACCGCCGCCGAAACCGCATCCGCATCAAGGATCGACATCGTATCCTTCAACGCCTGCACGCCCGCATGAAACATCTTGCGGCAAACCGTGCCCGTATCATCGCCCGGCTGCAGGTCCTCATGAATGAACTGAACCGGCTGCACAACTTCCTGCGCCAGGCTCAGTTTCAACTGCTGAAACCCGGACAAATCCAGCTGACGACAGAAATTGATTACACTCCCATCACTCGCCCCCGTCGCCTCAGCAAGTTCGGTGACAGACATTCCGACCACTTTTCTAGGATTTTCCAATACATAGTCAGCAATGGACCGCGTACTCGGACCCAGGGACGGATGCCTGACCCGGATACGAGTCATCACATTGTCCACTATCGCGACATCGGAACGCTTCTTAGGGGCCGATTTACGTTTTGTTTTGCTCTGCGCCATGCGCATTCCTCGAGATCGTTAGCGTTTGAGTTGAATACTACTCAAATTTTATCAAAGATATATGAATTTCGTAACACCAATGTCATGTCGGACTGCTACTCAATCCCACATCAACTTCGCGCGGTCTGAACGCGCCTCACCAAGCGAGAATTGGGTTATCGAGATGCGTAGTCTACCCGCAATCTTCACGCTCCTCTGTATTGTCTTCATACTGCCCGTCACAGCGCAAGCTGACCAAATTGGAAGTCACAAAAAGCCAATCCGAGTCATGCTGATCCCTGCCGATGGCGGGACCGAGGATGGGACAAAGGCAGATTTTCAGCCATTGTTCGACGCCATCACGCAGTCAAGCGGTTTGCAATTTCAAGTCAGCACGGGGCAAAGTTATGCCGCCGTAATTGAAGGAATGTGCGCTGGACTGACAGACATCGCCTGGTTTGGCCCCGCCTCCTACATCGAAGCGCGGGACCGCGGCTGCGCCGAGTTGCTCGCGGTCGAAGAGAGAAACGGTTCTTCGACCTATTTCGCGGGACTGTTCGTTTCAGCAGACTCAGATTTCGAACAAACAGCAGACCTCAAGGAACACTCCATCGCGCTCGGGTCCAGCCACTCGGCCAGCAGTTTTTCCTACCCGCTCGCCATGCTTCGCAAGGTCAATGTTGATCCGCTCAGAGACTTGTCGAGCATTCGAATTACCGGAAGTCATACCAACAGCCTGCTAGCGCTAAAAAACGGACACGTAGACGCCGCAGGTGCTTCCTTCATTTCATTCGAGCGCGCGGTAAACCAGGGTGGCCTGGACGCGCGCAGCTTCAAGATACTTGCAAAGTCCGCACCCATTCCAAATCCGCCGATCGCAATGCACACTCAACTTCCCAGCGATATCAAAATGAAACTCAGGCAGGCGATTGGCAATGTCCACACGAACAAAGATATCAATCCGGAAGCCATTCGCGGATATGGCGGCAAACGCGTGGACCGATATAACGTAGAGACGGGAGAAGCACTGTTCGATAGCGTCGTCGACGCCACGTCGTTTCTGAACGACGATTACATGGCGGCACTATTGCGCAAGGCCGATTCCGCAAAACGCGGCTAAGCGCCTGTCTCCAAACCTGGAATTCAAATGACAGAACAAGTCACCCCGGCGCTCGCCCTCTCAGGTGTATTCAAATCGTACGAGACTGGCACCAATGTTCTCTCCAATTTCAATCTCGCCATCCAACCAGGATCGTTCTGCGTCCTGTTAGGGGCCTCGGGATCGGGAAAGTCTACGCTGCTAAAGTGTATTGCTGGCCTGACACCGCTGGATGCCGGAGATATTCGGCTGCACGGCACACCACTTTCACGAAAGCGCTTGCAAGACATGGGAATGGTGCACCAGGATTTTGGGCTGTCAGACCGTTTGACCGCTGCGCAAAATGTCATGTCGGGCACCGCCCCTTCGGTCAGTTGGTGGCGCGTCGCGCTTCAACTCTACTCTCGCACAACACAACAAAAAGCATGCGCTTTGTTGGAGCGCGTGGGACTTACCGAAGCGCATGCCAATCGTACCACGGACAAGCTATCTGGCGGTCAGAAGCAAAGAGTAGGTATCGCGCGTGCGCTCATCTCAGATCCACGTCTTATCTTGGCCGACGAACCGGTTGCGAGCCTTGACCCCAGATCCTCTGCCGAAGTCATGAGCTTGCTGAAGAATGCAGCAAATGAACGCGGCGCGTCCGTACTCTGCTCCCTGCACCAGATTGATCTCGCGCGAGCATATGCGGACCGCATCATTGGCCTCAAGCATGGACACATTGTTTTCGATGGACCGCCGGACGCGCTCACACACGATACGATCCGTTCGATTTTCAACATCGAAGCCAGCGCACCTGAACGACAGCTGGAGATCGCCTAGATGTCGATAATGACCACAAGGACTTCCGTACCAGATTGGCGTCTCAGGCAACCTTTCGGATGGAAATCGGTTGTCGGCCTGCTCGCCATACTTTTTGTGGCCTGCCTTTCGGCAGAACGGGTTCAATTGGACCGTATGGCTATCGAGATAGGCAGTTTCTCGCTGGAGCTGGCAGGTCTTTCTGAAGGATCACAGATTGGTCGCGGCGTGGAAAGTGTGACGCGCGATATGTTTCCGATCGCCATATCGGAAAAAAGACCACTCGATCTGGTCGAAGATTTTGACGCGAACGCTCTCCCGTTTTGGGCCCGCATAGAGACAGAGTACGTAGAGACAACAACCCTTGATCCGGATACTCTTCAGATGGGCATCATCACTGAAGAGCAACGTTTTCTTGTCCAACCAATTGGATACCTCGTCTTTGTTCTGGGCAAAATGCTGGAAACAATCGAGATTGCCATATGGGCAAGCCTGATCGCCATTATATTTAGCCTTCCGCTCGCCTGGCTTGGATCATCGAACTACTCTCCCCACCCTCTCGTCTATGCATGCGCAAGAGGTTTTGTCTCGTTCCTTCGTTCGATACCTGAACTCATCAGTGCACTGTTTCTTGTACTCGCGTTTGGCTTCGGCCCAATCGCCGGAATTCTGGCGCTAACCTTCCACAGTATTGGGTTCCTTGGAAAGTTCTACGCCGAGGACGTCGAGGCAGCGAATGTGAGCCCTCAGAACGCCATGAAGGCCGCCGGAGCGGGAACGTTCACAATTCTGAGAATCGCAGTGCTGCCTCAAGTGTTGCCGAGCTATATCGGCCTGTCTCTCTACATACTCGACCGAAACATACGGATGGCTACAGTTATCGGCCTGGTGGGCGCGGGAGGGATCGGTCAAGAGCTCAAGGGCCGGTTCGATATGTTCCAATACGACCGAGTCGGAACGATTCTTCTTGTGATCTTTCTGACTGTCGTCGCGCTTGACATCATCTCGGCGCGCTTCCGAAAACGCTTGGTCTAACTCCACGCCCGCCTCCTCGCCTGACCTCGTTGAATAGGGCCTGGCACTTCACAAACAATGGGAACAATTCGCATACTCTGTGTGATTTCATCGATCGAATGGCCCAATCGCGCAATTGCCGCCTTCCCCTTCGGCAGTCAGACGATGCTTACAAACTCTCAGCAGATTCTACCGGCTTGTATTCAGAAGGATCCGTCACAAATTCCGCGTGACCATAACTGGCGAGCTGTCGTCTGAGTGCTGTCAGACAAACTCGAACCAGTCTCCGTTTTTCACGGACGAGCAGGTCTCAGGCAGCGAGAAGCTCGCGCCATTCGAGAAGAGCGGCGTCGCGTAGCGATTTGA
>NZ_AWFH01000060.1 GCF_000682715.1 Hyphomonas atlantica corrig. | reverse complement strand
CTTCAATGGATCGCTCCGGGACGAGTGCCTCAACATCAACTGGTTCGCCTCCTTGGCCGAGGCAAGGCGGCTGATCGAGGCGTGGAGGCGCGACTCCAATGAGAGCCGGCTTCACATGGCTCACAATGGGCAATCTCCCGACGAGTTTGCCCGTAACGCCGGCCTATGCCATGGTGGCAAGGTCAAAATCGCCACTGGATTTTAACGCCAAGGCCGGACCACCAGACC
>NZ_AWFH01000059.1 GCF_000682715.1 Hyphomonas atlantica corrig. | reverse complement strand
GAAGGGCTTAGAACTTTCCCCGCACGACTTCCTGAAGGATCTGGTTATCCAGGGTCAGATCGGAAACGGCACGCCGAAGCCGGGCGTTCTCCTTCTCCATCTCCTTCATCCGTTTGGCCTGGCCAACCTGTAGGCCACCATACTCCTTGCGCCACCGGTAGTATGTCTGTTCCGTCACGCCAATCGCGCGCACGGCCTGTCCCGTCGTCTCACCGCGCGCGAGGCGAACCTCCACCTCCCGCAGCTTCGCTATGATCTTTTCAGGCGTTGATCTCTTGCCCATGTCTCAGCTCCATATCTGA
>NZ_AWFH01000058.1 GCF_000682715.1 Hyphomonas atlantica corrig. | reverse complement strand
GAAGGGCTTAGAACTTTCCCCGCACGACTTCTTGAAGGATCTGGTTGTCCAGCGTGAGATCAGAGACTGCGCGCCGAAGTCGGGCGTTTTCCTTCTCCATATCTTTCATGCGCTTGGCTTGGTCGACCTGCAGGCCGCCATACTCTTTGCGCCAGCGGTAGTAGGTCTGTTCGGTCACACCAACGGCTCGCGCCGCCGAAGCTGCCGTCTCACCGCGAGCGAGGCGAACCTCCACCTCCCGCAGTTTCGCAATAATCTCTTCAGGCTTGGCTCTCTTGCCCATGTCTCAGCTCCATATCTGA
>NZ_AWFH01000057.1 GCF_000682715.1 Hyphomonas atlantica corrig. | reverse complement strand
TGACGAGTTCCTGCAGTTTGCTTCGATGCGTACCTCCGAACACGCTTTCACGAGAAAAGCAGGGATAGCCATGCTGGTTCTTGCCGAGGCAACGGAAGCGAAGGGCCACAGCGAACTTCAGTGCGATGAGTATAAAATAAAAGCTCACGCAAAGGACGAACGAGATCCGTTGTTCAAGGCCGCTCGCATGGGCGATGACCTGCGTGCGGCGCGAACCGAGGAACTTGCGGCTGAAACTAGAAGCGACGCGGTAGAGTTGGCTGAAGCGCGAGCTGCACAGCAAGCTTCTGAAAGGGACACAACGCCGAAAGAGACAGATCTTTCACCTGCAGAACAACGTACGATATTGCAGAAAGAGCTGTCCG
>NZ_AWFH01000056.1 GCF_000682715.1 Hyphomonas atlantica corrig. | reverse complement strand
CAGGATACCCGGATGGTTGCGGCCAGTCCGGATATTTGTGCTGGCGGGAACATCGCAGACCCCCACCTGTCCTCCCCCTTGCTGGGGGAGGAACGCAGACAGCAGCCGCCTTGCTTGAGGGCCGTTCTCCCCCTTGCAAAGGGGGAGCTGGAGGGGGATCGCGATGGCATGGCCATCACCTAGGCCGCGACGGGGCGGGGGAGAATTGCCCCCTAAATCCCCACCTCCAGCATCGCCTTGTAGGCCGGGCGGGCCTGCACTTTTTCGAGCCAGGCCTTTGTGGCGGGCATGGCCTCCAGCGCGCCCGCGGCGGCGGCGGACTGGACCTGGAAGGCCATCAGGCAATCGGCGGCGGTGAAGGTCTCGCCCGCGAAATAGGCGTGTTTCGCCAGATGGGTCTCGATCGTCTTCATCGCCTTGGCCTGTTCGCCCTCCATCGCGGCGGCCAGCGGCGTGTCCAGCAGGCCGGCATTCATCAGGTAGAAGCGGAACAGGCCCGGCAGGAAGATCGCCCCCTCGGCCGCATGGACCCACTCCAGATAGCGCGGGAAATTAGCCGAATCCGCGCGCGGGTGAAGCGCATGGTCCGGGTCGTGCCTGGCCAGCAAATATTCGGCAATCGCGCCTGTCTCGGCGATCACCGTGTCGCCATCCTCCAGCAGGGGCGACTTGCCCATCGGGTGAATCTCCAGCAGCGCCGCCGGGGCCAGCCGGGTTTCCGGGTCGCGGCTGTGGTGGACAATCTCATGCGGCACGCCCAGCTCGGCCAGCAGCCAGACAATGCGCTGCGAGCGCGAGGCGTTGAGGTGGTGCAGTTTCAGGCTCATGGTGGGGCTCCCTTGATGGATTCTTCGCGTGGCGACTCTATCTTAGGCCCATGCAGGCCTTCGCAGAGCTTCTTGACCGTCTTGTCCTAACGCCTTCGCGTAACGGCAAGCTACGCCTGATTGTCTCCTATTTCCGCAGCGCGCCAGACCCCGACCGCGGCTATGCCCTCGGCGCGCTGACCGGGGATCTGGACCTGAAGAGCATCAAGCCCGCCGCCATACGGGAACTGGTGACAGACCGGATGGATTCGGAACTCTTCCGCCTGTCCTATGACTATGTTGGCGACATGGCCGAAACCGTCAGCCTCGTCTGGCCGGGCGAGCGGCGCGCGAACCGCCCCCCGCCCCTGTCGGAGATTGTCGAGGCGCTGGACGGCACAACCCGGCCAGAGGCGCAGAGACTGGTGGCGAACTGGCTGGATGGGCTGGACCCGACCGGACGCTGGGCCCTGCTGAAGCTGATCACGGGCGGCATGCGGATCGGCGTCTCGGCGCGCCTCGCCAAGCTGGCGCTTGCGGATTTCGGCGATGTGGATGTGACAGAGATCGAGGAGATCTGGCACGGCCTCGCCCCGCCCTATGACAGCCTGTTTGCCTGGCTGGAGGGCAAGACCGGCAGGCCAGAACCGGATATTCGCGCGCCCTTCCGGCCGGTCATGCTGGCGCATCCGCTGGTCGCCAAGGCGGAGCGGGACAATCCGGATGCGGTGGACCCTGCACTGATCACGTCAGACGCCTTTGCCGCCGAATGGAAATATGACGGCATCCGCGTGCAGGCCAGCAGCGAGGGCGGCGTCCGGCGCATCTATACGCGGACGGGAGATGACATCTCCCACACCTTCCCGGACGTACTGGCGGGGATGGATTTCGAAGGCACGCTGGATGGCGAACTGCTCGTACGCGCGGAAGACGGGGAAAGCGTGGCACCGTTCAATGCGCTGCAACAGAGATTGAACCGCAAGACCGTCTCGAAGAAACAGATGGATGCGCGCCCGGCCTTTATCCGTGCCTACGACCTGCTGCAGGATGGAGATGAGGATGTCCGCCAGCTGAGCTTTCGGGAAAGGCGCGAACGACTTGAGGCGTTTATCGCCGCCACAGCCAGCCCGCGCTTTGATCTCTCTCCCCTTGTCCCGGTCACAACGCTGGAGGACCTGGACGCCCAGCGCATGGCACCCCCGGCGCCGGAGATTGAAGGCCTGATGCTGAAACGCTGGGACAGCCCCTATCTGCCCGGCCGGGTGAAGGGGCATTGGTACAAATGGAAGCGCGATCCCTATCTCGTCGACGCCGTATTGCTGTACGCCCAGCGCGGACACGGCCGTCGTTCCAGCTTCTATTCCGATTTCACCTTTGCGGTTTGGCGCGATGAAGACGGCGAAGACCGGCTAACCCCGGTCGGAAAGGCCTATTTCGGATTCACCGATGACGAACTGAAGCAACTTGACAAATTCGTCCGTGAAAACACGATTGAGCGCTTCGGGCCGGTTCGGTCGGTGACACCGTCTCTCGTGCTGGAAGTTGCGTTCGAAGGGCTTCAACGGTCTGCGCGTCACAAATCCGGCATCGCGATGCGCTTTCCCCGGATCAACCGTATCCGATGGGACAAGCCCGCAGACGAGGCGGACCGCCTGGAGACACTTGAGGCCATGTTGCAGGAATAGAGCGCTTCCACAAGCAAGGCGCAGGCGCAGAGGCCGCGGCGAAAGCCGAGAACAGCCTCGAGCAAAAACAAAAAAGGCCGGATGACATGCACCCGGCCTCTTCAAAATTCACTGGAACAGGAAATCCCTAGACGGACTCTTTCAGTTCCTTGGAGACGCGGAAAGCAACTTTCTTCGACGCCTTGATCTTGATGGATTCACCCGTTGCCGGGTTGCGGCCCATGCGTGCCGGGCGCTTGCGCACTTCCAGCGTGCCGAGACCGTTGAGACGGAAACGTTCGCCCTTCTTCAGGCGCTTCGTGATCCGGTCAGCCAGATCGGAGAAGATCTCTTCCGACTGCTTCTTGGTCAGGCCGTGAGCCTCTGCCATTTCAGCGGACAGCTGGCGCATCGTCACCGTGGTTGGTGTCTTTGCAGCGGTCGCGCGGGCAGCCGTAGAACGCGTAGCGGTTTTCGGCGCAGCTGCCTTGCGGGCGGCTGGCTTTTTCGCGGCAGCGGTCTTTGCAGCAGGCTTTTTCGCTGCTGCAGTGGTTTTACGGGCCGTAGTGGTCGCCTTCTTGGCGGCCGGTTTTGCAGCGGCCTTCTTGGCCGCAGGTGCTTTTGCCATGAGCAAATTCCTCTTGTGAGTCTCCGCAGAGACCGCGCCCTATAACGCGAAAAATGCAGGCTGCATCCCACTTTTTTCATACGCCGCCAATTTGCCCCATTTGAAAAAGGCCTCATATGAGACGCATGAAAAAGCATCTGCCCCTGATCATTCTTCTGTTCGGAATCCTTCAGCCACTATCCGGAGCGCTTGCGCCTGCACTGGGTATTGGCACTCCTATTGGAAACGCCACCCGGGACATGACCCTGCCGGAACAGCCGCTTCCTGTATTCTTTTCCATTTGGAGCGTGATTTTTCTGGGCTATTTTCTGTTTGGACTCGCCTATTGGCGGGCTGGCGAACCCTGGATGGACCGAATCGCTATTCCGCTTGCCTGGGCTGGTCTTTTCAACATTGTCTGGATGCTCAGTGCGCAGCTCATCGCATCTCAGCCCCTGGATTTCCTGCTATTGTTTCCAATTGCAATCGCAGCCTGGATAGCCGCGTGGCGGGCGGATAGCTTGCGCGAAATGGGGTGGAGCCCCAAGAAAGCGCTTGCGGATTTTGCTTCAGCCATGCTGTCGGGATGGATCACTGTCGCCGTCGCGATTTCCATTCCCCTGACCCTTCGAACTTTTACCGATATCGGCGCAACGGATTTCCCGTGGCAGATGCTCTGGATCACGCTTGTCACAGCATGCCTCGCGGCATGGATGTTTGCCCGTTATATCAGCCGCAGCTGGTGGTATTTTATCGCTCTGGCCTGGGGTGTGATGGGTATCGTTCTCAACAATTGGCTTGTCACCGGCATGCACTGGCTGGCGATCATGAGCGCAATTGTTCTGTCGATTACAATCTGCCTCCGCCTCTTTCGCGGGGCAGACGGATCGGTCATACCGGTCTGAACAGCTGGACAGGGCGTGCAAACTGACGCTCTGTTTGCACAACAGTGGATGAGCGGTTCGACATGGACTTCAACGACATTACCCTGCCGGATGTAGATACGACGAACTGGCCCGTCTGGCTGGCCGCGTCTTGGCCCTTCATCGAAAAATGGGGCTTGGTCCTTCTCGCCTGCATGCTGGTCTGGTTCGTATCGGGCCTGGTCAAGAAACTGGTCGTCGCATTCGGAAAGCGCGTCACAGCAAAGGACAAGTCTTTCGAAGGCTCAAGCTGGGATATTGCAAGCTCGGTCGCGCGCGTCTTTGCGCTGATCTTTTTGTCGCCCCTGCCCTTGGGCCTTGCCGGCTATGACTGGGAAGCCATCATCAATCGGCGTGGGCCGGGCGCTTTCGCGGCAATAGCCATCCTTGTTATCGCGGTCTTGTTCGCAAATTGGGTCGCACGATCCATGCGCAAGATGGGCAATCAGGCGCATATGAGGCACGGCGCGGACGATACGCTATTCGCCTTCTCTGCCTCCCTCTTGAAATACGTCATCTTCGCAATTGCAATTGTACTGGCACTGACGCAGCTTGGCTTTCCCACGGCGTCGCTCGCGGCCTTGCTGGGCGGCGCGGCGCTCGCCATTGGTCTTGCGCTTCAGGACACGCTGAAAGCTGTCGCTGCTGGTGTAATGCTGGCGATTTTCCGACCGTTTCGTATCGGAGACTACGTAACGCTCTCAGGTATGGAAGGTGAGATCACCGACATCACGCCCTTCCGCACCACGTTCAAACAAATCGACAACAAGGTCGTGTCTGTGACGAATGACAAGGTGTGGGGCGATCCTCTGGTCAACCACACACGCCAGACAAGGCGGCGTCTCGATCTTTATTTCGATATTTCCTATGACGACAATATGGACCACGCGTTGGAAACCCTGCTGGGCGTCGCGAATGGTCATCCGCGTGTGCTGGCCAAGGACGAAACCTGGGTCGGGGTACACGCATTAGCGGACTGGAGCGTGCGTCTCCGCCTAAGGGCGTTTGTCGCCACACCAGAGTTCGTTCAGGTCCGTGCGGACATCACAAAAGGCGTTAAAGAGGCCTTTGATCGTGAAGGTATCAGCATTCCCTTTCCGCATCAGGTCAACATGGCCTACCGCCCGCCAGCGCAGCACACCTCGGAACAGGCGTCACAATCAGACATTACAGATACTGAAGACTAATCCCTCCACACAAAAGGAGTCACTACATGCCCGAAGACCTGACGCTCGAAACCATCTGGAGCGAATACAGCCCCTTCATCATCTCATTCGGTGTGAAAGTGCTCGGCGCCCTGCTGGTCCTGATCATCGGTCTTCGCATCGCAGGGTGGCTTGCCGGCCTGGTACGCACCCAAGCGCTGAAGCGCGAAGGCATTGATGATACGCTGGGAAATTTCTTCGCCTCGATTGTTCGCTGGGCCATTACGGCGGCAGTTCTCATCGCCGTTCTGCAAGTGTTTGGCGTGCAGGCGACCAGCTTCGTGGCTGTACTCGGTGCCCTGACGCTGGCCATTGGTCTCTCGATGCAGGGCGCGCTCGGAAACATCGCGTCCGGCGTCATGATCATGTTGTTTCGCCCCTACAAGCTGGGCGACTATGTTGAGGCCGCCGGCGTTGGCGGCACGGTGAAGGACATCAATCTCTTCCAGACGGTTCTGGCCACACCGGACAACGTCAAGGTTCTGGTCCCCAATAGCCAGGCGATCGATGGCGTGATCGAAAACTATTCCGGCTACCCCACGCGGCGTGCAGATGTCACCTTCGGCATCGACTATGATGACGACATGGACAAGGCCATCGCCATCATCCGCCAAGTTATCGATTCCGACAGCCGCATTCTTCGCGATCCCGAGCCATTCGTCAAAGTTGTCAATCTGGGCGACAGCTCCGTCGACATCGCAAGCCGCAGCTGGGTGCAGGCCGCCGATTATTGGGATGTGAAATTCCATCTCACCAAAGCCGTGAAGGAAGCTTTCGATCGCGAGGGAATTTCCATTCCGTATCCGCACCAGGTCGAAATCCAGAAGCAAGCTGCCAACGACTAGTTGGCCGACCCCATCACCATGTCGACAGATCCCAATTCAGAGCTGCCAGAAGTCAAGGTTGAGCCGATACCCGAGGCCCCTCCGCCTCGGGCGCCGGTGAAAGTGCCGCCCCGACCGCTTCTGGTGCGCCTGTTTGGCATCTCGATATGGGGGTCACTGAAACTGCTCGCGCTGTGCATTCTCGTGGGCTTCTTCGTGCTGGCGTCACAATTCAATCCCGCCAACCCGGACGTGGACATGGGCGCAGCAATTGCGAATGTCGCCAGCACCGCCCTGGCGGCTCTTGGATGGGCAATGCAGAACTTCTGGAAACCAGCACTGGCCGGCGCGGCCGTCGTGATGCCGATCTGGATTCTGTGGCGGCTCGTCAGCCTGCCATTCAGGAAGTAGCGTCGGCAGGTGGCCAGAGCTGGGTCTGACAGATCGGACCGATACAGCCCTTCACCTCCAGCACTCCATCCTCCAGCAAGCGGATCTTCGACCCATAGGTCTTGCCTTCTTTCGGATTGTAGATGGTTCCGCCGGTCCAGCCACTGGCCTTTTGCTTGAAGCCCTCAAGCATGGTCAGGCCAAGGATCTTGTCACCCTTCGCATCGGTGGCCGTCTCCGGCGTCATACCCTCGGAAACGCTATCAGGATCGATCCAGACAATGACACCGCAAGGCGTCCCGTCACCGCAGTCAGAGATGCGGATGTGCGAGCCCTCCTTCTGCGTCACGAATGTGCCGAACACGTCCAATGGACCCGCCTGAGCCCCTCCCGTGCAGAATGCCGCGACGGCAATCGACAAAAGCAAACGATTCATGGGTGCCTCCCTCCTCCAGCGCCCTATACTCTTACCAGAAAATCACAATGGGAGGAATCACATGGACACGACGAAACTGATGTACCGCGACGGCCTGATGGCGGGCGAGCGCGTTCTGGTAACCGGCGGCGGTACGGGCCTCGGCAAGGAGATGGCGGAAGGCTTCCTGAAGCTGGGCGCAGAGGTCCATATCTGCGGGCGACGCGGACAAGTCTGCGAAGATACCGCCAGTGAACTGATGGAAAAACATGGCGGCAAGGTCGTACCGCATGCCTGCGACATCCGCGTGGCCGAAGCGATCACTGACATGAATGATCACATCTGGGCAAAGCACGGGCCGCTTACCGGCCTGATCAACAATGCTGCAGGCAATTTCATCAGCCGGACCGAAGACCTTTCGATCCGCGGCTTCGATGCTATCTCCAATATCGTCTTCCGTGGCACGTTCTACATGACGCACGACATCGGCAAACGCTGGATCAAGGAAGGCCATCGCGGAAACGTTTGCTCGATCCTGACGACCTGGGTCTGGAATGGGGGGCCGTTTGTCGTGCCGTCTGCAATGTCCAAGGCCGCTGTGAACACAATGACGCAATCGCTCGCAGTCGAATGGGGACGCTACGGCCTGCGCTTCAACGCCATCGCCCCCGGCCCCTTCCCAACCGAAGGCATGTCAAAACGGCTCGCTCCGGATGCTGAGGGGGCAAAGCGTATGGATTCCGGCGCTGCAAACCCGATGGGCCGTGTCGGAGAAATGCACGAACTGGTCAATCTCGCCGTCTTCCTGATCGCGCCGGGCGCGGAATATGTGAACGGCCAGACCATCGCCATCGACGGCGCGATGTACAATGCGTCCGGTGGCAATTTTGCGCAGCTGACCGCTTGGGGCGATGCCGAGTGGCAGGCCGCACGCGATGCGATTGAGGCCACCAACGCGAAAGACAAGGCAAAGCGCACGGTCTGACTCGTTTCAACTGGACAGGCATGGTGACTTGGCTAGGCTCCGGGCAGTCTCTTTCCTTCACGGAGCCAGCCGATCATGCCCGACTCCCCCACTGTCCCCCATGCGCCTGGAATTACGGCGCTCGGCGCACGACTTTCCGAGCTCAGTCGCCAACATGAGGGCGCAGTTGTTGCACTGACTGGGTCCGTCGCATCAGGCAAGACGACGCTGGCCAACAAGGTCGCGTCGTTTCTGGCGAACGCGCACGCCGTGGAAACCGTCTCGACGGACGGGTTCCTGTTTCCGAATGATGTGTTGGAGGCGCGCGGACTGACGCTACGCAAGGGATTTCCGGAGACGTACAATGTCGCTGCGCTGGGAGATGCGATCGAAGCCCTCTCCAATGGCGCAGCAGACTTTCCCGGCTACAGCCATGTTACCTATGACATAGACCCTGCATTGACGCAGACGATTACCCAGCCGGACATTCTTATTCTCGAAGGCCTCGGCTTTCAGCCCCTCTCAGCACCCCCCCGTTCAGCGCGCGAGCCGGATTACCTTGTTTATCTGGATGCCAGTGAGGAAAACCTGCTCGACTGGTACCTGGAGCGCTTTCAGCGCCTCTGGCACGCCGCAAAAGATGACCCGACTTCATTCTACGCAAACTTCCTGCACATGTCAGAGACAGAGCTGGTAGAGTTTGCAACATCGGTCTGGGATCGGATCAATCTGCCAAACCTGCGCGATCATATCGCCCCCTTGAAAGAGACTGCCGATATCATCGTGTTGAAAGATGCCGATCATGCCATACGCATCACGCATGACAGGATCGGCTAGGGCTTTCTATGCGTTCGGCGTAATGAGGTATTTCTCGCCGGTGGCCTTGGCGTCGTAGGCTTTCAGCGTATCGAGATTCAGGGCCTCGGCCAGAGAAATGCGTTTGGTGTAGTGGCTGGCAAAGGTCGTGGTCAGTTCGTCAATCACGCGCTTGTACATGCGCGCACGAACTTCCTTGCCAGCCTTCTGCAGGAATGGTGTCAGCAAGTATCCGCTGAGATTCCAGGCAAAGCCCACGCCCGGCGGCACGAGCGTCGGCGACATGTCCAGGCGACCATAGATGAAGACCTGCGTTTCCTGACCGGAGCCATAGCGCGAATACTCTTTCATCTTGCGGCTTGCGGCCGCTTCCATGGCGATCAGCAATTGACCAGCCAGTGGCCCGCCGCCAATGGCATCAAAGCCGAGTGTCGCGCCCGTTTCCATCAACGCTGCGATCAGGTCTTCCATGAACGTCGGTGAGGTCGAGTTGACGATATGCTTCGCGCCAATGCCCCGCAGGATTTCGGCTTGCTCTTCCTTGCGGACGATATTGACCAGCGGGACGCCATCCTTGAGGCAGATCTTGTTGAGCATCTGTCCCAGATTGGACGCCGCCGCCGTATGGACCAGAGATTCATGCCCCATATTCCGCATCGTCTCGACAAAGGACAGCGCCGTCAGCGGGTTCACATAGCAAGAGGCGCCCTGCTCGGCTGAAATGCCGTCTGGCAGCTCCATCACCTGCGCAACATTCAGCATGCGGTATTCAGCGTAGAACTCCCCGCCGAGCCCGGTAACGCGCTTGCCCAACAGGGCCTGAGCCGCTTCGGACTCTCCTGCCGCGACCACGGTGCCCGCGCCTTCGTTTCCAACCGGTAGAGACTCACCGATCCGGGCTTTCATGGCGCGCATGCCAGCTTCCGGCACTTTCGCGGTGATGACCGGGCGGTCCGCAGTGCCGCTTTGCACAGCCGTGCTGATATCACCCGCCCCAACCAACAGGCCAAGGTCCGACGGGTTGATCGGGGTGGCTTCGACCTTGATGATGATATCTGTCGGGCCCGGCGTAGGAATCTCCACTTCCGCCAGTGACAGCTCCAACTCGCCCTCCGGCTTGATCAGCGTGCGAATTTGCAGCCCTTTTTCAGGCAATGTCGACATATCCAGTTTCCTTCCTTCTAAGTTTATCAGGGACGCAAAACGACTTTGCCCACGACCTCACGGTCCGTGAGCAATCGGTAGGCTTCGCGCCACTCCTCCAATGGCAATTCAGCGTGAATGCGTGGCCGGGTCTTGCCCTCTGCCGCCCATTTCCAGATCGCTTCCATATTCTCCTTACCGCGCTGCGGGAAGCGACGGCCATACTCACCCGCCCTTACACCGACCACGGAGAACCCCTTGATCAACGGCATGTTCACTTTCACCTCCGGAATACGTCCGGATGTGAAACCAACCACCAGAAGCCGCCCGTCAAATGCGATGCAGCGTACACTCTCATCAAACACATCGCCCCCGACGGGATCAAAGATAACATCTGCCCCCCGCCCAGCAGTCAATGTCTTCACCTTGTCGCGAAACCCCTGGCTGACATTGATCACATAATCAGCGCCGTGTGCCAGCACGGTATCGAGCTTCTTGTCCGAAGCTGATGTGGCGATCACCGTTGCGCCCAACAGTTTGCCCACATCCACCGCCGCCATGCCTACACCGCCGCTTGCCCCGTGCACGAGCAATGTTTCGCCTGCCTGCAAGTTTGCCCGGCGTACCAGGGCCACATAAGCGGTCAGGTATGCCGCTGGATAGGCCGCTGCCTCTGCAAGTTCCATTGTCTCTGGAACACGGGACAGCCCCGCCGCCGGCAGCACAGCGTGTTCCGCGAAAGCACCTGTCTTGTTGCCGCCCACGACGCGATCGCCGGGCGCAAACTCAGTAACGCCTTCGCCAACCGCCTCCACAATACCTGCGCATTCCATGCCCTGCGTAAAGGGCAGTTCGGGCTTCATCTGGTACTTGCCCTGGCTCATCAAGAGGTCGGGAAAGTTCACACTCGCCGCAGAGACGCGAACGAGCACCTCCCCCTTTCCGACCTCCGGAACCGGAATGTCTTTCAGGGACAGGCCTGAAAAGTCGTCCGTCAGCGTATCACAGACGAGCGCTCTCATAGTTTGGAGACGAGGTCTTTCACCATGCTTGCAATCTCAAGGCAGGCCTTGCGCGAACCGGGAGAGAAACCCGTGAAAGCGGTGAACGCATGCGGCAACGTATCATAGCGTTTGTGCACGACCGGAACCCCGGCCTTTCCAAGACGCTTGGCATATTCATCACCCTCATCACAGAGCGGATCATGCCCCGCAGTGATCAGGATAGCGGGCGGCAGACCGTCAAGCTCCGCCGTCTGGCCCGGAGAGAGCAACGGATCTGCCATATCGAAATCATCCGGCAGGTATTGCTCCATGAACCAGTTCATTGTGTCGGTACTGAGGGAAAAGGTTTCGCCAAACTCGGTTTTTGACGGCAGCTCCTCGACCATGTCGACCGCTGGATAGATCAGCAATTGGTAGACCGGCAGCGGCTTGTGCTCTCGCTGCATTTCCTGCGAGATGATCGCTGAGAAATTGCCACCCATAC
Source organism: Hyphomonas atlantica corrig. (assembly GCF_000682715.1). Taxonomy (GTDB): domain Bacteria; phylum Pseudomonadota; class Alphaproteobacteria; order Caulobacterales; family Hyphomonadaceae; genus Hyphomonas; species Hyphomonas atlantica. Next base: position 221,199 of record NZ_AWFH01000056.1, on the reverse strand, counting down.
TATCCCCGCCCACGGCAGCCATACCTTCCGGCGCACCATAGTCGCCGGCGTGGCGAACGCCCCATTCATAGGCCGCGATGGCATCGTCGATCCCGGCCGGAAACTTGTGCTGTGGTGCCAGGCGATAATCAACCGACAGGACAGGCCCACGCGCGACCGATGCAAGGATAGAGCACCAGGCATGACAGGTTTCCAGATCGCCGACGACGCCGCCGCCCATATGATAGTAGACGAGCAGAGGGACCGTCGCATCCTGTCCGGCGGGTTTATACAGGCGAACGGGAATCTCGTTCCGGTCCGGACCCGGAATGGTGAAGTCCTCAGTCGAAACGCCAGGCTCCAGCGGCGCAGCCATCATGGCCAATTGGTCTCGCACGGCGGCCTGCACGGTTTCTGCATCCAGAGAGGACATGGGCGGCGCATTGCGCCCATTCCAGGCGACCAATTGCAATTGCGGCTCCAATACGCGGCCGCGCACTTCGACCGGCTTGCCGCCTGCCATGCGTACCAGCAATCCGTCCGGAAGCTTGAAGATGAATTTGGTGATCAATTGCTGCAGGCTCATGGTCGCCTCCCGTCCTGTCTCGTCGGCGGGAGCTTAGACCTGTCTGCCGGTTCACGCCAAGGGGCGTTTGACCTTACTTTGCGGCAATCTCCCGTACCCCCGCCAGCAGCATGGCGGTAGCGAACTGTGTTGCACCATCAACGTCCACAGGGCGTCGCATGAGCATATGCTCGCCCATTTCGCGCGCGATCCCGATAGCAGCCGCCGTAAGATACGCAGTGTCGATCTTCGGGCCGCCCTCGCCAGACAGGACATGCTCCAGATCGGCCCGGATCTCATCTGCGACCGCCAGCATCTCCGGCGTGTCCACCCGAACACCGATCAGCGCCAGATGTGGCGCGCCATTGCGGATCGGCTCTTCATTTTCTGTGGCGATAAACCCAAAATAGGCCCGGTAGGCGTCATGGACATAGGTCTCGAAATCCGTCGCATAGGCCCGCACATCCTGCAGCCGGGACCGGAACCGATGAGTGGAATCCTCGGCAATCGCCTCGAATACTTCTTCCTTGGATTTGAAGTAATTGTAGAAGGTGCCCGCCGCGAGCTCGGTTTCACGGATGATGTCGCGCACCGTCGTTGCCTCGAACCCGATCCGCGCAAATACACGGCGCCCGGCCTCCAGAATCGCCCGGCGGTTTGCAGCCTTGGACCGGGCACGTTTTCCCGACACGCCGGACAGGGGTTTTGCAATCGATGTCATACACGCTTTTCCTTGAGGAAGCCCCGCATCATGGCCAAGGCGTCATCACGCGTCAACTTTTTAGACAGTTGAGCCGAGCTCATCCATTCCCGCACCGATTTCGCGGTCTCGCCTGTGCTGGCGATAGGCAGAAAAGGCGATGCCGAACACGACCCGCATCAGGATCAGCAACAGCACCCCAAAAAGCGGCTCATCCGAGCCAAAGGCGAGCAACGCGCCGAGAATGATGGCGACGTGCAGCGTGACGATACGCCCATACGGAGAGAACATTTCTGTCGCCAGATTGGCATTGCGATACTCGCCGCGTATCAGGAAATCGCTGACATAGAACACGCCATTCATGATCAGGATTGCGAGCACGAAATACGCCATCCCCTGCCCGGACCCGAGGGCCCAGGAAATCAAGTCACCGACGCCAGGACTTCCCACACCGCCATCCTTTGCAAAGGCGCGCAGGAACACGCCGTGGCCATAACAGAACATGCCATAGTGAACGGTGAAGAACGGCACCATGAAGATTGCGCCGAATACATTCGCGACATTCGCAAAGCCGGTGGCGACAATTCGCAACACGGTGAACAATCCAATCACCAGATTCTCCAGCCAATAGAGCGCGACAAGCGGCGTCGCCCCCCAGCCAAAGACCAGAACGGCGACAATCGGCAACAGGTCAACGACCAGTGACGCCACCGCCAGAGGGTCGCGATAGGTCCGCGCGATCAGGTCTGGATCGAAGAAAAATTTCACTCGATTTCAAGGCTCGGAACAAGTTCAGGCATCGGCTCGATCGTCGGCTCGTAGCGGAACTCATGCCCCGGCTTCCAGCCATCACGTGTCTCGAACTCCGAGACCGAGACGAGCGCCCCATCCTCCGTCAGACGCCCTGTCGAGCGTACGCCGATGATGTCGTTCAGGCCGGTGACCGTCTCGTATGCCGTCCAGCTACCATCGTCGTTCAGCGTGAAACTGCCGGACGTCCTGAAGCCGGCACTGGTAATGTAGACATAATCCAGTTCGCCCGAAGCGCGATTCTTCTGAACATAGGTGACCCCACCATAGGACCCATCGGCCAGCACATGGCGATTCACCAGAACAGAGCCGCCGAGATCCCAATTCCATTCAGAATAATCAGCAGGCTGTCCCTGCGCCTTGTCGGCGTCACCCGGCTCACCATACCAGCGCGTGCCAACCAGGCTGGCCAGCATGCCGAACTCGCTGGCGATCGCACTGTCTTCAATGATCGGAGCGCTTGTTGAAACCGGCGCCGCTGCAGGGTTTTCGGCCGTCGCGCATGCACCCAGCATCATCACAGATGCCGCTCCGGCTATCCACAGTCCCCTCATGTCTCGTCTCCCCGTCCCTAATAGGCTTGAGCATACTCATAGGGAGGAAATGTGAAAGGGTCGCGCGGTGACAAACCCTTGGAGCCCCTGGGATTGTTGTAATTGCCCGTCAGGATTTCGTAATGGATATGGATGGCTGTCGCGTTGCCGCTGGATCCCATGAAACCTACGGGCTGACCAAAGCCGATCTCTCCACCCTTCTGAACGCCGGGCTGAATGTAAGCGAGATGGGCGTAGCGCGTGTAGACGCCCTTGCCATGATCAATCAGCACCATATTGCCATAACCGGTTGAGACCCGCGCTTCGATGACCCGCCCCGGTGCAGCCGCGTAGATTGTGCTCGCCGGACGCGACTGCAGATCAATCCCGTCATGACGACGCCCGAACCGCTGGCCGAAACCCGATGTCAGGCAAACATCATTCGCGGGCGCCGCAGCCAGCGGTACACCGTTCACCACCACAATAGGCTTGTAGTTTATCACCCAGCCATCCTCATCCACGAGCGGTGAATTGGAGACACGAATGCCATAGCAGGCCCGCAGATACGCGTTCGGCTCAAACGGCCCTTGTGCGGCTGCTCCGGCCGCAGGGGCCGGCGCAGGCTGCGGGCGCGAAACCGTGGATTCAGAAGGGTAATGCACCTTTACCGGCGCCGGAGATGCGCAGGCAGCCAGGAAAAGCGTCGCAGAAATCAGGGGCAAACGGGTCATGGACACCATTTATGCCCTGAAACCGGTTAACATCAGGCAACGACGCGGGCTCGCTTCGCGCCCCGCTCGATTTCCTTCATCAGGTCACGACAATAAAGGTTGAAATCGACCTGCATCCGATGACGCGGACTGTCGTAGAAATGACCAAGATGCTGCTTCTCGTCCTCTTCGGTAATCCGGTCCATCTCCGATTCTGACGGAAATGCGTAATCCCCATTCAGCGCCGCCGCGACGAGCTTGGATTGTTGCTCAGCGAAGTTCACGAGTGTCGGCAGCGGCTGTGCGAGACCCAGGAAGAAGATGGTTTCCCGTCCCGGCTTCACCATCCGCTTGAACAGGGGGAAGACGTTTTCCTTAGGCGTCAGGTCATCCTGCTTCAGGAATGGAAAGGTCACATTGTAGCCAGTCGCCCAGACAATCGCGTCTATCTTCTCTCTTGTACCATCCGTGAACACAACACCATCGCCATCAAGGCGTTCAATACCCGGTTTCGGAGAAATGTCTCCACAGCCGACCCGCGTCAGGAATTCACCGGATACGGAGGGGTGACCATCCAGCGGTTCATGATCCGGCTTCGGAAGTCCGTAGTCTTCCATCATGCCAATCGTCTTCTTGATCTTCTTGCGGGCAAGCGCCCGCCCGATTTTCGATGGCAACCATGCCGGAAGCACGGCCTTGTCCGCTGGCTGGCCATCCATGTATTTCGGCATCACCCATACGCCGCGGCGCATTGAAATGAACAACCTATCCGCGAGCGGCTTCTGGGAAAGTTCCGAGGAAATATCCATGGCGGAATTTCCACCGCCAACCACCATGGCCCGCTTGCCGCGGAAGTCGAAAGGCTCGAATGGATCCGTGTAATTGTGGGAATGGACCTGATACCCGTCGAAGCTTCCGGGATATTCCGGCATGCGCGGATCCCAGTGATGGCCATTTGCCACGATTACCGCATCATACTCCCGGCTTTCGCCGGTCGACAGCGTCACCTTCCAGCGTCCGCCCGGCAAATCCTCCACATCGGTTACGGCCGTGTTGAACGTGATCGTCTCCCGCAAACCAAAATGATCGACATAGTCGTGAAAGTACTGAAGCAGCTGCGCATGATGCGGAAAATCCGGCCAATCCTCCGGCACCGGATAGTCCTCAAAGGCCAGTCGCCACTTGGACGTGTCGATATGCAGGGATTGATAGCAGGACGACGCACCATTGGGGTTTTTGTAGTACCAATTCCCGCCAATATCGTCCGACATCTCAAAACAGTCATATGGGATGCCATAATCCTTGAGGCGCTTGGCCATCGTAAACCCGGAACATCCCGCTCCGATGATACAGGTCTTTGGCTTTGTAGCTCCGTCGAATGGCATCTCATTTTCCTCCAGGTGAGCCTTTTGTTTTCGCTCTTTTCCTGATGATGTTATCCGGGCAGAACGACTCGTCAAATGAATGAGGGCCAATATGAGCGATGACGCCACGTCACCTCCCGAACCTTGGGAACTGATGCAAGAGAACATCGAAATGCTGAGCGGCGGTATCCCGTGGGGACGGCGCATGGGCTTCCGCTTCACCAAGATCGAAAAAGGGCACTCATGGGGGATTCAGCCCTGGAAAGAGCGCTTGGTAGGCGATCCGGATACGGGCGTTATTCATGGCGGTGTCCTTACGGCATTCCTCGATAATCTGTGCGGCACCGCCGCCAGCTCGGCGCTGTCCAAACCGCGCTTTGTCGCCACGCTCGATTTGCGGATCGACTATATGCGCCCTGCCGAACAGGGTCGGGACATCATCGGCGAGGCCGAATGCTACCACCAGACCCGCAATATCTGCTTCACACGCGCCTGGGCCTATCATGAGAGCCGCGACCGGGTGATCGCCACAGCCGCAGGCGCGTTTGCAATCAACAAGCCGCGTTCGCTCGACAGTATGAGGGCCATGTGATGGCGGAGGATATGAAGCTGACCGAAGCCAGCCGGGCAGACGAAGTCCGCGCTTTCGTGGAACGCACACCGCTGGCGCAGGAAATGGGCCTGCGCTGTGAAGTGATGGGCGATGAGATGACGATGATCATGCCGTATCAGGAAAAACTGATCGGCAACTTCATGATCAAGGCCATTCATGGCGGCGCTATCGGAGCGTTCCTTGAGATCACGTCTCAGGCCCAGGTTTTCCTCGTAACAGAGCATCTGCTGCGCCCGCCTCGCCCGATCAATCTCACAATTGATTACCTGCGCCAGGGCCACGCCAAGGATCTCTACGCCCGTGCAGAGATCACCAAGATGGGCCGCCGCATGTGTTCCGTCCGTGCCGAAGCATGGCAGGATGAGCGCTCGAAACCCGTCACCACCCTGATGGCGCATTTCATGGTATCAGGAGACTAGGGTGCATCAGAAGCGAAGGGCGAACTGGTCATGAAACATGCGCTAATAGCGCTCGCCTTTAGTGCTGGATGCACATCCACTCAGTTGCAGGCTGCCTCGCCGGCCGCTCCTCCAGACCACCCGCTTCAGTGGATAACCGACTGCTGGATCAGCGAAAGCGGCGCGGCCAAAGAGGTTTGGTCAGAGGCCGAAGCGGGGTATCTGTTCGGCTATGCGGTTACGCTTAAAGAGGGAGGCGTCAGTTTCTTCGAACAGATGCGCATCCAGCCCGGTCCGCTCTATGTGCTGAATGTTTATCCCAAGGGGATCGGTCCCTCGAAATTCGTCGAAAGCCTTCAAGGCGACCAATCCATCACGTTCATCAACGGCGCGCACGATTATCCCCAATTGATTCATTACCAGCGCTTGGGGGACGAACTGCACGCCCACATCGCGCTGGAGGATGGCACCAACCGCCGCGATTTTGCCTATCAGTCCTGTTTGAATTGACGAAAATTCCGGCGGGTCTGGCTCTTAGTCGCCGAGACGCTCTACCTTCACCGGCTCACCATCGAACAGGGCCATGTATTGCTGCTTTAGCGTATCCCGGAACAGGTTTTGCGGAATGGTGACATGATAAGCGCCCTCCGCATACGACCCTATATCATAGGGCGCAAAGTGAACGGCATACCCACCAAATTTTCCGGGCTTGTCGGAAGGCACAAAGCTTGTCTCACCGGCCAGAACCATATCTGCACTGACCAACTCCCGCGCTTCGGCCTCAAAACGTTCAAGCTGTGACACGCTGCCACTCTTGGCGGCCTTCTGCTTGGCGATCTCCTGCCAGACGACAGGCATATGAGCCTCAATGGCGGCCTGCGGTTTCTGGAAGAAACGGCTGAGGCGCATCGGCTCCCCCGTCGTGGCATCATACAGTCGGCCATCGGTAAAATAGTTGCCATGGGCGCCGCCGGTAAATGTGTAATGAAACCCTTCAAGGCTCATGATGTTTCCAGCTTCGGCAACAACATCCCATTTTATGCGGAGCCCATAGGCCCGGAAATAGTCCGGATCGGCTTCACGATAAGCCTTGGCGTCTTCGGACATGGCCTCGATCCTGATCTGGGCACTTTCGACCAGATCCATTCCGATTGCAGGCGCCTTCGCAAAGGCCGCCTCATCAATCTCGACTTCGGCCAGCAGAAAATCTTCCTCGACGATAATCTCACGCGGCAGATCATCGACCGATGCAATGGTCGCCACGTCGAGCGACGCATCATCTCCGCCAGCCTCACCTGGGCCATCTTGAGTTTCGGACACATCCGAAAGATCCCGAACCTTCTTCTGGCATCCCGCCGTCAGCAGGACAGCCCCTGTCAGTGCTGCCAGAACAAGCTTCTTCATGCGGGACCTCCGTTAAAGGCTGAGCAGTTCGGCATCTCCGCCCTGCGCGGTGATGTTTACCGTCAGAGTGCGCTCAGTTGCAAACCGATGCAAGTAGTGAGGGCCGCCCGCTTTCGGGCCTGTGCCAGAGAGCCCCTCGCCGCCGAATGGCTGAACACCCACAACTGCGCCTGTCATCGTGCGGTTCACATATGTATTGCCGACCGGACACGCTTCGCGCACTTCACGCTGGAAGCTTTCGAGACGCGAGTGGACACCAAGTGTCAGGCCATAGCCCTTCCCTTTCAGAGCAGCGCCAACCTCAGCAATATCGTCCGGGTCGTAGCGCAGCACGTGAAGGATCGGTCCGAACTTCTCCTCGGAAATCTGGTCGATGGATTTCAGCTCGATCAAGGCCGGGCCGAAGCCATATCCCGTTTCGCCGATCTTTCCGGCCGGAATCTGGTGTAAAACGGTCGCCTCTTCCTTCATCGTCTGAACATAGGCCTGCAGCGATGCACGTGACTCGGCATCGATCACTGGCCCAAGATCCGTGCGGGGCAACCCGGGATCATCCACGATCAGCTCATTCATCGCACCGATCAGTCCCTTGATCAGCTCATCAGCGGTATCGTCCGGGAGGAACACGATGCGGAGTGCCGAGCAACGCTGGCCAGCTGAACCGAAAGCTGACTGGATCACATCATCGATGACCTGCTCGCGAAGCGCGGTGGTGTCCACAAACATGCCGTTGAGACCGCCCGTCTCTGCAATCAACGGAATGATCGGGCCGTCACGGTCTGCCAATGTCTTGTTGATGATGCGCGCCGTCGTGGTTCCGCCCGTAAAGCAAACGCCCGACACGCGAAGATCACTGATCAGCTTTGCACCCACACTCTCACCGCCGCCCGGCAACAGGTGCAGCGCTTCAACAGGCAAGCCAGCCTTCTGAAACAACTTCACCGCTTCAAACGCGATCAGTGGGGTCTGCTCTGCTGGTTTCGCAACGACCGAATTTCCTGCCGCGAGCGCCGCCGCTATCTGCCCTGTGAAAATGGCGAGAGGAAAATTCCAGGGGCTGATGCAGCAGAAGACGCCCCTGCCGTGAAGGGAGATATGGTTCGTCTCTCCTGTTGGTCCCGGCAGTTTCTGGGCAGTGGTAAACTCGGCCTCAGCCTGCATGGCGTAGTATCTGCAGAAATCGACGGCCTCCCGCACTTCGGCAATTCCATCAGCGAGCGTTTTGCCTGCTTCGCGTGCCATGAGCGCGATAAGGCGCTCGGCATTCTCTTCAAGAATATCCCCCATCGCGCGCAGATGCTTTGCTCGTTCGGCGCCTCCAAGCGCGTCCCAAGCCGGTTGGAATTTCACCGCAGTGTCCAGTGCCTTGTCGATATCGTCTTCCTGCGCCTCTCGGCAGCTGCCTAGAACCGTTTCGGTATCAAACGGCACACGGACCATATCACCGCCGCCGGTCACGGCTTTTCCGGAAACGATCGGGCCAGCGGCAATGGCAGGGCTGTCGCGGAAGCTCTTGATCGCTGCGGCCATGTCATCTCGCACGCTGCGCTGGCTGAGATCCAGGCCAGAGGAGTTGCGGCGTTCGGCACCGTAGAGGCGCGGCGGAGTTGGAATGCGAGGATGGCGCCGGGGCCCGACTTCAACCTTCACAATCGGGTCGGCGACAACCTGTTCCGGTGGCACGTCCGGGTCGAGGAAGGAATGAACGAAGCTGGTATTGGCACCATTCTCCAGCAGGCGCCGTACGAGGTAGGGCAACAGATCCTTGTGGGCTCCGACCGGCGCATAGACGCGTACACGGCGACCAAGTCCGGCCGCGCCGTAGAGCGCTTCGCCCATCCCATGCAGGCGCTGGAATTCAAACGCCGAATTGCCAATCTCTTCCGACAGCATCTCAATTGCTGCAACCGAGTGTGCATTGTGGGTTGCGAACTGAGGATAAATCGCATCCTGCGCCTCCAGCATCTTTCGCGCACAGGCCAGGAAATGAAAGTCCGTGCCCGCCTTCGTTGTGAAGACCGGAAAGTTCGCATACCCCTCGATATGCGCATGCTTGACTTCGCTGTCCCAATACGCCCCTTTAACCAGGCGCACCATAAAGCGATGCCCTGTCTGGGCGGCCAGATCTTTCACACGTTCGATTACATCGCCCGCACGCTTCTGATAGGCCTGAACGGCCAGACCAAGACCATTCCAATCCTTCAGTGATGGCTCGCGCGCCAGTCGGTCAAGGATTTGCAGGCTGAGAACCAGACGGTCTGCCTCCTCTGCATCGAGACAGAGATTGATATTCGCCTTCGCAGCACGTTCACACAATTCGAGTACGGATGGATACATTTCATCCATGATCTGGGCCCGGTTCACCGCTTCATACCGTGGGTGAAGCGCGGACATTTTAACGGAAACGCCATTCGCTTGTTCGGGCGGCGTTGACGGGTCCTTGTCAGCGGCCACGCCGTCAATCGCATTCTGATAAGCTTTCAGATACCGGATCGCATCGTCTTCCGTGCGCGCACCCTCCCCCAGCATGTCAAAGCTGAAATGCGCAGCATCCCCGGCCTTCACCATCCGGCGCCCGCGCTTCTGAGCGTCTTTCACCGTGCGACCGAGTACGAATTGCTCGCCCATGATGCGCATTGCCTGCATCATGGCGGCGCGGATTACCGGTTCACCGCTTTCGCGGATCAGTCCCTGAATGAATTTTGCTGGTCCCTTTTTCAGGCTGGCGGGCACACCAATCACCTGCCCGGTCAACATCAGACCCCATGTGGAGGCATTCACCAGCCAGGATTCCGACTGCCCCTGATGGGCGCTCCAGTCGCCGGAACGGATCTTCTCGGCAATCAGTTCGTCGCGCGTCTCGGCGTCCGGCACGCGCAGCAAGGCTTCGGCTAGACACATCAGCGCGAGGCCTTCCGCATTGGACAGGCCGAACTCCTCCAGGAAGCTTTCCATCATGCCTTTGTCACGGCCGCGGGCGCGCGCTGTCTCAACCAGTTCAAGCGCCCGACGCATCGTCGCCTGTCGCAAATCGTCTGAGAGTGGCACCTGTTTGAGCAGGTCCTCCAGCAGGGCCTCCTCGTCAGCAAACTTGATACGGTCGAGGGAGTGCCAGTCGATTTTGTCTAGCGCGAGCGTGTCAGCCATAAAGAATCCGGTTCAGTTCGTGTGAGCCTTTGGGCGAGAGATCAATTTTCAGCCTGAATCGACACAAACCGGGCAAGTTCTGCCCTGATCCGAGCCTACTCAGAAATTTGTATATCTTTTCAAATGTCCCAATGCGAGAGAAGTTCAACGCAGAGGCGCCTCTTTACGCAGTCGGCCAACGCGGTCACATTGGCGCCCGACTGCTGGGGCTGTTGAAGGAGCGCTCATGCGCATCATGCTCGTAACCGACGCCTGGGATCCGCAGGTTAATGGTGTCGTGCGCACCATGAAGCGCGTGATCCAGGAAACCGAGGCGATGGGCCATGTCTGGGAGATCGTGCATCCCGGCCAGGGGTTTCGGACGATGCCATTGCCCACCTATCCGGAGATCAAGCTGGCTCTGTTCGCCCGCCGCCGGATTGAGGATCGGTTCCACGAGTTCGAACCCGACGCGATACATATCGCGACAGAAGGCACACTCGGTATGGCAGGGCGGGCCATGTGCCTGACCGTGAAACACCCCTTCTCGACCGCCTACCACACACGCTTTCCTGAGTATGTCTCAGCGCGTCTGCCGATCCCGACACAGGCTGGCTATTCGTTTGTGCGCTGGTTCCACAAGTATTCGGGCAAGGTCATGGTGCCGACGCCGTCCATGGTGAAAGAGTTGGAAGCGCAACGCTTCATAAATCTCGTCGCCTGGAGCCGCGGCGTCGATACCGAGATGTTCAACCCGTCTCGCCGTATCGAGGAAGGCCAGCCTGGAGATCCTTTTGAAGGGCTGCAACGTCCGATCTTCCTGAATGTCGGCCGCGTGGCGGTAGAGAAGAATATCGAAGCGTTTGCCGAACTGGATTTGCCCGGCACAAAAGTCATCATCGGAGACGGCCCGCAACGCGAAGAGCTTCAGAAACGCTACAAGGACGTTGTTTTCCTGGGGGCGAAATTCAACGAGGAACTCGCCGCATGCTATGCAAGCGCAGACGTGTTCGTTTTCCCAAGCCTGACAGACACGTTCGGTCTGGTAGTGTTGGAAGCCATGGCATCGGGCACACCCGTCGCAGCCTACGACGCGACCGGCCCTCGCGATGTGATCCCCGGCTCAAATGCCGGAACGATTACCGCCGTTGGAGGAAATCTCTCCGAGGGCGCTGTCGCGTGCCTGGCGCTTAGCCGCGAAACCTGCCGCACCTATGCCGAGACATATAGTTGGCGAGCCTGCGCAGAAGCCTTCATCGAAAACCTGCAGCCACTGCCCGCGCCAGCCCGCAAACGATTCTGGCAGAAATTGCGGCTGCGACGGAAGAAGAAGCCGGTCCTGCCGACGATCTAAAAGGGGCTAACGTGTCTCGCGCTTGCTTTTGCGAGCCAGTTGTTCGGCAATCTCCTGTTGCGCGATACGTACATCGTCCGGGAGCGGAATCAGGCCTTTCTCCAGCAGATACCCATCTGGGCCCATGGCCTGATCTGACACAAACTCACGCACGAATTCCGCCAGGCCGGGAACTAGCGGCAAATTCTGGTCCTTCACGTAGATATACATGCTACGCGACAAGCCATACTCGCCCGAAGCAATCGCTTCGAACGAAGCCTCCACGCCATCCAGCCGGGCCGCCTGAACGCGGTCGCCATTCTGTTCCAGGAATGAATAGCCCAGCACGCCTACGGCCGTTGGCGTCTTGATGAGAGACTGGATGATCGCCGTATCGTTTTCGCCAAGATCAATCCACGCGCCATCGGTACGGATCGTATGGCTGCGCAGCTTGAAGGCATCAGGATCTGACTGCTTCAGCGCGACAAGATCAGGAAAGGCCAACGCCCCCTGCTCCATGCCCAGTTCAACGAAGGCATCCCGAGTGCCTGACGTTGGCGGCGGTCCCAGCACCATGATCGGTTCATTCGGCAGGTCGGGATTGATCGCAGACCACTTCTCATAGGGATTTGCCTGAAAACCACCCTGCCCATCCGGCACCTCCGCCGCCAGCGCCAGGAAGACGTCTTTCTTGGAAAGCTCCAGCGGGGGCGCAGACCGCGCATTCGCCAGCACAATGCCATCAAATCCGACGGACAAAGCCGTCACATCCGTGATCCCGTTACTCGCACACAGCGCCTGCTCACTCTCCGTGATCGAGCGGGAGGCATCCGAAATGGATGGCCGGTCCGGCCCTATCTTCTGGCAGAATGTCTTGAAGCCGCCCCCTGTCCCTGTTGTTTCGACAATGGGCGTTGGGAACCGCGTCGTGGCGCCAAAGCGTTCGGCAACAGTCGTCGCAAACGGCGCAACAGTGGACGACCCCACAATACGGATCTTGTGCGTCCCGTCCGCAGCAATCGGCGGCGGCGGGATAACGTCTCCGGTCTCAAGCTCGGAGAGATCGGTTCGCCCACAGCCCGCCACAACGACCAGCAAAAGCGCGACAAGACAGTGGCCGTATCTGGCAATCATTCGGGAACAAACTCCGGTAGCAAAAGCAGGACCCCACAACGCGTAGGAGGGGCTGTACTGGCCTTAAATCAAGGCCCTAATTCGTTCAATGGCATGTGTCGGTGACAGAAATTTCAGCCGACACAAAATTTTTTCTTGCGTCCCGAAAAAGAGTCCCCTACATGCCCGTTTCGAAATCGATGTGGCGGACATCTGGGCCAACCCTTAAACTGGGGGCCCCCTGTACTAACGCCCAAAGCTGGTTAAAAGCCCTTTGGAGGTTAGGTGTCATGCACTCCTATGCTACTCCCTATAATATTGTTGCCGATGAGCAGCCTGACCTGCCTGTGTGGTGCTTCCGCCCAGAGCGTGTAACGGCTGCTGCGAAATGGTTCCGGGAGAAATTCCCGGGCGAGCCGTTCTATGCGGTGAAAGCCAATCCGGGCGAGCATGTGCTCGAAGCCCTTTGGGAAGCTGGTGTACGCAGTTTCGACACGGCCTCGCTGCCGGAGATCGAACTGATCCACCGCAAATTCCCGGGCGCCCGCATGGCGTTCCTTCACCCGGTGAAGAATCGCCGCGCCATTCAGCGCGCCTATCATGAATTCGGCGTACGCATCTTCGTCACCGACACGATGCAGGAACTCTACAAGATTCTTGAGGAAACCGGCTACGCCAAAGACCTCACGATCATTGTACGGATTGCTGTATCCTGCGATGGCGCAGCTCTGCCGCTGGCTGGAAAATTCGGGGCGAGCGCGGAAGATGCGACAGAAATCCTGCGCGAAGCCCGCCGCTATGCGGATGAGCTGGGCGTGTCCTTCCATGTCGGCAGCCAGGCCATGAAACCCACCGCCTGGTGGACCGCGATGGCGGACGTCTCCCGCATCATCATCGCGGCATCCGTCACGGTCGACATCGTGGATGTTGGCGGCGGCTTCCCATCGATCTATGCGGACAATCCGCCCCCGTCGCTGGAAGACTATGCCGCCATGGTGGAGCAGGCCTTCGAGAACATGTACGTTCTTGAAAACGCTGAATTGTGGTGTGAGCCCGGCCGTGCGCTGGTCGCAGAATCCGAAAGCCTGCTGACCCGTATCGAGCAGGTTCGTGACGACGCGATCTACATCAATGATGGCTCCTATGGTGCCCTCTACGATGCTGTGCACGAACGTTGGTCATTCCCGATGCGGGCCCTGCCCGGTGACGGACGCAATCTTGGCCGCTTGGTGGAGTACACCGTTTACGGACCGACATGCGATTCGACTGACAAGTTCCCGGCAAAGGTCTGGCTGCCCGCCGGCCTCGTGGAAGGTGACTATGTCGAATTCGGAAACCTCGGCGCTTATGGCCGCGCCATGTCCAGCCGCTTCAATGGCTTCGGCGCAACCGAAGTTGCCCGCGTCCATGATGCTCCTTGGCCGAGCCTCTACAATGCGGTTGGCGCAGAAGTGATCTCGATCGGCGCGTCCGGCACACGCTGAACGTTTGGAAACCCGTATCGCCTGAGGACAAGCGCCAGATCCGGCACGTCTTCAGGCGAAGAGGTCAGCCAGGCATGTCCACCAATCCCGCGCGCTTCGGTCTCCGGAGGCAGAACACGGATCGTCTGCCGTGCGATCGCCGCGCCTGAATCAATGTAGCTGACGGGTCGCGGCGCGCTCGCCACAAGTTGCGCTCGGACGAGCGGGAAATGCGTGCAAGCCAGCACCACCGTGTCAATCCGGTCTCCGCCCTCTGCATCAAACAGGGGCGCCTGCGCAGCTGCGAAGGCATCAATCGGCAGATCTTCGCCCCGCGCATGTGCCTCGGCCAGCTTTACCAGTTCGATGCTGCCATGCATCACAACGTCAACATCCCGGGCGAACTGAGAGATCAGCTCCGCCGTATAGGCTCGCCGCACCGTGCCGGGCGTTGCAAGCAGGCCGATGGTGCGGGATTGGGTCAATTGCGCCGCTGGCTTGATGGCCGGCACCGTTCCGACAACCGGAATATCCAACACCGCCCGCACGTCGGCCAATGCGAGCGTTGAGGCTGTATTGCAGGCAATGACGAAAACGTCTGGCTGGACCTGGTCGCACAATGCCTTGGCAACCTTCGGCAAACGCTCACGCAGGGCATCGTCCGACTTGTCGCCATAGGGGAAAAAGGCGGAGTCTGCCGAGTAATGGATGCCCAATGCTGGCCCAAGCGCCCGGATTTCCTCGACAACGGTCAATCCCCCCATGCCGGAATCGAACACCAACACCCGCCCACGCGCGGGAGACGGAACGAAGTTCGGGGGGAGAGCATCAATGGCCATTAGGTATTCGGTGTTGGCATGTTGGTGTGGCGGAATCGGGGCGTTGGAGCCGCTCTGGCACGAGTCTTGTTGTGCAGCGCAGCATGAAAGGGTATGTCTGGTTCAGGACCATAAGGAAACATCATGCTTGATTTTTGGCTAACTCCCTGGCGCGCCGGGCTATCCATGACGGCCGCAACGCTGGAAACCATGATCGCTGCGCAGAAAAGCGCGTCCATTCTGGCCCCAAAAGGCGTGGCCACCCCCGTGACTGAAGACACTCTGCGGGATGCGTTCCAGATCGCTGCGGATGTGAACTTGCGCCGCTGGGAGGATACGGCTGGCGCACTGCAACGCCTGCCAAACTGGATGCATGAACTGCACGCCATGCCGGGCAACATGGTGACAGACTGGTTCGACGCCGCACGCCGGGGCACGGGCAAACCCTAGTCTGACGGCTCGTCTTCTCGTGCGGCCGGAAGCCAGACTCCGAACGCAGACCCCTCCCCGATCCGGGTCTCAACTGAAAACCCGCCGCGATGGTGCGCCATGATGTGCTTCACGATGGCGAGACCGAGCCCCGTGCCGGTGATCTTGCCGCCGCGACTCTGATCTGCGCGATAGAAGCGCTCGCCGAGGCGCGGCAGGTGTTCGCGCTCGATGCCGGGCCCCTGATCCTCGACCCGCATCCAGATCGCCCGCTCTTGCGTGCCCGGCCGTCCCGCCGCAGGGAGCAGCGTCATGCGTTCGCTGCTGGCCCAGCTCTGAGCCGCCTTGATCCGCGCGTCCGCCATGCCCGGCGCCATGCCGAAGCTGAGCGTGACCTGCCCGCCCGCCTTCGAATACTTCAACGCGTTCGAAACGAGGTTTTCCACCACTTGGATCATCTCGTCCCGGTGGGCGATCACGGGCAACGGCCCCTCATCGGATTTAACGACCAGATTGACCCCCTTCTCCGCCGCAATGGCGCTGAAGGCATGCGTTGCATCCGACACGATATGTCGAAACTCTTCCCGCTCGCGCGGAGACACATGTTCAGAGGACTCAATACGCGACAAGGACAACAAATCGGCGATCAATCGCGACATGCGTTCCGTTTCACCCGCCATGATGGCCAGAAAACGATCCCAGGAATCTTTGTCGTCCTTGGCGGGCCCACGCATGGTTTCGATGAAGCCCGACAGAGCCGTCAACGGCGTGCGCAATTCGTGGCTGGCATTGGCAAGGAAGTCAGATCGCGCCCGCGCGGCACGGCGAACAGGTGTCAGATCCTCAAGCACCACAAGCGTCCGCTTGGCCCGGCCCGGACGTGAAACATGCGCGCGCCAGGTTTCATCCGGCCCACTTTCAACCTCGACCGTCATGGGTTCGACCGTACCGGTTTCGATGGCGTTCTCGATGGCAGAGAGAAGGCCCGGCGAACGGATCACGGTGCTGGCACGGGGATTTACCCGTCCATCCAGCCGCAAAATGAATTCGGCTTCCTCATTCATGGTGACGATGCGTTGATCGTCATCCACCTCGAATGCCGGCAAGGGCAAAGCATCCAGCAAAATGGCTGATTCCGGCGTTTTCGGCGTTGTGGACAGTGGTTCAACCGCCAGTCGTGGACTGAGCGGAAGTACGCTCGCAGTCCCCACAAAAATGGCGGTGGCAACCGACACGACCACAAGGATCGCCGCGATCACCTCAATGAGGCCGACCGCTCCGGTGATCCACATCAGCAACAGGATGAAGGAGAAGCACCCAACCAGAGTGACAAAGTCCCGTGCCCGACGCGAAAGAGCCGTACGGGTGGACCGCTTTTCCTCCGCTGACAGGCCGTCGCTCATTCATACTCCTGTTAACAAACTGCCCAAAGACACATTGTTCGGAAGCCGCTAATACGCGCGCAGAGATCTGCCAAGCCCCTCGCCGCGTATCGATAAGAAGTGCGATCATTATACAACTACAGTAGATTATTGAAAAACGATAATTTATCATTGACAGTCGACTAGGGCAGGCGTATCCGACAACCAGAACAGGGAGCGATGCCGACGGCATGACACGATCAATTCTTCTTATCAGCTCGGCAATTCTGACCGCTTGCGCATCTTCACAGGCAAATTTGCCCGGAATTGACGGCAATCGTGAGGAAATTTTTGCCGTTGCGCCAGATGCACCGGCGGAATGGGCGAACACCGGCGTCGTGGGCACAGCGCCAACAGGTGATTGGCTGTCGCAATTCGATGACCCCATCATGGAAAGCCTTGTCCGCGAGGCGCTCGCCAACAGTCCTACCCTGGAATCCCGCGCCGCTCTTGTGCGCGCCGCAGAAGCATCCATCCGTACGGCGCGTTCACAACGCCTGCCCAGCGTCGACGGCACGATCAGCACCGGCGTCACCTCGAACGCGTTCGAGATCGGCAACGATCTTGAGCGGTCGACCGACGGTATTTACGGCCTTGGCCTCGACGCCAGCTGGGAAGCCGATCTGTGGAATCGTCTCGGGCGTGGCATCGCCGCCGCGGAAGCAGACCT
Organism: Hyphomonas atlantica corrig.; assembly: GCF_000682715.1. Classification (GTDB taxonomy): domain Bacteria; phylum Pseudomonadota; class Alphaproteobacteria; order Caulobacterales; family Hyphomonadaceae; genus Hyphomonas; species Hyphomonas atlantica. The sequence goes on along the minus strand of NZ_AWFH01000056.1, from coordinate 203,750 downwards.
TGCCGCGAGCGAAGCCGACCTCGCCGCAGCAGAACTGTCCATCAGCGCGCAAACCGCTACCGCATGGATCAATCTGAATGCTGCTCTCGCGCAGGAACGCGTCGCCGTTCTGACCTATGAAGCGCGGGACCGCGTTCGCATTCTGACCGAGCGCCGCTTCCAGCGCGGCCTCGCCGAAGCGTTGGATGTCCGCACCGCGCGCAGCACCGTCGCCGGCGCCGAGGCCGATATCGCCCAGCGTCGCCAGGCGGCGGGAGAAGCCGCTCGCCGGCTTGAAATCCTGCTGGGTCGCTACCCGGCCACTGAAATCGAGGCCACTGCCGATTTGCCAGCGCTTGACCCGCTGATCGTTGAGAGCAATCCGATGCGCCTTCTGGCCCGTCGTCCGGACGTCGCCAGCGCCGAAGCCAACGTCGTCGCCGCCGGCCTGAGGGCTGAACAGGCGCGGCTTGCGTTGCGCCCCTCCCTTCGCCTGACGGGGACGTTCTCGACCAGCGAATCCGAATTCGCTGACATGGTAGACCCCGAACGCATCGCCGCGCGCGTAGTCGCCAGCCTGATCCAGCCTTTGTTCACCGGCGGTCGCCTGGATGCGCAGCGCGACACCGCCATCGCCCAAGCCGAATCTGCCATCGCCAATTACGCAAATGCGGCGCTGACGGCATGGGGTGAAGTGGAAGATGCCATCGCAGCGGACACGTATATCGCCCAGCAGGAAGATGCCCTGCTTCGCGCGCTGGAAGAAGCGCGTCTGGCCGAAGAGCTGGCCGAGCGCCAATACACAAGCGGCACGATCACCATCTTCAACCTGATCGATGCCCAAACCCGCAGGCTGACGTCTGAAAGCCAGCTCGTGGCCGCCCGCGCGTCACGTGCCTCGAACCGGGTTTCCTATCACCTCGCCCTCGGCGGCGGTCTCCCCGTGCAAACCGCCGCAACTCCAACACAAGCCCCTCAAGATAACGCCGCAGAATAGCGGCAGGAGAATAAACTATGGGACGCGTCATTTCAGTTCTGCTGCCAATCGGCATCCTCGCCGTGGTCGGTGTCGGCGGCATGATCGCCTTGTCCGCCATCCAGCCGGAGCCGGAAAAGGCTGAAGAGGCGCGCGGCGGGCTCAACGTTTTTGCCGAACCCGTTCGCCGGACGGATCTGACGCTTGTCGTGGAATCCCAGGGCGAAGTGAAACCGCGCCGCGAAATCATTGTCGCACCGCAGATATCCGGTCGCATTTCATATGTCTCGCCAGACTTCATCGATGGCGGCTTCATCAACAAGGGCCAGCTTCTGGTACGTGTCGAAGCGGCGGATTATGAGCTTGCAGTTGTCCGCGCGCAGTCTTCTGTCGCCAGCGCCGAGCAGGCACTTGCCCGCGAAGAAGCGGAGGCCGAACTCGCCCGTCAGGACATTCTGGATCTCGGCATCTCGGACGCCTCTCCCCTGGCCCGGCGCGAGCCGCAGCTGGCCGAAGCCCGCGCGTCACTCGAATCTGCCAAGGCACAACTGAAAGATGCCCAGCTCGCGCTTGACCGGACCGCCGTCTATGCGCCGTTTGCTGGCCGCGTGCGTGAACGCAATGTGGACATCGGACAAGTCGTGTCAGTCGGTCAGTCCCTGGGCCAGATCTTTGCCAATGACGTTGTCGAAGTTGCCCTGCCTCTGAAGGACGCCGAAATGGGCCGCCTTGGCCTGCCACTTGCCTTCAGCTCAACGAAGGAGAAGCCGGGCCCGGATGTCACCTTCCGCGCAACTGTTGGCGGTGTGGAACGTGAATGGCACGGTCAGGTTGTCCGGACGGCTGCGGCGGTGAACTCCCAGACCCGTCAGATCAATGTGATTGCCGAACTTCAGGATCCCTATGGTGCGGGTGCGGATGGTGATGCGCCAATGGCCCCCGGCCTGTTCGTCAGTGCCACGGTACAGGGCGAAACCCTGAACGATGTGCTGGTCGCGCCACGCGGTGCCCTGCGCGGACAGGACCGCCTGTTCATTGGCCTCCCGGATGAAGGCCAGCTGTCCATCCGCAATGTGGACCTGATCTATTCAGATGCCGATGGTGCCTATATCGCCTCCGGTGCCGAGCCCGGCGAGTTGGCCATTGTCAGTCCCATCCAGGCCCCCTTCAACGGCATGAACATTACGGTCATGCAGCGCATGGAAGATGGCACGATCAAGGTTTACGAGCCCAAGCGGGCAGATGAGACAATGTCCGGCGATTCCCCAACTCTCGCATCGACCGGTGAGGGAGCAGCGCAATGAGCAGCATTGTCGCCTGGTTTGCTCGCAACGCGGTTGCCGCAAACCTCCTGATGATCGTCGCCTTCGTCGGCGGGGTCTTCGGTTACACCAAGATGGAACAGGAAATGTTCCCGGTGGTGAACATCACCGGTGCATCGGTTTCCGTTTCCTGGAATGGTGCGTCACCACAAGACGTTGAAGAACAGATTGTCACGCGGATCGAAGAAGCCGTTGCCGACATCAACGGCCTCGACCGGATCACATCCATCGCCAATGAAGGCATGGGCGTGGTCAATATCAAAGGCCGCGACGATATCGACATGCAGGAATTCCTCGACGAGGTGAAACTCCGCGTCGACCAGATCAACAACCTTCCGCAAGCCGCCTTCGAACCTCAGGTTCAACGCTGGGAGCAGCGCAATGCCTTCATGGGGATCGCCATTCACGGCGACGTTGACCCCCGCACGCTGAAACGCCTCGCAGACAATGTGCGCGACGACATCGCGAATATTCCCGGCGGCGAGTTGGCGCAACTGCAGGGTGTGATCTCCGAACAGGTCAATATTGAAGTGTCCGAAGACGCCCTGCGTCGCTATGGCCTTAGCTTCAGTGATGTGGCGAATGCCATTCGCCGGTCATCCCTGAACTCGTCGGGTGGGCGCATTGAATCATCGACAGGTGATGTGTCGATCACGGCGCGGCAGCTCGCCGATACAGCTGACCAGTTCGGCAACATCATCATCCGGCAGACCACCGAGGACGGCACGATCCGCGTCGATGATGTCGCTCAGATCGATGATGGATTCGTGACCGACAAATTCAGCGCACAGTTCAATGGCGACCCGACAGCGTTCGTCATGATCCGTTCGCCGGATACGATGCACATCGTCGACTATACGGACAATTTCAAGAAATACACCGAGCAGGCCAACGACCCATCCAACGGCATCCTGCCGCAAGCCGTGAAGATCGACATTCTCTGGGACGATTCCGAGGCATTCAAGGCGCGGATGGATTTGATCACGGAATCCGCCATGATGGGCGCCGTGCTCGTGATGCTGGTGCTGGTCCTCTTCCTGCGGCCGACTGTTGCCCTGTGGGTGACCATCGGAATCATGACGGCCTTTGCGGGCGGCATTCTTCTCCTCCCCTATTTCGGCGTCTCATGGAACATCCTGTCCACCTTCGCCGTGCTGCTGGTGATCGGGGTGATCGTGGATGACGCGATCATTGTGGGTGAAAACATTCACCGAGAGATCGAAAGCGGGCGACGCGAAGGGCTAGATGCGGCCATTGTTGGCACCCAACTGGTCCTGAAACCGGTGATCTTCGGTGTTCTCACTACCATCATCGCCTTCCTGCCCTGGGCATTCATTACAGGCCCGACCCGCATGTTCACGCAGCAGATCACCTTCGTGGTTGTCGCAGCACTGATCTTCTCGATTATCGAATGCATGCTGATCCTGCCGAGCCATCTGGCGCACATGAAGCAGCAGAAGTTTGACGGGCCGTCGGGGCGCTTCCTGAAAATCCAGCGTCGCATTGCGGACAGTTTGCTCTGGTTTGCGAACAACATCTACAAACCCGTACTCGAACTCGCGATCCGGTTCCGATATGCGACCGTGGTCTTTTTCTTCTGCCTGTTCTTCCTTGCAACACAGGTCTCCGGAAAGGGCATTGTGCCATTCAAATTCATGCCGGAAATCGAGGCTGACCTCATTCAGGTCGACATCGATATGCCGGACGGCACCCCCTATTCCCGCCTCATCCAGATTCGGGACCAGCTACAGGCCGGTATCAAGAAGACCAAGGAAGTCACGGATGCGAAGTATCCGGACATTGAAGGCGGGCTTGTCACCGACGCCTCTGTTGTTGCCGCGGATGGTCGGGTGCAGGCATGGGTCGGCCTGCTGCCACCGGAAGAACGTCCGCAGGGCGTGCGCTCAAAGGACATTTCCGAGCAGATGCGCAACTATGTCGGCGAAATTCAGGATGCCGAGGAAATCAGCTTCGACTTCACGTTCAATGATGAACAGAGCGGCGTTCGCTTTGCCTTGAACCACAATGATCTTGACCGCCTGAGGGAAGCCGCCGCAGCCGTGAAGGCGCAGCTTGCGACCTATTCTAACACCTACGACATCGGGGACAATCTCTCGTCCGCAGCAGAAGAGATCCGTATCTCGCTGAAGCCCGGCGCCGAAACACTGGGCATCACGCTAGCCGATGTGTCAGACCAGCTCCGACAGGCTTATTATGGTGAAGAGGTTCAGCGCCTGCCACGAGATGGGGAAGACGTGCGCGTCATGGTGCGCCTGCCAGAATCGGCTCGGGAAGATCTCGACAGCATCGACACTCTTCGCATCCGGACATCTGACGGCCGCGAAATCCCCATCACCCAGGTCGCAGAGTTCAATTATGCCCCCGGCATCAACCGCATTGTCCGGCGCAACCGCACACGTTCCGTATCCGTCTATTCCGAAGTGATGGGCGAAGGCGGGCGCGGTCAGATCATGTCCGCCATGGAAGAGGAATTCTGGCCTGATTTCGCCCGCCAGTTCCCGGATGTGCAACGCGGCGAAGCGGGCGGCTTTGAGGAAGAACAGAAATTCTTCAGCGAAATCGGTCGCCTTATCCTGATCGCCATCGGCACGATGTATATCCTGCTGGCCGTCGCGTTCCGTTCCTATGCCCAGCCGCTCCTGCTGATGATGGCCCTGCCCTTCGCATATGCTGGTGCTGTCTTTGGGTTGTGGGCCTTCAACACGCCTATGGCGATGTTCTCCTTCTTTGGCATCGCTGCGGCGGCAGGCGTCGTGATCAACGACAACCTCGTGCTGATCGATTATGTGAACCGCCGGCGCGACGAAGGCGCAGGCGCGGTTCAGGCCCTGGTCGATGGCGGCGTCTCGCGGTTCCGTCCGATCCTGCTGACATCAGTCACGACATTCGTCGGCATCCTGCCCCTGATTGCGGAAAAGTCTGTTCAGGCACAATTCCTGAAACCGATGGTCGTGTCGCTTGGCTCTGCCGTTGCCTTTGCCCTGTTTGTCTCCCTGCTCATGGTTCCGACACTGTATGCCGTAGGCGTAGAGATTGGGCGCGTGTTCCGGTGGACATGGGGCGGCAAGCCTTTCCGCCAGATTGGCGAAACCTATAGTGGTCAGGTCACCATTGACGAAGATGAACTGATCGGAACCAGCCGCGATAGCACCCTTGGCCACGCGGCCCCAGCCGAATAGACTGGGATCAATCTTGGATACGGGCCTGGCCGCATGCGCGCTGGGCCGCATCCTTTTATTGGAGAGACCTTGATGAAGAAACTCATGCTCGGGGCCGCATCGATCGCCCTGCTCGCAGCATGCGGCCCGGCCGCTCAGGAAGAAACCGCCACTCCCGCCGAGGCAACGGAGGCGACATCCACATCTGCAACAACACCCAACGCAGACGGAAAATATGTGACGCCCGAAGGGCTGGAACTGTCTGCCGCTGATTATTGGGGCGATTGGGGGGTCGACCTGACCCTTCGGGACGAAACAGTTGATCCGGGCGATGATTTCTACACATACGCAAACGGCAAATGGCTCGACAGCTTTGTCATCCCGGGCGACCGCACACGGTACGGTGCCTTCACCCTGCTGGCGGAAAAGTCCGAGCAGCGCGTCCTGAACATTATCCAGGAACTTGCCGAAGCCGAGCCTGATCCATCCACGCTCGAAGGCAAGGTTGCGTCCGTATACAACGCCTATATGGACACAAGCGGGATTGAGGCCGCCGGTCTGGCGCCTGCCACGCCATACCTCAGCAAGATTGAAGGCCTGTCCAGCCGCGAAGACCTCGCCAAGCTGTTTGCCGCCACTGGGTACTCCTCCCCGATTGCGGGCTGGGTCGATGTCGATTCCAAACAGACCGACCAGTACATCTTCTATGTCACGCAATCCGGACTCGGCATCGGAGACCGCGATTATTATCTGACAGATAGCGAGAAGAATCTCGAGATCCGCGCAGCTTACAAGACCATGCTGGCCACGCTTCTGACTGAGGCTGGTTACGACGATCCCGAGGCGGCTGCCGATCGCGTCATCGCGCTCGAGACCCGCATGGCCGAGGCGCATTGGGACCGCGCAGCTGGCCGCAATCGCAACCTCACCTACAACAAGATGACCCGCGCCGAGCTTGAAGCCCTGGCCGGAGACTTCCCGCTGGCAACCATGCTGATGGATCTCGGCCTGAACGGCGAAGACGCGTTCGTCGTACGTCAGGTTACGCCAACGGCGGAAGAAATCGAGGAGAACGGCCTGACGCCGGAACAGGTCGAGAAGGTTTCAGGCGGCGGCATTGCCGGCCTGTTCGAGATCATGCAGACGGCACCTCTCGAAGACTGGCAGGCTTACCTTGCCGCGCACTTCCTGATCGACCATGCCGACGTGCTGCCCAAGCGACTCGATGAGGCGACCTTCGAATTCTACGGCAAGACCCTTGGCGGCGCGGAAGAACAGCGTGAGCGCTGGAAGCGTGCCGTATCCACCGTCGAAGGCTCCGTCGGTGAAGCTGTTGGCAAAGTATATGCGGACCGCTTCTTCCCGGCCGAGAACAAGGCGGCCATGGACGAACTCGTCGCCAATCTGCGCCTGGCCATGAACAGCAATCTCGACGAGATCGAATGGATGGGCGAGGAAACCAAGGTCGAGGCACGTGACAAGCTCGCGAAGTTCACACCGAAGATCGGCTATCCCGAGAATTTCGAGACCTATGAACAGTTGAATGTCGGCCCCGACGCGTTTGCGAACAATATGGCCGTCAATGACTGGGCTTGGAAGGACATGATCTCCCAGCTCGGCCAGCCGATTGACCGCACCGAATGGTTCATGCTGCCGCAAACGGTCAACGCGTATTATTCGCCGAACCGCAACGAGATCGTGTTCCCGGCCGCAATCCTTCAGCCTCCCTTCTTCAACCTGACGGCAGATCCTGCCGTGAATTATGGCGCCATTGGCGGCGTGATCGGTCATGAAATCGGTCACGGGTTTGATGATCAGGGCGCCAAATCTGATGGAAATGGCACGCTGCGGAACTGGTGGACCGCCGAAGACGAGGCCAATTTCAAGGCCAAGACCGGTGCGCTGGTTGAACAGTACAACGCGCTCTGCCCGCTGGACGAGGGCGAAACCTGCGTCAACGGCTCCCTTACCCTCGGCGAGAACATTGGCGACCTGGGCGGCCTCTCCATGGCCTACAAGGCCTACAAGCTGAGCCTGGACACCGATGGCGACGGCACAATCAGCGCAGGAGAGGAAGCGCCCGTGATCGACGGCCTGACCGGCGATCAACGCTTCTTCCTGTCCTGGGCACAGGTCTGGCGCTCCAAATACCGTGAGGAAGCCACGCGTCGCCAATTGCTGACCGACCCACACTCTCCGCCGGTCTACCGCGTGAATGGCGTGGTTCGTAACCTCGCCGAATGGTATGACGCTTTCAACGTTACCGAGGATAACGAAATGTACCTGCCACCGGAACAACGCATCCGGATCTGGTAAATCTCGTAAACCGTAGGTTTTATTACAGTTGGCGGCGCCTGCGGGCGCCGCCATTTACGTGTTCTGAAGGATTTTTCCGGTACACCCGTGTTAGCGCCGAAACTGGCACATGGGTTGCATCGGTGTTCTTGAAGAAATCCTGTCTGGGAAAAACATGTTCAACAATTTGTTCAAATCGAAGAAATCTGCTGCCTCTGCCCCTGCGGCTGAGCGCGTTGAGCGAATGGTTGCCCCATCCCGCGAACGGCCCCGGCCAGCGCGCGCATCGGTCTATCGCGAGGCCAATGTCGTCTATGACACAGGCTACAAGCGCCGCGGCATCGTACTGGATCATTCTGATACAGGCGTGCGCCTTCGCTTTCCCACGAATGAGGGCATGCCCGAATTTGTAACACTCAACGCCATTGGCGTTGGAATTGTCGGCCCCGCCCGGGTCGTATGGCAAAAGGGCTCTGAGGCCGGTTTTCAGCTGGTCTGATCGCCCAAGCTCTTTCGCGCCAATTTGGCGGAATCCCTTGGCAAACCTGATTTCAGGGTCTTCAATGCCCTTTCCGCAAAGGAAAGGGACGCAAAATGGCTATCATGAAATCAGAACAGATCATGTCGGAATCGACCAAATCCTTCGAGGATGCGATTCAGACTGCCGTCACGCGATTTGACGCCACGGTCAAAGGTCTGGCCTCGGCCTATGTCAACGAGATGTACACCACCATCAAGAACGGCAAGATCGACAAATACCGCGTCAATCTTCAGATGACGTTCGAAGTCATGCCGCCGAAGGCTGACGACAAGGCCAAGCGCAAGAAGAAGTAACGCAGCCCATTTGGCAAAAACCGTTGAATCCTGGTTCGAGGGCCTTGAGCCTCAACAGCGCGAAATCGCAAACGCGCTCAAGGCCCTGATCGAACAGACAGGCCCTGCCCTGTCCTGCCAGCTGGCATGGGGTTTTCCATGCTGGAGCGGGAATGAGCGAATCTTCTCGATCGCCGCGTACAAGGACCGGTGCAATCTGCAGCTTTTCTATGGCGCGCAGCTCACCAACACATCGCCAGATCGCATCGAAGGCACTGGCAAGGCCCTGCGGCATGTAAAGGTCCGGTCGGTCGAAGACGTTGATGAAACAGTGAAGCAGATCGTTGCCGAAGCAATCCGGCTGGACGCAACCAACCCGCAACGCGTGCGCTGACCGGAACGCCATCTCGCAAAATTGATATCCGTCGAACACCACGTCTTCGCGATCCTCTTGACGAGTCCGGCCCGGAAGCGCTTTGTGTTCGCAACTGCAAAAAACCGAACCGGAAGGAAACTCCATGTCTGATCAAGATCCCGTCGTTATCGTCGGTATGGGCCGCACGCCCATGGGTGGTTTGCTCGGCGACCTTGCTGGCCTGACAGCCAGCGAACTGGGCGCCATCGCGATCGAGAAGGCCGTCAGCGAAGCCAAGCTCGCCCCCGGCGAAGCCAATGAAATCATCATGGGCAACTGCCTTCCTGCCGGCCAGGGACAGGCCCCTGCCCGTCAGGCCGGGTTCAAGGCCGGTCAGGACAAGGGCCTTGAAGCCACCACGATCAACAAGATGTGCGGTTCCGGCATGCAGGCCGCTGTCATGGCACGCAATGCCATTCTCGCAGGCGATGCAAACATCGTGATCGCTGGCGGCATGGAATCCATGACCAACGCCCCGCACCTGATGCAGGTCCGCAAGGGCCACAAATATGGCACCATGGCCGCACAAGACCATATGGCGCTGGACGGCTTGTCTGATGCTTACAAGGGCGGCCCCATGGGCGAGTTCGCCGACATGATTGCCGGAGAGTACCAGTTTACCCGCGAGCAACAGGACGCCTACGCGCTGGAAACGCTGAAGCGGGCCCAGGAAGCGACAGCAAACGGCAAGTTCAAGCGCGAGATTGCCCCGGTCACGATCAAATCCCGCAAGGGCGAGACGGTTGTCGACACTGACGAACTGCCCCGCACAGCCCGCCCGGACAAGATCCCGAGCCTGCGTCCGGCGTTCTCGAAAGACGGCACAGTGACCGCGGCCAACGCCTCCGCCATTTCCGATGGTGCGGCAGCGCTGGTGCTGATGCGCGAATCCGAAGCGAAGAAGCGCGGCCTTGAGCCGCTCGCCAAGATCGTCTCCTCGTCCAGCCATGCGCATGAGCCGGAATACTTCACCACCGCGCCCGTGCCCGCCATGAAAAAGGCGCTCGAAAAGGCTGGCTGGAGCATCGACGAAGTTGAACTCTGGGAAGTGAATGAAGCTTTCGCCGTGGTTCCGATGATCGCGATGAAAGAGCTGGGCATTCCCCACGAGAAGCTGAACGTGAATGGCGGCGCCTGTGCCATGGGCCACCCAATCGGCGCTTCCGGCGCACGCCTGATCGTCACCCTGCTGGCCGCGATGGAAGATCGTGGCCTGAAGAAGGGTATGGCCAGCCTCTGTATCGGCGGCGGCGAAGGCATCGCCATGGCGCTGGAACGCTACTAGGGCGGCCATATGCTGGATGAAACCCGGATCCTCGACCATTTCGCCGAGCAGGCGCGCTGGTGCGAGGATCTGGGGTCACCGTTTACCGCTGCGCTGCTCCGGCGGTTTGCAGACGATTTCGACGCAGGCGGCCCCGTTGCAGACATCTGCGGCGACTGGAGCGGCAATCCCCGCAAGGATGCGCTCGGCCTGCGCCTGACCGGGTACCTGCACCACGCCGTCCTGACAGGTACGGCGAAGGCGCTCGCTGCCACCTATCCCGCCGCGTCACCTGACTGGAACATGGATACGGTCTGGCGAGAGGCGAGAACGTGGCTGGAGAACTATCCGGAGGATGCGCGCACCTATCTGAAGAGCCCTCCGCAGACGAATGAAACGCGCCGGTCCATCGCGCTTCTGCCCGGCTTTCTGGAGCTGGCCACCAAATTTCGCATGCCCATGCACCTGCTGGAACTGGGCGCCAGCGCGGGCCTGAACCAGAATTGGGATCGGTTCACCTATGATGGCGGCACGTGGCAAAAGCCCGGCCCCAGCGATGTTACCATTTCCACCGTCTGGAACGGCCCCGCCCCTGCCCACCTTGAAGCAGCGCCCCTGATCCAATCCCGCGCTGGATGCGATCTGAACCCGATAGATGTGTCTGATGAAGCCGCCTATCTGCGCCTGAAATCCTATACCTGGCCGGACCAGGCCGGGCGTCTTGCGCGGCTCGATGCAGCTGCCGACCTTGCCCGCCAGAGGGGCGTGCGGATCGAACAGGCCGACGCTGTCGACTGGTTGACGGATCGACTCGCAAACCGCCCGGCGGAAGGGCTGACCGTCGTTTATCACTCCGTTTTCCTCGTCTATCCGCCCAAGGAGGACATCGCCCGCATCATGCGGCTGATCGAGGAGGCGGGCGCGGCGGCCACGGCAGACGCGCCGCTCGCCTGGCTATGTTTCGAACCGGAATCCCTGTTCGGAGGCGATCGCACGTCCCCGCGCATGCAAACACGGCTTCAGAGTTGGCCGGATGGCAGCGCACGTACACTGAACGAATCAGATGGTCACGTCACCTATATTGACGTTGTGGGCGACTAGTCCTGCGAGGCTGCGCCATAGGCCGCTGCGAGATCCTCTGCCAGACCATTCAGGGCCTGCACGCCCTTTTCGCTGAAACTGTTCGTGTTGACGATCACGACCACTCCTGCATCCGGGTAGAGCCTCACCGTAGACAGCCACATCGTGTTTGACCCGCTGTGCCCAAGCGCAGCGCCAGATGGACTGTCGGAAACCACGCCCCAGCCCAGCGCATAGTCCGACGCCTCGTCCGGATAGGGCATGAGCAGCTTCGCTACTGTTTCATCCGGCGTCAGGAAACGGCTGAGCAGCCGTGCATGCGCCTCCAATGGTACATGCAACGTGCCCGCCGGGGCCAGCGCAGGCGGATTGTCCGCATCCAGACCAGCGCCCTGCCCTTTCAGCCCGCCGAACAGGCCTTTCCGGTGGCCTTCAATGCCCTCTGGCGGCGGACCAAAGCCCCATCCCTCGCCAGACGGAACCAGCTCTGCCAGGAACAGGGATTCGTAATTCTGATGTCCCATGCGCTCAGCGATACGGTCCAGCGCCGCGCCGGCCACCATGTATCCGTAATTGGAATAGGTGAAGCTGCCCGGCTCGGTCTTGGGCGGTTTGGCGAGTGCAGCCCTTGCCAAACTGGTCCGTTGCGCCTCCACCGTGTTTGAAGACGCCCGGCTGGTCAGGAACCAGGTCACGCCCGGATTGGCGGCCATCCCGCTGCGATGCGCCAACAGGTCTTCAATTGTGATGTCCGACCACGCCGCATCCATTTCATCAGCCAGGTCCGGCAGCAATTCCGGCAGCGTCGCGCCCCATCTGGCCTCCCCTCGCTCAACGAGACGCCCATAAAGCAAAGCGGTCAGCATCTTGGTATTGGAGCCGATATGCCAGGCATCATCCGGTTGCGCTGCGGCCCCCTTGCCCCGGACGCGATCGCCCGTCACGGCGAGCGCAAGGATCTGCCCATCCGCATCCGCAACCACTGCGCCAAGCGCGACGAGACCCGCCTTGTCGCGCACCGTTTCGAGCTTCGCAGTCAGGTCTTCGGGCGACATCGACTCGCTCCAGGCAGGCATCACCAATGCCAGCGCAAACAAGAATGAGACCAGGCATTTCAGCATGTCGCGCACCTCCGCATGCGCGCACCGCCAATCAGGCTGAGGTCGGTTTCTTGATATCCTCAACCAGGTCCAGCGGCAGCGCCGTTGTGCGTTTTGCAACGCGAATTACGATGCGGGACTGAACATCTGACACCAGCGCCGAGCCGAGCAGATTGTCCCGCAGGAAATTGTCATAAGCGTGCATATCTGTCGTGATGATGTGGATCATGTAGTCCACCGCGCCCGTCACGGTCATGCACTCGATCACTTCGGGCCACGCCTGAACCATTTGCTCGAACGCATCGAGGTTTTCCCGGCTCGGCAACGCCAGTTTGACGCTGGCCATCACTTCAAAGTTGAGTCCGAGCGAGGAATTGTCCAGAAGGGTCACCCGGCCCGTGATGAAGCCCGCCTCTTCCATGCGCTTGATGCGGCGCCAGCAGGGTGATGAAGACAGGCCTACGCGGTCGGCGATCTCGGCAACGGACAGGCCGGCGTCATGCTGAACAATGTCCAGGATTCGCGCGTCGACGGCATCTAGTTCTTGGGGCAATCTTTGCTCACTTTCTTGCGTATCTTGGTAAATTTAACCCCGCAATAGCAAATATCGCGCAAGATAGGCAAGCAATTTCACTTAATTTACCCAATAATATGCCTAAACCCTCATTTCATAGGCATATCATGCAACATCGTGAAGTTACGCTGGACGACAAATACAAGCTTGTCGAGGGAAAAGCGTTCATGACCGGCATTCAGGCGCTGGTCCGCCTACCACTTGATCGCAAACGTCTCGATCTGCGTCAGAATCTGAACACGGCCGGCTTCATTTCCGGGTATCGCGGCTCGCCGCTGGGCGGCTACGACCAGCAATTGCGTGCCGCGCAAAAATGGCTCGACGCGCACGATATCAAGTTCTGGGAAGGCCTGAACGAAGACCTTGGCGCAACTGCCGTCTGGGGCAGCCAGCAGCTCGGCCTGTTCCCCGGCGCAAAATATGATGGCCTGTTCGGCATCTGGTACGGCAAGGCCCCGGGTGTCGACCGCACAGGTGACGTGTTCAAACATGCCAACGCTGCCGGCGCCTCCGATCATGGCGGTGTGCTGGCGATCATCGGCGACGACCATAATTGCAAGTCTTCGACTCTTCCCTCGCAGTCAGAATACGCCATGGCGGACGCCGAAATCCCCGTCCTCAACCCGGCCTCGATCCAGGATGTGCTGGATTACGGCATTCATGGCTGGGCGATGAGCCGCTTTTCCGGCGCATGGACCGGCCTCGTAGCCCTCGCTGACACGATGGATTCCGGTTCGGTCGTCAGCGTCGATCTCGACCGCTTCAATTTCATCCAGCCCGACTTCCAATTGCCGGAAGACGGCGTGCATTTGCGGCGCGGCGACAGCCCGCTCGACAAGGAACGCCGCCTGCGTCAGGTGAAGCTGCCCGCAGCACAAGCCTATGTGCGCGCCAACAAGCTGGACCAGGTCATCCTGCCTTCGCCGAAACCCCGTGTCGGTGTTGTCGTGACAGGACAAGCTGCCCGCGATGTGTTCGAGGCACTCGCGGCGCTCGGCCTGTCACCGCAGGATGCAGGACGCCTGGGTCTCTCCGTGTACAAGGTGGCCATGCCGTGGCCGCTGGAACCGGAAGGGATCCGGGCGTTCTGCAAAGGTCTGGAACGCGTGGTCGTGATCGAACACAAGCGCCCGCTGATCGAAGACCAGTTGCGCTCTGTGCTGTATGACCTGCCAGATGGCCAGCGCCCGACGGTGGAAGGCAAGCGCGACCGCGAAGGCCGCCCCCTCCTCTCCGACATTGCCTCCATCTCCATCCCGGAAATGGCCGAAGCACTGATGAAGATCCTGCCGGAAGGCTGGGATACCTCACGGGCCAATGCCTATTTCGACCGCATCGGCCGCGCCGGGGAAGCCGCACGCACCAATGCGACGGAAACCCTCCGTACACCGCACTATTGTTCCGGCTGCCCGCACAATTCCTCCACCGTCGTACCGGAAGGCTCGCGCGCGCTGGCAGGTATTGGCTGTCACTATATGGCGAATTTCATGCCGGACCGGAAAACCGACATGACCAGCCAGATGGGCGGCGAAGGCATCGCCTGGGTCGGCCAGCACTGGGCGACGGACGAACCGCACGTCTTTGTCAATCTCGGCGACGGCACCTACTCCCATTCCGGCAGCCTTGCCATCCGCGCCGCGGTCACCTCCGGCGCGAACATGACCTACAAGATTCTGTATAATGACGCCGTCGCCATGACCGGCGGCCAGCATGTGGAATCCGGCCAGACCCCGGCTCAGATTGCCCAGCAGGTCGAAGCCGAAGGTGTCGAAACCATTGTCATCGTCACCGAAGATCCGACCCGCTACGCCAACGTCAAATACATTCCGCGCCGCGTGAAGATCTACGACCGCGAGGAGCTGGACGAGGTCCAGAAGATGTTGCGCGAAACGCCGGGCGTCTCCGTCATGATCTACGACCAGATCTGCGCCACGGAAAAACGTCGCCGCTCCAAGCGCGGCCTGCGCGCACCGGACCGCACGCGCGTCGTGATCAACACCGAAGTCTGCGAAGGCTGTGGTGATTGTTCGATCAAATCGAACTGCCTGTCGGTTGAGCCGGTCGAGACCGAACTTGGCCGCAAGCGCCGGATCAACCAGTCAACCTGTAACACGGACCTGTCCTGCCTGCGGGGCTTCTGCCCGAGCTTCGTGACCATTCAGGATGGCGAGCCGGCCTGGCAGGACCAGCCGCGTCCGGAGTTTGACGATGCGGGCTTGCCCCTGCCCGAAACGCCGGGACTGTCGGAGCCTTGGAACGTGCTGTTCACTGGCGTTGGCGGTACGGGCGTCACCACCGTCGCCGCCGTGCTGGCAATGGCCGCGCATGTGGATGGCAACGCCGCCTCCAGCCTGGACATGACCGGCCTTGCCCAGAAGGGCGGTCCGGTGCTCAGCCATATCCGCTTCGCGAAAGAGCCGGAGATGATCTCCACCGGCAAGGTTCCTCCGGCCAGCGCAGACCTGATCATCGCCTGCGACCTTGTCGTGGCGGCGGGCGGGGACGCGCTGAATTTGATGGATGTTGGCCGCACCGCCGCCTATGCGAATTCTGACGTCACCCCGACCAGCGAGTTCATCCGGGATCGGTCAAAGCGTTTCGAGAGCGACCTCCTGGCCGCGCGCGTGAAGCGTCAGGCCCGTGACTTCGGCGCATTTGATGCCGAGGCGCTGGCTGTCGGCTACCTGCACGATGCGATCTATACGAACATGATCATGGTCGGATACGCCTGGCAGAAAGGCCAGGTCCCGATCAGCCTGCGGGCGCTCTACCGCGCGATCCGCCTGAACGGAACGAAGGTGGAAGACAACATGTCCGCCTTCAACATTGGCCGTATCGCCGCCGCTGATCCGGACCGTCTTCTGCCCCAGACAGACCCGCGCGGCCATATCGAGGAAAAAACCCTCGACGAGTTGATCGAGGATCGGGCCAGCCGCCTGACCGCCTATCAGGACGCCGCCTATGCGGAAAAATACCGCAGCATCGTTGCGCAGGTCCGCGCCGCAGAACATGCCGCAGGATTGGGTGAGAAGCTGACCCGCGCCGCCGCCACCTATGCCTACAAGCTGATGGCCTACAAGGATGAATACGAAGTCGCCCGTCTCTACACGGATGGCAAGTTCGCCGACTATGTCGCCAGCCAGTTCAAGGGCGGCAAGATGCGCCTCATGCTGGCCCCGCCGATCCTCGCCAAGAAGGATGCCGAAGGCCATCTGAAGAAGAAGCATTTCGGCCCGTGGATGTTCCGCGTCTTCAAGCTGATGGCGAAGTTCAAGGGCCTGCGCGGCACGCGGTTCGACCTGTTCGGCTACACGGAAGAACGCCGCATGGAGCGCCAGCTGCGCGATGAGTATCTCGCCGGCCTGGCCCGCATTGCGCAGGAACTTACCGCACAGAACCATACCCTTGCCATCGCGCTCGCCGAAATACCGGACGAGATCCGCGGCTATGGCCACGTCAAGGACGCGGCGGTCGATGTTGCGAAGGCGAAAGAGGCAGAGCTCTGGGCCGGTTGGCCGGAGGGCACTATGCCCAAGGCAAAGACCACGCTGATCGCGGCGGCGGAGTAGACCCTAGTCTACTTCGTCCACCCGCACATCAATGATCGTGCCTTTCTTGCCGAGCTTTTCGAGCGTCTTCTCGATGTCGTCGGACTCGACCGTGCGCGTATAGGTCTTTGTGCCGCCACTGAATTTCTTCACCTTGACGGTCAGCTTCACGTCGCGTTCCGGCCCGTCCAGCGCATCGCCCGTGGCGCTCACCACCCCGGAGCCGACCTTGTAGGCGCCCTTGGCCGTGCCCTCGACCACATCGCCCGCCACGCCGACAGGCACGGTGACGACCTTGGTGGCAAGACAGGCTGGCAGGGTGGCAATCATGCCCGCAACAAGCACAAAACGAAGGACAGGCATGGCGAAATCTCCTCAAGGCTCGCGCCATGTTAAACCAGAGGAGTGTTGAAGCGAGGTTACGGTTTGGTCAGCTCATTGCGCGCCGGACCTACAACATATCCGCTCATCCCGGCGCAGGCCGGGACCCAGCCGGATCCGAGATGAGCGATCAAAAAAGGCCCTACCCCCGCGCGAGAGACTCGTCGATCAGCCGCGCGGTGTTCTCCACGCCATAGAGCGCGGCGAAGCTGCCGAAGCGCGGGCCCTGACTCTGGCCGAGCAGCACTTCATACAGCGCCTTGAACCAGTCTCGCAGATTCTCGAACTCATGATCCTTCCCGACAGAGAAGGTCAGCGTCTGGAGGTTTTCAGACGTGCGCTCTCCGTCAAAGGCCTTGAGCCGCGCGGAAAGGTCTTCCATCGCGGCGCGTTCGGCATCGGAGGGCGCGCGATAGGTCTTCTGTGGCAGGACGAAGTCGCGATAATAGCTCATCGCATAGCCCGCCAGCTGGTCCAGCAGCGGGTGCGTCTCCGGTGAGGCTTCCGGCGCGTATTGCGAGATGAAGCCCCAGAGCTGGCTCCGGTCTTCCGGGTTCGCCACGGCGACGAGGTTCAGCAGCAGCGCAAAGCTGACCGGCGTCGTCTCTGCCGGCGGCTTGCCGGAATGGATGTGCCAGACCGGGTTCTCGATCTGCCGCTCGGGCGCTTCGGCCGGATACTTCTCAAGGAAGGTGAGATATTCATCCACGGCCTTCGGGATGACATCGAAATACAGCTTCTTCGCCACGCGCGGCTTCTGGAACTGGAACAGGCTGAGGCTCTCATCCGGGGCATATTTCAGCCAGTCCTCGACCGAGATGCCATTGCCCTTGGTCTTGGAGATTTTCTCGCCCTTCTCGTCCAGGAACATCTCATAGACATATTGCTCCGGCGGGCGCTTGCCCAGGATGCGCGTGATCTTGGAATAGATCGGCGCATTGGCCTGATGGTCCTTGCCGAACATTTCAAAGTCGACGCCAAGCGCGGCCCAGCGCATGCCGAAATCGGGCTTCCACTGCATCTTCACATGGCCGCCCGTCACCGGCAGCGTGAATTCCTTGCCGCTTTCATCGTCAAACGTGATCGTGCCCTTCTCTCCGTCAACGGATTTCATCGGCACATAGAGCACCTCCCCCGTCTCCGGATGGATGGGCAGGAACGGGCTGTAGGTCGCCTGCCGCTCCTCGCCCAGCGTCGGCAGCATCACATCCATGATGTCCTGATACTTGCGCGCGGCCTCGCGCAGCATGTCGTCAAACCGGCCGGATTTGTAGCATTCCGTGGCCGACAGGAATTCATACTCAAAGCCGAACTGGTCGAGGAAGGCACACAGCCGCGCATTCATGTGCGCGCCATAGGAGGCGTGCGTGCCAAACGGGTCCGGCACAGCCGTCAGCGGCTGTTGCAGATAGGCTTCCAGGCTTTCCGGGTTCGGCACGGTCGGGGGCACTTTGCGCATCCCGTCCATGTCATCGGAGACACAGATCAGGCGCGTTGTGTACTTGCCGCCGGTCAGCGCCTCAAACGCGTGGCGCACCATGGTCGTGCGCACCACTTCGCCGAACGTGCCGATATGCGGCAGGCCCGACGGGCCATAGCCGGTCTCGAACGTGACCGGGTCATCCGCCGTGCGCTGGCCGGCCTTGATCTGCTGCTCCACACGCTGTTCCAGCTTGCGGGCAAGCTCGAACGGCCAGGCCTTTGCGGATTGGGCGAGCGCGGAAAGATCGGTCATCGGGAATGTCAGTCATGCTTGAGTGAAAACAGGTCCGCCGGACCTAGAGGCCACGGGGGGCGCGGTCAAGCTGGGGAGTGGATGAGTGCAATATCTGATGCGTTGTGCAGCACAACACAGGCGTGTGAATCTGGACGCCAGACGCATCTCGCTTCGTCATTGAGTCAGTTCCACACACTTAGCTTTTATGCTCTCACACACATCCGTTGCATGTTTTGTAAAGTCACTAAGCGCGTCCACAGCACTTACTGGTTGAGGCAGCCTAGAATCTTTAAGACACATCAATAGGTTGAATTCGTATTCACCCTCAATTTTTGCTTCGCCGATCCACCTTATGAGTTCGGCTTCCTTTGTACGCGCATTCCACACGGGCCGAAGCACTTCTAGCTTCTGGATCGGGCCACCAGTGATGGTGGGATACCTAGTTCTAGCGATCACCGCATCAACCGTAAGGCCGACTGTGTGCTTGTTGTTTGCGATAGTCGCGAGCAATCGAATCAAATCATTGCCCCCGGAATACTTGTCTGAAGTGCGGTATGGCTCGTGAGACTTGATAGTGTCCCAGAGACGCGAATCAATTTTGCGCCGATCCAAGAGTTGATCCAAATCATCGGGATCACGAGCCCAAGGGTAGTTTATCCCTTTGTTCGATTTAGTTGCCAGTATGTTGCGGGCAGCAAAAACACTTTGATCAAAGCTATGCCTTGCATTGTTGAGAGCTTCGGTCGCCTTGCGCCTAAAGTCCTTTGGGATATCGGTCGTCAACTTCAGCTTCTGAACGTTTTGGCTTGTGTCTGCATTGGTATGGGTGACAACTTCTGCGACACCACCTGAAAAAAACTTACTAATTTGATCGCCCAACTCAGCGATTGCACGGTTCGCCCACTCAATGGATTCCTCCGCAGGAGCAAACTCAACGGCAATATCGCTGGGCATTCCACTTTATCGCTTCTTTTTATTCTACCATTGACTAGCACGATTCGTTTGAATTTGTTCCGTTGAAAGTTGCTCTTCCTTCGTCGGTGCTCAGATCATTTACGTTGTAGCGCAGCCTATATGCGAAGACTTCGCTCTTTATGCCACTTGTTGTCTTCTACGAGCTCTTCCAGTGTCGATGCAGGATATGTATTCCACGACGTATCACTTTGCTGGCTTGCTTTTACATAAAAATCACAATCGTGTTCGATCAGTACACCGAAATCCCAAGGAAGTAAAAAATATTTGACATGTCAAAAGTTTTTGACCATATGGGTCATGTAAGAAATTTTTGACATGGAGACATCGAATGTCCTTTCACGAAAAATCGGCCTGGATCATGGGCCTGCTGCTCTCGCTCACCGGGCTCTGGTATATCAATCAGGTGTGGAGCCGGTCAGAGGCGCTGGGCGAGACCATTGGCCCCAACATCGTGTTGATCGCCGTGGCGACCGGCATGCTGGTCTTCGGCGCCATCATCAGCCACATCATCATCGCGGCCAGCAGCCCGGAAGAGGCCAATGACGTAGAGGATGAGCGCGACAAGCAGGTGCTGCGCCGCGCGGGCAATATATCCGGCTATGTGCTGGGCTTCGGCATCTTCGCGGGCCTCTGGCACTATTACTTCCTCGCCGATGGCAACATGCTGTTCCACATCGCGGTGGCCAGCCTGATCGCGTCGCAAGTGGCCGAATATGCTCTCACCATCCTGTTCTATCGCCGGGGCGTGTAAGCATGGCCAAACGCCCCCCTATCCTGAACCGTGTGAAGGCCCTGCGAGAGGCCCATGACGGGATGAGCCAGGCGGCCCTGGCCAAAGAGATCGGCGTGACGCGGCAAACCGTGATCGCCATCGAACAGGGCCGCTACTCCCCCTCCCTCGAAAGCGCCTTCCGCATCGCGCGGGTCTTCGGCGTCAGCCTCGATGACGTGTTCCAATGGGACGAAACGGCCGAAAGCTGACCACCCCTCGGGACACAAAGATCAAATTTCACCGATCCATTTAGACGCGCCGAAACCAAGATGCGGTAGCGTTCAGGCATGAGCTTTCTCGGGATCAACAAGCCAGCGGGAAACCGGGTTTCCTATGCGAATGCGGCCATGGTCGCGCTCATTTCGCTGCTCGCGACATGGGCGGTGACCGGGTTTTCGATCCTGGCGAACCCGTTCGGCACAACCTACGATCATATCGACCAGGCGATTCTGAACGAGTTCTGGTTCTGGACGGCATTCTCCTCCACGGTCATCCCGGTCGTTGTCTCTTTTCCGATTGCCATCCTGCTGCAACGCGGGCGTATCAAGTTGCAGGATGCACTGGACGAATTGGCGGCCGCCCATGCCGAACTGGCCCATCGCTCTCGCGTGGACGCGCTCACCGGCCTGCTCAATCGCGGCGCATTCCTGGCTGAGGTCGAAGACCGTCTGGAAACGCACGGCGCGATCCTGATGATTGATGTCGACCACTTCAAGACGATCAATGACACCTTCGGCCACGGCGCCGGCGATGATGCCCTGCGCGCAATATCAAAGGCTCTGGCCAGTAAAGCGCGACCAACAGACCTTGTCGGGCGGCTTGGGGGCGAAGAGTTTGCTGTCTTCCTGACGGGCTGCATGGATGAGACAACCGCGCAGGAACGCGCCGAAGACATACGCCAGGGCATTCACGCCATTCGCTTTGAACCCGAGCCAGGCAAACTGCACGCGATTACCGCCAGTATCGGGGTCGCCATTGCCCTGCCGCGCAGTCCGATTGAGGATGTCATCCTGCGCGCCGACAAATCGCTCTATCGCGCCAAGAATTCTGGCCGCAACCGGGTCATTCTGGACAGCGCAGCCTGAGTCAGTTCGCGGCATGGCGCACGGGCCATTCCGCATGTGCAACAAAGCGCAAAAACCTGATTGACATTCATTCGCATCTTCGTGCAAATGGTTCGCATGATCATTTGCGTCTGCAACCGTATCAACTGCAAAAGCGTCCGCTCCGCCGTGGACGCCGGTGCGCGCAGCCCAAAGGCTGTGCAGGCGCATCACGGGTGCAAATTCCAGTGCGGAAAATGCAGCTGCTCGATCGGTGAAATCATCTCCGAAGAGATGGACCGCCGCCCGGTCGCCCCGGCCCTGATCGCCGCGGAATAGACCGACACCTGCCTTTGAAATCGCTACGCTTTTAGACATCGCGCGACAGATCGCGACACGATGCGACATACGGCGACGCCTGCAGACACGCCCCGCGACAGCGCATGACAGGACGCTGCAATTGTGTCGCACTTTCACATGCAATTGTTTTTATTGGATTTTTTCTTGATCCGGTGGCACAATCACCCTAGGTGCTGGCCCATAAACATAATCCACGCAGGAGAGCTCCCCCATGAAAGGCGACCCAAAGGTCATCGACTTCCTAAACAAGTGCCTGAAGAACGAACTGACGGCAATCAACCAGTATTTCCTGCACTCGCGCATGCTGCACGATTGGGGCGTCAGCAAGCTGGGCGACTATGAGTACAAGGAATCCATTGAAGAAATGGAGCATGCCGACTGGCTGATCGAACGCATCCTGTTCCTCGGCGGCCTGCCGAATCTGCAGGATCTCGGCAAGCTGCGCATCGGGGAATCGGTCCACGAAATCCTCGAATGCGACCTGAAACTCGAAAACGACGCCATCCCGCTGCTGAAAGACGCAATGGAATATGCCGAAAGCGTCCGCGACTATGGCAGCCGCGACCTGTTCGGCAAGATCCTCAACAATGAGGAAGAACATGTCGATTATCTGGAAACCCAGTTCGACCTGATCGAGCGCATCGGCATCGAGCGCTACACAATGCTCCAGTCCGAAGCCAACGGCTCGAAGGCGCAGGATTAGTCAGGCCGAGGCGCTGCGCCCTTGCGGGAAGCAGCGCCTTGCCTCTCCTACCCTCTCAAAACGCCGCCTGTGCCCTTGGCGACCGAGGCAACGACCTTGTCCATCAGGGCCTGGATGTCTTCATCCTTCAGCTTTTCCTGCGGCTGCAGCGTCATTTCGAACGCGACCGATTTCTGCCCTTCCGGCACGCCTGTGCCCTCATAGACATCAAACACGTCAACGCGGGTGATCAGCTTCTTGTCCGCGCCCTGCGCATGGCGCACCAGGTCTGAGGCCGGCACGGCACGGTCGACCACAAAGGCAAGGTCCCGGCGGATCGGCGTCAGCTCGGCGCGCTCGAATACCGGCTTGGTTTTCGTGTTCTTCGCCTTCATCTGCGGCAGCGCGTTCAAATTCAGCTCAAAACCATAGACCGGCCCATCCACGTCCAGCGCCTTCAGCACGCCGGGATGCAACTGACCGAAATGCGCCACCGTCACTTTCGGGCCGAGCTTCAGGCTCGCCGCCTGCCCCGGATGCCAGTGCGGCTGGGCGGGCGCGGCAACCTGGAACCGGTCACCCGGCTGGCCCAGCGCATCCAGCACCGCGAACAAATCCGCCTTCGCGGCATAGGAATCATAGGCCGCCGGCGTGCCCTGCCAGTGGCGCTCATTGAACGGACGCACCAGCGCAGCCACAACGGTGCGCTGGTCTTTCGGGCCATCGCCCAGATAGATCGGCCCGGCCTCGAACAGGCGCACACCGCGCTCACCATGATTGGCCGCGCGCTGCGCCGCCTTGGCCAGATTTCCGAGCACGGAGGGGCGCATATAGTCGAGATCGCTGGCGACAGGATTGGCCACGACCAGCGCATCGCTTGTCTTGCCAAACAGCGCCGCATCATCCTTCGCCATGAAGCTCCAGCTGACCGCCTCAAGGAAGCCTCGGGATGCCATCACCCGCCGGGCCGCACGCACGCGGGCCTGCATCGGTGTGGTGATCGCCTTCACGCCGCCTTCAGGCGCTGGCAGCGATGTTGTCGGCAACTGGTCAAACCCGACCAGCCGAGCCACTTCTTCCACAATGTCCGCAGACTGCTCCATGTCGAAGCGGAACGTTGGCGGCGTCAGATACCAGGCGTCTCCCGCATCCTCGATGCCAAACTCCAGATCCTTCAGCATCCGCCGCATATCGGCCGGTTTCACGCTGAGGCCTGTCAGGCGCTCGACATCTGCTGGATAGAAGGTGACTTTCTTGGTGTTGACCGGCGCTTCGCCAGCCAGGTTCGGCTTCGACACAACGCCGCCGCCATACTCCACGATCAGCGCAATGGCGAGGTTCAGCCCGTCCATACAGCTATGCGGATCTACGCCGCGCTCGAAACGATAGCGCGCATCGGAATGAATGCCGGTTGCGCGGCCCGTGCGGGCTGTGCGCAGCGGATCAAACCATGCGCTCTCAATGAACACGTCGACCGTCTCATCCGACACGGCGGTGGACTCGCCCCCCATCACGCCGCCCAGACCGATGGCGCCGCTATCATCTGCGATGACACACATCTCTTCGGAGATGTCATACGTCTTGCCATCCAGCGCGGCGAGCTTTTCGCCCTTGCGGCCAAGACGCGCCACGACCGGGCCTGACAGCTTCGCGGCGTCATAGGCATGCAGCGGACGAGCCCGATCAAGCGAGATGTAATTCGTCACATCGACCAGCAGGGATTTCGGCTGAATACCAACGGCCTTGAGACGCTGCTGCATCCAGTCCGGTGACGGACCATTCTTGACGCCCACGATCACGGCGCCCGCGAAGACCGGACAAGCCTCCGGCGCGTCCAGCTGGATCTCGACCGGGCATGGCTTGGTGCCAACAACTTTCTTGAGCTCCGTGCGCAGGAAGCGCCCTGCCCCGGCCGCGGCCAGATCGCGTGCGATGCCCTGTACGCCCAGCCAGTCGGGACGGTTTGGCGTCACCTCAAAATCAATCACCGGATCATTCAGGCCCAGCGCATCTGCGGCAGGCGTGCCCAGCGCGATGGACTCGTCCAGATCGGCGATGCCGTCATGGTCTTCCCCGGCTTCGAGCTCCTTGGTGGAACACATCATGCCGTAGCTTTCGATGCCGCGAATCTTGCGCGGCTTCTTGTCCAGCGCGAAATCGAGCCCCGGAATGAACGTGCCAAGCGGTGCATAGATTGCCGTCATGCCAGCGCGGGCATTCGGCGCGCCGCAGACGATCTGCTTTTCACCATCGACCGTGTCGACCGTACACACGCGCAGCTTGTCCGCATCCGGATGGGGTTCAGCAGCCTTGACCTTGCAAACCGTGAAGGCGGCAAGCTTCTCGCGGGGGTCTTCGACCTCTTCCACTTCGAGACCGGCTTTCAGCATCAGGCCCAGAATATCGTCCAGCGTCGCCTTGGTGGCGAGGTGGTCGTTCAGCCAGGAAAGGGTGAATTTCATCGTCTATTCCACTTCAGCGGTCATATCGGTTTCGGGCTTGGGCACGTAATTCGCCAACGCCTCAAAGACATCTTCGTCGCTGCGTTCGCAGCGTTTGACAGGCTCGGCGCGCGACATGGTCGTCCCCATGTTCAGGCCGGTCGCGGTCCAGCATTTGTTGAACACCGAACAATAGCAAATCTCCACATCCAGCGCGCTCCAGGCCAACGCGGCCGCATCGCGGTCGGCGACGGATACGCGTTCGCGAGACCAGTCCACCCGCAGAGGGATCACTTCTTTACCCGGCGCTATGGCCCTGCCGATCAGGCTTGACCAGGATTGTTGGTATCCAGATGGAAACTTGTCTGCATACGGGGTCAGACTTTTGACGGGCACCCCGCCCTTCGACACATCAACACGCTCGATCAAAGCCGGGCCAACCCCGCTGTTCGATATGCGTAGCCCCATTGAGACCATCTCGGGGGAAGATGACACAAAACCCTCGATCTGTACGACAGGATAGACGGCGCCATGCTGCTGCGCGCGCATCACGCGGCCCTGGTCCCAAGCGATGAAGACGGCAATCGCGCTGGTCAGCACCGCGCAAATCGCAATCAGCATCTCAACCTTGTTGCCATTGCCCATGGACGTGTCCTCAGCTCAAGCCGCCACTGACGCTCGGCGTACTCCACGGCGCAAAGCCATAGTGGCGCGTCCATTGCGGGTCAGCCTCGAAGTATGGGCGCAGGTCCGGCATGCCGTACTTCAGCATGGCCAGGCGGTCGACACCCATGCCGAAGGCAAAACCCTGATATTCGTTCGGGTCGATGCCGCAATTGCGCAGTACGTTCGGATGCACCATGCCGCTGCCGAGGATCTCCATCCAGCTGTCGCCGGCACCAATCTCGATCGTCTCGCCCTTGCGGGTATATTTCACGTCCATCTCTGCCGATGGCTCGGTGAAGGGGAAGAAGTGCGGGCGGAAGCGCGCCTCGACATTATCCACTTCGAAGAAGGCCTTCACGAAGTCGATCAGGCAGCCCTTCAGATGGCCCATATGGATGTTCTTCTCGATCACGAGCCCTTCGACCTGATGAAACATCGGCGTGTGGGTCGCGTCCCAGTCATTCCGATAGACCCGGCCGGGCACCAGAATACGGATCGGCGGCTTCTGGCTCATCATCGTGCGGATCTGAACCGGAGACGTGTGCGTGCGCAGAACCTTCGCCTCATCGCCTTCCAGTGCATGCATGAAGAAGGTGTCGTGCGTCTCGCGCGCCGGGTGGCCTTCCGGAAAATTCAGCGCGGTGAAATTGTGCCAGTCGTCTTCAATGTCCGGCCCTTCGGCGACGGTGAAGCCCATATCGCCAAACACGGCGGCGATTTCCTCGAACACCTGCATCACCGGGTGCAGCGCGCCGGCAACCGGGCCAGCCTTCGGTGGCAGGGACAGATCAACCGTCTCGCTCGCCAGCTGGGCCTCAAGCGCCGCGGCCTCCAGCGTCTCCTTGCGGGCGCGGATCGCGGCATCAACGCGAGTCTTCAGCGCGTTCAGCTTCGGGCCATTCTCCTTGCGCTCCTCGGGGCTCATCTTGCCCAGGGAACTCATCAGGCCAGACACCCTGCCCTTCTTGCCAAGCTCGGCCACACGCACCTGTTCCAGCGCGGCAAGATCGGCAGCTGCCTCAACTGAGGCGAGCGCCTCTTTCTCGATCGTCGTGATATCGGACACTGGGGTCGCTTCCCTTTACTGTTCGAGCGGGCTTTTTAGGCGCTTCGGCGGCGCATGCAAACGCCCTTAAAGAAAAAGCCCGGCTTTGACGGCCGGGCTTTGTCACTTGTGCCTTTAAGGCAGGTTAAGCGAGGGCAGCCTTGGCCTGTTTGACCAGGGCGCCAAATGCTTCCGGCTCGCGCACGGCAATATCGGCCATGACCTTGCGGTCGACCTCAATGCCGGCTTTCGTCAGGCCGTTGATGAACTGGGAGTAGTTCATCTCGTCATCATGGATGCGCACAGCGGCGTTGATGCGCTGGATCCAGAGCGAGCGGAACTTCCGCTTCTTCACCTTGCGGCCGACATAGGCGTACTGACCGGCTTCCCAGACAGACTGGTGCGCGATGCGGAACGTATTCTTGCGGCGGTTACGGAAACCCTTTGCCTGCTTCAGGATTTTCTTGTGGCGGGCGTGGGCGGGAACTTTGTTACGTGAACGGGGCATCTAGGCCTCCTAAATCAAGATCTGAACGGAAACGGGCCTAGAGGCCGTAGGGCAGGAATTTCTTCACAACGCGAGCCACATCAGCTTTCGCAGCGACTTTCGTGCCGCGGTTCTGGCGGATGTACTTGGAATTGTGGCTGATCAGGCGGTGACGCTTACCTGCGACGCCGTGCTTCAGCTTTCCGGTTGCCGTGATCTTGAACCGCTTTGCAGCGGCCTTTTTGGTCTTCATCTTCGGCATTTCATGTCTCCTGTATGCGAGCTCTCACCGTAAAGGCGGCCCAAGGTTCATGAGCTGGAGGGCATGCCGTTCGCCCAAACCGCTCGGAAGAGGCGGCTTATGACGGATCAGGACCGGAGAATCAAGAGGCCAATATGCTGTTACTGCGGGGGCTTTCGCATATGGCTTGCCGCAACTTGCCAGCAACCGTAAGGTCCACCCTTGTTATAAAGTTTCAGGGGCAGATTTCATGCGCACACTCCTCCTCGCCGCCTGTATGGCGGTCTTCGCCTTGCCGGGCCTTGCCGACGACACCGCCAATGGCAAGACAGACCCTGCCGACATTCCGGACGCGCAGGTGTTCACGTCTGACCACTCGCTGCGCCTCGGCTCAAAAACCGTGAAATACAGGACCGTCGCCAGCGAAACCTATCTGCGCAACGAAAAGGACGAGCCGACGGCCTCTGTCTTTTCTGTCGCCTATGTCGACACCAGCACGACCAGTGCTGCGCAGCGCCCGGTGACCTTCGTGTTCAATGGGGGGCCGGGATCTGCCTCGCTCTGGCTCCACATGGGCGCCTTCGGGCCGAAACAGGTCCTCACCCCGTCAGATGCCTCTGATGTGGGCGCGCCGCCCTACACGATGCGGGACAATCCAAACTCCCTGCTGGATGTCACCGATCTCGTTTTCATTGATCCGGTCGGCACGGGCTATTCCCGCCCACTGGGTGAGACGGAGGGCAAGGAATTCTACGGCGTGAATGAGGATGCCGAGAGCATCGCTGAATTCATCCGCATCTGGCTGACCGAGAATGGCCGCTGGAACAGCCCGAAATACCTCGCCGGCGAAAGCTATGGCACCACGCGCGCCGCCGCACTGACCGAAAAGCTGCAAGGCGGCTGGAACGGCATCGGCCTGAACGGCGTGATCCTGATTTCCGCAATCCTGGATTTCCAGACCGCCCGTTTTGCGCCGGGCAATGACACCGCCCACCTCGCCTTCTTCCCCACCGAAGCCGCCACCGCCTGGCATCATGGCAAGGCCAACAAGGCCAAGTGGAACAATGATTTCGACACCTTCATCGAAGACGCGCGCAATTATGCCACCGATACGCTGGCCCCTGCCCTGATCCGTGGCTCAACGCTGAGCGAAGCCGACGAGATTCGCATCGCGGAGGAAATGAGCGATTTCATCGGCCTGTCACCGGAATGGATTCGCCTTGCCAATCTGCGCGTTGATCCGCATCGCTTCCGCAAGGAACTCCTGCGCCGCGAAGGCTATACGGTTGGCCGCTTCGACAGCCGCTACAAGGGCGTGGACAGCGAAGGCACGGGCGAGACGCCAGAGAATGATCCGTCCGGCTACGGCATGGATGTCGCCTATGTCGCCGCGATCAATGACTATCTGACCCGTGAATTGAAAGTGGACTTCACCCGTCCGTACAAGGTGCTGACAGGCGAGCCAGGCTCCCAGTGGAACTGGAGCGTCAACCAGCAGGGCTGGCCATCCTATGTCAATGTTGCCCCCTGGCTCGGCAAGGGCATGCGGGAGAACACCGATCTGCGCGTCCTGCTGGCCTCCGGCTGGTATGATCTGGCCACGCCATTCTTCGGAGCAGAAATGTCCCTGCGCAAGAATGGCGTCGTGCTCGATCGGGTCGAGTTCGACTATTATGATTCCGGCCACATGATGTATCTCGCCGAAAGCGACGGCAAGAAACTGTCCGATGACGTGCGGGACTTCATCCGCGCCGGTCAGTAGTCCAGGCGGGAAATGCGCGTCAGACCGGGGATGGGCTGCCTGCCTGTCCCCGGCCTGAACGCAAGCGTCACCGGCGATCCCGCCTTCCCAATCCGACAGCCATTCGCGTCGTGCATTCTGTCCCCGTCATTCCGGTGCCTGGCGTCATCGGAATGGGGATTTGACGAATCCCGGTGAGCGGAAGAGACAGGGTCGCTACCTGTATACTTCCTGACTACCTCCTGTTTCGCGGCCTCGTCTCTCCGCTCGCAACACACAAAAAAACCGGAGGGCTGGTGGCCCGTCCGGCTTTTCGTGCTGGTTTGTGTCAGCGGCAATCAGCGTGGTGCGAGCACCATGGTCATCTGACGGCCTTCGAGTTTCGGCTCCAGTTCCACTTTCGCCGTTTCCTCGAAATCGGTTTTCACCCGGTTCAGCAATTCCATGCCGAGATGCTGGTGCGCCATTTCACGTCCGCGAAAGCGCAGGGTGACTTTCACCTTGTCGCCGGCCTCGAAGAAGCGCGCCATCGCTTTAGCCTTCACGCCATAATCATGCGTGTCGATATTCGGGCGCATCTTGATCTCTTTGAGTTCGGAAGACTTCTGCTTTTTCTTCGCAGCGGCCTTCTTCTTGCGCTCTTCGAACCGAAGCTTGCCATAGTCGAGAATCTTGACGACGGGCACTTCCTGGTTGGGAGATACCTCCACGAGATCCATTGCGGCTTCCCGGGCTGCGTCCAGCGCAGCCGTCAGGGGCATCACGCCCTGCTTTTCACCGTTCTCATCAATCAAGAGAACCTTGGCGGCGCGAATGTCATCATTGATACGTGGGCCGGCGGACTTCTGTGGTCCCCCGGTGTCTGGTCTGCGAGCTATGGCGAATCTCCTTTGTCGCTGTTTCAGTTATGCTGAATATGCCCATTATTGTTGGGATCTTCAAGGCGAACGGCCATTCTACACTTCAGCCGCCACGTCAAGATGGCAGCACACCCAGCGCGCGGACCGACTGCCACACATCATCCACGCTCAGTTCGGCCAGCGTCGGCGCGGAATTGATGATGATCGTCTTCGCGCCGCGCGGGGCGGCATGGTCGGGATTGCTCTCTGTCAGGGCGAACAGGGCGACGCCGGGCGCCCCGGCAATTGCGGCCATGTGCATCGGGCCGGTATCATTGCCCACGACAAACAGCGCCTTCTCCGCAAGGGTCACGATCTGGAACAGGTCCGTGCGCGTGGTCAGGCTTTTGGTGCGCGGTTCCTTGCGCACGATCTCATGGGCCAGCTGGCCCTCGGCCTTGCCGCCAATGATGACCGGCGTGATGCCCGCATCTGCAACCCGTTTCGCCAGTTCAGCATAGTTCTCGACCGGCCAGCGCTTTGCCTCCCGATGGGCGGAAGCGCCGGGAATCAGCAGCATGTAGGGTTCTTCCAGGCTGAAATAGGCCGGCTGAAGGCGCGGCGCATCTCTCAGCTTCGGGCGCACCCAGGACAGGTCCGGCTTGGGCGCGCTATTGCCCAGCCAGCGGCCATCCGGTGCGACGCCCGCCACTTCCAGCTGCTCGGCCAGACGGTCAATTGAGTGCATCGTCTTGCGCTCGGCATTGTCATGAAAGAAGGCCGCCTTCTCATGATGGCCGGACCAGAGCGGTGCCTTACCGGTCTTGTTCAGGGCAGTGAAATAATTCTTCGTCCGGCCGCTGGTCTGGAAATCATAAATGATATCGTACCTTGCCTTGCGAATGCGCGAGATCAGAGCCGCCGTGGCCTTCATCGTTTCCGGGCGACCATCCGTCTCCACGGCATCGACATAGGGGCAAAGCTCGGCAAATCCCTTGTAGGGGGGCGTGGTCAGCAGCGTGATGCGCGCTTTCGGGTGATGCTCACGCACAGCTTTCATCGCGCCGAGGGCCAGCACGAAATCGCCCAGCGCGCTGAGCTTGATCACAAGAACATTCTCGGCAGCCTCGCCCGGATTGACCGGACTGGCCGATTTGACCGATTTCGCCATTCGGGCCTCGATTTCCCCTATTCCAGCAAGGTCTTATAGACCCCGAGGGTCGCGGCCTGAAGCCCCCGTTTTGAGTAATGTTGCCGAATATGCTGCTGACCGGCCCGTCCCATGCCGTCCCGGGCCAGCGGACCGACCGACAACAGCGCCCGGATCGCCCCTGCCAGCGACTGCGCATTGCCCGGCTCGACCCGCGCGCCGGTCTCCCCTTCGATCACTGTTTCGCGCCCGCCGCCATGATCTGAGACGATCACCGGCTTTGCCATCGCAGACGCCTCCGCCGCCACACGCCCGAAGGCTTCAGGCCGCACGGAGGGGGCCAGCACAATATCGCTCGCCAGATAGGCCGCCGGCATGTCCGAAATATGCTCCGACATGATCACACCGCGGTCGAGCCCATGCGCGACCACAGCCTGTTCCAGCCGCTCGACATAGCCCTTGCGCCCCTGTGCATCACCCGCCAGCACAAGCACCAGCTTTTCCCGCTCGTCTGGCGCCAGCATCGCCAACGCCTCAATGGCGACCAATTGGCCTTTCCATTCCGTCAGCCGTCCTGGCAGCAACAGGATCATGCGTGGATCGTCCACAAGGCCGAGCCCTTCGCGGATAGCCTTCACCCGCGCCACCGGCACCGCGGTCGGGTCGAATGCCTCAAGGTCCACGCCGCGCGGAATGGTGACAACCTTCTCAAACGGCACGCCATGCTCTGTCTTCACATGCTCGGCAATCCATTGCGAATTCGCGATCACCAGATCCCCCTTCGCCATCACGGAATTGTACCGCTTCTTCAGCTTGGTCTTGCCGGAATAGGCGCCGTGATAGGTGGTGACAAAGGGCACGCCCATCGCCTGCGCAGCCCAATAGGCGCTCCAGGCTGGCGCACGCGAGCGGGCATGGACCAGATCCACATGCTCCTGCGCGATCAGGCGCTTCAACTTGCCTTCATTCAGTTTCAACGTGATCGGATTCTTGGATTTCGCGTCCATCCGGATCAGTTCCCCGCCCAGCGCCTCGAACGCCGCTTCCTGCCGTCCGCCCCGGCTGGCCAGCAACGCGCGCCCGCCCGCCTGAATGATGGCTTCGGTGACTTCCAGCACAGTCCGCTCTACCCCACCGGCAGAGAGTTCGGGGGCCACTTGCAGGATGGTCTTGCCGGTCAGGTCCGGAAAATCGGGCAAGGCGAATTCCCTCCACTCGCTTGACAGGCGAAACAGATGGAGGAACGGGAGAAGAATGACAACGTCCTATTTCACCTCACCCGAAGGCCGACGCCTTGCCTATCGCGCCACGGCCCCTTCCCGATCCGGTCTCACCTTTGTCTGGCTGTCTGGCTTCAAATCCGACATGAGCGGCACCAAGGCCACCGAGCTGGAAAGCTGGGCCATTGAAGCCGGACACGGCTTTCTCGGCTTTGACTATTCCGGTCATGGCGAGTCCGATGGCGCATTCGAGAACGGCACCATCTCTGACTGGCGCGCCGATGCGCTCGCCGCAATCGACGCGCACAGCGCCGGGCCGGTCGTTCTGGTCGGCTCCAGTATGGGCGGTTGGATGGCGCTGCTCTCTGCCCTCGCCCGCAAGGACCGCGTGGCGGGACTCGTCCTGATCGCGCCCGCGCCGGACTTTACCGAAAAACTGATGTGGCCGGAATTCTCCGCTGAGGCGCAGGCCGAGATCATGGAAAAAGGTTTCACGCTGCGCCCGTCCGATTATGACGAGCCCTACACCATCACCCGCGCCCTGATCGAGGATGGCCGCACCTGGCAGATCCTGGACGCGCCGATCGAACTGAATGTGCCGGTACGCATTCTCCAGGGCATGCAGGATGTGGATGTTCCGTGGAAACATGCCGAACGGCTGGTCACCGCGATCACGAGCGACGACCTCGTCTTTACCCTGATCAAGGATGGCGACCACCGCCTGTCACGCGCTCAGGACATTGCGCGACTGAAAGCGACATGCGGCGATATTGCGGCGGCCCTCATCGACTGACCTTTCCCCGAGTTAATCGGAACAATGGCCGCGGCCAAACATTGATTTTGTGCAGGACGGGATGATCCGTCCGCCCGCGCTCCCTCACCACGGGTCGCAGCGTGGTTGCAACACAAGATCAAGGAGACATGCTTCATGTCAAACCAACGCGCACAAGGTCGAAAAATGGCAATCCTCGCCGCAGACGGTTTTGAGGAAATCGAGCTGACCAGCCCGAAGGAAGCCATTGAATCCGCAGGCGGTGAAACCAGAATCGTATCGATGGAAAAAGGCTTCATCCACGCCAACCAGCACCGCGAGCATGGCGACAAATACAAAGTTGACCTCTCGCTGGACGAGGCCAAAGCGGAAGACTTCGACGCGCTGCTTATCCCCGGCGGCCTGTTCAGCCCGGACGCTCTGCGCACGAACGAGACGGCAAAGCAATTTGTATCGGACTTCTTCAACCAGGAGAAACCCGTCTTCTCCATCTGCCACGGCCCACAAGTCCTGATCTCAGCGAATTTGGTCAATGGCCGCGAGGTCACCGGATTCCCGGCGATCCAGCAGGATCTGAAGAACGCAGGCGGTATCGTCAGAGACGAATCCGTCGTGGTCGATGGCGGACTGGTCACCTCCCGCTCCCCGGACGATCTGGGAGATTTCAACGCGAAGATCGTTGAAGAAATCTGTGAAGGCAAGCACGAGCGCCAGCGCGACTCGGTCACCGCATAACAGAAACGAATCCCCTTGACCTGCCCCCTCTCAATGAGGGGGCTTTTCTATGCTCCGTCCTCTGATTTCCAGACGGCCGCCAACCCCTCCCGATAGGTCGGGAATGCCGGTTGCCAGCCAAGCGCAGACTTCGCCCGCGCATTCGAAACGCGCTTGCATTCCGCATAGAAACTCCGCGCCATCGGGCTCAGCCCCGCCTCTTCGAATGGCACTTCCGGGGGCGGCGCGATGCCCATCAATTCGGCCGCATAGGCAGTCACATCCTGCGGCGGCGCAGGCAAATCATCGCACAGATGGAAGATGCCGTGCAGATTCGGCCGTTCAAACAGCGCGTCCAGTCCGCTCGCAATATCGTCGACATGCACGCGAGAGAACACCTGTCCCGGCTTCACCGCACGATGCGCCTTGTCGTCCCGCAATTTCTGGAAGGGAGACCGCCCCGGCCCGTAAATGCCCGGCAGGCGGACAATCCGCGCCGCGCCGTCCGTCGCGTCCATCCATTGCCGCTCTGCCAGAACGCGCGCGCGGGCGCGGTCAGATCCCGGATTGACCGGACTCCACTCCATCGCCCAGCCGCCATTGAGGTCTCCATAGACACCCGTTGTGGAGAGATAGGCAACGCTGGCCGCGCCGGGCTCAGCGTAGGTCGCCGCACGCGCGGCGGGGCAGCCGTCTGCATCCGGCGGCAAGGTGACCAGCCAGTGCGCGCCTTCGAGAATGTCCGGCAGGCCCTGCCCGTCCCAGACCTGCGCGGCGATACCATCTGCTTTCAAGGCCGCCGCCTTTTCCGCGCTGCGAACGGTGCCCGCAACGCCAATTCCACGGGATTTCAGCCGCCCTGCCAGCTTCAGGGCGCTATAGCCCAGCCCGAAAACAAAAAGCAGAGATGTCGTATCTGTCATTTGCGCTGGCCGCTCCTGTCGGGTCTAAGACCCCGTACTACAGTTTCCGGAGCCTTTGATCCATGTCCATCCTTGCCCTGGCCGTTGCTTCCTTCGCCTTGTCGCAATCTGCAGCCAGCGCCACAGTCGACACGCGCGAGGCAGAACGGCTGAAGGCGTGTGTCGCCAAAATCGAGGTGGACGCTGAAGAAGCCTATGAGGATGGGCTCGCCTGGACCTATCAGGGCAACCGCCCCGGCGCGCGCCAGTGCACCGCCCTCGCCCTGATCGCGCTGGGCCGTGAGGATGAGGGGGCGGCGCGCCTTGAACAACTCGCCAACTCCGTGGATGGCGGAACGATAGAGCAACGCGCCGAATACCTGACCCAATCGGGCAATGCCTGGCTTCAGGCCGGCGCACCGGAAGCGGCCATCGTGACGTTCACCAACGCACTGAAACTGAAGCCCGGCGTGCCGGACCTTCTGGTCGACCGCGCCAGCGCGCATTTGATGCTCGGCAATTGGGAAGATGCCAAATCTGATCTCGACAGCGCCCTGTCACGCGCGCCAAGCATGGCCATTGCGCGCCAGCTTCGCGCCGAAGCGCATCTCAATCTCGACCAGCTGGACCTCGCCATGACGGATATAGACGCCGCCATGGCTGCCGATCCGGAAAACATCGACACGCTGGTCCTGCGTGGGCGTGTGCGCGAGGCCATTCGCCTGTCCGAAGTGCGTGTACTCAGCCCGGATATTGTGGACTGAGTTTCAGTCCTATTCCGGCTCTGGCAGAGCCATCAGGCCCCGGGCGGTCATCCATCCCACGAACTGGTCAAACCAGGCGTCCGCTGTTGAGCCGCGCTTGTACGACCCGAAACCGTGTCCCCCATTTTCGTAGAAATGCAGCTCGACCGGCTTGCCTGCGGCGACCCATGAATCGACGAGACCAAAGCCCTGCCGCCCGAACAGGGAATCATCCGCCGCCAGAGCTGTGAACAGCGGCGGCGCGTCTGCCGGCACATCGACCGAAGTCATCGGTCCATAAATATGCCCGATGAAGTCTGGCTTGGGCGCGTCACTTTCATCAAGGGTGACCGCCATCGTCGTGATCGCCCCGGCTGAGAAGCCGAGCATGCCGATACGGTCTGTATCGATGCCCCAGTCTTCGCTTTGGGCCTCGACCAATCGCAACGCCGCTTGCGCATCCTCCACGGCCGCTGGAATGCCCTGCATGGCATCAATCGGCTCCATATCCGGTGTCGGCGCAAAGATACGCTGGATATGTTCCGAGAGCTCCTCCTCAGGTACCGGCGTTTGCATTGTGCGGTATTTCAGAACGAAGGCCGCAACCCCCTGCTCTGCCAGCCATTCCGCTATGGGGTAGCCCTCATTGTCGATGGACACGAACTGGAATGCACCGCCGGGCACCACAATCACCGCCGCGCCATTCGCTTTCTCCGGGTCCGGCAGGACAGGCAGCAATGTGGGATGATTGACGTTGCGCACCCAGCGCTCTGTGCCGATGCTCGTCCATATCTCCGTATTCGCACCGACCGCCTCCGGATCAATGAGCGGGATCGCCCCCTCGTCCACTTGCGCAGGAACACGGGTCATGCCCTGCCCGTGGGCAGTAGCCGGGATCGCGGCGACACACAGCGTGAGTGCGAATAAGCAGGTCCGGATCATGAGGGGCCCCTTTCAGAGATCAGCCATAACGCGATTGCAGCATGGCCCAGGCCGCCCGCAGGCCGCAAGGTGCGCCGCCTTCTGGCCGTCCATATTTTCCGAGCCGCCAGGCCCAGACATCGAAATGCATCCAGCTCGGCGCGTCGACGAACTGTTTCAGGAACAAGCCCGCCGTGATGGACCCGGCAAACCGGCCGCCGGAGTTCACAAGATCGGCAATCGGGCTCTTGAGATCAGCGAGGTATGGGTCCCAGAGCGGCATGCGCCAGACCGGGTCGCCCGTTGCCTTTGCGCCCGCCTCGATGCCTTCGGCCAGGCTTTCGTCATCAGTATAGAAAGGCGCGAGTTCCGGCCCCAGCGCCACGCGGGCTGCGCCGGTCAGAGTGGCGAAATCGATCAGCAGATCCGGCTTTTCCTCGCAGGCGCGTGTCAGTGCGTCCGCCAGGATCAGGCGGCCTTCCGCATCCGTATTGTCGATCTCGACGGTCAGCCCCTTGCGGCTGGACAGGATATCTCCCGGGCGGAAAGCGTCGCCCGCAACGGCGTTCTCGACCGATGGCACATACAGCTTCAGATGCACCGGCAGGTTCGCGCTCATGATCAGGTGCGACAGCGCGATCACATGCGCGGAACCGCCCATATCCTTCTTCATGATGCGCATGCCGGAACCGGGTTTGATATCGAGACCGCCGGAATCGAAGGTGACGCCCTTGCCGACCAGCGCCACGCTCGGATGAGACGGGTCGCCCCATTCCAGCTCCATGAAGCGCGGTTCGTACACAGCGGCGCGGCCCACAGCGTGGACCATTGGATAGTTGTGGGCCAGCAAATCGTCGCCAATAATCGTCGTCAGTTTCGCGCCGAAGCGTTCAGCCATGTCGGAAATTGTCGCCTGAATATCCTGTGGGCCCATGTCGGCCGCAGGCGTGTTGACCAGATCGCGCAGCAAAGCGCAGGCATCCGCCTCACGGCTCAGCGCGTCGGCATCCTCGCTTTCCGGCATGACGAGCTTTGGTGGGGTCGCCTTGTCCTTGAGGTAGTGGTCAAACCGGTACGCGCCGTCAGCCCAGCCAGCAGCGATGTTCTTGAAAGGCATGCCGCCACTTTCGGCGACAGAATACGACCCCTTGGGCAGCTTCGCCGACAGGCCGGCAACAGCCAGCGCATCCGTGCCCTTGCCCAAACCATAGAGTACGCGTGACAGCTCTCCCATCTCCCCCGGCACCAGCACGATCTGACCGGCCGCTCCTGTGAATTCCTGTGCCTTGGCCAGCGCTCGCGCAGATGGGAACGGATCGTTCTCCAGCTTTTTGAAGGCAGCAATTGTGTAGAGGAAGACGTCAACGGCGCCCTTTGGGTCGGCGGTGAAGCTCTTATGCATGGAATTCGGGCCTTTCGAGGCGAAGAGTTAATGAAATCTGCCGGGGCGTTAACCGATCCTTGACGCCCTGTCGGCAAGATTCACGCAGGATTAGGCCAGATACTGACCCGGAGCCCGCTCATGTCCAGAGCCAAAACGTCTTTGACTGCACTGTGCCTCGCACTGGGAGCCTGCGCGACGACGCCGGACCCGGAGGCGGAGGCTCAGGCCGAACTGGCACGCGCCATCGAAGACGCGATGACACCTGCCACGGCAGAAGAAATTGAAGCGGCCAACAATTCAGATCCGCTGACCAAGGCCAATTTCTGGGCGAATGAATACACCAAACGCCCCGAAGACCTGGACGTTGCATTGACCTTCGTCGCTGCGCTCAGAGGCATCGGCTCGAATGAACGCGCCATCGAAGTGCTGTCGCAATCCCTGATCGTGCATCCGGACAATCCGGACGTGCTGATGACGCTGGGACGGGTCTTTTCCGCCGAGAACAACCTGATGGGCGCGGCACGCGCGTTCGAGAAGACGGCCATTGTCGCGCCTGACCGGGCCGAAGCCTGGTCTGCCTTCGGCATCACTCTGGACAAGATGGAACGCCATGACATGGCGCAAGCGGCCTATGACAAGGCCCTGGCGCTGGAGCCGACACGCACGTCAACGCTGGCGAATTATGGTCTGTCGCTGGCCTTGCAGGGTGATCTGCCCGCCGCCGAGGCCAAACTGCGCCTTGCAGCCGAGCAACCGAATGCAGACTTGCGAGTGACCGAGAACCTCGCGCTGATCCTGGGGCTTCAGGGCCGCTATGATGAGATGGCCGCCGTTTCCAGCCGCTTTGCACCAGAGAGCATCGTGAAGAAGAACACGGCGCTGCTGCAACAGATGATACAGCCCGTGCGGTCATGGGAAGCGCTCGAGGAGGACTCCTCCGTGCCAGCTCAACCGCCCGCTGAATTGGCAGAGCCGCCGAAAGCCGCCCCAACGCAGCCCGTCGATCAGTCCGCTGTCGGCCTTGCTGGCCCCTCCGAAGCGGAGGAAGACACCCCTGCCCCTGCACAGGCTGGCCTGAGACTTCGCCGGACACCGGGCTGATACTTCTGCCGCACAAAGAAAAGCGCCCATCAGCCAAAGCCGATGAGCGCCCCTTCTGAAGTCACCCGGACCTCAGCCCCAGTCTGAATGCGTTGTCTCAATTGCCGGCGGCGCCGATGCCTGGTTCTTTTCCTGAGATGCCTTGAACCCGATATAGGCTGGCCCCAGCACGACGAGGAACAGAACCGGCAAGAAGAACAGAATCATCGGAACCGTCAGCTGCGCAGGCAGTGCGGCCGCCTTCTTCTCAGCAGCCGCCATGCGCATGTCGCGGTTTTCCTTGGCCATGATGCGCAGGGCGTCGCCGAGCGGCGTACCGTAGCGCTCCGCCTGTCCCAGCGCCATACAGACCGCCTTGATACCGTCATTCCCGGTACGCTTTGCGAGGTTCTCATATGCCTGACGACGCTCTGGCAGGTAAGACAGTTCCGCCACGGTCAGGCCGAACTCTTCCGCCAGCTCCGGTGATGCAGATCCGATTTCCTGACTCACTTTTGAGAAGCCAAGCTCGATCGACATACCCGCCTCAACGCAGATCAGCAGCATGTCCAGCGCATCCGGAAAGGCTCGCATGATTGATTGCTGGCGCTTCTGGGCCATGTTCGAAACATAGAGGTTCGGTGCATAGAAACCTGCTGCGGCACCAAACAGCAGCGAGCCATATTTCAGCATCGGCGAGAAGCCGTGATCATTGACGAAAAAGATGTAGAAGAACATCAGCAGCGCGCCAGCGAAAGGCAGCGTCATCCGCGCAAAGTAGAAGGCTGACAA
Organism: Hyphomonas atlantica corrig.; assembly: GCF_000682715.1. Taxonomy (GTDB): domain Bacteria; phylum Pseudomonadota; class Alphaproteobacteria; order Caulobacterales; family Hyphomonadaceae; genus Hyphomonas; species Hyphomonas atlantica. The sequence goes on along the minus strand of NZ_AWFH01000056.1, from coordinate 164,137 downwards.
TGGCCCCGGGCCCCGCAGACCGGCCTTGGACAGATTGTCGACAATGTTCGGGTCTTCCAGCGCCTTGGCCAGATTCAGCTTCGACGAAATGTTGCCGACCATGGAATCATCCGTCCGGCGAAGGCCTTTCGGATTGTCCAGTGCGGCGCGGCTCTGCTTGCGAAGTTTCTCGCGCTGTTCCGTGACCGCCTTCAGGCGTGTTTCCAGTTTGTCCGTCTGCAGATATGGCAGCAGGACAGAAATCACGGTCGCGAACACGGCGAGTGCGACCAGAAGAGCCGCAATCGCATCAGGCTTGGCGAGTGATGTAAGAATATCTCCCATCTGTCGCCCCTACATGTCGAAGTTGATCATTTTGCGCATAACGGCAACGCCCATCATCATCATGACCACGCCAATGGTCAGGAAGAGATGGCCCGTATCCGTCGTGAACAGCTGCATCACATAGGCGGGCGTGGTCATGTAAACGAGGAAACCGACCACAAAGGGCAACGCGCCGATGATCATGGCCGAGGCCTTGGCCTCGGACGACATGGCCTTTACCTTTTCGCGCATCATCTTCCGGGCACGAATGACGCTCGACAGATTACCCAATGCCTCAGACAGGTTACCACCTGCCTTGGACTGGATCATGAGCACGATCATGAAGAAGTTCACTTCCTGAAGCGGCACACGCTTGTAGAATGTGTTCAGCGACCGCTCGAGCCCTGCCCCCATGGCCAGGTTGTCTGACAGCATAGCAAATTCAGTCCGCAGTGGCTCAGGGGATTCCCGAGAGATGATCCGGACACTTTCATTCAACGGCAAACCGGACTTCACACCCCGAACGATAATATCCAGCGCATCAGCGAACTGGTTGATCATTTTCTTGTTTCGGCCATTGGTCATGAAATTCAGGATCATGCGCGGCAAGCCAACGGCGCCAACAAAGAATGCCGAGCCAACCAGAATCGGACGGCTCTTCAGGGACACGCCGCCAATCACGAGGCCATCGAAACCAAGCGTGTAAACCAGACCTCCAATCAGGAGGCCCAGCACGAGTGACAGCATCCAGAACGCCGCGACGGGAATATCCATCCCGGCTTGCGTCAAGCGGGACTTCAAGTTCTGCGGTCGGATCGCCTTGCGCCGCTCCTTGTCCTGCTTGCGCATATTGTCCAGCATTTCCTGGGTTTTCTGGCGGCGCTTGGCGGTTTCGTCCATCGCCTTCCCGCGCTTGCCAGCCCCGGACCCGCCGGTGCCGATCGCCTTGGCGCGCTTCTTCGCAGCCGCGTCGGCGCTATCGCCTGTCAAGGCGAGGCCCACGCCGACAATGGTCAGGAAGGCAAGCCCGGCGATTGCATAGATGATGAGTGAATTATCCATCTATCAGGACCCCAGCTCGTCGAGAGCCACAGCCAGGTCGCGCTCAAGATTGTAATAGGACGCCCGCTCCCAGAAGCGCGGACGACCCACGCCCGTGCCGCGGTGCGTGCCTGCGACTTTTCCGTCTTCGTCTTCACCCTCGATCTCGTACTTCAGCACATCCTGCAGCACGATGGTCTCCCCTTCCAGCCCCATCACCTCAGTGATGTTCATGATCCGGCGGGAACCATCCCGAAGGCGAGAGGCCTGCACAACCACATCAATAGACCCCACGATCATTTCACGGATCGTCTTCGCGGGCAGCGAGAAGCCGCCCATAGTGATCATGGATTCAACCCGGCTCAGGGCTTCGCGCGGGCTGTTGGCGTGCAGTGTTCCCATTGAGCCGTCATGGCCCGTGTTCATGGCCTGCAGCAAGTCGAATGCCTCCGGTCCACGCACCTCGCCCACAATGATCCGCTCAGGACGCATACGCAGACAGTTCTTGACCAGATCCCGCATCGTGATTTCGCCAGAACCTTCAATGTTCGGCGGGCGCGTTTCGAGGCGCACGACATGCGGCTGCTGGAGCTGAAGTTCCGCAGAGTCTTCGCACGTGATGACGCGCTCGGTCGGGTCAATGAAGCCGGTCAGGCAGTTCAACAGCGTTGTCTTTCCTGAACCCGTACCGCCAGAGATCAGGACGTTGCAGCGCGAATGACCGATAATGCGCAGAATTTCAGCGCCAGCTTCGGAGATCGACCCGAAATTAACGAGATCGTCCAGGCGCAGCTTGTCCTTCTTGAACTTACGAATGGTGAGGGTTGGACCGTCAATCGCCAATGGCGGCGCGATGACGTTCACCCGTGAGCCGTCCAGCAAGCGCGCGTCACATATGGGTGAGGAATCGTCCACGCGGCGACCCACCTGGCTCACGATACGCTGACAGATATTCATCAGCTGGGCATTGTCGCGGAAGCGAATATTCGTCCGCTCGATCTTGCCGTTCACTTCGATATATGTGGTGTCGGCGCCGTTGACCATGATGTCGGCGATGTCGTCCCGCGCCAGCAATGGCTCCAGCGGACCATAGCCGAGCACATCGTTACAGATATCGTCGAGCAGCTGTTCCTGCTCTGAGATCGACATCACAACATTCTTGATGCTGATGATTTCGACAACGATGTCGCGAATTTCCTCACGCGCGCTCTCGGCGTCAAGCTGCGCGAGCTGTGACAGGTCAATCGTGTCGATCAGCGCGTTGAAGATGGTCATCTTCGTCGCATAGTACTGATCTGTCTGCTGGTTGACCTTGCGCACGGGTTCCGGCTTGGGCTCCGGCGGTGGGCTTGCGGGTTTCGACTTCGCAATCGGCTTGGGCGCGCCTTTTACCGGCACAGGCTCCGGTACCGGAGGTTTCTTCGGCGCAGGCTTGGGTTTCGCCTCAGCCACTGGCACCGGTTTCGGTGTCGGCTTGGGCGCAGGTGTTGAGGTTGGCGTCAGCGTCTGACTGCTGGCAGGTCGTTTTCCAAAGGCCATACGAGAGATCTCCCCAGGATCACTTTCCCAGCAACTTCTTAAGGAATGACTTTTCCTGAGGCACGACAGCGCGTCCGCTGAGCGTAGAGGCGAGATGATCGATGGCCTGAGATGACTTGGATTCAGGCGCTGTCTCGGAAATCATCTGGCCATTGTTCGCGGCTGTGCCGAACAGTTCAGGGTCGAATGGCAAAATTACGTCCGGCTCTACGCCGATCGCTGCGGAGAAGTCCTTGGCGGGAATCTCCGGGCGCTTCGGCACACCGCTCATGTTCAATACTAGGCGTGGCGGATGATCGTTCGGGCGCTTGGCCTTCATCTGGTCGATCATGTTCTTGCCATTGCGCAGCGATGCGAGATCCGGCTGGCAAACAATGATAACTTCATCTGATGCGATCAGCGTGCTCATCATCCAGCTGGACCACATGTGCGGCAGGTCCAGCACGAGATACGGAACATTGCGGCGCACGCCTTCAATTACCGTGGAATAAGCTTCATCCGGAATGTCCATGATCTGGTTGATCGTGGCCGGCGCCGTGAAGAGGGACAACCGGTCTGTCGGCTTGGCAAGCAAGCGCTCGATGACGGATTCATCTGCGCGCTCCGGGGCCAACAAGGCGTCGGCTACCGTTTGAGGCGTCTCCTGATTGAAATCCAGCGCCGTGGTCCCGAATGACAGATCCAGATCTACCAGCGTCGTATTGACCTTCACATTCTCGGCCAATGCCCAGGCCAGATTGTGCGCAATGGTTGAGGCCCCTACCCCGCCCTTGGCACCTACCACGGAGATCTGCTTGCCGATGAACGGCGACTCCGGATTGACGAACAACTCGCCGATGGACCGGATGATCTGAAGTGGCTGGAAGGGTGGAACAAGATATTCGCTAACGCCCCGAGCGATCAGCTGACGATACAGCGTGATGTCGTTTACAGCACCGATCACCATCACTTTGACGTTCTCGTCGCAATGCTCCGCCAGCGCATCAATTTCGCGCAAGACCTGAGCTGCCGAATCCGAGGACTCGATCAGAAGCAGGTTTGGCGTCGGGTTTTCGCTCATATAGGCGATCGCCGCCGGAATGCCGCCAGGAATGCACTCGACCGTTGCGCGCCCCATGCGCCGATCGTGGGAACACACTTCAAGCATGCCGCGTGTCTCTTCACGCTCATAGAACAGCTTGATGGAGATGGCCGGCAGCATCACGTCGCCACCCGAAGGCTCGCCGTGGCCGAACGCGCTGAGGTCCTGCTCGACCGGATTGTGAAGCGCAGCCCCGGACGCAGCATCTTCAGCGACTGCATCCTGCTCATCCGTTGCGTCATTTGCCGCAGACGGCCTTACAAGATCAGCCAGCGGATCGTCAGAAAAGACGTCTTCAAAGTCTTCGTCAAACAGTGCTTTTTCGTTAGACATGCTCTACCAAACCTTCTTCCCTCAGCCCTAGTTGCCAACCGCAGACGACACCTGGCCGGACTCATCCTCACTGCGCTCTGCTCCGGTTGCTTCCCCGGCCCGGAACTTCGTCAGGATCGTGTTGCGACGCAGCGCGTCACCTTGTTCAAGCGGCCTCTGGCCGAGCAGGTCAGCAGGGTCCGCAATCATTGCCGCCATATTCGTGCGGATCGCACAGCCCAACGTCGGCAGTTCATTGTTCGAAGAAATGTCTGCCATATCCAGGCTGGCCAGCGACGGACAATCCGGTGCAATGGCTTCATAGGCCTGGAACGCCAGGATCAGCGGCTCGGAAATCTCTGAGTCAGCGCCATGGCTGCTGCCGGACATTTCCTCATAAGTGACCCCGTTTTCCCAGGCGATCGCGCGAGCCTCAACAACGGCCGTAACGGCCAGCTGAGGATTCTGTGAGGATTCCGGCAATGACATGATCAGCGGTCCGTGTCCTGCGGACCGATAGGCCGCAACGAAATTCTGGATCCGCGCCTTGTCGCTCAGGCTCAGCTCACTGGCTGCCGGATGAATATCGATTTCAAGAAACTCGGTTCGCTTTGCCACACCGATCTGGTTTCGGTCCAACGGCGTCCCCTGAAGATAGGACGCTGGCACTGCGGTCGGGGCCTGGCTCGCGCAGGCTGTGACAGTTGCCACGCCGACAATGGCGGCAAATGCAAAAGAAGATGTCTTCAATCTGGTCATTCCCGGTCCCCTATTCCTCAATGAAGCCAACAGGCGCACGATAGGATTCTGCATCCACTTTCGCGCCGTTCTTGCCATACTGTTCGTTCAGCTTGCCGAAGAAGATCGTCTTGGCGTCAGAGCTGTTTGCAAAGCCATCCGCAGGCGTCCGCAACTGATTCTTCGATGTCGGATCCACCAGATATGGCGTGACAATCACAACCAGTTCCGTTTCCGACTGAATGAAGTCCCGTGACTGGAACAACGCACCCAGAATGGGCAACTTCTTGAGACCAGGCACCTGGTCCAGCGTCTGGCGCGACCGGGTCTGGATCAGGCCGGCCATCATCATGGATCCGCCGGACGGCAGCTCGATGGTTGATTCCGCACGCCGCACAGACAGAGCGGGCAGAGTTGCGCCTTCTACCGTGTAGACATTGCCATCCGCATCGGTCGTCGTGGAACTGGTGCCCTGAAACGCGCCTTCAGATGTCAGTTCGGAAACTTCGGTCGACACTTTCAGTGAAATCCGCCCTTCGGAGAGGACAACCGGCGTAAAGCCAAGGCCGACACCATAGGGTTTGAACTCAACCGTGATGCGACCATTGTTGTCTTGCCCGACCGGGACAGGGAACTCACCGCCCGCGAGGAATTTGGCGCTTTCACCCGACATGGCAACGATGTTTGGCTCTGCCAGTGTCCGAACGATTCCGACGCGCTCCAGCGCATTGATCTCTGCGCCGATACTCGATTGCAGATCTGATCCAACGTAATTCTGGTAACCTATGGTGCCGCCAAAACCACCAAGGCTCTGGCCCTGCACCGGGAAGCTGAGCGAGCTGCCAATGTCAGCATTCAGAGAATATGGCAGGCCAGGCGCCAGCGTCGTTGTGCCCGAATCCACTACGGTCCCGCTGCCATTGTCCGTAAACAATTGGCGCTCCACAAGACGCGACAGATCGCCAAAACCAGGCGAGCCGGTCAGATTGATGCCGAGCTGTTTGACCGCGTTGCGCTGCATCTCCACGATGCGAACTTCCAGCATGACCTGGTCCTTCGCGGAAATGTTGATCATATTGATGACCTGCGTTTCGTCACCCGCCCGAACATAGGCAGAGACCAGCCGCTCTACCGCATTCGATGCAGACAGACTGTCGGCCGTGCCGGTCAGCACGACGCTGCCATTCACACCTTCGATCCGCACTCTCGCATCCGGAACGTGGCGCGCGACAAGCTGCTCCAGACTGGCCATATCCATCTCGACACCGATTTCCAGGTTCAGGATCTGGTTTCCTGCCCGGTCGAAGACGAATGCATTTGTCTGGCCGAAATTGACCCCGCGAAAGATGATGCGCTTGGCAGTCTGCACAACGGCATCTGCAATTTCGGGATTGGTAATCACAACGTCTGCGGCTGGCTTGTCCAGCTCGACTATCATGGACTTGTTCAGGCCCAGTGTGACGCGCTCACTATAGTTTGACTCACCGGGATAGGTGATGTTCGCCCCGATTGATTCTGGCGCAGCAACTGCTGAAGGTGCGATCGCCAGAGTCAGCGCAGCAATACCTGAAATGTAACTCCGCTTACCCACGATCAGCTACCCCCTGGCCCGGCGCTGGTCGCCTTGCCACTACGATATATCTTGATACCGCCATTGCTGCTTCCCCCCGTTTCGAGCAGGTCGACCCGCGCATCCCGCTCGAATGTGTCGCCAACATCAGACCATGGGCGCAACGACAGGGTCAGACGCCCTTTTCGCTCGGCCAGGGCTATCAGTTCGGCTTCCTTGTTGTTCACTTCCAGCGTTGCAGTGTTCCCGACCTGATAGGGCCCTTCTGTCTCGCTGTCCTTGGTGTGGATCTGGTCTATAGCCAGCACCCGTACGTTCTGGAGTATTGTCTCACTGGTCGTTTGCTCGGCAGGCGCGCCATCCGGGCCCACAAAGGTCATTTGGTAGGTCATGATCACATCGACATAATCATTTGGCAGGATGAATCCGCCCGAAGCGGATTCGGTAGAAATCTCGACAGATATCGCCCGCATGCCCGGCTTGACGAGCGCGGCCATCGTTCCGGTGTCACCTTTGGCTACCAGTTTTTTCGTCAGGATGGGTTCCAACTCGAACATTGGGATACGCACTACCGTACCGGCCCACTCTTCGATCGCCTCGGGAGAAGACTCTTCGGTCAGGTACCCTTCAACGACATTGTCCTCAGGCCAGTCAGCCCATTCAAGATCATCTACGGTCACAACATCACCGATCATCAGGTCTCGCGCTGCCACAAGAACCTTCGTTTCGGAAACTTCGACCGTCTCGACCACAGTCGACTGGACTGGCTGCGATGGCGTTGCATCAACGAGGTTTCTGACAAGAAACGCCGCTGCAATGGCGGCGATGGCAGCGCCGATCAGGATAATCAGCCGAACTGGTGACATGAGGCCCCACTCCTCCGGAATTCAAGACACCTCGGATGATCTGACGCATTCAGATTCACCCGGTCAGAGCGGACATTTTCACAAGGCCACTAAAGCATCGTTAACTGAAAAGACCGATCCGGTTTAAGATTTCCGAAAGGAATGGAGAACTGCCTCCCGCTGCAAACACGCCCGCTGTAATGGCCACTGCGTAAGGCACACCCGCCTTCTCTTCGAACGGCGCGCGAATGGCCCCCGGAAGCGCCTCGGCTGGCATATATTTTCTTACCGCAAGGATGAGAAGTGCACAGCCGCCACCCGCCACAGCCATCATGAATACGAACGGAATCGTTGCATTTGGCCCAAGCCAGAGAATCACGGCGGGAATCATCTTGGCATCCCCTCCCCCAAAGATATTGAAGGCAAAGAGCCCAAAGGCGATCAGGAACGCGCAGCCCGCTGCCATAGCATGTCCACCAATGATCTCCATTGGAACGCCGGACACCGCCGCGGCCGGAACAAACATGCCGGCAAGCGTCAAATTGAGCCAATTGGGAATGGTCAGCCGGTTGACGTCGTGCATCGCTGCAAAGACGCAGAGGGCCAGGAATGCGCTGGAAAGAATGGCCAGGATCATGGAGGGCTTCCTTCAATTCTGTATGCAGGCCTTGTGACACAAAAGGCTGAAGGAAGTTTTGAGACAATCCGCCTCAAGAATAAAAGAAGCCGCCGGGACGTCCCAGCGGCTTCGTTTAATTAAAGAAAGCGCAGAAAATTATTATTCTGAAGCTTCTGCACCAGCACCGTCGATGCTGCCGGAAACGTTGGTGAACTTGTCGTTGACCGACGTACCAAGAGCAGTAGCGCCACCGATGATAGCGACTGCGATCAGAGCAGCGATCAGGCCGTATTCAATAGCCGTAGCACCAGACTCGTCTTTCAGAAAACGTGCAAACATTTGGAAACTCCCATCATGCAATTGTTTTTGCCCCGGCAAAATCCTCTACCCGGAACATGATCAACCCTACCCGACCATTCTCAACATCACATGAAAGAAAAGAGAAAATCCGTGAAGGCGAATGAGGGAACTATTAACCTTCTGAAGACCTGCAAATATTGGTCTTTTTCTGATTCGCGCTCCGTTTGTTCGGGTCGCGCGTAACCACTATATATATAGAATACAAACACGGCGGTAACCTAGTTAGGAAACGTGCAACCTTCTTCATACTAATGTGCCCATGCTGAAAACCGTGGAGTCGGCGAATGAGAATGTTTTCGAAAATGTGCACTTTGTCCGTGGTCGCCATCGGCCTCGGCCAGGCGGCGATTGCCGGCCCATTGTCGGTTGAACTCAACAAAACCATTCCGGTCCACCTCCGCGGAACCGCCGCAAGCGTTGTGCTGGGCAGTCCCTCTATTGCCGATGTCGCCGTCCATGACGAGAACCTGCTTTTCGTGACAGGTAAATCGTTTGGCACGACCAACCTGCTCGTCTTTGATAAGGCCGGTCGCCAGATATATTCATCTAACATTGTCGTGGTTGCTGATGAGGCCAACCTCGTTACGGTCAATCGGTCCGGATCAAATTTCACATATGACTGCGTGCCCAATTGTCGCCCGACAATCAGCGTCGGTGACGATTCTGGACACTTCGACGAGCAGATCCAGCAGCGCATAGGCGTCAAGCAAATCACTGACGATTGATAGTCCGAACTCGCGCCCCTCGACGAAATCGATAAAATTCGATCTTTCTGATCAACAGCGTGCAAACCGAACTCCTGTATAGGTACCCTCTGACAAGGGGGCCTGTCCGGGTGATGAATATGGCTTTGCAACACGGAATATTTGCACCGCGCCTGCGCGCGAAGCTTGAACGCTGGTGTCAGGATCGGCGCGGAGCTACAGCAGTGGAGTTTGCCATTGTGGCCGCTCCCTTCTTCTTTCTCATCTTCGGTTTGATGGAAGTCTGCATGGTTTTCATCCTGTCCACCGTGTTGGAACACGCGCTGGGCGAAGCGGCCCGGAAGATCCGTACAGGTCAGGCACAGGATAACCGGTTCACAATAATCGAATTCCGCAATGAGGTCTGTTCGAACTTCTACAACATGCTGGAGTGCGACGAACGACTCTACATTGACGTCCGGTCGCTGGACAATTTCAGCGCGGCAGACCTTACCTCCCCGCTCGATGGGGATGGTGAGATCGATGACAGCGACTTCAAATACGATCCGGGTGCGGCCAATGACGTAGTCGCCGTGCGTGTGATGTACGAATGGAAACTTATGACGCCGTGGGTATCTGCGCCGCTGTCCACGCTTCCAAACAACCGCCACCTGCTTCAGGCCAATGCCGTCTTCCGCAACGAGCCCTTTGGAGATTGATCACGATGTCGAGAAAAACACTTCTCTCCCGGCTTAACCCCCGTCTCAAATGGCGCGGCGTGCGCGGCATTCGCTATAACCAAGAAGGCGTGTCCGCTGTCGAGTTCGCGCTGATCGCGCCATTGTTGCTGCTGATCTATCTCGGCGCGGTCGAGCTCAGCCTGCTGATGCGTGTGGACCGCCGCGTCACATCTACCACGGCTGGATTGGGAGATCTAACGGCACGTCTCGCCACGGTGACCGATGACGATATGGAAGAGATGTTCGCGGCAGCTGTCGTGATGATGCAACCCTACGACGCGGAAAAAGCCACTATGCGCATCACCAGTATCGTCGACAATGGCGATGGCCGGACGCGCGTAGACTGGTCGGATTCCTATCTGATGCCCGCCTATGCAAAGGGGGATCGGGTGACGGTACCGGACGGTATCGTATCCTCTCCTGGGTCAGTGATCATGGCGGAAGTGGTCTACACTTACAAAAGCCAGATTGGCGGCATCCTCAAATCTGACGTGACCATTGATGACAAATTCTATCTGCGCCCGCGTCGTGTGAACGAGATCGCGCGCGTCACGGATGGCGGGGGCGACTCGTTCGGGCCGACCAGCTAGCCCCCGGGTTCATCAATCCGCGGGTGCCTTGCCCACGCGCACGGTCGTCAGCACGGCAAAGCCCAGGAAGAACAGCAAGCCAATGGCGGACATGCCAACACGCTGGCTGTTTGACCAGGTCGTAAACAGTTCGATCAGCAAGGGTCCGATCCAGACTGTGACCGTGCCGGCAATCGCGTAGAGGCCGAAGAATTCTCCCCGCATATGCGTCGGCGCAATGTGCACCAGCATGGAGCGGCTGGAAGAGATGTTCGCCGTGGCAAACACACCGATCAGGGCACCATTCAGAAGATACGTCACGTCCGACAGGCTGGAAAAGACTGGAGCGTTCCACAGCTCGCGGTTTTCAATCAGGCCGAACAGGATGGACTCCCGCGTGACAGACAAGCCGAAAAGCAAGATGATCACGATGGCAATCAACTCCATCAAAAGCGCATTCTTCGGGCCGAGCTTCGAGTCGAACCATCCGCCGGCCACCCCGCCAACTGCAGCCCAGATAGACGCCCAGATCGCATATACCGTCAGCTCGACGATGCCCCAGCCGAGGAACAGGCTGACATACACAGCCGCCAATGCCAGCAACGCAAACATGCCGTCAGCATAGATCGTGCGCGCGATCAGGAATTTGAACGCTTCACGATACTGCGCGGCCTTTCGCACAGTTCGAATGACGCCCAAGGCCCCCTGCTTCACCGATGGGAAGAAAGGTGTTCCCTTCACGCCCGTATCCTTGGAATACAGGAAGAAAGGAATAATCATCACGGCGAGCCACACGGCGCAGATCGGACCGGCGATGCGGAAATGCTCATACTTCGAAGTGTCGATCCCGAACAGCGGTTCAGCGAACGGCCAGCCTAACATGTCAGGCAGGGCGAACATGCCGATGACCGCCACGAACAACAGCGCCGCCGCTGCATTGCCCAGCGCCAGGCCCAGCCCTGACACCGCTGGCAACGCAGAGGGCCGCGCCGCATCCGGCAACATGGAATTGTGGGTCACTTCACTGAACGTATAGGTCACATAAGCGGCAATCAGGATGGCGATGACCGTGCCCGTGGAGAAGCCCGCCTCGCCGGGCACCGCCCACCAGAGCAGGAAGCTGAGCACAGACAACGTGCCCAGGAACAGGACCAGCAAGGGCTTTCGCCGCAATCCCCGGTCAAATGCCGCGCCGAGGAAGGGCGCCGTCAGCGCTGCAATGGCGCCAGCCCATTTCGACAGGGACGCGACGACCGCCTGCCCCTTCGCTCCGGCCACTTGCCGCGCGGTCTCAGGGTCCATGCCCTCCAGCTCGCCACTGGCCATAATGTCCGCGCCGATAATGTCTCGCGCAAAATATGGCGCGAACACATAGATGATGATCAGGATGTAGTACGGATTGCGCGCCCATTCGAACCAGGCCCAGGCAAATCCGGTCTTTCCGAGCGCTCCACCTTCCCCTGCCGTGTGGGTGCCTTGTGCTGCCACAATTGCAGCTTCCTCATCCTGCCCCGGCGAAATGGATGTCTCGGTCATGAATTGTCCTCCCAAGTGCCGTTTCCCGGCATCTGTCGCCTAGCGTGCACATTCGAGCGGGAAGGGAAAGCGGTTTTGCGGCTGTCGCTGCGTCAGCCTGACAGCTTTTCTGCGAGGTCTGCAGCATATTTGGTGATGTCGCCTGCGCCGAGACAAACCACCATTGCGCCGGGCTCTGCCACACCCTTCAGCACTGCCGGCAGCGCGTCGAGAGATTCGATCGTTGCAGCGCCGCGATGCCCATTGCGTGCAATGCTGGTGACCAGCGTTTCATGGTCAAAGCCTTCGATCGGGCTTTCACCCGCCTCATAGACCGGCGCGACCAGAACATGGTCGGCCTGGTCAAAGCAGCGCGAGAAATCCTCGAACAGGTCGCGCAGGCGCGTATAGCGGTGCGGCTGGCACACGGCGATCAGCTGGCCCTGCCCCTGCATCGCGCGCGCGGCCTTCAGCACGGCTGAGATCTCGACCGGGTGGTGCCCGTAATCGTCGATGATGCGCACAGGTGGCTGGCCCTCGACGGGCGTCCATTCGCCAACCTGGGTGAAGCGGCGCTTTACCCCGCCGAACTGGCCCATCGAAGTGCGGATCTGTTCATCCGTCGCACCCAGCTCCAGCGCCACGGCCACAGCTGCCAGGGCGTTCTGCACATTGTGCTCACCCGCCATCGGCAGGGTCAGCCCTTCAATCATGCGTGGCTGTGCCGAGCCCGGACGACGCAGGGCGACATCGAAATGCGCGCCGGACAGGTCGGTGTTCAAATTGATGGCCCGCACATCTGCCTGGCGGTTGAAGCCATAAGTGATGCGCCGGCGGTCTGTCACCCGCGCGGCCAGCCCCTGCACTTCCGGGTGGTCCGTACACAGGACGGCAAATCCGTAGAAAGGCAAGTTCTCGACGAAGGTATCAAACGCCTCGCGCAATTTTTCCATGCTGCCATAATGGTCCATATGCTCAGGGTCGATATTCGTGACCACGGCGCAGGTCGGGTGCAGCTTGGCGAAGGTTCCATCGCTTTCGTCGCTTTCGACCACCATCCAGTCGCTCTCGCCCGCCTTGTAGTTCGAGCCATAGGCATGGATGATGCCGCCATTGATGACGGTCGGGTCGATGTTCGCACCATCCAGCAGCGCCGCGACCATGCTGGTCGTCGTCGTCTTGCCATGCGTTCCGGCGATGCAGACCGTGTATTTCAGGCGCGTGATCTCTGCCAGCATATTGGCACGGCGCACAACCGGAATGCCGGCAGCGCGGGCGGCGTCCACTTCGGGATTTCCGGATTTGATCGCCGTGGAGATGATGACGGTCCCGGCACCCTTCACATTTTCGGCCTTGTGGCCAATGAAGATCTTTGCGCCGCGCTCTCTCAGACGCTGGATATTGTCGGATTCACGAATATCCGAACCCTGAACCTCATAGCCCATCGTGATCATCACATCCGCAATGCCGGACATGCCAATGCCGCCGATGCCAACAATATGCGCCGGGCCAAGGTCAAAAGGAGTGGGAGAGGTCATGCGTGATCGTCCAGATAAGAAAGCGGGAACGCCTAGCGATACCGTGACGCGGGAGCGGGAAGCAAGCGCTGCTTCTGCACGACGCATTCATGAAACCTGCCAGCGATATTCTTGAACCCAGAAGATGCAGTCCCAACATGACTGGAATGAGGCGCGATTCGAGTGCTTCAACGGTTTGGGAGCCTCAATCATGAACATGCATCTGGCCCAGCTGAATGTCGGCCGCCTCGCCGCCCCGACTGATGATCCACGCGTCAAGGAGTTCATGGACAATCTCGACCTCGTCAACGGGATCGGCAAATCCATGCCGGGTTTCGTCTGGATGATGGAAGGTTCAGGCGAGCCCGGCCAGGGCAACACCGAGGCGAAAATCGGCGACGACCCGCAGTTCGTCGCCAACCTGACCGTCTGGGAAGACGTCAAAAGCCTCGAAACCTTCGTCTGGGGCACCATTCACCGCAAATTCTATGAGCGCCGGACTGAATGGTTCGAGATGATGCGGGATATGCATTTCGTGATGTGGTGGGTGCCGGAAGGCCACCAGCCAACCTTGGACGAAGCGATGGAGCGCCTTGCGCATCGCCGCGAGCATGGCGATTCCGACACCGCTTTCGGTTGGGAATGGCTGCGCGACGCGAAGATGCACAGGACGCACGCCTGCGCCCCTCGGGTGGCCTAAAGCTCCGCCACCCGCTCTGCCATGTCGGCAAGTTCCTTGGCCGCATTTATCTTTGCCGACGCTTTCGCCTTGGCTGCGCGTTGTTTCAGTTCGTCCGTATCCTGCAAGCGCGCTGTGATCAGCCCGCCCAGCAATTGCGGATAGAGATTGGTTTCCAGCACCATGTCTGCCGCGCCAATCTCTGTCAGCGCCTCGGCATTGGCGGCCTGGTGGTCATCCATGGCAATGGCCAGCGGGATCAGGATACTGGGCCGACCTACCGCCGCGATCTCCGACACCGTCCCCGCGCCGGACCGTGCAATGACGAGATGCGCTTGCGACAGCTTCTCCGGCATATCGGAAAAGAATGGCGACAATTCCGCCTCGATCTTCGCGCGGCGATACATATTGCCGACAAACGCGTACTGCTCCTTGCGAACCTGCTGGATCACGCGCAGGCGCGATTGCAACGGTGGCGGGATATGATCAACAATCGCCGCCGGAATTGTCTCGCCAATGATCTTTGATCCCTGACTGCCGCCAGTGATCAAAATGGTCAGCTTGTCGTCCGTAGACGGGAACGGATCATCGCGCCGCGCGAGAATGGCTTCTCGTACCGGATTACCGACCGCCAGATGCGCACTCCAGGATGGCAGCTTGTCCAGCCGCTCGAACCCGCTTGCCACCAGTTTGGCCTGCCGCGCAAAGCGCCGGTTCACCCGGCCCAGGACAGCGTTCTGTTCGTGAATAATGATCGGCACGTTCATCCGCCGCGCCGCTGCAAGTGCTGGAAAGGCCGGATACCCGCCAAACCCTGCCACCAGCATCGGACGCGACTCGAACATCAGCTTCTTGGCGCGGTTAATGCCCGCATTGATCTTCATGGCCGCCTTCGGCAACGTCCAGGGCTTGCGGAAGTTCGGAGAGGCGGCCTGCACCTGCTCCAGCCAGTCTGCCGGGAAGTCCTTGGTATATTTCGCGCCGCGCTTGTCAGAGATCAGGCCGATCCGCCAGCCGCGCGCGCGCATCTCGTCCGCAAAGGCGCGTGCGGGGAACATGTGCCCCCCGGTTCCCCCTGCTGCGATGATGACGAGCTTGTCTTTCGTGTCAGCCATACCGGCCCCTTGTGCGCGTACCTTGTCCGCGCACAAGTGCCAGCGCAAGGCCCAGTGTCAATCCCGTCCCGATCATGGACGAGCCGCCATAGGACACAAAAGGCAGTGTCATGCCCTTTGGCGGTATCAGAGCCAGATTTACCGCGATATTTATGGCAGCCTGAAGGCCAAATAGCGTGAAGAGTCCGGCACTTGCCGCCCGTGCATACCCATCGTGCAGACGAGAGCTGGCGCGGAAGCCTCTCAGGATCAGCAACACGAAAATGGCCATCAGCACGAGTGCAGCCACAAGACCGAATTCCTCGACCATGACCGCGAAGATGAAATCCGTGTGCGCGTCCGGCAGATGGATCTTCACCTGGCCTTCCCCCGGACCGACGCCAAACAGGCCCCCCCGGCCGATGGCCTCTGCAGCCCGGTCGATCTGGTAGGTGTCTGCGGAGCTGGGATCGATGAAACTGTTCACCCGATACCGCACATGCGGCAGCAAAGTGTAAAGGGACGTCGCAAGCCCCAAGCCACCGATGGCGAACCCGGCCGCCCATTTCCACGGAAGCCCGCTGACGAAGAAAGTCACCACGAAGGCCGCCGTCAAAAGGGCCGACTGGCCGACATCCGGCTGCAACAGCAAGAGCCCGAGCGTGACCGCATAGAACAGGAAAGCCGTTACCGCCCAGGGACCATCCGGATACTGTTCACGTTGCGCCAATAGCCAGCCACCCAGAACGATCAGGGCCGGCTTCACCATCTCGCTCGGCTGGAGCGAAAAGCCGGCAATGCGCAGCCAGCGCTGCGCGCCTTTGGCTTCATGCCCGTAGAGCAGGATGAAGAACATCAAGGCGAGGCTGGCGACGAATACGAATGTGGCAAACCGCCGGGCCCAGGCGCGGTCCAGCATACTGACCGCAACCATGATGATCGCGCCCAGCCCGACAAAACAGACCTGCCTCAGAACAAAGAAATAGGGATCGTCATAGCCAATGCGCGTCGCCGCCGATGGCCCGGCCGCGAGCGACAGGAGCAGGCCAATTGCCATGAGAAAGAATGCGCCGCCGAGCAGGCCCCAATCGAGCGTCCGCCGCCACTCGGTCAGCCAGGACATATCCGAGCGTGCGAGCAGTGGGGTGGACGATACGTAGGTCAAGCCAACTCCTTTATCTCCTGCGGCATCATGGACTGAACGATGCTCCGGAACACATCTCCGCGATGTTCAAAATCGCGGAACTGGTCGAAACTCGCACAGGCAGGTGAAAGAAGAATGACCGGATTTTCGTCTCCGACCGCTTTTGCATCCTTAAATGCAGCCGCGACTGCTTTTTCGAGCGAGCCACAGGACTGAACAGCAACCTGCCCTCTCAGCGTGGCAGAGAATGGCTCCTCGGCCTCACCGATCAGATAGGCTTTCGTAATGTTCGGGAACAAGGGCGCGAGCGGCTTGATACCTTCGGCCTTGGGCACGCCGCCAGCGATCCAGTAGGCGTTCTTGTAGGCCTTCAGCGCCTGCTCGGCTGCCTCGGCATTGGTTGCCTTGGAGTCGTTGACGAATTTCACGCCATCGATCTCGCCGACCATTTCCAGACGATGCGCAAGACCAGGGAAGGTGCGCAGGCCGTCCATGATCGCCTGCTGGTCCAGGCCAAGCGACCGGCAGGCCGCATAGGCCGCCGCAGCGTTCTGATGGTTGTGGCGTCCGGGCAGGGCCATGCAGTCGCGCAGATTGCCAATGTACTGGGCCTGCCCGTTGCAACTATCGTAAAGCCGTCCGTCCACGGCGCTGACGCCTCGGCCAAGCGCATAGGTGGACGAGGCCTGCAGGACCCGCGCCGGGCCATTTGCCGACAGACCGATGGCGATGGACTGGGTAATCACATCGTCAAACCCGATAACAGCGACATCGCGTTCTGTCTGGTTCTGGAAAATGCGCATCTTCGCGGCCTGGTAGCCTTCCATGCCGCCATGACGATCCAGATGGTCCGGTGTGATGTTCATCAGGACGGCCACGTCGCAATGCAGGCTCTTCACCAAATCCAGCTGGTAAGACGACAGCTCCAGCACATAGACCGCATTGGCATGCAGGGGCGCCAGGTCCAGGACGCCGGTGCCGATGTTTCCGCCGATGCGCACATCCCGGCCTGCCTGCTTCAGGATATGTCCGATCAGCGCCGTCGTGGTCGATTTGCCATTCGTGCCGGTGATGCCGACAATCTTCGGGCGGCCGCGTTCCGGCAATGCCTGCACGGCGCGGGCGAACAACTCCATGTCACCGACAATTGGCACATTGGTCATTTCCGCCATGCGCACGATGCGGTGTGGTTGAGGAAATTTGTAGGGCACGCCCGGCGACAGCACGAGCGCCGCGAAGGTCTGCCAGTCGCGTTTGTTGATGTCCGACAAGGTCAGGCCGGCGGCCTCTGCCTTGGCGCGGGTCTCTTCATTATCATCCCAGGCATGAACACGCGCGCCGCCAGCCTTCAGAGCCTTGGCAGCCGAGAGGCCTGTCCGGCCAAGGCCGAACACTGCAACATCTCTTCCCGCATATTCAGTAATCGGAATCATAAGTCTCCACTTACCTCAGCTTCAGGGTTGCGAGGCCCGCGAGGGCGAACAGGACGGACAGTATCCAGAACCGGGCGACGACGCGCGTCTCTGGCCAGTTCCTTTTCTGAAAGTGGTGGTGCAGCGGCGCCATCAGGAAGATGCGCTTGCCTTCGCCGGTCAGTTTCCGTGTGATCTTGAACCAGCCGACCTGCATCATCACCGACAAGGCTTCGAGCACGAACAGGCCACCGATGATGACCAGCGCGAACTCATGCTTGGCCGCGACCGCCACGACGCCCAGCATGCCGCCGAGGCCCAGCGAGCCGGTATCGCCCATAAAGACCTTGGCCGGGTAGGCATTGTACCAGAGAAAGCCCATGCCCGCGCCAATCATGGCGCCAAGCAGAACGGCCAGTTCCCCGGTGCCGGGCGTGAACTGGATGCCGAGATAATCAGCGAACACGAAGTTACCCGTCAGGTAGGCGATCAGCGCATAGGAGGCGGCGGCAAAGCTCATCGGCACAATGGCCAGCCCGTCGAGCCCATCGGTGAAGTTCACGGCGTTCGCACTGCCGACCACAACGATCATTCCAAACAGGATGAAGAAGGCGCCAAGCGGGAAGAAATAGTCATTCACAAAGGGCACGGCCACACCGCCTGCAAAGGCCGGGTCAGCAGGCTCAACGCTTGTCTTTGGCGCGAGGCTGGCGATGGTCTTTGCCAGATCGTTGAGCGGGCCCCATTCGGCATGGCCCGCCGGTGTGTGTGCGCCGTGCAGCCCCATGATGAAGGCACAAGCCAGCGCCGCAATGCCGAAGCCGACCAGTAGGCGCAGCTTGGCCGAGACGCCCGCATCGGTCTGTTTGGAAACTTTGGCGAAATCGTCGAGGAAGCCGAGAAAGGCATAGGACAGGGTCACGAACAGGGTGACCCAGATGTACGGATTTTTCAGATTGCCCCAGAGCAATACGCCAATGACCAGGCCGAACCAGATCAGGAAGCCGCCCATGGTTGGTGTGCCCTGCTTCGAGAGCTGGGCTTCCAATGACAGGTCGCGGATCGGCTGCCCCTTACCCTGCCGGGCACGGAGGAAGTTGATCATCGCGTCGCCGAACATCACCGTCACAAGGAACGCCGTCACCACGGCGGCTCCCGAGCGGAAGGTGATATAGTTCAGAACATTGAATATACCGCTGTCTGCGGCCAGCCACTCATACAGCATCACCCAACCTTCGCGGTGCCTTCTGCCCCGCCTTCCATCTTACCCGTTGCCAACTCGCTCCATTGGCGAAGTCGGTCAGCTAGTTTCGCCATCCCGGACGCATTCGAGCCCTTGATCAAGAGCACATCTCCATCTCGGAGTGCATTTTGCAGAGGATTCCACAGCTCTTCCCAATTGCGTGCCCAGATCGGCTCGAACTGGGGCGGAAGTGAGTCCGCCAGATGAGTCATTTTGTCGCCTGACAGGAATATGGCAGCTGGCCCGGTATCTGCCACCGGATCAGCCAGGCCTGCATGCTCCGCATCCGATGTATCGCCGATTTCCAGCATCTCGCCGAGCGCAATCAGGCGTCGTCCGCCACTGCGCCGCTGGAGGGCTGACAGCGAGGCGCGCATGCTGGCCGGGTTGGCATTATAGGCATCGTCGATCAGCATGACCGCACCGCCTTGTGGTAGGGTAATCTGTTCGGCCGTGCCGCGCCCCGGGGGCGGCGTGTATCCTGTCAGCGCCTCTGCGCAATCCTCGACCGCAAGCCCGGACTGGCTGGCCGCCAACACGGCTGCCGCCGCGTTCATCGCCCAATGCTCGCCGACAGCGTTGATGGTGACCAGAACCGGCTTGCCGACGATGTCCAACTGGATGCGGCTTTCATTGCCATCGGTCTCATAGCCGACGACGCGAGCCGTGGCCTCGGCGCTGCGGCCAAAGCTTTCGAGATTCCCGGTTGGGCAAAAGCGCCGCGCGCGCCCGGCCAGATATTCAAAAAATTCGTCATCCGCGGGCAGGATAAACGTGCCGCCCGCTTCCAGCCCGCTGAAAATGTCGGCCTTCTCATGCGCCACGGCGCTGAGTGAACCAAGCCCCTCAAGATGCGCCCCGGCGATGCAGGTGACGATGCCGGTGTGCGGACGAACCATCTGGCTACGCGGCGCAATCTCACCCGGCGTCGACATGCCGATCTCGAAGACAGCGCGGGTGGTTTCTTCCGGCATGCGCGCCAGCGTCAGTGGCACGCCCCAGTGATTGTTGAAACTTTTGACATTCCAGTGCGCCGGGCCGAAGGCACGATAGATCTGCGCCAACATTTCCTTGACGCTGGTCTTGCCAGCCGAGCCCGTTACCGCCGTGCGATGGGCGCCGCAGCGTACCCGCGCGGCCACGCCCATCTGCTCCAGCGCAGCAAGCACATCTTCGACCACGACTTGCGGCCCCAAACCGACCCGGCGCGAAACAAGCGCGCCCGCCGCCCCGGCGGCAAACGCCGCTTCAACGAAGTCATGGCCATCGCGCTGGTCCGTCAGGGCAACGAACAAATCGCCCGGCTTCAGGCTGCGCGTGTCGATCGACACAGAACCGGTCACCGCGAAGGGATCTGTCGCAGCGCCGCCCGTCACGAGCGCAATGTCTGAAGATGTCCAGAGCGGCGCACTCATCCGGCAACTCCCTTCAGGGCGTCAAGCGCCGTTTCCTGATCAGAGAACGGGATCACGTCCGCACCGATGACCTGGCCGGTTTCGTGCCCTTTGCCAGCGATGACAAGCGTGTCGCCTTTTTGCAGTTCTGCGATCACCGTGCGGATCGCTTCGCCGCGATCACCAATCTCGCGCGCGTCCGGCGCAGCTTCGAGAATGGCATGCCGGATCTGGTCCGGGTCTTCGGAGCGGGGATTGTCATCCGTGACGATCACATCATCGGCCTGGCGCGCGGCGATCTCGCCCATGAGCGGACGTTTCTTCGCATCCCGGTCCCCGCCGCAGCCGAAAATCACTTTCAGGCGCCCGGCCGTATGCGGACGAACAGCCCGCAGCAATACGTCAAGCCCATCCGGCGTGTGAGCATAATCCACGAACACGCCCGCGCCTGCCTCGGTCTTGCCGACGAGTTCCAACCGGCCTTTTACGGGCTTAAGTTTCATCAGCCCGTCGACCACTTGCTCCGGCTCCATGCCGAGCGAGAGGCAGATTGCCGCCGCCGCCAGCGCGTTGAGCGCCTGGAATTCTCCAATAAGGGGCAGTTCAAATGGCTTCCATTCCACATCGCGCCAGAACAGGTTCAGCACCTGTCCGGTTGCGCGCGGCATGATCTCGTCAATCCAGAGGTCTTCCCCGCGCCAGCCAAACGACACAACCTGAAGGCCATGATCTGTCGCGGCCTTTTCGAACACGTCACGATGGTCGCTGTCTGCATTGACAATGGCCGGCATACCCTGACCGCCAAAATCACGGAACAGGCGCAGCTTCGCGTCGAGATATTCCTCCATCGTCGCATGATAATCGAGGTGGTCCTGCGTGAAATTCAGGAACGCCACTGCCGACAAGTCCACACCATCCAGGCGATGCTGTTCCAGGCCGTGACTGGAGGCCTCCATCGCGCAATGGCTCACCCCCTGCCCGACCAGTTCGTACAAGGTCTCGTGAATGGTCACCGGGTCTGGTGTTGTGTGGCCAACATCAATCTTGCCCTTCGGGCCGATGGCCCCGAGCGTGCCCATCGAGGCAGCAGACAGCCCAGCATTGGCCCAGATCTGGCGACAAAAATCGACCGTGGACGACTTTCCATTCGTTCCTGTCACGGCGGCAATCGTCTTCGGCTGCGCGGCATGAAACCGTTTCGCCGCCAGCGCCAGCGCCCGACGTGGTTCGTCTGCAATAACGTGCGCTGCGCCCGCGACATCCACACCGCCCTCGGACAGGACTGCCACGGCGCCTTTTTCGATAGCTTGCGGGATGTAGTCCCGCCCATCCGACACAGTGCCTTTCAGCGCGGCGAACAGATAGCCCGGCGCGACACGGCGGCTGTCTGCCGTCATGCCTTTGATCTCGATATCGCCCTGCTCGATGAGCGGGAAAAGGTCTTTCAAACTGGTCACAAGGAACTCCTCTTCTCCTCGCCGGAGCGGAGGGCTGCGCCAGCCGGGCGGATATCCTCGAAGCGTGGGGCCAGCCCAAGAAGCGGAGCCACGCGCTCGATCATCCGTCCCGCTGCCGGAGCCGCATTGAACGCCGCCGTCGCGCCGATCTCCGATCCGGCCTTCGGATCATCCAGAGTGACGATCAGGGCATATTGGGGGCGATCATAGGGAAAGACTGCCGCAAAGCTCGTGACATTGCGGTCATCATAATATCCGCCATCAACCGGCTTCTCTGCGGTGCCGGTCTTTCCGGCGACGCGATAGCCGGCCACTTCGGCATTCTTGCCAGTGCCGGTGACCACCGCTTCGCGCATCATCACGTTCACAATTTCTGCCGTCAGGGCGGACATGACCCGCACAGGCTCAGGCCGTTCGCGCGTGGCATCCATGATCAGGGTCGGCTGAACCCGCTCTCCACCATTTGCAAAGGATGAGAAGGCCGCAAGGAACGCCATGGGCGACACGGCAATGCCGTGTCCATAGGACACGGTTGCAGAATAGAGATCATCGAAGCGTTCCGGCAGGATGGGCGCCGAGCTGCCGGATAGTTCGATGGCTGCCCGTTCCATCAGGCCAGCACGGCGCAGGAAATCCTGCTGGCGGCGCGGACCGAGCTTCTCATTGATCCGCACCGTGCCGATGTTCGAACTCTTGGAAATAATGTGCGTGACATCCGCATCGCCATAGAGCGGGTGGTCATCCTCGATCTTGTAGCCGCGAATTTCGAGCGGCTTGCGTACGTCAAACATCTCCTTGGGATGGATCACACCCGCTTCGAGCGCGGCGGCGACGGTAAACGGCTTGAAGATCGAGCCCAGCTCATAGACGGCGCCCGTTGCCCGGTTCAGGCGGGAGGGGTCCGTCATGGAGATGTCGATGGATCGGTTCGGATCGAAGGGCGGCCAGCTGGCCATCGCGCGGATTTCTCCGGTCTGCGCATCCATCAGGATCGCCGCGCCGCCTTCGGCCTCATGCTCTACGGCAGATATTGCCAGTTCCGCTTCCACCGCGGCCTGCACACCATTGTCGATGGTCAGGCGTACCGGCTCACCACCGGCGGCAAGGCGTTCATTCTGGCTGTATTCGATGCCGCCTGCGCCGACGCCATCGATGTTCGTATAGCCGAGCACCTGACCGGCCAGCGTGCCGCGCGGATAGGCCCGGCGGCTTTCCTCTTCGAAGCGAAGGCCCTCAAGGCCCAGATCGAAAACGGCTTGGCGGCGGCGCGGGGTCAGGCCGCGCTCGACCCAGACAAACTCCCGGCTTTGATCGGACAGGCGGCGCGTCATGTCCTCGACGTCCAGGTCCGGCAACACGGTCGCCAGCGCCTCAGCGACTTCAGCCCCGTCCCAGATCAGTTTCGGATTGGCGACCAGCGAATAGGCGCTAACAGATGTCGCCAGCAGCTCACCATTTCGGTCCACTATATCTGCGCGCACCACACGCTCGGATTTCAGGCCTTCGCCGCGCGCAGGGGCCTTCTCGCCCGCAAGCGAGAGATAGCCGGCCTTTCCAGCCAGAACGACAAACAGCGCGCCGATCGCAAGACCAACCAGCCGTGTCCGGTTCCGGGAGGCTTCGCTCACTCGGGCGCCTCCCCGTCCAGATCGGGTTCAGGGGGCTTCACAGCCAGGCTGTTGGGCTCGCCCACCAGCGCGTCGAGATCGCCCTCAGAGGCCATCTGCTCCGGCTTCGGCGGCGCCATGCCCAGCTCGGTGCGGGCGTATTCTTCAATCCATTCGCGACGACTCATATGAGAGAGCTCCGTCTCAAGCAGCGCCTTTTCGGATTCTGCGGCTTCGATCTGGGCTTCAATGGCCATCAATTCGGCGGCGGTATCCTTCGCGCCGTATTTTGCCCGATAGAGGCTGACAATCAGCAGGCCAATCACAACCAGTCCAAACAGGAATGCGCGGCGACTCATAGGGCGTCCTCCAGATCCGAGATGGGCGGCAAATTCATGCCGTCGCTGGCTTCATCCTCAATGGCAGGCGCGCTGGTCCGGATCGCGGCCCGCAACTTGGCAGACCGTGCGCGCGGATTGCCTTCAACTTCGTTAGCACCGGGCAGGATCGCCTTTGACACCGGGAGATCGAAGGTCGCCCCCGGCCCCTGCTCAGCGACCGGCATGTGACGCGACCCGCCGCCCGCCTTGCCGGCGCGGTTCTTCAGCCATTGCTTGACGAGGCGGTCTTCCAGCGAATGGAAGGTGACGATCACCAGCCGCCCACCGGGGCGCAGAATCCGCTCTGCAGCGTGCAGCGCGCGGGCCAGCTCGCCCAGCTCGTCATTCACATACATGCGGATCGCCTGGAAGGTCAGCGTCGCCGGGTGGATGCGCGCGCCCTTGCGCCCGCCCACAGCGATCTCGACCGTTTCAGCCAGTTGCGTTGTTGTCTCGAATGGCGCGTCGGCGCGGCGCGCAACAATGGCCCGCGCAATGCGGCGGGACTGCTTTTCCTCGCCCAGACGGAAAATGATGTTGGCGAGATCCCGCTCAGCCATCTGATTGACCACGTCCGAAGCGCTCGGGCCGATTGCCCCCATGCGCATATCCAGCGGACCATGCTTCATGAAGGAAAAGCCGCGCTCAGCCTGGTCGATCTGGAAACTGGACACGCCAATGTCCAGCACCACGCCGTCGACAGCCTCATGACCTGCCGCCTCGGCCAGTTCATCCATGTCACCGAAGCATCCGAGTAACGGAACGAGTCGTTCCGTTTCCGCCTGAAGCGCCTTGGCCCGGGCAATGGCGTCTTCATCCCGATCAATCGCCAGCAGGGTGCAGTTCGCGGCGGTCAGGATGGCGCGGCTGTACCCGCCGCCACCGAATGTGCCATCAATGATCACGTCACCATCGCGCGGCGCGAGCCATTCGACCACTTCATCCAGCATGACCGGCTTGTGGCCACTGTCCGCCGCAGGGAGGGTTGGGGAATCTGACGCCATCAGCCCTCTCCCCCATCAACAAGCTTCAATGCTGCACCGCCATTGGCTTGCTGCATCAGCACTTCGGAATAGGCCTGGCCCAACGCCTCAAGCGTGTCTTCCTTGGCGGCCTCGGCAGCCATCGCGTCGAAGTGCTCGGCATGGCGATCCGGATTCCAGATCTGGAAACTATCCATATTGCCGGCGAACTTCACGCGGCCGTCGAGGCCAGCCGCCTTGATCAGTTCTTCCGTCAGCTTGATCCGGCCGGTGTCATCCATCTTGAGGTCAGCCGATCCGGCGATGATGCGGGTAACCAGGGCCTTGCGTGCGGGGGAGTGGGGCGCAAGGCGCGTCAGCGTGGCGCGATACATCGCCATCAGGGCTTCACCGCCGCCTTCGAGACAGCCTGAACCATCCAGTGCCGACCACAGGAAGATGCGATTTCCGCCACCCAGCGCCGCGCGAAAGGGTGCGGGTATGGACACCCGTCCTTTAGCATCAATTGCGCTTTCATAGGTGGAAACAAACACCCGCTAACCCTGTCTTGAAATGCCTCAACCCCACATGGGTAAACCATGTATTAACGTGGAGTATCATGGGACAGTATGGGCCTCAATGGGCGCTGTGGATGAATCGAAGTATCCACACACCTTAAGCGCAGGAACAAATAACAAATATTAGAAGAACAAATCAGAACCTGCGGATGGGCCAGTATGGGCTTTGCGAAAATTTCCGTTGTGAATCAGGTTCCTGAAGCCCCCTGCCCGGTCCGCCAGACCTGATCACGCCGGATATGTCATTTTTTGATGAATTCCACAGTTCGTTTCGCAAGCGACCTGATATCGGGCACACCGGCCTCTTTTCACTCGCGCAATGCTTGCCCTCATTGAAAAAGCCCCGAAGCAATGCTTCGAGGCCTTCAAGTAATCAGCAAAAGCGTCCTGACTGAGATCAGGCTGGCGCGGTCGCTGTAACAGCTTCTGCAGCCAGAACGCGCGCCACGGCATTTACCACCGCGCCGATACGGATGCCTGCCTGCACCTGCTCCGCCGACAAGCCATGCTTGCGCAACTCGGCCTCATGCGCGTCGAGACACATGCCACAACCATTCACGGCCGACACGCCCAGCGAATAGAGCTCGAAGTCTGCCTTCTCGATGCCCGGCGCGCCAATCACATTCATCCGCAGCTTGGCTGGCAGGGTCTTGTAGGTCGGTGCGCTGATCAGGTGGATCGAGCGGTAATAGACATTGTTCATGCCCATGATGGCGCTGGCCGCCTTGGCTGCCTTGATCGCTTCGGGGCTCAGCTTCTCTTCCGCTTCGGCCTGCAGCGCGGTCAGCGTCTGCGGCTCGCCCACGGCATGGGCGCAGGCCAGGAAGCAGCCATATTTCTGTTGGTCGCTCAGCAATTGCTCGTTCATCAACGAACCGAGATTGAGCTTAAGGTCCTTCGCATAGTCAGGCAGCGAAGATTTCAGGGACTCGATAGACATGAATCCTCATCCTTCCGGGATCAGTAATTAGATTTCGATGTGACGGGAGCGAAGTGGCCCGACAAGCCTGTAAGGCTGGGTGGGAGGGGAGTGCCAACGTCCGTGGAACTGGGTGGACGATGGGCCTGCCGGGCCATGCGTCACGCTGATGGGAAGACGCTCCTAGGGGTGGGGGAGGGAGAGGAGCATCTTCCCGGGAGTATCAGCGTGCGCTCATTATATGCGCGAACTAGGCAGCTGGTTCCAAAGTTTCTCCGCCGACCGGGCGGTTACATGGGCACAGCTCGTCAGTTTGCAGGGCGTCAAGCACGCGAAGCGTGTCTGCCGGGCTGCGGCCGACGTTCAGATTGGTGACGTAAACGTGCTGGATGACGTTGTGTGGGTCGACAACGAAGGTCGCACGATAGGCAACGCCTTCAGACGGCTCGCGCACGCCCAGACCGTCAACCAGCTCGCCGCGCGTATCAGCGAATTGCCAGATTGGCAGTTCTGCGAGGTCTGCGTGGTCGCGGCGCCATGCCAGCTTCACGAACTCGTTGTCAGTCGAACCGCCGAGCACAACCGCGTCGCGGTCTTCGAAGTCGCCAGCCAGACGGGCAAATTCAGCAATTTCAGTCGGGCAAACGAAAGTGAAGTCTTTCGGGTAGAAGAAGATGACCTTCCACTTGCCTTCAAAGGAATCCTGCGTGATCGGCTCGAACGCGCTCTCGCCGTTCTGCTCATGCTGCATGAATTTCGGCTTTACGCCGGTGACAGTGAACTCGGGAAGCTTTTCGCCAATGCCAAGCATAGTGATTCTCCTGGGTAAGATTTTTTGCTGCCGGGACGGTGGGCCCGGTTGGGCTGCCTTTACGCAGATGCGGCAAAAAGAAAAATTGATAATTTCCATTCCCGGTATAGATGGAATCTATGATTATACCCACACTCCGCCAACTGCAGTATCTAGTGGCCCTTGGAGAGACCGGATCCTTCTCCAGAGCCGCTGAAGCGTGCCATGTGACGCAGCCTACCCTGTCGGCTGGCATCAAGGAATTGGAAGACCTGCTCGGCGTGAAACTGGCCGAACGCGAACCTCGCGGCGCGAAGCTGACCCATGCAGGTGAACTCGCCGTTTCACGCGCCAATGCTCTGATCAATGACGCGCATTCCCTCGTGCAATCCGTTCAGAGCGCTGGCGCCTTGCTGACAGGCCCCTTCCATCTCGGCGCCATCCCGACGATTGCGCCTTTCGTGCTGCCCGCAGCGGTGCGGGCCCTCAGCGAGCAATTCCCCGCCCTGAAACTGTACCTGCACGAAGAGAAGACCCCGCGCCTGATCGACCAATTGCGGACCCGCACGCTGGATGCGGCCCTGATCGCCCTGCCTTGGGACGTGCCGGGAATCGAAATGCTGCCGCTATTCGACGATGAGTTCCTGTTTGCCGCGCCCGCCTCTCACCCTTTGGCACACAAGAATGCACTGTCGCCTGAAGACCTGTCTGGCGAGAACATGCTGCTGCTGGAAGACGGGCACTGTCTGCGCGACCATGCGCTGTCCATCTGCCGCATGAAGACGGGCAACTCGACCGAACAGGTTGCGGCAACATCGCTCGGCACCCTCGTCAACATGATTGCGGGCGGCCTCGGCGTATCATTGCTGCCAAAGCTGGCGACCAACAATGGCCTGAATATCGGGCCAGACGTGGCGCTCAGGGAATTCGTGAACCCTGTTGTTGGGCGACAGATCGGCATCGCCTGGCGCACCGGCAGTCCCCGAGAGGCCGACGCCCGGAAGATCGGCGAAATCGTGAAAGCCGCCACGCACCATTAGTCCCCTGCCCCAGTTTTCGTCACGGCGTAAGGATTGACGCCTCCTGGCACGGGGGCTATTAGATAACGCGTTATATAACTGATTATGGATTAACTCGATGTCGCAAGATATTCTGGAACAGGTTGGCTATCTGGGTCTGGCCAGCCGATTGAAACGCCTCGCCGACCGGCTACAGGCCGAAGCGGTCAGCGTGTTCGACAATCGCGCCTATCCGATCCAGACCACGCATTTTCCCCTGATCGCCGCACTGGAGGCGAGCGGGCCGCTCAGCGTGTCCGCCGCAGTGGAGGCCACCGGCGTCAGCCAGCCCGCCATTACGCGCATTCACAATGCCTTGCAGGGCATGGGCCTGACCGATACGCGAGCCGTTGAGGGCGACAATCGCCAGAAGGAAATATTCCTTACACCCGCTGGTCAGGCGCTCATCGCCGAAATGCGCGCCAGCTTCTGGCCCGCCGTACGCGACGCCGCGCAGCAGCTCTGCGCGTTTCCGGACCATGACTTGCTTGCCGAAATCAGCCTCGTGGAATCGCGCCTTGCCGAGCATCCGCTCTCTGCCCGGATCGAGCATGTCGCCAACCCCGCTGGGCTGGAAATCGTGGAGTTCACGGATGACCTCGCCCCGCATTTCGACCGCATCTCGCGCGAATGGGTGGAAGAGATGTTCCGGCTGGAGGCCGAAGACATCGCCATGATCGAAAATCCGCGCGCGAAAGTGATCGACAAGGGCGGTACCATTCTCTTTGTCCGCGACCCGGAGTTGGGCATCATTGGCACCTGCGCCTTGATGCCTATGGAAGATGGCGGCGTGGAACTGACCAAGATGGGCGTCCTGAGTTCCGCGCGGGGGCGCCGCGCCGGAGACTTCCTGATGCGCCAGATCCTGAAACGCGCCCGCGAAATGAAGGTGCAGGACCTGTTCCTGCTGACCAATTCAAAATGCGAGGCGGCCATCCGCCTGTATGAGAAGTACGGCTTTCGGCATGACGCGGAAATCATGCGCCGCTATGGCCACCGCTATGAACGCTGCGATGTGACCATGTCCTATGCGATGCCAACCCCCAACTAAAAAGCCCCGCCGATGTGGCGAGGCTTTCCGTCCGGTCTTGGCCGGAAACTCCCTTTGCACCTTGGCCTAGCTTGCCTTGCGCTCGTCCCGCACGTCGAGATCATACTCACGTACCTTGCGGTAAAGCGTTGAGCGCCCGATGCCCAGGCGACGTGACACCTCGCTCATATGCCCCTCATAGAAATCAATCGCATACTGAAGGATATCGCGCTCGATATCATTCAACGCACGAATCTCTCCGACCTCATCCTGAATGGCAACCGGACCATTACCGCCGGTCTGGGGCACCGTATCGGCAGCCGCTGGCATGACGCCGGCAGGCGTTTGCGGCAACATGGACACATCCGGCATCTGGCCGGAGATCTGCGGGAAATCCTGCGGGCGCAGCTGATCGCCATCACACAGCACCACTGCACGGAAGACAGCATTTTCCAGCTGGCGGACGTTGCCCGGCCAGTCATAGGCGTACAGCATCTTCATCGTGTCGTCGGCAACGCCGGACACTTTTGCGCCTTCGCTGGCATTGAAGCGGCTGACGAAATGATCGACCAGCGCCGGAATGTCATCGCGCCGTTCGCGCAGCGCCGGCATGTCGATCGGATACACATTGAGGCGATAGAACAGGTCTTCGCGGAACGTGCCTTCGGACACTTGCTGCGACAGGTCTCGGTTCGTGGCCGAGATGATCCGCACATCCACCTTGGTCGGGCGGCGAGAGCCAACAGCGTCCACCTCCCCTTCCTGCAGGGCACGGAGCAGTTTGACCTGCGCATCCAGCGGCAGCTCCCCGACCTCGTCCAGGAACAGCGTGCCGCCATCGGCCTCGACAAACTTGCCGAGCGACTTTGATACAGCCCCGGTAAAGGCCCCCTTCTCGTGGCCGAACAGGATCGACTCAACCAGGTTTTCCGGAATGGCGCCGCAGTTCACCGTCACGAAAGGCTTTCCGGCCCGGCCGGACGCGCCCTGGATACAGCGGGCAACGACTTCCTTACCCACACCGCTTTCCCCCAGGATCAGGACCGGAATCTCAGAGCTCGCTGCGCGTTCAGCCAGGCGAACTACCTGACGCATCGGCGCCGCGCTGGCGATCATGTCGTCAAAGCTCATGCCGCCTTCCGCCTTGCGGGACAGGCGCTTGACCTCCCCCGACAAGGTTTGCAGCTTCAGCGCATTCTGGATCGAGACAACGACGCGTTCGGGGTTGGCGGGCTTCACGATGAAATCGACCGCACCGCGACGCATGGATTGGACAATCGTGTCGATCCCGCTCGTGGCGGTCAGCATGATCACCGGCAGGTCCGACCGTTTGGCCGAAAGACGCTCCAACGTGTCCATGCCCGACAGGCCCGGCATGGTCAGGTCCAGCAGGACCACATCAATGCCGTCCTTCGGATCCGACGCGAGCGCAAGCCCCGCTTCACCGTCCGGAGCCGTGCGACACGCGAAGCCGGCCTTTTCAACTGCTGCTTGTAAAAGCCGCCGCTGGGTTGGATCGTCATCAATTACCAAAACCGTCTTTGCCATAGCAAATACTACCCTTCCATGCCCCCGTCCCGACCTGCTCGTCGGTCCGTGAAATTCACTGTCTGACACAAAGCGGAACAGGTTCGTCCCGTATCGTTACGCCCCGTTCTGACACACTGAGGTGGAAGTCCCGTTGAATGGATCGGTCAAATTTGATGCAAAATTTTCCAGCCCCGGGCATATGGAACATCATTCACGCTTTGTGTCCGAACGTTTCAACTCGCGTGTTAGGGGAACCTCTACTTTAACCGTCCCCTGACAGTTGAATCACAATTCTGGAAAGTACGTGTTCTGTAGTAACCAAAACAGAACACAAAGCTTACCGAGTCTGAACCTCGAGGCCCCTCGCGCGACCGCATGCGCGCCAGTGCGCTTGCAACGAGAGACCGCCTTCAGCCGTCGAGCATAACAATTGCGAGAGCCGGAAAAAAAATCCGCAAACCCGCATCGACAAAGCTTTGAAAACTTTCTAGTCAGCTGAGCTTCATCTGGCGTAGGGTATCCCTTTGGGGGAGCGCAAGAAACTCGGGGAAGAGACTCATCCTGACGAAGAGAAATCGCCACTTCGATAGTGATGGCACGGGCCGTTCGCGCTCGGACGAGATTCTGCGCGAAGCGCTGAGAAAATCCTTTGAAGACAGCCTGAAAGCCCCGCCATCACAGCGTTTGGAAGATCTCATGCGGGAATTGCGCAAGAAGGAAAAGGCCAAGAAAGACGGCGCATAAGCGCCGCCTCGCAGGGCGTGGCCCTCGCCTGTCCTGCTACAGGTCTTCCGGCTGTTGCCGCACCACTCCGGCCAGCAATGCCGGCGACAGGGGGCGGCGAAACTTCACGCCCACCACTTCATCCTGACGCAAGTGCTGAACGCACTCGACGCGGAAACTTGCATCGCCCGGTGTGGTTTTCACGAGCAGGTAAAACGTGTCGGGAAGGTTGCCCCAGCCCCCGACTTGCAGCCACGCGCCCTTTGCGCAGATATCGCGCACCTGCACGCTGCGGGCCTGTGTGTAGTCGTCCAGAACGATCCAGGCGGATACGTTATCCTGCACAACATCATTGTGTGGCAATTCAGGAAGGCCCCGACCGAAGTCAGGGTTGAAATTTGCGAAGTCGGTCATCAGGGTCCAACGCTTGACGTTATAGTGGTTTCCAGCCCTTAACGAATGTGTACAGGGCATAGTTACTTATGCAAGCTTTAGCCCACGTAGAACTGCGCCCTGATCAAAATAGGGTCTTTCGCAAATTATCTTGTCGCTGCCAGGGGCGAACTCGAA
Organism: Hyphomonas atlantica corrig.; assembly: GCF_000682715.1. Classification (GTDB taxonomy): domain Bacteria; phylum Pseudomonadota; class Alphaproteobacteria; order Caulobacterales; family Hyphomonadaceae; genus Hyphomonas; species Hyphomonas atlantica. Next base: position 132,135 of record NZ_AWFH01000056.1, on the reverse strand, counting down.
CGAGGCCGCCATCCGCACCCTGAAGTTGTGCCCGGTGGGCGGGATCACCCGGTCCCCCACCCTCAATGGGCCGGTATGCGTGCCGGTTAACCAGAATTCGACCAGCACCGTGTCGGCCGCCTCATCGGCGGCAATCGAGATGATTTCATTGTCCTGGTCCGGGAAGGGCGTGCGCGACAGCTCGAAATAGCGACGCACGGCCTCCGCCCCGTCAAACACCTGCCCGCCCCCATGCATCTCATACCGCAGATGCTAAAACGTCTCCAAAACCGCGTCCCAGTCATGCGTCACCTCCAACGCCATATGACGACGGACAGTCTCGATACGGGATTGAGTGAGGGGGGGCATTTAGCTCGCCTCAATTTTGTGTAATCGCCATCAGGCGAGTTCGAAACATACTCTTTCACCTACACAGAGTACTTCACGAGAACTCTTCTTGATGCTTATCTACCTCTAGTGGGGGAGCATATGGAAGATATTCAGCACAACATAATTCAATTTCTCGAACAGTACGCATCTTTCATTCCAGAGTCCTATTGGCCCATTATATCGTTGTCTCTAGCAGCTATACTTATTGTTGGCGGTCTACTGCAAAGGATCCTGTCCGCTTGGTTCGGATTCACAAGCTTTTTCAAAAGCCTGTTTGGAACCAAAACGCGATCAAGTGTGCTCGCACCAAAACGGGCTCGAGTACTTAGAGAAGTTTGGCTGCGCGAACGGAGTATGGGCTCCATAGAACCAATGGAAAAGCCGGATGTTTCCACACCCATAATCTCATTCATCAACATGAAGGGGGGAGTAGGAAAGACTACTGTAGCCGCTAACGTGGGAGCTCACCTTGAAACCAAAGGCGCAAGAGTACTTTTCGTAGATTTCGACTACCAAGGCACGCTTTCCTTAATGGTAGCCTCCTCAATGAATAAAGATCGCCTGGATGCAAACTCGTATCTATTGTTGGAAGATCGCCCCTACTCCGAGGTGCGACAGCACATTCACCGTTTCGACGGCCACCCCAACATAGGCCTATTGGCTGCTCACTACATTTTATTCCGTGATGAGATGGAGTTATTTGCAAATTGGGCAGCCGATGGGTCCTCCTACGATATTCGTTTCGCGATGAAGCGGATTTTGCACGACCCCCTTTGTCAGAATGACTGGGATATCATAATTATTGACTGCGGCCCCAGATTTACCACGAGCACCATAAACGCCTTGTGCGCATCCACGCACGTTGTGATACCAGTGATATTAGATGAGCCCTCGGCGCAGGCTGTCGGGTACCTATCAAAGGAGTTTGAGGAACACCGCGCAGAACTCTTCCCCTACCTGAACCTTTTGGGAGTTATTCCCACGATGATAGATCAAGACCCACCGAACAGACGAGTTCCAAAGTTCAAACCCTCCGAACTGGAGCAGTTGGAGGCAGTGGAAGATGCCGTTTCAGATACATGGCATAGAGAAGGACTCGTTCTTAGAAATGCACGAATCCCAGACCGGTCATCTATCTCACAGCATTCTGACCAAATCGCCTACTATGTCAGCGGCGAAGCAAGACGCGTTTTCAAACGTGCTACTGGTATTCTTCTGCGGAGACTAAAAGATGAAAATTACAGAACTGATTGGAAAGATTAACACTCTAGAAATCAGTACAGCTGACGCTGAGGCTCTTGAGAAAGCACTTAAGAGGTTTGGCGCAATGTCTATCTTGGAGTTCAGCGCATTCCTAAAGAAGCAGAAGCTGCCTTCTGCTGCGAAAGACTATGTTAGTTTGACCCGAAAGTTGAAAGAACTGAAAGCAGAGCCCTCAAAGTTCGACGCCGAATTGAATGCTCTTGCCCGCAAAGTCACTAAGCAAGACCTTCAGGCAATCTTCAAGGAACTGTTTGAAACCCGCTCTACTTTGCCAGCTAAGCTGACCAAACCCGAAATGCTGGAACGCATAAAACGGCAACGGCGCCGTGATGCAAACTTCGCCTCCGCATAGCCGAACACAACAAGAACACCCTAGACACCTCCCCTCGCTCGCCCCATATCTGGCGGCATGGCTCCTCCCCCTCCCCCGAAAGGCGTTTCTGAAGCGCCCAGCGTGTTTTCGCTTGATGGGTTCGCGCGCGATGCTGCGGGCGCCCTGCCGTCTGACAACTGGACCCCGCACCGGCCTGACCGGGACTGGGTCAAGCTGGAGGGCGGCAAGCGCTTCAAGGTGCATTCCGACTACGAGCCGGCGGGCGACCAGCGCACCGCGATCCCCGAACTCGTCGAGGGCATCGGCGCGGGCGAGCGCGACCAGGTGCTGCTCGGCGCGACGGGCACGGGCAAGACCTTCACCATGGCCAAGATCATCGAGGCGACCCAGCGCCCGGCCCTGATCCTCGCGCCGAACAAGACGCTCGCCGCCCAGCTCTATGGCGAGTTCAAATCCTTCTTCCCCGAGAACTCGGTCGAGTATTTCGTTTCCTACTACGATTACTACCAGCCCGAGGCCTATGTGCCGCGCTCTGACCTCTATATCGAGAAGGAATCCTCCATCAACGAGGCCATCGACCGGATGCGCCACTCCGCCACCCGCGCCATTCTTGAGCGCGACGACGTGATCATCGTGGCGTCCGTCTCGTGCATCTACGGCATCGGCTCGGTCGAGACCTACACCTCAATGACGTTCAAACTGGAAGAAGGCCAGCGCATTGACCCGCGCACCGTGGCCGAACAGCTCGTCGCCAACCAGTATACGCGCAATGACATGAACTTCGTCCGCGGCACATTCCGCGTGAAGGGCGACGTGGTCGACATTTACCCTGCCCACTTCGAGGACCGCGCCTGGAAGCTCTCCTTCTTCGGCGACGAGTTGGAGAGCATCACCGAGTTCGACCCCCTCACTGGCCGCACCATGCAGAAGCTGCCTGCGATCAAGATCTATGCGAACAGCCACTATGTCACGCCGCGCCCGACGCTCAACCAGGCGATCGAGAAGATCAAGGCGGAGCTGAAGCAGACGATCGACCATTTCGAAAAGCACGGCAAATTGCTGGAGGCCCAGCGCATCCAGCAGCGCACGCAATATGATCTCGAAATGCTCGCCGCCACGGGCAGCTGCAACGGCATCGAGAATTATTCCCGCTACCTCACCGGGCGCAAGCCGGGCGACCCGCCGCCCACCATGTTCGAATACCTGCCGGACAACGCCCTCGTCTTCACCGATGAGAGCCACCAGACCGTGCCGCAAATCGGCGCCATGTACAAAGGCGACTTCAGCCGCAAATCCACACTGGCCGAATACGGGTTCCGCCTCCCCTCCTGCATGGACAACCGCCCCCTGAAATTCGAGGAATGGGACGCGATGCGCCCGCAGACGGTGCACGTCTCGGCGACGCCCGGCCCGTGGGAGCTGGACCGCACCGGCGGTGTGTTCACGGAACAGGTGATCCGCCCGACCGGCCTGATCGATCCGCCGGTCGAGGTGCGCCCCGTCTCGAAGGATGGCGCCAACCAGGTCGATGATGTCATGGCAGAGGTCAAGGATGTCGCCGCCAAGGGCTATCGCAGCCTGATCACGACCCTGACGAAAAAAATGGCGGAAGACCTGACCGACTTCCTCAACGAGCATGGCGTGAAGGTGCGCTACATGCATTCCGACATCGACACGATCGAGCGGATCGAGATCATCCGGGATCTGCGCCTTGGCGAGTTTGATGTTCTGGTCGGCATCAACCTCCTGCGCGAGGGGCTCGACATTCCCGAATGTGGCTTTGTCGGCATCCTCGATGCGGACAAGGAGGGCTTCCTCCGTTCAGAGACGAGCCTGGTGCAGACCATTGGCCGCGCGGCGCGGAATGCCGATGCCCGCGTCGTGCTCTATGCCGACAAGGTGACGGGCAGCATGCAGCGCGCGATGGAGGAGACCGAACGCCGCCGCGCCAAACAGATCGCCTATAATGAGGAACACGGCATCACGCCGACCACGATCAAGCGCGCCGTCGCCGACATCCTCGGCGAGCTCGGCGAAAAATCCGACACGCCCCGCGCGCGCGGCCGCGGCAAGGACAAGGCCAAAGGCAAGACGCGCGGCGTCGCGGAAACAAAAGCCTTGCCACTTGCAGGTGAATCCGGCCACAACCTCAAAGCCGTCCTCGCGGACCTCGAAAAACAAATGCGCGAAGCCGCCGCGAACCTCGAGTTCGAAGAGGCTGCGCGTCTGAGGGACGAAGTGAAGCGGCTCAGGGAAGAGGAGCTGGGGCTGTAGATGTTGGTAAATCCTGTTTTCGACTTTTCATCGTTGCCATCTAATATGCCATTTTAAAGTCGAACGAATTGCCGATCTTGTTTTCTACCCCAATCGAGGCCCTAATTTCCTATTCATCGCTGAAGGAAGTGATCAGCTCCGATCAAGGTTTTGATTTCCTTGAATGGACAATTAATCACCGCGACGTTGGAATCTTCGGTAAAGAGCGTGATGAGCTGGTTTCTGAAACCGCCCGACAGTTTGGAGTTGACGAAGATTGCGTACACATTATGGGATCTGCAAGATATGGTTTCTCTCCGACCCCTAAGCTCTTGAACGGTGAGATCATAAAGCTCCCGGGGCGCCCCTTCTCCGAAGAATCCGATGTAGATATCACGATCATATCTACCCAGCTGTTCGATACGATTTGGCAAGACGTTTACGACCGATTTCCGTATTTTCGGAAATATAGTTTTCGCGACTTCTCCCAATTTAGTGAATTCCTGTATCGTGGCTGGATGAGAGCAGACCAAATACCCTTCCGTCACCCATGGTATCGTCGATGGCGCGAGAAAAGTGTAGCAATTTCTGACTATGCAATAGGATCAAAGCTTGAAGTTTCTGTCGCTCTTTTTCGTAACGACTATTTTATGAAGAGAAAGCTGGAAGGCACGAAACACACCATGATGAGTGGATACTAATATGAACATCGTGACATCAAGTAAGAGAATTCATGAAATTATCAAAGATGTGCAGGATGGCAGCTTAGTCCCGAAGCCTGCATTTCAGAGGAGGAAGGTCTGGTCACAGAAAGACAAAGCTCGACTTATCGACACAATTTTACTCGGTTATCCGTTTCCTGAGATTTATTTTTGCAACGGCGAAATTGATACCGCCACGGGCAAAGGCACGACGATGATCGTGGACGGCCAACAACGAGTTTCCACAATCGTTGAGTACTTTTCTGACTCATCAGACTTCAAACTGCCTCCAGACTTACCTCCGTACAAAGATCTTACCGACAGCCAGAAACGAGCATTTCTGGAGTACCCGGTTGTGGTGAGAAATCTTGGAGATACGCCTTTGAAGGAAATCGTAGAAATATTCCGCCGTATTAACATCACCTCTTACAACCTCAATGCGATGGAAATAAATAATGCGATCTACGACGGCCCTTTGAAGACATTTGCAGAGCAATTAGTTCTCAACGATATTTTCGCAACGCGACGCTTCTTCAAACCGGCACAATTAAAGCGAATGGGAGATGTACGCTATGCTCTGACTCTGATCATCACAATGATGCAGGGATACTTCAACCGAGATGATCGGCTTCAAGAGTACTTAGAGATATACAACGATGAGTTTCCTCACGAGGCAGAAATTCGAAATCGGTTCGAAAATGTGGTAGAATTTATTGAGAGCTGCGGGTTTGCTGAAACTAGTAAAGTTTGGCAGCAAAACAATCTTCTGAACGTAATTGTCGAACTCGACAAGTTGTTGAACCTCGAAGCAATTCAACTAAATCCCAACCTTGTCTACGAGCGTTTAGACGACTTTTTTCTTACTCTAGATTCAACCAGAATGTTTGAGAACAGCCGAATGGCTCAAGCTTTCGATCGCGCTTCTGTTCAAGCTGCAAACGACCGGAAAAACAGAATTCGACGCGGTGAAATCCTTCGAGCCATAATCATCGGAGAGGAGATCGAAACAAATATCAGAACAAAAGACGATTCCACCCTCCCGTTGTTTGATTGAATAAACTAAGTGTTCTTGGAATTCTGACTTCCTTCCCTACACATCACCATAATACCCATACCCGTTCGCGTGGCACCATTGGATGAGGGTCGGGAGGGCGGCCTGTTCGGCCTTCAGAAAGCCGCCGACCTTGTCGGCGAAGGGCGTGATGGCCCTGCAGGGTCAGCGTGGTGATCGCCTCGCGCGCTCAGCAATCGGTAGGGCGGGCTGGCGGGTCATGACCCGCCCCACGGGGTTCCCGTGCCTGTCATCCCGGAATTTGCGTGAGCAAATATCCGGGACCCAGCAGCATGGGTGCCTTCTTGCGGGGTGGGTCCCGGATAAGCGCGAGGCGCTTTCCGGGATGACAAACTCTCCTCATTTCCGCATCTCCGGCGCGGCGGGCGGTAACGCTCCACTCCGTAGCCATCTACAAATCATCAGGCGGAGCGCCACGGCGCCCGCCGCGCTGTCGGTTCCATCAGGGGCCGGGAATACGGGATACCCGGATGGCGTGCGCCAGTCCGGATGTTTGTGCTGACGGGAACACAGATCACACCTGCGTGATCTGCCCCCGGATCGTGCGGCGGGCACGCAACTCTCTTCCGGTCTCACGCGTAGATAGGGCAACACACCCCGTCACACGCCGCCCGGAAAGGCCCCTTCCCCATGCTCGCCCTGATCGAACCTGTCTTTGTGTTGATCGGCGTGTGGGGCCTGTTTGCCGCCATCGCGCCAAAGCTGCGCACCGAAATCTGGTGGATGCGCGTCTGGATTTATGGCCGCCTGCAAACCTGCCTCATCCTGCTCGCCGCGCTGCTGCTCTATCTGGCGCTGTATCCGGCAGGCGAGATCGGCAATGCCACCCTGCTGATGACCTATGCGGTCGCGCTGGTCATCTGTGCACTGGATATCTGGCCCTACCTGCCCGGTCGAAAACGCGAACTGCGCCGCGCCCGGCCGGGCATGCCGGGCACGCCGCTCTCCGTGCTGCTGATCAATGTGCTGCAGGAGAATGAAGACCATGCCGCCGTGCTGGCCCGCATCCGTGACAGTGAGGCCGATGTGGTCTTCCTCTCGGAAACCAATGCCCGCTGGCGAGAGGCCCTCTCTCCGCTGGAGGCAGATTATCCCCATACATACCTTCTCGACAAGGAAGCCCATAACGGCCTCCTCTTCTATTCGCGCTATCCCGTCAGCGAAGTGCAGGAACGGTATTTCTGTCAGGACCATGTCCCCTCCCTGACCGTGGACATGGATTTGGACGGCCGCGAAGTGCGCCTCTATTGCATCCACCCGCGCCCGCCCCGCCCGCGCGACGACACCCAGCACCTTGATGACGAGCTGATGATCGTCGCCGATGAACTGCGCGAGCAACACCGCCCCGCCATGGTGATCGGGGACTTCAACGAGGTCGGCTGGTCCTGGATGGTAAAGGAGTTCAAGCAACATGCCGGCCTCTGCGATCCGAAACGCGGACGCGGCCTCTACAATTCCTATGGCGCGCAAAACCCGTTTCTGGCCTGGCCGCTGGACCATGCCTTTGTCACGGATGATTTCAGATTGCTGGGCATCCACCGCCTGCGCCCCTGCGGATCAGATCATTATCCCATGCTGTACCGGTTCCAGCTGACGCCCGCCTGATCGCCCCGCCTGCGCCCTGCGCCACCCGGTTGAACCCGCATTCAATTGGCAGGCCATCCAATCCCGTGTAACTTCCTGTTAACCACAGGAACCAAGGGGATGGTGATGCGGATCAACTCATTCATGACAGGCCTCGGCGCAATTGTGCTGGCCGCGCTCCTCGCCGCCTGCAGCGCCCAATATGATGCGATGGATGAGCCCGCCGGCGCGCCACCCGAACCAGCGGTGGAAGCGCCTGAGCCCGCCCCGATCGACCAGGAGCCTGCCCCCCCGCCTCCGCCCGCACCTGCACCCGTTCAGGTCCAGCCCGAACCGCCCAGAGCGGCCGCCCCCGGCTCCAGCCCAAATCCCGGCCGCCCTGTCCGACCCGGCCGGGATCAACCTGATCCGGTTCGAGGCGACGACTATGCCGAAGAAGAGCCAGGTCTCGCGCTGGAGTTTGGCAGCGAGACAGATCTCGACGAACTGCGCGAGCTGCATGCCGACGACCCGGACATGCTGGAATGGCTCGACGCACTGGCCGAAGGCGGCGATCTGAGCGACCTCGAGACGGCCGCCGGCGCTGAGAATGTCGAAATATGCCAGGCGGAAATCTCTGCGCCGCGCACCCTGTTGATCACATGTGACAAGGGCGGCTCTGGCGAGTTCGAACAGGCAACCCATCGCATCCAGGGCAATTTGACGGAGACGCTGGACGCATTGGCCAAGGACCTTGCCGGCGAAGGCTTCGAAGCCGGACTGATGGACAAGCAGCTCTGTTTCTGGAGCGAGACCATCCAAATCGACGATTCTGCATTCGTCATGAATTGCCCGGAATGGGACTATCGCTATTCGGAACTGGCAGCCGAGTCCGCGAATGCGTTTGACAGTGGCCGGATCGCCCATCACGCACCAGAGCAGATGGTGCTGGGCCAGCCCTATTTCCTTGAAGTGGCCATTCAACCGATCCAGCGCGACACGAGCGAGGCAGAGATTGATGAATCTCTGCGCTCCATCATGGGCACAGGTCTCGCGCCTGACAGCACACAGGACGCACTGTCGCTGGAATTCGATACGGTGCGCGCCAGTGGCGTGATGATGGCATCCATCGTCGGCGACGGATATGACCTGACAGCGACAACGCCGGAGGAACAGCCGCTCATTCCGGGCGAGCCAACACTCTGGCAATGGAAAGTCGTTCCCACTCAGGAAGGCTCGCCAGACCTCACTTTCACAGTGTCCCAGCAGGTTGAGGTGAATGGCCAGAAGATGGCCAAGGCCGTGAAGACCATTCCGCTGTCAATCAAGGTCGTCTCGCTGGATACGCTTCTTGCCGATCCCGGCCCTGATCCGGATACGAGCATCAGCGCGCACAGATCCGTTGAAAGCGACAGCGATCCGGTTGCGCCCCTGACCAGCACATTGTCTGCCCCGCCGACGGGGGTAAGCGATGCGTCCGCGATGAGCGCGGCAGAAATCGCAAACGCTGCGAGCGGCTTGCTGCCGGATACGGAAATCGCTGGCTGCACATGGATCAACGGGCCGAACCCCGACCGGCAGGCCATGGTGCTCAGCAATCTGGCCTATTCGCCTCCCGTCAGTCGCCTCAGCGTGACGCATCAGGATGGCGACCGCATCACCGCCGCGCTGACGGATGTCGGCTTCTCGGTCCTGCAATGCGAAGACCTTGGCCAGCGACAAACGGTGCGCGCGCTCAGCCTTCTCGGGCGCATGGCGAAAGCCCGCAAGGATGCCGGTGCCTACCCGGTCACCTTCTTCTACTATTCCGGCCATGGCGTGAATGTTGAGGGCACGAACTTCATCTTGCCCACCGACATTCCGGGCGCCTCGCCGGAGGATATTCGTGACTTCGGCGTCAGCTTCGAACAGATCTTCAACCGCGTATCGACAACTGTTGCGCCGACTTCCTTCATCGTCTTTGATGCCTGCCGGACAGTCATGGATGATCAGAGCCGCGGCCTGATGCGCGCCTACAGTCCGGTCGGCTGGGCATCCGGCGTCTTCCAGGCGTTCGCCACGGAACCCGGCAAGACGGCGGCCGATGACGGCATCTATTCCGAAGAACTCGCCAATTTGATCAGCACGCTCGATGACCCGGCAAACGTCGTCTTCAAACGGGTCCAGGATGCGGTGGCTGCCCGCACAGGTCAGAAACAGCGACCGGTCTATACCGATGGCACCACGGGTGGCGACTTCTACTTCCTGCAGGACGACGAATAGCGACATCCGGCGACACTATGTGACGATCAGTGACAATACGCGACATAGCGCGCCAAACAGCGACGCCGCCGAGACAGGTCTTGGCGGCGTCATCATTTTGAGGCTGTCGCGCCGACTATGGGCTAACCGGCACAGGCTCTTTTGGCGCTTCTGGCTGAGGTGGCTGCGGCGGAATTTCGTTCTCGACCAGCGTATCTTCCGGCTCAGGGGCTGAGCCGGACACAGCACAGCAACGCACCTGCATCTCGAGCACACGGCTATTGAACCGGCACTGCTCGTCATTGATCTCACGCAGGATGGACATGCCCCCTGCCCGGTAGGTGTAGCGCGTCTGCGTACAGCTGGTCAGCGCATAGCCCGGCCGGCATGAACCCGTGTCAGAATTCTGGATGGTGCGCGTCTCGCACTGCACTTCCTTGCTGTTGGCTTCCTCTGCCATTGCGAGTGCTGCATCAGCCTGCGCCTGTGCGGCATCAGCGCTGGCCTGCGCACGCGCAGCGGCCTCGGTCGCATTATCGGCCATTGAACGGGCCTGTGAGAGGCGCATGTCCGTATCGGCAAGCGCGGTCGTGTTTCCGTCGATTTCCAGCTTCAGCTTGCAGACGGCCTCAGTGGCCTTGTCAGGATCCGCGCAATACTGCGCGACGGTCTGCTCCGCCGGTATCATCTGGCAACCTGCCAGCATCATGGCCGACAAGGCGGCCCCTGCGAGGATTTTTCCATTACCCATTATGGTCTCCATTTCTGGCCCCAGCCAATTTTGGCTTTATTCAAGGGGGGCAGAAGTGGAGCGTCAATGCCGCTCCCGCCTGAGGGGAGTCGCTATGCCTTGAGCTTGTACCCCGACCGGAACATGAGCCAGACAGCGAGGATGCCAGCGAGCGCCAACAATCCGGTTACCCAGACCCCCACAATGACAGAGCTGTTGGCAACCCCGAGGAAACCATAACGGAACCCGTCAATCATGTAGAAGAAGGGGTCCAGCAGCGCCATCGTGTAGAATGGCTCGGACATCACCTTGATGTCGTAAAAGGTGCCCGACAGAAAGGTGAGCGGGACGATCACGAAATTCGTCACGGCGGACAGATGATCGAATTTGTCGGCCCAGATGCCTCCAATGGCGCCCAGCGCGCCGAGGGCAATCGCGGATGTGATGCTGAACCAGAGGATCGGCCAGACATGAACGACGGTCAGGTCGGCCAGTCCGCTCAACTGGATGCCGATGGCCGAGATCAGGGCCACCAGAAGGCCGCGCACAACCGAGCCACCGATGAATCCGATGGTCAGTTCCATCGGCGACAATGGCGGCATCAGGAAGTCGACATAGGTGGAATTGAACTTCGCCTGCACCAGACTGGAACTCGTATTCTGAAAGGCATTCTGAAGGATCGCCATGACGATCAGGCCCGGCGCGAGGAACTCAATGTAGTTGAGCCCTTCAAAGTCACCCATCAGTCGACCGCGGTCACCGAACGCCAGCTTGAACACGGTCATGAACAAAAGCGTGGTCACGACAGGCGCAAACACGGTTTGCATCCACACTTTCAGAAAGCGGCCAATCTCACGCTTGAACAGGGTCCACAGGCCCAAACCGTTGAACTGGCCATATTGGCGAACCTGGCGGCGGGCGGAAGTCTGTTCGGTCGCAGTATCTGTCATGCGCGGTATTTAGGCGTCTTTGCCTGAGTCTGCGAGGGGCAAGACTCGGAAAAAGCACGCAAATTTCGATGCACAAACTTTGTCCACAGGCTGACGCAGTTAACCACAAGATGTAGAAAGCCTGTGGAAAGCCTTCTCAGCATGTTGTGTTTCGTTACGCTCCTGATACGATATCTAGGTGCTGAGCGGATGGCGCGTACCAAGCCATCTCAATATATTGGGGCTGATGGATCGAAAGTGTTAACGATCCTGATCCGAGCTGGGAGAGACCAACCATGTCCTGGACCGAAGAACGGGTAAGCGTGCTGAAGAAACTCTGGGCAGAGGGCCATTCAGCCTCTCAGATTGCCAAACAATTGGGGGGCGTCACCCGCAATGCGGTGATCGGCAAAGTCCACCGTCTGGGCCTGTCGGGTCGCGCAACACCGTCGCGCCCCGTCAAACGCCCGCCGCGCCTGGCCCGTCCAAAACCACGCGTGTTGCCAGACGGCAGCGTCAAGGTCGCGGCGCCGGCCGCACCGGAGACGCCGGAAGTGCGTCCCGCTGCTGAACGCACCGAAGTCATGGCTCCCCTGCCGCCGCTGCAACAGGCCGACGGCGAGCCAGCCTCCATCCTCACGCTGCGGGATTCCATGTGCAAATGGCCAATCGGTGATCCTGCGGATCCGAAATTCGCCTTCTGCGGCCGCAAGGCGGACTGCGGCCCATACTGCTCTGAGCATGCGAAAGTGGCGTTCCAGCCCGCGCGCAAGCGTGAGAGCCGCAAGGGCGCATATGATTATGTCCGCCGTATCGCTGGCTAAGCCCGGCACGCACCTTTATGGCTGACAGGAAGCCCCCGAAGTCATTCTTCGGGGGCTTTTCCTTTCCCGGCAGCGCTTGCCCTCGCCTTCCCTGTAAAACGCCGTTAAGCCAGAAACGTGACCACCGAGAACACTCCCGACTCCATCTATGCTGCGCCCGCCAAATGGGTCGCCTCCGGCACGGGCGCCCAAGGCAACCTGTTCCTCACTGGCCGGGCCGGAACGGGCAAGACCACAATGCTTCGCAAGTTTCTGGCTGGCGCTGGCGAAAAGGCCATCGTTCTGGCCCCGACCGGTGTGGCTGCGATGAACGCTGGCGGGCAGACCATCCATTCGTTTTTCAAATTCCCGCCACGCCTGATCGAACCGACTGACATCAAACGCCTGCGCTCAACCAGGCTGGTGAAAGCGATCGACACGATGATCATTGACGAGATCTCGATGGTTCGTTCGGACATGCTTGACGCCATAGACAAGAGCCTGAAGCTGAACCGCGCCTCTAAGCGCCCGTTTGGTGGCGTGCGCATGATCCTGTCGGGCGATCTTCACCAATTGCCCCCGGTTGTTTCCGGCCAAGAAACACCAATTCTCCGGGAGCGATATGGCGGTAGCTATTTCTTCAACGCCCCGGCCTTCAAGGACGCCGAATTCTCGCTATTGGCGTTGAAACATGTCTTCCGGCAGGCCGAACCCCGCTTCCTGGCTCTCCTTGGCGCGTTGCGCACGGGCCGCGTCACCCCGAATGATGAGGCGGTTCTGCGCGGTCTCGTCAGTTCGAAATCTGCTGTCGAGGCATCCGAAACCCATGTCGTGCTGACGCCGAACAACGCCAATGCCTACCGCATCAACCAAGCGAGGTTGGAGGGTCTGAACACACGCTCTCAAATTTTCGAAGCCGATGTGCAGGGGCAGTTCGAGGAGAAGGCCTTCCCGACCGAAGCCGACCTTGAACTGAAGGAAGGCGCGCGGGTCATGCTGATCAAGAATGATCCCGAAGGACGCTGGGTAAACGGTACGCTGGCAACGGTCGCGGGCTTTTCCGGCAGCCGCGTCATCGTGGAAATCGATGATCATGTCTATGAGATCGAGCCCACCGCGTGGGAGAAATACCGCTACGAACTGGACCCCGAAACCAAGAAGGTGAAACGTGAAGTTGTCGGCACCTTCAAGCAAATGCCGCTTCGGCTCGCCTATGCCGTTACCATCCACAAGGCGCAGGGCCTGACGCTGGACAAGGTGTTCATTGATTTCGACTCCGGCATGTTCGCGCATGGGCAGGCCTATGTCGCGTTTTCCCGCGCACGCTCACTGGATGGATTATCTATCAGCCGGGAATTACGCCCTCGGGACCTGGTCCTTGATCGCGACGCCTTCGCGTTCGGAAAACTCGACACGATTGAGGATACGGACGCTTACCTGCTCGCCAAGTTCGCGACAGCCGAAGACCAGTTGCTTTGACCGTCTGCATCATGGCCTGATCGTAATCCAATCCCCTAATGCGGCGTTAACGAAACGATCATAAAGCTGACGCATTGTTTCCGTGTGATGAGCATTCAGAAACCAACCGAAAGGGCGAGCGCCATGCAAGCCATCAACGAACGCCGTCAGCGCAGGGTCTTGCTCCGCTCCGATCTCGGCAGCTCGCCCACCAAAAAGACGCAAGCTCAGATTGCAGCCCAACGCCGCAAGATGCGCATTCCTGGCGGCGGCGGAAACTAGGCCAGTTTCCGGATTTCCTCTGACAGCTGACGCTCCTGATCGGTCACAATCTTTTCCAGGACGCGCACACGCTCTTTCAGGCGGTCGACCTCACCCAGAACCTTCTGAAAATCAGCATCTGACGCAATGTCTGACGCCGAATTTGCCTTCAGTTTCAGGTAATTGTTCACCACACCGGCACCGACCGAAATCAGCACAATAAGAACGACCATCAAGATCGGGTCCATTGGGGCACTCCTCTAAATGTCTTTTGAATACTAAGCATTGGGCAGGCCGTACAGGAGATATCTTCTCCCGCTGGTGCCCCTCCTTTACCTCAAACCGTCAATCTCGCGGCGCAGGCGACGGTCGCGGTCAAGAATGATGGCCTCCAGCGTCCTGACCCGTTCGGCCAGTTCACCAATGCGATCATCTTCCGCACGTGCCTGTGGCGCGTTCGAGCGCCCCGACCGGGCGACCATGATGATCACGAGGACAAACAGGATAAAAGCGAAGAATGACACGGTTTGGGCTCCTTTTCTGACTCAGCAATCTTGTCGAAAGCCAGTCGTTTGGAGCTCCCCCGTTTATTGGATGGATCCGCAATTCGCCGGATGCACCGCTCTCCTGAACTTATCGATATTCAATATGTAAGGAGCGATGAATGCTTGTTCAAGAAGAAACCGGATTTATTTGCCAGTTGACCCAAAGCCGCCTTCGCCGCGCTCGGTTTCGTCAAGCGCGTCCACCTCTTCCCACGCCAACTGCGTTACAGGGGCAAGCACCAATTGGGCAATCCGTTCCCCGCGATTGATGGTGAAGGCAGACTGGCCGAGGTTTATGAGGATCACTTTGATCTCGCCGCGATAGTCGCTGTCGATCGTACCAGGCGTGTTCAGGCAGGTCAGGCCATGCTTGGCGGCTAGCCCTGAACGGGGGCGCACCTGGATCTCGTAGCCCTGCGGAATGGCGACTGACAGGCCGGTCGGGATCATGGCCCGCTCACCCGCCTGCAACAGGATCGGGTCATCTTCCGGCACGGCTGCGCGCACATCCATTCCGGCCGATCCGACCGTTTCATAAGTGGGCAATTCCAGCCCTTCAAAATGCGCCAGCGGGCGGACAGAGACGGTAACTTTCTTCATGAATTCAGCCGTTGGCGGAGTCGCACATCTGAGTCAAGCCGATAGACCTTCAGGCCCTATTCCTCGTCATTGTGGGCGTCAAAGACCTCGTCTTCCCAATCCATCTTGTCGCCGCGCATCAATTGGTCATGCTGGCGTTCAGACTCGGGCTTGCGATCCATGAAGATTGTGTTGTCTATCCCGTCCAGCATGTACTTCTGAACGCCGTCATTGCGCTTCAGGAAGCTTTCAAAGGCGGTGTCGTTGGGGAGGGTTGAGCGGAGCTGGGTGTCGTAGGCGCCGTCGAGGCGGCTCTGCTCGTCGCGGTCTAGCCCGGCATTGGCGGCATCCTGATAAGCCTCGCGGGTCGCCTCAAGGTCGCACTTCGCCTTAATGCGTTGTTCTTCCGTCAGTTTATGACACATCAGGGCGCTGAGGGCCCCGCCTCCGCCCCCCATTGCCGGGGGTGGCAGGGCAAATTCTATGCCGGGAATACTTGGCGCAGGCCGTCGCCCCGTGTCGCGCGGTGTCGCGAAAGGTCGCGCACTTGTCGCCGGTTGTCGCACAGGTGGCGCGATTGTCTGCAATATGTCGTCGGCTGGCGCAGGTACCGGGGCTGCCTCCGGCGCAGGCTCCGGCAGGATGATCGCCTCCTCGGGGTCCGGCTCAGGCGACTCAACATCCGGCAGGTCGACCTCGGGCGGAGCCTCCTCGGCGGGGGCCGGCTCTGGTTCAATTTCAGGTTCCAGCTCTTCCGGCGGCGCATCCTCGACAGGCTCCTCAACTGGCACCACAGGAGGTTCGGGATCAGGCTCCGGTTCTGGGGCCGGTTCAATCTCCAACTCCGGTGCGATGGGCAGGTCTTCTTCAGGCGGGTCGGACTCCGGCTCGACGGGGATCGGCTGTTCTTCTGGGAGATCTTCGGGCTCTTCCTCGGGAAGCGTCTCCGGCAGATCCTCCACCGGCATTTCCGGCGGCAGTTCGGGCAGCTCATCCGGAAGGGGCTCGGTCTCCAGGTCCGGTTCCGCATCCTCGACCGGCGTTTCGAGCGTGTCGGGAAGGTCTTCTGGCAACTCCTCGATTTCTGGCAAGGCAGGCTCTTCCGGCGCCTCTTCTACCGGAAGTCCGGGGCTTGGCTCCGGCAGGGTCTCCTCCTCCACCGCGATGGGGAGAGGTTCGGGCTCCGGGACTGGATCCTCGATCACGATTTCCGTTGGCGTTTCGACAGGCGGCAACGGCTCATCAGCAACCTGCTCGATTTCCGGCAATGGTTCCGGATCCGGCAGCGGAATCGGCTCCGGTTCAGGTTCGGGAATCTCAACCGGCTCGATGACGGGTTCAGGTTCCGGAGTCGGCGGTAATTCGGGCTCTGGCTCTGGCTCTGGCTCTGGCTCTGGCTCTGGCTCTGGCTCTGGCTCTGGCTCTGGCTCTGGCTCTGGCTCTGGCTCTGGCTCTGGCTCTGGCTCTGGCTCTGGCTCTGGCTCTGGCTCTGGCTCTGGCTCTGGCTCTGGCTCTGGCTCTGGCTCTGGCTCTGGCTCTGGCTCTGGCTCTGGCTCTGGCTCTGGCTCTGGCTCTGGCTCTGGCTCTGGCTCTGGCTCTGGCTCTGGCTCTGGCTCTGGCTCTGGCTCTGGCTCTGGCTCTGGCTCTGGCTCTGGCTCTGGCTCTGGCTCTGGCTCTGGCTCTGGCTCTGGCTCTGGCTCTGGCTCTGGCTCTGGCTCTGGCAGGAGTATTGTCGGCAACTCGACGATGTCCACCTCAAAAACTTCAGGCGGCGGCGCGGGTTGCAGTTTATGTCCGAAGGCAAGCGCGAACAGGAACAGCATCAGGCCATTGAGACCCAATGATCCCGCCACATAGGGCAGTCGTTCCCGTGCGAATTGTTTCCAGGCTCCCCCCATGGGTGAAAGCCCTACCAGCCAGCCCTTCAGGGCCTCAGTTACTTTTCGTACAGCTTGCGCTGGCGCCCTTATAGCGCCAGCTCCAGCTTGCCGTTCACCAGGGCTGTATAATCATTGACCAGAGTCTCGGAGATCTGGCCCGGTTTGAACACATGCTCGCCGATCTCTGCGACAGGCGTGATTTCCGCTGCGCTGCCCGTGATGAAGCATTCGCTGAAGGTCGATAGCTCGTCCGGGAAGATGGCCCGTTCGATCACTTCAATACCGCGTTCCTTCGCCAGCTTGATCGTCGTCTGACGGGTCAGGCCGTTCAGGAAGCAATCGGGTGTCGGTGTATGCAGGGCGCCGTCGCGGACGAAGAAGATGTTCGCGCCGGTCGCTTCGGCAATCTGCCCGCGATAGTCCAGCATGAGGGCGTCGGCGTAGCCATCACGCTCAGCGGCGTGCTTGGACAGGGTGCAGATCATGTAGAGGCCCGCAGCCTTTGCGTGGCATGGCGCGGTTTCCGGCGCCGGGCGACGCCATTTGGCGTGCGTCAGACGAATACCTTTCATCTTGTCCGCAAAGTAATCGCCCCAATGCCAGACGGCGACCGCCAGATGAATCGTGTTGTTCTGAGCCGAAACGCCCATCATTTCAGACCCGCGCCAGGCAACAGCGCGGACGTAGGCGCTTTCCAGACCGGATTTCGCCAGCGCTTCGGTTTTGGCCTGCTCCAGCTGTTCAACCGAGAACGGGATTTCGAACCCCATGATCTCAGCGGAATTGTGAAGACGTTTGGAATGGTCGAGGGAGCGGAAGATCTTGCCGCCATAGGCGCGCTCGCCTTCAAATACCGAAGAGGCGTAGTGCAGGGCGTGGGTCAGCACATGAACTTTCGTGTCCCGCCACGGCACGAATTCGCCATCCATCCAGATATAACCGTCGCGATCGTCATATGCAGACATAATAGTTCAGCGCTCCTCGCTTGCACTTATAGCATTTTTTGCGTTCATTTCAGAACATGGCCCCTGACGTCAACCTGAATAGACCGTTCGATCCGCGCCTTTTCCTTATGGATCAGGAGCTTGACCGCGGCGTGGGACTCTTGCTGGCCGGCAGTGCGGAATTGATGAGAGCCGCAGAAGAGGCGCGACACAAGGCTGGGCTGAGCAAGCCAGAGCTGCAAATTCTCATGGCTATACGCTACGCGCCCGGCCAGACGGTGGGCGATTTGCGGGATTCCCTGAGCATGACGGTGCCGACTTTCGCCCGTATCATTGGCGAACTCGACAAGCGCGGACTGATCGAACGCGAGCGAGAACAAGCCAGCGACAAGCGCCGCCGGACGCTCACCCTGTCGGACGTCGGCACCACGCTGACCACGCAGATCACCATTGTGTTGCGAGAACGACTGCGACTGGCCTATCGCGCCGCAGGCCCGGATGCGGTTGAAGGTGCTCGCAAGGTTCTGGATTCGCTCACACGATGACTCAAGATGTCGCCCATATTCTCGTTGTCGATGATGACGACCGGATTCGCGATCTGTTGAAGCGCTACCTGACGCGTGAAGGCTACCGCGTGACATCTGCGCCTGACGCTGCCGGCGCGCGCAAGATGATGGAGGCGATGGAATTCGATCTTGCCGTGCTGGACATCATGATGCCGGGCGAAGATGGCCTCTCCCTGCTGAAATCCATGCGCGAAGGTCGCAACCGCGAGACTCCGGTCATGCTGCTGACCGCGAAGGGCGAGGCCTCCAGTCGGATCGAAGGACTGAAGCATGGCGCCGATGATTATCTGGCCAAACCCTTCGAACCCGAGGAATTATCCCTGCGCTGTGCAGCCATCCTGCGGCGCTCTCACAAGGCAGAGCCCCCTGCCGAGGTCGAAATGTCAGGCCTGATCTTCAATGCAGAGCGCGGCGAACTGAAGGAAGGCGACAAGCGTATCCGGCTGACGGAAGCCGAACTGCAATTGTTGACCGTGCTGGCCGGCAGCCCCGGCGAACCCGTCAGCCGCGAACAATTGGCGTCGCTGACCTCCGCCGGCATGGAACGCTCTGTCGATGTTCAGGTCACGCGCCTGCGCCGGAAGATCGAACCCAATCCCCGCGAACCGATACATTTGCAGACTGTGCGCGGTATCGGGTATCGCCTGATGCCGGACTGAGATGATGTTTCGCCTGAGGGATATCACACCGCGCGGTTTGTATGCCCGCAGCATGCTGATGGTCATTACGCCTGTCGTGCTGATCCTGTCACTGATGACCTGGTATTATTACGACAGCCACATTGCCGAGGTGAACCGCAAGCTAGCCCAGTCTATCGCGCGGGATGCCAGCCTGATCCAGGCCTATTGTGATCGCCGCGAAGACTCGCCTTCGGTTCATCGCACCATTGATGAACGGCTGGACCTGACCTTTACCTGCAAAAGCCCGGAACAGGCGCTGGCATCGTCCAGCTATCTGGACCGGTTTGCCTATAGCAGCACGCTGGACAATGAACTGGAGACGCGGTTGGGCGTGCCGGTGGAGACGGCGCTCAATCCACGAGACTCCATGCTGCACCTGCGTTTCGCGTCCGGGCCGCGCACAGTGGAGATCATTGTCGAGCGAAAGCGCGTATTCGTCGCCAATGCACACATCTTTATTGTCTGGGTGATCCTGTTCTCCCTGTTCATGATCGCACTGGCGATTGCGTTCCTGAACCAGCAGGTCCGGTCCATCCTGCGCCTGTCGAAAGCCGCGCGCGCGTTTGGCCGGGGGCGCGACGCTCCCGACTTCCGGCCTTCGGGGGCCAATGAGGTGCGCGAAGCGGCGCGCGCCGTAATCGACATGAAGAACCGTCTGACCGCTTTTACCGAACAACGCACGGCGATGCTGGCGGGCGTCAGTCATGATTTGCGCACCCCCCTCACCCGGTTGAAACTGGCCCTTGCCATGATGGAGGAGACTGACGACATCAGGGCGGCGCGCTCGGACCTCGATGACATGTCGATGATGCTGGACGAATACCTGACCTTTGCGCGCGGCGAGGAAGGCGACGAGGCAAGCGATCTCGACTTGTCTGAGCTGGTGCGGGAGGCCGCCGCTGGCTTTGGACCGCATATCATTGTGAACGGTCCGGATGAGATTGCGGTCAATGGACGTCCGCTCGCCATCAAGCGGGCGGTCAGCAATCTGATCTCGAACGCCATGAAATTTGCCACCGATGTGCAGATCACACTTGTGGACGGTCCGCATGCGGCTGATATACATGTCGACGACAATGGACCGGGCATACCGCCAGAGCGCCGGGAGGACGCTTTCAGGCCGTTCATGCGGCTGGACGAGGCCCGAACCCAGAACACGCCGGGCACAGGGCTCGGCCTGACACTCGCCCGGGATACGGCGCGCGCACATGGCGGTGACCTCCGCCTCAGCGACAGCCCCCTTGGCGGCCTCAGGGCCAGCCTGCGCCTGCCGCATTGAACCATATCCCTCCAGAGGCATTTCTTCGCCATGAGCAATAGCAAAGCCAAGCTGATCATCCGCAATGCGACGCCGGATGACATTCCGGGCCTGCAGGCCCTTTCCGCAAAAGTCTATGGGGAGGGCGAGGAGTATTCCCGCGACCACCTCATGGCGCAGATCAACCGCTTTCCCGACGGCCAGTTCGTGGCCGAGTATGAAGGCACGATTGTCGGCCATTGCGCGACCTTCATGATCGCCTCCGAGCACGCCTTCGGGCCACACACCTGGATGCAGATCACCGGCGGCGGCTATGCTGCGCGGCATGATCCTGAAGGGGATGTGCTCTACGGCATGGATGTGGCGGTCGACCCCAACTATCGCCGCCTGCGCATTGGGCAGCGCTTCTACAAGGCACGCCGCGAATTGTGTCAGTGGCTGGAGCTGAAAGGCATTGTCTTCGCTGGCCGCATGCCCGGCTATGCGCGCAAGGCGAAGCAGTATCCCAGACCGGAAGATTATGTGAAGGCCGTGCGGGAGTCCAAACTGCGCGACCCGGTCATCACCTTCCAGCTGAACCAGGGATACGAGCCGCTCGGCGTGCTACGCCACTATTTGCCGGAAGACACGGATTCCATGGGACATGCCACGCACATGTTCTGGGAGAACCCGCTGGCGCAGGAGAAGATCCAGACCAATACGAGTTTTGGCGACACATCGCTGCCCGAAAGCGTCCGTATCGCGACCGTGCAATGGCAGATGCGCCGCATCACCTCCATCGACGAGTTCGAAAGCCAATTGGAATACTGGGTGGACATCGCGTCCGACTACAAGAGCGATTTCGTCGTGTTCCCGGAAATGGTGACGTTGCAATTGCTGTCGCTTGCTGAACGCCCGCTGGGGCCCATCGACGCCATCGCTCAGATATCGGAATACACGCCGCGCTTTGTTGAATTCATGGAGAAGCTGGCTGTCTCCTACAATATCAACATTATCGGCGGCACCCATCCGAGCCAGATGGAGAACGGCGAGATCCTGAATGTGGCGCATGTCTTCCTGCGCGATGGATCCGTTCACACTCAACAGAAGTTGCACCCCACCCCATCGGAACGCCATTGGTGGAACATCCAGGGCGGACGCGGCAATTCCGTCATCCAGACAGACTGCGGCCCAATCGGCGTGATGATCTGCTATGACAGCGAGTTCCCCGAAATTGCGCGTCACCTGGTCGACCAGGGCGCGCTGATGTTGTTCGTGCCCTTCTGCACGGACGAGCGCCGCGGCTATATGCGTGTACGGTATTGCTGTCAGGCGCGAGCCGTCGAGAATCAGTGCTATGTCACCATGTCGGGCGTCGTCGGCAATCTGCCAAACGTCGAGAACATGGATATTCATTATGCGGAGAGCTGCATTCTGACACCATCTGACTTCCCGTTCTCGCGCGACGGCGTGGCGGCAGACACTGCGCCGAACACCGAAACGATTGCGCTGGCAGATCTGTCGATTTCCGACCTGCTGACAGCTCGCCAGTCGGGTGCGGTGCAGAATTTGAAGGATCGACGGCTCGACCTGTATCAGGTGGCCTGGAAGAAGAACTAGGCCTCTTCGATCAGTTGCGGCCCCTGATTGCGGACATTGCCGACTGCCGGATTGACCGGCCATGCGTGCATGTCCGCCGTCGGGAATGGTTCGTAGAGATGCTCGACCTTGCGATTGTCCGCGTCCAGCCATGTCCGATAGTCTGACGGATGGAGGATCACCGGCATACGCGTGTGCAGCCCTGCCATGAGGTCATTTGGCTTTGTCGTCAGGATGGTGAATGTGTCGATCTCCGATCCGTCGATCATGGCCCGGTCCCACAATCCGGCAAAACAGAACCAGCGACGATTGCGCAAGCCGATCGCATAAGGTTGTTTCTTCCCTTTCGGCCCCGTCCATTCGTAAAAGCCGCTCGCCGGAATCAGGCAGCGATGATGCCGAAACGGGCCACGAAATGTGTTGGAAGCTTCCAACCCTTCGCTGCGCGCATTGAAGGTGGAGAATTTCTTTTCACTGAGTGGTTTCTTCCACCAACTGGGCACAAGCCCCCACATCGCTGGCGCCATCTGGATCGCATGGCGGGGAACATCCTCCCCTTCCGGGGCCATGCGTATGATGGGGGCATATTGTGTGGGCGCAATATTGTAGGCCGGCTCTGGCGGCTGAATACCATTTGGATGGATCAGGTTCAGCGCGTTGTGGTATTCCTCCCACGAAACCCCATGACGGAAAAAGCGACCACACATGGCTAAGGCCGGAACACAGCAGTGTTGTCGCGCCCGAGATCGTAGGCGACGTGGTGTTTCAGTTTCTCGGTCAACTCGTTCACGTCGCCCTGCAATTGATCCGGCTGAATCATCTGGCCGAATGTCATCCGTACATTGGCGCCGCGCTTGTTCAGCAATTCGTGGAACAGGGTTATGTCACGCAATTCGCCATTCAGCTCGCTGAAAAAGTAGAACAGCCAGGAATTCCACGCATCGAGATTGAGCGGCAGGATCGGTGCGTTCTGCTTGCGGGCGAGCCCGACCACGGTGGAAAACCACTCCTTCTCGACGAGTCGGCCATCCTCCTTCTTCGCCAGACGGCCTGACGGAAAGATCACCACACACTTCTCCTCGGAGAATGCTTGCCCCGCCCGCTTAAGGGTCTCGCGTGTCTTGGCCGGAGTACGCTTTTCCGCCACCCACTCCACCGGGATGATGACATCCTGGAAACGCGGATTGACCCGGATGGCATCTGCATTTGCGAAGAAGATGATGTCCTGACGGATCTGTTTGAGCAAATCCCACACGGCCACCCCATCGGCCAGACCGGTTGGATGATTGGCCGCGATAATAACACGCCCGGATTCAGGCAGACGCTCCAGCCCCTCAATGTCGAGCGAGAAATCGAGCTGCGCTGACAGATGATCGAATGAGTCCCGGCCATTGAGCTGCATGATCGTATCCGCCATCTCGCGCGCGCGACTGTATCCCAGCATCTTGTAAAGAACGGGGCGGACAAGCGGCCAGCTCCAGCTTGAGCGAAGTTGCGGGCAGCGTTCCTCGATCAACGTATCAACGATATGCTGGTCATTATTTTTTTCTGCGTCCAGAAACGCAGACGCCCGCAAGGCGGGTGTTTTCGCTGTCAGGCTCTCGTCACTCATGGTGTCACGGCCACTCCAATCTCCCTTTAGATACATAGGGGTTCGGGCGATTCCCTGAAAGCGTGAAACGCATGAGACAGAGGCGGGAAGCTTACCGCTCAGCTGCCGCACTCTGTTGAAAAATAAACACTTCGGAAAGTTTCGCTTTACCAAGACGTAAGAGCCACGTGCCATTGTGAACGCAACAGGGGGGTTGGCTTAAGCCTTTCCTTCGCGGGCAAATTAATCGGGATACGAGTAGATGAAAGT
Organism: Hyphomonas atlantica corrig.; assembly: GCF_000682715.1. Lineage (GTDB taxonomy): Bacteria > Pseudomonadota > Alphaproteobacteria > Caulobacterales > Hyphomonadaceae > Hyphomonas > Hyphomonas atlantica. The sequence continues at coordinate 108,267 of NZ_AWFH01000056.1, read as the reverse complement.
TCTTTGGGTTGAAGATCACGAGCCAGTTCGAGACATGCTGGCAATTGCTGCGGACAAGGCAGCTCGTTCTCGTGTCCAGATCGACCTCGTCATGGCGCCAACCCTGATGCTCGCAGAGTCCCGCCTTCGCCTTGAGCGCTTTGATCTTGTCGTGCTTGACCTTGGCCTGCCAGACTCCTTCGACCCTGACATGACGATTGCCCGGGTGGCCAATATGGGCAAATACCGGATCGCTGTCGTGTCCTCCATGGATGTGCGTGACCAGGCCGTCGAATCCGCGCTTCGCTGCGGCGCAAACATCCATCCCGAGGCGATCTTCAAGGCCAACCTGCCCTTCAACCGTTTCATCCAGCGCCCGGATGCCTTCGAAGACTTCCTGATGGACCTGATGCCAGCCGCCGAGACCGCCGCCGTCCGCGCCGCCTAAATCTGTCGGGCGCTTGCGAAGCGCCCCTTCCCCTTGCTAAGCCGCTTGGACACGTCCGGGCGGCTTTTTTGCTGGCGGCATAACAGGAGAGCAGCCAGACGATGATGGAATTCCCGGTAACGATTAGCCTGATCGTGGCAAATGTGCTGGTCAGCCTGATCGGCCTCTCAAATCGCGACTTCTTCACTGACAACAGCTTCTGGATCGCCCCGATCCGGGACGGGCGGCAATGGTGGCGGTTCGTGACGTCAGCCTTTCTGCACGTGAACCTGACTCACCTGCTGATCAATATGTACGTTCTGTGGGAATTTGGCCGCGTTCTGGAGCGCAGCCTCGGCGCGACAACATTCCTGATCATCTATGGGGGCTCGCTGCTTGGCGGAAACTTGTGGGAGTATTTCGACAAGAAGGACCAGCCGGACTATCGGGCCGTTGGAGCGTCGGGCGCGACGTCCGGCGTCATCCTGTCGTTCAGCGTGCTCGCCCCTTTCGCATTGCTCGGCCTGTTCTTCATCATTCCGATGTGGGCAATCGTGGCCGCCGCCTTGTTCATCTCCGTCAGTTTCTTCCTGTCCCGCCGTCCGAACACGATGATTGCGCACGGCGCGCATTTGGGCGGCGCACTGGCCGGGGCTGCACTGACTTTCCTGCTGGTTCCGGGATCCTGGTCTCGCCTGATCACACAAGTGGCAGAGAGACTGGGCTGACCCCCCAGCGGCCAGCACGGTGACGCAGTGCCATACTCTCTCAGCGGAACGCATTTCCAATAATCGAGTTGACTGTATAAGTTTCACCAGCAGCCTGAAGCCGTCTAGACGGTGCCGGGCAAGTTTCCACTCCTGCATGGGCGTCTCTGAATGGGCTATGTGATTGAGCGCTACGAGGCGCGGATCAATGACGGACAATTGATGCCGGACCCGGTGCAGGCCGAAGCCGCCACTGCGCTGGATGATCTTGCCCATCGACTGGCGAACCGGAAGACCGGTGGATGGTTTTCAAAGGCAGAGAGCGTGACGGGCCTTTACATGTGGGGCGGCGTAGGGCGCGGCAAATCCATGCTGATGGATCTGTTCTTCGAGCATGCACCGGTCGAAGCCCGCCGCCGGGTTCACTTCCATGAGTTCATGGCCGAAGTTCATGACCGGCTGGATGCATGGCGCAAGCTTTCCGAAGATGAACGCAAGCGGTCCGAGTGGCGTGTGAAGGGAGCTGGCGACGACCCGATCGCGCCAGTGGCGAAACAGATCGCCTCCGAGGCGAACCTGCTCTGTTTCGATGAGTTCCAGGTAACCCAGATTGCTGACGCCATGGTGCTTGCCCGGTTGTTCGAGGCCCTCTTCGAGCGCCATGTCACCGTCGTTGCAACATCAAACCGTCACCCCAACGATCTCTACAAGGATGGCATCAACCGTCCCCTCTTCCTGCCCTTCATCGAGCACCTGAAGGCCAATTGCGACGTGATGGAACTGGCCTCCGAGCGGGACTATCGACTGGACCGTCTGATTGAGGCGCCGGTCTGGTACGCGCCTCTGGGCGGAGAATCCGAGAGGGCTCTGGATCAGGCCTGGGACCGGCTGACCCTGGGCGCTGAGCCGCAGCATTGTGTGCTGACGGTCAAGGGCCGCAAATTGGAGGTCCACCGCGAAGCTGCCGGCGTTGCGCGGTTCACGTTCGAGGAGCTTTGCGCCCGTCCGCTTGGGTCGCGGGACTATCTTGCCATTGCTGCAAATTTCAACACCGTCATTCTATCCGGCATTCCGACGCTCGGACCAGAAAACCGCAATGAGGCAGCCCGGTTCGTGTCGCTCATTGATGCGTTTTACGAGGCGAAGGTCAAACTCGTGGCCAGCGCCGCCGCTGAACCGGAAGAACTCTACCCCGAAGGCGACGGCAGCTTTGAATTCGAACGCACCGTCAGCCGACTTCATGAAATGCGGTCAACGGATTACCTGGCCGAAGAACGAATTGAGATCGAGGCGGAATAGAACCAGCGGAGAGCTGGATGCCTCGCCTTTCAACGACCCATGTATGATGCCCGTTGAAACGGATGGCTGAAGCCTGTCAGGACGCCTGTGTAATCACCGATGGCGACGTCAATTCCTTGCACAATACGGCACGACCAATCAGAAACCCCTGAACCAGATCGCATTTGCGTGCGGCCAATTGCTCAAGCTGCCAGCTTGTCTCGACGCCTTCTGCGCAGCTGATCAGGTTCATTTCCCGGCACATCTTCAGGCTGCCTGTCAGGACCTTCGGCAGGACACCGGAATCACTCTTCTTGCCTAGCAGGCTCTTGTCGAGCTTCACTTTCTTGAACGGCAATTCTTCCAGCAAGGAAAGAGACGAGTATCCCGTGCCAAAATCATCCAGAGCCAATGACACACCGGCATCGACAATCTTTCCGAGCACCTGCTTGCTGGTATCGATATTCCGGAAAAGGACGTTCTCGGTAATTTCAAGTTCAATGCGGGACGGCTCGACCTTGTGACGTCGTAGCGCGTTGAGGAAGAGATCCGAGAATTCCAGCGAGGTGAGCTGCGAGGGCGACACGTTGAAGGACAGGAAGCTCCGGCCATCGGGCAGCCACCGTAGAGCCTGATTCAGCATCGACCAGAAGAAGCTGTCAATCAGCCCGAGACGCTCCACCGGAGGCATGAACTGCTTCGGCGATGGTTGCCGCTTCAAGCCACTATTTGGCCAGCGTGCCAGGACTTCGTATCCGGCCACGGAATGGGACCGGAGATCAAGGATGGGCTGGACCGCCGGCTGGAAGCGGTTGTCCTTCACGGCGCTGATGATTGTTTTGTCAAACTCCTGCGCGTCCATGTCTGACAAATCCATACGCCTGTCGAAGACAGCGATCCCACCTCCTTCAGACTTTATACGGATCATTGCCTTATCGGCGGCATACATCAGATTGACTTCATCAACAGCGTCATCGGGATAGGACGCAAGGCCAATTGAGGCACCGACCGAGACCAGCCCCAAATCGGTCTCCACAGGAGAAACAATTGCACTCTGCGCTCGCGCTGCAATCTCGGAGGCATCGGCATCACAGATGATAAATGCAAATTCGTCTCCGCCCAGACGGCAGGCCAGTCTGCACCCCTCAGCCTCGGACAGTCGCCGCGCCAGCTCTTTCAACACATGATCGCCAACTGCGTGGCCATACCGGTCGTTCAGTGGCTTGAAACGGTCCAGATCGACCAGCGCGCAGGTGAAAGGCTGTTGTGCATGGATCAGTGCCTCGACTTCACGAATGAAGGCACGACGGTTCAGGATGCGAGTCAGAGGATCCGTATCGGCCAGTTGGCGAACCGTTTGCTCGGCGCGTTCGCGCTCGACTATCTCTGCCTTGAGATCAGAGAGCATGTTGGCATGTATTTCGGTAAGCGCATGAAAGACGCCGAGTGCATTCAGGCACCCTGCATATACACCGTCGTCATGCACGAGGATCAACCCGTTCGTCAGGAGATCTGACTTGTCTCGAATACTGCTGAAAACCGATGCCGTGTCATCGTTGAGTTCCAGGACAAGCGGGTTTCGGTCCAGAATCGCGGCCAACCCCCTCTTCTGATTCAGTGCGTACCCGTAGGGATTGGATATGATGCGCTGAAACGCCTGAAGGGAAACAAACCCGTTCGGCCGACCGCGCCGGTCAACAACCGGACACAGCGTGGCCTCAGGATTACTAACGAAAAAAGCTGACAGCGCATCAAAGCTGTCATCCACCGACAAAGGCGGAAAATGCTTCCAGGACGTGGAGCGAAACTTCATAATAAACCCATTTGCCCCACCCAAGGCACTCTGGGTATCGTGCTAACAGGACATTCTGAAAACTTGGTAACCAACAATGTTTACAGCAGGTTACAACGCATTGTTTTATGTGAATTTATTGTGACAGACGTTGCACTCAGCGCGTGTCCGACGTTGGCACCCCGACAACCGATCTGCGCAGGACATCTGCAGAGACCTTCCCGGCGTCACGAGCAATAACGCTGAATGATGCGTCGGTTTCGAGCACAACCGTTTCCGCTTGCTCCACTTGCGTCAATCCATGTTCTCTCAGGGCAGAGAGTATCTCGGATCGGGTAAGTCGCTCGTCGAGAATATTGTCGTCCAGATAGTTGCCCCGATACACCAGAAGCCGTGGGCTGGATTTGACCAGCTTTTCGACACCGATTGAGCGCGCGATCATGAAAGTCAACGCCCATTGTATGGTAAGCAGCGTCGCGATGGCCAGCAATGCTTCAAATACTGTCACCGAGTTGCTGGTGATACCCGCACCAGCAATAGACCCGAGCGCCACGGTGACGACCCAATCGAAATTATTCATCTGGGACGTGGACCGTTTTCCCGCCAATCGAATAAACACAATAATGGTGAAATAGATGGCGGGCGCCGCCAGAACGATCCTTACCAGGTCTTTCCAACCATCATAGAAGATTGCCGAAATATCCATCAGGCCACACCCGAACCGATTTGATAGTCTATGGGCTTGTAAACAAAATTGTTGGATTCGCCGGCGGAACAGCTGGTCATGCCGATTACCAAATCCATGCAGGCTTCGAGAACGATCGATTGTCCAGCCTTGCTCAAGGGTGGCAGAACGCTGATCTTTCCGGTTTCGGGGTCCATCGCCACATGCATGAAGATATTGAACGCAATGGGGATATCGTCTGGCCCAATACCGTATTCAGACAGAGCAGCTTCCAGGTTTTCCTGACATCCGCCTTGCGGATCTGCTTCATTGTAAAGCTTGCGAAATGTGTCCTTCGAACATGGCGTAAGCGTGAAGTCATGTCGCCCAACCTCGTCCTTTACGATCTTCAGCATGTCACGACTACGGTTTGAGTACAGTACGTCACCGGTGGTTAGGAACATGCGCCCGGCATAGTCCAGCGAACGCCCGGAAGAGATGACTTCCTTTCGGTCATCGAGATTGTAGGCGACCAGATCACTGACCTGCTCGCCTTCCGGATCTGTCACGGTCAGGCGCTGGCCTTTGCGGAGGATGAAGGCTACGCCGGATTTCGGGGGAATGCGCTGGATCATTTGATGGGCTCCTGGGGCGTGAATGGGCATTTCCAGTCTGGTCCGACTTCGCGACCGGAATATTGCGCGGCTTCCGATCCACTGCCGAAGTCGGCCAGCATCGGGTTGACGGACCCGGCAAGCGCTTCGTCACGCGCCCGAATGATCTGTTTCATTTTCTCAAACCGGCCGTCCTGGCGAAGCCGCTCAAACTGCTCATGCGAGTTGAAGACGAGGGTTGGATACCGAAATCGTCGCGCGGGCCGCGAAGCATTCGGGTGCAGGCCAATCACAAAAAAGGCTTCGCCAAGCAATCCCATGGAAAAATGCGCAGACTGAGGGTCCCTGTCGGCGTTCTCCGCCCATCCCCTGCCCTCCACCACATCAAGATTATGCAGGGATTGGAGACGGTTCCACAACGCGTGCTCGAATTCATCTTCCAGCAAATCGTTTGGCCCGGTGAATATCGCGACGAACGACTGAACGACCGGGGAGTCGAAATCGAGCTGGTCGATGAACGTCTCCAGCGCCAATCGCAACTTGATATCACCAGCCGCGGAGTCGATCTCCCCGAACTCCGCAATCATCAATTTATCCCGGACCATGGCGGACTTCGCGCCGATACAAGGGAACTCGTCAGACTTCACGAATTTCCGAAACGCCTCGGTCGGCGTGACAGTCGCTTCCTGTCTATCCTTGAATGTGGTATTCATGGGTGTGTTCCTGAGTTGTTATCGCTCAAAGAACCCTTCGGATTGCGATGCGGTTCCCCAATTTTGAGTGGAAGATTGCAGACAACAATTCGAGAGACAGCCCGCCACCAAAAAAACCTTCAAATTCCGGGAAGGCCTTCTTATTTATGTTAATCCGCGATGACATTCATGCGGACAATACGGGACGACGCCGCTGCAAAGCAGGGCTAAACACCCAATACACCTGAATGCCGGAACGATCGCCGCGACGCGGGGTTGGTCTGCAAAGGAGGAGATTTGACTATGGCAAACAAGATTGCCGCCAGTACGAGCATGACCCTTAGCCCTGAACAGGGCCTGAGCCGCTACCTCACGGAAATCCGCAAATTTCCGATGCTTGAGAAGAACGAGGAATTCATGCTTGCGCGTCAATGGCGTGAGCAGGAAGACACGCAAGCAGCCGAAAAGATGGTGACCTCTCACCTGCGCCTCGTCGCGAAGATCGCGATGGGCTATCGCGGATATGGCCTGCCGATGGCCGAAGTTATCTCCGAAGGGAATGTCGGCCTGATGCAGGCCGTGAAGAAATTCGACCCTGATAAGGGGTTCCGCCTTGCAACATATGCCATGTGGTGGATCCGCGCCGCGATCCAGGAATACATCCTGCGTAGCTGGAGTCTGGTAAAACTGGGCACAACTGCTGCGCAGAAGAAGCTCTTCTTCAATCTACGCCGGCTGAAAGGCGAGATGCAGGCGCTCGACGAGGGTGACCTGAAGCCAGAACAGGCCAAGCTGATCGCCGAGAAGCTGAACGTGACCGAGAATGAGGTCTACTCGATGAACGGGCGGATGTCCGGTTCAGATGCGTCCCTGAACGTGCCGATGGGCACGGATGGCGATATGGAATGGCAGGACTGGCTGGCTGACGATGATCAGGGCCAGGCTGAAGAGTTCGCAGACAAACAGGAATTCAATGCGCGGATGGAATTGCTAACGTCCGCCATGGAAGACCTGAATGAGCGCGAACGCCACATTCTAACGGAGCGTCGTCTTTCGGAAGAGCCAAAAACACTTGAGGAATTGTCGGAAGTTTACAACGTATCCCGCGAACGTATTCGTCAGATCGAGGTGCGTGCGTTTGAGAAGTTGCAGAAGGCCATGAAACGCATGGCGAAAGAACAGGGGCTGGCATCAGCGTCTGCGGCCGGCACAGCATAAACTGTCCTGCTAGTGATCTGCGGAAGCTGACTTTACGCCCTCTAAACGAGCGGACTCGGCTGCCGTATCGGTTCCGGAGGACAGGTGCGCAGGCCAGAACATCGTTGCCTTTACTGATTTGTAGCCCTGCTTTTCCGGCGTCCAGATTGTAACCAAACAGGCGGTCTCCTTTTCGGGGACCGCTTTTTTCTGGTCTCTTGGTGACCAGCTTACAGCCGTCTCACACACATAGTCCGACGGGTTCGTCTCCTCTCCAGTATGCAATGTATGAGGACACATGGTTGGATGAGGCCGCGAGCCAATGAACGACCGCGGTCTATGAGGGTGGCAGACAGGATCGGACACGGCAAATTTCATCTCTGCCGTGTTAAGCGACACAAACCTGTCGGCATCCGATGCCAGCAATTGATCCAGGAGAACGGGGCGCTCTCCACTTATGGCCCAATTCACCAATTGCGCGTTCTGATCGCCCTGGTGACGCACCACCTCCTTGTAATCTCCGTAACGCTGCAACTGCCGCCCCGCAGTAATCGTCAGGAATGCCATCGCCAGCACAATCAATGTGAGCGCAAAACGATGCTCCCACAGCACGATCAACGACTTCATCATCACACTCATCCCTGCCCCCATCCCAGCCGGCAGAATCGAATAACAGCCCGTCTTCTATCTATTTATGATTGCGCTCTCAATAGTTGAGATTGAATTTTTTCTCCTGTTTGGGGAATTTATTGCTCTGAAGCACCCGCAGCAGGAAGGCGACCTGCGGATTTGCGTTTTGACAAGCGGTCATTCCTCCCGCACATCGCCCCGAAACCCTCCAGTCTTCTCCCTGTCCAAAGCTCGTCTGAAACATGCCCCCCATCCCAATCGATAACGAAGGCGACCCTAGACTTGCGGCGTACACATCAATCCGGGAAAAGGATCTGACCTCAGGTCACGGCGCACGCTTCATTATAGAAGGCAAAGTGACACTCGAAACTGCGGTACGACGGGGCCGGTTCGCGCTGGAAAGCATCTTCATTGCCGATAGCCGTATCGAGCCACTGGCGGAACTATTGGCGCGGGTTCCAGCAGACGTGCCGGTTTATACGGCGCCTCAGAGTGTGATGGACAAGGTGACTGGCTTCCCGATGCATCGCGGCGTGCTGGCCTGTGGGCTGAAAGGGGAAATTCCGGACCCGGCCGCGTTTTTGGAGAGCGGCGTGTCGGCAGCCTCGACTCTCCTGCTGCTGTCGGACCTGTCAAACCACGACAATATCGGCGCCTGCTTTCGCAACGCTGCTGCTTTTGGCGCTTCTGCCGTGCTGATGGACGCGCAATGCTGCGACCCGCTCTATCGCAAGGCCATCCGCGTTTCGTCCGGCAGCACACTCTGGCTGCCCTATGCCCAAGGCGGGACGGGCCTGGACATGGTGAACGCGGCGAAAGCGGCGGGCTATGAAGTCTGGGCGATGACGCCCCGCACGGACGCGGCATCGCTCACCTCCCTGCCCGTTCCGGCAAGGCTTGCGATCCTGCTAGGCGCAGAAGGCCCCGGCCTGCCAGACGAAGTGATCGCAGCCTGCCGGGCGGTGCGTATCCCGATGTCAGAAGGCTTTGACAGTGTGAACGTGGCGACCGCCGGAGCGATCACTTTGTCACATGTGTTCACTGCAGCCGTCTAGAAAACCCGCGGGCGCTCTGTCTTGTCGACATGGAGGCCACATTCGGTCTTTTCCTGACCAGCCCAGCGTCCAGCGCGGGGATCGTCAGGATTGTCAGACGGCTTCGTGCACGGCCAGCAGCCGATGGACGGATAGCCCTGCGCCACCAACGGATGACGCGGCAAGTTGCGCTGCTTGATGAGCAGCTCAACATCTTCAGGCGTCCAGTTTGCCAGCGGGTTCACCTTGTAGCGACCATTTGCAAACTCGAAGACCGGCATGCTCATCCGGGCGCCGCCGTGGAAGCGTTTGCGGCCGGTGATCCATGCATCAAAGCCTTCCAGAGCAGGCTCCAGCGGGCGAACCTTGCGCAGGGCGCAGCACGCATCAGGATCAGTCTTCCAGAGCATGCCTTTAGGATCGAGCACCTTGCGCTCTGTCTCGCTTGGCGGAATTTCGCGCACGCCTGTAAGGCCCAGCTTTTCGATCAGCTCGTCCTTGTAGTCCAGCGTTTGCGGGAAGTGCATTCCAGTCTCAAGAAAGATGATCGGCAGATCCGGCTTCACTTCAGCGATCAGCGCCAGCATGGCCACGCTTTCCGCGCCAAAGCTGGATACATAGGTCAAGCCATCGCGCCATTCACGGATCATGGCAACGCGCAAGATCGTCTGCGCGGACGCATCCCGCAGCTCGGCATTCAAGCGTGCGAGCCGGGCGTCCGACGTCTCGTTCTTGCGGATCAGGCTGTCGCCATAAGGCATAAGGGTCAGCTTTCGTGTCTCTTCCGGTAGACCGGCGTCCGATCACCCGCTGCGGGCTGGTAGACCTCGGAATACTCATTCAATGCGTTCAGCACTTCATGTAGGTCAGCGCGGTCGGTCTCGTAAGCATCAAAGCCTGAACGGTTCATATAGAATATCTGATCCCGCAGGACGTGGCCGACGGCGCGCAGCTCTCCAGAATATCCGAAGCGACGGCGTAGTAGCTGCGCCTGCGAGTATCCACGCCCGTCGGTATATTTAGGAAAACTGATCTCGATCAGCTGGAGACGCTCCAGATGCTCCTCCAGCTCATGAGGATCATCGCCCGGCTCCAGACGCACGCCGATATCGGTATTTCGTGCAAGCAGCACGTCCGTCTCGCTGCGAAAACGTGCCAGCGAAACTGTAATACATCCGCCAGGGGACAGCTCTCCTTCATCGGGGACATAAGCCCAGATATCGTCGATCTCCGTGCCGTTCTTAATCAGCGGCATAAAGTGCCTCCTTGAAGGGATCATGGCCGAGGCGGGCCAACGTCTCGATAAACAATTCGCTCTTGTCGGAGCGCAGGTCGCGATAGGTATCCACGACGCGTTTCAGCGCGCTCGGAACATCATCGGCTTTCAGGCCCGGCCCGGCAATCGAGCCGATCGCGGCCTTCTCATCGGCGCGGCCGCCAAAGGTGATCTGATAGAATTCCTCACCTTTCTTATCGACGCCCAGAATGCCGATATGGCCGATATGATGGTGGCCACAAGCGTTGATACATCCGGAAATATTGATGTGCAGGCGGCCAATATCCTCCTGATAATCAGGATCAGCGAAGACTTGCTGGACAGCCTGACCAACCGGAATGGACCGGGCATTGGCAAGGTTGCAATAGTCGAGGCCGGGGCAGACGATCATGTCCGTAATCAGGCTCTCATTGGCAGTGTGAAGGCCAGCCGCTTTCAGCTCGCGGTACACATCCGGCAGGTCATCCAGCGCCACATGCGGCAGGACGAGGTTCTGGGCGTGACTAACGCGAATATCATCATACGCATAGGTCTCAGCCAGATGCGCGACCGTCATCATCTGCGCATCCGTCGCGTCCCCGGCAAGACCGCCAACCGGCTTCAGGCTCACCGTAACAGACGCGTAACCATCTGTTTTGTGCGGATGCAAGTTCACGCGCGCCCAGCGCGCAAACTCCGGATCTTCGGCCTTGAGCGCCTCGAATGCATCAGACGTTGCAGGTTTTTCAGCCAGGGCCGGAGGCGCGAAATAGGCGTGAATCCGATCAATCTCCGCCTGCGGAAGATCGATTTTCTCCTGCGGGCGTTGCGCCGCATATTCTTCTTCCACCAAGCGGCGGAACTCGCCTTCACCCAGCTCACTCACCAGGATCTTGATGCGCGCCTTGTACTTGTTGTCCCGGCGACCGAAGCGGTTGTACACGCGCATGATTGCTTCGAGATAGTCGAGCAGTTCGGCTTCAGGCACGAATTCGTTCACGAGCGTCGCCAGATGTGGCGTACGCCCCTGCCCGCCACCGACATGCACTTCAAACCCGACGACGTCGCCGCGTTTGCGAATGTGCAGGCCAATATCGTGCACGCGGATCGCGGCCCGGTCATGCTCGGCGGCCGTGACCGCAATCTTGAATTTCCGTGGCAGGAAAGCGAATTCCGGATGAAATGTGCTCCATTGGCGGATGATCTCGCACCACGGACGTGGGTCCATCAACTCATCTTTTGTCGCTCCCGCAAAATGGTCAGACGTCACGTTGCGGATGCAATTCCCCGAGGTCTGAATTGCGTGCATCTCTACTTCCGCGAGCTTCGCGAGCACATCGGGAATATCTTTCAGGGCAACCCAGTTGAACTGAATGTTTTGACGGGTCGTGAAGTGGCCATAACCACGGTCATAGTCCCGCGCGACAACTGCGAGCTGGCGCAGCTGACGACCGCTCAACTGGCCATAGGGAATGGCAACACGCAGCATATAGGCATGTAGCTGGAGATACACTCCATTCTGCAAGCGCAGCGGTTTGAATTCATCTTCGAGCAGCGTTCCAGCCAGGCGGCGTTCCACCTGCCCCCGGAATTGCGCGACACGCTCGGACACGATCCGAGCATCAAATTCATCATAACGATACATTACGCAGCCTCTTTTGCATGCGGGATATTAAGCGCCGCTTCTGTGCGGCTGACCCATCGTTCGACGGAGGGAAATTCACTCAGGTCAAAGCCGCCTTCATGCGCGACGCGCGTATAGGCGACCAGCGCGATATCTGCGAGTGTCATCGCATCACCGACCAACCAGTCCGTATAAGTCAGTTGCAGCTCCATCACTCCGAGGGCGCGTCGCCCTCTGGCCATGAGCTGCGGATCGATCTGGTCCTCAGGTGTCTTGAGATAGTGTTTCTGGAATCGCCGCACGGCAATCGCTGTCTCATGCGAATACTGCTCCCAGAACAGCCAGCTCATCATCTGTGCTTTCTTGAATGAGTCCGCAGGTACCAACTCGCTGCCAGCGTCTTCGGCGAGGTAAAGCATGATGGAGTTGGACTGCGGCAAAGCGCGGCCATCCGGCCAGCGCGCCAATGGCACCTGACCGGCCGGGTTCACAGACAAAAAGTCTTCCGTGCGCGTGCCGCCTTGAAGAATGTCTACCTCAACCCAGTCATAAGCAATGCCCAGCAAGTCGGCCGTCCATTTCGGCTTCATGCAATTGCCGGAGATGGAGTCTCCGTAAAGGGTCAAACGCGTAATCTCGCGATTTGGCATCAGCCAGCGTCCCCGTATGCAACGGTCGGCCCGGTCGCACGAATGGTCTCGCGCAACGTTTCCCGGCCTGTAATACCACCGGTTTCCGTGACTTCCATAAAGTAAGGGTCGGTAACCTGCCCTTCCTGGGCTTGCGCATCAGCAAGGCGGGCTTCGGCCTCCTCACCTGTGAACGCTCCGATCTGGGCTGGATCCTTGGTCCAGCCCCCATCGGCGGTCATCCAGACATTTTCACCTGTGGCCGTTTCCCAGGCGGTTACTGCCTTCGGTGTCTCTGGCTTAAGTTTCGGGCGGACGGATGTCATGCGAAAGTCTCCTGCTGGACCGGATTAGCCTGAGCGATTGTGCCGCTGGCGAATGGCAAACCTGCCACTTTGCCAATGATCAGCAGGGCCGGCCCCTTGATGCCGTTATCTGTGATGAGGTCCGGCAATTCCGCCAGAATTCCAAAAACCTGAATCTCATCGCGTCGCGTGCCATTCTCGATGACAGCAACAGGCGTGTCAGGCGCGCGCCCGGCTTCGATCAGCTTGTCTGTGATCGCGGCGGCTGTACCAACGCCCATGAAGACTGTCACGGTCTGGTTCGGTTTGGCGAGAGATTCCCAGTCGAGGTCTGGCACACCGCCAGACTTTGCGTGTCCGGTCACGAAGGTCAGGCTCTGCGCATGATCGCGATGGGTAAGCGGCACGCCCGCCTGCGCTGCGCAGCCAAGCGCAGACGAAATGCCTGGCACGACAAACGCCTCAACACCCGCGGCCAGGACAGCTTCCATTTCCTCGCCGCCGCGACCGAAAATGAATGGATCACCGCCTTTGAGGCGAACGACACGCTTGCCATCACGCGCAGAGCGGATCAGCATCTCGTGAATTTCTTCTTGGGGTACGGAGTGATCGCCCTTGCTCTTGCCAACCGGCACACGGTCCGCATCCCGGCGGATCAGAGTAAGAATCTCGTCACTCACCAGCCGGTCAAAGTAGACGATATCGGCCTCCTGAAGCAGGCGTAGCGCTTTCAATGTCAGCAATTCCGGATCACCCGGACCGGCCCCGACCAAATGCACCACGCCCTGTGCGCGACGACCATTGAGTGCGTCTCGCATAGCCTGCTCAGCAGCCTCAATTTCTCCCGCATAGGCAAGCTCAGCGGCCTTGCCATTCAGCACAGATTCCCAGAACTGCCGGCGCTCGCCAGCATTGGGCAATCTCTCCTTCACTTCGTCTCGCATCCGACCCGCCAGTTCAGCCAGATCACCGATCCGTGCCGGCAGCAGGCCTTCGAGCTTGGCGCGCACTGATTTTGCGAGCACAGGAGCAGATCCACCGGAAGCAACAGCCGCGACAATCTCACCCCGGTCCAGAATGGACGGAACGGTAAAATCGCACAATTCAGGGCGGTCGACGACGTTCAGAGGCACCCCATATTGGCGCGCCCATGTGATCGATCGTTCTGTATTTTCGTCGATGCGGCAGGCGACAATCGCAAAGCGGGCAATATCCAGTGCCGGGCCAGCCTCGCTCTGAGGCGCGATCGTGATACGCCCCGCAAATTCCTCGGCGAAACCTGGATCGATATCTTTGCCAATAATTACAGTGATTTGCGCTGGCGTCTTTGCGAGCAGGCGCACCTTGCGGCGCGCTTCTTCTCCGCCGCCAAACACGACGACGCGCGCGTCATCCATGTTGAAGAAAGCCGGGAACTGGCGCATGCGGGCGGACCTCATTTAGGTTAGCTGATCAGTCGAATGTCAAAATGGCTCTTGACGCGGCGGACGCAACCATGAACCCCTACAGCGATCCTTTAGAGAAACTATCCATGTCAGATCCAACCGACCGACTGCCTCCCCTGAATGCGCTGAGAGCCTTTGAAGCTGCCGCGCGGCGCCTGTCTTTCACGCAGGCTGCCGAGGAACTGAATGTCACGCCCGGCGCCATTTCACAACAGATAAGGCAGTTGGAGGAATACGCCGGAACGCCACTGTTCAAACGAACCGGCCGTTCAGTTTTGCTGACAGATGCCGCTCAGGCAAGCCTGCCCCTTGTGCGCGACGCATTTGAGAGAATTTCTGAAGCTGGCCGCATCATGCAGGCGCCTGCGCGAAAAGGCCGGGTCATGGTTTCCTCGGCACCTTCCTTCGCCGCCAAATGGCTGGCCCCGCGTCTTGATGGGTTTCACCGGGACCATGAGGACGTGGAAGCCTGGATCAGCGCAGATATGGGGCTGACTGATTTCACCACTGCCGATGCCGATTTTGCCATTCGCTACGGTCGCGGAAATTATGACGGGCTGAAATCAGAAAAACTGATGGACGAGACGGTCCTGCCAGTTTGCTCCCCCGCCCTGCTGGACGGCCCTGACGCCATCCGCAAGCCATCCGATTTGCGCCATCACACGCTGATCCATGATGAAAGCAACGAAAATGATCCTTCCTGCCCGGATTGGGCAAGCTGGCTGCGCGCGCGCAATGTAACCGACGCGGATGGAAGTCGAGGGCCGCGCTTCAATCAGGCAATCCTTGTGATCGAAGCCGCAGCCGCCGGGCGCGGGGTCGCGCTCGCAAAACGCGCCATCGCCGCCGCAGACCTTGCTTCAGGGCGCCTGGTTGCACCGTTTGCGGACGGCTCACACCTGATCGATTTCGGCTATTGGATTGTATATCCGAAAGGGCGTCACCTGACCCCGGATGTACGTAATTTCATCAAATGGCTCAAAGCGGAAGCGACGAACAGCGAAGTTGTGGGCGTCTAGGGCTCATTGCCTTCCCAGTCGACAATCCAGTCTTCAGTGTCTTCTTCGAAAACCGTGTCTTCGGAAATCGTGCGTCCCCGGATGGAATGGCCCTCAGCGTGAATGCGCTCGCGATCCCCGCAGACCAGATGGTGCCACTCCGGCAAATCCCTGCCTTCATGAACAAGCCGGTAGGCGCACGTCTGCGGCATCCAGCGGATCTCCTCGACCTTTTGCGGGGTCAGGATCACGCAGTCTTCGACGATTTTCTTCCGGTTCTGATAGTCCGCGCACCGGCAAGTCTCACCATCAAAAAGGCGACAGTGCAGACGGGTATACGCTATCTCACCGGTGTCTTCGTCTTCCAGTTTCAATAAGCAGCACTTACCGCAGCCATCGCAGAGGGACTCCCACTCTTCCGACGACATTTCGGCGAGGGTTTTCGTCTGCCAGAAAGGCTGCGTCATACGCGGAGCGCTGCCCATTCGGGCGTTTTCTCGATCAAGGCGGTGGCAAACCAGCAGGATGATGAAACCGTTTCACCCGCCGCAATGATATCTTCCATCGCAGCCGTCACCAGACGCTTGCCAAGCCCTTTGCCACCCAATTCGCCGGGCACGATCGTATGCGTGATATGTCGATGACCTGTGCGCGGACGCTCATAGGTCAGATAGGCTTCCAGCCCGTCCTCGTAGTGGCTGTAGCGCATATGGTTCTCGTCGTGGGTAATCGCACTCATGCAAGAATGTCCTGCCATTCAGGGTGTTTCTGAATTTGAGCCTTCGCGAAGGGGCAGAGTGGTATGATCTTGATTCCATCGCGCCGGGCATCCTCAACCGCTTGTTTGACCAATGCCACCCCGACACCAAGCCCACCCAACTCTCTTGGGACGCCGGTGTGATCAATGATGATCCGCTCTGTGCCTGCTCTGGAATAGGTCATTTCGGCCTCATGACCGTTCACGACAGCAACATAACGTCCTCCGGACTTTCCGTCCTCTCGCGTGATCTTGATCTCGGTCATCCCGTTCACCTTCTGCTTTGACCCCTATGTGGCGTGCGCATAGCCGGTACGCAAGGAAAAGCCGCCCCTCTCGGGGCGGCTTTCTCAGTTCAGGAAATGCCAGCCTATTTTTTCGTGGCATCCTTTACATCGCCTGCGGTGTCGCGGACTTCGCCTTCGGCTTTGTCCATTTTGCCTTCGGCCTGCATTTTCTTGTTATCTGTCATCTCGCCGACAGTTTCCTTGATTTCGCCTTCGGCTTTCTTTGCGGCGCCTTTGACATGCTCCTTGTCCATTTCAATCTCCTTCATGGGTTGTGTTCGGCCGCGTGAGTGCGGTCATCCAATCAACGCACGTGAAGGCAGAGCGATCCGATTAAATCCTCTACAGGTTGCACGCGGCGCGCGAGGTCTGTTCAAACGCCCCCTGCCCAGCTACCTGCTGTGCAATGACACGCCTGCTGACCCACCCCACTATCGACTGGAAAGACGATGGCACACCCGTCGCGCGGGAGGCAGGTGACGTTTACTTCACGGCTGGCGACGGTCTGGCAGAAACGCGGGCCGTGTTCCTGAAGGGATGCGGCCTGCCAGAGGCCTGGACCGGCCGGGACGAGTTCACAATAGCCGAAACAGGCTTTGGGACCGGACTGAACTTCCTGGCCCTGTGCGAATTGTGGCAGGCAAACCGCCCACATCCGGATGCCTGGCTTCATTTTGTCAGCTTTGAGGGGTTCCCACTCACCCGCGACGACGCTGCCAGAGCGTTGAAAACATGGCCGGAACTGAAGCCTTATGCAGATCGCCTGCTTGCGGCGTGGCCCGGGCCCATCCGCCGTGTGCATCATGAAGTCTGGCAAGATCTGGGCATAACGCTCACGCTGCATCTGGGCGATATTCACGACACGCTGCCACAAAGCGAGTTTCAAGCCGATGCCTGGTTCCTTGACGGCTTCAGCCCCGCAAAAAATGAAGATATGTGGGCCGCCGAACTCTACGGCCGGATCGCGGCGCGATCGAAACCGGGCGCAGTCATCGGCACATTCACCGTCGCAGGCGCTGTTCGCCGCGGACTGGCGGATGAGGGCTTCAATGTCGCCAAGGCACAAGGGCATGGGCGAAAGAGAGAACGACTGGAAGCCACGCTACTCAAGCCCTCCACCTCCGCTCAAGATGTATACGGACTTCGTGGAAGCGCTTCGACCGCGAAAAGAATCGCCATCCTCGGCGCGGGAATTGCTGGCGCCAGCGCGGCGCATGCGCTGTCCGTGCGTGGAGCGAATGTCACCGTCTTTGATCCAGCAGGCATCGCCAGCGGCGCAAGTGGCAACCCTCTCGCCTTGCTGATGCCGCGCCTTGATGCCGGCGACACGGTTCAGGCGCGCCTTTTGATCGACGCCTATCTTGCCGCTCGGCAAACCTATTCAAGTATGGATGGCGCGCATGAAACCAGTGTTCGTCAGATGCCGAAAGACACGGCAGAATTGAGCCGCTTTGCCAAACTGCTCGCTGACCCACCTCTGCCGCTGGAAGACCTCGAGGCCATTTCAGGCGGCGGTCTTCTGCACAAACGCGCAATGATTCTTGAGCCGCAGAAAATTGTCGCGAGCCTTCTCGAAGGTGTCCGGGTACAGATCGGGACCGTGAACATCGACCTCCGCAACCGGACCGTAAATGGCGAGACCTTTGATGCAATCATCATGGCCAATGCCATGTCCGCCATTCAGCAGTTCGACTGGCTGAAACTGGAAGGCAGGCTTGGCCAGGTAGAGTTTGTAACCGGCGCAACACGCGTTGAGGCAGATGCTCTGGCCAGCGGACACTACGCCCTTGCCCTGAACGATGAGCGCTTATGGGGCGCGACGTTCGAAAAAATTCCGCAGGATGCCGACGCGACAACAAGCGACACAGCGCGAGAAGATAATGCTGAAGCCCTAAAAAAGCTCTCCCCGTGGTGGCGACGCGACGCGAAAGACCATCAGGTCACATCACGTGCAGCAATTCGCGCCACTACCGCCGACCGTCTGCCCCTGATCGGTGCCGTACCAAACCTTGAAGCGATGCTTGAAGCCTTTTCCGGACTGAGAACAGGGCGCGCCGCCGAAACAGATGCACCTCTTTTGCCGGGAATATTCTTGGTGAATGGCTTTGGCGCGCGAGGGTTTACCTGGGGTCCCTGGGCGGGACGAATTCTCGCAGCCATGTGTCTGGGCGGACCAGTTGCCGCCGAGGTTTCGGCGCTGGAAGCAATCAGCCCCTCGCGCCTTATCCTGCGCGCCTTAAAGCGCGGTGAAATCTGACTGGCCGAAAGAGCGGGCGATGCTCAGGCGAACGCCCCCCTCCTCGTGCGGCGCAAAGGTCATCTGAAGCCCGCCGAACTCCAGAGCCGTGTCACCATGCAGGCTGGAAACAAACAGTGTCATCATCAGGATGAGGACAGAAATGCCTCCAAGCAGCCAGTTGTTTGTCAGTAGCGTCCCCTTACGCATTTTTCCGGTCCTTCTTGTCGGAGTGTTGGGGTGAGTGGGCGCAGTCTAGTTGCCGCGCTCCAGATCTCGGAATTCCTTGCGCAAGCGCCACTCGTCAGATGTGACTTTGCGTTCGATATCCCGCAGACGTTCGTCGAGATCCATGAAAGTATATTTCAGCGTCCCGAACGTGGCTCTCGGGCGGTCATTCACACTGCGCCAGAATGCGTCTTCTTCCGGTGAGATGGAGCGACCGCCCAGCGGTGTCCGCGGCGTAATCATCCAGACAACGATGTAAGCGATAATCGCGATCGGTCCTGCAATGAAGAAAAAAGCCAGAATAGCGAGTAGGCGAACGAGAATTGGCTCCCAGCCGAAACGTTCAGCCAGGCCGCCGCAGACACCGGCGATCACCTTGTCACGACGCGAGCGATAAAAGCGCTTTGGGTTGGGAGATCCGTACCGGTCTTCACCGGACTCAGTGTCGCGATACGGGCGGGAATGGCGGGTCATAGGGTTGGTCCTTAGTCGTCAAAAGTGGGGCGGGAAGAGCGCGGCGGGCGGCGGGGGCTATCCGCCTCGCTCTGTTCAAGGAGGGATTCCAGCGTCTCGATCCGGCGCTCCATCGCGCGGGCCGAACGCCAGAGATCCTCCATCATGCGCTCATCGTCCGGCATCAGGGTTTTCTGCTTCCGCCACAGAGTAATGTAGTGGAAAATCATGCCGGGAAAGACTATGAAAAGCGCAACAATCGCTACGATGGGGATGAGAATTTCGTCCATCAGGCGGCCTCTTTCGTGGTTGCGCGGCGCTCAGCACGGGCCTGAGCGATCAGGCCAGGTGCACAAACAAGCGTCATGAAGCCAACGAGGCAGGCGAGCGAAAACAACATCGACTATTCCTCCGATTTCTTGCTCGAAGACTTCGCCGAAGACTTGGCACGCTTGGCCTTGAGAGCCTCAAGCTCCTTCTCGACGCTTTCGTCACGCTCCAGCGCAGCAAACTCGGCTTCGAGGCTCGGCTCGCGGCCTTTGATGGTGTCAGCGTAGGCTTCCATCTCATCGACCTTGCGTTCGATGTTGTTGTAGCGGGCCAGCGCATCATCCACTTTGCCATCATAAACCTGGCTGCGGATGCGGATGCGTTGTTCCGCGGCCTCACGGCGCATCATCAGGGCACGATGCTTTGCCTTGGCTTCGTCCAGCTTGGCCTGAAGTTTGGCCAGATCGTCCTGACGCTTTTCGAAAGCTTCTTCAGCGGCGTCCATGGCCACCTTGCGGCGGTCAATTTCACCTTCGGCCTTTTGCTTTGCAACCAAAGCGCCTCGGGCCAGATCCTCACGCCCCTTGTCGATGGCCAGCTCAGCCTTTGCCGCCCACTCGTCGCGGGTAGCGGAGAAATGCGCGATCTCGCGTTCCATTTCTTTCTTGTCAGCCATCGCACGTGCCGCAGCGGTGCGAACCTCAACCAGCGTATCTTCCATTTCCTGGATGATCAGCCGGGCAATCTTTTCCGGATTTTCTGCGCTGTCGAGCATCGCATTGATGTTGGAATTGATGATGTCACCGAGTCGGGAAAACAAACCCATTTTGGTGTCCTTTCGTGTCTGGAGGGGAATTAGAAGAACAAGCCGCCGAAGAAGACGCCGACCACGAAAAACATCCAGCTTTCCGCGGGGCGTGTCGCAAGCCACCGACCGAAACGGCCAGCATCCGAGCGGGCTTCCGTAGTGTTGTAGCGATCGTCCATTATCGTTTTGTCCTTCTTGAGTGTGAGCAACGCCCTGTCGCTCTGAGCCCTTCACTCATTTCAAGGAGCGTGCCAACTCAGAATTAATTTTACAAACCGATGTTTTTATTCAGTTTTTTATCCATTTTCCCGCACACCCCACATTGAGTTTGGTGAAATTCGCCAAATTTTTTGTAGATTTTACTCCCTCTTTTAGCTAAATTTACCCCATGATCGGTCAAAATACCCAATTATTGGGTCAGGCACCCGCCTGGCTTAGTGCGCAGGAGCACGTTTCCCGCGTCGCCCCGCTGGACAGACCCATTCTCGTCATTGGTGAACGCGGCACGGGCAAAGAACTGATAGGCGAGCGCCTTCATTTCCTTTCCAGTCGCTGGGACGGCCCGTTCGTCAAAGTGAACTGCGCCGCGCTCTCAGAAACGCTTCTGGACTCTGAATTGTTCGGGCACGAGCGCGGAGCCTTCACTGGCGCAACAGAGATGCGCCGTGGCCGATTTGAGCTTGCCGATGGCGGCACGATCTTTCTGGACGAGATCGCCACAGCAAGTAATCAGGTACAGGAAAAACTGCTGCGCATCGTAGAGTATGGAGAGTTCCAGCGCGTTGGCGGCTCCAAAGTGCTCACCACTGATGTACGTATCGTAGCAGCGACGAACGCCGACCTCCCCGCGATGGTCGAGGCAGGCGAGTTCCGCGCAGACTTGCTGGACCGGCTCGCTTTCGACGTGATCACCCTGCCGCCGCTGCGGGCGCGCCCAGGCGATGCCAGCCTGCTGGCAGATCATTTTGCCCGCAGGATGGCGATTGAAATGGCGCAGGACTTTCCCGGCTTTGCGCCATCCACTATTGCCGCCATCGAAGCGCATGATTGGCCGGGAAACGTGCGTGAATTGCGAAACTTCGCACAGCGACTTGCGCACAGAGCGATGTTGCTGGCGCCGGACGAACCTGTCTTGTTCGACCCGTCCGCGCTGGATCCATTTGCCTCCCCTTGGCGACCGAAGGGCGCTGGAAAGTCCGGGAAAGCAAGCGCAGCAGTCACTCCTGCCGCCGGCCCTCAGGCCCCAGAGACAGTCGCTGCAAACTTCACGGCACAGGTCTCCGCATTTGAAATGCGCCTGATAGATGAAGCCCTCAGCCTGTCACAAGGCCATCAGGGCAAAGCCTCGGAAATGCTCAGCTTAACATATCACCAGTTTCGCGGACTACTTAAAAAGCACGACTACGGACGCAATGCTGGTAAGCCGGCCGCAACAGAACGCGAAACTCCCATCAAGGGGCCAGTACGCGGTATGTGACCCGCAACGGTCAAGTACCTTGCGCGCCTAGCAATCCTCTAAGTACACTGATCAAACGGGGATAGTTGACAGGTTTGGTCATTATCGGGCTGCCCGCCAGATCACCGTGCAGCTCACCCCCATCATTGCCTGACACAAACAGGAATGGGATCCGCATTTCGTTCAGGCGATGTGCAATTGGGAATGACGATACGCCCCCAAGGTCCATGTCCAGCACAGCAGCGCAAACCGAGGTATCTTCCAGCAATGCAAGCGCGTCCTCCGCACTACTAACTGTCCAGACAACAACGAATGCCGCCTCTTCCAATTGCAACTTCATATCGTAGGCGATCAAAAAATCGTCCTCGACCAGAAGTATGTTTGGTTTGTCCCCCACCCAATCCTCCTATTTCCGAACCGGAAACTGAAATTCCGCCTTCAACCCTTCTGGATTGAAATCCAATTTTGAACGTCCCCCAAGGGAGTGCGACAAACTTTGCTCTATCAACGCGCTGCCGAACCCTCTTCGCGTTGGGGGCACAACGGTTGGCCCGCCCCTTTCCAGCCACTCCACAACGACATCTTCCCCTTCCAGACGCCAACCAATCCTGAGGCAGCCACGCTCGTTCGAGAACGCACCATATTTCGACGCGTTGGTTGCCAGCTCATGCAGGATCAGGCCAAACGCATGCGCACCTTGCGGGCCAAGCACCAATGGCGGACCTGACAGTTCAAGCCGGCTAGCCTCCTCGGGAGCATATCCCATTATCTGCTCTCGAATAAGTCGGGAAATGTCCGCAGACTCGCGAGTTGAAGAAACCAGCAAATCGTGACTGGCCGCGATAGCACGGAGGCGCCCGGTGAAGGCGCGACGGAACCCCTCCAAATCAGTCGCCTCGCGCACCGTATGGGCAGCGATTGCCTGAATTGTGGCCAGGGAATTCTTTACCCTGTGGTTGAGCTCGCTCAAAAGCATTTCACGGTGCGCTTCAGACCGTTTGCGTTCGGATATATCCACAGCGGACAGAACGATTTCCGTTACCTGCTCGAACTCGTCGAAGATCGGGGAGAGCTGCATGTCAACCGGAATCGACTGCCCGCCAGATCCGCGAATCTCTGTATCAAAGCGCATGCGTTTTCCGACCTTGGCTTCCTCGAATGCCTTGACCAATTGATCTTGCGATTCCGACGTCTGACACCAGGCGGGATGGTTCCAGATTCGGTGCCCCAACATTTCATCTTCCCGTACGCCTGTCAGGCGCAGGGTCGTTTCATTCACCTCGAGCAATTTGCCATCGGGTTTCGCCAACCCGATGATAGCCATCACCCCGTTGAGAATTGTCCGAAGGCGCTTTTGACTGGCCTGCAGTTGAAGCTCTGCATTCTTTCGCGCCGTGACATCCTGAAATGACACCGCAAAGCCATCACCCACCCGCGCGACCGTGAAATTGAACCATCGTCGACGATCCCGCCCCGGATAATAAACCTCACGTCGCCAAGGCGCACCAGTCTGAACGGTATTGCAGAACACTTCAAACAGTCCATAAGTGCTGACTTCCGGCATCTCTTTGGTCAAACGTTTGCCAATCAGGGCCTGACTGACGCGCCCCGTGAGTTGCTCTGCGGCGGGATTGAAAACTCCCACACAAAATCCTCGATCTCACCATCGGTCGATCTGAGACTATGGAAAATCATGAACCCGTCAGGGCTGGTTTCCTGAACGGCCCGGAAGCGGATTTCGCTATCCAGCAATGCCTGTCCAATGCGTTTCTTCTCCGTAATATCCTGCAGAACGGAGATGAAGTAGTCGACTTCGCCGGACGCTTTCCGCACGCAACTGACAGACAGCGTGACCCATACAATGCGCCCCGCCTTGTGAAAGTAGCGTTTGTCGATCCGATACCCGTCTCTTGTGCCATCGAGCACTTCATTCAGGAGATTTACGTCGAGATCGAGATCATCGGGATGCGTGATGTCTTGAAAGGTGATCGTCAAAAGCTCGGAAGGCGAATAGCCCACGATTTCCGAAACACGGCGATTGACGTTGAGCCACTCCCCTTGCGGACCGACATGCGCAATGCCCACACTCGCCTGCTCAAAGGCGCTTCTATACATGGCTTCCCGCTCAGCGAGCGTTCGGTCGGAACCAGGCATTTTTTCCGGGTCGTCGGTCGCCATACGCTAGGGGTAGTCCTCGATGAATGGAACTTAACTAGACTGCGTCACTGAAAGTATAGATCAAGTTACCGCCAAACAAATCGAAGAAACTTAAAACTCTCTTGGCTGTATTTTGGATGAGAATGCGAACCCGCGAAACTGCAGGCAATGCTTCAGGTCAACAGACGCTATCAACGCATTGCCCCAATTTCGCGCCCGGGCTCTTGAGGCAGGCCAAAGCCGCTCCCAAGTCATCAAGATGAGGAATTGGATTCGCCTCGGTCGCAATTCTGCGCCATACTTGAATCCTGAAAAAACAAAGGAGACCGCCCGTGCAGATACAGATTACTGGCAAGCATATGGATCTCGGAGAAGCTCTGCGGAGCCGAATAGAAGACGGACTTGAGGCGGCAGTCAGTAAATATTTCAACCGAAGTGGTGACGCGCGCGTATTCGTATCGCAGCAGGGCCCATTTGTTGAAGTGGACTGCAATGTGCACCTACCATCCGGAATCATCCTTCAATCAACGGGCAAGGCTGAAGACCCCTACGCGGCTCTGGAAAACAGCCTCGACAAGATGGAAAAGCGGGTTCGCCGCTACAAACGTCGCCTGAAAGACCACCATTCTGGAAATTCAGCCCCCATGCCGAGCGAATTGGTCCCGGAATCCGTATTCCGTGCAAATGGCCAGGATGCGCATGAAGAAGAACTCGCAGAAGAGGCAGATGACACGCCCCTGACCGTCGCAGAGACGTCGCACACAATTCGGACAATGAGCGTATCTGAGGCCGTTATGCAGCTCGAACTGCAGGAAGTCCCGGCACTCATGTTCAGAAATGCTGGCCATGACGGGCTTAATATGGTCTACCGCCGACCAGACGGTCACATTGGATGGGTGGATCCTGCGAACGTCCCGAGGAACTAATCCGGAAGACGGAAAGTAACTTCATGGCGACAGATTTGACGTCCCTGCTTGAAAACGGGGTGATTATCCCTTCGCTCGAGGCAAAGAGCCGCAAGCAAGCCATTCACGCTCTCGCTGAAGCGCTGGCGGCTGCGACCGGCCTTGGCCTTCGTGAAATCGAGGATGCCGTGATGGAGCGCGAACGCCTCGGATCGACCGGCGTCGGTGAAGGCGTTGCCATTCCACATGCGCGACTGGATGGCATCGAAGCGCCTATCGGCGGCTATTTACGGCTTGTTCAAGGCGTGGACTTTGAAGCCATTGATGACCGACCGTGCGATCTGGTCTTCATGCTGCTGGCCCCCAAATCGTCTGGCGCTGACCATTTGCGGGCTTTGGCCCAGGTCAGCCGCACCTTCCGTCAGAGCGCCATCCGCGACGCCCTGAGAGAAGCCAAGACCGAAGATGAGGTAAAGGCGATCGTATGCCGTGAAGCGGCCGAACAATCCGCCTGATCTGACCTTTCAGCAAGCAACCAACACGAAAAAGCCCGCCGGAACGTATCCGGCGGGCTTTTCAGTTGAATTGAAGGAGATCAGCCTTCGCTCGGCTGCTCTGCGAACCCGCGCAGCTTGAGCAGCGGCTCAATGGTCGGGTCGGACCCGCGGAAATTGCGATAAAGCTCATCCGCTTCGCGCAAGCCACCCGCCTCATAGACCCACTTCTTCAGGCGAGCCGCCAGTTCCGGATCATAAATGTCGCCCGTCTCACGGAACGCCGTGAAGCCGTCTGCATCCAGGATCTCGGACCAGAGATACGCATAATAGCCGGCAGAATAGCCGCCTGCGAAAATATGGCTGAAATACTGGCTGCGATAACGTGGCTCGATCTCGGGCAGCAGGCCGTATTCTTCCAGGACCTTGCGTTCGAACTCGCGCGCGTCGGTAATTTCGGCCGCCTCTTCCGAGGTCAGCATGTGCCAGCGCAGGTCCAGCAGAGATGCCGCGATAAATTCGGTCGTCTTGAAGCCCTGATTGAAGGTTGCGGCCGCATTCATCTTGTCGATGAGCTCCATCGGGATCGGCTCGCCGGTTTCGTAGTGATTGGCGTATTCGGCAAGCACTTCCGGTGCGCCCGCCCAATGCTCCAGAATCTGGGCCGGGAACTCGGTATAGTCGCGTGGGCCATCCACACCGGAGAAGGTGGAATAGCGGATCTGCGTCAGCAGGCCGTGCAGGCCGTGCCCAAACTCATGGAACAGAGTCTCCACCTCATCAAACCGCATCAATGTCGGCTCACCCTCAGCAGGCGTAATCAGGTTCAAATTATTCGTGATGATCGGACGGACATTGTCGCCATTAATGTTGGATGTGTTGCGATATGAACTCATCCACGCGCCACCACGCTTTGAATCGCGGGCGTACATATCCATCATGAACAGGCCAAGATGCTCGCCGGTGTTCGCATCCTTCACATCATACGCCGTAACAACGGGGTTCCAGCCGTCCACCTCCACCGGCTCAAGCGTGATATCGAAGAGGCGGGAAGCCACATCGAACGCACCTTGACGCACCGCGCCGAGTTCAAAGTATGGCTTGAGCGCATTGTCGTCGAACGCGTACAAATCCTGGCGGACCTTTTCGGCATAGTGCCACCAGTCATGCCCGGCGATCTGAAACTCGTCGCCAACCATTTCCTGCATGGCTGCGCGCTCTTCCTTTGCACGCTCCAGCCCTGGCTCCCAAACTTTCAGCAGGAACTCCTCTGCGCCTTTCGGCGTCTTCGCCATGCGGGGCTCAAGCTGGTAGTGGGCGTGAGACTTATAACCCATAAGTTCGGCACGCTTGGCACGAAGCTGGGCAATCTTGATAGCGAGCGGGCCATTGTCGTACTCGCCTTCAGATGCGCGAAGGCGATAACCATCGAACATCTTTTCGCGCAGTTCACGGTTCTCGCTCTGCGTCATGAAGGTCTCGTAGACTGACCGGTCAACTGTCAGAACCCATTTGTCCTCACCGTCGACTTTGAGCGCACTTTTGAAGTCATCAGACAAGCCGGCAAGCTCGGCCTCATCCGTGATCTCGATCTTGAATGCCTTGGTAGACAGGAGCAGGTTGCGGCCGAACTTGGTCGTCAGGCCGGAGAGTTCTTCATTGATCGCAGCAACCTCAGCTTTCACCTCGGGAGAAAGCGCTGCGCCGTTGCGCACGAACTCACGATGCGTCAGTTCCAGAAGGCGCGCATCCTGCTCATCGAGCCCCAGACGATCACGCTGATCATAGACAGCCTTCACGCGGGTGAAGAGCGCATCATTGAAACTGATCGCATCTGTTTCGCGCGTCAGCATCGGCCAGATTTCAGCTTCAAGCTCGCTCAGCGTGTCGTTCGTGTCTGTGTTTGTGATGTTTGAGAAGACACCCAGAACGCGGTTCAGGGACGCACCAGCCGTATCAAGACCGACAATCGTATTCTCGAAGTCAGGTTCCTCCGGATTGCTGACGATGGCATCAATGTCGGCGCGCAGCTCCAGAATGGCTTTCTTGGTGGCTGGCATATAGTGCGCATCTTCAATCTCTGCGAAAGGCGGCACGCCATAGGGCGTATCCCACTCCTGACGGAACGGATTGCCCTCGAGTTCCGCGTCACTCACGGAGATCTCAGGCAAGTTCGCTTCTTCGGCAGGCGCCTCGGCAGCAGCCTCCGCATTCGCAGCATCGGGCTTCTCGCCACAGGCCGTTACGACAAGAGCAAGCGCTGCGGCGCTGCCTACGAGCAAAGATTTTCTGGTCATTTGGTCCTCTCAGGTGAAGAATTGTCGTTTAGCGATAATTTCGGGCAAAAACCAGATGGCTTGAGACTATTTTGGGAGCCGCGCAACGACGTTATAATATTCCATAATCGTCTCGTCCAGAATTTGAGCGACAGGCTTTGCCCCCGTGATCCGTCCGGCAACCTGTCCAGTCAGGGCGATCCCGGCTTCGAGGTCCCCTCCGAAATAGACTTTCTGCGTGCCCGCAAACTCTCCAAATATATTCTCCACACCCTCATTCAGAATGCGTTCCGTACGCTCCGTACGCAGGGCGCGCAGAGCTGGACCAGGACCAGACCGATTGAGAAAAACCGTATCGGTGGCGTCAGCCGCAAAAATAGCATCCTTCCAGTTCTGATGCACCGGGCTTTCCTCGGAAGACAGAATGCGGGTGCCCATCAACACGCCTTCGGCGCCGAGCGCGAAAGCCGCGGCCATGCTACGACCATCCGTAATACCGCCAGCCGCCACGACGGGCACGCTCACATGCTCGCAAACGAGCGGAATGAGGACCATCGACGCAACATCCTTGGGGTTCTTGAAGCCTCCCCCTTCCCCGCCTTCAACAATCAAGCCGTCCACGCCGGCCTCAATCGCGCGCAACGCCCCCTGCAGCGACGGCACCACGTGGAAAACGGTCAGACCGGCCTCTTTCAGCATGGATGTGTATTTCATGGGGTCGCCCGCAGACGTTGTGACGAACTTAATCCCCTGATCGATGATGAAATCGACAATATTCGGGTCGCGCACAAAGGCTTGCGCGACGTTTACGCCGAATGGCTTGTCGGTCAGGTCTTTCATCTTGAGAATTTCGTCGCGGATCACGTCCAGTTCTCCAGACGAGGTCTCGATAATGCCCATGCCGCCGGCATTCGAAAACGCCGAGGAAAGCGGTGCGCGGGCGATCCAGCCCATTGCAGCCTGAATAATCGGTTTCTCGATACCCAGCATGTCGGTGATGCGGGTTTTTACGGGTGCAGCTGCCATATGACTTCCTCCATTTTGCCGCTACAAGACGCAGGAAACGCGAGGCTCGCAAGACCTTGCCTTGCGTCAGCGATCACACTTCGGAGAGCGAGACTCTTGCAAATTCTTGTCGATGCCGACGCCTGCCCCGTGAAGGAAGAAACCTACAAGGTTGCCCTTCGGCATGAAATGCCGGTCCTGATCGTCGCCAATTCCTATATTCGCATTCCGGAGCACCGCCTGATCAGCCGCAAGATCGTTTCAGACGGATTCGACGCAGCAGACGACTGGATCGCCGAAGCCGCAGGACCCGGCAGCATCGTCATCACGGCAGACATCCTGCTGGCTGACCGGGCTCTGAAAGCCGGTGCACGCGTACTTGCACCCAATGGCAAGGCATTTACCGACGCCTCAATCGGTAGCGCCGTCGCTGTGCGTGCCATTCATGCCGATTTGCGCGCTGGTCTCGGGGATGGCATCCAGAGGGGCCCGGCGCCTTTCTCCAAAGCAGACCGTTCACGCTTCCTGAATGCGCTGGACGCCGCCGTGGTGGCCCTGAAGAAAACACGGGACTGACCCGGCGGGGTCGCGAGACACTTGCCCTTAACGCCTGAAGTGCTACAGCCTCGCCATGAACGGCATTACACTTCACAAGGGCGACCTGCCCGCTGGTCTCGACTTTGGCCCGGTTGTGGCAGTCGACACAGAGGCGATGGGCCTCAACCTGCTTCGCGACAATCTCACACTCGTGCAACTCTCCTCCGGTGACGGCACAGCTCATCTCGTCCAGCTCGACCGGGATTATGACTGCCCGAACCTGAAACAGTTTCTGACCGACCCGAACGTTTTGAAACTGTTCCATTTTGCCCGGTTTGACGTTGCAATGATGAAGCGCTGGATGGGCATTGATTGCGCGCCGATCTGGTGCACCAAGATCGCTTCCAAGCTGGCGCGCACCTACACAGATCGCCACGGCTTGAAAGATGTCGCCCGCGAAATCGCCGGGGCGGACATGTCCAAGGCACAGCAGAGCTCTGACTGGGGCTCAGCCGAGCTGACAGACGCCCAGTTGCAGTACGCCGCGTCTGACGTTCTCTACCTGCACAAGATCAAGGACGGCCTTGAAGCCATGCTGAAGCGCGAGGGGCGGCTGGAGCTGGCGGAAGCCTGCTTTGCCTTCCTGCCAATTCGCGCGACGCTGGACCTGTCTGGTTGGGACGATGTGGACATCTTCGCACACAGCTAACGAAACCGTCATGCCTTCGCCGCTTTTGTTTCCAAGGTTGGGCCGCTAAACGTTTTATCCACTCATTCCAGCAGGCCATTTAGTTTTCATGGACGCCGTCAAGCATCACGACCCGGCATCATTGTGGGCGCCCCGGCGCCAGCTCACGCTTGCCCAGGCGCGGAAACGATCTCAGGGCGTTCTCCTGTTGCGGCTCGGCTTCTCCACGTGTGCAGCTGTCGCGATCGGCCTGTTTCTCGGTTACATTGTGCGCAGCGCGATTGCGAAGGATGCGACGCCCGTTCAGGTTTCCCAAGGCCAAGCCGTTACCATGGTGAACCCGCGCTTTTCCGGCCGTGACTCCGTAGGGCAGAGTTTCCAGATCGTCGCAGACGCAGCAAGGCGTCGCCAAGCGACGGAAATGCTCGTCGATCTGGTCAATCCTGTAATGCATGACGAGACCGGCAGTGAAATCCGCGCACCGTCCGGAATGTATGATCGCGATGCTGGGATTCTCGAACTGTATGAGGACGTTCGCATTCTCGACTCGAACGGCTTCACCTTCATGACTTCAGGGGCGCGCGTCTTCGTAAACGAGGGGCGAATTGAAGGGCTTTCTCCCCTGCAAGGCAGAGGCCCCCTTGGCGATATCAGCTGTGACTCGTATGAAGTTCTGGAAGATGGCAACCGCGTCATCTGTAAAGGCAATGTGAAAACGGTGCTCTATCCGACGACCGAAGAACCGTCGGAACCTGAGACGACTGAAGGTGAGGCCGATGGCTCTGATGAATAAGCTTCTTGTAACGCTGACGGCTCTGATTGCGTTTGCCATGCCGGCTTTCGCGCAGATCTCGTCCGAAGGCGGCCCGATCTATATCAATTCCGAGCGCACAGAGAGCCTGGAACTGGAACGCAAGGTATTGCTGATTGGCAATGTCGATATCCAGCAGGGCGATGCCCGCCTGAGAGCTGACACGGTTACGATGATTTTCGCTGAGCGGCCTGCCGGTGCAACGCAGTCATCAACAGTTGGCGGCGGTTTTGGTCAGGTTCAGACCATGATCGCGGAAGGTAACGTCTTCTACATCACGGCAGACATGAAAGCGAAAGGCGACCGCGGCGTCTATGATGCGGCCAGTGACGTCATCACGATGACCGGTAATGTGGCCCTGATGCGTGAACGTGACGTTGCTGAAGGCGCAGTGCTGCGGGTGGAAATCGGCAACCGGCGC
Source organism: Hyphomonas atlantica corrig. (assembly GCF_000682715.1). Lineage (GTDB taxonomy): Bacteria > Pseudomonadota > Alphaproteobacteria > Caulobacterales > Hyphomonadaceae > Hyphomonas > Hyphomonas atlantica. The sequence goes on along the minus strand of NZ_AWFH01000056.1, from coordinate 77,208 downwards.
ACCACACTGGATGGCGGCGACGGACGCACGCGAATGGTCCTTGAGCCCGACAATCAAACGGCGAACTGAACAAATTTTAGCGCAAGCGTGAAGCCGATCTTAAGTATGTCGGGATAAGCCATCCTCCGGGTTGGCAAACACCAGTAGATTGAGGGAAGTGAACAGAGATGGCGGATCCGGCCGAAGGCCTTGTCGTAAGCAATATTGCCAAGTCTTTTGGCAAGCGACAGGTTGTGCGGGACGTATCTCTAAGCCTTCAACGGGGTGAAATTGTCGGCCTGCTTGGACCCAATGGGGCCGGCAAAACGACCTGCTTTTACATGATTATGGGCCTCATCGGCGCGGATTCCGGATCAATTTCGATTGACGGCGAAGACGTGACCCGCCTGCCCATGTACCAGCGCGCACGCCTCGGCGTGGGCTATCTTCCACAGGAAGCCTCCATTTTCAGGGGCATGACCGTGGAAGAAAACGTCATGGCCGTTGCGGAACTTGTCGAAAAGGACCGCGCGAAACGAATGGCACAAGTCGATAGCCTGCTCAGCGAATTGCATGTGGAACATCTACGTGGCCAGGCGGCGACCTCCCTCTCCGGGGGCGAACGTCGCCGCGTAGAGATCGCCCGTGCACTCGCCTCTCGTCCGAGCTTCATGCTACTGGATGAACCGTTCACCGGTATCGACCCACTCGCCATTTCCGACATTTCCGAACTTGTCCGCTACCTGAAGCAACGCGGCCTCGGGGTCCTGATCACGGACCACCAGGTGCGCGAAACGCTACAAATCGTCGACAAGGCCTATGTTATGTATGAAGGTGAAGTCCTCTTCGACGGTACGCCGCAAGACGTGCTCACGAATGAAGAGGTCAGACGGGTCTATCTGGGTGAACAGTTCGCCGCTTGAGGAAAGGCGCGGGCTTAGGAATGAAACAGTCACTCGACATGCGCCAGGGCCAGTCCCTGGTAATGACGCCGCAACTCCAGCAGGCGATCAAGCTGCTGCAACTTTCCAATCAGGAACTTACCGAGTTCGTTGAAGCCGAGATCGAGCGCAACCCGCTTCTGAACAAGGGTGAGGAGGATTCGTCCGGTGATTCCGAACGCGCGCAGTCGGACAACCGGGAACAATTGTCGCTCGATGAATCTTCTGGTCTCGGTGCTGCGCGAGATCAATTGGATGCGCCGGGCGAGGATGTCTATGAACCCGGCACGGGCTCAGACACTGCGACGCCCGCTGGCTCCAGCGGGCCATCTGCCAAGGCAGACTGGTCTGGCGTTGGTGGCGGCGGCTCCAGCGAAGACTTCGACTATACAGCCAATCTGAGCTCAGACGTTTCCCTGCACGAACATCTTCATACCCAGCTGAATCTCGCGCCCCTGTCGGCGGCAGACCGCCTGATTGCGTCGCGCCTGATCGACGAAACGGACGACACGGGTTACCTGCGCGCAGATATCGAGGAAGTCGCTGTCGCACTTGGTGCCGACACGGCCAATGTCGAAGCTGTGCTGTCGGTCTGCCAGGGCTTTGACCCGACTGGTGTGATGGCCCGCTCCATTCCGGAATGTCTCGGCCTGCAGCTGAAAGAGCTCGGCCGTTACGACCCCGCCATGGAAGCGATGGTTCAAAACCTTCAACTGGTTGCGAAGCACGATCTGAAAGGCCTTGCCGATATCTGTGGTGTCGACAAGGAAGACCTGCTCGACATGATGAGCGAGCTGCGCCAATTGTCACCCAAGCCAGGCTCCAGCTTTGCCAGCGATGCCTCCGTTGCTGTGACACCAGACGTCTTCGTCCGGGAACTGCCGAATGGGATGTTCGCGGTCGAACTGAATTCTGAGAATCTGCCCCGTGTCCTGATGGACAAGGCATATTATGCCGAAGTCACGGCTCTGCCGATGCGCGAGAAGGAGAAGGAATTTATCTCCGAATGCGCCGCGTCCGCCACATGGCTGATCAAGTCTCTGGACCAGCGCGCCCGGACCATTCTGAAAGTGGCCAGCGAAATCGTACGCCAGCAGGACGCCTTCTTTGCACACGGTGTCGCACATTTGCGCCCGCTGAACTTGAAGCAAGTCGCTGATGCCATTGAAATGCATGAATCGACCGTCAGCCGCGTGACCACGAACAAGTACATGTCCACACCGCGCGGTCTGTTTGAATTGAAATACTTTTTCTCAGCAGCAATCCCGGCAACAGGCGGAGGTGAAGCGCACTCCGCTGAGGCTGTCCGTCACCGGATCAAGACCCTGATCGACAATGAAACACCCGACAATGTGCTCTCGGATGATCAGATCGTCGAAATCCTGACGGGCTATGGTGTCGATATTGCCCGCCGGACGGTCGCAAAGTATCGCGAAAGCCTCAACATTCCATCCAGTGTCCAACGCCGCCGCATCCTGCGCGCCAGCGCCTGACCCTAGTTTGTGCCTGATGCGTCAGTCGGCGCAGGATCGAACATCGCATTCAGATAGGCCGCCAAGCGCACTCCGCCTTTGCTCATCTGCTCGTTGAGGATCGGCCGCGCCATATAAGCGTAGTCATAAGACAGGATTTCCGACTCCGGATAAATCGTGTCGCGAATGGCAGCGCTTTCATCGGCCCATTGCGCAGGGGTCGCTTTCCCCCATTCACCGAGATCTGCCGGTGTGATCTTCTGGATCAGCCAATTCGCCCATTCCGAATAAGACAATTCTTCATACTGGATCAGCTTCTCATCCCAGACTTCATGGAGATTGGACATCTCTTCAAAGAAGACGACGTCGACCCAGTTGCCGCCCCGGTCCTTGCCATTTCCAGCATGAAGAGGCTGCTGCAAATCACCGACAAGGTGCACAATGAAGCGCAGCGCAAGTTGACGGTCTTCCAGACTTGCACCCTCATCCATCGCGATCGCCCGGAATTTGGTGAGCGCCGTAATCGCATCCCCAGCCTCTGGCGGGGTCGTCTCTGTATAGCGCATCCCCTCGGGTATCGTCACATAGTGCCAGGGATTAGCTTCAGATCGCCAGAAAGCGTCTGGATTGGAGCGCATGTAATCCGCCCAGTCAGAAGCCTCGGCGAGCCCCTCCGGTCCCAGAATATCCTCCACAGCCTGCGCGGCCGGCTCGCTAAGGTATTCCGTGGCAACTTCACCCACAATCCGATGACCGGTTTTCCCCCACGCCGACGCCGGCAGAGCCAATGCGGCGAGAGAACAAGCGAGCGCGATTGTGCGAAACATGGGAATACCTCCAGATCGGAAACAGGACACCAGAAAGCCCTAGCGCCAAGATACGTCAACCACGTGACGCGCCATGCCTTCTATCTCTTCAGAGATAGGGCTGAAGCTCTGCGCGCTTTGGTAGGCTTGGCTGGGCTCCGGGACGGGTACATGCCACCGCGCCAGCCGCCACCGCAAAAGCAAGCGCGGCTTCGGGAGATTTTCCTTCAATCATTGCAACCGTCAACGCAGCGGTAAACGTATCCCCTGCCCCGACCGTATCGACGACCATCACTTTTGGCGCCGCAACTCGCGCGATTTCCCATCCACCACGCCAGAGAGCCGCGCCATCTCCGCCAAGTGAGATCGCGATATAGGCATCAAGCTTGTGCAAGGCATCGCCGTAGAACGCAGCTTCGGTTTCGTTCACGCTGATCAGGTCAGCCTTCGCGAGTAAAGCGTCCGGCACGTGCATGGCAGGTGCAAGGTTCAGGCTAACAAAGCCTGTCGCCTTTCGAGCTGCTGCGAGCAGAGTTTCCGCGCGAACCTCCAGCACACCCATCATATGCTCGATGGGTATGTGCGCGACATCGTCCGGACGAAGCACATCATTTGCACCGGGGCAAACAACAATCTGGTTTTCGCCATCGCGAGACACCGCAATCAAAGCCACACCTGTCGTCTCACCATTCACGTGCTGAACGCTGGACAGGTCTACTCCGCCTGACTGCAGGAGTTTCAAAGCTTCATCGGCCATATCATCTGCGCCGACTGCGCCGACAAGCTGCACATCCGCGCCGAGGCGGCGCGCGGCCAAAGCCTGGTTTGCGCCTTTCCCGCCGGGATGGCGGGCGAGCTTTGCGCCGGTCACCGTTTCTCCCGGTCGAGGCAGCGCGGAGCCGGTCGCAACGATGTCAAGATTGATCGATCCGACGACGGTTATCATGCACGCTCCATCAAACTGACAAGAAGGTCAAAGAAGCCATCCGCATCCGCGTGGCTGATCCAGGTGTGCGGCCCCGACTCCATCTTCCGAGGCCGTGTCTGACCAAACTGCTCCCCCACTTCGGTCTCGACCGAAACCCTGGCGCGATAGCCACTGAAAAGTTCGGGGGCCAGCATAAAGCCAATTGTAGACGGATCATGCATCGGCGTGCGCTTACCCTTCCACTTCTCTTCCAGAACGTTCGCCGCTTCCAGAAGATGCACCATGATCTTTGGTCGTTCGCCTGGTATGTCCCGCAGGCGATCTACATACCGATCATGCGCGCGCACCTGATGGGTAGCATCCAGAGGAAGCAGTATCGCGGGCACACCGCTGCTCAGTACGATTTCCGCCGCATGCGGATCGGCAAAGACGTTGAACTCCGCGAAGGGCGTGATGTTGCCGCCCTCACTGTCTGCACCGCCCATGATCACCAATTGCCGGATATGGTGCGCGATGTCCGGCGCCATGACCAGCGCTGTCGCCACATTGGTCATCGGCCCGGTGATGATGATCGAAATTTCATTCGGCCCGGCCGCCCGAAGAGTGCTGATCAGGGCGTTGACGGCATGAGACGAACCAAGAGGGGTTTCCGGGTCGAATGGGTCGAGACCCGCTATGCCGCTCTCGCCGTGAAAATCCTCAGCCGTTACCGGCAGTCGCAATATGGGCCTCGGGCATCCGGCAAAGACCGGTACGTCCTCGCGTCCCATAAGATCGCACATCATCCGTGCATTCCGGCTGGTCAGATGCAGCGGAACATTACCAGCGACCGTTGTGATGGCCCGCACATCCAGCGCAGGGCTGGCCAGCGCCATCATCAACATGACGGCATCATCCACGCCGGGATCGCAGTCAATTATCAGGGGAAGAGTGGACATCAGGCTCCGCAACACAGGCTATCGAGTGACAAAACAGACGACAATGCCTAAGCATGAAGCCTGCCCTTGGCCAGAGGATTGTTCCGTGACTGACGCTCAAATCCCCCTGAAAGACAGAATGAAATCGGCGGCTATTGCGGCACGCGAGAACGCGCATGCGCCTTATTCCCGGTTCAAGGTCGGTGCAGCCGTACTGGATAATCAGGGACGGATTTTTGCGGGATGCAACATGGAGAATGCTGCCTATCCGCTCGGCACCTGCGCCGAGGCGGTGGCGCTGGGTGCGATGATCGCAGCTGGTGGAAAGACCTGTTCGCATGTGCTGATCGTTGGCGGAGATGGTGATCTGTCACCATGCGGCGGCTGTCGTCAGCGTATCGCTGAATTGTGCACATCTGATTGTGTCGTATCCGCGGTATCGGCCGACGGAGCCATACTCAAGGAATGGAAGATGGCAGACCTTCTGCCACATGCGTTCGAATTTGACCGTTAGTCCTGCTTGGAAGCTTGTTCTGCGTCCCGCTCGCGGTCTTTGGCCTGCAAATCTGCAATCGCATCAAGATAACGCTGGCTGAGCGGCGGGCTCGTCAGGTCCAGCCCCATCGCCTCCAGCGCCATATCCGTTGTCACTTTTTGTCGCCGCCGACCGACAAGGCGCGCCACCATGCGACTTTCCGCAATCAGCTTTCCCTTGCTGTGAAACCGGTGACGGAAGCAGATATAGCAATCCTCCCACCCGACGAGTTGCGTTGTCAGTTCGAATTTCTGCGGAAACTTCATCATTCGATAGAATGTGATGGATTCATGCTGGACGATCGGGCTCCAGCCTCGCTTTCGATACGTCATCAGCGCACCGGTCCGGCCCATATAGTTCATTGTGCCAAGATCAGTGAAAGACGAATAGCGCGAATTGGTCATGTGACCGAGCGGATCCTGGTCCCCGATCCAGACCGAAGACCGGATCGTGTGCACATCCATCAGCCCAGTGCGCTTCTTCGTGAAGAACGCCGGTAGGAATATGCGGAGGAACCGGAAGAACAGATTCATACAACAACTCTCTGCCCGCATTATGGAGCATAAGGTAACCAGACTCTTTCAGCGTCGATGGCTGGTCGCGCGGTGACAGTACCCCTCCGGAATACTCCGCCGCTTGTCAGTCATTCAGCTGGACAGGAGAGCATCCGCAAGACGCGGGCCAGAATTGTAGTAAATATTGCAGGAAGCACGAAAAAAGCCGGCACATTCTGTGCCGACTTAGTTCAGATGGAGAAGCACCAGAGCGTTGCTTCACCGACTCTATGCATCAGATCCAAAATCGTTCGAATTTTTGTTGCGATAATGAGTTAACGCTATCAGCTGCCGCGTTAACGTGGTTGCGCCCGTACAGTATCAGCAGGGCAACCAGCCCGATTGACGTGCCCTGACTGGAAAAAAGCTCCAGCATCAATGCGAAGAACCAGCCCGGAATGGAGGTGCGCGTTTGGGCCTGAACAAGGATGTCGCCGCTGCCTGTGCCAAGCAATTCTGCATTGGCTGCATCAATCCGCGCCTGCAGGTCATCGCGGCGACGGGCAAGGCCAAGTTCGTTCTGCGCATCACGATAGGGTTTCTGATGCGTACGCCCCACGCGTTCAACTTCCGCCAGATATGCCTCCAGCCCCTCAACCGAGCGCGTCTCAGGGGGAATCCCCTCCAATTGTCGCCGCCAATCGGTGATCTGCATTTCCAGCACGTCCCGATTTGATCCAGCCTGTACCAATTCGGCTTCGGCTGCGCGATTATTGGCAGCAATATACATTTGCGTGCCGACGATGGACGTGCCGCCCCCCGCCAGGGCGAACAGAAGGGCACGAATGCCTTCCTTCATCCGGCCATTGGCAGAGTGCCAATAGAAGAAGGTAAATCCGCCAAAGGAGATGACCGCGGCAATCACACCGGTCCAGCCCCAGACGCCAGACTGCAATGGGTCGGCGACCGAGCTGGAAAAGGCCTGATAGTTCGCAAAGCCCGACAGCCCAGCCGCAGCCAGACCAGCGCCAAGAAACACAAGCGCCAGTAAAGTGATGATGATCTTCTCGCCGGTGTGGCGCCCTTGCCGCGCTGTCTTGCGCGCCGCTTTGGCCTCTCGCCGTAGCTCGCCCTGTGATCGGACACGCTGCCCCTCCCCCAAATGAACCACTCTGGGCTCGGTCTTCACGACTGCGCGGGTGGCGCGGATAGGGGCGACAGAATAATCTGTATCAACAATGTCCCGAACCACGGGCGAAGAAGCAGGCTCTCCCGTCTCAAGCGCGCGAACCAATTCCCGGAACGAACCCGACGCGCCACAATTGCTGCAACTGAATTGCTCACTGACCTGGTTAAGAGTCAGGCTGTTGTCTCCTGCCTCGATGCAATCCTGCGTCAGGCGGCATGTGCTTTTTACCTCTGCCTCATCCTGACTGGAATCAAGATCGAGCCCGAGTTCCCGGAGCCGTTGCAAGTCAAATTGGCGACGATCGTCCGCCATGCAGCGCCTCCTACAGGTTCCCGGCACATGTTCCCCACGTGTTCTAGCCAATCCGAGGCCGGTTCGTCACCCCCACACCACACGTATCGATAACGTTTGCGCCAGCGATGTTGTTACACCTTTACGAGGGTGGCCCCCTCACCTTAAGTCTTTAGCAATCCGCATTGCCGGACACTTCTATAAAACACGGCCCGCCTCAGGCGGGTTCACTGGAGGAACTCAATGACGCTGCCCCGCTCGCTCGCCATTCCAAAGACATGGAAAAATTTCAATTATGCGAGCTTTTTCTCGGCCTTCGGTTATCCCGCGCTTGGCCTGGCCCTGTTCATCACCATGATCGTGCTGGGCCTCGCCCTGACCCAGCTGACCTTCCATTGGTGGTACATTCCGTTGGCCGTTGCCGTAATCGGCGCGTCGATCTTTGTCTGTAATGCTGGCATCGGGCCGCTTCACCGCATCCTGCAGCACCGGGCCGGCGAACTGGCCATGCCGGGCCAGATTGTCACCATGATCAATCTCGTGATCGCCATGCAGGGCAATGTGAAGGATTGGGTGAATTATCACTCGCAGCATCACCGCTTCTCCGACAAGCCGGGCGACCCGCACAACCCCTTCGAGTCCAAGCGCTGGGCGTGGGTTGGCTGGATCCTGTGGCGCGACAAGAAGGACACACAGCGCCCGCTGGCCATGTGGTTGAAGAACCAGCCAGCCGTCGTCTGGATGGACCGCTTCTATAATGAGATCAGCCTGGTGGTGCACCTCGTCATCCCGGCGGCGATCTATCTCGTCGTATGGGCCGCCGGTGGCTCGCTCCTGCTGACCGCGCTGATCCACGCCTCGGTCGTGATCGGTCGCGCCATTCAGTTCCACGCCACCGTTTATGGCATCAATGTGCTCGGCCACCTGAAGACTCCGCTCTGGGCTGATCACGTCATCGGGTTGCTCACCGGCGGGGAAGCCTTCCACGATCATCACCACGACCAGCCGGTCAGTGCGCTGCACCGCCCGCGCCGCGGCCTGTGGAACCGGATTGTCGATTATAACGGCACCATCCTGCTCGCGATGGAAAAGATCGGCTGGGTGCGAAATCTGAAGATCGCGCCACAATTCGCCTGATCAATCCTATCAACATCGGGAGACGCTGGCTGCTGAAAATGAACAGTCAGTCATATTAACCGGGTGCGGACCATCATTCGCACCCGATTACCTTCCTAACAACGCGTTAATGCCACATGTGTGCCTGATTTCGCCCAGACATTGATCTACATCAGGCCGGGTGGCCAGATCGTTGATTACTGGGAAGGGACGCACGCATGAAAAAGCTCATCACCACGCTCGCCGCTGGCGCAGCCGCCATCTCCTTGATGGGACAGGCTTCCGCCAAGATACCCGCACCGGAACCCGAAGATGATCCGGGGGCGGTGCATTCCTACATCCTGCTGGACCGAACCGGCTCCATGAGCAGCATCTGGGATGAAGCGCTCACTTCTGTAAACGCCTACGCCGCCAGCGTTGGCGAAGCCGACGAGGGAGAGATCGAAGGCGATGACATCAAGACAGATGTCACGCTCGCCATATTTGACTATCAGGATGGCATGCAGTTTGACGTGCTGCGCGACAAGGTGACGGCAGAAAACTGGACAAACGTCACAAACGACGAAGCCAATCCACGCGGCATGACCCCCCTGTTCGATGCCATCGGACGCATCGTCTCCCGCGCCGAGGCAGACAATCCTGAAAAGGCCGTGATCGTAATCATGACCGATGGCCTTGAGAATTCTTCCCGTGAACTGACCAGGGATGGCGCAAAAGCTGCGCTCGATCGCGCCGAGGCCAAGGGTTGGGAAGTCGTTTTCCTGGGCGCAGAATTCGCCCGGTTCGATGATGCAGAGGCCGTCGGCGTATCTGCATCCAAGACCATGGCCGTTGGACAGGGCTCGATGAGAGAGTCCATGTCTGCGCTCGCGAAGAAGTCGCGGGCCTATGGCAAGGGAGAAGAAGCAGAAATCATCTTCGACGAAGAAGATCGTGCGATTGCTGATGAGGAAGGCGTGAAACAACGCAAGGGACAGTAACGGGGACGACCGGGAGCCGGGCTCCCTGTCTTCCTCGCGGCCCGCTTCCATTAAAAAGGCCCGCCCCTTTTCGGGAGCGGGCCTTGAAGCGTTCCTGAAGGGCTTTGGCCGATCAGCGCGGCGACATGCGGATCGCGCCGTCGAGGCGGACGTCTTCACCGTTGAAGTAGCCGTTCTTGATCATTTCGCAGGCGAGCGAGGCATACTCGTCCGGATTACCAAGACGGGCCGGGTTCGGCACGGAAGCGGCCAGCGCCTGTTTCACATTGTCCGGTGCGCCCTGCATGAGCGGCGTGTCGAAGATGCCCGGCAGGATCGTGTTCACACGGATCAGTTCACGCGACAGGTCACGTGCGATCGGCAGCGTCATGCCAACCACGCCGCCCTTGGAGGCAGAGTAGGCAGCCTGCCCCATCTGTCCGTCTTCAGCCGCGACAGATGCGGTGTTCACAATCGCACCGCGCTCCCCGTCAATCGGGTCCAGCGACATCATGCCAGCGGCAGATTTGGCGATGCAACGGAAGGTACCCACCAGATTGATCTGGATAATCAGGTCAAACTTATCGAGCGGGAAATGCTTGATCTCGCCGGTTTCCTTGTTGCGGCTGGCGGTCTTGATCGCGTTGCCGGTGCCGGCGCAGTTCACAAGGATACGCTCCTGGCCGTTTGCCGCGCGAGCCTTTTCAAAGCCGGCATCAACAGACGCCTCATCGGTGACGTTCACTTTGCAGAAAACGCCGCCAAGCTCGCTGGCGAGAGCTTCACCTTTTTCTTCGTTCAGGTCGAACAGGGCAACTTTGACGCCTTGTGCGGCCAGTTTGCGGGCTGTCGCTGCGCCGAGACCAGACGCACCGCCGGTGATGACTGCAGAGATGTTAGAGTTCAGTTCCATGGGCTGCTGCCCTCCCTTGTTTTTGTTGATACACTATTGGTCTATAGTGCTGACAGGAGTTCGCAATGTCTGACGCAGCGGAAATAATAAACATGGTGCAGGACGCCGATGGCCGGTTCACGCCGCAATCGGTGGAGCGTATGGAGCGCGGCGCGAAAGGCCTCGTGCCGAAATTGCTGAAAGTCGCCGGAAAGATACCGTTTGCGGATGACCTAGCGGCAGCCTATTTCGCGGCGCGCGATCCGGACACGCCACTCAAGGCAAAAGGCGTTCTGTTTGCAGCGGCGGCCTATTTCGTGATGCCAATCGATCTGATGCCGGATTTCCTGGCTGGGCTTGGCTTTACGGACGACGCAACCGTGCTCGCCACAGCGCTCGGCATTGTGGGCATGCATGTGAAGGACGTACATCGCGGAATGGCGCGCCGCCTGCTGCGCATGCCCGAACCAGTCAGACGCGAAGACTGATCCAGTGACACTCTCAACCGGCGTCCTGCTCGCATCGATCGCTCTCGGCGCCCTGTACGGCGTTGCATTCTGCTGGCGTCCGCACAGCCTGCTCAAACTGATTGTGAAAACCGGCTCCACCGCCCTGCTCGCGCTGTGGGCATATTTGCTTGGCGGCCCGGTCCTGCTGGTGGCTGGGCTGGCTCTGAGCGCGCTTGGCGATTTCTTCCTTGAGGCTGATGAGAACGACAAATTCCTGCTGCCCGGCATGGGCGCCTTCTTCGCGGCGCATATTGCCTATATTGCGCTGTTCTGGGCCCTGCCACAGGCTGATCGGACGCTCTTGATCCTCGCCGCACAGATTGGCCTTATCGCCTGCGGCGTCGTTTTTATCCGCTGGCTCGCGCCATGGGTAACGAAAGACATGCGTTTCCCGGTCATCGGATATGGCGCGATCATCCTGATGATGGGCGCAGCAGCGCTTCGGCTAGACCCCGCCTATCTTCCCGTCCTGCTGGGTGCGCTCATGTTCATCGCGTCAGATGTGATCCTGTCGTTTCAATTGTTTGTCAGGCCAGCAGATGCGCCGAAACGCGCCCTGCCCTCCATCGCACTCTGGTTTCTCTATTATGGCGGTCAGGCCCTGATCGCCTGGGGCGTGCTCAGCAACCTCGATTAGCGGGGTCGGTCGCCATTGATCGTGGCGCGGCGCATGTGGCGTCGATAGCCGTGATAATCATTCAAAGCGTAGTGCCAGACACAGCGATTGTCCCACATGGTCACATCCCCCGCCTGCCAGCGCACGCGGCATGTATTGCGCTCCTCGCGGGACAGGTCGAACAGATAGGTCAGCAGCGGCCGGCTTTCCTTCCGGCTCCAGCCCGCAAAGCGCAGCGTGAAGGCAGGATTGATAAACAGGCCCTTGCGGCCCGTCTGCGGATGGGTGCGGATCACGGGATGTTCGAATTCCGGCGCATCGGGCGCTGATTTCGCGTCCATCGACTGGCGCACCGCCGCCGAATACCCATCGGCGCCGTATTCCTTGCTGGCCGTATGGATCGCCGTCATGCCCTCCAGCGTCGCCTTGAGCCCATCTGACAGGCGATCATAAGCCGCCTGCTGGTCGGCAAACAGCGTGTCCCCACCATAGGGCGGCACTTCGATGGCGTGCAGCACAGACCCTAGGGCCGGCTCCTCCAGAAAGCTCATGTCGGAATGCCAGCCGCCGCCAAAATTGGTTTTCTCGTCCGGTTCCTTGATGATTTCCAGCAGCTCCGGATGGCCGTCCATGCCCTTCACATATGGGTGTATATTCAGCGTGCCGAACCGCCGCGCGAAATCCTTCTGCTGGTCCGGCGTCAGCCCGTTCTGGCCGCGCAAAACGATCACCTTGTGATCGAGAAATGCCTGATGGATCTCATCGAACTCGGCATTCGACAGGCCGCTGAGAAGGTCTGCCCCGAAGATTTCGGCGCCGAGAGTGCCCGACAATGGCTGAATGGTCAGGGTCATGCGCTCTACTGAACCACCGACCTGCACACGACGCAATATTGTCATTTGCGCCCGCCAAGGAAATGTGAGACAGACGCGGCGGGCCAGGCGCCCCCAACGGCGCTCAGCCTATCTGTGAGGATAGGAGTAAAACAGATGACCGATGTCGCCAAACCCGGCGTGCTGCCAGCATGCCCGCATTTTTCTTCCGGACCGACCGCAAAGCGTCCCGGATTTTCCCTTCAAAATCTTGAAACCGCCGCCTTGGGCCGTTCGCACCGCTCTGCCGATGCGAAGAAGAAGCTGAAAGCCGCGATCGATCGCACGAAAAGCATTCTGGGCATTCCGGATGATTATCGCGTGGCCATCGTGCCGGCGTCCGATACGGGCGCGGTCGAGATGTGCATGTGGTCCATGCTGGGCGCAAAGCCTGTGGACGTGTTCGCGTGGGAAAGTTTTGGCCAGGACTGGGTTACCGACGCGACCAAGCAATTGAAGCTTGCTGACTGCAACACCTATGTCGGCGATTACGGCGAGCTGCCGCCTTTCGAAAAGGCACGCGACGATGCCGACATCATCTTCACATGGAACGGCACCACGTCCGGCGTGCGCGTGCGCAATGCCGACTGGATCAAGCCAAACCCGGACCGTGTCGTGATCTGCGACGCGACCTCTGCTGCCTTTGCACAGGACATCGAATGGGAAAAGCTCGATGTCATCACCTATTCCTGGCAGAAATGTCTGGGCGGTGAAGCAGCTCACGGGATGTTGATCCTGTCACCGAATGCCGTCCGCCGTCTGGAAACCTACACGCCAGACCGTCCGCTGCCGAAAATCTTCCGCATGACCAAGGGCGGAAAGCTGAACGAAGACCTGTTCCAGGGCGCAACAATCAACACGCCCTCCATGCTATGCGTGGAAGACTATCTTCAGGCGCTCGACTGGTGCGAGAGCCTTGGTGGCTGGACGGGCATGAAGGCTCGCTCCGATGAGAGCCTTGCCCATCTGACGGACTGGGTCGCGAAAACCGACTGGATCGATTTCCTCTGTCCGGATGCGGATCTTCGTTCGAACACAGGCGTTACACTGACAATCACGGATTCGCGCGTTGCCGGTCTGGACGAAGCGGGCCAGCGTGCCTTCGTCAAGGCGATGATGAAACGGCTCGAAGCTGAGAACGCATGCTATGACGCTGCCGGTTACGCCAAGGCCCCTCCGGGACTGCGCATCTGGTGTGGCGGCTCTGTTGAGCCATCCGACGTCGCCAAGCTGACACCGTGGCTCGACTGGGCCTTCGCTCAAGAAGTCGCGGCACTGTAAGGCCACGTCCAGACTTGCTTTTCCTGCCCTCTCTCATCCTCGGCCCTGCTGAGGATGGGGGACGCAGCCCTCAATGCTCATGAAGAGACAGACACATGACCAAAGTCCTGATCGCTGACAAACTCAGCCCCGCCGCCGTCGATATTTTCAAGGCGCGCGGAATCGAAACCGACATCAAGGTTGGCCTTTCAAAAGAAGAGCTGATCGAGATCATTCCACAATATGACGGCCTTGCCGTTCGTTCTGCCTGTAAACCGGATGCAGATGTCATTGCCGCCGCTGACAATCTGAAAGTCATTGGCCGCGCCGGAATTGGTGTCGACAATATCGACATCAAAGCCGCCACCGCCAAAGGCGTGGTGGTCATGAACACGCCATTCGGCAACGCCATCACGACGGCAGAACACGCCATCGCCATGATGTTTGCTGCGGCCCGCCAGATCCCGGCCGCCAATGCCCGCACACAAGCTGGCGAATGGCCGAAGAAAGACTTCATGGGAACGGAAGTTTCCTACAAGACGCTCGGCCTGATCGGTTGCGGCAATATCGGCAGCCGCGTTGCGGAGCGCGCCATTGGCCTGAAGATGAAAGTGGCCGCACATGACCCGTTCCTGACGGAAGAGCGCGCCGTTGAACTGGGCGTTGAGAAAGTCGAGCTTGAAGAATTGCTCGCCCGCGCAGATGTCATCACGCTGCACGTTCCGCTTACAGATCAAACCCGTAATGTCCTGTCCCGAGAGGCGCTTGAGAAAACCAAGAAGGGCGTCATCCTCGTCAACTGTGCCCGGGGTGGCCTGGTCGACGAACTCGCGGTGAAAGACTTGCTGGAAAGCGGCCATATTTCTGCTGCAGCCTTCGACGTATTCGCCGAGGAACCGGCGAAAGAGCACGCCCTGTTCGGCACGCCAAACTTCATTGCTACGCCGCACCTTGGCGCGGCGACGACTGAAGCACAGGAAAACGTCGCCCTTCAGGTGGCGGAGCAAATGGCCGACTATCTGCTTTCCGGCGCGGTCACGAATGCGCTGAACATGCCGTCCATCACCGCTGAAGAAGCCCCGCGCATCAAGCCGTTCGCAACGCTGGCCGAAAAAATTGGCAGCTTCGCCGGTCAGATCTCTGACTTCGGCTATGACGAAGTCGTCATCGAGTATGAAGGCGAAGTGGCTGACCTGAACCGCAAGCCGCTGACGGCCGCCCTGCTCGCAGGTCTGCTGCGCGCCTCCCGCGGCGATGTGAACATGGTCTCCGCCCCGGCCATACTGGCCGACAGCGGCGTCAAGCTGACCGAGACGAAGACTGAGGACAGCCCGGTCTATGACAGCTTGATCCGCATCAAGGTGAAAACCAAAGCGACCAAGAACGCCCCCGAAGGCGGCTGGCGGACACTGGCCGGCACGATCATCGCCGGACAGCCGCGCATCGTCGAAGTGAAGGGCATGGCGCTGGAAGGCGACTTCTCGCCTGTCATGCTCTACATCAACAATCTGGACACGCCGGGCTTCATCGGTGCGCTGGGCCAGATGCTGGGCGAAGCCAACATCAACATCGCCACTTTCCATCTCGGCCGCACAGCTGCTGGAGAAGAAGCGATCGCACTGGTCGGAGTAGACGCTGTTCCGCCAACCGACATGATCGAGAAGCTCGATGCGCTGCCGCAAGTTCGTTATGCGAAAGCGCTGACATTCTAAGCCAGAGCGGCGCGTTTCATACGCGCAGCGCATAGATACTATGCTTCAAGGGCGGGCTGATCGGCGGATCGGCCCGCCCTATTTGCTCCTTTCAACACGCAAAGGAGTTCTCAAATGGCCAAGATCGCCATCGTTTATCATTCAGGCTACGGCCATACAGCCAAGGTCGCCGAACACGTCCGGAAAGGCGCTGCCAGCACCGGTGCGGAGGTCACGCTCTACAAAGCCGAAGATCTCGCCTCCCCCGAATCAGGCCCCTGGAATGAGCTGAACGCCGCAGATGGCATCATTTTCGGTGCGCCGACCTATATGGGCTCGGCCTCTGCCCAGATGAAACAATTCCTCGATGCCACTTCCAAGGCATGGTTCACCGACGCCTGGAAAGACAAGATTGCTGCTGGTTTCACCAATTCCGGTTCGCTCGCAGGTGACAAATCCAGCACGCTGAACCAATTCTCCACCATCGCCGCCCAGCATGGCATGGTCTGGGTGAATTTCGGTTTGAAATCAGGATTCAACGCCTCCGGACACGACTTCGCCGGCGCCCTGAACCGTGCCGGCTTCTATAACGGACTTGCAACCCAGGCGATGACTGACCTGTCCGCTGAGGAAGGCCCCGACGCCTCAGACCTGAAGACAGCCGAGCTGTTTGGCGAGCGTGTCGCAAATGCCACCCTGCGCTGGGTTCGCGGCGCAGCCTGACGGAACGGAGTTGACGGCGCGGCGTTCGCTCCCTTCATTGGGGAAAATTACATAGGGTTAACATATGAAACGCGCCGTCTCGCTCCTGCTTTGCTCGTCCATTCTTGCTTCAGGTGCCGCTAGCGCCGACATTCTCAGTGAAGCGCGTTTCGGCGTCATGCAGGAGAATATCTGCATCCTCGATTGCGACAATGCGAACAAGGAGCCCGGCCAGAACATCAGCGCCGAGCTCCTCTTCGCCTCTCCTGACTTTCTCGACCTGATCTGGAGCCCGAAGCCCTATGTGATGGGCAGCCTGAACACGCAGGGCGACACGAGCTTCGGCGGGTTCGGCCTGCACTGGTCGTTCGATTTTGCCGACAAATGGACCTTCGAGCCGAGCGTCGGCTATGTCATCCATGATGGCGAACTGGCCAGCCCCTTCCCTCAAGGCGACCCGCGCGGCGACGCGTTCACCGAGGAACACGTCCTGTTCGGCTCGCGGGATTTGTTCCGCACGACATTCGGCCTTCATTACGAGATCAACGAGACCTGGGGGGCGGAGCTGCTCTACGAGCACCTCAGCCACGGTCAGATCCTCGGCAATGGCCGCAATCAGGGCATCGACAATATCGGGCTGCGCGCCACCTACGCATTCGGGAATTAAGCCCTCCCGCTGCGGAACCCCTTGTGAAACGCAGGCGTCGTGACACTCTTCCTCCCATAAAAATAATGGGAGGAAACACGCATGCCGGACAAGCACATTGTCATTATCGGCGCTGGCCTTGGTGGGCTGACCGCCGCCATCAAGCTGCAGGAAGCCGGCTACGACTTCACAATACTGGAACAGGCGGGCCGTGTCGGCGGCACTTGGGCTCAAAACACCTATCCGGGCTGCGCCTGCGACGTGCCTGTGGCCGCCTACCAGCTCTCATTCGCCCAGTCGATGAACTGGACCCGCGTGTATCCACAACAGCCTGAAATCCAGGCCTATGCCGAAGAGATCACGGACCGCTACCAGCTGCGCCCGAACCTCCGCCTGAATGAAGCCGCAGAAAAGGCTGTCTGGGATGAAGCGACGAAGATGTGGACCATCACCACCTCCAAGGGTGAAACGCTGACCGCTGACGCGGTGATCGGCGCGCTGGGCCAGTTGAACCGCCCCTTCTGGCCGGATATTCCCGGCAAGGACAGTTTCAAGGGCGCCATCATGCATTCTGCCGAATGGGATCATTCGGTTGAACTTGATGACAAGCGGATCGGCATTATCGGCTCGGCCGCCAGCGCCGTGCAGATTATCCCCGAAGTCGCGAAAACCTGCGCCAATGTCGGGGTCTTCCAGCGCTCGCCCAACTGGGTCATCCCACGCAATGACCGCTTCATCTCGCCAGAGGAGATGGCGCTGATGTTCACCATTCCGGACAAGGCGATGGAATTCGCAGAAATGAACCGCAAGCTGATCTATGAGAATGCGGACTATTTCTTCTGGCAGGCCTTTGAATGGACACCGGAGGGCCGGGCGCACTTTACGCGCCTCGCCACGGATCATCTGCACGAGCAAGTGCCGGATGAAGAGATGCGCAAGAAACTGACGCCGGACTATCCTGTCGGCTGCCGCCGCATCCTGATCTCGGACGACTACTTCACCACACTGATGCAGTCGAATGTCGACCTGATCACGGATCACATCGCAGAGATTGTGCCGGACGGCATCAAAACCGTGGACGGAAAGACCTACAAATACGACGTGCTGGCGTTCGCCACCGGATTCGAAACCACAGGCTGGCGCTGGTCGGTCGATGTCATCGGCCGCGATGGCCAGTCGATCACCGACGCCTGGGAAGACGGCCCCGAAGCCTATCTCGGCATCACCGTGACGGGCTTCCCGAACTTCTTTGTCCTCTACGGCCCGAACACCAATCTCGGCCACAACTCCATCACCTTCATGCTGGAGCGCCAGGTGGAATACACGCTCAAGGCGCTGCAGGCGCTCGACGAAAAAGGCGCCGCCGCGCTTGTGCCGACCGAAGCCGCACAGGCCGCCTACAATGCTGACCTTCAGGAAAAGCTCGGCAAGACGGTCTGGGCCGACCCGGCCTGCAACAGCTGGTACAAGACCGGCACCGGCAAGATCACCCAGAACTGGTCCGGCCACACCCGCGCCTACGCCGACGCCGTCGCGGAGGTGAAGCTGGAGGATTATGAGCTGGTGCCATAAGGGCCCCGGTCACTGGGCCCCAATCACGGGCATCGCCGTACATAAAGCCCGCCAAAATTCCGTGTCGCCATTCCTGCTCAATTGATATATTCATATAACAATATGAGTTCGAGCGAGATCGGAGACGCGTGAATGGCGAATTGTGGATATGTAACCCTGCCCAATGGGCGCCAGATTCACTTCCGCGCCGAAGGCTCCGGCCCGCCCTTGCTCGTCCTGCACCCTTCGCCGCAGCATTCCGGGGCGATGGGCGCCGCCCTCAACGCCTTCTCCCCGCTCTGCACCTGTATCGCGATGGATACGCCCGGCTATGGCTGGTCGGATGCGATCGCGCTGGAAACGCCCACGGTTTCCGACTACGCCGTCGTGCTCAATGACGTGATGACGGCGCTCGGCTTTGACAGATACTTTGTCTACGGCGCCGCCACAGGTGCGCAGTTTGCGGCAGAACTCGGCAAGCTCTATCCGGATCGCGCCAGATTCGTGATGCTGGATTCCAACGGCCACATCTCCGATGAAATGGCGACGCGCCTGATCGACAATGGCTATTTCGCGGATGTTACGCCGCGCCGGGATGGCGGCCACCTGCTGACCTATTGGGACATGTGTCGCCAATTGTTCTTCTCTTTCCCGTGGAACTCGGATGATCCGGCCGAACGCCTGGGGCTGGACCTTGCGCCGGCTGACATGACGCATGCGATATTCCTGCGATACCTGCTCGCGGGGAAAGATTACGCCAAAGCGTACAAGGCTGCGCTCCACTCCGAGAAGCGAGCGCATCTTGATGGGCTGAATGTCCCCTCCATCATGACCCGCTGGCAAGGAAGCCCGGTAAAGAACATTGCGGATGACCTCATAAACATGGGCCTGCCTGAGTGCATCACGGTCCATCATGCTGGCGCTGGTCTTGATGCGCGCTACGGTGTTCAGGCAGACGCCCTGAAACAACAGATCGCGACGCAGGCCCTTCCGTCTACGAACGCAGGTTCGCTGGTCAAACCTGACCCGTCGACAGATCTCCGCCGAACCTATCTGTGTACGAATTTCGGCCAGCTTCACGCCTACCGCCTTGGCGGTGGCAGTCAGACGCCCCTGGTCCTGCTGCATGCTGCGGGGCAATCCGGCGGGCAAATGCTGGGGCAGGCCGCGGAGCTGGCAAAGGACCGCCCGGTTTGGGTGATTGACCTGCCCCATCATGGCGGCTCATTCGATCTGCCTGAAGGTGGAACGATCAGCCTGGACACGCTCGCCACCTACATTCAGCTCGGCCTGAAATCTGCTGGGCTCGACCATGCCGGCTTCACTGGCCGTGGCCTCGGCGGCGCCATCGCTGGCAAAATCCCCGGAAACACAGCGACCGCCGCCGTACCGCCAGCCCATCATGAAGACCTGCCGGACCTGGCACCGCAGGATGATGGTACGCACCTGATCAGGGCATGGTCCACGTGCCGCGACATGGCAATCTTCCATCCCTTCTGGGATCATCGCGTAGCGGCCCAGCGCGACACCCCGCTCGACCTCTCGCCCGCAATCCTCCATGCAAAGACGGCGGACATGTTGCGGGTCGGCGCCAGATGGCGGGAGTTCATGCAGCTGGAACTCGCCGAAGCAGGCCTTTCAGGCATCGCATAACCGGGCAGATCCCAGCACGCAGTTCCGCGCCTTATCCGTCTGAGACGTCCTGCTTCCACACTTGGTGGCATGAGCAAGGATTCCTCCTTCATCGCCATGATGGCGCTCGGCCTGCATGTTGTCTTTGCACCGCCGAAACAACGCGCGCCCTCGCCAGATTTGCCGGACGGCGTGGAGATAGTCATATTTCCCGGCGCGGTGGAATATCATCTCACCCTCCTGCCAGCCTCACAACAACTCAACCTATAAGATCCGTTTCCAGAAATTGCACGCAATGGTTGTGCGCGTGCCGGCCCGGTCTCCACGGCCAGATTGCTCGCCCGCGTCCGGGCGCTTCATCGCCTCCTGAAATCTCCTGAAGCTGCCGCCAAACGTCTCGCCCGCAGCTTCCAGCGCCTCAAGGCAAAGGGCCGCCCCAGCCCGGTGGCGGGTCCTGCGCCGAATGCGTTTCGCCTCAACGCCGAGCTTGGCGCACTCTCGACCGCCCTTCCCGGTCTGCTGAACGCAAGGCTGATATCGGCCTGGACTGATTCCGGCTGAGCCAGCCGACAATGCGCCCACCCTGCCGGAACGCACACCGCGTCTCCGGTCACAGGAGAATCCGCTCCCACCTGCGACAAAGGTATTTCACTCTTCCCCTTGCAATTGCCGCTCAAATCCTGCCCAAGTCCCGGCGGACTTTCAGGAGCAGGAATCATGGCCGGAGTAGTGGTTGTCGGGGCCCAGTGGGGCGACGAAGGCAAGGGCAAAATCGTCGATTGGCTATCCAGCCGCGCCGATGTCGTGGTGCGCTTTCAGGGCGGCCACAATGCCGGCCACACGCTGGTCATTGACGGCAAGACGTTCAAGCTGGCGCTGCTGCCCTCCGGCCTCGTGCGCGGCGGCAAACTCTCCGTCATTGGCAATGGCGTCGTGGTTGATCCGTGGCACATGCTGGAAGAGATCGACGGCATCCGCGCGCAAGGCGTTGATGTGACGCCGGAAACCCTGATCCTGTCTGACAATGCCTCCCTTATCCTGCCCTGGCACAAGGACATCGACGCTGCCCGTGAAGGCGCGCTCGGCGCTGGCCAGATCGGCACGACAAAGCGCGGCATCGGCCCGGCCTATGAAGACCGCGTTGGCCGCCGCGCCATTCGCGTCGCAGATCTGGCAGATCCGGCCGCACTGGACCTGAAGATCGAGCGCCTGCTCGCCCACCACCGCCCACTGCGCGCCGGTGTTGGCCTGCCAGAGCCAGACGGCCCGGCGCTGAAGGCTGAATTGCTGAAAATTGCTGACAAGGTCCTGTCCTACGCACAGCCGGTCTGGAAACTGCTGGATGAGGAAGTCCGCGCTGGAAAGCGAATCCTGTTCGAAGGCGCTCAAGGCGTGATGCTGGACGTTGACCACGGCACCTATCCCTTTGTGACCTCTTCAAACGTGGTCGCCGGAAACGCATCTGCCGGATCGGGCGTCGGCCCCGGCGCAATCTCCTACGTTCTCGGCCTCGCAAAGGCCTACACCACCCGCGTCGGCGCGGGCCCCTTCCCCACAGAACAAGACAATGAGATTGGCGAACGCCTCGGCACGATCGGCCGCGAAGTTGGCGTGAACACGGGCCGTGCGCGTCGTTGCGGCTGGTTTGACAGCGTCATGGTCCGTCAGGCTTGCGCCACCTCCGGCGTCAACGGCCTCGCCCTGACCAAGCTGGACGTGCTGGACGGGTTTGACGAGATCAAGGTCTGCGTCGCCTACAAGCTGAACGGCAAGGAAATCGATTACTATCCTGCTGGCCTCACCGACCAGGCCGCTGTCGAACCGATCTATGAAACCATGCCCGGCTGGAAAGATTCGACCAAGGGCGCACGCTCCTGGGCCGATCTGCCGGCCGAAGCGGTGAAATATGTTCGCCGTCTAGAAGAACTTGTCGGAAAGCCCTGCGCCCTCGTCTCCACCTCGCCAGAGCGCGAAGACGTGATCCTGATGAAAGACCCGTTTGAGGCCTAGAGGTCTCGCTCAGGCGCTCATCAGGCTTCCGACCCATTTCGTGGTACCGGCTTTCATGCCCTTGAACTTGGGCAAGGCTGCCAACCGCCCGACGAACAGCGCATCCGGCTGAGCCAGCCGTTTAACGTGGTGATAGAGCTTTGACTGGGTTTCCGGCGTGGACACCAGAAACAGACGATCCTCCAGCTTGCGCGCCGAATGAGAGACGTTTTCCGCCTCCAGCACGTCGCCGCCCTTGTAGTAAACGATAAACATGTCTGACTGAGGCCAGTCGGAATCAAGCATGAGAAAACCCGCTGTTTTCGCAACCTACGCAGCGGACAGGAATTTGTTTCACAGCTTTTGGAAAATGGTGGGCGGTACAAGGTTCGAACTTGTGACCCCTACGATGTCAACGTAGTGCTCTACCACTGAGCTAACCGCCCGATCCAGTCGGAAGCAGGGGTAATGGATAATTCAGCGCCCGGCGTCAAGACGGCTTTGTCGTTGTAACCACGCAGAGTGCAATTTTCTGCAGTAGCGCATCCGGCGTCTCGGGATCTTCAGCAAAGAACCAGACCTCTCCGAATGGATCATTTGCGGAAAAGGCGTGCCCCTCAAACCGAAAAGATAGCCAGTGGCCAAGTTCGGACGGCGTGAGAGAAATGATCTCCAGGCCGGCGAGATCTTTCAGCCGAAGAATACAATCATCCAGATTCATTCTGGCGGGCGCATCAAAGAAATGACGCCCGGCATCACGCGACACAGATTTCAGCAGTTTGGGCGTCTCGTTGGAGTCGCCCCGGTCCATCAGGCAGCCATGACCTTGTCCACCTCATCCACGATTTCGCGGAGATGGAAGGGCTTGGAAAGGACCTTGGCGCCCGCAGGCGTCGGCGCACCGGATGACAGGGCAACAGCGGCGAACCCGGTGATGAAGACGATTTTCATGGCAGGATCGAGCTCAGCGCCGCGGCGCGCCAGCTCAATGCCATCAAGGCCTGGCATCACGATATCGGTGAGGAGAAGGTCGAACACTTCACGCTCCAGCGCGGACAGGGCGCTTTCGCCGTCGGCATAGTCCTGAATCTCATGTCCCGCCCGGCGCAGGGCGGCGGCCAGGAACATGCGCATGGAATCATCATCTTCAGCCAGCAGAATCTTGGTCACGCTGAATGTCCCTCTTCTCAATATAACCCTAAGCATAAAGACGCAGTTCGGTAAATCAGGCGTGAATATTGTCAGGATCCACCGCTCAAATATTGGCGCAGCTCAGCGAAAAGGCTTGACCTTCAAGCAAACAGGGAAACGATGCGCCGGATGACAGATGCTCCGCAATTTCTTGACAGGGCTGAGGATTTTCAGACCTCGCAAACGCCAGAAGGCAACACGCGTGGCCTGCCAAGATACGCCATACCATTCCGGCTAGAGCCGCCAGAAAAAATGCGTGCACCTGTTGTTTTTGCCTCCCCGCACTCCGGAAACCTCTATCCGCAAGACATGCAATCGGCCCTTTGCGTGCCGCTTGCGCTCGTCAGACGCACCGAAGATGCCTTCGTGGACCAGTTGTTCTCGAGCGTTCCGGGACAGGGTGGCCTGCTGATTGCCGCAAAATACGCGCGGACTGTCACAGATTTGAACCGCGATCCCAGAGAACTGGATCCCGGCATGTTCAGTGACGGCGTACCACGCGCTTGCGGACTGCCGACAGCAAGAGTTGAGGCAGGGCTGGGGTGCCTGCCCCGGGTCGCTGCCCGCGGCGAAGCCATTTATGCACGCCTCCTCACCCGGGCGGAGGGCGAAGCCCGCCTGGCTGGCATTCATGATGTCTATCATCAGTGCCTGGCCACCGAACTTGCCAGCCTGAAGGAGCGACACGGTCAAGCCTTCCTGATCGATTGCCACTCCATGCCCAGCACACAACCCGGGCGACGCAATCTGGCGGATATCGTGCTTGGAGACCGGTTCGGATCAAGCTGCGATCCGCGTCTGACCAGCCGGATAGAACGGGCGTTCCGCGGGCTCGGGCTGAGCGTCGCACGCAACGCGCCTTATGCCGGTGGATATACAACCCGTCGCTATGGCCGGCCCAAGCGCGGCTTCCACGCGATACAGATCGAGATCAATCGCGGTCTCTATATGAATGAGGATGCGGTTACGCAGAGCGCAGGCTTTGAGCCGCTGCAGCAAAAATTGTCCGACGTTGTCACCGAGATCCTGAGCGTGGCCGACCTCATCACGTCCCGCTGAGGCAACACACGCACTTCAACCTCAAGACCTTGTTTTCAAAAAAAAGGGCCGCGCTACGAAAGCGCGGCCAAGGTCAAAGGGAGGAAACGCCAGAGGCGTCTGCACCGGAGTGCAAGGACAGGTTTATGTTGCGCCGCACAAAACGCAACCACTGAATCGGGATTTCTCTGCATTTTGAGATTACAGGCCAAAAAATGGGCATTTGTGCCCAACGGCACACCATTTGCGTCGCTCCAGCCAAACTATCCCGTTTTGGGACTGATACCGGTCCCATCCGTTAGGAGCTGAATATGGCTGATGAAACAGACCTTCACGTAGGCAAGCGCCTTCGCCGCCGCCGCCGCCTTCTGGGCATGACCCAGCAGGACCTCGCAAGTCAGGTAGGCGTGCGCTTCCAACAGATCCAGAAATACGAATGTGGCGCAAACCGCATCACAGCTTCCCGCCTCTTTGAGCTGGCCAAGGCAATGAATGTTTCTGTCCAGTATTTCTTCGACGGTATCCCTTCGCCCAACGCCCCCGACGCGGCAAACGATGCGGAGCGTATGGAAGGCGACATTCTTTCACAGAAAGAGACTTTGGAACTGGTCCGCGCCTATTACCGCCTGGGTGAGCGCCCACGTAAACGCCTGCTGGAACTGGCCAAGGCGCTCGAAGGCGACACGAGCAGCTCCGGCGTCGCTTGACGGGTGCCGCCGGGCGGGGCAAGCCCTGCTCCGATGACAAAAACCTTCTCCCTTGAAGATGAGCTCGCCTTTGCCAGGCGACTCGCAGATGCGGCCTGGACAGCGATCCGGCCGCATTTTCGCGCTCTGGATACAGTCGACAACAAGATGGGCGCGGCGCAATCCGCGTTTGATCCTGTCACGGCAGCAGATACCGCGGCCGAAGAGGCCATGCGCGCGCTGATCGAAGCGGAAAGACCCGACCACGGCATCACCGGAGAAGAATTCCCCGCAAAGCCGTCAAAGAACGGCTTTACCTGGTTGCTGGACCCGATTGACGGCACCCGCGCCTTCGTTGCGGGACTGCCAAGCTGGACCACGCTGATCGCGCTCTGTGACGCATCCGGAACGCCAATTATCGGCGTGATTGACCAGCCGGTTCTGGATGAGCGCTATCTGGGATGGCCTGACGGCGCGGCATTGGAACAGGATGGCCAGCAAACCCCGATCCGCGTGTCTGACTGCAAGGATCTGCGCGAAGCTGTTATCTCGACGACAGATCCGTTCATCCTGACACCCGCCGAAGAAGGCGCCTGGACGCATTTGCGCGCGACCGCGCGCATCGGCCGTTACGGTCTGGATGCCTATGCCTATGCCCGGCTCGCTGCAGGCACAATTGACCTTGTCGCGGAAAGTGGCCTGAAGGCATGGGATGTCGCGGCCTTGATTCCCGTTGTGCGCGGCGCGGGCGGACTCGCCACTGATTGGCGCGGCAATCCGCCAAAGCTCGGTGGCCAGATTGTCTGTTGTGCAAGCCAGGAAATTCTGGATCAGGCCCTGCTCGCCTTGCGGCGCTCAGCCGAAAGCTGATCTTCAGGGGCCTTCCACCTCGTAGCCCTTCGCCTCAAGCAACTTGATCACGCTGTCATCGCCGGCCAGATGACCTGCGCCCACGGCAATCAGGCTCGTGCCCGGTTCATCCAGCATCGCTTCGATCTTGCCGACCCAGATTTCATTGCGCGCCTTGAGCAGTGCGTCATAGACCTCATCCGATCCCATCATGTCGGGGTTGGACATCAGAAGGCCGATCCCGTTCACATCGCCATCCACCCATTCGGAAACCAGCGTGTCCAGCACGTCGCCGCCCTCTTCGATGGATTCCGCCGAACTGATCAGGAAATCGACCTGAACATCTGTCGGCATGTTGGCGAGCCGGCCAAGTTGCTCATCAATCGTTTCCAGATATTCGAAGGACTTGTCCGCTTCGCGTGCCTCGGCGCCGATAACCATTTCGACCCCGGAGTTGGGATCATATCCCTCGCTCTGGATCTGAAGCACTGACAGATTCACCGCTGCCCACCAGGGCTTCATCGGCTCAATCGCCCCCAAAGGCAGGCCGACATGATCCAGCGCCTTTTGAAGCTCCGCTTTCTCCAGATCGCTGAGCAGGTTCGACAATTGTTGCCCGCCGCCAAGCATGCCCTCGGTCGAGATGAATTTCATCATCTCCGACGCGGCGGCCTGGCTGGTGACATCTGCCTCGAAGACGATGGTGTCAGCGTCTGTCAGAGCCGCGTCCAGCGCATCACTCCGCCAATCGAGTCCCGGCCGCAACAGATGAACCGTGCCGAAGATGTGAAGCGTCGTATCCTCATCGCTGAGCGTCCAGAGCGCGGGCTCCCCTGCCCCACGGGATGCCTGCGCTTGCGCGAGCGCGTCCGCATAGGCGGCTTTCTGAGCTTCCAGCTGAGCGGCGCGGTCTGCCGCTTCGTCCTGAACAGGGGCATCTGGCGCGCTCTTTTCCGAACCGCAGGCTGAAACGCCGAGCAGCAGCGCGAGCGCGGCGCCAGTCATTGCCGTGGATAAACTCCGCATATGTCACTCCTGAAATCCTCGTTGATCCAGACCTATCCCAATCCTTCCGGTACGCAAGCGCCAAGCTTGGCCAGAACGGCAATCCGGCGTTGCACTCGGCCCGTGCATGCCGTATTCACCGGCTTCGGCTCGCACCCATAGCTCAGCTGGATAGAGCGCTGCCCTCCGAAGGCAGAGGTCAGAGGTTCGAATCCTCTTGGGTGCGCCATTCCTGCTTCTTCGTTGGGGAATTGGCTTGAGGTTGCATCCTGAAGCGTGGCGCCCCCGATATTTCAATATCTGTTGAAATTTAATGACGCGCCTCCACATACACGGCAACGCACCCATCTCACGAAGGTCCAAGCCGTTTATGAAATCTGATAGATCCTTGCCTGCCCTCGATGCCTCAAGCTTCCAGGAGGTCGACCGCGATGCGCTCCTTTCCCCGCCCCTGAGTGATCACAAGCCCCGCATCCTCCTGTTGCACGGATCTCTGCGCGAGCGGAGCTATTCCCGGCTTGCCAATGAGGAGGCTGCGCGCATCCTCCAGAAACTTGGCTGCGAAACGCGTGCGTTTGATCCAGCCGGCCTTCCCCTGGCGGATGGCGCCGATGAGTCCCATCCCAAGGTTCAGGAATTGAGGGACCTTGTGATGTGGTCCGAAGGCATGGTCTGGTGCTCACCAGAGAGACATGGTGCGATGTCCGGCCTCATGAAAACACAGATTGACTGGATTCCCCTCTCGCTCGGAGGCGTCAGGCCAACGCAAGGAAAGACGCTTGCCGTCATGCAAGTGTGCGGCGGATCACAGAGCTTCAATGCGGTGAATCAGTTGCGGATTCTTGGACGCTGGATGCGCCTGATCACGATCCCGAACCAGTCTTCGGTCGCGAAGGCTTTTCTGGAGTTTGAAGACGACGGCCGCATGAAGCCGTCGCCCTATTATGACCGGATCGTCGACGTGATGGAGGAACTCGTGAAGTTCATCCTGCTGACACGCGATCGCGCAGACTATCTTGTAGATAGGTATTCAGAGCGAAAGGAGAGCCCTGAAAAGCTCTCGAGACGAGTCAATCAGCAGCGCATCTGATCAAAACTCTTGGCACCAATCACTCGGCGTCTTCTGAATAGTGACCGGTCGGGCGAAGTCGGTCTTCCAGACTTCCGAGATCGCTCGTTACAAAGTTATTGATCAGCTTACGGGCCTCTTCTTGCGCCTCCATATTGTCCTTGCTGCCGTCGGCCACTTCGGCCGCGAGACTGAGAAGCGGCATGTAGAGTGCCTCGGTTTCGCCTTTGATGGTGATCGCGAATGCCTCATTCTCCGCCTCGATTCGACTCCAATGGTCGCGCACACCAGCCCAGAATTCGGCGGTGCCGCTCCAATAGTCCGTCGCGATCTCGGTTTCGAAATCATCGTCGCGGCGATAGGTGTTCAGCCCCATCTCACGGGCCAGGATCTGAGGCGCATCACCGCTCAGTATGATTTTGCTGTTGTCTTGCTCATGTACCCAGCCCCACGGCGTGATGACATGCCGGTTCATGGCGTTAATGGCGTGATAGTCATCGCGCGTGGTCATGTCACGGCGCGGCAATGGACGCCATTCATGAGGAGGCTGCCATTCGGCGACACCATTCTCGTGCGACCAAGCCGCAACTGCGCCATAGCGCGGGGCATCATCCACCTGATAGACGGTTTGCGACCAGGTTCCGGCTCGCTCTTCTGCAGGCACATCACGCCACTCCCAGGCGTTGCCGCCGACAAAGGTCAGCACACGCGCTGGCTCATACTGCCAATCCTGACGCCAATGCTTGATGGCCATCTTGTGTTCACCGCCCACCACGAGAATGTGCTGCAGACTGATGAAGTCTCCGCGGTCTTCGACCACCAGCACAACTTCATCACCGCCAGAGACCTTGCGCGGCTTCAGATAGTAATCATCGGGGAAAGACACGGTCTCGTTGAAGTCGAACTTTACCTTGAAGTTTCCGGCCATGGACAAGATGGCTTCGCGGTCTGCCTGAAACTGGCTATCCGGCGTGTCTGCGACGAACTCGGAGACTGGCATCGGTGCTGTCTCTGCAGCCACGGGTGCTGTCGCACAACCAGCCAGCCCGGCGCTCGCCAGAAGGGAAAAGGAGAAAACGATCCGACTCATCGCAGCCATTGGTAGCCCTCTTAATACTTGCCTCCCCGGAACGGGTGAGAGGGCGCTCTAGCATCAATGATAATGATTTGCAATTGCATATAATGCGGCTGCTAGCCAAGATCCCCGATATCAAGGAATGGCGCCGCATCAAGCTCCTCTGCATCGAGCAGGCGTGCCGATCTCTCCAGCGCTGCAACCAGCATGGATTGCTGCCAATCCGGCAATTTGTCGAAGCGAGTGGCAAAAGTTTCGTGCAACGGGTCTGGTGCCACAGACAGCGCGGTCTTGCCCGCTGGCAGCAGGCTGAGCCAGACCTTCCGGCGATCAGTATCACAGCGACGACGTGCAATCAGTCCGCGCGCTTCCAGCTTGTCCACAAGGCTTGTTATCGTCGCGTGTTTCAATTGCGTGATTTCTGCAACGTGTCCTGCTGAGAGCTCGCCTTGTTCTTCCAGCATACGCAGCACTGTCATCTGCGAAGGAGTCAAACCGGCTGTCTGGGCGAGCCGTTTCGACGCCAACTCCGTCATGCGCTGGATCTTTCGAAGTGCAATCAGGGCATCATCAGATCGCGTACTCATCAGCCTAGTCCCGATAGTGCGTCAGGGCAGGCCCCAGCGCCGTTTTCAATGGCTCGAGATGTGCCTCATAAGGCCGCCACTGCTCAACCCCGCTTTTGTTAATGGGCTTGCGAACCTGCTCTGAACTGGCTGTGCGCACAGCGCGGTCTGTTTTGTGAAAGTCGACACAGGCCTGATCGAAAGGCAGCCCACAATAGTCGAGGATGCGCCGCACCTGCCCCCCCAGATCGTCGAGCACGTCTTCATGCTGAACGCGCAAGATGCGTCCTTCGGGCAGGACGCGCTCCCAATGCGCCATCAGGTCAACATAGCCGCGATAATAATTCCCGATGTCTTCCAGGCTGTAGGTAAACTCCTGTCCTTCCGCGAAAAGTTGCTTGAAGCCGGACCAGCAGCAATCCATCGGATGTCGCCGCGCATCAATGATCTTCGCATTGGGCAGGATCAAATGGATCAGGCCAATATGGCGGAAATTGTTCGGCATCTTGTCAGTAAAGAAGGCCGCTCCCTGACGATGGATGCGCGTAGTTTCAACATACTCCTCGCCCAGCGCCTGAAGATCGTCTGCGCCTAGTTCATGCAGTATGCGCGGATACCGCTCCCGATCCGTCAACTGCTTGCGCCCGCGAAGCCGATGGGCCAGCGACAGGATATTGGGCAGCTCCAGCGTTCCATCTACGTCCGGATGGGACGCAAGGATTTGCTCAATCAGCGTTGAACCCGCGCGCGGCAATCCCAGGATGAAGATCGGATCCGGCGCGTCACAGCCTTTTCCGGATTGGGCATCGAACAGGTCTTTCGTACAAATCGCCTTCTGCGCATCAAACTCTTCATGCATCTGTTCAGTCGTGTACCGAACAGTCTGATGCTTCAGCGCATTTCCCTGCGCATATGCGGCGAACGCTGCATCATGATTTCCGCGATCTTCCTGGGCCTTGCCCAACGCGAAGGCGATGTGAATGCGTGACATATGATCAATGTCAGGTGCTGAGAATTGCGCCTGCAGCCTCGCCAGCTCTTCGTCGTCAAATTTGTACGTCTTCAGATTGGCAAGTCCATACCAGGCATCCCCCTGCCCCGGCGCGACATCCCTTGCGGCGCGATATGACGCAATCGCATCCTCCGTCCGGCCATATGTCTTCAGCGCATGCCCACGGGACACCAGCGTTGCTGCATCGTCAGGAAGTTTTTGCAAGACCTTCTCGAACTGGTCCAACGCAGTTTCATAGTCACCGGCCTGCATGCTTTCGATGGCAAAATGGGATTGGAACACAGGGTTGTCCGGGTCGCGCGCCATCAGCGTTTTGGCTTGCTCCAGCGCCTCGGAAAACTTCTGACGCTTCCGCAACACCTGAATATAGTCGAGCCGTAGCTGAATATTGTCCGGATCAAGACCAACAGCGCTCTCAAGAAGAAAATCCGCATCTTCCTGCACGCCCAGTCTCGACCCGATATCGGCAAGCAAACGCATCCCCTCCACATGGGTCGGGTTCCGTTGAAGAAAGGCCCGCGCGATCTCTTCTGCGCGGAAGATGCGCCCCTCATGGATATGGTTGGTCACTGCCAGCAACTCACGGGGCAACGCTCGAACACGATCTGCTTGAGCGCGTGCATTCACCGCTGCTGTTGTATTTCCGGATTGCCCATACAACTCCGCAAGGGCTGTCCAGCTTGCCACAAGCGAGGGGTTGTACCGCGTCGCCCGCTCGAAGGCAGAGATCGCGCCCGCCATATCCCCAAGCTTGCGCTTCAGATGCCCCTCTTCCTGATACGCCCGGCCGAAATCCGGCGACACTGATTTCAACGCCGACAGATGCTGAGCGGCATCCTCATGACGCCCCACATACCGCGCGCTGACAGCGGCCATGTAAAGCGCATCCTTGTGTTCAGGGTGTTCTGCCAGAATTGCGTCCGCAATCGCGGCCGCCGCAGCAAAATTTCCTGACTGTATGGCCTTTTGCGCATCTCTCAGGGAAGCTTCCGGATCAGCTGTAGTCGTCATGGCGTGGCAAGTATCTCTCGCAAAAATGAAAACAGCGCCCTGAACGTGTCAGGGCGCTGCTTTGGTACCAAATTGGCGCCGGTCTTAGTAGTCGTAAGACACACGGATGCCGATCGTGCGCGGACGCATCGGCGTGATGCGCTCACGGTCGTAGACAAAGCTGCCGCTAAGCTCGGCATATTCGTTCGTCAGATTGGTGGCGAAGATCTCCGCGCCCCAATTGTCGCCCGTGACGCCAAGCGTACCGCCAAGCGTGACATAGCCATCAAGCTCCATCTTGTTGATCTCGATCACGTCGCTGACAGAATCATCCGAGAAAACAACCTGTGGCATCACATGCGCCGTCAGGCGCTGACCCGCGACTTCTTGCTCAAGGTCCCACTCATAACGCACACGCAGATTGCCTTGATAGGCTGGCGCAAACGCAAGGTCGGAACCTTCCTGAACATCATCTGTCGGCACGAGGACTTCGGTGATCTCCGTATCGAGCAGCGAGAATGCGCCCGCAACGGTCAAACCATCGACAGAGGCCGGCGCCCAGGTGAAGTCGCCTTCGAGACCCTGAATTTCAGCATTCGCCGCATTGTCCGAGAAGAACAGGTTCACGATAGACGGATCAAAGATCGTGGTCTGCAGGCCCTCAATGTCGACGAAGAAGGCGGAACCATTGAAGCGAAGCGAATTGTCGAACAGTTCTGTTTTCCAGCCCAGTTCGTAATTTTTCACTTCATCCGTATCGACCGCATATGGAACCGTGTAGCCACCCGGACCGGATGCACCGCCCGGACGGTTGAGCAGGCCTGCGCGGAAGCCTTCGGAATAGGTCGCGTAGAACATGACATCATCTGTCGGCGTCCACTCGCCGGTCATCTTGTAGATCATGCCATCCGTCGCGGCCTTGTCTGGCGCATCGGCGGGGCCATTCGGACCGTAGATGGCCGAAATGTTCGTACCGAACACTTGCTGATCGGTGTCAGCAAACAGGTTGAAGAAGGACGAGTTGGCGCTGCCTTCAAGGTCAACTTCAACATCATAATAGCGAGCCCCAACCGTGACGGCGAACTGGTCGGTCAGGTCGAACGTCGTCTCACCAAACAGACCAATTTGCTGGTCGGTCCGCAGCACGTCGTTACGGAAGATCACGCCTTCCGGGAACGGTCCGGCGACGCTGTAATAGCCCGGAGACGCGCTTCCGATCTCGCCGGTCACGTCCGTCTGGGTCAGAGGATAGTTCGGCGCAAAGCCGATCGAACCATCCGTATAGGCCACCTGTGTGGACCCCGGATAGACAAAGTCATTGCGCTCAGCCAGCTCAAGGTCGCTGTAGAAGGCCCCAAAGGTCGCGCGCCAGCGATGCTCGCTTGGCGTGTTGAAACGCAGCTCGTGCGTCTGAACCTTGGTTTCGCTGTGCGAATTCACGAACAGGTTCGGCGCATAGCACGTGCCGGTCGGTGCGCCTGCCGGATAAGTGACCGAGTAGTCACAGATATAGTAAGGCAGGTACTGACCGACAAAGAGGTAGTCGGAATAGTCAACTGTCTGGTCCGTCGTCCGGTCAGTATACGCACCGGTGTACAGAGCTTCCAACGCACCGAGGCGGCCTTCCAGCGTCCAGGACGTGTTGTGGAACTTGTCCTCAATGTTCTCTGGCGTGAAGCGAACGATGTCATAATCGTCCAGATCCGGGTCGGCGGCGAAAACGCCATCGGCCTCGATCTGCTGCTGGGCGTGCGTGATCAGCAAATCCCAGTCTTCGTTGATCTCGTAGAGACCGCTGAGACGGAAGCCCTGATAGGTAACATCGTTGATGTCATTCTCGACGATGTTGCCGTTGTTGGCGTCGACGAAGGTAACACCCGACAGATCAGCACCAGCCTGGAAGCCTTCGCGGTTGGCATTCACTGGCACACCATTGTCGCGGACCGTACCTTCAGCGCGGAAACGGGCCGAGTCACGAACAGACAATGTGCCGCCGACATTGTCGATGAAGCCGCCCTGAGTGTCCGTATAGATGACGCCGCGCAGCGCAAGCTTGTCGCTGACCGGAACGTTGACCATCGCTTCAACACTGTTGCTCATCTCACCGCCATCGGTGAAAGACGTCGACGCATTGAACCCGGCATCAAAACCGCTCAGCGAAGGCTTGTTCGTGATCATGCGAACTGTACCAGCCTGGGAGCTGGAGCCGAATAGCGTGCCTTGCGGACCGGACAGAACCTCAACGCGTTCGATATCAGCTGCGTAGACATCCAGGTTACGACCCGGCTGGGCCAGCGGCTGCTCGTCGAGATAGAAGCTGACGTTCGGCGCAAGGCCAGCCACACCGGCAACCGTCAAATTCGGCGTGGTCGAAGCCAGACCGCGGATATAGATCGTGTTCTGGCCGGGGCCGGACCCACCTGCCGTCACCCCTGGCAGCTGAACCAGATAGTCGGAGAAATTCTTGACGCCGAGTTCCTTGAGCTGCTGCTCACCGAGCGCAGTTACAGCAACCGGCACATCCTGCGCGCTTTCTGTCCGCTTCGTCGCGGTGATGGTCACCGTCTGCAGGCGTTTGGCGCTGGTAGCTTCAGCTGGTGCATCCTGTGCCAGTGCAACTGGCGCGACCAGACTGGCCATCGCAAACAGCGAGGCTCCGTACTTTAGCTTCTTCATATGTATTCCCTTTGGGTCGTCTCCAGCCATGGCGCGCCAAAAGCAGGCGCAGCTCGGAACAAATGGCTGCTCGATGCGTCCGAGGTACAGGTTTATTTCGATGATAGAAAGGTTTTGCCCAGCTATTCGCCTGCAAAGGATGGGAATCGCCTCACAAGTGTTGCATCAATGGCGCACTTCGTTGTCTAGGCGAGACATTTTCCTCACATCGATGCTTTGATAATCTACGGATTTGCGGCACAAGCCAGACATGGACACAGATACTTCCGACACGCCCGCCGACCTCATCCAGGAAGATGAAGAGGCGCTTTTCGTTTACGAAACGGACTATGAAATCGGGCAGGACAATATCGAAGTCGCCGGATTGGATATCCACAACCCCGTCTTCTTTCTCAGTGCGGGCCTCATCATCCTGTTTTCCGGGCTGACGCTTCTGTTTCCGACGGTGTCATCTCAATACCTGACCGCCGCCAAGACCTGGACCCTTCAAAGCGCGGACTGGCTCTTCGCCCTGACGGCGGTGCTGGTGTTCGGCTTCTGCATCGCATTGACCATCAGTCCGCTGGGCAAAATCCGCCTTGGCGGCCCCTCGGCGACACCGGACTTTTCGATCGTTTCCTGGGTCGCGATGCTGTTTGCCGCCGGAGTGGGCGTCGGCTTCATGTTCTACGGCGCAGCCGAGCCGCTAGCCTATTACACCGACTGGTACGGCATGCCGCTCAATGCCGAGCCGCTTACGGCCGAGGCCGAACGCCTTGCCTACAGCGCCACCATCTTCCATTGGGGCCTGGCGCCTTGGTGCATCTATGCGATCGTCGGCCTGTCGCTCGGCTTCTTCGCGCACAACAAAGGCCTCCCCCTCAGCATCCGGTCGGCTTTCTATCCCATTTTGGGAGAGCATGTCTGGGGCTGGCCGGGGCACATCATCGACCTCTTTGCTGTCGTCTCAACCGTGTTCGGGCTGGCCACAACAATCGGCATTGGCGCGACCCAAGCTGCAAGCGGGCTCGGCTATTTGCTCGGTTTTGAACCCAACGTGTACATCCAGATCCTGCTGATCGTGGCGATGACCGGTCTGGCTGTCCTGTCTGTTCTTCGAGGGCTTGATGGCGGCGTCAAACTGCTCAGCAACATCAATATGGGAATCGCCTTCGCCCTGCTCATCTTTGTGATCATTGCCGGCCCGACCATCCTGATCTTCACAGGCATGGGTCAGAACCTCCTGGCCTACATCACAGACATGCCCGCCTTGACGAATTGGGTACGCAGGCCGGACATCGCCTGGTTCCATGACTGGACGATCTTTTATTGGGCGTGGTGGATTTCCTGGTCACCTTTTGTCGGCATGTTCATTGCCCGTATTTCGAAAGGGCGCACTGTCCGCGAATACTTCGCGGTTGTGCTGTTCGCTCCGGTAACAATCGGCGTTATCTGGTTCACAGCCTTCGGCAAGACAGCCATCGCCCAGTTCAAATCCGGCACTGGAGAGCTTGGCGAAGGGATGAGCAGCGCTTCTCTCGTCCTGTTCCAGATGCTGGCTGACCTGCCGGCGTCCGCGATCACTTCAACGGCAGCCATCATGCTACTGGTCGTGTTCATCGTGACATCTGCAGATTCCGGGGCACTCGTCGTCGACACGATTACCAGCGGAGGCAAGACGGATTCTCCCCGGCGGCAACGCGTCTTCTGGGCGTGCCTGATTGGGTTGACCGCGTCTGCCCTGTTGTATGGCGGCGGGACGGATGTTCTTCAGTCACTTCAGGCTGGCACGATCACCGCTGCCCTGCCCTTTACATTGATCCTGCTGACCTGCTGCCTCAGTCTCTATATCGGCATGCGGGACGAATATCGCAGCATGAACCAGGGCGACGCCGCCGGACTCTGAGACCGCGGTCGCGGATCGCTCAGCAATTGTCCCACTCGTCCCGGCAATAGCTGGTATAGACCCAGCCATTGATGTTCACGACGGCCTTGTGGTCGAGGTCCGAAGACCCCGCTCCGGGGAACCAGCCGGCATGTCCGTACACAACCTCACCGCTGTCCAGCAGCAGGGTCACAACATGACCATCGAAATAGTATTGTCCCGCAACGGGCCCCTCTGTGCCACCACCTGCTAGAGATGATGCGCGCACGTGCCCAGCCATGAACCGACCATCCGGCAGGAAAAGGATGTCCCGGGGCTGCATTTCAGAAAGCGAGCGATTGCCGGCCAGCACATCGTCGAAATGAGAACGGCCGATGCCGACCCGCACGTCCAGCGCCGCGCCTCTCGCGAATTTCCGGTATGTCTCGGCCTTCCTGAAGGTGAATTTTCCCAACTTGAGGGACGCGCCGGACCAGTCCATGCGAGCGTCGAGGTCTTTCAAATCCAAGTCATCGACGGAGCCGCGCCAGAAGTACCGGTCGCATCCGAGCGCGACCTTCCATGGCGACTCATAATAGTAAGGGTCAAACAGTGCTGCGTCCCAATTCATGCAGGTGATGGCGCTCGCCGCAGAGTCTTGCGGACGTTTCGCGAACAGCAACAGGGTCTGGGTTTCTTCCTTGCCCGCAAAGCTGACCGAGTCGAAGCCGCCGCTGTCGATCATGCGCACCATGCCGACCGGCTTGCGGTCCGGCGAAACACGCTTTGCCAGCCCCTGCGCGCTCATGGCGGCCCGCACCTGATCGGCCGTCATGCCCGCTTCGGCGACCTGATAGCGACCCATCAGATACTCCGTGACCTCCTGCTGAATCTTTTCGGACAGCGCGGTTACACTCATCGCCGTTGGGCCGGCCGGCACGCCGCCCAAAATCTTGTTCTCCTCCACAAGCTCATCGAGGATCAGCGCACTTTGCAGTCCGCCCTCCTCCCAATGCCCCATTGAGATGAGGGTGCACCGGGCAACAGGTCCGCCACTCTTCGCGGAAAAGCCTGCAAACGAAGTTACAGTCTCCGCGCTCGCCAGGGATGGACACGCGGCCCGCCCGGCGAAAAAGCCTTTCACATATTCAAACTTCTCTTGCTGTGTCAGGTCCGGCCGGACATCGCTGACGATGCCGATATTGATCCCCGGCAGGTCAGGCCGTGTGAGATAAACGCTGTTGGGGGAGACTTTGACCGTCCATCCGGCCATTGGAATGTCCTGCGCATGGGCGGCTGGCAACAGGCTGGCGACCACGGCCATTCCAGCCGCGACAAAAAACGAACGCATAAGAGTCCCCACACTTAAACTGAATGCGCTCTCATTGTTCAACGCCCGCGCGAACAGGGTCAACCCGACCGCCCGGAAAAACCGGAAATGAAAGTTTCGAAGTGCGTGGAAAAGAATAATGGCACACCCGGAGCGATTCGAACGCCCGACCCCCAGATTCGTAGTCTGGTGCTCTATCCAGCTGAGCTACGGGTGCCTGCCTTTATTGAAGGCGGACACATACAGCGAGGAATCGGGGGATGCAAGCCTGTTTGCCATCCAACTGTCATTCCTGTGCAGTGCCCCATCTGAGGCCTCATGCGGCCAATAGACATTGCGCGACAAATGACGACAAAATCTCGCCACCTGCTTCACACGATACAGTCAGCGATTGGCCTCATACACGCCTCTGGCGATGGCACGCGACAGTGTTGACGCCGCCAATTCGCCAATTCGTGCGACAAGAATCGCGCGCTCTTCACCCGATTCCACCTTTGCAGATGACATGACAAACAGCGCATCGCCATCAAACGGCGCAAACACAGGCCGAATGGCCCGTGAGAAGCCGGACAGGGCCATCTGCGCCACGCGCTTCGCTTCGCTGGCCGTCAGCGCCACATCTGTTGCAATACAGGCAATGGTCGTATTCTGCCCAAGTGCAGGGTTGGCCTTCGCAGCGCCCCAATCCTCTGCATCGGCAGCATAGTCTTCAGGTGGTCGCTTGCCGCCGAACTCCCCATCAATCTCGTAGGGCCAGGCCCAATAGGCGTCCGTGCCGGGCATGAAGACTGACCCAAAACAGTTCACGCCTGCCAACGCGCCGACCGTAATGCCGTCATGTGTCACGATGCTGGCAGAGCCTGTGCCTCCTGCAAATGCGCCTGCCTTGGCGCCAAAGCCAGCGCCTGCCTGACCAAGCTCAACGCCCAGCCCACGCGCTCTATAGGCTTCCAGTCCCAACGCGGCGTAGGGGGAAACATCTCCCCAGGATTTGTCGCCCCCATTCGCCAAGTCGTACAAGATAGCCGCGGGCACGATCGGCGTGCGCGGCACACCCGTTAGCGGTACGAGCGCAAAGCCCCGCCCCTCCTGCTTCAATCCCGACGCAACGCCATCCGCTGCAGCGAGCCCAAAGGCGCTGCCGCCAGACAGACAGATGGCGTCGATTCCATCCACCAGCATGCCCGCAGACAAGAGGTCCGTCTCGCGCGTGCCGGGCCCTCCACCGGACACGGCAACGGCCGCGATGGCTGGCGCGTCCGGCACGATGACACTGACTCCGGTGCGCACTTTCGCGTCTTCGGTCTGACCGACCTTGAAGCCGGGCACGTCAGTGATGGTGTTTCTTGCGCCTGGTTTTGCCATAAGCTGTCGCCCTGCCTTTCCCTTGTGAGCCATGTTTCATAAGGTCAGCCGCAACACTCGCCAAGCCAAAGGGGCACCTTATGAGACGTTTGCCGATCCTTCTCACCTGCATGGCGCTCGCCAGCTGCGCACCCGGGGACGACCGCCCATTCAACGCGACTGAAGAAGCCCGTCGCGCCGCAGATGCAGCTCAGCAAACGGCAACGTCGGAAACGGACGCGATTGCTACCGAAGCAGAGGTCGACGCCTGGACGAAGGGCGCGATGGTCGCCGCAGCAGATCCCCGCGCCGTGGAGGCTGGCCTTGAAATGCTGCGTCAGGGCGGCAGCGCGATCGACGCCGCAATTGCGGTGCATGCCGTTCTAGGCCTGGTGGAGCCTCAAAGCTCAGGCATCGGCGGCGGCGCCTTCATGGTCTATTATGATCGCGACGCCGATGAGATCACCGTGTTCGATGGACGCGAAGTTGCGCCCGCCTCCACGACGCCGAACCATTTCATGAAGGGTGGCAAGCCGCTCGGTTTCCTCGAAGCGTGGCAATCCGGGAAAGCTGTCGGCGTTCCCGGCCAGATCGCCCTCTACAAAACCTCGCATGAGGCTGCAGGCAAGCTTGATTGGGCAACTCTGTTCCAGCCCGCCATCAAACTGGCGGAAGATGGGTTCGAGGTCTCGCCGCGCCTTGCCGGCCTTCTGGCGAATCCACGTCTGCGGGGTGCTGTGAGACTGGACGACCTGCCCGCATCGGCAGATTATTTCTATCCGAATGGCGAGCCCCTGCCGGTTGGCTTCATCCGCACCAATCCGGACTATGCCGCCACGCTGTCAGCAATTGCGGAATCCGGCCCATCCGCCTTCTACGAGGGCGAAATCGCGCAAGCGATTGTGGACGCTGTGAACAGTGACGCCAATCCCGGCGCCATGAACCTTGAAGACCTTGCCGACTACAGCGTGAAGATCCGCCCAGCACTCTGCGGTGACCGCGCTGACGGCTATCGGATTTGCTCTGCACCGCCCCCCTCTTCCGGCGGCGTGACGCAAAACATGATCATGGGACTCTATGACCTTCTGGAGCCAACCGAAGAAGCCGATATGACGGAAGAGAATTACCTCAAGGCCTTCATTGACGCCCAGCGCCTCGCCTATGCAGACCGCGACCACTATGTCGCCGATTCTGATTTTGTCACCGTTCCGGCAACGGACTTGATCAATCCAGCCTATCTGCGTGTGCGCGCCAAGGAAGCATTTGCACCCGACGCGACGACCCATCCGGGCGACCCTGGCCTCGCGCTCGGCCGGGATCCTGTCCGCCCGCTATGGGGTGAAGATGCAACAGAACATGGTCCGGGCACCACGCATATCTCGATTGTGGATGCGGACGGAAATGCGGTTTCCATGACGGCGACAGTCGAGGCTGCGTTTGGCTCCTCTATTATGGTGAAAGGCTTCATGCTGAACAATGAACTGACCGATTTCTCTCGGCAGCCCGCCAAGGGCACCAAACCTGTCGCCAACGCCCCCGGCCCGAAAAAACGCCCGCGCAGTTCCATGTCGCCAACGCTCGTCTTTGATCCGGCAGGAGACTTGTTCATGGTCACCGGGTCACCTGGGGGGAACTCCATTGTGGCGTATGTATCGAAGACACTGGTCGGTGTGCTGGAGTGGGGAAAGTCAGCCCAGGAAGCGATCGACCTGCCGAACATCATCGCGCGCGGTGACACGGTTGGCGTGGAAATTGACCGCCCCGGCGGTATGGAGGCCGCGGATGCGCTGCGGGAACTCGGCTACAATGTTGAAGAGCGCGAAGGAGAAAACTCCGGCCTTCACGTGATCATCGTCCGCGAAGATGGCCTTGAGGGCGGGGCAGATCCGCGCCGCGAAGGTATTGCCAAAGCGCTGGAATAGCTCTGATGGCAAAGCTCTACTTTTCCTATGCCGCCATGAATGCGGGCAAGTCGACGATCCTGCTGCAAGCAGCCTACAATTATCGGGAGCGAGGAATGGAAGTCCTGCTCCTGACATCTGCGCTCTACAAGGATGATGAGGACGGGCACATCTCGTCTCGCATCGGCATCGGAGCTGACGCAGTCCTGTATGATAAGGACACTGACATTTTTGGCCTAATCGCGGATGAACTCGACACCCACGCCCTCAGCGCCGTGTTTGTCGATGAAGCACAGTTCCTGTCCAAGGAGCAGGTCTGGCAATTGGCCAGGGCAGCGGATCATCTGAACCTGCCCGTCCTGGCCTATGGCCTGCGGACAGATTTTCAGGGGGAGTTGTTCGAAGGCTCTGCGGCGCTGCTTGCCATCGCCGATTCCTTGCGGGAAATCCGGACAATCTGCGAGTGCGGACGCAAGGCGACAATGGTCATCCGGCTCGGCCCTGATGGGGAAGCCTTGACCGAGGGAGAACAAGTCAGCATCGCAAAAGCGACCTATCTCTCCTTGTGTCGGCGGCATTGGGAAGAGCGCATGGGCCGCTTCCCACCCAAATTGCCCTCAGGGGGATAGCTCTGCTGTAAGCGCATCAGCCAGCAGGCGTCCCTTCGGCGTCAGGGCGATGCGCGCGCCTTCTTCGCGCATCCATCCCTCTTCGACAAAGACATCAATCTTGTTCTGTGGCAGCGCGCGGCCCGAGACCGTCTCGATCCGGGTCCGGTCAATTCCCATCTCGGAACGCAATCCCATAGCGAGCAATTCACGAGCGTTGTCCAGCGGGTACAGTTTTGATGCGTCAGACCATCCGGAAGCAAGTGCCTGCACATTTGCGATATAGGCCTCCGGTCGGCGCTCAGCCTCGGATGCGTAGCGGTTCCCGCCAACACTGAGCCGCCCATGCGCCCCTGGCCCCACGCC
Source organism: Hyphomonas atlantica corrig. (assembly GCF_000682715.1). Classification (GTDB taxonomy): domain Bacteria; phylum Pseudomonadota; class Alphaproteobacteria; order Caulobacterales; family Hyphomonadaceae; genus Hyphomonas; species Hyphomonas atlantica. Next base: position 35,672 of record NZ_AWFH01000056.1, on the reverse strand, counting down.
AATCCAGTCGCCTCCATTCCAATATGTCATATTGTGCCGTGACCGGAACTCCTCCGCTCGTGCATGGTTTGAAACCTCATAGCCCGGCAGACCCGCAGAGGTCAGGATTTCCTGTGTAAGTTCATAAAGGTCCGCCTGATCATCATCTTCCATTGGCAACAGCTCGCCACGCGCCGCCGCTTTTCCAAAGGCCGTACGCTCCTCAATGGTGAGTTCGTACAAGGAAATATGCGGTGCACCGAAAGCGAGAACATCACTGAGTTCTGATTGCCACTCCTCCGCCAACTGTCCAGGTCGCGCATAAATCAAATCAACGGATGTATTTGGAAACACATCCAAAGCGCGGCTCATGGCAATGCGCGCCGCACTGCCATGATGGTCACGCCCCAGAAATGCAAGCGCATCATCGCGAAGTGACTGGACCCCAAGAGAGAGCCGGTTAACCCCGGCAGCCTTCACACCCTGCAAATCCATCCGCAGGATGTCGTTAGGATTTGCCTCCAGCGTGATCTCGGCATCCGCCTCCAGCCCGAAACTCTCTTCAGCCGCGCGCACCAATCCGGCGATTTCAGTCGGCTTCAACAGGGAAGGCGTCCCTCCCCCGAAGTAGAGACTGCCCGCCCGGCCATGCTCAGGCAGTCTGGGCCGATGGATCTGAAGGTCTTTCTTGATCGCTTCCAACAAAGAGGTCGGATCTCGATCCTTGGCTGCGTACACATTAAAGTCGCAGTAGGGACAGACTTTCGCACAGTACGGCCAATGAATGTAGATTCCAAATCCATATTCTGGACCGAAAGGGGGCGCCCCCTCGCTCATGCCAGCAAAGCCGCCTTCAGCTTGGCAACGGCATTTGCACGATGGCTCATGGCATGCTTCCGGTCCGGATCCATTTCACCGAACGTGATGGTTTCGCCCTTGGCCACAAAGACCGGATCATATCCAAAGCCCTTGTCCCCGCGCGGCGGCCAGGTCAATTCACCATGCACTTCGCCCTCATAGACTTCCGCATGACCATCAGGCCATACAACGGCCAACGCGCAGACAAACTTGGCTGACCGGTCCGTTGCGCCAATCTCATCCAGCTCCCGCTGCACTTTCTCCATCGCCTTTCCGAAGTCGCGCGGCTCACCTGCCCAGCGAGCAGAATAGATACCCGGCGCGCCGCCCAAAGCTGTCACGGCGAGCCCGGAATCGTCGGAAAGCGCCGGTGCGCCGGTGGCTTCAGCAGCCGCACGCGCCTTCAGGATCGCATTTCCGGCAAAGGTGGCTTCGGTCTCTTCCGGCTCAGGAAGGTCCAGTTCGATGGCGGAGACGACATCAAATCCTAGCGGCTCGAACAAATCCTTAAGCTCGGAGACCTTACCCTTGTTATGGGTCGCTGCGACCAGTCGACCGGGCGAAAGCCTTCGAATCATTTTATTTTCACCCATTCTGTAATGGCCCTATTCTTGCTTTTGACATAAATGTATATATCGTTATTCGGTAAGCCCACCGCCTCGAGCAACTTCATCCTCGAGCATCATGTCAACAATCGCCGGAAGGTAAACAGAGACACATGAGCACAAATGCGGGAAACTCCATGGCAGCGGTCATGACCGTACTGGTGACGATTGTCATGTGGATGACTGCCTTGATCGGCGCAATCGTCATTCTGGCCGGCGGGGTAGAATTGATCTCAATACTGTCGGGCACCCCCATCAGTATCGGCGCCATCAAGATCGACGACCACGACATAACGCTGCAGGAATTGAGCGCTGGCCTGCTCGGCGCGCTCGTCGTTGTGGTTGCCGTGATTTTCGTATGTCTCGAATTGCGCAAAATTCTGGCAACCCTGACAGCAGGCGACCCGTTCGTTCCGGAAAATGCCGTCAGATTGACCCGGATCGCCATCGCCATCGCCGTGACGCAACTGCTGCGCTATGCCATCGCCATCGTGGTCGGCCTGGTCGTTGACGGCACGAGAATACAGCTTTCCTTCGACCTTATCGCATGGGCATCGGTTGCGGCGCTCTTCATTCTTTCCCAAGTCTTCCGGGAGGGCACCCGCCTTCGCGATGAAGAGAAGATGACCATATAGGAGCACAGGAAATGTCCATTCGCGTGACCCTCGACCGTGTGCTTCTGGATCGTCGCATGTCCCTGACCGAACTGTCAGAGCGTGTGGGCGTGACACTCGCCAATTTGTCCATTCTGAAAACCGGCAAGGCCAAGGCCGTGCGCTTTTCGACATTGGAAGCCCTCTGTCGTGAGCTGGAATGCCAGCCGGGAGATTTGCTCGTTTTCGATGACGAGGATTCAGCCGACCATGAACAGGTGGCGGCCGAGTAGATGAGCTATCGCGACAAATTCCCATTCGAGCCAGGCGACGTCGTGTCTGTGCGGTTTGGTGTGGTCTTGTCGCATTATGGCGTTGTCACGTCGCGCGGAACCATCATCAGCAATTCGCGTCTTCATGATGGCGTGATTGAGCAAACCCCTGAGGAATTTGCGACAGGGCGCGACATACGGCGACACCGCCGCTACAGCTCGCTCGACGCGCATCTCGTCGAAAACCGCGCCCGCCGGCAGCTGGGCCGCGACTATGATCTCTTCGGCTCCAATTGCGGTCATCTCGTCCGGCACGCCCACCGCCGCAAGCCGACGCCGATGCAGATCGGCGCAGCGACGGTGCGCGCGCTCGGCGACATGTTGTCGGCTCGGCGCAAGTTTTACTGATCCAGTTCGGGAACGCATGCCTCCGGGCGGCGTAGCATGTCTCATGAAGCGGAAACTTTCTCTCGCCCTGCTCGCGCTCGCCCTGCCAATCGCCGCCTGTGGAGGCGACAAGGAAGTTGGCGAGTTCAAGAATGACTGGCTCGGCAATGAGATCAAGATCAAGCAATTGACTGACCCGAAAATCGAAGGCGTGGTCTGCCATCTATCCTTCTTTGATCGCGGCGTGTGGGACCGGCTGGGAAAGGGAAACTGGTTTGAAAACCCGTCCAACTCCTCCATTTCCTGCCTGCAATCAGGACCAATTCGCATCGGACGGATCGATCTCGACAAATCGGGCGAGGAAGTCTTCGATCAGAACCAGAGCCTGATCTTCAAACAACTCGCTGTGCGCCGCATCTATGATGCCGACTCTGACAGCCTGATGTATGTCTCCTATAGCCGCAAGATCGTGGACGGATCCGCCAAGATGAGCCTGTCGACCGTACCGCTGTTCGGACGGGACGTGACCTGGCAGAACGGCAAGCCCGCATCGGCAAACTGACCGACCAAGGACTTCTACCTATGGACACGCCTCAGAAGGCTGCCCATTTGGTCTGCCATGACCGTACGAATTCGATCCGCTGAAGACCGCCGCCGCGAAATCCAGGAAAATGCGGCCCGCTTGGGCATCGACGAAGCCTTCATTTCTGACCTAGTCGAGAATTTCTACACGCGGGTACGTGCCCACCCCCTGCTCGGCCCGGTCTTCGAAACGGAGATCGGTGACCATTGGACGCCCCACTTGGCGACAATGAAGGATTTCTGGTCGTCCGTCGCCATGAATACAGGACGCTACTCCGGAAAGCCGTTCCCGGCGCATATGAAATTGACGGGCATTACGCCCGCCCATTTCAACATCTGGCTTGCCCTGTTTCGACTAACGCTCGAAGAGCTCAGCGACTCTGCAGAGACGGTCGAGTACTTCATGGAACGCGCCAACCGAATTGCCCGCAGCTTTCAGCTTGGTATGTTCGAGCTTGGCCTTTAGCCGAGCGCCGCGCGCTGCGCTTCAAACAATTCCATACATCCCTTTTCAGCAAGGCGGAGCATTTCGTCGAGCTCAGCGCGGGTCATTGGGCGTTCTTCACCCGTGCCCTGCACTTCAATGAAGCCGCCATCCGAACTCATCACGACATTCATGTCTGCTTCGCCGCGCGAATCTTCCGGGTAATCAACATCCAGCACCGGGTGGTCCTGATACACGCCGACTGAAATCGCGGCAGCCTGCTTGGTAATCGGGTCGGCTGAGATCACGCCTTCCGCCTTCAGGTAACGGCATGCCATTGCAAGCGCGACGAAGCCGCCAGTGATCGACGCCGTGCGAGTGCCGCCATCGGCCTGAAGCACGTCACAATCAATCGTGATCTGGTTCTCCCCCAATGCGGACAGGTCGCAAACTGACCGCAGCGAACGGCCGATCAGGCGCTGGATCTCTTGCGTCCGACCAGACTGTTTTCCCGAAGCAGCCTCCCGGCGACCACGCGTATGGGTGGCGCGCGGCAGCATGCCATACTCGCCGGTGACCCAGCCCTTGCCCTGCCCTTTGAGCCAAGGCGGCACGCTCTTTTCCCAACTGGCAGTACACAATACATGGGTGTTGCCGAACTTCGCCAGGCAGGAGCCCTCTGCATAACGGGTGACATTGGTCTCCAGCGAAACGTCACGAAGCTGGTCGAAGGTGCGACCGGAAGGCCGAATTAGCGTGCTCATGGCGAAATCCTCTTTTCTGCCGAGCCTGATTGCGGGTTTTGCCGCGCCTGTCTACACCGGGAACACGTTTAGAGACGATCAGGGGGACATATGCCGACAGATATCGAGATCGCCAGAAGCGCGAAGAAGCGCCCGATGAGTGAGCTTGCCGACGCGCTTCAGATCGATGCTGCCGACATTATCCCCTACGGCCATGACAAGGCGAAGATCGCGCCCGGCCATCTATCTTCCCTGAAAGCCAAATCCGACGGCAAGCTGATCCTCGTTACGGCGATCAACCCGACGCCCGCTGGCGAAGGCAAGACAACCACCAGCGTTGGCCTGACCGATGCGATGAACCGGATTGGTGAACGCACTCTGCTCTGCTTGCGCGAACCGTCTCTTGGCCCCTGCTTCGGGATGAAGGGCGGTGCGACGGGCGGCGGACAAGCCCAAGTCGTTCCGATGGAAGATATCAATTTGCATTTCACCGGTGATTTCCACGCCATCACGTCCGCTCACAATCTGCTCGCTGCAATGATCGACAATCATGTGCACTGGGGCGGAGACAGCGGTCTGGAACCGACGCGGATCACCTGGCGACGCGTCATGGACATGAATGATCGCAACCTGCGCAATGTCGTGACCGGCCTGGGCGGCAGCCCCAACGGCACACCCATGGAAACCGGCTTCGATATCACGGTCGCATCGGAGATCATGGCGATCCTCTGCCTGGCCAGGGATGCGCATGACCTTCAGGAACGATTGGAGCGCATGGTGATCGGGTATCGCCGTGGTCGCATTCCTGTAACGGCCAAGGACATGAAAGCCGTTGGCGCGATGATGGCGCTGTTGAAAGACGCAATGCTGCCAAACCTGGTCCAGACGCTGGAGGGCAATCCGGCGCTTGTGCATGGCGGACCGTTTGCCAACATTGCGCATGGTTGCAGCAGCGTGATCGCCACGAAAGCTGCGCTCAAGATGGCAGATTATGTGATCACCGAAGCAGGCTTTGGCGCAGATCTGGGCGCCGAGAAATTCTTCAACATCAAATGTCGCCAAGCCGGATTGATGCCAAGTGCGGCAGTCCTTGTTGCCACTGTGCGCGCGCTGAAAATGCATGGCGGCATTTCCAAGGAAGATGCCGGAACGGTGAGCTACGATGCGCTGGAGAGAGGCCTCGCAAATCTCGGCCGGCATATCGAGAATTTGAAGCAGTTCAATGTCCCGGTCGTCGTAGCGATCAACCGGTTCACGTCGGATACATCTCGGGAAATCGCCGCCATCGAAGCCTATTGTGCAGAGCGAGGCGTCCAGGTGTCGATTTGTACACACTGGGCAGAGGGCGGTCATGGCGCAGAAGACCTCGCCCGGAAAGTCACCCGGATCGCCAGCGACACGCCAATCGACTTTCAACCCCTCTACCCATCCGATATGCCCCTGTTCGAAAAGATCGAAACCGTGGCCAAGCGCATCTATCGCGCAAGCCATGTCGATGCGCCCGCCTCAGTTCACAAGCAACTGGAACGCTGGGAACAGGATGGGTACGGCAACTTTCCGGTTTGCATGGCGAAAACACCTTACAGCTTTTCAAGCGATGCGAAGCTTGTTGGCGCGCCTGAAGGCCATGCCCTGCAACTGCGGGAAGTGCGCCTCTCGGCTGGCGCAGGGTTTGTGGTCGGCATTTGCGGCGACCTCGTCACCATGCCCGGCCTGCCTCGTCGCCCCGCCGCCGAAGACATGCATCTGGACCATTTGGGCCTTATCCAGAACCTCTCCTGAAACAAGCTCGTCGCGGCGCGATGCCTATTGAACAGAGGCCGGGCCGCGCCTAATCAATAAAACATGATCCCGCCTCTCGACACGCAATCCCTGTTGCAGCGCCTCGACCAGCGCTCTCGCGACATTTTCCGGGAAATCGTCGAAGGCTATCTGACCACAGGCGAGCCAGTCGGCTCCCGCACTTTGTCAAAGGGCGGGATAGCGCTGTCACCCGCATCGATCCGCAATGTGATGGCCGATCTGACCGAGCTTGGGCTGCTTGAGTCACCCCATATCTCGGCGGGGCGTGCGCCCACGCATACGGGCTTGCGCCTCTTCGTAGACGGCTTCCTTGAGATCGGGGAGCCGAGCCGCGGCGACCGGATGGAAATTGACGATCGGTTGAAATCGGCTGGTACCGATATCGAGGCGGTCATGGGCGAGGCCTCGAACATTCTTTCCGGCCTCACCGGCGGTGCAGGACTGGTGTCCTCCCCTACCCGGGACGCCGTCGTGCGACACGCTGAGTTCGTTCCCCTGGGCGGGCGCGAAGCCTTATGCGTCATCGTGACCGAAGATGGCGATGTCGAGAACCGGATCGTGGAAGTGCCGGAAGGCTTGCCATCGACCACATTGATGGAGGCCGGAAATTACCTCTCCACGCGCGTGCGGGGACGCACCTTGTCCGAAGTCGCAAACGATATTCGCGACGAATTGCGTAACCGCCGCGCCGCGCTGGATCAGGCAGCCTCGTCTCTCGTGGAACAGGGGCTTGCCCAATGGGGCGGGGATGCGCCAGGCCGGGGACGGTCGCTGATCGTTCGCGGACGCGCCAACCTACTGGAGGATGCACAGGCCGCCGAGGACCTCGACCGGGTGCGACAGCTGTTCAATGAACTTGAACGCCAGCAAAGCCTGCTTGATATCCTGGATACAACCCGGGAAGCGGACGGCGTGCGTCTGTTCATCGGCGCGGAGAACCAGCTTTTCCCGCTGTCGGGTTCAAGTGTGATTGTGGCTCCCTATATGGGAGGCGAAAAACAGGTTATCGGCGCGCTTGGCGTGATTGGCCCGACCCGGCTGAACTATGCCCGCGTCATACCCATGGTGGATTATACGGCGAAAGTGGTGGGGCAAATCCTCTCCGCCCGCCGCAAGAAGGATACGCAAGGATGAGCGACGAACCCAAGAACAGCGAAACCGCTGAGATCGATTCCAACGCATCCAAGGCAGAGCTGAAAGCCGCCGCGGACGATATCCTCAAATCTGCGCCTGCTGAAGAAGCGGCGCCAGAAGAAGAGATGGATCCAGTCCAAAAGCTGGAAATCGAGAAAGAGGAATTGCGCGAACAATTGCTGCGCACGCTGGCTGATCTCGAGAACACGCGCAAGCGCGCTGAGCGTCAGGTGGCAGACGCACGCATCTACGCAATCGAGAAATTTGCGGGCGACCTTCTGAGCGTGTCCGACAATCTTTCCCGCGCATTGACGGCCCTGTCTGAAGAAGACCGCGCAGCGCTGTCAGAGCCCGGCCGGAACCTGTTTGAAGGCATCGAGATGACGGAAAAGGAGCTGCACACGGCCCTCGCCCGGCATGGCGTTACGGTGATTGCTGCCCTCCCCGGCGACACATTCGATCCGAACCAGCACCAGGCGGTCGCGAACATTCCGTCCGACCAGCCGAACGGTACAATCGCCTCCTGCTTCCAGCCCGGCTGGAAAATCGGCGAGCGCACCCTGCGCGCCGCCATGGTGGCCGTCAGTGCCGGCGCAGCGAACTAGCGCCGCACCTTCCACATCGTGACCGTGTTCTGCCGCCAGTTCGGCACGATAACGGCGTCGCCGATAACGGTCAGATCGTTCTGCGAGACCGGCTTATCAAACAGGGTGGTTACCGCGCCATCCTCGCCGACATAGTGGATCTGACCCGGCCAGGATGACACGAGATAGCCACCGCCGGGCACCAGCCCGATCCCGTCGGCATTCTCCATTCCGTTGGCAATCTCTGTCAGTTCGCCGTCTGCGGTCACGCTATACAGGCTGCCGGTCGTCATGGTGGAGACCAGCATCCGCTCACCATCGCCGAGCAGGCCGTTTACGCCTGCCAGCCGCTCGTCCTGCAGCCAAAGCTCAGCTGCGCCGTCCACTATCTTGTAAATTGCCGCATCGCCGGAGTCAGAGACATAGATCGACCCGCCCCATTCTGTCGCATCATTGAGGAATTGGGCGCCCTCGATTCGCACCTTGCCGAGCCGCTTGCCGTTGGCGATGTCAAACGACACGACCGAGTCTATATCGGTCGCATGCAGCACGCCGTCGAGAACGGCCATACCCTTGGGCGCGTCCAGCTTCGCCGCCCAATGTTGCTCAATGATGGAGCCGTCTGGACCAATATGGGCGATGTATCCATTACCGTCCTTGTCGCGCCCCTCCCCGACCACATTGGAGATGAAGTATCCGCCGTTCGGCGCTTCGGCCGCGCCTTCGGGGCTTTCAAAGCCTTCAGACACCCAGACCTGTTCGATGCTGGCGACCGCTACAGGCTCCGCAACCGTTTCGGTCACGGTTGCCGCGCAAGCCGCAAGAACAATGGATGAGGATGAGATTACGAGCGAACGGAACATATTTGAAGCCTCCCCGGCATGTGTTTTCGCCACTATGCCAAGGGGGCTGCCGATGCGTCCAGCTTTTCCGAGCCTGTATCAAACCACTGGTTCGACCTCAGGTGTCCGGCGGAGCGGCAAACGCTCCCACAGACGCTCATGGAAAGTATAGGCGATTGTCTGCACGGCAGGCTCAATCAAGCCGATGGCAAGAGCGGCGTGCCAGTTGCGCGTCAGGGCGAATGCCACGGCAACAGCCACGGTCAGGTGCATCAGGCTATAAGTCAGCGTCTTGATCAGTTGGCGGGGCATGGAATTTCCTTTCACACCAATAGAGATATTGCGAGTGAGAACCATTATCAAATAAATTGATGAACTCCCTGCCATAGAGGTTACCTATCGCAGTGAAGCGCCAAAAACCTGTACAGCTACGTATTGTTCCCCCCTTGAGACGCGCTAAACCCTTCCCATATCGCAAGTCGAACCGGCGCGCGGATTAAAACCGCTTCCGCCACCTCATTTGAACCCTTGGAGAGAGCCACTGGCTGTCCGGGGCTGCTGAGCAGACCGCAACAGAACACGGCCCGTGGCGGCTTGATAAAAAGAGAGATGCAACATGAGCAAAATCATTGGTATTGACCTTGGTACGACCAACTCCTGTGTCGCCGTCATGGAAGGCGGGCAGGCAAAGGTTATCGAAAACGCTGAAGGCCAGCGCACAACTCCATCCGTTGTCGCCTTTACAGAAGGTGGCGAACGCCTGATCGGCATGCCGGCCCGTCGTCAAGCGGTCACCAACCCGGACTTCACCTTCTACGCCATCAAGCGCTTGATCGGTCGCCAGTTCGACGATCCGACCGCGCAGAAGGACAAGGCGATTTCTCCATTTGAGATCGTCAAAGGCCCTTCTGGCGACGCATGGGTGAAAGGCCACGACAAAGACTACGCCCCGCAGGAAATCTCTGCCTTCATCCTGACCAAGATGAAAGAAACCGCAGAAGCCTATCTGGGCAGTGAAGTTACCCAAGCGGTCATTACCGTTCCGGCTTACTTCAACGACGCCCAGCGCCAAGCTACGAAAGACGCAGGCAAGATTGCCGGCCTCGAAGTGCTGCGCATCATCAACGAGCCGACCGCGGCCGCACTCGCCTATGGTCTCGACAAGGGCGACCAGTCCAAGACCATCGCGGTTTATGACCTTGGCGGTGGTACGTTCGACGTGTCCCTGCTGGAAATTGGTGACGGCGTATTCGAAGTTCTGTCGACGAATGGCGACACGTTCCTCGGCGGTGAAGATTTCGACCTGCGCATCGTCGACTTCCTTGCGGAAGAATTCAAAAAGGATCAGGGCATTGACCTGAAGGCCGACAAGCTGGCCCTCCAGCGCCTGAAGGAAGAAGCCGAGAAGGCGAAGAAGGAGCTGTCTTCTGCCAGCCAGTATGAAGTAAACCTTCCCTTCATCACAGCAGACGCAACAGGCCCAAAACACCTGAATATCAAGCTGACCCGCGCCAAGTTCGAGAGCCTTGTCGAAGACCTCGTCAAGCGGACCATCGAACCGTGCAAGAAAGCGCTTGCTGATGCGGGCAAGTCCGCCTCCGACATTGACGAAGTCGTCCTCGTTGGCGGCATGACCCGTATGCCGGCAGTTCAGGAAGCCGTGAAGAAGTTCTTCGGCCGCGATCCGCACAAGGGTGTGAACCCGGACGAAGTGGTTGCCATCGGCGCGGCCATTCAGGGCGGCGTTCTGCAAGGCGACGTGAAAGACGTTGTGCTTCTCGACGTTACCCCGCTGTCGCTGGGAATTGAAACGCTGGGCGGCGTGTTCACTCGCTTGATCGACCGCAACACCACGATCCCAACCAAGAAGTCCCAGGTCTTCTCGACGGCTGACGACAACCAGCCTGCCGTGACGATCAAGGTCTTCCAGGGCGAGCGCGAAATGGCCGCCGATAACAAGATGCTCGGCCAGTTCAACCTCGAAGGCATTCCGCCGGCCCCGCGCGGCGTGCCTCAGATCGAAGTGACCTTCGACATCGACGCCAACGGCATCGTGTCCGTGTCCGCCAAGGACAAGGCGACCGGCAAGGAACAGGTCATCACCATCCAGGCAGATGGCGGCCTGTCGGAAGACGACATCAAGAACATGATGGCCGACGCCGAAGCCAATGCTGGCGCAGACAAGGCTCGCCGCGAGCTGGTCGAAGCCAAGAACCAGGCTGAAGCCCTCGTGCACCAGACCGAAAAGCAGGTCGAGGAGCATGGCGACAAGGTGTCTGACGAGGTGAAAGCCGAGATCAAGACAGCGTCCGATGAGCTGAAAGAGGCCCGTGAAGGCGACAACATCGCCGATATTCAGGCCAAGCATCAGGCTCTGATGACCGCCGCCATGAAACTTGGCGAGGCCATCTATGCCAGCCAGCAGGAAGAAACTGCCAGCGCTGATGCCGCTGCAGATGCTGCGGCAGACGGCGATGATGTCGTGGACGCAGACTTCGAGGAAGTCGACGGCGACCAGAAATCCGCCTAGTCAACGCCTTCCTTCACAAGAAAAGCCCGCCAGAGCGATCTGGCGGGCTTTTTCGTGGATGGTCTTGCAGAACGAGGCGAACGGCGGACTAGCGTGGCGGGCGGACGAACTGCGCGCCGACCAGAATACCGCTCTGCCATCGCTTCGCACACGGTACGATCAGCTCCACAGAACCGTCAGATTTCAATATCTGTAGCTCGAAGGCATCAGGCACGGCCCAGATCTCGCTGAGCTTCAGCTTGGCGCCCGTGGCAGACAAGTCCCGGATTCCGACATCGAATGAGCTATGACGCTGATTCAGTACAATACGACCGCGACGCAACAAACGCATCCGTTTGCCGCCGCGGCCGTCATTTTCCTGAACCTTGCGCTCTTCCGTCATACCGGAACTATGCGCGAGCGGGAGTTTGGTTCAGACGTTAACTGTAATTGCGGTTACAGCTCGGCATCGTCTAGACGACAACCACCACCTTGCCCTGCGCTTTCCGGTCCATCAGTTCCTGAATCGCATCTGCGGATTTTTCCAGCGGATACGTATTGGAAATATGCGGGCGGATCTTGCCTTCACTGTATAGCTTGAACAGCTCCGCCACATTCTGCGCATGCGCTTTCGGGTCACGCGCAACCGCTGCGCCCCAGAAGACACCGCGCACATCGCAGCTTTTCAGCAAGGTCAGGTTGAGTGGCAATTTCGGAATGCCTGCGGGGAAGCCGATCACGAGGAACCGCCCTTCCCAGTTCATGGCGCGGAGCGATGGTTCCGCGTAGTTTCCGCCAACACCGTCATAGATGATGTCGACACCGCCACCGGAAACTTCCTTGATATCGTTGGAGAAAGCCTTTTGACCAACGCGGTCGAGATCGCGCGCATAGACAAGGCCTTTGTCGGCGCCCTTGGAGAGGCAGAAGTCCACTTTCTCCTGTGTTGAACAGGCGGCGATGACTTCGAGGCCCATTGCCTTGCCCAGCTCAACCGCCGCGATACCCACACCGCCAGCCGCGCCGAGCACGAGAAGCTTCTCGCCAGGCTTCGGATCTCCGCGATCCTTGAGCGCATAATAGCTGGTGCCATAGGTCATCAGGAAGGCGGCAGCCTCCTCGAACGGCATCCCGTCCGGAATGGGCATGACAGCGTGTTGAGCGGCCACGGCATATTCTGCCATTCCGCCATTGCCAATTGACGCAAGCACGCGGTCACCTTCTTTGACGTGGCTGACGCCTTCGCCAACTTCCTTCACGAATCCGGCAATTTCACCGCCGGGAGAGAATGGGCGGGGTGGTTTGAACTGGTACATGTCCTGGATAATGAGCGAGTCCGGGAAATTCACCCCGCACGCCTTCACCTCGATCAGAACCTGGTCCTTGCCGCATTCCGGCATCGGGGCGTCTTCGATCACCAGAGTATCCGGTCCGCCTACTTCCTTGGAGAGCACTGCTTTCATGCCTGCAACTTCCTTCCCGTCTTGTTGTTTCTGCTGCCAGACGGTAGCGGTGTGCCGAATAAAAGTCCAAGCCTGACGTAGCGGAGAGGTAGCGATCCAATGGCAAAGAAATGGGCACTCGCCCTGCACGGTGGGGCCGGTCCGATACCAGGCAATGACTATTCCCTGCAGGAAGCCCATCTGGCGACCCTGTTGAAGAATGGTGCGACCCGTCTGCAGGATGGGGAAGCAGCTTTGGACGTGGTCGAAGTGATGGTCCAGGGACTGGAGGAATCCGGCCTCTACCTCGCAGGCAAGGGCGCTGCGCCAAATCTGGACGGAGCCTATGAATTGGACGCCGCCATCATGGATGGTCGCAATCGCACAGCCGGAGCCGTCGGCGCACTGCAGGGTTATCTCAACCCTGTTTCCTGTGCACGTGCGGTCATGGAGCGTACCCCGAACGTGCTGTTGATCGCAGATGGGGCGCGCAAGCTGCTTGCAGATTCCGGATTGGAAGTGATCGAAGACCCGGCTTCCTATTACGATCCGGTCGATGAACTCACGACCCAAGACATGATCAACTCCACCGGCACCGTCGGAGCCGTTGTGCTGGACATTTATGGGGACCTTTCGGCCGCCACGTCCACGGCCGGCATTCGTGGCAAAACGCCGGGACGGCTGGGCGATACGCCCCTGATCGGATCAGGCACCTGGGCAGACGAGCGCTGCGCTGTGTCCTGCACGGGTCTTGGGGAATACTTCATCCGCGCCGCCGCCGCCGCTGACGTATCCGCACGCATCCGCTATGGCGGCGCCAAGCTGGAGGATGCAGTTCAGGGTGCACTGGACGATGTACGCATGCTTGGCGGTCAGGGCGGCATGATCGCTATTTCCGCATCGGGCGAGATTTCCATGCTCTGGAACTCCTCAGGCCTGAAACGTGGCATGGTGGACTCCAATGGCCGCTTCGAAGTGGGAACGTTTGGCTGATGACGATCATCCTGTTCATCCTGCTCGGTTTCACCGTCTTTGCGCTTCTGCTGGCCCTGCAGATGCGATGGATGATATCTGTCGCCTTGCGTCGCGCCTTGTCTGAAAAGTTCGGCGGCCTGCCGTCAGATGTCGCCTACCGGCAAGGCGTTGTCGATGCGGGTCGCCGGGTGTCGCACAACGACGTTTCCGAACACCTCAATACAACCTACCCCAACCAGCTTGGCCATTTGCGCCTCGCACGGCGTGTGTCGATCTATACGCTTCCCTTGATCATCGCCTTGCTGGTTGTCCTGAGATTCGGCCTGGAGGCCTTCTGACATGCGCGGCTATTTCGCCATCGGATCCGAACGGATTTCAAAACCCATGAACCTTGGCGCCCTGATGCGCACGGCAAATGCGTTCGGGGCAAGCTTTGTCTTCTCGATCAATGCCGAGCACAGGCTTCGTGCAGCCTATCAGGCGGATACATCGAAGACGGCTGGGCAAGTGCCCTATTACCAATGGGACAATGTTGACGAGATGCAACTACCGCGCGGCTGTCAGATGGTCGGCATTGAATTGACCGATGACGCCGTGATGCTTCCCACCTTCCGACATCCTCCGCAGGCGGCCTACATTCTCGGGCCGGAAAAGGGGGACCTGTCGCCGGAAATTCTCGCCAGATGCGATCATGTCGTGAAGATCCCGACCAAGTTCTGTATCAATGTCAGCCTGGCGGGTGCGCTCGTCATGTATGACCGGCACCTGTCGATGGGTGGCTACGCCCCGCGACCAATCATGCCGGGTGGTACGGCTGGGGACGGACTCGCAAACACCCATGTTCCGGGCAAAGACAGAAAATAGTCAGCGGCCGAGTACGCGCTGGATCATGCCCATGACGCCGGTAAATTTCAGACCGGCATCACGGACCGCCAGTGCGAAGCATACTTCACCGGCATCACCGACAGGCTGGTGGGTGTCATCCGGCCCTTTGACGGCCAGATCTCCAGGCCCGTAGCTGCCCGTTTCATCGGTAAACCCACCGGCGACAACCAGCGTGAACTCCGTGCCACCATGCGAGTGACGCGGCACTCTGGCATTCGGCTGGATGCGATACAGCTCGACTTCGAGTTCACTTTTCACGTCCAGCTTCATACGGCGGATGCCGGGCGCAGTGCCCTGCCAACCTGCAAGGTCAAATGCCTCAAAGGCTGCATCCCGCAGCGGCTCGGGCAACTCTGCCAGTTCGGCATCGGATGGCGCGGATCGTGCCGGGAGGTCTTCTTCTCGTTCCAGCGCATCAATCAGATCCAGCGCGCGGGCCCCTGCCCCCGCAGACATGGCCACCGGAGTGGCAGTTTCGAACATGATTCCGGAAATGGTCTCGCTCACCGCCAGCGCGCCCCGCACATCACTGCGCAGCATGCTCTGCGTTTCAAGCAACAGCGAAAATCCCGGATCCAGCTGGCCCGCGGCATAGGCGGAATACAGTTCGCTGAAAGATGGAGGTGACGTTTCCTGCATCATGACAAATTCCATTGCTTCGGGTCAGGCATCAGTGCCTCCCGGCTCCAACTGACCGCGCAATCGGCCAAACGCCAACCTGATGCGGGATTTGACCGTACCGAGCGGCAATCCGAATCTTGTGGCAATTTCAGAATGTGACAAGCCCTCATAGAATGCTGCTTGCAGCAATTCGAGTTGCTCGTGCGGAAGCTTTGCCAGCTCCGCCCGCACGCTTTCCTCGATCTGGGCGCGATCCAGCGCCTCGTCCGGCTGCTCGATATCCGGTGGGCGCAGCATGGGTTCATCGGCGTCGAGTTCCGGGCGCGACGCCTTGCGAAATCTATCAATCCGACGGTTGCGCGCGATACGAAAGATCCAGGTCGAAACCGATGCCTGCTTCCGGTCATACATGTCAGCCTTGCGCCAGACTGTGACCAACACATCCTGGGCCAGATCCTCGGCCTCATTGTCGCTTGCGCCCAGTCGCAGCATGTAGCTCTTCACGCGCGGGGCATAGAAATCGAACAGTTCCGAGAAAGACTCCCGGCACTTCTTCGCCGCGATCAGCGCCATGCAATCTGCATGGTGTGCCCTGACACTGGGGGAAATTGATGTTGTTACAGTGTCGTTCACACGCGAACTCTCATACTGGGACGAACCACCACTATCCTTGTGTCAGACCACAAAGGCAACCATTGGGCCGAACACGCCAGCGTGAAGCACACCGTAAACCATTTGCCGTAGTTTAGCCTTAACCCTGTTGTCTCTATGGTGCCGGCACCGCTTCGAGCCAAGGGACATGTATAGAAAATGCACACACTGAGACTCAGCCGCAAATCACTCATTTCGCTTGCCGTGGCCGCCGCTCTCGCGGCCCCCTTGGCATCGGCGAGCCCGACAGCGATCGGGCGCTACAAGGACTGGTCAGTCTTTACTGATACGGCCAATGGCGAAACCATCTGCTACGCTGCAACACAAGCAACCGACAAGGCGCCTCGCGCGGCCGATCATGGCGATGTCTGGTTTTATGTGACGAACTGGAAATCTGGCCGGGCACGCAACCAGCCGAGCATGAAGGTCGGCTATGAATTGCGTGAAGACCTCGCCCCCAAGGCAAGCGTCGGCCGTTCCTCCTGGGCGTTGTTTGGCGTGGGACGCGAAGCCTTCGCAGACGATTCCGACGATTCCCGCATCGTGTCCGCCCTGCGCAAGGGTAGCGAATTGCGCGTCGAAGCTGTTTCCAAGCGCAACACGCAAGTCGCGTATCATTTCTCGCTGAGCGGCTCGGCCGCAGCGATCGACAAGGCGTCTGCGATCTGTCGCTAATGCCTCAAAGCCGAATGCAAAAAGGCCAGCTGCGCTCATGTGCAGCTGGCCTTTTCCTTTAGCCATTCAAACCGGCTTAGTCGCGATTAGTAGCTTTCCTGCGTGATCGGCGTCAGGATGATCTCGACGCGGCGGTTGGCTGCGCGGCCTTCGGCTGTCGCATTGTCGGCAATCGGCTGGGTTTCACCCATGCCCACGGCCGCCAAGCGTACCGGCGTCACGCCCTGATTTACCAGATAGGACCGTACAGACTCTGCGCGGCGCTGAGACAGTTCCATATTGTAGTCGTCCGGGCCGTCAGAGCTGGCATGACCAATAATGTCGACAGCTGTCGACGGATAGTCGACCAGTGTTGCGCCCACATCATTCAGCGCACCATAGAAGTTCGGCTGGATCGTGGCGCTGTTCACAGAGAATGTGATGTTCGACGGCATGGTCAGCGCGATCTGGTCACCCTGGCGCTCAACACCGATGCCGGTACCGGCGGTCTGCTCGCGCAGCTGGCGCTCTTGCTTGTCCATATAGTCGCCGACAGCAGCGCCTGCGATTGCGCCAACTGCAGCGCCAATTGCAGCATTGCGACCATCGTCGCCGCCTGCCAGCGTACCGGCGCCTGCGCCAAGAATGGCTCCCACGCCTGCACCCGTCAGGACTCGTTGGCTTGGGCCAGTTTCACAGGCCGGAAGGGCGATCAGGGGAAGCGCAAGCAGCGCATAGGAAAGACGTTTCATTTCATCAGCTCCTTTGGAAAGGACAGCCCGGAATTGGGCACGCTTATCAACGCGTGGCGCAGTGTGTCGGTTCCTTCAATGGCAAAACAAGGGCAGGAATATTAACTCATGGTAAGACTCCGCCTGCAGGGAGTAATTCCTTGAAAGCCTTCAACATGTTATAGGCGCGGGACCATGAAGATTGAACTCGACCTTTCGCGCCGCGCTGACGCCGCGCCCGCTGCCCCTCGCTCTCTTGCGGGTATGTCCCTGCCTGCCCTGAAGGCAGAAATGGAAGCGCTCGGCCTGGACCCGAAAAAAGCGGGCATGCGCGCGAAACAGCTGCGCCGCTGGTTGCACCATTTCGGCTCTCAGGATTTTTCCGCGATGACGGACATCGCGAAAGATTTACGCGCTCGGCTGGACGAAACATTCGATCTGACGCGGCCTGAAATCACGGATCATCAGATTTCCCGCGATGGGACGCAGAAATGGCTGACACGTTTCGGACCGGGCATCGAAGGCGAAAGCGTCTACATTCCTGACGTTGGCAAAGCGGGAGCCCTGTGTGTGTCCAGCCAGGTTGGCTGCACGCTGAACTGCACATTCTGCCACACAGGCACACAGAAACTGGTCCGCAATCTGACTGCTCAGGAAATTGTGGCGCAGGTCCTGATCGCGCGCGATGGGCTCGGCGAGTGGCCAACCTCCACAGAGAACCGGAAGCTGACGAACATCGTCTTCATGGGCATGGGCGAGCCGCTCTACAATCTGGACAATGTCGCAGAAGCCATCGACACGATTTCGGATGGCGACGGCATTGCGATTGGTCGCCGCCGGATCACGGTCTCGACGGCTGGTGTCGCGCCGAAGATTCCAGAGCTCGGCCACCGCACCAGCGCCGCGCTCGCCATCTCGCTCCACGCGACACATGACGATCTGCGCAACGAAATTGTGCCAATCAACCGCAAATACGATCTGCAGACGCTGTTTGAAGCCATCCGAGCTTATCCGGATCTGGGCAATTCCAAGCGTGTGACCTTTGAATATGTCATGCTGAAGGGCGTCAATGACAGTTTGGCGGAAGCGCGTGATCTCGTCCGCCTGCTGAGAGGCGTGCCATCCAAGATCAACCTCATCCCGTTCAACCCCTGGCCCGGCAGCCCCTACGAGTGCTCGGACTGGGAAACGATCGAAGAGTTCGCGGAAGTCCTCAACCGGGCTGGCTATGCCTCTCCGATCCGCACGCCACGCGGCCGGGACATCCTCGCCGCCTGCGGACAATTGCGCTCTGAAAGCGTCAAGAAATCCGCCGCCGAGAAACGCCGCGAAGCATTGGCTGCTGCTGCAGAATAAGAAAGAGGGCGCGTACGCCCTCCCCTCCCGTTTCAGATTTTCAAGCACTTAGCTTGCGGTCAGCTTTCCAATCCGCTGCTGGGCGTCCGCCAGGATATCGGCAATAGCCTTGCGGTTTGCAGCATTGTCAGGGTCAGACCTGACTGTATCGCGTACGGTGTGTCGTAGCCTGTACATTGCACCGCGTACATCTTCCGGATCTTCCGGTCGCTCACTTTCCTGCAGTGCCGCGAGGCGTTCGGCGATCGCCTGCAAGGTCTCGGTGTTTGCCTCGTGTTCGGTTTGGCCAGCTTTGGTCAATTGGAACATCCGGCGCTGACCATCCAGTTCTACCTTGACCAAACCGAGGTCCAGCAGCGCTTCAAGTGCAGGATAGATGACGCCGGGGCTGGGCACGTATGCGCCACCCGTCCGGCTTTCGATCTCGCGGATCAGGTCATATCCATGACGCGGCTCGCTGGTGAGCAGATCCAGGATCAACACGCGCAGGTCACCATGATTTAGGGGGCGGCGTCGCCGACCTCGTGGGCCATGTCCGTGTTTTCGTCCGTGTCGCATTCTCATCCGTCTCCCAAATCCATCACCTCTGTCTCCGGCGCCTTTGTGGCGGCGGGCGTTTTGTTGGTTTTCTCGATATCTCATTTGTTGTCCTTTCGATATATCTGAATTGTATATTGTATCGATATATCGAAATTCAAGTTTCGTTATATCGATAATATCAGATTCCATCTCAACCTTGCTGAGATGTACGTGGCGCAACCTCTTTCCACCGGCTAATCTGGCGAAATGAGATTCCTGATTTTCACCTTGCTCTGCGCCTGTCTGATACACGCCTGCGCCCGCGCTCAGCCACAAACTGAGTGCGAACAACGCATCCACCTGGATCAGCCCTATACGGTCTGCACATTCGCCGCCGAAACGCCGGTACGTCTCTGGCTGTCCGGTCCGGATGGCGCGCCATTCGGACAGTTTGACCGGCTTTCAGCGCACCTGGCCACACAGGATCAAACGCTCGTCTTCGCCATGAATGCGGGCATGTATCATCAGGATCGCCGGCCCGTTGGCCTCTACATCGAAGACGGGGTTCAGACTGCCCCGATTGTCACGCGTGAAGGGCCTGGCAATTTCGGAATGCTGCCCAATGGCGTGTTCTGGATCGATAGCGCCGGCGCCGCGCATGTCACCGAAAGTCGCGCCTTCGATGCGCTTTCGCCAGACGCAATCCACGCCACCCAGTCCGGCCCGATGCTGGTGATCGATGGCGACCTGCACCCGAACTTCAATCAGGACGGCCCAAGCAAGAAACGCCGGAATGGGGTCGGCGTCGGCAAGGACGGCACCTTGTATTTCGCAATCAGCGATGTGCCCGTGAATTTCCATAGCTTTGCGACACTGTTCCGCGACGAGTTGGGAGCGCCAAACGCGCTGTTCCTCGACGGCTTCATCTCGAAACTCTATGCGCCTGGTATTGGTCGAAACGAGACAGGGCTCGACATGGGCCCCATCATCGGCGTCGCGCGCCCGACCAAAAGCGACTGACCCGAAACCGCCTGCATGCTAGTATGGATTTCTGTCGACGGGAGGAATGACCCATGCTGACCGACACGATCCTGCTTCTCTTCGGCCTCTACTTTATGGCGGCGGGCGCTGGTCTGCTGACCGATCCCTTGCGCGTCGCCAAGATGATCGACGACCTCGAGGCCAGCCCGGCGATCGGCTTCCTTTGCGGCGCTGTGATGCTGTTTTCCGCGGGCGGAACCTTGTCGCTCCAGAACAGTTTCACCAACATCTCTGACGGGGTGGCGACGCTGCTGCTGGCTGGCGCACTGATCGAAGGCCTGTTGTTGGTCGCCTGGCCAAAGCCGATATGGGCGATTGCCCACTGGATGATGCCGGATGACGACCATCTGCGCGGCTTCGGGGTTGTTGCGCTCGCTATCGGGGCCGTGGTGTTTGCGCTCGGCGCGCTTTAGGCTCGTCACACAGAAGAATCGAAAGGAAAAGACATGTCGGCTGGACCGGTGACTCTCTACGGATTGAAGAATTGCGATACATGCAAGAAGGCGCTGAAAGCCTTGGACGCTGCCGACAGGGACACCGCCTTCGTGGACATACGCGAAGAGGCCGACCTTGATCGGCTTGTGCCCGCCTGGCTCAAGGCCGTTGGCGCGGAGAAGCTGGTCAATCGCCGTTCGACCACATGGCGCACCTTGTCGGACGAGGAGAAATCCGGCGCGCTGGGCGATGGCGCAGCAGCCTTGCTCAAGGCCAATCCAACCCTGATCAAGCGACCCGTCATTGATACCGGCGCAGATATTCTTGTTGGGTGGGACAGTGGCGCGCAGCAGGCCCTGACGCAATGACCCTGGAGGAATACAATTCCTTTTGCGATGGGCTTGGCCAGACCGAACATGTGGTACAATGGGGCGGGTCCCATGTGTGGAAGATTGGCAACAAGGTCTTCGCCATTGGAACACCCGATGGGGAACAGCTGGCGGCATGCACATTCAAGGTGCGCCCGATCAGCTTTCACATCCTGAAGGAACAACCCGGGTGCCAAGGTGCGCCCTATCTCGCCTCACGCGGCATGAAATGGATTCAGCGCTTCTCCGAAGAAACCCTGTCGGATGAGGACCTCAAGGAATATCTCACCGAATCCTTCCGGCTGATCGGCAGCGCGCTCAGCAAGAAAAAGCAGCGTGAACTTGGCCTGATCGACTAAACCAACCCGCGTGTCGCATTGACGCCAAGGCTGTGACTGGGCCATGCGCGCAGGACAGGAGCCAGCTATGTCCACCGCTTTCACGATTTCCGTCCCCGCCATGTTCAACGGCCCGCCGGGCTCCGCCAATGGTGGTATCTCTGCCGGACTTGCCGCCAGCCAGATCGACGGCCCGGCCGAGGTTTCCCTGCGTGCGCCACCGCCGCTGGAAACACCGATGCAGGTGATCAAGACAGATGACGGGTATGAAGTCCGCCATGACGAGCAAACCGTCATGCTGGTGCGCCCGACCGAGGCCCTTGTTCCGCCCCCTGCTGCGCCAGGCTTCGAGATTGCCAAATCCGGCCCGGACCATTTCCCGCCGGTCGAAACGCACGCTTTTCCTGGCTGCTATGTCTGCGGGCCGGAACGCACCGAGGACGGCTTGTGCCTGTTCACCGGGAAACCTGACGGCTATGACGGCGTGACAGATGTCTGGAAACCCGATGCCAGCCTTGCGGGCAAAGACGCCCTGATCCGCCCGGAAATCCTCTGGGCCGCGCTGGATTGCCCCGGCGCGTTCGCGATCGGCTTTCAAGACAATCCGATGGTGCTCGCCAAGATCGCCGCGCACATCCATGACCGGCCCGCCCCTGGCGATGAGTTGATCGTGGTCGGATGGTCTCTGTTCGATGATGGGCGCAAGCATGGCGCCGCGACCGGTCTGTTCACCCGCGACGGACGCCTGCTGGCACAATCAGAGCAATTGTGGATCGAACTGAAACCGGCAGTCGCCTGAGCGATCAGCGCCTGCGGCGCGGGTTGAGATAAAGATTACGTTCCTGTGTATCAAGTTCACGCACGGCCCGCCCCATGTGAAGTTGCTCGACCTCTCTCGCGACATGCCTGCGCGCAGATCCATTGAATTTCAGCAGGGCACAGAATATCTGCAGCACGGCCTCCAGCTTTGCGTAGCTCTCGGCCGCATCCAGCTTCACGATCCAGGAACCACCCAGATTGATGATCCGGTGGTCAAGGCTGCCGATCTTCCGGCCCCGGTCATCATAGAGGCTGTAATCCGCGCCAATGCCGATCACATTGCGGCGGAGACGGTAGAAACGCGGCCCATTCTTCGTATCGATGAAGAAGGAAAATTTCTCCGGAAACAAGGGCCATTTATGCGCCGAACGCTCCAATTGAATGATCTGGTCGTGGCGACTGATATTGACGGAATAAGCCGGGACCGGAACGCCCTTCGCCCCAATGCTCAATTGGAGTGAGCGCCCCATCAGCAGTTCGGCGGTCCCGCGCCAATGCATGCCTTCAGAGAAAAGCTTCAGCACAAGACGGCGCTTCATGCCCTCTTCGGTTTTCCACAATTCCTTCCGGTAGGCGAGAATCCCCGTCCGCTCGCGGCCATCCTTGACCTGCCCGAAAATTTCCATGTCCTTGGTGAACTGATCAGACGCAGCCTCGTGCTGGGTCCGCTTCATGATGCCAATCTCGGTCGGATTCAGATCCGTTGCCCAGAGGTCCACCTTGAACGTCTTGTATTTCGACTTCGCCTTGGTCTCCTCGGCAGGACCGAACGTCGCGGTAAAAGCCATTGGGCACGTCTCCGTCATCGGGTTCGCGCCCAACATGGCGATTCGGTGTCGCCATAAGGTTAACAAATCGCCCTCAGGCATTAAACAACTGCAGTTTCCGCAGTGGCCAGGCCCCTACCCCAATTGCGGCTGGCCGTTTGACGCCGATACGCCGCCATCCACCGGCAGGACGACACCTGTCACAAAACGCGCATCCCGGCTTGCCAAGAAGGCGATGACGTCCGCAACGTCTTCAGGTTCGCCGGGCCGCCCCATTGGTATTCGCTGCAGGAAGCGCTCCAGCAATCCATCATCATCCATGATGCCATCGGCCATGTCCGTCCTGGTCAGGCTTGGCGCGACCGCATTGACGCGGACACCCTCACCAGCAAGGTCCAGCGCCATACCCTTGGTCATCAGGCTGACACCGCCTTTCGACGTGTTGTATCCGAACATGCCCCAATCCCCTCCCAGACCGGAGACAGACGACACATTTACGATGTTGCCCTTCGACTTTTTCAGGTGTGGAAGCGCCGCTGTAACGGTGTTGAAGATTCCGCCGACATTGATGTCCTGCATCTTCTGAAAGTCGTCGCGTGACAGTTTTCCCGGTCGCCCCCCACGCGCAATGCCCGCATTGTTGACCAGCACGTCCAGGCGACCAAACCCATCAAGGGTCTCGGCAACCAAAGAATCGACGTCTTCAACCTTCGACACATCTCCAGCGACTATTTTTACCCGGTCACCCTCAATCTCGCTGGCGATTGACTCCAGTTTCTCCCGGGTCCGACCATTGAGAACCGTATTGTAGCCATCGCGAGCAAAGCGCTTTGCGGTTGCCGCGCCGATGCCCGATCCGGCGCCGGTGATAATAACTGTTGGGGCGTCTGACATGCTGGTCTCCAATCTGGCTTTGTCTTGTAAGCCAATGATTGGGGACCAACGCGGTTCCACTCCCTGTCATCCTGCCTGCAGCAATTCCTCCAACCGGATCAATGCGCTGCCCCAACCTTCTTGAGCCTCTTCCAGCAAGGTTGATCCGTCCAAAGCGACGGTTTGCAGGGTCACAACCAGACGCGTGCCCGCCCCTTCGGCCAGGAACTCTGCAGTAACAAGGCAGGCTCCTTCCAGCGCATCCATGGAAGAAATGATCTCCGTATAGACAATCCGCTTGTCCGGCACGATATCGTGATACCGCCCGCGCACCACAGCGACGGCCTCACCACCCGCAAGGCAGGTCGTCACATCTTCTCCGCCTACGGTAAAGTCAGCTGCATCGATACGCATGTCGATCTCATCCGAAGGCGATCCCCAGACCTTGCGCTGGTCTGGATCGGCCCAGGCGGCGAAGACGCGCGCGGGTGAGGCCGACAGGCCTTTTTCAAGCGTAGCAGTTCCATGCTGAGCGGTGTGATGGGTCATGTCAGGTGTCCTTGTTGGGGTCGTTCTCGTTCAGGAAATCATCAAGCCGGTCGAGCCGTGCAGACCAGGCCTGTTCATATTGCGTGATCCAGTTCTTCAGCTCCGCAAGACGGGCGGCTTCCAGTCGGCAAAGCCGGACCCGTCCCTTCTTGCGGCTGGACACCAGACCGCCAGCCTCCAGCACTTTGAGGTGCTGCAAGAAGGTCGGCAGGGCCATGTCATAGGGTTCGGCCAGTTTCGACACCGGCGCCTCGCCAAGCGCCAGTTGCGCCAGAACTCCGCGCCGTGTGGCATCCCCGAGGGCGTGGAAGGCCCGGTTGAGGGCGGATGAATCGGAAGAAGAATAGTTAGCCATACAGCTATCTATCTCGAAGCGCGCAGAGGCGTCAAGTCACTTAGTAATTCTGCTAACTATTTTGTCGCCACAGTGAGTGCCACCCACAACACCCCGGCAAAACAAGGTATTCGCAAAGCGCAGCACACCGGCTAGATTCTCCCGACCCACGCTTTCCCGGAGGATTTATGCGCCTGAAACTTGCCGCCCTGCTGGCCGCGACCGCCTGCTTCATTCCAGCCGCGCTGGCCGATTGCCCGGCTGACCATCACCAGCAATTGGTGCGCAAGCTGCAATCCCTTCAGGCTGCAGGCGAAAACGTGGACACCGGCGCCGTATACCAGGATCTGAAAGCTGACTTCGCGAATTGCCCCAACGACTATCAGGGCATCGCAATGTCTATCCATCTGATGACATCGGCTGTGGCACGCGAAACCGACCCCGTTGCGAAGATGGAGCAGATCAACTTCGCGTTCGAAATGCTGCGCCAGGCCTCCGACACATATGATTCCAAGATGCAGCCTTTCACCTACACAGACGAAAGCGGCGCTGAGCAAAGCTTCTGGGCGTGGGGCCATGCGCGCAACGCCCTGGGCCTGACGTTCCTGCCCCACCTGATCTTGCTTGCGGAGTCCGGTCTTGTCGAGCCAAGCCTGACCGGAGGCGCCCCCGCTGTATGCCCCTATGGAGAGACGCCGCGTTTGTCAGACGAGGTGGAAGGCCGATTCTGGGTCACGCTGCTGGAGGCTTCTTCGAAATTCGGAACCGCTGGCTTGGGAGCCGAGGACGATCTGAAATTCTACGACCAGAATCTCGCCGTCTATGATCGGCGGGTCGAGTTTGCGAAGAATCGCCTTTCGTCGCTCGCGAAAGCCTGCCCCGCAAGTGAAACCCAATTCCTCTATGATCGCGCGAGAGTCATGGGCCAGTGGGCGCAGTATTCTGACCGTCAGGCCAATCAGATCAAACTGGCAATTGAGGACTTCCGGGTGGACCGCGACCGGCGTGATATCGTGACCCAGCTGCGCGAAGACTTGCTCGATCAGCGCAATGCGCGCGCCCGCGACGCGGCTGAGGCCTACAACGCGTTCTACGCCTCGAAGGCGAAGACGGACTCGCATCTCGAATTCCGTCTTGGTGACGAGCAAACATATATTGATGTGACGGGCTGGTCGAAGACCCCGTAAAGCCGCCAGACCGCCATCGGCAGAAAGCCCTCTTTCAATCGCCACGTGATTGGACTAGTTTGCACCGCATCCGAGGGGCGCGTCTGGTAAGCGCTGAGATTGGGCTGATGCCGCCCGAGCACCCTTTGAACCTGATCCGGTTTGCGCCGGCGTAGGGACGGAATGCGACAATGGGCAAATCTGCCCGGATTCCCCCCATGCCGAATGGTGCAGGCCTCAACGCTCGCGAGGATGCCCCATGAACAAGCCCGCCGATCAAAGCCAGTTCGAGACCCCCAAAGTCACCACCGGTCCCCTGCCCGCCAGCCGCAAGGTCTACTCCCATCCCGCCGATGCGCCGGACATCGCCGTGCCGCACCGCGAGATTAACCTTCACCCCTCCGCGAACGAGCCTGCCGTGCCCGTCTATGACACGTCCGGCCCCTATACCGATCCGTCCGTCACCATTGATGTCGAAAAAGGCCTCGCCCGCGACCGGCGCGCCTGGGTGCTGGAGCGCGGCGGCGTCGAGGAATATGACGGCCGCGATGTGAAGCCGGAAGACAATGGCGGCGCCACCGGCAAATATCTGGCCCGCGAATTCCCCGTGAAGCACAAGCCCCTGCGCGGCTTGCCAGGTCACAAGGTGACGCAATACGAATTCGCCAAGGCAGGCATCATCACGAAAGAGATGATCTATGTCGCCACGCGCGAGAACATTGGCCGCGCGAAAGCCGCAGAGGGCGCCGCAGAGCAGATCGCACAGGGCGAAAGCTTTGGCGCGCACATCCCGGAATTCATCACGCCGGAATTCGTCCGCCAGGAAATCGCCGCCGGCCGCGCCATCATCCCGGCCAATATCAACCATGCCGAGCTGGAGCCGCAGATCATTGGCCGGAACTTCCTTGTAAAGATCAATGCCAATATCGGCAATTCCGCCGTCGCCTCCTCGGTTGAGGAAGAAGTCGACAAGATGGTCTGGGCCATCCGCTGGGGCGCCGATAATGTGATGGACCTGTCCACCGGCCGCAACATTCACAACACGCGCGAATGGATCATCCGCAACAGCCCCGTCCCGATCGGCACGGTGCCGATCTATCAGGCGCTGGAAAAGGTGGACGGTGTCGCCGAAGACCTAACCTGGGAAGTCTATCGCGACACGCTGATCGAACAGTGCGAACAGGGCGTCGACTATTTCACCATCCATGCCGGCGTGCGCCTCGCCTATATCCACCTGACGGCAGACCGCGTGTGCGGCATCGTCTCGCGCGGCGGCTCGATCATGGCGAAATGGATGCTGGCCCACCACAAGGAAAGCTTCCTCTACGAACATTTCGAGGACATCTGCGACATCATGCGCGCCTATGATGTCAGCTTCTCCCTCGGCGACGGCCTGCGCCCCGGCGCGATTGCAGACGCCAATGACGCGGCCCAGTTCGCTGAGCTGGAAACCCTTGGTGAGCTGACAAAGGTCGCCTGGGACAAGGGCTGCCAAGTGATGATTGAGGGGCCGGGCCATGTGCCCATGCACAAGATCAAGGTGAACATGGAGAAACAGCTGCGCGAATGCGGCGAGGCCCCCTTCTATACGCTGGGGCCGCTCACCACGGACATCGCGCCCGGCTATGACCATATCACCTCCGGCATCGGCGCGGCGATGATCGGCTGGTATGGCACGGCCATGCTCTGCTATGTGACGCCCAAGGAGCATCTCGGCCTACCGGACCGGGACGATGTGAAAGTCGGCGTCGTCACCTACAAGCTCGCCGCCCACGCCGCCGACCTCGCCAAGGGCCACCCCGCCGCGCAGATCCGCGACGACGCCCTTTCCCGCGCACGCTTCGAATTCCGCTGGGAAGACCAGTTCAATCTCTCCCTGGACCCCGAAACCGCCCGCGACTTCCACGACCAGACCCTCCCCAAGGACGCCCACAAGGTCGCCCATTTCTGCTCCATGTGCGGCCCCAAATTCTGCTCGATGAAGATCACCGCCGAAGTGCGGGAGTATGCAGCAGGGATGTCGGAGAACGAGCGGAACGACCTGGAGAAGCAGGCCGCTGAGGCGCGTAAGGGAATGGAAGAGAAGAGCCGGGAATTTATGGAGAAGGGTGGAGAGATTTATTTGGAGCAGAAGTGAAAGCGCGCCCGTGTTTTCCTCTACAGTATGCAGGCATCCCTTATTCGAAGGTTTTGGAAGCTCACGATAATGTTTGAAGAGAAAAAAAATAAGAATTCAAAAAGTTGGCGACTTACTCTGTTTGGCTTTCCGCCGGTCGTTAATGCCTATTTGGTCCTGACGCTTATTTTTCTTATTGCGCTTATCTTCACCTCAATTTGGGCGGACCACACGGGTGGTGACCGTATAACATCACTGTTTGCAGCGCTACTTGATTTAATGAAACTTGTAGTCGGAGCAGCGTTTGGTGCGCTGACGGCGAACTTTGCCGTTAAACGCTAAATTTAGCAAATTAGTCTCTTCGATAGATTGCGTTTATCCATGCCCTAGGAACGCGATTTATATCGTACACGGCTAAAGCTCCGTGACGAAGAAGATTCCATTTTTCGCGTTCAAGCCTTGTTCCCCTCCGAAATGAGACGCCAAGTTTGCTCAACGCAAAGTGGGAGCCGACCATGACAAACGGAAAGGCCGAGATAAGGCCGATGGGTAGCCATTTCCAAATTGATGGCACAGTAAAATAAAGCGTTAGAGCCAAGAGAGAAGCAACGAGGACGTTGTCTATCAACATACTCCACCGAAATATGCTTGGGTCGAATCCGAGATGAATTTTTATACCCGCCAAAACTAGGCGAAATTTAGCAGCAGCTTGCGAGTGCTTAACGTGCTTAAACTTGGGAATCGGGCTTTTCCGCTCTTCAGTAGCGTAGTCACGATCGGGTTCGCGCATTCCGTAAGGCGGACCACCATCGGGCATAGTAAGCTTTATCGGTAGCAGTAATGTGTTGTTGAATAACACATCGATCCTGCTGTGCCTCATGCCTCCCAGAGTCATATGCATTATTTTGTTATCGCCAGCGTACAGGACACAGTGATCACAGTCGGATTTGGTGAAATACATAACGCCCCAAGACAATATGCTGTTGCGTTTCTGCGTGAATATCATGTCACCGACATCTAGCTGCTCAATCACACTTTGAGGAATGCCGCTATCAAACCCCGCTGACATATGATTTTTGTAAGGATCGTTGCCGTAACGATCAATGCGCAGCCGGTACTTTAATAGGTCAATCAACATTAAGATCATACGGCTGCGTAGCACGGTCCGGTTATGATTCGCGCGCCAAGAATCTTTAAACTTCTGTCTATGTTTAGCCCTCCAATCCCGCCTAAGCTCACTTACGCGCCCGCAAATCGAACCTTGGGAGCGATGTCGGGCCGTTGGAATCGGGACAGAGGGCCTAACGGTCTCGTAACCTTCAAATATCCTTGCCTCAAACCGGCGCCGAAGCTAGTCCCGCCATCATGTCAGACACATCCAACACCTCATCCCGCCTCGACGAGCTTGAAATGCGTGTGGTCCATCAGGACCAGACGATTGAGGATCTCAACGCCGCCATCACGGCGCAATGGAAGCTGATCGAGCGGCTGGAGCGACAGGTGGCGCGCCTTGCCGAGCGCGTAGCGGACGCCGAGCAATCCGCTGGCCAGGCCGCCCCCGTGGACCGGCCGCCCCCGCATTACTAGCGCCTCGCCACCCCCCGTAGGGCGGGTTAGCGAAGCGTAACCCGCCACTCCCTCCACGTCTCAATCTTGTCATCCCGGAATTTGCGGCAGCAAATATCCGGGACTCAGCAGCATGGGTGATTTTCGGCAGGATGGGTCCCGGATAAGCGCTGCGCGCTTTCCGGGATGACAAACTTCCCTCTCTCCGCATCTCCGGCGCTGCGAAGGGATGAAGCGAATGCACTGCATTCGCCCCGCAGCAGGCCCAAGCGCAAGCGCAGGGCGCGAAGTCCCCTGCGGCTGGCGCCCCGCCCTCACCGCGGGAGACCCCGGCGTCCGCCGGGGATGCGGTGTTGATGGCAATCGACGCCCCCCCTTGCCGTGCCCCCAAAGCTGCGTAGACTGATTTCCATCCATAAAGGGGAGGAGACGACATGGCCCGGCTTTCCATTTTCACGGCAGCGATCATCACGGCGACACTGGCCGCGCCATCGGCGCAGGCCGGCCCGGACGAATATCTCGGCGAGATCCTGACCGTCGGCTTCAATTTCTGCCCGCGCGGCACGCTGGAGGCGGATGGCCGCCTGCTGCCGATTTCGCAGAACACCGCCCTCTTCTCCCTGCTCGGCACCATGTATGGCGGGGATGGGCGCACCACATTTGCCCTGCCCGATCTGCGCGGGCGGGTTGTCGTCGGCGCAGGCCAGGGCCCCGGCCTGACAGAGCGCCGTCTGGGTGAGCGCGGCGGCGTTGAGACTGACGTGGCCGCCCCGGCGCTGGCCGATACGGGAGATGGCGATGCGCTGGCCGACTCCTCCGTGGGCAACAACATGCAGCCCTATCTCGCCCTCAAACAATGCGTCGTGACACAGGGCATCTTCCCTTCACGAAACTGATCGCGCTGCGCCAATCCGTCTGATAAGCGGGTATGCCATGCTTGGCTCATGGACCCGCGCTACCGCCCCTTTTACCAGCATGTCTGGGCCTTTTGCTGGCCCATTCTGTGGTGGAACCTTATGCGCCTTGCCGCCGTGCAGCGGAAGGTGAAGCGGAACATATGGGTGACGGTTACGCGGACCGGGCAAATCCGCGTTCGCTATATTGCTGATGCGCCGGTGCGGCGTGTTCTGCCGGAATGGTCCGCGCGCTGGGAACGGCCCAGCCTCGCCAGCGACCTGCCCGCCTGCCTTGCGGCGTTGCTGCCATGCCCCTCGCGGTTGGCCGTGGATGCGTCATGGGCGGGCCATGCCAAAGGGGAACGCCCCCTGCCCGGCGCCGCGCGCATTGCCCGCGCCCCGCCCTGAATCGCCCGAACTGATCGGAATTTGCCTTTTTGCGCCCGGATGGCCCCGCCATGCCGGCCGCACGTGCTGCGTCAAATGTCAGGCGGCAGACCGGCGGGAACGACGCGCGGGGGATTCCAGCGGAACCTGGTCGCACCATTGCGCATCGCCGGTCATGTCACACAGAATGGCGCACAACGTCTCGCGCAGCTCATCCCGCCGCGCCTGCAACGCCTCGCGATTGCTGAACGCGTCATCCTCGATACTGGATTCCGCCTCCGCCAGGGCGTGCGTCACGTCTTCGAACTCCTCGGCAAGGCGACGGAATTCCGGATCGGTTGAGGTCAGTTCGAAGATTTCCGCGATGACATCGGGAAATTCGCCTGCCAGTCCTGCAAATGAATGTGCCAATTGCTAGTCCCCACTACAATCGATTGCATTTCTAGTAACACCATTAGGTTGAAGAGTCTTCCCCTAATTCGCAAATAAGGGGAAAAATAGCAGTTTGATGGCTTAAAGGTCGCCTTCGGACTTGCCCGATTGCTTCCAGAGCCAAGCCGTCAGGCCCGCTCCGATCAGCAGCAAGGTGGCGAATCCGACCAGCGCCGCAATGGCCAGGGCATCAACGCTGAGGTTTCCCATTGCCCGCTCCTCTCCGTGCTGTTCAGGCCGTTGCGCCCAGAATGCGGTTGATCTCGTCCTTGATCGTCATCCGCTGTTTGCGCAGCCGCGTCTGGAACGCATCACTGGCGGGCTCAATATCGGTTTCGATGCGGTGAATCTGGCGATTCAGCTCATGGTATTCATCCGCCAGACGGGCGAAATGCGCATCCGTCTGCTTCAGCTCATGAATTCGGTCGGCGGCGTCCGGAAATTCCTCGGCGAGCTCGTGCGGCGTATGAGACATAGAGAAATTCTCCCTGATTGGCTGTGTCTGCCAATCATGTGCTCATGACGCCCGCTACATCGGAATCGGGGGAAATACGTAGTGGCTGCGCACGCCCGGGATCGACTATTTTTCGCCGAATAGCCCAGACTGCTGCCCGCCGGGATTGGGCAGGCCAAGCCTCTCATAGGCCAGCGGCGCTGCAACCCGGCCCCTCGGCGTGCGGGCGACATAGCCTTTCTGCATCAAATAGGGCTCAATCACGTCTTCCACCGCGTCACGCGCTTCAGACAGGGCCGCCGCCAGCGTCTCCACGCCTACAGGCCCGCCCGCATACGTCTTCACCAGCGCGTGCAGATAGCGACGGTCCAGCGCATCCAGGCCGTCTGAATCGATCTCAAGTCGTTTCAGCGCGCTCGCAGCCGCTTCCTTGGTGATCGTGCCGCCATCTGCTTCGGCAAAGTCACGCACCCGGCGCAGCAGGCGCAGCGCGATGCGCGGCGTGCCACGCGCGCGGCTGGCGATTTCGATCGCGCCATCCTCTGTGATCGGAGCCGTCAATTTACGCGCCGCCGCCATGACGATGCGCGCGAGTTCTTCGGGTTCATAAAACTCAAGCCTGAGCGGAATGCCAAACCGGTCGCGTAAAGGTGTCGCCAACAGTCCCGCCCGGGTCGTTGCGCCCACGAGTGTGAAGGGCGCAAGATCAAGACGCACAGACCTTGCCGACGGCCCCTCGCCGATCACGATGTCCAGCGCGTAATCCTCCATTGCCGGATAGAGAATCTCCTCGACAACCGGCGGCAGGCGATGGATTTCGTCAATGAACAGAACATCGTTCGGCTCAAGATTTGTCAGGATCGCCGCAAGATCACCGGCCTTGGCAATGACTGGGCCTGACGTCGCACGAAAGCCTACGCCCATTTCCTTGGCAAGTATCTGCGCAAGCGTTGTTTTCCCCAGCCCCGGCGGCCCGAACAGAAGCACATGATCAAG
Organism: Hyphomonas atlantica corrig.; assembly: GCF_000682715.1. Lineage (GTDB taxonomy): Bacteria > Pseudomonadota > Alphaproteobacteria > Caulobacterales > Hyphomonadaceae > Hyphomonas > Hyphomonas atlantica. The sequence continues at coordinate 2,986 of NZ_AWFH01000056.1, read as the reverse complement.
CGCCTCTTCGCGTTTCTTCGCCGCATCAACATAGACTTTTAGGTTCGACTTCGCCTTGCGCTGGCCGACATAATCGTCAAACGCTTGCGGTCGCAGCGCGCGGTCCAGCGCGTCGCCGCCTTGCGCGTTCGGATCAGACAGAGCGCCCTCGCGGCTCATTTCGCGAGCTCCTTCAGTGCCGCCTTGATCAGCTGGCTGACATCCTCATCGCCCGCATCCTTTGCCGCACTGGCCACTGCGCGCGCGGCATCAGCCTGGGCATAACCAAGATTGACCAGCGCCGAGATCGCTTCGCTGCGCGCACCTGTCGCAGCGGCCACTGGCGTACTCGCAAGTCCGGCCACCCTGGCCGTTTCGAACTGACCGAACCGCCCCATTGGTGGTGGCTTCCCGGCCAATTCGCCCGTGATGCGCTCAGCCAGTTTCTTGCCCACGCCCTTTGCACGCGTCAGCACAGACGCATCACCAAGCGCGATTGCATCCATGAGCTCGGCCGGCGTGATCGCATCAAGAATTGCCATCGCCGCCTTGCCTGCAACGCCGTGCACATCCTGCAGCCGGACAAACCAGGCGCGCTCCTCATCCGTACCGAAACCATACAGCGTGATTGCCGCTTCGCTCACCTTGGTCTCGACATGCAGCACCGTATCGTCGCCTGCGTGCAGTTTCGACAGGAGTCGCGCGCCGGCCATGCAGACATAGCCGACACCATTTACATCAATCAGAACATGATCCGCGCCGAGGGCGGCGACGGTGCCAGTCAACCTGCCAATAATCATGCCGCGCCCCGCTTCACATCCAGCGGCAGATGGTGCGCCGTGCAGATCGCACAGGCCAGCGCATCCGCCGAATCCGATTTCATCTCCCCCGCCCGGGGCAACAGGCGCTTGACCATGAAGGCCACCTGATCCTTGTCTGCCGTGCCCGTGCCGACAATCGCCAGCTTGATCTTGCGTGGGGCGAATTCCGCGACCGGCACCCCCGCCATGGACAGCGCCGCCATTGCCGCGCCGCGCGCCTGGCCAAGTTTCAGCGCCGAGCGCGGGTTGGCGTTGACGAGCGTTTCCTCAACGCCGGAGGCATGAGGACCATAATGCCGGGCCAGTTCGCCGACGGCCTCGAATATGCCGCCAAGCCGTTCTGACATGGCAAGACTCGGGTCCACCGAGATCACCCCATGTGCGATATGGGCAAGCCGTGCGCCGGTCTGCTCGATAACGCCCCAGCCCGTATGGCGCAGGCCGGGATCAATCCCCAGAATTCGAATCGTCGCTGTCATGCCCTCCACCCTATCAGGATGGAGGGTTAAGAACAGCTTGCGTTTTCGCTATTTGTTCACATCCGCTGCAATGGCGTTTCCCTATTCGCTTTCCCGGGGAACCAGCACGGAGTCGATCACGTGAACGACGCCGTTGCCGCCCTCGATATCGCTTTCCAGTATGCTTGCCTGATTGATCATCAGCTCGCCGCCGCCCATGTCGCGCAGGGACAGGTCGAGCCCGTTCAGGCTGGGCGTCGGCACGCCGTCTTCCTCTGCGGGCACGTTGGAGGCGCGGAGATCGCCGTCCACAATATGATATTCCAGCATGCGGACCAGACGATCGACTTTCTCAGGGCGGAGATAATCCTCCAGCTGGCCTTCGGGCAGCGCGTCGAAGGCCTCATTGGTAGGCGCGAACACGGTATAGGGCCCGCCGGTTGCGAGCGTCTCGTCCAGGCCCGCGGCTTCAACCGCACCATAGAGCGTAGACAGACGCGGATCTGCGGCCAGCGTGTCCACGACGTTCGGGCCGGAGGTCACCATCTGGTCCCGGTCCATTGTCTCGGTATAGCTCTCGCTGTCATCCATATCGGAGTCAGCCTCTACGGGCGGCGTAATATCGACATCATCCGCATAGGGCTGCACTGGGTCTTGCGGCGTTGGTGTATCTGGCGCGTCACCCGAACAGGCGGCGAGCATGAGGGCGGCAACAGCAGGGACAATCAATTGACGTTTCATCAGCGGGGATCCTTTCCTCCGGCAAGCAGTCTTCAGATAACGCGTACCTTGCGATTTGGTTCATCAGGGCGAGACGCAATTCACGCGCTCAATGAGGACTTTCCATGGCCGGACGCGGGCGGTTCATGGTCCAGTTGACCACGCCGCGCACAGAAGGATTGGGCGCGCACCAGATCTCGCCCGTTTCGGTAATGATCGTGACCCAGATGAGATTGTGCTCCTGGCCATAATCGATGACGCCGATGGCATAGCCCTCACCGCGATCTTTCACAGTCAGGGGGATGGGCGGATTGAGCTGGGTGAACATGGGTTGAGACTTTCAGGATTGAGTTGTGAGACAAACGCCAGCGCGCGACAAAGGTTGCGCGGCGCGAGCCTCCCACGCGCAAAAAATTCCCGCTTGCCAGACGCCGCATTCGGGCGCATATCGCGCCGCCGCCGGGAGCTGCGACAGGCGCGGGCCAGGCGGTGGAGCCAGAAATATTCCATGTCAGATTCGTCGTTCGACTGTGTGTCCTGCGGCGCCTGCTGTTTCAGCCGGAACCCCCGCTATCTCTCCCTGCTGCCGTGGGATGCCGGGCGCAGCCTGCCCGCGGACAGCCTGTTTTCCGAACAGGGCCAGACCTTTGTAAAGTTCGAGTGCGGCCATTGCGTGCATCTGGACCTGTCGAACGGCAAGGCGGCCTGCGGAATCTATGAAGACCGGCCGGAAGCCTGCCGGGCCTTCCGTGCGGGGAGCTTTGAATGCGTCAAGGCCCGCCGCGCCAATGGCATCATGGGCGAACGCGTCCGCCTCGTCGCGGCCTAGGCGATGGCCATGCCATCGCGATCCCCCTCTAGCTCCCCCTTTGCAAGGGGGAGGACAGGTGGGGGCCTGCGATGTTCCCTCCAGCACAAACATCCGGACTGGCCGAAACCATCCGGGTATCTCTTTTTGGCTCAAAGAGCCTGGCGCAGCGGGCGCCGTGGCGCTCCGCCTGATGATTT
>NZ_AWFH01000055.1 GCF_000682715.1 Hyphomonas atlantica corrig. | reverse complement strand
TTGTCCTCAAAATCTCCGTTCTCGATCAGGTTCGCCCCCGGCTCCGGATCCGGCGCAACATCCACATCCGTCACCGTCAGCGACGCACTCGCCTCCAGCACGCCGCTGCGCACCACAACGTTCACATCCTGGGACCCGTCCACAACACCATCCAGAAGACCGCTGATCACGACATCCCGGCTCAGCTCGCCCGCCGCGAAGCTCACTTCCGTCACGGCCGGCGCCGCCTCGTCCCCGCCTGACACTTCAACACTTACCACCAGAGGCGCATCCAGACCCACATCGCCCGTCCGGAGGATCGTCGCAACCGTCGAGCCATCTTCCGCAATCACCCCTTCAGACAGACTCAGCGACAGACCCTGCGGCTCCGGCTCGACCCCAGGCAAAGGCTCTCCCGTGGCGACCAGCGA
>NZ_AWFH01000054.1 GCF_000682715.1 Hyphomonas atlantica corrig. | reverse complement strand
ACATTGTCGATCAACGTACCGCGCCCGTCATTGCGGCTCGTCTCCACAAAGGCAATCGTGTGATCCCCTTCCGTCAGCGCAACTTCCAGCTCAAACTGCTGCACGCTGCCCTGCACGCTCGTATCAACCGACGCAACGACCACACCATCCACAAGCACGTCAAAGCTCGCAATCCAGTTGTCATCCCGGCGCCGCGCATGGTCCAGGCTCAGAAGGTAGATCCCCTCCTGGCCCTCCGCCACCGTCACTGTCTGCTGGATACCGGAGTTCTCCCGGCCCGCCAGTTCAACCAGACCATTGCCCGCAACACCCAGGTCCGAAACCGCATTCTCCCCCTTTTGGATCTCGAGATCCCCCTGGATCGCAATCCAGCCCGGGATCGCATCGAACAGACCCCAGCCCGACGCCCCCGTAACAGGGTTGTCCTCAAAATCTCCGTTCTCGATCAGGT
>NZ_AWFH01000053.1 GCF_000682715.1 Hyphomonas atlantica corrig. | reverse complement strand
CTGGTGGATCACCCCTGTGGGGCAGGCCAAGATGAGCGGCTGCATCTCAGAGTACGGGTAGTTAGTCTTCTATGCTTGCATCGCGCAAAACCTACTGATTAAACCAAACTATATGAGCCAATCTTTCCTGATCCAAGAGCGCTTGAGTGTCTCAATCCTTCGAAAGCGTTCAGCGTGTCAGCGCGTTGGCTCGATGGATATCAGAGTCCGATTATGGCGATTCTCACCGTTACTTCCGGGCGGTTGGGGAACATATCTTGGAAGCACCAAAGTCTAGGTTGATCAGATTATGATTATAAACCGAGTAGTATTGTTGATTTCTGTTTTCGCGCTCGCGGGCTGTTGGCAATCGGAAGACAGAGTTTACACGGCTGAGGATTACTTTATCCCGGTTCAGAGCGAATTTGTATCAATAAGTGACGATTTCGGACCGCTCGGAATTTACGAAATCAGTT
>NZ_AWFH01000052.1 GCF_000682715.1 Hyphomonas atlantica corrig. | reverse complement strand
CCATGTTCGTGTCTGTCGCCGAACAAGAGGGGAGAGCTGACCAATTTCTATTTGCCAGTTTTGTCTCCAATGACGTTTTCGGCATTTGCTCCACTCTCCTTCAGCAAGGAACGGGCCTGCATGACGAGTTCCTGCAGTTTGCTTCGATGCGTGCCTCCGCACACGCCTCCACGAGAAAAGCAGGAATAGCCATGCTGGTTCTTGCCGAGGCAGCGGAAGCGAAGGGCCAAAGCGAGCTTCAGTGTGACGAATACAAAATAAAAGCTCACGCAAAAGACGAGTGGGCTCAGTTGTTCAAGGCCACTCGCATGGGCGACGACCTACGTGCGGCGCGAACCGAGGAACTCGCGGCTGAAACGAGAAGCGACGCGATAGAGTTGGCTGAAGCGCGAGCTGCACAGCAAGCCTCTGAAAAGGACACAACGCCGAAGGAGACAGATCTTTCACCTGCGGATCAACGTACGATATTGCAGAAAGAGCTGTCCG
>NZ_AWFH01000051.1 GCF_000682715.1 Hyphomonas atlantica corrig. | reverse complement strand
CCTCGAACTGGGCGGCGACACAGAACAATCTCGGCGCTGCGCTCCAGACCCTCGGTGAGATCGCCGGGGATGCGGTCCGGCTGGAAGAGGCCGCCGCCGCCTACCGGGCCGCGTTGGAGGTCTACACCCGTGAGGCGATGCCCTCGAACTGGGCGATGACACAGAACAATCTTGGCATTGCGCTCCAGACCCTCGGTGAGATCGCCGGGGATGCGGTCCGGCTGGAAGAGGCCGTCCGGCTTTGGGAACAAGTGGCGGATTTTTACACGTCAACCGGAAACACCCGGAAACTGGAGCAAGTCGCATCCAATGCCGAACGAGCCCGCAAACTGATTATCCAGATACGCAATAAATGAAGCGTCCACGTCTCTCGACCGCGACATTAAAACGAAGTTTCAAACGCCGTGGGAATAATTACCACCCGACATCACTATACCCCCCTGCCTGCGCAGGTATCTTCGGAACGGGGGAATCCGTCTGATACCCGCGCGCGCCATACTTCCCTCCTGCCCTTGCGGGAGCCGGATCAGGTGCCGTTCTGGTTGT
>NZ_AWFH01000050.1 GCF_000682715.1 Hyphomonas atlantica corrig. | reverse complement strand
TGTCCGTCGTCAGGTATTTGAGACTTCAGGCTGCCTGACTTAAGGAGGGTCTGGCGCATCTGGGTTGAGTTAAGCAGCGGATTGGGCGTGCTGCAAGCGCCGTAGTTTCATGGTCCTCCTTTTGATTTTCTCACGTTCCAGCAGAATGGTCTGGCCGCGGCCCGTATAGACATCTGCCGGAGTGAGATTGTTCAGGCTCTCGTGATAGCGCTGGTGGTTGTAGTAGCCAACGAACGCGTCGATCTGCGCTTCGAGGTCTCCCGGCAGGAAGTAGTTTTCCAGCAGGATGCGGTTTTTCAGGGTCTGATGCCAGCGCTCGATCTTGCCCTGGGTCTGGGGATGATACGGCGCGCCGCGCGTATGCTTCATTCCCTTGTCGGCAAGATACTCAGCCAGATCGCCAGAGATGTAGGAAGGTCCGTTGTCTGAGAGTAGTCTTGGGCGATGGATCACGTTTACTTCATCGAGTCCGGAAGCCTCAAGCGCCAGGTTCAGCGTATCCTGCACATCGCTCGTCGCCATGCCGGTACAGAGCTTCCAGGCAATGATGTAGCGGGAGAAGTCGTCAAGCACGGTGGAGAGATAGAACCATCCCCAGCCGATCACTTTCAGATAGGTGAAGTCGGTCTGCC
>NZ_AWFH01000049.1 GCF_000682715.1 Hyphomonas atlantica corrig. | reverse complement strand
ACGAGACCATGTCGCAAGTGTGGCGAGGCAGCAAACTTGGAACACTTTTTAAGGTTGAACTATTTCTCGTTTTGGTAGATGCTAAAGATGGGAAGAGTAGCAATTTCCTGTCAACCAATTGGAGAAACGTGCAATGCAAACTTGCTTAATCCGCCTAGCTATTACTTCAGCTGCTTTCACGATGACGACGCTGAGCGCCTCTGCCCAGTGGAACAATTCTGGTTGTCTAAGTCTAGATCCAAGCGCCTGTGGGGAAGCCATTTGGGAGAGTTACGCAGGTTCGGCGGGGGGGTCGGAATTCGACGATATTTATGATTCCATTGATGATCTAAATCCGGGTGGTGGATTTGATCATAAGACACCGGCGGAGATCGCCGCTTGCATCCAAGTGTGCGAACAACATCGGCAGGAATCCGTGAACGCCTGCAGAATAGTATATGGATCAGGCAGCGGCGATGCTGACCACTGCACTTCAGCTGTTACGGCGCGTTACACGCGATGCGTTCAAAGTTGCAACGACTGACTTTTGGCACTTGGCTGATATTCAGACTTCGGTCCGACACGAAGCACCTACGGCGCTAGATCGTTGGACTATTGCTACAAGACGCAAACGGGAGACACTTCCGGACTGCGCGCAGGCGTGATTCTCCTCTGGATCGGCCCGATCTT
>NZ_AWFH01000048.1 GCF_000682715.1 Hyphomonas atlantica corrig. | reverse complement strand
AGTCCTGCTTGCGGATGGAGGTGGCGAGGCGCTGGAGGATCACTGGCGGCGCTCCAGTTCGGCTTCGATTACCTCCAGGGCGATTTCTGCTGTCTGGTTCTGGACTATGAGATCAGCTGGCGTAGCGGTGTGGAGGCCGACCCATTCAGTGAGAAGGAGCGGGATGTCAGGCGTGTCGGCAATTCTTCCGACAGCCCGCTCGGCGGCTTTGTCGCTGATGCCTTTCGCGCAATCGAGAATGTAGGTCTCGGCACCGTCGTTCAGGATGTAACAATTATCCCAGTAGAATTCCTGCGCGTCGAACGGGATGAGCTGGCGTACGCGGGAGCGATAGGCAGGCATCTCGTTGGTGATTGACAGGGTGGCATTCTGGGCAAGGTAGCCTTCGACCACGTCGACGATGTCGCGAGAGCGAGGAAAGCCCTGCCGGCGCATTTCGTCATAGGTGGACCGGTCGACCTCGATAGATTGCCACTGTGAGGCGTGAAAGAAATCGACCAGCACATTCCAGCACTCATCACCGCAGCTTTCGTCTGACTCAAGGAAATCAAGCGAGCGCTTGCCGGCAGCGACCACCTGCTGGATGGCATCGACTTTCTGATCGGTGAGGCGGATGGATGTCTCGATTTCCTGATGCAGTGCGCGGAGGAGTTCGGTTTCCTGCGCCCGCTCGGCGCGAGCCTCGTTCCAGTTGCCGAGCTGGAGGCCGAGGAACACGCCGAGCACGACGATCAGTGTCT
>NZ_AWFH01000047.1 GCF_000682715.1 Hyphomonas atlantica corrig. | reverse complement strand
ATGGTTGAAGTGGTTGTATACAGACGAATGGGTTGAAGCGAATTTCTGGAGACTTCGCATGCGCCTGAACCGTGACATCGCCCTCTCTCGTCGCCGAAACGGAAGATGGGAATTTTCAGCGCGATTGTTCAGGTGTCGGCCGCACTCCTGGCGCCGGGCATTCCAGATTTCCTTCATGGCCGCACGATATGAATGGCACCTATCCGTCACCACCACTTTCGGATTGCCGTAGCGCTTCATAGCTTTTCTCACAAATCTCAATGCGGAAGCCTTGTCCCGAGTTTTCGTGACGAAGGACTCCAGAACCTCACCTTCGTGATCGACCGCTCGCCAAAGGTAGTGAGTTTGACCACGGATTTTCACAAGCACCTCGTCCAAGTGCCATCGCCATTGCGGACTCTGCCGCATAGCTTCCGAACGCCGCCTCCGGATCTTGTGTGCAAAATAAGTACCGAACCGATCGACCCAGTGGCGGACCGTTTCGTGGCAAATGTCGATACCGCGCTCGTGAAGCAGGTCCTCGACGTTTCGAAGTGAAAGCGGAAATCGAACGTACATCATGACCGCAAGCTGGATGATTTCCGGTGATGTCTTGAAGTAGCGGAATGGGTTCTGGTTCATTTTTCGAGCTTAAGCGTCAGGATTGGCGGCCTCAAGCTCAGTTCCGCTGACAATGTCCTAACTACCCGTACTCTAAGATGCCGCTGGTTAGTCTGGCAGAAAAGAAAATCGCATCACTTGATGACGAACTTTATGCCTTCTCGGCAATACGAGGAACACAAAGCCAACTATCGGCCGAACAAACAAGCCGCATGAAATCCTTTCAGACCCTTTTCACTGGATTCT
>NZ_AWFH01000046.1 GCF_000682715.1 Hyphomonas atlantica corrig. | reverse complement strand
TCACTTTCAGATAGGTGAAGTCGGTCTGCCAGAGCTGGTTCGGCCCGGTGGTCTTCTCCCTGAACTCATCAGCCGCTTTCATCACGATGAAAGCCGGGCTCGTGATCAGGTTGTGCGCCCTCAAAAGCCTGTAAACACTGGCCTCGGAGACGAAGTAGTGCTTCTCATCGGTGAACGTCACCGCCAATTCCCGGGGAGATAGTTCCGGTTGATCCAGGGCCATTTCCAGTACCTGCTGACGCACCTCGTTCGGGATGCGGTTCCAGACCCGGCCGGAGCCGCTGCGCCGATCCTCAAGCCCGGCTTCACCGAACCGCCGGTAAAGGTCATACCAGCGATAGAAGGTCGGACGCGACACGCCGATCTGTTCCAGTGTCTTCTTCACCGGCTGGTGTGATTGTTCGACCAGCCGGATGATCTCCAGCTTCTCAGAGGCAGGGTATCTCATTCGGTATCCTCCCCATCCCCGATCACGCTTTTTTTCAGAATGCGGTTTTCCAGCGTCAGGTCGGCCACGACTTCCTTCAGATCCCGCATCTCGCGCTTCAAGCCGCTCACCTCACCGGACGTCGCCTGGCGCTCGGTATCGCCGGAGAGCCGCCTCTTTCCCGCTTCGAGGAATTCCTTCGACCAGGTGTAATAAAGGCCCTGGGCGATCCCCTCACGCCGACACAGTTCGGCAATCGAATATTCTCCGCGCAGGCCTTCCAGAACAATGCGGATCTTCTCTTCGGCAGAGAATTTGCGCCGGGTCTTACGGCGTATCTCTTTCACATGTTTTTCGGCCGATCCTTCCGGCCCGGATTTCTGTCTCATCTTCGCTCCCTTGGCGGGCTACGATGTGCCAGAAATCCTCCTTAAGCAATTTGGCCGATCTGTCTCATGGTCGCTGACGGGGAACA
>NZ_AWFH01000045.1 GCF_000682715.1 Hyphomonas atlantica corrig. | reverse complement strand
AGACGCTCCGGAAAAGCCTGATGGCGTTTGAGCTTGCGTCCTGAACACTTCGCCTCTTGGAAACCCGGCCTCTTGCGCGTACATGCGCGCGCATGACTGACGAGACTCCAAAGCCAAAACGCTTCTATGAAACCGCCAAGGCCGTGCAGATGCCGGGCGGCTGGACCGTGGAACTCGATGGCCGCTCCATCAAGACGCCCGCCCGCGCGGCGCTGAGCCTGCCGACGGAGAAACTGGCCAAGGCCATCGCGGCCGAGTGGAACGCGCAAGATGAGCATATCGACCTTGCCGCCATGCATCTGACGCGCCTTGCCAATGTCGCGATCGACCGCGTGCCGGAGACCCGCTACGAGATGGCCGATGAACTGGCGCGCTATTGCGAGACGGACCTTGTCTGCCACATCGCGGAGGATTCCGAGGAATTGGCCGAGCTGGAAGAGGCCCATTGGGCGCCGCTGCGGACCTGGGCTGGCCAGGCGCTGGACGTGATCCTTGTGCCGGTCGAGGGGATCATCGCCTCGCCCCAGCCCGATGCCTCGCTGGAGGCGGCGCGGACCTATGCGCTTGGCCTGGATGATTTTGCCCTGACAGGCCTGCTCTATGGCTGCGGCCTGTTCGGCTCGGCCGTGCTGGCAATGGCCGTGGTCGAGGGCGAACTGACCGCGACGGACGCCTTTGAGGTCGCCCGGATCGATGAGGCGTGGCAGGCCCAGCAATGGGGCGAAGATGATGAGGCCAAGGCCGTCACCGCGCTGCGCCGGGTGGAGGCCAGGGCGCTGGAAACCTGGCTCGTCGGCCTCGGCTGACCTCCAGCGCGCCAACCCGCAACTTTCCCCCGCATGGCCGGTCGATCCCGCAACAGATTGCCCCTGACGCAGCGGAAGCTGACGCGACGCGCGGCAAGATACCGCCGGATTTGCCCTTGCCAATGAAAGTGGTGCGACTATCAAACAAACCAACGAAATTTGTGACAGTCTTTTGGCAAGGAGTCCGCGCGCATGCAGGATGTAATCGAAGCGCTAGAGCAGAAACGCGAACAGGCCCGCATGGGTGGTGGAGCCGCCCGGATTGAGCGGCAGCACGCCAAGGGCAAGCTGAGCGCCCGCGAGCGGATCGAGGTTCTGCTGGACGAAGGCAGCTTCGAGGAATGGGACATGTTCGTTGAGCATCAATGCTCTGATTTCGGCATGGACGAGCAGAAGATCCCCGGCGACGGCGTCGTCACCGGACAGGGCACCATCAATGGCCGCCTCGTCTATGTTTTCTCCAAGGATTTCACCGTGTTCGGTGGTTCCCTGTCGAAGACGCACGCTGCCAAGATCGTGAAGGTTCAGAAGGCTGCCGCCATGAATGGCGCGCCCGTGGTCGGCATCTTCGATGCGGGCGGCGCGCGCATCCAGGAAGGCGTCGATTCGCTGGCTGGCTATGCCGACATCTTCATGGAGAACGTACTCTCCTCCGGTGTCATCCCTCAGATCTCCGTCATCATGGGCCCCTGCGCCGGGGGCGATGTGTATTCGCCGGCGCTGACAGACTTCATCTTCATGGTGAAGGACACGTCCTACATGTACGTCACCGGGCCGGACGTGGTGAAAACCGTGACCAATGAAGAGGTCACCCACGAATCCCTCGGCGGGGCCTCCGTTCATGCGGCGAAGTCCGGCGTGGTGGATGGCGCGTTCGAGAATGACATCGAGGCGCTGGTCCAGATGCGCCGCCTGATCGATTTCCTGCCGGGCTCGAACCGTGAAGACCCGCCCGTCCGCACCGTCTATGATTCCGCGGACCGGGTTGAGGAAAGCCTCGACTCATTGATCCCGCCAAACCCGAACTCGCCTTACGACATGCGCGAACTGATCGAGAAAGTGGCTGATGAAGGCGACTTCTTCGAGATCAGCCCGAAATTCGGCGCCAACATCCTGTGCGGCTTTGGCCGCATCGAAGGCTCCACCGTGGGCTTCGTCGCCAACCAGCCGATGACGCTGGCCGGGGTTCTGGACATTGACGCCTCCCGCAAGGCGTCGCGCTTTGTCCGCTTCTGCGACTGTTTCAACATTCCGGTCGTCACCTTTGTGGACGTTCCGGGCTTCATGCCGGGCACGAAGCAGGAATATGGCGGCCTGATCAAGCATGGCGCGAAACTGCTGTTCGCCTATGCCGAGGCGACCGTGCCGAAGGTGACCGTCATCACCCGCAAGGCATATGGCGGCGCATATGACGTGATGAGCTCCAAGCATCTGCGCGGCGATGTGAACTATGCCTGGCCAACGGCAGAGATCGCCGTGATGGGCGCGAAGGGCGCGGTCGAGATCATCTTCCGCAAGGATATTGGCGACGAAGAGAAGATTGCCGAGCACACAAAGATGTATGAGGACAATTTCGCAAACCCCTACGTCGCCGCGCGCAAGGGCTATATCGACGACATCATCATGCCGCACTCAACCCGCCGCCGCGTCGCCAAAGCCCTCCGTAGCCTGCAGAACAAGCAGCTCGAAAACCCGTGGAAAAAGCACGACAATATTCCGCTTTAGGGGTAACGATTGTTCGGTGGGGTGGGGAAGTGACACCCACCATACAAAACCTATAATCCTGTCATCCCGGAATTTGCATAGCAAATATCCGGGAGCCATTATTTTGTTCTGTTTGCACACATTAGATTCGCGAAGGTCTATTCCGTGCGAGCGCACCTCATGGGCCGCGAATGCCGATTTGCTTTTGAATCGTGGCGTAAAGTTCATGTGGATCAACGACGACAGGAAACCCTTCTTTCGTCGTCTTTGAGTGGCGTTGTCCCACGTAGAAAACAAAAGGTATGTTAACGGCAAGATCACGAACTTGTTCGGGCAGAGCGGCTCCATCCTCTCCGTTTTCGCGTCCAATGTCTGAGATTACGAGATGGAAAAACGTAGTTCTCAAGCACTCAACCGCTTCAGCGTTGCTCCGAGCGAGTTGGAATGAGAAGCCTATTGCGGATAAGGCTTCCATCTCGTGCCGGTTGTTCTCAGGGTGATCATCAACCCAAAGAACTTTCCAGCGGCCTGACAGCGTCTCTAGCGTTTTTAAAATTTTTCCTCGAGAAGGCGGAATCTCACCACGCTGTTTGTAAGCATTTCGAGTTTCTCTCGCGGCAAATTGGAAATTTATTCCGCCCACTTCTATAGCGCTCAGTCTACGGCCGGTTATTTTCGCCACCAACAGAAGTAATAGAATAGTGAGAGTCGAGGTAAAAACGGCACTCAGCGCCGCATCACGAAACCCGAGCGCAATGAAGTCCCAAGAATCCCTAGCGAATGACAAGAAAGTCTGCACAGTTGAAATGATACCTTAGGGTGAGTTTGGCTGCTTTTTTAAGTGGATAGCGTGAGTGCTCAACATTGCCAAGATCGGAGCACTAGCTGATTGCGTGAATTGTCGTTGTTCCAACTTGCCCTACAAGCCTCCCAATCCTGTCATCCCGGAATTTGCGCAGCAAATATCCGGGACCCGGATTGCATAGCCCGCGCACATGCTTCGACTTCGCTCAGCATGAGCGCTCACAGATGGCGACATGAGACGACACTGGGCGACACATGGTGACACGGGGCGACGAAGGGCGACCTGATCCTGACGGGAGCCCGTTCTCGTGACGGCCGGGATCGGGGCAGGGCGCTTATCCCCCCTCAAACCCGCCCCATCCTGCCGCGATCATTGCGCGGGAAATAAACTTATCCAACCCCTCCGCCGCCTGACATATACTGGCAGGCGATGGAGTGTTCGCTTTTCTCCCCTGTGAAGACCTTGCCGTGGTATCTGTGGCCCGTCTGGCCACTGATCTTTTGGCGCATTCAGCGCTTGCAGGCATGGTTCCGGCGTGAAGCCCCGCCGGGGGCGCAGATGCTGTGGGGCATTGCGGGTTGGGGCGAAGTGGTTGTCCTGGCCCTGTCAGATGATTTCACCGGGCGGCGGCGCACGCCCTTGCCGGGGGCAGAGCCATCGCCCGCCCTGTGCGCCGCGCTGGATGGCGAAGATGATCACAGACGTCATGTGCCGCTGGTCGGGTTGAGCACCGCACCGCGCGGGCTCGATTTCGGGCCGTGCGGCGCGGCGCATGACCATTTTGCCGACAGGCTCGGCGTGCCTCTGCCCCTGCCGGACACCTGACGCGGCGGCCATTTCCTGACAATCCGGATTCCAAGCTCAAGCGCCTTCACGGGCGTCGCCTGTGCAACTGGCAGTGCGCGGGCCACTTATGGGTGTATTTGTTGAAACTCCCGCTATACTGGCGCGAAAAGACACTGGACACATATCTATGGAAGCGGCGGCCCACCCGAACCAGGCTCTCCGGCTGGAGACTCTTCGGAAATACGACATCCTGGACACAGAGCGCGAGCCGGAATTCGACGAAGTTGTCGAGCTGGCCTCGCGAATTTGCAATGTGCCGATTTCGGTGGTGAATCTGATCGATAAGGAGCGCCAATGGTTCAAGGCGGAAGTCGGCATCGGCGCCCGCGAAACGCCGCTCGCCACCTCGATCTGCTCTCACGTCATCCTGAGTGAGGATTACGTCGAGATCCACGACACCCAACTGGACCCGCGCACGGCCGACAATGAACTCTGCACCCCGGCAGACGGGTTGAGGTTCTATGCGGGCGCGTTGCTCAAAGCGCCAAACGGCCTGCCCATCGGAACGCTCTGCGTGCTCGACAACAAGCCGAACGCGCTGGACGATTTTCAGAAAAGCACGTTGCTCACGCTCGCCCGGCAGGTGATGCGGGAACTGGATCTGCGCCTCGCCTTGAAGAACCAGAAAATCCTGCGCAATGAAATGGACCATCGGGTCAAGAATTCGCTCCAGTCGGTCGCCTCGCTGGTGCGCGTCTACAAGAGCCGCGCTAGGCCGGGCGTGGACATGACCGAAGCCTTCGATGCGATCGGGCGGCGAATTGAGGCGACAGCTGCGCTTCACGAATTGCTGCATGACTCGCCGCTGGAGAATGCGGTGAGCCTCGATGCCTTCCTGGGCCATATCGCCCAATTGCTGGAGGATTCCGCGCCGCCGGGGGTTCGCGTGCATTGCGAGGCAGGGGCCGTCGATATTCCCACCTCCACGGCCAGCGCCATCGCCGTAATCGTGAGTGAGTTCGTCGCCAATTCCATCAAGCACGCCTTCAGCGACGGCCAGCCGGGCGAAATTTGGATCAAGGGCTCTGGACAGGTTGAAGGCGGGCTAGAAATCCTCTGCGAAGACAATGGCGGCGCCGCCAAGCGGCCGGAACCCGCGCCAGGATCAGTCTCCGGTCTCGGCAAGCGCATCATGGCGGCCTCAGCGGCGCAAATCGGCGCGCATCTGGAAAACGGGCCGACGGAAACCGGTTACCGGATGAGGGTGTCCCTGCCAGCCTAAGGCCGGGTTTCCTGAATATTTTCGCAGTTCCCATCCCTCCGAACTGCGTTTTGTGCCAGCGGCAATCGCTTGCCGTTCAGGGTGACGGGTTTGAACTGTAGTATTTACTACAGATGGCGCTGCATCGGGCTCGCGAGCGGTTGAGTGCCCCTTAGGGGGTAGGCGCCCGCGGCGCTGACTTGTTCCCGCATTTCTGGTGAGGTTGTGTCCTGTAGTAATTATTGCAGGTTTGAGGAATTTTGTGACTCACGCTGCTTGGCACGGGCAACCCGCCCGCTGCTGACACGTATTATTGTTCTTAACCCTTGATTATGCATTTCTGAAGAACAGGTGATCAGGGTTACGAGGCCTGCAATGTGTTGGCCAGCAAAGATGGCCAATTAAAGGGGATACGGGCAGGATGCTCTCTGACTTGATTTCTTCAGAACTACCCTATCTGCGGCGCTATGCGCGCGGATTGATGGGGGAGCAGACGAACGGCGACGAAGCCGTCGAAGACATGATCGAGTCGCTCATATTCCGAATCTCCGTTGCCCCGGATCTGAAGTTCAACAAGGCCGACCTGTTTGCCGAACTCGACAAGTCGATCAGCAAGCGCGTCAGCAAGCTGTCCGCAGACAGTGGCATCGGCAAGATCCTGAGCACGATGACGACCATTCAGCGCCGCGCATTGCTGCTGACTGTCGTCGAGGGATTTTCCGTTCAGGAAGCGGCTCGGATACTCACCGTGAACGATACCGATGTCGAGGAAATGCTGAGACAGGCGGAAACCACGATCGCCAACGAAGTCAGCACGTCCGTTCTCATCATCGAAGACGAATCCCTGATTTCCTATCAATTGTCCCAGATCGTGACCGAAGCGGGCCACTCAGTTGTGGGGATTGCAACCACCCACAAGGAAGCCGTCGACCTCGCCGCTGAGACAGAGTTCGGGTTGATCCTGTCAGACATTCGCTTGGCTGACGGATCCATTGGAATTGATGCTGTAAGAGACATCCTCGGCGCGATGGAAAACCCGGTCCCAGTAATCTTCATAACCGCCTATCCGGAAATGTTGTTGCAGGGGCAGGACGAGGAACCGTCCTACCTGATCCCGAAACCCTTTGAACCTGTGCATGTTCGGACAGTCGTCGATCAGGCGATTCTCTCGGCCTATCTGGGCCAGCCAACAGCCTGACCCACACGAATCGTGCAGGTCAGGCCACGCCTGTTGGTTAGAACGCGACGCGAATTCCGACGCGAATGTTTCGGCCCGGTGCCGGCACCGAATCCTTCAGGACCGATGTGGAATAGCGGACTTCCTCATCCGTCAGATTCCGGCCTTCCACGAAGAATTGCGTGCCTTCCTTGCCAAAGCCAAGCTCTGACAGATTCACAGCACCGCGCAGGCCGGTCATGATATATCCGTCTGTTGGCAGAATTCTGGTGCCCGGATCATCCTGATCGGCAGCGGCGGTGACGTTGACCCCGGCGGACCAGAGGCCCCAATCGCCATCAAGCGCCGCGTGGAATGTCATCGGCGGCAGGTAAGGCACATTGCCCCCGTCATCCAGTTCGCCATCGACCAGGTCGAGGCTGGCAGAGGTGACCCAGTTTGCGCCCAGCAATCCCTCGGGGAAGCGGGCTTCGGCTTCGATCTCTGCGCCTGTGAAGCTCGCGCCCTGTTGCTGGAACAGGAAGACCGGAAGTTCATCCAGTTCATCCACTTCAACGCCATCCTCCAGAACCACGCCGGGTGTCAGGTAGATAAAGCCGTCAAAGTCAGCATGGAAGATGTTCCCGCTGATGCTGAAACGGTCATTCTCCCAGCGGAGCGAGGCTTCGATATTCGTGCCTTTCTCCTTGCTCAGTGAAGCGTTGCCAACCTCATACTGACTGGTCGCGAGGTGCGGACCATCTGCGAACAGCTCGCTTTCGTTTGGCGCACGCTCGGTATAGCTGACCAGGCCGCCGATCCACCAGCCGGACTCCAGATGCTTGTGCGCGCCCGCTGATGCGCTGAACAGGTCGAAGCTGCGCTCGCCCTGAATGTCATTGTCGAGCTCGGTATTGTCGAAGCGGAGACCACCTTCCAGTACGGAATGATCTGCAAATTGCAGGGTTTCAAACAGGAAGGCCCCAAAGGTCTTGGTGGATGTTGGTGTCAGGAAGGCTTCGTCGCCGTCTGCGCTGAAATCCTTGTCCAGGAATTGAACGCCAGCCGCGCCGACAAATTCGCCGAATGCATGACCAAGCTCAAGGCGGCCCTCAGTTCCCTCAGTGGTAAACACGGTGCCCGGCTCACCTGCGCCTTCGAACTCGATATGCTCATAGTCCGCATAGGACAGGTTGCCGGCAATGTGCGTAAGCGGACCGGCATTCAGCTTGGCGCCACCGCGAATGTCATAACGGGTCTGCTCCAGATCAATGAACGGGGATTCTTCCTCGTGCTCGTGATCTTCGTCGTCATGATCTTCATCGTCGTGATCATCCTCGTCATTATGATCATCGTGCTCTTCTTCTTCATGATGATGCTCGTGGCCTGGCAACCCGTAGCTGGACGTCTGCTGGCGGATGGCAAAGCCCAGGAACGCGTCATCACCAACCCAAGAGAAGCCGGCTGAATAGGTTTCGGACTGGAGGAAGGAATTCTCCATCGTGTCACGAATTTCTTCATCCTCGTGCTCGTCGTGATCATGGTCCTCGTCGTCATGATCTTCATCGTCATGATCATCGTGCTCGTCTTCTTCCATTGCTCTCAGCAGAGATGACTCTGCAAAGCCCGGAATGTCATAATCGCCAAAATCGCGTGCGGATGCTGACAGTGTCAGAACGAATGGGCCGGTCGCGAAGCGCGCCTTGCCGCGCAGCTCCGAGCCTTCATTTGCACTGTTGGTGGCGGCAAAGCCGTCAAAGGAGACCGGTTCATCGGGCAGGCTTTCAACGATCAGGCCATCGATCACATTGACCACACCGCCGATCGCCTGACCGCCATAGGCCAGAGCAGCTGGTCCGCGAACGATCTCGATCTTTTCGGCGTCGATGCCGTCGGTGGCGACCTGGTGGTCCGGCGACGCGGCGGAGGCATCAATGGTGCCGATCCCATTTGCGAGAACGAGAACGCGTTCCGCGCCAAGCCCCCTCAGGACCGGGCGGCTGGCCCCCTGACCGAAGAAGGTGGTCGAGACACCCGCTTCCGTGGACAGCGTATCACCGAGCGTGCCGGAGAGTTTTTGAACCAGTTCACCGCGGTCGATGGCGGTGACATTGCCGACCATTTCATCTGATGTGCGCTGTGGGCCAACGCCGGTGACGATAATGGTATCGAGGGTTTCAGGCGCTTCTTCCTGGGCGAAGGCAAAGGGACTTGCGCTTAACAGGAGCGACGTCGCGATGACGCGACGAGAGACGGGGAATTTCATGATTGGAGGGTCCTTCAGACAATAGACGTGCCGCCCGAAGGCGGGAACAAATGGTTTCTATTGCTGAAGGGATGGAGGACTTCGCGGAGGCGGCGCGCGCCCCGGCGGACGGGTCCAGTTCGCGGCAGAAATACAGGGCTCAGTCGCGCCGGGCGCAGGCGGCAAGACGAATGGCTCGCTTGGCGCCGCGGGCAACAGGATCTGATCTGTGGCAATCACACTGAGTTCGCATGCTGCGCCGTAATGGTCATGCGGTTCATCTCCATGCTCCGCCGCATGGCTGAGTGCGTGCGCCTGCACGAAAACGAACAGCGCTGCCAGAAGGGCCAGATAGAGGGTCCGATGGCGATGAAAGCTCATGGTTACGCTGTTACATTTTCGAAATGAACGCCGCAAGCATGAAGCTGTGCCAATTACATTACGATACGCATTAACCGCGCCGGTTTTCACGCTTCAGTAACCAAGGCAGCCCATCTTCGCGAAAGTTAATGAAACGCGGTGTGTTGTTAAGAGGATGTAGCATGTCAAAGAAAGCTGTGCGCTGGGGCGCAGACGTTGGATGCCAGACAAAGGTGAAGCCGCTGGAGATTCGCAACGACCTTTCTGATCATGGTCTGAAGGGCAAGCGCGCCCAGGGATATCTCGGGTTGAGTCGCCAGATCACCAAGGTGACCGCAAAGAAGGACGGGCGTGATGGCCTGCCCATGTCTGAGGCTGCGACCCCTGATGAGTGGAGCGAATGCGAACAGCAGATTGCTGAACGCGCAGAAGACGTTCGCCGGGGCCTCGGCACATGGCTGACCACGACGGCTGCGTCTGTCCGCAACTATATTGCTGACTACACGCCCATCGACATTTATCCCGACCAATTGCGTGAGGCGATCAAGACGGAAGAAAACGAATATCGCCACTACGAACTGGATGATGTGAACGAGGCGAAGGAAACTCATTCGGCCGCGATCATCGAGCTCCAGCAGTTCAAGCTGCGCCACGGTGATCGAATCGGCGACCGGACGCCGGACATCAAGAAGAATGTCGAGCAGGCCGTCGCGATCTTGATTTTCATCATGATCCTTGAAGGCGGTTTCAACGCGCTGTTGTTCAAGGACGCTCAGGCAAATGGCCTGATGGGCGGCCTGATGATCGCGTTCGGTGTGTCTGCTGTGAACGTCGTGTTTGGCGTGATCGCGGGCTTCTTCGGCTTGCGTTATCTCAATCACCCGGCGCTGCCAGCGAAGATCATGGGCGGTGCCATTGCGATGATCTTCATTCTCGCCGGCATTTTCCTGAACTTCTTCGTTGCCCATTTCAGGGACGCCGTGGAACTTGGCCTGCTCGCCGCCACCGAAGCCGGAACGCTGGGCTCATTCTCGATGTTCTCTATCGCGCCGGGCGAAGTCATCTCGTCAATGTTCCCCAACATCTTCGCGCTGGAGAGCTTCCTGGCCCTTGGCCTGCTTTTCATGGGGCTCGCCGTGTTCGGCCTGGCCATATATGAGGGCTATGATCGTATCTCCGATCGTTATCCGGGGTATGGCCGCGTCTGGCGGAAAGAACGCCGCGCCTATGAGCGTCGTCAGGAGGTCCGCAATGGCGTTCGCGATGACCTGTCTGACTATTTCTCGAATTGCCGTCTCTGGTTCGAGACTCAGCAATCGCGTCACGTTGCGGCGAAACGCGAGATCGAAAAAGCGATGAATTTGCTGGAAACGCGCCGTGATTACGCATCCGCCATCGCGGCCCGCGCAGCTGATCAGGAGCGCAGCCTGAAAGTGGCATACCGTCAGGCTCACCGCCGCGCCCGCAATGCCAATCGGGACCGGCTGGGCGATCAGGCGCCTTGCCCGGAATACTTTAGCGAAATCGTCACACCGCAACTGCCGCCCTTCGATTATTCAAAGGAACGCGAGCAGGCCAACAAGGCGATTGCGGCGATCGACAATAACATCAAGGCCCTGAACCAGACCAGGGAATGGCTTGAACAGCACATCCAGCAAGTCCAGAAGGGCTTGTCTTCCATCGAGAAGAAAGTTGCTGACGAAATCAGCAAGGTCCGCGACGCCAAAGGGGCAACACATGTCCCCGTTGATCAGGCTCGCCGCGCCTAGGAGGAGTAGACAGGGATGCCACGTCGCAGAAGTGACCGAGGCCCATGGTTCTGGCGCGGAATGATCGCGCTGATGCTTGGGGTTGTCTTTGCATTGTTCGCCCTGGTGGCGTTCAACCAGCCGCCCACGCTGATGGCGGAGACCAGTTGCCGGGTTGACCGGAATGATCCGGCCCACACGATCATCCTGATCGATCAATCGGACCCCTTCAATCCAAATGATCTGGATTGGGTTTATGAATTCGTCGACGCCGAGGCGCGTGCCTTGCCGAAATATGGCCGGCTCACCGTCATGATCCCGAATGCGGTCAGCCCCTACGATCCCAAAGTGGTGCATTATGCCTGCTCGCCGGGGAGCGCGTCCGAGGCAAATCCGATCTTCCAGAATCCGAAAATGGTAGAGCAGACTTGGCAGGGGCAGTTCTATGCGCCTCTGCTGGAGAGCGTGGAAGCGGCCCTCATGGACACGCGTCAGCCCAGCTCACCTCTGATCGAAGCTGTTTATTCTGTTGCAGATCGCGCTGACTTTCAGCCAGGCGAACGCGGCCGCAGAGTGGTTCTGGTGTCAGACCTGATGCAGCACTCTGACGGGTTCAGCTTCTACCGGGCCGGGGCAGATTACGAAGCGTATCTGGATAGCGAACTGGCCGAACTGAAACCGAGACTGGATGAGGCTGAGGTCGTCGCGCGGATCGTTCCCCGCCAGATTTATGACCTGCCCGTCGCGGACGTGAAAGCCTTCTGGCGGGCCTATTTCGATGAGGCGGGCGCCGAGTACGGTTCGGTAAATTAGCGGGAATAGACGGTTGGATCTTCGCTGAGTGGTCCTGAAATTGCATGGTAGAGTTCAAAATCATGCAGAAATTGGACTCAACCGATGGTCTCGCTCAAGAATGTTTCTTTCGCCTCATTGGCTTCAGCGCTGTTATTGGCAGGGTGCGCAACCGCGCCACAGGATGATGGTGCAAGCGCAGCTGCCGCGCAAATTTCGGCTCGCCAGCAGGAATATCTCAACGCATTCAATGCGCCGCGTAATCCTGTGCGAGCCACCCAGACCGGCATTCGGCCTGGCTACACTTTTGTCGGTATTGCTGAAACGGATATTGCCGAACCGCTGAACTGGCGAATTCTCGCGCCCAACGGGGCCGTTGCCGCCGAAGGCATGACAATTCCTCAAGGCTTCCATGAGGGCTCCAATGCCAACATTCAGCTGGTCATCACAGATGCTCTGAGGACCCCGGCGACCCAGCTGGTTCTCGACGTCGAAGGTGTCGGCAAGAGCCACCCTTTCGATGTCTCTGAGAACGTCTTCAACAAGCTGAAATACGATACGCTCCGTTATTTCTATCACAATCGCGTCGCTGTTCCGATTGAAGCGGAATATGCGGGCGGCCAGCAATGGGCGCGCCCTGCCGGCCATGAACGAGAATTGCTGACCTGCTTTTCCGGCACGGACAAATATGACGTCAAATGGCCGGGATGTGACTACAAGCTGGATGTCAGTGGCGGATGGTATGATGCCGGCGACCACAGCAAATATGTCGTGAATGGTGGTGTCAGCGTGTGGGCGCTGCTGAACGCCTATGAGCGCGGCACGAAAGGGTTTGAAGACGGCGCAGCCAATCTTCCGGAATCCGGGAACGGCCTGAATGACCTGCTGGATGAGGCACGGGTCAACATCGACTATATGCTGAGCATGCAGGCAAAGCCGGGTATGGAAGCCCCCATTCTTCGGGGAAACATGTCCGGCCAATGGGAAACCGCTGAGCCCGAACTCACCGATGTGTCGGGCATGGTGCATCACAAGTCCGGCGATACGAGCTGGCCGGACTTTCCCGTCATGCCACATGAGAGCAATCGTGCGCGTGCGCTGGCGCCTCCATCAACGGCGGCGACCCTTCATGTTGCCGCGGTGGGCGCGCAGTGCGCCCGTGTTTTCCAGGGAATCGATGATGCCTATGCGAACAAATGTCTGTCCGCAGCAAAGCGCGCCTACAAGGCAGCTCAACGCCTGCCGGATGTTTACGCGTACGACAACATTCCCGGAAGCGGACCGTACGGGTCCACGGATGTGCGGGAAGAGTTCTATTGGGCAGCTGCTGAACTGTACGCCACAACAGGCGCGGCCAAGTATGCAGACGATCTGAAGCGATACCAGTCGGAGCTGGATCAGTGGCCGATCAGTGAGTATCAGCAACCTTCCTGGAGCGCGACATCAGGCTATGGAATTCTCACCCTGTCCCGGTTTGCACCGGACGAGGATATTCGGGCCGAAGCTCAGGCTGCGCTATTGAACACCACAAACGGATATGTCCAGCAGACCAGGTTTGAAGGCTATCAGATCCCGATGAGCCGCGGTGTCTGGCCGTGGGGCTCGATGGGCTTGCTGGGCAATCGCGGCGTCATGCTTGGCACCGCGTATGATTTGACTGGAGACACGCGGTATCGTGATGGCGCTCTGGACCTGCTGGACTACGTTCTCGGTCGGAATCCCCGCGACCTCTCATACGTTGCCGGTCATGGCGAAAACGCCTTCAAGGCGCCGCATCACCGCCATTGGGCCGGAGCTCAGTATGAAGGTTATCCGCTACCGCCACCCGGCGCTGTCGCGGGCGGTCCGAACAATACCGATCCTGCCGGACCTGTTGCGCGCGTGATCTTCGATCAGTGCCACGCCCAGACCTGCTACGCCGATCATGTCGATGCGTACTCCCTGAACGAAGTTGCCATCAACTGGCAGGCAGTGACCTTCTGGCTTGCGGCCTGGGCCGATGACATCGACCGCGCCGAATAAGGCCTAGTCTTCAAACGTGCCAATCACGGGCACATGGTCGGATGGCTTCTCAAGTTCCCGGGCCTTGCGATAGATCTCCACCGACTGGAGCCTGTCGCAAGCCTGTGGAGAGCAGAGCAGGTGGTCGATTCGGATCCCGTGATCCTTCTTGAAGGCGCCGCCCTGATAGTCCCAAAACGTGTATTGATGCGCCCGGTTGTCGGTTAACTCAAACGCGTCGGCGAGGCCGAGATATTTCAGTTTCCGGAATTCGGCCCGCGTCTGGGGCAGGGCGAGCGCGTCATCCTGCCAGACGGTTTCATCCCAGCAGTCTTCCGGCGTAGGAATGCAATTGTAGTCGCCGCACAGGACAAAGGCTTCGTCCTGTTTCAGCAGGGCGCGCGCATGCTGTTCAAGCGCGTCCATCCATTCCATCTTGTAGTCGTATTTCTGGCCGGGCGCCGGATTGCCGTTTGGCAGATAGAGCCCGCCAACCCGGATCGGGCGGTCGGCGAGGATCAGCGCCTCGATATAGCGCGCCTGTTCGTCCTCGATGGTCGGCAGACCCTTGGTGACGTCCTCGATCTCGTGCTTCGAGAGCAGGGCAACGCCATTATAGCTCTTCTGGCCGAGCACTTCACAGTTCCAGCCCCGCTCCTCCAGCTCCATATACGGAAACGCATTCGTCTCGCATTTGATTTCCTGAAGGCAGACGACATCACAATTGATGGCGTCCAGCACTTCCAACACTGTGGGAAGGCGGGCCTTGATCGAGTTGACATTCCATGTGGCGATACGCATGGCTGTTCTTTAGCAGCTCCGGGCCATTGTTCCAGCGTGGGCTGCTGTATATATGTCGGGAAATCTTCGAGGAGAGACGCATGTCGCCAAGCTGGATTCAATTGCTGATCGTTGTGGTCGTCGCGCTTCTCCTGTTCGGTGGTCGGGGCCGGATTTCGTCCATCATGGGTGATATGGCCAAGGGCATTGGCGCTTTCCGCAAGGGCCTGAAGGACGAAGAAGAGACCAAATCCGTCGAGAAGGACGAGATGGTCGACGTCACCCCAAAAAAGGACGAGACGAAGGCCTCGTCATAAGCTGCCGACTGGAGGGCGCTTAATATGCTGCCCGGAATCGGGTTTTCCGAGCTTTTGCTGTTGGGCCTTGCGGCGCTGATCATTGTCGGCCCGAAGGACCTGCCGATGATGATGCGCCGAATCGGCCAGTTCGTCGGCAAGGGCCGCGCAATGGCGCGGGAATTCCAGGCCGCGTTCGAAGACATTGCCCGCCAGAGTGAGCTGGACGAACTCCGCAAGGAGATCGAAGACCTCAAGCGCGAGAACACGATGAAAGAGGCGCAGGACGATCTTGCCGCGTTCGAGGCGGATGTGAATTCCGCCGTTATGGAAAAGACCTCCGCGCCAGAGCCTGAAGCTGGGAGCGACGCGCCTGACACCGCACCGAAAACCGGGGGGGATGCCACGTGAACACCGTCCCGCCGAAAGACGAACAGCCTGAGATCCTTGATGATGAAGTCGAAGCAAGCCGCGCGCCCCTGCTGGAGCATCTGACAGAGCTGCGCTCGCGCCTGATCAAGTCTCTTGTGGCGCTGATGGTCGGCACAATTGCCTGCTTCTTCTTTGCGCAGGAAATCTTCGAGCTGCTGCTCGCGCCCTTCGCGCTGATGGCGGAATCGATCCGCGGGTCGAAGCTGGAATTTGTCTACACCGCGCCGATGGAATTCTTCTTCGCCAAGCTGAAGCTGGCCTTGTTCGGCGGCATCTTTCTGGCGTTTCCATTCATGGCCTGGCAGCTCTACAAATTCGTGGCGCCGGGGCTCTACAAGAATGAGCGGGGGGCGTTCTGGCCTTATCTCGTCTTCGCGCCTGTCTTGTTCGTAGCGGGGGCCACTTTCGTCTATTTCCTGATGTTGCCCATGCTGGCGCGTTTCACGGTCGGGATGGAGATTCCAGACAGCGACATCGCCAACATCACCATGTTGCCGAAAGTCGCGGATTATCTGTCTCTCGTCATGGCGCTGATGCTGGCCTTCGGCATTTCGTTCCAGTTGCCGGTTGTTCTGACCCTTCTGGGCAAGATTGGCGTTGTGTCGTCTGACGCCCTCTCCAAGGGACGGAAATATGCGATTGTCGCCATCCTGGCATTTTCAGCCTTCTTCACCCCGCCAGACATGATCTCGCAGGTCTTGCTGACCATTCCGGTCTATTGCCTGTATGAGATTTCGATCTGGTGCGTGAAGATGATCGAGAAGAAGCAGGCCGAGGCAGACGCCGACGCCGCCTAATCAGGCAGGCTGCTAAGCATATCCCACGGTTGCAGGCTGGCGCGGTGCGGATTAGAGCATTGCCCGACTGACCAGACAGGACGACAGCCATGTTCGATATCCGCGCCATCCGAGACAATCCCGACGCGTTCCGCGCCGCCTGGAACCGGAAGAAGCCGGGCCTTGGCGACTCCGTGGACGAGATCCTGGCGCATGACGGCGCTGTGCGTACGGCGGTGACCGACAAGCAGGAAGCCGAAAAGGCTCGTAACGAAACCTCCAAACTGATCGGCAAGGCGAAGGCCTCGGGTGATGAGGCAGAGTTTGAACGCCTGCGCAAGGTCGTGGCCGACGCCAAGGACACGATTGAAGCGGCAGGCGAACAGGAAGAGGCCGCCCGCAAACTGCTCGACGATCTGCTCTATGGCTTGCCGAACATCCCGCTGGACGAAGTGCCGGAAGGGCAGGACGAAGACGGCAATGTGGAGCAAGCCCGCTGGGGCGAGCCGAAATCCTTTGCCTTCGATGTGAAAGACCATGCCGATCTCGGCGAAGCGCTCGGCATGATGGATTTCGAGACCGCTGCCAAGATGAGCGGCGCGCGCTTTGTGTTGCTGAAGGGCAAGCTTGCGCGCTTCGAACGCGCCCTCGCCGCCTTCATGCTGGACGTGCAGACCGAAGAGCATGGGTACACGGAATGCTCGCCGCCGCTGCTGGTGAAAGATCAAGCCTTGGTTGGGACGGGGCAGCTTCCGAAGTTTGAAGAAGACCTATTCAAGACTGAAAATCCCAACATTCGAGAAGAGTTTGTCGAAGGCATGAAGTCTTCGATGATTGCATTCATGAATGCATTCCAAGGCAATGCAAACACTCCGCTCGAAAAGCATCTTGTTGAACAGCTTGATGAGGCAGGGTACGAACAAGCTACGAGGTTGGAGCGCGCTGGCGAGATTGCCAAGGCTCTCCAAAGAGAGGATCTAAGTTTGAAACCAGAGTGGGTTGACCGCGACACTTCTCACTACCTCATCCCCACCGCCGAAGTTCCGCTAACCAACATTGTCCGCGAGACCATCCTCGAACCCGGAGAGCTGCCCAAACGCTTCACCGCGCACACGCCTTGCTTCCGTTCGGAAGCGGGCAGTGCAGGACGCGACACGAAGGGCATGATCCGGCTGCACCAGTTCAACAAGGTCGAGATGGTCTCTGTCGTCGCGAACCAGGATGAGGGGCTGAAGGAACTGGAGCGCATGACGGAATGCGCCGAGGCAATCCTGAAAAAGCTCGACCTGCCGTTCCGCCGGATGCTGCTCTGCGCGGGCGATATGGGGGCAGGGGCGCGCAAGACCTATGACCTCGAAGTCTGGTTGCCGAGTCAGGACACCTATCGCGAGATCAGTTCGTGCTCGTACTGTGGTGACTATCAGGCCCGCCGCATGAATGCCCGCTATCGCCCGGAAGCGGGCGCGAAGCCTGAATTCGTCCACACGCTGAACGGCTCCGGCCTCGCCGTCGGTCGCACACTCGTGGCGATCCTCGAAAACTATCAGAATGAAGACGGCTCCATTACCGTCCCGGAAGCCCTGCGCGGATACATGGGCGGCCTTGAGGTGATTTCGGCCTAAGCCCCCTCCTACCCGCTGGCGCGGCCCACCTCCCCCGCAAGCGGGGGAGGATGAAACGGTACGCGCGGCATGATATCCTCCCCCGTTCACGGGGGAGGTGCCCGACAGGGCGGAGGGGGAAATGCGGGACAACGAAAAGCTCACCATCAAGCAGGCGCGCCGGTTACGCCGGACTATGACCCGGGCAGAAGTTATTCTGTGGCAGCACCTACGTCGGCGTCAGCTGGCAGGGTATCGGTTTCGGCGTCAGGTTCCGGTCGGGCCGTTCATCGCGGATTTCGCATGCGTTGATGCAAGGCTGCTGGTGG
This sequence comes from Hyphomonas atlantica corrig., assembly GCF_000682715.1. Classification (GTDB taxonomy): domain Bacteria; phylum Pseudomonadota; class Alphaproteobacteria; order Caulobacterales; family Hyphomonadaceae; genus Hyphomonas; species Hyphomonas atlantica. The sequence goes on along the minus strand of NZ_AWFH01000045.1, from coordinate 231,628 downwards.
AAGTGGATGGAGACACCCATTCTGAAGACCACCAAATCGCTCATGATATGCGGCGAACTGCCTTCCTGCAGGCGAAGGGGTGGCATGTTCACCGGGTCTGGAATAACGACGTGTATGACAATCTTGAAGGCGTGTTGGACGGTGTGCTTCTTCAGTTGCGGAATCAAAACGTAACCGAAGAATGAGTGCCCCCTCCGCCCTTCGGGCACCTCCCCCGCAAGCGGGGGGAGGATTGAACGCGGAGCAAGGCAAGTATGAGAATCCTCCTGACCAATGATGATGGCATCAACGCGCCGGGGCTGGCCGTGCTGGAAGATATTGCGCGGGAGATTTCCGATGATGTCTGGATCGCCGCGCCGGAGGAGGAACAATCCGGCAAGGGCCGCGCGATCTCGCTGACCCATCCTGTGCGCACGCGCGAGGTGGGCGAGAAGGCCTGGGCTGTGGCAGGCACACCGTCAGACTGCGTGTTGCTGGCAACTCAGAATCTGATGCCGGAGAAGCCAGACCTCGTGCTGTCCGGCGTCAATCGCGGTCAGAACATCGCAGAAGACACCAGCTTTTCCGGCACCATCGCGGCCGCCCTGTTCGGTATGCAATTGGGCATTCCATCCATTGCGCTCAGCCAGTCGCAGAGCTTTCGTGAGCGCGGCTCCCTGCCTTGGGATACGGCCCGCGCCTGGGGCAGCCGGGCGATCAAACCGCTGATAGACATGCGCTGGCCGGATGATGTCGTGATGAATGTGAACTTCCCGGATGTGGAGCCCGATGATGTGAAGGGCATCCAGATCACCCGTCAGGGTTTCCGCGACGAATCCATCATTCATACAGATCGCCGCGAAGATTTGCGCGGCAATGATTATTACTGGATCGGCTACAAGGGAAAGCTATCCAAGCCGGATGAGGGCACCGATTTGCGGGCGATCTATGATGGCTATGTCTCGATCTCACCGCTTCATGTGGACTTGACGCACGACGCGTTCCTCCAGACGCTGTGGGAGTCATGGAAGAACTGACCGTCGACCCGTTCCGCGCCGCCCGCCTCGTCCTGCGTCTCCGCCAGGAAGGGGTAACGGATGACGCGGTCCTCGGCGCGATGGAGACGATTGACCGCGGCGCCTTCGTTGATGATCCGGAGCTGAAACAGCTCGCCTTTGCCGATTGCGCGCTGCCCATACCGTGCGGCCAGACCATTCCGAGACCGGCGGCCATCGGCCAGCTGCTACAGGCGCTCGCGCTGGGGCGTCAGAAAGAGGCGCGCGTCCTGCTGATCGGTGTCGGCTCTGGCTATATCGCCGCTTTGGCCGGGTATCTCGCAGCGGATGTGTTCGGCGTGGAGCGTTACAATCGCCTGACAGATCATGCCCGCCAGCGGATTGTGAAGCTCGGGCTCGACAATCTGGCCGTGCGGCATGGGGACGGACTGGAAGGCTGGGCCGAGCGCGGGCCGTATGATCGCATCCTGTTCACCTCCGTGATCCAGCATGTGCCGCAGACCCTGTTCGACCAGTTGAATCCGGAGGGATTCGTGGTCGCGCCGATGGTAAAGGATGGCCGCCAGCAGATCGCGAGAATTACGCCAGATGGCACGGAAAAGTGGTCTGGCCTTGCCCACGACCTGCCCATGCTTGTGGAGGGGCGTTCCCGCGCCCTTTGATGTCGGTTGTTTCATCTGCAGGGCTTGTTTGCCAATGCAACTGCCCACAGCTATAGGAGCAACACATTTTCAGGGGTCTACGGGAGAACACCACATGCTGACCAGACTTGCCACGCTGACTGCAGTTGCCGCTGCTGCAACCCTGCCAGCTTTCGCTCAGGCCGCTCCAAGCGCCGCAGGCCCCAGCATCATGAGCCAGGTTCTGCTGTTCCTGCCTCTGATCCTGATCTTCTACTTCCTGCTGATCCGCCCACAGCAACAGCGCGCGAAAAAGCACAAGGCGCTGATCGAGGGCATCAAGAAAGGCGATACAATCGTCACTTCAGGTGGCCTCGTCGGCAAGGTGACCAAGCCGGGCGATGATGAAATCACCGTTGAGCTGGCCGATGGCGTGCGCGTGCAGATCATCAAGCAGATGGTGATTGATGTGCGCGGCAAGAATCAGCCGGTTGCCGCCAACGACTAAGCGCTTGCAGGGCCGAAAGTCGGCCCGCTGCATGACAAGGATTCCCGCATGCTTCAGTTTCCACCGTGGAAAGTCGCTCTCGTTCTCCTGACACTGGCATGGGGCGTCGTGATGGCCCTGCCAAACGTTGCCAATATGGACAACGCGCCGGGCTTCATGCCGAAGAAGGGCGTCAATCTCGGCCTCGACCTTCAGGGCGGTGTCTATCTGATGATGGAGATCAACCCGGATGAGGTGATTGCGAACCGGCTGGAAGTGTTTGCAGGCGATGTGCGCAGCGCGCTCAGCAATGTTGCGCCGTCCGAGCGTATTGGACACCTGCCGGAGATCAGCGGTCGCCAGCTGGAAATCAAACTGACGCGCCCGGACGCCGAAGGTAATTTCCCGATGGATGAAGCCCTGAGCCGCATCCGCAAACTGAACAGCAATGTCGAAGGTGCCATCGGCGGCGCCAAGACATATGAAATCGAAGCATTGGGGACGGACCGCATTCTCGTGACCGTGCCTGCAGCGTCCGAAGAGGCGCTGATGAAGGACGCGCTTGGCAAGACGATGACAATCGTCCGCCGCCGGGTCGATCCGGATGGCGTTTCGGAAATCGCAATCACTCCACAGGGCAATGACCGGATCATCCTGGAAGCGCCGGGCGAACCTGACCCGCAGCGCCTGAAAGACCTGCTCAGCCGCGACGGAAAGATGACCTTCAATCTGGTCGACAACAGCCCGTCGGCCATTACGTCGGCTCAAGCCGGGGTGCCTCGGGCGGGGTATCGGCTGCTGGAAGGCCCGACCACCGGGCCACTGCTGGTGCGCAACATTCCCGAAGTCACCGGCGCAGACATTGCCAATGCTGCCCAGGGTTTTGATGAGGGCAATCGACCTCAGATTAATTTCCGCCTCAACAGCAATGGCGCGCGGAAATTCTACGACACGACCCGCAACAATTCCGGCAAGTTGTTTGCCATTGTCCTGGACGATGTGATCATGTCGGCCCCTCGCATCAATGAGCCAATTCCAGGCGGCAATGTTCGCATCACCGGCGACTTCACGCAGGAAGAAGCGCAAGATCTGGCGGCCATCATCGAAGCGGGTGAAATGCCGGCCAAGGTACAGTTCCTCGATCAGCGCACGGTCAGCGCCACGCTGGGCCATGACTCGATCCGTGCAGGTACACGCGCCTCCATGATCGGCCTCGCGCTTGTCGCGATCTTCATGATTATCGCCTACGGTCTGATGGGCGGTTTCGCCGTTGGGTCCCTGGCGGCAAACATCGTTCTGATCCTTGGGGCGCTCTCTGGGCTTGGCGCGACGCTGACCCTGCCGGGTATCGCAGGCATCATCCTGACCATCGGTATGGCGGTCGACGCCAACGTGCTGGTGTTTGAACGTATCCGCGAAGAACAACGCAATGGGCGTTCGCCCCTGACAGCCGTTCAGGCCGGCTATGAGCGCGCCTTTTCGACCATTCTCGATGCGAACGTCACAACCCTGATCGCGGCCATCATACTTTACCTTCTCGGTTCGGGACCGGTGAAAGGCTTCGCCGTCACCCTGGCCATCGGTATCGTGACCTCGGTGTTCACGGCCTTCGTCGTCACTCGCTGGTTCACGGTGATGTGGCTGAAGACGTTCCGTCCCAAGAAGCTCGCGGTTTAGGCCCGGAGGAGACACGACATGCTACTCAAACTCTGGCCTCAGCAGACGAATGTAAGCTTCATGAGCGCGCGCCTGATCGGCGCGGTGATCTCATCCTTGTTGATTGCGTCATCTGTCTTCTTCCTCGCGACGCGCGGTCTCAATTTCGGTGTCGACTTTGCTGGCGGCACGGTGATGGAGCTGGAGCAGACCGACACCATCACCGTCGAAGCGGTGCGGTCGGCCATGCCGCTCAACGCAGATGTGAACAGCGCCGTCGGCACAGATGCGCGCAGCATCGTGGTTGTGAAATATGGTGAAGCTGACGCGTCTGTGCTCGGAGACGAATTTCAGGCGCTCCCGCCAGCAGAGCAGGCCGAACGTGCCACCGGCGCGACCAATGAACTGGTCACCAGCACGCTGAAGGATGCGCTGGGCATTACCGATGAGCAGATCCTGCGGAATGACTCGGTCGGCCCGAAAGTGTCTCAAGAGCTGTTCCGCGACGGGATCACGGCGCTGGTCGCCGCCCTTGTCCTGATGCTGATCTATATCTGGTTCCGCTTCGAATGGCAGTTTTCTGTCGGTGCCGTCGCGGCGCTGGCGCACGATGTGATCATCACGCTTGGTGTGTTTGCTTTCCTGCAGATGGAGTTCAACCTGACGACCATCGCCGCGCTTCTGACAATCATCGGTTATTCGATGAACGACACGGTGGTTGTGTTTGACCGGGTCCGCGAGGAGAAGCGCAAATACAAGAAGATGCCGGACAAGGAGGTCATCAACCTCGCCCTGAACGGCACGCTGTCGCGTACCTTGCTGACCTCCGGCACCACACTCCTGGCGCTGTTGGCCATCTTCTTCCTTGGCGGGCCAGTCCTGCGCGGCATGAGCTTCGCACTGATCTGGGGCGTCCTGATCGGGACGTATTCGTCCATCTTCATCGCCTCGACCATCGTTCTGGCCTTGGGCATGGATCTGACGAAGAAGCCGGTTGAGGACGTTCCGGGCTTCCAGGGGTAGAGACTACTCTCCGAGGACGATGACCTTGTCCATCAGCGCCTGAATGGCATCCTGCGGCGTGTCGCTGTGAACCAGTGCCGCGCGGAAGGATGCCGGCGTGAACTTGCCGTCGATGATGTGTTCCATCAGTTCGAAGAAGGGTGACCAGAATCCGTCTTCGTCCAGGAAGGCCATTGGCTTTGCGTGCAGGCCGAGACGGGCCCAGGACAAGATCTCCACAGCCTCTTCCAGCGTTCCGATGCCGCCCGGCAACACGATGAAAGCGTCGGACTCGTCAAACATCATCTGCTTGCGCGTGTGCATGTCGTCGACGATGCGGTGCTCGACTTCCTCATAGATGCGCTCCTTGCTGAGCAGGAAGCGCGGCATGATCCCGAGCACATCGCCGGCCGATTCGTGCGCGGCGCGGGCGCACGCGCCCATCAGGCCCACACCGCCGCCGCCATAAACCATGCGGATGTCCCGCTTTGCCAGTTCCCGGCCGAGTTCCTCCGCCAGTTTGATATAGCTGGGCTGAACATCATCGGATGCTCCGCAGTACACGCAGATGGACTTGATGTTCGTCATGCATAGGGCCTTTCAATCGGTGCGTCTCGTGGATCATGGATGTCCCACTGAAACCACGGTTCAGCGTATTAGCGACAATTTCAGAACGTTTCGCGACATAGCGCAACACAGGAGGGTTTGCTCGCCTGCCTTTTTGTTCCCATATGCGGCGAATGACGAATCCCCATACCGCCGCCGACCCCGACAAGATTGAAAGTGCCGATGGCGGGATTGGAGTTTCCATCCTGCGCATCCTGAAGCTGCTCGCCCGGCCGGAATTGTCGAAATGGCGTCCGATCATGGTGATTGCGATTTTGGTGACGCTGGCGGCCTCAGTGCTGGAAGTGGTTTCGCCGCTCTTGTTGGGGCACGCCATCAACAAGGCCGTCCCGGAGGGCGGAGAGGCCGCGGCCTTTGGCGCAGCTGCCGTGTGGCTGGCAATTGGCATCGGAGTGCGGTTTCTGGCGGCTGCTCTGCCCCAAGCGCGAGACTGGCTGTTCTCGCCGGTCAGTCAGGATGCCCAGCGTGTTGCCAGCGTGGATGCGTTCGGACATGCGCAATCCCTGTCGCTCAACTTTCACCAGACCCGTCGCACCGGCGCGCTCAATCGTGTGATCGAGCGCGGCGCAAGCGCGATTGACTATCTAATCCGCTTTCTTGCTTTCAACATCGGCCCGACTTTTGTGAGGCTGATCCTCGCGTCCATCGCACTTGGCGTTGCGTATGATTACAGGCTCTCGCTGATCGCGGTTTTCACGATCATCATCTACGTCATCGCCACAGTGATCATCACTGAATGGCGTGTCCGCCAGCGTCGGCGCATGAATGAGGCCGATACGCATTTCCGCGCGACATCTGTCGACATTCTGACCAATTTCGAAACGGTGAAGTCCTTTGCGGCGGAGCGGCGCGAAACTGGTCGCTTCAATGACGCGATGCGCACCTATAATCTGCGCTATGTCGACGCCGTGCGGTCCATGTATCTGCTGAACGCGACGCAGGCGCTGATCATGAATGGCGGCTTGCTGGCTGTGCTCGTCTTGTCTGCCTGGAACGTCATTCAGGGCACCATGCTGGTCGGCGATCTTACCGCTGTCATGCTGATGCTTCTGTCGCTCTATGCGCCGCTCAACATTCTCGGTTGGGCATGGCGAGAGATCAAACAGGGCGCCGTCGATCTCGAAAAACTCTATGGCCTCCTTGCGATGAAAACAGAGGTGGCAGATGCGCCCGACGCAATGCCTCTGTCCAAACCGGAGGGACACGTCGAATTCCGGGATGTGGCATTCCACCATGAGGGACGCGCGGTGGGCGTGCAGGGGGTTAGCTTTGATCTCTTGCCGGGACGAAAGATCGCCTTTGTCGGGACATCGGGCGCAGGCAAATCGACATTGCTGAAGCTTCTGTTCCGCTTCTACGATGTTGATGACGGGCGGGTTCTGGTCGACGGACAGGATGTGCGGTCGCTAACACAGGAATCGCTGCGCAAGGCGTTGGGGCTGGTCCCACAGGATGTGGTGCTTTTTAACGATACGGTCCGCGCGAACATCGCCTATGCGCGCCCCGATGCGTCAGACGAGGATCTTCGGGACGCGGCACGGCGGGCACAGCTTCTCGACTTCATCGAATCCTTGCCGGAAGGCTGGAATACCCGTGTCGGCGAGCGGGGACTGAAGCTGTCAGGCGGCGAGAAGCAGCGTGTAGGTATCGCGCGGGTGATCTTGGCGGATCCCTCAATTCTGGTGCTGGATGAAGCAACCTCGGCGCTCGACAGCGCGACGGAAGCCGCCGTGCAGGATGCGCTTGATGAGGCCGCAGAGGGGCGCACCACACTGATGGTGGCTCACAGATTGTCGACCGTGAAATCCGCAGATGAGATCCTGGTTCTTGATGCCGGACGGGTCATCGAGCGCGGGACACATGCAGACCTGCTGTCAAAAGGCGGCAAATATGCTGATATGTGGGAACGGCAGGCCAAGAGCGCGGAAATCGCGCTGACGACAGGATAGAGAAGGCAAGCGAGCATGAGCGAAGACCTCGAGCGCAAGACCACACCCTGGTTCACAGGCGGGTTTGATTGGGAAGGCGTTGCCGCGGCTCTGGCACTGTTGCTGGTAGCGCTCTTGCTTGGATGGCTATGGGATCCGCTCTTCTGGGTCGGATTTGCCGCGATGATCTCAGCGCTTCTGGCCGCGCGCTGGTCCAATCGGACGGCGCCCGACCTCGCAGACGGTATTATCGCGCCGTGTGATGGCATCGTCGTCTCCGTGACGCGAACAGATGCCCCGGGAGAATTGCGCATGTCGGGGGCAGAAACGACCCGCATCCGGATATCCTCATCGCCTGCATCGACCAACCGGCTCTACGCGCCTATCGCGGGAAGTCTGGAAAGCCTGATTACGGAAGAGGGTGAAAATTCGACACCCATTGCCATGCGCCCCGATGCCGATGGTCTGGCGGTATCATACCTCATGTTCGAGAGCCGCACTCAGCAAGTTGGCGTGCGTATCGCGACGGGCGGACTGGGGCCCCGGCAGGAAATCGAAGTTGAAACCGGCGACATTCTGCGTCTTGGCCGCGTGTTCGGCAAACGGCGACTGGGCGGTTGGTGCGATATCTATGTTCCTGCCAGTGTCGGGCAATTGATATGGCCGGGGCAGACCCTCATCGGCGGCGAAACCGTGCTGGGGCGTTTGAGATCGGACACTGACGAAGAAGATTTTGATGTCTCGGGCGAAGCCGGTGAATTGCCGCTTGGTGCGATTGAGGATGATACATTCGACGAGGATGATTATCCGGAGCCCGATGAGGCGGATACGCCGGACGATCCGGCTGTTTTGCTGGCGCGATTGAAGGAAGCGACTAAAAACAAGCCGGAAGACTAGTCTTCCTGGGTCGGCGCGTTGCGGTTCATCCAGGCGAAGATCGGCTTGAACGGGATGATCCAGCCAATTCCGGCAAACACGTAAAACAGCAGTTCGGCCCATTTCGGCCAGGCTGAGACCATCGGTCCAACCGTGCCGACCATGATGATCCAGCAGACCATGAAGCCGAGCAGGATCAGGCTCGCGACAATTTTTCGGGTCTGATAGCTCATCAATTGCTCTTTCTGCTGCACATGCGACTTTCCCGCCCCTTGCACGGGCGTCTGCTTGGATCATGTATCGCGCATGAGCGAAACGTCAAAAACCAGTTCTTCTGCCGCTTGGATCCGCCGCTGGCTCGTGCTGGTCGGGCTGATGGTCTACGCAATGATTCTGATCGGCGGCGCGACGCGCCTGACGGACTCCGGCCTGTCCATTACGGAATGGAACCCGGTCAGCGGCGCTTTGCCCCCAATGTCTCCTGAAGCCTGGGAGATGGAGTTTGCGAAATATCGCGAAACGACCGAGTACCAATTGGTCAACAAGGGCATGTCCATGGCCGAGTTCCAGAAGATATTCTGGTGGGAATGGGGCCATCGCTTCTTCGGGCGCATGATTGGGTTGGTGGCGGTGGGCGGCTTTGTCGTCTTTGCGGTGCGAGGCTGGCTTACAAAGCGCCTGACCTGGCACCTGGTCGCGCTGATCGGGCTTGGCGGACTTCAGGGGGCCATTGGCTGGTGGATGGTGGCGAGTGGCATCGGTGAGACTACCCGCGTTGATGTCGCGCCCTATCGTCTGATGACGCATTTCATGTTGGCCCTGTTGATTATTGCCTACGTGTCCTGGCTATGGCTGGACCTTGGCGGAAAGGCGCGTTCAGTCGCATCGCAATCAATAAAGCTCGTCTCGTTGGCGCTTCTGGTCGCTATATTCCTGCAAATGGCGGCGGGCGCGCTGGTTGCTGGTCTGGATGCTGGGCGCTCGTATAATGATTGGCCGCTAATGGCAGGAGAACTGGTGCCTTCGCACTATCTCGAGAATGGGCTTGGCATTCGCAGCCTGTTTGAAGGCCGCGCCGCAACCCAGTTCAACCACCGTTTGTTGGCATACCTGATCTGGGCTGGCGCGCTGGCAAGCGCATGGGCGTATCGGAAGACTGAGTTTCGCACTGGTTTCGTTTGGCTCGCCGGCCTTGTCAGCCTGCAGGCCGTTTGGGGCATCGTCACCCTTGTCCATGCCGCCCCGATGAACCTGGCATTGGTCCATCAGGGGCTTGGCGTCATCGTCACACTTGCAGCTGTGCGACTGGTCTGGCGGTCTACTGGTCGTCTTCCAGTGTCAGCAGGCTAGGGTCAACGAACACGGCCTGATGTTGATTTGGGCCGGTTTCGCCCGCCAGCACAATCACTCCGCCAGGGTATCCACCTGTCATCATCGTGCCCATCGCGGCCATAGCGTCCGGCGCGTCCGGTGCGGTCACTGTGATTCCGTCCCGAACCGATATTTCAGTGTTGGTCATGCCGAAATCAGTCGACACCTGCAGTCCTGCACCGTCTTCGATTGACAGGAGTGCATCGAAATCACCGCGAGCGAGCGATGCGGCGCTTGTCGCCCGAGGCGAAGCGACCAGCGTGTCGCTCGTATAGGCGCAAGACGTGATTCCGAAATCGGTGAAGGTCGATTCGCCTGCATCCCAGCTGAACTCACCATTTTCTTCGCGGACGACGCCGGTTTGGAGAATGCGGTCGTTCGTGGAGGTCCAATAGGCGAGACGCATGATTCCGTCTGTGCTGATCGGGCCGGAGCATACGCCCTCAATGAAGCTGGTATCCGGTACGGGCAGGTCGACCTGAGCAGGGGCCAGAAGGCCTTCGCCGTAGAGGTATGCCTTGAGTTGTCCTTCGCGGGTGATTCCCGGGAAAATCGTAACCGTGCTGCCGCCCAGTGTGGCACTTTGACCGCTGGCGATGTCTGTCAGCCTGAAATTGGCCGGTTCGCCGAGAATTTCGCCGTTCATATTGAACAATTGAAGCCCGCCACGCTCATAGGCGATAGCGAGAAGGCCGCCGAGGCCACCAGACAGGGCTACGGCGCTGACTTTCCCTTCCAATGGGCGCGTTGCCCAAACGGCCGGGAGTTCCACTCCCGTAGCAATTTGGGGGCTTTCAACCTGTTCCTCCGGGGCTTCAGCTTCCTTTGAGCAACCAACTGCTGTAAAAAGCAGGGCTAGGCCAAGCCCTGCGTTGACAACCGGGGAAGTGGCGCTTAAACGCCAGCGCTTGAATTGCATTCCATGAACTCCGAAAGCGAGAGGCTCTTAGTAGAGCGATGAAAACCTATAACGCACCAGCCAACGTAGAGCACAACTGGGTCGTGATCGACGCGACCGATGTCGTCGTCGGACGCCTTGCTTCATATGTTGCCAAGCGCCTTCGCGGCAAGCACCGCGCTGACTTTACACCTCATATTGATACGGGCGATCACGTCGTCATCATCAACGCTGACAAGGTGAAATTCACCGGTCGCAAGATGACGGACAAGACCTACTACCGTCACACCGGTTATCCGGGCGGTATCAAGTCCACGACGCCTGAGAAAATTCTCAACGGCCGTTTCCCTGAGCGCGCGATCGAACTCGCCGTGAAGCGCATGATGCCGAAAGAAAGCCCGCTGGCGCGCAAGCAGTTCTCGAAACTGCACGTATATGGCGGCGCGGAGCACCCACACGAGGCCCAGAAGCCCGACGCTGTCGACTTCAAAGCCATGAACCGCAAGAACACCAAGGCGGCCTGATCAACATGACTGACACTGCAAACTCCCTCCAGGAACTTGGCGCCATGTCCGGCGCAACGGAAGCTGAAGCTCCGGCAGCCCCGGTTGAGCCGAAGATCGACGCTCAAGGCCGCGCTTACGGCACCGGTCGCCGGAAAGAGGCTGTCGCACGCGTATGGATCAAGCCGGGCACCGGCAAGGTCACGATCAATGGTCGCGATCAGGAGCAATACTTTGCGCGCCCTGTGCTGCGCATGGTGATTGCCCAGCCGCTGGTTGAAGCTGGCCGCGAAGGTGAGTTTGACGTGATCGCGACTGTGAAGGGTTCCGGCCTTTCCGGTCAGGCTGGCGCAGTGCGTCACGGCCTGTCGCGCGCTCTGGTCAACTATGAGCCCGGCCTTCGCAAGGTTCTGAAACCGTTCGGCTTCATGACCCGCGACCCGCGCGTTGTCGAACGCAAGAAGTACGGCCGCGCGAAAGCTCGCCGCAGCTTCCAGTTCTCGAAGCGCTAGACCGCACACCGAATACATATATTCAGGCGGGCGCTTCGGAGACGGAGCGCCCGTTTTATTTTGTCCAGAATTGGGGATGAACCCGCCATGCTGCCTAAAGTATTCATTGATGGCGAAGCCGGAACAACGGGACTCCAGATTGCCGAGCGCCTTCGCGCGCGAAGCGATATCGAGCTCGTTTCCATCGACCCCGCAAAACGCAAGGACAATGACGAGCGCGCGCGTCTGATGAATGGGTCCGATACCGTGATCCTGTGCTTGCCGGATGACGCGGCGCGGCTTGCGGTATCGCTGGTAACCAATCCCAACACAGTGATCATTGACGCTTCGACAGCGCACCGTGTCGCGAGTGGCTGGACCTATGGCTTTGCCGAGATGGACAAAGGCCAGCGCGCTGCCATTCAGGCATCTCGTCGGATCTCCAATCCGGGCTGCTATCCAACCGGCGTGATCGCTCTGGTAAGGCCCTTGGTATCGGCGGGGCTGCTTCCGTCATCCTGGCCAGTCGTGGTTTCTGCTGTGTCCGGCTATTCGGGTGGCGGCAAGGCGATGATTACCGAATTCGAGGATGCCCAGTCTGAGGATTATACCGAAGACAATCACCGGATCTATGCATTGGGTCAGGCACACAAGCATCCGCCGGAGATGAAGAAGTTCTCAAAGCTGGCAAACAAGCCCGTCTTCATGCCGTCCGTTGGCCGCTATGCGCAGGGCATGATTGTCGAGATCGGTCTGCCGCTCTGGGCGTTGCCGGGCAAACCCACCCGCGCCCAGGTCCACAGTGCGCTGACAGCCGCTTATGCTGGCGAGCGTTTTGTCAATGTTCCCGCAATTGCAGACTGCGACGCGCTGAAGGGGGTCGAGCCAGAGGCTTGCAATGGCACAAACCGGATCGATCTTTTCGTATTCGGTTCAGATGAAGAAGCGCGGCTCGTTGCCCGGTTCGACAATCTCGGTAAAGGCGCTTCCGGCGCGGCTGTTCAAAACCTCAACATCGCTTTGGGACTGGATGAGGACGCCGGCCTCTCGGCCTGAGCCAACTAACCCAGCTTGATGTCTTCGAGGCGCACTCTGGCATATGTGCCAGGCGCGCTGCCAAGGCCCATGTCCTTTGGCTGCTTCGCCACCACTTTGCGGCCTGACTTCGGTCGAAGCCAATTCCACCAGGTCGGCCACCAGGAACCGGCATGCTCCTCCGCACCGTCGAGCCATTCCGCTCCGGTATCGGGGAGGGCGGAATCGTTCGTCCAGTGGCAGTACTTGCCGGAGTCCGGATGGTTCACCACGCCAGCGATATGGCCGGAGGCAGCCAGAATAAACTGTGTCTTGCCGCCGAACACTTTGGCCGTGCGATACACGCTTTCCATCGGGCAGATGTGATCGTCGCGGCTGGCCTGAACCATGATCGGGATCTCTACCTGTTTGAGGTCGACCGTCTCGCCCAGAACCTTGAATTTGCCGCGCGCCAGCTTGTTTTTGGCGTAGCAATCCTTGAGGTACTTTCGGTGCACCTTGCCAGGAATGTTTGTCTGGTCTGCGTTCCAGTAGAGCAGGTCAAACGGGCGCGGTTCCTTGCCGAGCATGTATTGGTCAATGACGTATCGCCAGACCAGATCGATTGGGCGCAGCCAGTTGAAGGTCTCATACATCATGGAGCCTGGCATGATGCCATTATGCTCTTCTATGATTGAGTCGATGTAGCCGCGGCCATTGTCGTCCGTGAATACCTTGAGGTCTCCCGCAAGGCTGAAGTCGGACTGGGAGGCAAAGAACGTCGCTGACTTGATCCGGTCGTCGCCTGTTTTCGCCATATGGCCAAGGGCGGAGGACAGGAGCGTGCCGCCGATGCAATAGCCGACCGTGTTCAATCCTTTTTGTCCGGTTGCCTGAAGCGTGGCTTCGACCGCAGCGTAGATGCCGTTCTTGACGTAGTCATTCCAGGTGTAGTCGCGCGTGACGTCGTCGGCAGAGCGCCATGAGACGACAAAAACCGACAATCCCTTGTCGAGAAGCCACCGGATCATCGAGTTCTCTTCGCGCAGGTCGAGAATATAGAATTTGTTGATCCAGGGCGGGAAGATCAGCAGCGGACGCGCATAAGTCTGTTCCCCTGTTGGCTTGTACTGGATCAACTCGATCAGATCATTCCGAAAGACGACTTCGCCGGGTGCGGTGGCAATATTGTCGCCAAGCTTGAAGGGGGTTTCGTCGGTCTGGGTGATGTAGAGCTTGCCATTGCCCTTCTTGACGTCTTCGCGCGCCATACGAATGCCGGCGAGGATGCTGTCACCGCCACTTTCAATGAAGCGCCGGAGAGCTTGTGGGTTGCTGCCGAGGTGATTGGTCGGGGCAAGACTGTCAGCGAGTTGCTGGCTGAAGAATTTGGCGCGGAGATGAATATTGTCCGGTATCTCGTCCTTCACGTGATCCGCGAGGCCCATCAGCCATTTGGCATTCAGGTCGTAAGCCTTTCGGATAAACTTGAAACCGGGATTGCGTTCCCATTCAGGGTCCGAGAAGCGCTTGTCGCGTGCCGGCTTGCTTGACCCGGTCATGCCTTCCAGCGCCATTTCCTGCCAAAGCTCCATCCAGCCTTGCATGAGCTGCATGTTGGCTGTCATGAGAGCGGCGGGGTTGCGGGCAAATCCCTGGCCGACAGCCCGGAAAGCCTCGCCCACGCCCATCGGGTCACCGTTGGAAACGGTGCCGAGCGGACCTGAGCCTGAAAGAACATCTAGCAGCAGCGCATGAGACTCGGTATTCGCCAGCGCCAGCGTGGTCAGCAGGGTTTGCATCTGCGCGGGATCTTGCTGGCTCAGAATCTCTGTGAGCAGGGGCTGACTGTCTTTATTGTCCTTGCGGTCGACCATTCGTCCCAATATCGCCTTGTTTAGCCACCTGTAAGTATTCTACTGAATGATTGTGATTTAATGAGTTTAACCATGAAAAACACGGCGATTCCCCTGATAGGCGTGTGCTGTCTGCTTTTGGCAGGGTGCACGGGCTCGTTCGCGAAGGTGCGGACGGCCATCGATCAGGCACCGGAATGGTATGATGCCCGCCGTGTTGAAATTCGTGGTGAAGGCTACCCGAAAATCATTGATGTCCCGGTTATTGCCGAAAATCAGGCGCCGGGACTAACTCTTGAAGCATCAAAAGCCCGCGGCGCAGAATTGCGAGCGGTCTTTGCGGAAAATGCGCGAGCGGTTGAGCCCGCGAATACCGCTGCCGAGATCGAGGACCTTCGGGAAACCGTCCGGCGCGGATTTGCGGGCGCTCAGGCCAACTCTGAATTCCTGACGGATGAAGAGATCGAGGCCATCCGATCCGCTTTCGATGTTCCACGAGTTACGAGGGGCCTCCGGGCCGCCAAGAGATGAATACAGACTTCCACAAGATCCGCAGACTTCCGCCTTACGTCTTTGAACAGGTAAACCGCACCAAGGCGTCGCTTCGCGCGCAGGGCGCGGATATCATTGATCTCGGCATGGGCAATCCAGACATGCCGACGCCTGAGCATATCGTCGACAAATTGTGCGAGACAGCGCGCCGTCCGGACGTAAATGGCTATTCCGCCTCGCGCGGGATCAAGGGCCTGCGACGCGCTGTTACAAACTACTATCAGCGCCGCTTCGACGTTTCGCTTGATATGGATCGCGAAGTGATCGTCACGCTCGGCTCCAAGGAGGGCTTTGCAAACCTCGCTCAGGCGATTTCTGCGCCGGGTGATGTGATCCTGTCGCCGGATCCGTCCTATCCGTTGCATTCGTTCGGCTTTATCATTGCGGGGGCATCCATCCGCAGTGTACCGGCGCATACGCCGGAACAATATCTGTCCAATCTCAGCAAGGCTGTGAAGTATTGTGTGCCGCCTCCGACGGCGATGGTGTTGTGTTTCCCGTCGAACCCGACCGCTGAAGTTTGTGATCTGGACTTCTACAAGGAGGCGGTAAAGTTCGCGCGAAAGCATGACCTGATCGTCTTGTCCGATCTTGCCTATAACGAGATCTACTTCGATGAACCCACGCCCTCGATCCTGCAGGTCGACGGTGCAAAGGACATCGCCGTAGAGTTCACGACCATGTCGAAGACCTATTCAATGGCCGGTTGGCGGATCGGTTTCGTGGCGGGCAATGAAAAGCTTGTCGGTGCTCTTGCGCGGGTAAAGTCCTATCTCGATTACGGCGCATATACGCCCATTCAGGTTGCCGCGGCTGCCGCTCTGGATGGTCCGCAGGATTGTGTCGATGAGTTTCGCCAGATCTATCGCGCACGTCGTGACGTTCTGGTCGAAAGCTTCACGCGGGCCGGTTGGCCGATACCTTCACCCAAAGCGTCAATGTTTGCCTGGGCGCCCATACCCGAACAGTTACGCGATATGGGCAGTCTGGAGTTCTCGCTCCAACTCATTAATGAGGCACATGTGGCCGTGGCGCCAGGTGCCGGATTTGGTGAGCAGGGGGATGGACATGTCCGCATTGCACTGGTGGAAAACGAACAACGTATTCGCCAGGCAGCGCGCAACATTCGCAAGTTCCTGCAAGCGCGCGGCATCAAGGATATCCAGCCTGCCGCGGCAGAGTAGCGCGCACCCTCGACGCATTCGCCCAAACCCGCTATGCGCTGCCCCTGACGTAACTCTGAAAGAGGAAGGGGCACTTACGTGGCGCCATTGAGGATAGGTATCGCAGGGCTCGGTCATGTCGGCTGTGGTCTCATTGAACTGGTTGAGCGGCAGGAGCGTCTGCGCATTCCAGGTCAGATTGAGATTACAGGCGTCAGTGCGCGCAGCCAGTCGCGCAACCGTCCAGTCGACACCAGCAAGTATCGCTGGTTCGATGACGCCGCCACGCTCGCGGAAGATCCGGAAGTCGACGTGTTTGTCGAACTGATTGGTGGATCTGACGGCCCCGCGAAATTCGCGGTTGAAGAGGCTTTGAAGGCTGGCAAGCCTGTCGTTACGGCCAACAAGGCGCTGATCGCCAAGCATGGCATGGCGCTCGCCAAGCTGGCCGAAGAGAAGCAGGTTGACCTGTTGTTCGAGGCAGCGGTGGCAGGTGGCATTCCAGTGGTGCGCGTGCTGCGCGATAGCCTGGCAGGCGTCGAAATCAAGCGCGTGGCAGGCATTCTGAACGGCACCTGTAATTTCCTGACGACGGAAATGCTGGCGACCGGACGCGCCTATGACGAAGTGCTGGCCGAAGCGCAAAAGCTCGGCTACGCCGAGGCTGATCCGACCCTTGACGTGTCCGGCATGGACGCAGCCCACAAGGCCGCCATTCTTTCCGCGATCGCGTTCTCCGCCGATCTCGATTTCTCGAAAGTCGAAGTGTCTGGCGTGGACAATGTGGAGCTGCTGGATCTGCGCCTTGCAGACCGGCTGGGCCTGCGCATCAAGCTGATCGCAGAGGGCGTGCTGACCGACGAAGGAGTTGTGTGCCGTGTTGAGCCAATGGCGCTGCCTGTCGCGCATCCATTGGCAAGAGTTGATGGATCGCTGAATACGGTGCGTATCGAAGGTGACCCTGTTGGCGCTGTGACGCTTACGGGGCCGGGGGCTGGTGCGGGACCAACAGCAAGCGCCGTAATGGGTGATGTCGCCAAACTGTTCCGCCCTGCTATCCGTCCCGCTTTTGGACGAGCCGAGCATCACGTTGCCCGGCCTTTTGCAAGCGGCAGCAAAAACGAAGTTGCGCCCTTCTTCCTGCGAGTGAGGCTGGCTGACAAGCCGGGAGCCCTGGCAGCGCTGTCCGAGTCGCTGGCAGCGGAAGGCGTGTCTGTGGACAAACTGCTGCAGGACTCAGCGGATGAGAGTGGTGCCAGCCCGATTGCGATCGTCACACATCGGTGCGAGCGTTCAAATATGGACGCGGCATTGGCGCGACTGGAAAAATTTGCAATTGCTGTCGATCCGCCGCGCCTGATCAGGGTCGAGTCGGCAAGCTAATTGCTTTAATCAGGCGTAGAGCCCTTATGTTTTGCGCGTTCGGAGAATTGAGAATTCATGAAAAATAGCGTTCTGACGCCCAGCCTCGCAGATTCCATGGTCCGTGTGACGGAATGTGCCGCAATTGCTGCCGCCAAGCTGGTCGGCCGCGGAGATGAGAAAAAAGCCGACGCCGCCGCCGTCGATGCAATGCGCACCGCGTTCAATGAAGTGGATTTTCAAGGCCGCGTCGTGATTGGCGAAGGCGAGAGGGACGAAGCGCCAATGCTATACATTGGTGAAGAAGTCGGCACCGGCAAAGGCGCCGAGATCGACATTGCGCTCGACCCACTGGAAGGCACGACACTGACCGCCAAGGCCATGTCGAATGCACTTGCGGTTCTGGCCATAGCGCCACGCGGCGGCCTGCTTTACGCGCCAGACACCTATATGGACAAGATCGCAGTTGGGCCGGGATATCCTGAAGGTATCATCAGCCTGGATGCCACGCCTGCAGAGAATATTCAGGCTCTGGCCAAGCATAAGGGCGTGGACGTCACCGAGATGACGGCTTGCGTCCTGGATCGCCCGCGCCATGAAGGCATTATTGAAAGCCTTCGCTCAGTTGGTGCCCGTGTTGCGTTGATCACCGATGGCGACGTTGCTGGCGTGATCGCGACGACGAATTCGCACACGGGTATCGATCTCTATGTCGGTCAGGGCGGCGCGCCGGAAGGCGTACTTGCTGCAGCGGCGCTCAAGTGTGTTGGCGGTCAGATGTACGGTCGTCTCGTGTTCCGCAACGATGATGAGCGCAAGCGCGCCGAGCGGACAGGCATCAAAGATTTCGACCGGACCTATTCCCTCAATGAGCTCGCCTCTGGTGACACAGTATTCTGTGCGACAGGCGTTACGGATGGATCCATGCTGACAGGTGTGAAGTCTGCCGGTGGCCGCGTCCACACCCATACGCTCGTCATGACGTCCACCGACGGCATGGTGCGCTATGTGCGTTCGGATCATCGCGCCTGATCCCTGCATTTCCAGGCCGGGCTGAGATGCGTTAGAATCTCCGGGAAGCGATTCCCGGAGACATCATGGCCGATCCTGCCCTGAAGCAAGACAATATGCTGTTCGACGTTCAGAGTTCGGCCACGCGCCGTTTCTGGACGTTGGCTTCCGTTGATGAAGCGCTCGTGCGCCGTTTGCAGCCGAGCGTCGGTGGATCTGATCTTCTGGCACGTCTTCTCGCTGCGCGCGATGTCACGCCCGAAGACGCTGCGGGTTATCTTTCTCCTACGCTACGCGACACATTTCCCAATCCGTCCAGCTTCGCCGACATGGACAAGGCCGCAGGGATCGTCCTCGACGCCATCCTTGAGAAGAAACGCGTTACGGTCTTCGCAGACTATGATGTTGATGGCGGCACCAGTTCAGCGATCCTGACTCGTTATTTCCGCGCTTGGGGCGAGGAGCTTGGCCTCTATGTCCCAGACCGGCTGGAAGAGGGCTATGGTCCATCGCCAGAGGCTTTCAGGCATCTCAAGGATAAAGGCGCTGAACTTGTGATCACGGTGGACTGCGGTGCAGCCGCCGTCAGCGCGCTTGAAGAGGCAGAGCAGATCGGCCTGCCGATTGTCGTCATTGATCACCATTTGATGGCGGGTCATCACCCGCCTGCGGCGGCGCTGGTCAATCCCAACCGTCCAGACTGTACGTCAGAGTGCGGACATTTGGCGGCAGCGGGTGTTGTGTTTGTGTTCGTTGCTGCACTTAACCGGCTTGCGCGCGAGAGAGGCGTTGCGCCGCCTGAGGGGCTGCCGGACATCATGGCGTTTCTGGACCTCGCTGCACTGGGTACGCTTTGCGATATGTCCCCATTGCGGGGAGTTAATCGCGCGTTCGTGCGGCAAGGTCTCAACATTCTCTCCCGAGCGCAGAATGAAGGTCTGCGCGCGTTGGCTGAGGTGTCCGGGATCAGCAAGGTCGACAGCGTCTATCATGCAACCTTTATGCTAGGGCCCCGCCTGAATGCTGGTGGGCGAGTGGGGGATCCCTGGCTCGCGGCAAAACTTCTGGCCACGGATGATCGTGCGGAGGCGATAGCGCTGGCCGAGCGGTTGCATGCGCTGAACGACGAACGCAAGGCCGTCGAGGCGGCTATTCTGGACCAGGCAACGGCGCAGGCGGAGCAGGCCCTGGAGAAAAATCCGGACCGTGGAATTCTGATCGCCAGCGGGGAGGGCTGGCATCCGGGCGTGATCGGCATCGTGGCCGGCCGGTTGAAAGAGCGCTTTCATTTGCCGAGTATTGTCATTGGCTGGGGGCAGGGGCTCGGGCCTGTTGCGAAAGGATCTGGCCGGTCCGTTACCGGGGTGAACATTGGAGACGCCATTTCGGCTGCGGCCCGCGAGGGTGTGATCCTTTCTGGCGGAGGGCACGCCATGGCAGGCGGACTGAGCCTTGAGCCGGACCAGATCTCGGCTTTCGATGACTGGATGGTGTCTCACATGGCTCAGTTTACAGCGGAGCGCGCCGCCGCTTTGGAGCTGCCCGTGGATGCGGTGCTCTCCCCGGGCGCGGCCTCGCCAGATCTGGTGGACCAGATTGCAGGTATCGGTCCGTTTGGCGTGGGCTCACCAGAGCCCGTGTTCGCACTTCAGTCTGTACATGTGACGGGAGTCCGCCAGGTTGGGGCCAATCATCTGAAGTTCACCGCAGAGGACGCCAGCGGGCGTCTGGATTGCATTGCCTGGCGCAGCGCAGACCAGCCTCTGGGCGAAGTTATCCGGCCAAATGCACGGCTACATCTGGTCGGTAAATTGAAGGCGGATGAGTGGAATGGTCGTCGCCGGGTGCAGCTTGATGTCAGCGATGCAGCGGAAGTATGATTTATCTGCAGAAACCCGTCCCAAAGCGCTTTACGAGTCAGAATTGAGCAGCTATATCGCCTGTCTTCGAGCCGATGCGGTCCCTTCGTCTATCGGTTAGGACGCCAGGTTTTCAACCTGGAAAGAGGGGTTCGATTCCCCTAGGGACTGCCACCTTCTCTCCACATTGACGGGCTATGCCTTTTGCAGGACTGCTTAATGCCGTGCGCAGGTGTGAAGATCGCGTGACAAGTGTGTTAACACATTTTAGGTTGCGTGAGTGGGGAATATGGGTTGATGACGAATTTTGCCGCCAAACAAGAATCAGAAGATTCGCCGATGGAACAGGTCGTGCGAGTCATCGGTCGTGTCAAATGGTTCGATAGCGCCAAGGGCTATGGATTCATCGTGGCGGAGTCGACGTCCGATGCTGGCCTGACGGGTGATGTCATGCTGCATGTCACGTGCCTGCGGGGGTATGGCGAGAGCTTTGCCGACGAAGGCGCGCGCATCGTTTGTGATGCTGTGAAGGGCGAGCGTGGCTGGCAAACCGCAAACATTATCGAAATGGAACGCCCACGCGCGTCAGTTGCCAAGGAGCAGGGACTGGAGCGTGCGTATGAGTCAGTCACATTGAAATGGTTCAATCGCACGCGCGGATACGGGTTTGTCCAGCGCGACGGCGACGATACCGATATCTTTGTGCACGCCGTGGTCCTGCGGAAAGCGGGATACGAGGACGTCGAGCCTGGAACAATACTGGAAGTCTGCATCGACACCGGTTCCAAGGGCGAGCATGTCAGCCATATTAAACGCGCGTAAGCAGCAGCCAACAGCGCTTG
Organism: Hyphomonas atlantica corrig.; assembly: GCF_000682715.1. Taxonomy (GTDB): domain Bacteria; phylum Pseudomonadota; class Alphaproteobacteria; order Caulobacterales; family Hyphomonadaceae; genus Hyphomonas; species Hyphomonas atlantica. The sequence goes on along the minus strand of NZ_AWFH01000045.1, from coordinate 210,515 downwards.
CCGCGTCGCTGGCAGCCGTCTAAACACAGCGCATGCTACGTTTCTTTGCTTCTGCGATCGCATCGCTCATTCTCTTCCTGCCGGCGGCGTTCGCCCAGCTGGAGACCGGCCCGCTTTCCATCCAGTCGGGTGACGAGGTTCACACCTTCACGGTCGAATTGGCCAACGATCCTGAAGAGATCACGACAGGCCTGATGGACCGCACCGAACTTGCGGCGGACGCAGGCATGCTGTTCGATTTTGGTCAGCCCCGCGAAGCAAACATGTGGATGAAGAATACGCTTATCTCACTCGACATGCTGTTCCTTGATACGGATGGGGAAGTGTTGGCGATCGCGCGCGACACCGTGCCGGGCTCGCTCCGCCGCATCAATCCGGGAGTCCCGGTGAAGGGCGTATTGGAGCTTGCGGGTGGGCGGGCTGCTGAACTCGGTATCGAGCCGGGTGACGTGGTCCAGCATGAAATCTTCGGAAATCTGAGTGAGTGAAACGGCTGAGCCGCTGAGACCTCCGCCGCCGGGATTTGCGCCTACGCCCTCCCGCGGGAAATTCACCCTGCATAACGGTCCCACCTTCCGCGCTTCTGCGGAGGATGATTTGCGCACAGGCATGTGGGTGCTCGACCGTCACTGCAATGGCATGGGCTTTCTACATGGCGGGATGACGTGTTCATTTTCGGACAGCGCGCTGGCATGGGCCGTGTGGAGTGTAACAGGGAAAATGTCCGTCACGCTGAAGCTCACCATGGAGTTCATGGACATTGTCCGCGAAGGAACCTGGCTGGAGGCACACCCCGAGGTGACGCTGGTCGATGGTGATATGGTTCATGTGACGGCGCAACTGATCAAGGCGGATGGTGGGATAGCTGCCCGTGCCGACGCGATCTTCAGGACGCTCCGCCGCAAATCCTGAACGTCATTGTGTCGCTGCGTCAGACCGGCGCGCGTCAGCTCGACAGCTTGGAGATTTCGACGAAGTAATTTAGAGAACGCTCATATACCAGACGGAGCAGGTTCATGGAATTTGACGCACTCTTGTTATCGCGACTTCAGTTCGCATTTGTCGTCGCGTTTCACATTCTCTTTCCAGCCTTCACGATCGGGCTCGCTGCGTTCCTTGCTGTTTGTGAGGGCCTTTGGCTTAAAACGGGTAAGGAAGTCTTCAAGCGGCTTTACCTGCACTGGGTAAAGATCTTCGCCCTGGCCTTTGCCATGGGTGTCGTGTCCGGCGTGGTGATGAGTTACCAGTTCGGAACGAATTGGAGCCTGTTTTCGGAGATCACCGGCAGTGTCATGGGGCCTATGCTGGCCTATGAAGTGCTGACAGCGTTCTTTCTGGAGGCAACATTTCTCGGCGTCATGTTGTTCGGTTGGCAGAAGGTCGGTCGAAAGTTGCATTTTGTCGCCACGCTTGCCGTTGCGATTGGTACGACGATTTCGGCCTTCTGGATTCTGGCAGCCAATAGCTGGATGCAGACGCCTGCAGGGTTTGCGATTGATCCGGAGACCGGCAATTTTTACGCGACCAGCTGGATTGAGGCGATCTTCAATCCAAGCCTGCCCAGCCGCTTCGCTCACATGTTGCTTGCCGCCTATACGACCACTGCGGCAGTAATCCTCGCGGCGGGTGCCTGGCAGGTCATCAAGGGTCGTATCACCGAGCCGACCAAATGGCAGATCCGCATGGCCTCGGGGACGCTGGCTGTACTATTGCCCATTCAGATCATGGTGGGCCACTGGTCTGGCGAGGTCGCGCATAAGCATCAGCCCGCGAAGATTGCCGTCGTTGAAGGCTGGTGCGAGACGAAGGAAGTACAGGGCACTGTGCTTATTGCCTGGCCGGACGATTCCGAATGCGGGCATGCGGGTATCACTGTGCCGGGCACTAGCCCTTTCCTTTTCCCAGGTCTCGAAGAGGGCGAAGAATTGCACGGTATGGATCATTTCCCGGAGTCGGAGCGTCCTCCGCTCTGGCTGGTGTTCTACGCATTCCGCATCATGGTCGCGGCCGGACTTGGCATGCTGGCGATGGGCCTGTGGGGGAGCTTCCTCTGGTGGCGCAAGAAGATCGACCAGCCTGGCTTGTTTCATATTGCAGCGGTTCCGGCAGGGGCGCTCGGGTTTATCGCTGTGGTGACAGGATGGATCACGGCTGAGGTGGGGCGCCAGCCTTACACTGTCTACGGTCACTTGCGGACGGTTGATAGTTTGTCGCCAGTTTCCGCCGGGCAGGTGGCAACGTCGCTGCTCGTATTCATGATTGTCTATGCGATCATCTTCACGGCTGGCGTCGTCTACATGGCGCGCATTGCCACGCGAGGCTTCGACGATACCCCGCCCGATCCCGCGCGCCGGGAGCGTCGCCCGCCTGGATCGCCGATGGGCGCGGTCGACGACAAGGCAGAAACATCCGACGATATCGTTGCGGCGGAATAGGAGGCAGACATGGCTATAGACCTTCCCCTTATCTGGGCCCTGATCCTTGCGGTAGGTGTCATGATGTACGTGCTGCTGGATGGATTTGACCTTGGCGTCGGCATGTTCACGGCGGTCGCGGAGTCTGAAGAAGAACGCAATATGATGACGGCGACGGTTGAGCCTGTCTGGGACGGCAATGAAACCTGGCTGATCATTGGAGGTGGCGGTCTCTTCGCGGCCTTCCCGACTGCGTATGCCATCATCATGCCTGCTTTTTATTTGCCGGTATTGATCATGCTTGCGGCCTTGATCTTCCGCGGAGTCGCCTTTGAGTTTCGGCACAAGGCGGTTCGGCGACCTACGCGACTGTTCTGGAATGGAGCTTTCTATGGCGGCTCGTTCACCGCTGCGTTCTCTCAAGGCATCATGCTGGGCGGAATGGTTCAGGGCATTCAGGTCGAAGGTGGCGCGTTCGCTGGCGGTGCATTCGACTGGCTGACTCCGTTTTCCCTGCTCACGGGCATATCGGTTGTGATCGGCTATATGCTGCTGGGGGCCTGCTGGCTCGTGCTCAAAACTGAAGGCGCGCTGCAGGCCAAAGCCCGCAAATGGGGGCGGATGGCGCTCGCCGGTGTGGCGATCTGTTTTCTCGCGGTGAGTTTTGCAACATTGTCCGTAGACCCGTCGATCGGAGACCGCTGGGGCTTTTCCATGACGGAAATCAACCCGGCGCGCTTCTTGCCGCTGGCTCCGGTGCCACTGGCAGGAATGGCTTTGGTGCTGTGGTTGTGGCGGGACCTGTCCATGAAGCAGAACAAGGTGGGCGGTGCGCCGGATTGGCGGCCGTTCTTGCTGGCTGCGGGCATTTTCCTGAGCGGCTATATCGGGTTGGGCGTCAGCCTCTATCCGTTTATTGTGCCTTACGAGGTGTCGATCTGGGAGGCAGCGGCCCGCAACAATGCGCTGATGCTCATGCTTGTTGGCGCTTTGGTAATGTTACCCATAATTTTGGCGTACACGGCATATGTTTACAGCCTTTTTTGGGGCAAGGTGAAACCAGGGGACGGGTATCATGCGCATTGAGCCTGTTCGTCCGGAAGAAAACGGAGAGGAGCCGCCTCTTGCGAAGCGGCTCCTCTGGTTCGTAGGTATCGCCTTTGTGTCCATGCTCGTCGTGGCGGTCGTGGCCTACACGCTGAGAGGTTTTCTGCTCATTGGCTGACGCCAAGCTGGGCGAGGGCATACGCCTTGATGGATTTATAGTCTGCCTTGCCGTTTGGTGCGCGTCCCAGATCATCCTTGAACAGAATAGACTTTGGCGCCTTGTAACGCGCGATGCGACTTTGCACGAATTCACGCAACTCATCCTCGCTGACGTCCGCGTCTGTAGCGACGACGGCCGTGACGGCGTTGCCCCATTTGTCGTCGGGTATGCCCACGACGAGTGCGTCTTTCACCGCTTTGTGCTCTTTCAGGGCCTCCTCGACCTCTTCGGGATACACTTTCTCGCCTGCGGTGTTGATGCAATTCGACCCCCGACCGAGCAGTGTGATCGTGCCATCTGCCTCCACGGTGCACCAGTCACCCGGAATGGCGTAGCGCACGCCATTGATCGTCTTGAACGTCCTGGCGGTCTTTTCTTCGTCCTTGTAATAGCCGAGCGGCACGGCACCACCGCGCGCGATAATGCCGGCTTCTCCGCTGCCGGGGACGACTTCTCGATCATCTTCGGAGAACACTTTGCAGTTCGGGCCAATTTCGAATTTCGATGTTTGCGTGCCGCCTTCGGCTGTAGTCGTAGAGGATCCGAACCCAACAGCTTCCGATGAGCCGAAACTGTCCATCATTGCGGCCTGAGGCATGTGCTTGAGCAGGCCCTGCTTGACTTCAGCGCTCCACATCACGCCCGATGAAACAATGGTCTGTACGGAGCTGACATCCCAACGCTGCGGATTTTCATCGAGAGCTTTCAGCATTGGCTTGCCAAACGCGTCGCCCACGATGGCCATGCTGGTGACGCCATGTTCGTCGACCGTGTCCCAGAGGTTCTCGGGGGCAAAGCTGGTATTCTGTTCCAGTGTAATGATGGCACCGCCAGCCAGGAACGCTCCCATCGCGGTAAAGAGGCCCGTCCCATGCATCAGAGGACAGGCGGGAACCTGGCGGGCGGTGCGCCCCATCAATTCGACCGCCATCTTGAATTCGTCCAGTGTCGACGGGTAGGGGAGTCCCGCCTTTTCCGCGCCTTCCCTGGCGGCTTGCCTCCAAACCGATTGTGACCACATCACGCCTTTGGGCATGCCGGTCGTGCCGCCGGTATAAAGGAAGAAGAGGTCGTCAGCAGACCTCTCAATGTCGAGCGGCGAGGGATCGCCCTCCGTAGCGAGACGTTCGTAATCCTCAGCCCAATCCGGGATGTCCCCGTCGCCGATCTGAACCCAGACTTTCACCTTCGGAAGACGCCCGCGGACGAGCTCGACTTGGTCAAGAAACTGAGCGTCGTAGAAAACGACGGCAGAGTCTGAATTGTCGAAAATGTAGAAAAGTTCGTCAGCGAGGTAGCGGTAGTTGACGTTTACATGGGTAAAGCGCGCCTTGAAGCTCGCGGCGAGGGCTTCGGTGTATTCTGGCTGGTTGCGCAGATAGAAGCCAGCCTTGTCCCCGGTTTCCACACCTATTGCACGTAGATTGCGCGCCAGTCGATTGGAGCGCGCCGTGAATTCCGGCCAGTAGATACGGCGGCTTCCATGCGCCAGGGCCAGGTCTTCCGGGCCGAGGAGATCCCCAACCACGTCAAGCATGTCTCCGAAATTCAGTTCCTCTGCAGCCGTCACGGCGTTTTCTCCCAGTTTGTTTTTTTGCAAGTCTAGGAGGTTGCCGCGGGGGCAGAGAAGTTAAATCGGCGTGCGTTCAAGATCTCGGGTTCAAAAAAAGAGGCAGCACCGAAGTGCTGCCTCTCGCAATTTGGCTGGGACAGTTGGGCTTAGAAGCCCATGCCACCCATTCCGCCCATGCCGCCGCCCATGTCGGGCATGCCGCCGCCAGCGGATTCTTTCTTCGGTGCTTCTGCGATCGAGGCTTCGGTGGTGATCAGCAGGCCAGCGACAGATGCTGCGTTCTGCAGGGCAGAGCGAACAACTTTCACCGGATCGATCACACCCATGCCGACCAGGTCGCCATATTCTTCGGTCTGGGCGTTGAAGCCGAAGCCTTTGCCCTTGCCGCGGCGGATCTGATCAACAACGACCGAACCTTCGACACCGGCGTTCTCGGCGATCTGGCGAACCGGAGCTTCCAGAGCCTTGCGAACGATGTCGATACCGGCTTGCTCGTCATCATTGGCGCCTTTGACGTCAATGTTGCCAGCAGCGGACAGGAGTGCCGTGCCGCCGCCTGGGACGATGCCTTCTTCAACAGCAGCGCGTGTTGCGTTCAGCGCGTCGTCGACGCGGTCCTTACGCTCTTTCACTTCTACTTCGGTTGCACCGCCAACCTTGATGACAGCAACGCCGCCAGCCAGTTTCGCCAGACGCTCCTGGAGCTTCTCACGATCGTAGTCGGACGAGGTGTCTTCGATCTGCTTGCGGATCTGGGAAACGCGAGCTTCAAGGTCTTTCTTCGCGCCAGCGCCATCAACGATGGTCGTGTCGTCCTTGGAGATCGAAACGCGCTTTGCGGTGCCGAGCATGTCCATGGAGACGTTCTCGAGCTTGATGCCCAGGTCTTCGGAGATGACCTGACCGCCGGTGAGAACTGCGATGTCTTGCAGCATGGCTTTGCGGCGATCGCCGAAGCCAGGTGCTTTGACTGCTGCGATTTTCAGGCCGCCACGCAGCTTGTTGACCACCAGGGTTGCCAATGCTTCGCCATCGACGTCTTCGGCGATGATGAGCAGCGGCTTCTGGCTCTGAACAACGCTTTCCAGGATCGGCAGCATTGGCTGCAGAGAGGACAGTTTGCTCTCGTGAAGCAGGATGAACGGATCTTCGAGTTCCGCGATCATCTTGTCAGGGTTCGTGATGAAGTACGGGGACAGGTAGCCGCGGTCGAACTGCATGCCTTCAACGACATCCAGTTCGGTTTCCAACGACTTGGCTTCTTCAACTGTGATGACGCCTTCATTGCCGACTTTCGCCATGGCTTCAGCGATCATGCCACCGACTTCGGTGTCGCCGTTCGCGGAGATCGTGCCAACTTGGGCGATCTCGTCGTTGGACTTCACTTTCTTGGAGTGGTGAGCCAGGTCGCTGAGGACTTCCGTCACGGCCTTGTCGATACCGCGCTTCAGATCCATTGGGTTCATGCCGGCGGCAACGCGCTTCATACCTTCGCGAACGATGGCCTGAGCAAGAACGGTTGCAGTCGTTGTACCGTCACCAGCAACGTCGTTTGCCTTGGAAGCGACTTCGCGCAGCATTTGCGCGCCCATGTTCTCCAGCTTGTCTTCAAGCTCGATCTCTTTTGCCACGGTGACGCCGTCCTTCGTGGTGCGCGGAGCGCCGAAGGATTTTTCGATAACGACGTTACGGCCTTTCGGGCCGAGCGTTACCTTCACAGCATTGGCAAGCGTATCTACGCCTTTCAGCATGCGCTCGCGTGCTTCTGCGCCGAAAACTACGTGTTTGGCTGACATTGTTGATTACCTCTTTGAGAATTCTGTCTGATGAAATGCGACGGGCGCGAGCTTAGCTCTCCAGCACACCCATGATGTCGCTTTCTTTCATGATGAGCAGCTCTTCGCCGTCGACGGTCACTTCCGTGCCGGACCATTTGCCGAAGAGAACGCGATCGCCGACTTTGACGTCGAGTGCAACGCGCTCGTTGTCGTCGCCAATGGCACCGTTGCCGACAGCAACGATTTCGCCTTCCTGCGGCTTTTCCTTGGCGGTGTCAGGAATGATGATCCCGCCTTTGGTTTTCTCTTCTTCCTTGACGCGGCGCACGACGACACGGTCGTGCAGGGGACGAAGTTTCATTGGATTTAGCCCTCTTGTCTCTTTGACGAGTTCAATTGAATTTAGCTCGCGAGCAGGAACATTCAGGGAGGTTTAGCACTCACCCCTACTGACTGCTAACGATGGTGGGCAGTTAAGAGGGCGCTGGGGCAGCGTCAAGTTCGTCATTGCGAAATTTTTGTAAGGATCGCACGCTTCGTGCAAAGCGGCTTATGAGATTGGTAAGATAGCTTCTTTCCAAAATATGAATGGCAATGCCAGAAAATATCTCGGCAGATTGACGGTAAAATATAACTCCTGTGCGACAACATCCCCATAACCGGGAGACAGGATGTGCAGGGTAAACTAGAGGATCTGGTCGAATCGCTGACCTTTTTCGCCTTTGTGGCGATCACGGCGCTTTGCCTCTGTTTCACGTTTTCCGTGATTGTTTATTCGATGGGCTTTCCGACCGATCCTCATAAATTTATCGTGGCAAATCTGTTCATTGCGGCCTGCGTGGCGGTCCCAACTGCAGCAATTGCAGCACAACACGAATACAAGATGCGCATCTACCAGCGAACCCTCGAAGACATGGCGTCTACAGACGCTCTCACCGGTTTGCTGAACCGAAAATTCTTCAAACAGTTCGCTTGCGAGGAAATGGCCCGTATGGGGCGGACAGAAATGACCGCAGCCGTTGCGTTGTTTGACATTGATTACTTCAAGGCGGTCAACGATCGGCACGGGCACGCCGCTGGGGACAGGGTTCTCCGCGAGATTGCCGCGGTGGCATATTCCGAACTGCGCGGTCCTTTCGACAAGCTTGGACGCTGGGGAGGTGAGGAATTCGTCATCCTGCTAAGTAATGTCGACGCTGAGCAGGCTCATAGCGTTTGTGAGCGTCTTCGGTCCTCGATTGAAAACCATGTGATGATCGTTGATGGGCAGCCGGTTAGTGTGACGGCCAGTTTCGGCCTGACCATTCTGCCGCCAAATTCGGACTTTGACGAAATGCTCGAACTGGCCGATTCAGCCTTGTATAAATCCAAGGCCAATGGGCGAAATTGCGTGACAGCCTCGCGAGAGTTGACGCTGGCCGCCTGATGGCATCCCGGACGGGACCGGGGTCGATCAGATTAGGGGGAGCGGCATGTCGGGGTTCAATCCACAAAAGCTGAGTGATGCTTTGGTAGGCGCACCGTCTTTGGAGGTGTTGTCTGCAAAGCGGCCTGAGTTCGCCCATGTGCCGAAAGTCTGGTCAGATGTCTTGAGGCCGGAGCTCGCGCGCCGCGAGTCTGATCGCAAGGAAGCCATTCGAACTGCGATCACGCGGTCGTGTATCGGCGCGGGATTGCCGATTTTTGTCGCCATTCTTCTCGCCATTTCTTCCCTGATGTCATTCAACATGATGTTTCCGGGCATCATGTTTGTGATCATCCTGTTCGCGGCGGTCGTGTCCGGTCCCGCCTGGATCAGGGTTTTCACGATGAAGTCCCAGACCAAGCAATTGGTTCTCGCTGCCGCATGTGAACCGTTTGGCTTCTCTTACGATACTTTGCATCCAGATCTTTCAGGCGTTGAAGACTTTCGGTCTCTGATGCAGCGCGCGACGGAGCTGAGTGCGGCCTATTCCGCCGGTTCGGGAAAGACTGTCCCAACGCCATTCGGCATGATCTCCACGGGGTCCGGCAATGGCATCGAGGCGCCCACCCCAGCCTACGAAGTTCTCAAGGCAGCAAAACTGCTACCTAGCCATTCGCGGCGCAAGTTCGAGGATATGATTTCAGGGGAAAGGGCCGGCGCGAAGTTCGTGCTGGTTGAGGCTCGCCTCGAAACCGGCGGGAAAAACAGCACGACCGTTTTTCAGGGCATTCTGGCTCATGTGGAGTATCCGGAGCGTTTTCTGGGGCGGACTGTGATGGCACGGTCCGGTTGGTGGAAGCGCGGTCGCGATGCGGGTGACCTGAAGCGTGTGGATCTGATTTCCAGGGAATTGGAAGACGCATTCACCGTCTATTCCACAGACCAGGTTGAGGCGCGGGCACTCTTGTCACCTGATCGCATGGAGCGCCTGATTGCCCTGGAGCGGCACTTCTCAGGCGGAAAGCTGCGCGGCGTTTTCGAGGATGGGCATATGACGCTCGCGCTTGAAGCGGACGATCAGTTTGAAGCGGGTTCAATCTTCCAGACGTTGGTGGATCCGCGCCGGTATGCATCTGCATTGGTCGAGTTGGGTCTGGTATGTGATCTGATAGATGGCTTCCTGACCCGGGACTGGGTTCGCGGGCGGCTTTAAGCCCATCACCGCGTATCGAACTTGTCGGTCTTGCGGTCCCCGAAGATCATGCGCTGTTCGAGCCGTCGTCTCAGCGCAGCGTAGTACGCTTCAAGAAAGGCGATGTCTGTTTCGCCGGGCTGAGCGCGCCAGCCGATCTTCGCGCGGATACGCAGCGCGACTTGTGCTTTGACGTCCTGCGTCGACTGGCGAAGCACATCCTCCAGAACATGTAGTTCGTGGATACCGTACGCATCCGCCTGTTGCGGTGTGAAGGCAAACCGATCCTGAGTTGTCGTAGCAGCGGACGATGAGATGTCGCCCATCAATTTTGTTTTTGGCGAGCGAATGACCCACGTTCCCGCGATCAGGTCACCCACTCTCATCTTGTCTTTGTTGAAGATGGGAAACAGGAGGAAAATGCCGGACCAGACAAGTCCCAGCAACGCCATCCAGCCGCTAACACGGTCACCCCCCATCATCAGGAACTGAAATGGCAAGCCGACCTCGATTTCGCGGATGAAGTTTCTTGCGAGGACTGAGTTGGCGGTCAGTCGTCCTCCGCTTCGAGACGTTACTCGAATACCCAGCGCGCGTTTGCCCGGCGTCGCGGCTTTCGCGCCGAGTTCGAAGAAGATGTAGTAAAAGTTGCGTACGAAGAAATAGAAGACGAGCCATACCGCCCAGGCCACATTTGCACTGCCGGAATCCATGGCCATCATCGCGAAGCTCAGCCCCAGGGCAGTGGCAATAACGATCGCCCACTGAATTGCGACGTCAATCATGAACGCGCCGGCGCGTTCGGAAGCGGTTGCCAGCTTCAGATGTATCGCTGCGCCTTCAGGTGTGACGAGCCGTCGTTCCAGCTTTGACCGACGAATTTGCTCCTGCAGTCTGGCGCGCCGCAATCGAGCGGCATTCACGTCTGCCGCGCTGACCTTGCCATGTGTGTGGGGGACCGTGGAGTTCATGCAGTTTCCACCTTTCGCGGCAGGTAGAAATACGAGAACCACAGGCCAAGTATGCTGAACGCAACAATGTAACGGATCACGTCACTGTTGATCAATTGGCGACCAAACCCTTCAAGCAAGGCAGCAATGATCAGCATGATGACGCAGCCCATCGCCATCGTCGCGGCCTTCTGTCCTGCCCGCCGGGCGGAGTTCAGGCGAGTGAGTTGTCCGGGAAACGCGACAGCGCCGCCAATCACAAATCCGGCTGCGCCCGCAAGGACGATGGCAAACAGTTCTGTTGTGCCGTGGATCATCAGCCAGCCGGTAAATTCATAGCCAAGGCCCTTCTGCCAGAAGACAGCATGCAGCGATCCCATCATCACGCCATTGTAGACAAGGAGCCATGCTGTCGGGATGCCGAACGCGAATCCCAAGGCGAAGGCGAACAGGGCAATCTGGGCATTGTTGTTGAAGAGGTAGCTGGAGAAAGATGTCAGTTGACCATCATTGATCTCTCCTTCCTCCGTATAAATAGTTGATCGCAGATATTCGACGGTCGCGTCCGGATTTCGGCCGTCGAAGAAGCTTTGGCCGTGAAAGGTCCAAAACCATTCCATGTCTTGCATACAGAGAAAGAATGCCAGCGCCCAACCTCCAAACAGGAACAGGGCAGCCAGAAGTGTAGGGCCAACAGCGGAGGCCACGCAGCTTGGCCAGTCCCGCCTTAGAAAATCCATCATGCGTTCGCCGATGGAAGTGCGGGCGCCGTATACAAAGAAGTAGGCCCGTGTGCAGAGGCTTTCGAGATAGGCCGTCACATTCTGATCCAGGGATATGGATCGCGCGACAGACAGCGAAGAGACCGCCTGACGATACAGCCGTGGCAGCGCGGTCATTTCGTCATCCGTCAGCGCCTTTACGCCGGAATTCTCTGCGCGTGTTAGAATCAGGTCGAGCTTGCGCCAGTCCGCTTCACGTTCTTCGCGGAACCGATACGATTTGAGAAGGTCACTCATAGCATGTCCCTCTGCTTGATCTGCAGGTAGCGCGAGATGAGCTCCGGTCCAAAGGCTTCGGGCTTGCTCTCTATGACCTGAACACCCATTCGCTGAAGTCGAAGCAGCACCGTATCCCGTTCGGCCATCAGTGTGTCGGCGATCACTGCGCGGGTCACATCATTGATCGTGTTGGGAGGTGCATCCACCATATCGGACAGGGCTTGATCTTCGAATGTCGCAAAGACAACGAGGTGCCGGTCGGTCAGGCGCCGGATGTTTTCCAGCATGAGTTCGGCGGAGATGGTGTCGACAAAATCCGAGAAGATGATGATCAGGCTGCGCCGTTCGAGTTTGCTGGCGAGGGAAGAGAGCGCGAGGGTGAAGTTGGCTTCCTCGGTCGAGTAGTCCAGTTGAGCGGTCAGGTCCTGGGCTTTGGTAAAACTCCGCTGGCCTGTCATGAAACCACTCATAAGTCCGGGCTTGGCATCAAATCCGTACACCATCGTCCGGTCGCCATTTCGCAATGAAACGAATGAGAGCAGCAAACCGGCATTTATGGCGCGATCAATCTTTGGAACCCCGCCGAGCGGTTCGCTCATCAGGCGCCCGGTATCAAAGGCGAAGACAATGTTGTGATTTCGTTCCGTCCTGAACTCCTTGGCCAGAAGATGCCTGTGTCGCGCGGAATGCTTCCAGTCTATCGCTCGGCGGTCCATGCCGGTGGTAAATTCGCGAAGGGCGTCAAACTCACTCCCGTCGCCGCGTTCAAACTGTGTCTTGATCCCAAATTCAGCGTCCCGCGAATAAATCCGGATGGCTTCATCCTTTACCCAGCGGATGTTGGGCGTAATGGGGATATCCCGTTCAAGGGGATGAACATGCCGTTTCTGGATCAGGCCTAGTGGGCCTGTCCATCGGCTCCAGAGTTTGACGAGCTGTGCCATTCCTCGCCGCGTCGGTGTCAAGGGCAGGGAGTATGCGCGGGTTCGCCCCTGCCATCCGCGTAACCCGGCAGGCGGAATGGTCTGGAGAAACTCGTTTACCTCCAGCAGGACTTCGATCCGCCTTGGCAGTGCGCCACTCTCGAACGTCAGCGAAAGATCGGCAGGGTCACTCCCGCCAACATAAAGGAGCGGTGGCGACTCGATCTCGACCCGGAATGCACGCAAGGAAGCTGACATGACGGCGTCGATCAGCATCAGGCCGGAGATAGCGCCGATCCATCCAGCGCAGACGATCCACCATTCCGGGCGCAACAGGGCAATTGCCACCAAAAGGGGCGCGCCGAGCAACATCAGAAAGATGGCGCGGGGAGTTGGTGAAATCACCGTGGAGCTGCCGTCTGCTCGATAATGGCTGACAAGGTCTCATCGGTCGTCTTGCCCTCGATTTCGGCGGCCGGTGACAACAATACGCGGTGGCGCAAGGCTGGCAGTGCCAAGAGCTTCACATCGTCTGGAATAACGAAATCCCGACCGTCCAGCGCAGCCCTGGCGCGCGCTGCTGTGGCGAGCGCGGCTGCCGCGCGTGGCGAAGCCCCGGTTTCCAGGGCGGGTGACGTGCGGGTCGCGCGTATGATGTCGACAATGTAGGAAATGATATCATCCTGAAGGCGCGCTTCTGAAACGGAACTGACGGCTTCGGTGAGCTCCTCAGCAGAGACAACAGCTTCAATGCCGAACGCGGCAGGTGTCTTCATGCCCGTACGAGTGCCGTGCTGGCCGACGATTGCGATCTCTTCCTCGCGGCTCGGATAGTCCAGCGTGTGCTTGAACAGGAATCGGTCAAGCTGGGCTTCGGGCAGGGGGTAAGTGCCCTGCTGCTCGATCGGGTTCTGGGTGGCGATCACCGTGAAACGGTCATTGAGTCTGTAGCTGTCGCCATCAATTGTGACCTTTCGCTCTTGCATCGCTTCCAGGAGGGCAGCCTGGGTCTTGGGCGGTGTTCTGTTAATCTCGTCAGCAAGCAGAAGGTCGGTAAAAATCGGCCCTTTTGTGAGGGCGAATTCATTTGTCTGGAAGTTGAACAAATTCGTGCCCAGAACATCGCCTGGCATCAGGTCTGGAGTGAACTGTATCCGCCCGAAGCCCAGTGATATTGAGCGCGCGAAGCATTGGGCAAGCAAGGTTTTCGCGGTTCCCGGAGGGCCTTCGAGCAGGACGTGACCCGACGAGAAGATTGCCGTCAGGAGAATATCCACCGTTGTGTCCTGGCCGACGACGGCCTTGCGCACTTCACCGCGAATGCGATCTGCCAGCGCCTTGATGTCATTTACGTTCATTCATGGATCTCCCGATAATTCCCTGGCGCCAGCGAAAGAGTTCGCGGGTCTTGTTCATGAGGTCGTCGCGATTGTCAGCGGGGCCGTTCAACCCGGCGGCAAAATCCGTAAAGCGTTTGCCGGAAATTTCATCCTCTCCGAGGCGGTCCAGCAAGGCCGCGAGTTGGTCGCCGGTCAGAGACTTGGGCGCTCCGATATCGCGTTGGACGCGCCGCCTGATCAGATCCAGATAGCGCGGCGCGAGTCGTGTCTCGCGGCGGGCCATGGTAATCAGACCGGCCGAATTGTCGGCGAGTGCCTGCTTCCCGAGCGCAATCGCGCGTGCTTCCTGGACCGGTGGGCCGAACCGGACAAGCGCAGCCCAGCCAAGCAGGAGGGCGGCCATCAGCGCCGTCAACGTCGCGCCAATGAATGGGATGTCGAACATCATTTGCAGCAAGTTCTCAGATCGAACAAAGCCGTGAAGCGTTGCGTCGAATATGATCGGTTCATCCGCGTCGTATCGCATGAAATCCACCATCTTTACGGCGAACTCCGCGTTGTCGAACTCAGACAGTCCGAACGTGTTTATCAGGTCCGGGTCCGAGAGCACGTAGATGCCAGCATCGGGAGCGTAGGCCAGCAGCATGTGTTCGTCTGCTGTGACAATGGGGTCCAGGGCTTCGCTGTCCAGCACCTGCATTTTGACGTCTGGCTTGGGAGACAGTGTTCCGAATGCGCCGTCCACAGTAGCGGGCACTTCGATACGGCCTATTGTGGCGTCGAGGTTCAGGTCGTCCAGCAGGTCGTTCAGAACGCGTGCGTTCTTGAAACGCGTATCATGCTGTTTCGTTCGGTCCAGCGCATCCGGAATGCCATCCCATTTCGGCAATACGAGCAGCGTCGTGCGTGATGAGTCGAAATCTTCGAGCGCGTCGTTTCCGCCCCAGAGTGGTAGGGTCAGGATCAACAGTCCCCAGTCGCTTTCTTCAAGCGTTCGCTCAAGCCGTGATATTTCTACGGGGTAGCCTTGCGCTTCGAGGAGGCGAACAAAGCCCTGATATCCGAGGGCTGATGTTGAGTAGGGATGAGACCCTGCCACATCCTTGTCGCGCAGTTCAGGCGCCCACCCGGCCAGCACCATGATGGCTCCAAATGAGAAGAGCGCGACCGCGACGAGAATGCCGACGACTTTCGCGCTGAACGGCGAGTCAGATTGCGGACGAGGGCTCATGCCCACTCTCCACCGAAGGCAAAATCCTCATAAGACGCGCGGGCCGATTGCCATCCCGTTTCGTCTACATCACGGCCACCAAAGAAGCTGCGTTCGACAATCGCGATAATTGGGCCGAGCGCTGAGCGGGCCCTGTCTGGCAGATAACCGAGTCTGCCAATCTCTCGCGCTGTCATGGAGCGGGGAACGCCCATCTCGACGCGCGACTGAATGTCTTCAATGGAGCGAAACAGCAGAAGATGAACCGCTTCGGCAAAACGACCTTCACGTGCGAGAGCGTCGGCTTCCTCAAGCAACGACCGGGCCGTGGCTTGGTCGGGGCGGAAGTCCGGCACAATATCGTCCTCGTCCCCCTCTGACTTGTCTTTCTTCCCGCCAAACCGAATGCGCATGGCTTCGCCGAAGAGAAAATACAGAACGCCTGCCACCACCAGCACGATGCAGGCGTAAAAAACGAACTTGAGCAGGGGCCCCAGGTGGCCGAGAAGCTTTACAAGGCTGGAAAGCCAGCCGGGTGGTTCCGATGGCTCGAACTCAATCGGGTCGGCCTCTGGCCGTTCCAATTGCAGATCGGACATGGCGATGAGCTCGGCATGGGCGGCTTCGAGCGCATTCAGGTCTGTTTCCAGGCCAACTCCGCCATCCCACTCTTCATTTATTTCGGGTCCAGCAGGAACATTATCCAGATCGTAGTCCGACTGGGCCCAAATCGGGGCGGACAGGATTGCGGCCATCAGCAACGCAATGCTCAGGCGTCCGGTCCGGCCCACAAACAGTCTCCCCTCATGGCGGTGGTCGTCTCCAGCGCCTTGACTCTCCCTGACTATTTCAGAGGTTTCCAGCGGCATCAACGGCCTATTGCGAAGTGAACTCATCCACCCGATATAGCCCGCCCAAGGCAGAGATGAGGCAGAACATGGACAAGGCGGCAAGATACCGGGAGCTGAAGGCGGAAATCGAGAGCGTCGTCTCTGGCGAGACGTCCATTACTGCGCGGTACGCAACGGCGTCCTGTATTCTGTCGCAGGCTTTCGCCCCGCGTTTCTTCTGGACGGGGTTCTACGTCGTAGACCCGTTGAAGGATGCTGAACTGGTTGTCGGCCCCTATCAGGGCACGCTGGGGTGCCTGCGTATCCCGTTCGGTAAAGGTGTTTGCGGGCATGTCGCCTCGAGTCGCGAGCCCGTTATCGTGCCAGACGTACATGCATTTCCAGGTCACATCGCGTGCGACTCGGCCAGCAACTCCGAGATTGTGGTTCCGGTGTTTGATGCGAATGGAGAGCTCGCGGCGGTGTTGGATGTGGATTCGACTGAACTGGACGCCTTCGATCAGGTGGATCAGGAGGGCCTAGTCGCTATTTGCGATACGCTCCTCACCGCCTAGGCCTGCTGCTGTTGAAAGCAGCGCGGTGTTTTCGATCAGCTCAAGCGGCGTCTTCGACTGCTTGATCGCATCGATCCTGTGATTCAGATTGCTTTCAAAGATGTCCAGCTTTCGGGCGCGTAGTCTGCTGATGCGCTTGATCTCGTGATCGAGTTCCAGCCAGATATCATCATCAGGTGTATAAGCGGGCCACTCAGGTAGCCCGTCTCCATTCGGATTGCCGGTCTTGGCAAAATTCGTCCAGTAAGACGTCATTCTTTCCGTCAGGATGTCGTCATCGCCAGACAATGGCAGGAAGCCACTATGACTGTTGAAGACAAACGGAATTTCGGCCGCGTGGTGCGCGCCGAGCGTCTGTGACTTGCCCGGAGGCGTGCGGCTGAAATGGTAGAGCCAGGTCGGCTGGTCCGCCGCAACGTTTGCCTTTGCAAGAAATCGCGTGTGGACGCCAAACCAGTCGTCACCGAGCATTTTCTCTGCGCCCCGGTCCCACGATTCAAGACTGGTCATGCCATACAGGGCCTGCAAGGCCTTGGCCGAGTTTACGCCGAAGACGCCTTCCAGCATTGCTTCTCGTTGAGCCATTGAGCCGGAAATCGTGTCGCTAAGGGCAGTGGGTGATTTGCGATCAGGGTAGAAGATCGTGCCTTCATCGGCATTGTACCCGGCCAGAAGGGGAACGCGCTTTGCGCCGCCATCGCGAATGGCTTCACCTATGGGCAGCGGCAAGATTTGTCCGTCCACGGTTGGCAGGAAGTATTTGGTGAGATCTTGCCGTACAAGCACGCGATCAATGATTGCGCCAGAGGGTATTGCGCGCAAACCATCCGCTGTTGCAGTGTCGTTCGCAAGGGTCGACAGGAATTCGACGCCGACCTCCTCAGAGCTTTGAATGTTGGGAAGGGCTGAGTGGTCCAGGTGCAGAGCGTTATAGCTGCTGACGCCACTTTGTAGAATGGCCTTGTCATACAGATTGTCAGCCAGCGGAGTAGACATGAGTTCGCTGACTGACTGAGCGCCTGCGCTTTCGCCGAATATCGTCACATTGTTCGGGTCGCCGCCGAAACGACTGATGTTTGACTGTACCCAACGAAGGGCTGCAACCTGATCGAGCAGGCCATAATTGCCAGATGTTCCAGACTCCTCGGAAAGGGCAGGGTGAGCCATGTATCCAAACGGGCCGAGGCGGTAATTGAACGTGACGAGTACAACGCCTTTTTCGACAAGCCCATTTGCCTGATAAAATGCAGATGATCCCGCCCCGGTCTGGTGTGAACCACCGTGAATCCAAACCATAACCGGCAGCTTTTTGATGCCGTGTCGATTTGCGGTGCGCACATTCAGGAAGAGGCAGTCTTCTGCTTGAAGCGGTTCTGGCTGAGCGGCGATAAGACGTTTAGCGAGTGTGCGCTTCCACCAGGGAAGGCCATTGCCATCGATGATCCGTTCTACGACCTGATCCATATGCCCGCGAGGCTGCAGGCATTCCGGTCCGAAGTCGCGTGCATCACGCGTGATTGCGCCCCATTGCGGCGGAGCTGTCGGCGCCGACCACCGACGTGCGCTGGCGTAGGGGATGCCTTTAAAGACTTCCACTTCCGGATTGTCAGGATCAACACCACCCCGAATTTCGCCTTGGTCTATACGAAGCGCTTCGGTCAATGCCATAGGCGGTTCGGGCTGGTTAATGCGTAACCACCCCCAGACGCCCAAACCAAGCAAGGCAAAAAACAGAACTATACTCAAACGCTTCATCAAACGAGACCCCTGCCCGTTAGAGGCAAACGCTATACCACTTCGTCCGCGAAGTCACTTTTATACGACTATTCGGACCCCAATTCTCGTAAAGCATTTTCCGTTGCGTTTACAAGGTCTTCAGTGGGTTCAATGCCGCAGGCCAAACGAATGAATCCATCTGTGACCTTATCGCCCCACCTGATACGGCATTCAGCAGAGGTGTGAGCACCCCCAAAACTGGTCGCGGGCACGGCTAACTCGTTGTTATTGATAAATTTTTCTGCGAACTGTCGATCCTGCAGCGTGAAGCTGACGATTGGTCCGTACTCGCGCATTTGACGAGACGCGACGGCATGGCTCGCGTCATGGGGGAGGCCTGGATAGCGTGTAGACTGAACAAGGGGGTGCGAATTCAGCATTTTAGCCACCGCAAGCGCATTCTGGTTTGCCCGAGAAACGCGCAATTCCAGCGTCTCAAGCCCGCGATGAAGCAGATACGCATCAAACGGACTGACAATCGCGCCTGCCAATCTTCGATAGGTTCGAACCTTGTTCATCAAGGAAGTGTCCCGGCTTGCGACATGTCCGCAGAGCACATCAGAGTGCCCGGCCATGGCTTTCGTATCAGCCATCAACACAATGTCGGCCCCAAGATCGAGTGGCTGCTGGCAGAGCGGGGTGGCTGTCGTGTTATCCGCAACGAGGATCGCGCCAGCAGATTTCGCCCGGTCCGCAATCGCAGCAATGTCACAAACATCCAGTCCCGGATTCGACGGCGTTTCGATCATCACCAGCCGACATTCCGTCAAGTCAGCGTCCGCCATGTCTACCGTCGCGCAGGCTTCGACGATTACACCACGTGGTTCGAAATGCTCGCTTAATAAAGCGCGGACATTGTAATAGCCATCCGCGTGGACAAGCACCTTGTCGCCCGGGCGAAGCAGGGTGTGGAACACGGCTGAAATCGCGGCCATGCCTGACGGAAAGAGAACCGTTTCAGCATTCTCGAGAATGCCGATTTCCGCTTCGACCGTTTCTATCGTGGGGTTGCCATTGCGGCCGTAGAAATGACTTCCATCCGGGTCACCCGGCAGCATGAAGGTCGTGCTGGCCATGATGGGCAAAGATATCGGCTCGCCTTTCGACAGGCCTCGCGCCCGATGGTGTAGCAGATCAGATATGGCGGACAGCTTCTTCGTCACTTACGGACTCCTCGATTGATTGACCGTGGGAGTTTGAGGCGATCCTGGCAGAATGGAAACCACCAAAAGGAGGCGGTTTGCGCTGGCGAGCAGTTTAATGTCTAGCTGCCCGCCATCAGGATGCGGCTGCCGGGGCCGATCATGGACGATAGCGCATCTTGGTCGTCAGCGCTCAGGTCACTCCAATCCGAGCGCAGCGATTGCAGACATTTAGCCTGATACTTGAAGACGCCTTGCTCGTACGGCCGGCCCTCTATCTCAAGTGAGAAAGTGTCCAAGCCGCGCTCAAGCGCGTCCGCGTTTGCCTTCAGAAAAGGCAAATATGTATCGCCGGCAATGCGCAGAAGGTTCTCCACAATGGGCGCAATGCCTTCCGCCCAGTCGCCATCGATTCCGCTGGCATCATCGGCATGGTCCAGCCATCGATAAAGATAGGGTGTTTCCTTGCGCAGCCACAGCATCGGAGTGGGATCAACACTCATGACTTTCAATTGGCCGTAGAAGCCGAGATCGGCGAGCGAGATGCGATCTCCAAACAGGAAGCGGGTCGGGCTCGTGGCCAGAGTTTCCAACTCGCTGCAAATCCGTTTCCAGCTTGCTTCGATCAAGGGGCCGGTCTGGGGCGTACAGCCCACAAGGGCCATCCGGCTAATCTGCCGTTCACGGATGGTACTTGCGGCTGCCTCAACCGAGTCTTGGCCCGCATTCGGCAATGAGTCGAACATCAGCCAATTCGCGCACCATTCGGCATCGTCTTCATAAGCCCAGCGATAATGAAACATTGCTTTCATGAACCATTCGTCCGCCATGTCTTCCAAAAGCAGGCATGCGAAGCGCGCAACCGGGGAGGGCGGCAGCAAATCACGCCCCTCTCCTTCAAGCGACAAGAGGAAGGGCGTGGAATCATTCGTCCATTGGCCATCCGGTTTCCGGATCACGGGAATTACCGGCGCGCGCACATTCGGCATAACGGATTGCCGGTCTTCGGCCGTCATCCCAGTCCACGTATGGACCAAACGTTTTGCGCGCATCGCCGCCCGCACTTTCATGGAATACGGAGACCCAAGCGCACCATAAACATCGTAACGGCTCATAGCTTGTCTCCACTCAGCCAGATCGGGCGGGTGACGAGCAACTCCTGACACAAGAGACCAGCGTCCCTATGGCGAGACATGGATTTGTATTCAGCGTGGTTCAGTGTCGCGATGAAGGCCTGTCGATTGGGAAAATGATTGACCAGAACGCCATCCCAGTCTCCCTGACCGATGAAATAGCGTTCCGTGGTCGCCAGAAGTGTCGTCGAGCCGCCGACTTCAGCGGCAGCTTTGGTGAACGCTTCGGAATAGCGGATGTAGGCTGTCTGACCGTCAATTTCCTCACCAAATTCTGGATCTTCCGGTTTGTACTCAGCCTTAATTCTAAACTTCAGCAGGTTTACCTGGGCGACGGGGCCATCGTGCGGGTCATCCCGAAAGGCACGAAATTGGTCGGCAGTTGGTTGAAAGGCAGGCATGGCATCTCCTCACGGTCGTTTTTCCGGATGCTTGCCGAAATACCGCTCGGTGTAAAATAGTGCCGCCGCGTGATGAGCGTGCTGCGCATCAAATTTCTCATACGAAAGAAACTCCTGATAGGGCATCTCCAGAACTTCGATCTCTTCGTTCGGGTCAAGAGATTGAACATCTGTCTTTCGGCACCCGCTCGCGAGAAAGAAGTGGAGGCGGTTGTTTTGGACCGCAGGGTTCGGATGGCACGTCCCGACAGGAACGAAATCCCGCGCCGAATATCCCGTTTCTTCCCCCAATTCCCGCTGCGCAGCGATTTTTGGATCAGTTTCACCGGCATCCATAACGCCTCCGGGAAGACCGAGCAGCACGACCTCGCCCGCATGACGATACTCCCGGATCAGCACGATATTGCCGGAATCCGTGATGGGGATGATTGTCGCCCAGTCTGTGAACTCAAGCACGTGGTACTGGTCAATGATGTGACCATCGTCCCTTTGACAAACATCGGTTCGGACAGAGAGAAATCGGTCTTTGAAGGTCTGTCGGCTCTCGAGAATGGACCAGGGCTTGATCATGTGTTCGTCGCTCCAACGTGATTTTGGGCCAGCTTACATGCTTGCGTCGATCCGTTGATCCTGCAATTGCAGCAACAGAAGACAGATGATGTTTTGCGGCAAGGTATAAAACCTCTGATTGTGGGCATCTGGCGAAGTTGACCTCCAAAAGTGTGTTTGTTTCAAGCCATTGAGGTTGCTGCGAGAAGGCGCCGCCAAGTCCCGGAGTGATCCCACGTACACCCGAGTGCATGAGGCAGAACATTGCCGCGAAATTGGCGTTCTGCATCTGGAATTGTGCCACTTACCTCTAAACGTGCATGCAGAGGAATGAGATTCCAAAAAAATCAAATATTCCAATTGGGTTACACGCGAAGCGCCCATTCAACTTTCTGAGCTCGCAACTGACAAAATCACTTTTCAGCGAGCCGATATTGCATATCGTGTGGGGCATGGCGGACGGGGATGTTTTGTTCGAACAAGCTTTGGCTTTGCTACTTGATGGCGAAGGGGGCGAAAGCTTGATGAAGTCAGCCGCGTTGATGCGTCGCGCTGCAGACTCAGGCCATGCTGCTGCTGCAAACAATTTTGGCGCGATGCTGCACCACGGTCGGGGTGTGCATCAGGATTTCGCCGCCGCTCGCGCGTATTACGCACAAGCTGCCGAGGCGGGACTTGCGCCTGCAATGTTCAATCTCGGCTTCATGAAGCTTCGTGCCCTCGGGGGTGAGCGCAACGAGGTTGAGGCCCGCGCGTTGTTTGAGAAGGCTGCGCATCTCGGTGAAGTGAATGCCATTACGTTCCTGGGCGTCATGATGATGACCGGCGAGGGTGGTCCCAAGCAATTTGCGGAGGCACAAGCCTGGTGGGACAAGGGCGCGGAGTTGGGTGACAATCGTTGTGCGTTCAACCTCGGTATGGCGCATGCGGGTGGACATGGAAAGGAACAGCCAGACTTTGTTGAAGCCTGGCGCTGGTTCAGCCGCGCCCACGATATGGGCAATCACAGTGCGGGGCCCGAACTCGAGCGGCTGGCAAGCGTTCTGACAGAAGATGAGCGTAGGCAGATCGAGGGTTAGGGTCTCTTAGGGCTCAGGAACCAGATAACCGGGATCGGTTGTGCTTGCCCGCTTGATTTTCGCGCGTTCCCGCGTAACTGAGGCGACGTATTTCCCCCATTCTTCAGGAGACGCATTTCATGGCCGGTCCCCAATATGTTTATCACATGCAAGGTCTGTCCAAGACCTATCCCGGTGGCAAGAAGGTGTTCGAGAACATTCACCTCAGCTTCCTTCCGGATGCGAAGATCGGTGTCGTCGGTGTCAACGGTGCCGGTAAGTCGACTCTCCTGCGCATCATGGCCGGCCAAGATAAGGAATTTAATGGCGAAGCCTGGTCGGCTGACGGCGTTAAAGTCGGCTATCTGCCTCAGGAGCCAAAGCTGGACGAATCGAAGTCGGTCTTTGAGAACATCGCCGCGTCATGTCCTGAAAAGCAGATGTTGGACAAGTTCAACGAGATCTCCGGCAAGCTCGGAGAGGACTATTCCGACGAGTTGATGGAAGAAATGACCGCGCTTCAGGAGAAGATCGACGCGGCAGACGCCTGGGATATCGATTCAAAGATCCAGATGGCAATGGAAGCCCTGCGCTGCCCGCCTGACGATGCAGACGTTTCGAAGCTTTCTGGTGGTGAAGTCCGCCGCGTTGCGATTTGTGCGCTGTTGCTCTCCAAGCCTGACATGATTTTGATGGACGAACCGACCAACCATCTCGACGCAGAGACGGTGGCCTGGCTTCAGAACTACCTCATCAATTTCAAGGGCTGTGTGATCCTCGTTACCCACGACCGCTACTTCCTTGATGATATCACGACCTGGATTCTCGAACTCGATCGTGGACGCGGCATTCCGTACCAAGGCAACTACTCTGATTGGTTGGAACAGAAAGCCAAGCGGATGGAGCAAGAGGCGCGCGAAGAGCGTGGCAAGCAGCGCTCGCTGGCCAAGGAACTCGAATGGGTTCGCTCCAGTCCGAAAGCGCGGCAAGCCAAGTCGAAGGCTCGTATCCAATCCTACGAACAGAAGGCAGCGGAGGCTGAGAAGGAGAAGGTCTCAACCGCTCAGATCCGCATTCCCCCTGGTCCAAGGCTCGGCAATGTGGTGCTCGAGGCTGAAAACCTTCGGAAGGGCTTTGGCGACAATTTGCTGATCGAAGATCTCGACTTCAAACTGCCGCCCGGCGGTATCGTGGGCGTCATCGGCCCGAACGGTGCAGGTAAATCGACCCTGTTCAAGATGATTCTGGGGCAGGAAGAGCCGGATGCTGGTTCACTTCGCGTCGGCGACACGGTCAAGTTTGGCTACGTCGACCAGAGCCGGAACAAACTCGATGATAGCAAGAATGTCTGGGAAGAGATTTCGGGCGGCACAGATGTCATCGACCTCGGCGGCATCGAAGTGAACTCTCGCGCCTATGTCGGCGCGTTCAACTTCAAAGGCTCTGACCAGCAGAAGAAAGTTGGCCTGTTGTCAGGCGGTGAGCGTAACCGCGTGCATCTGGCCAAGATGTTGAAGCAGAGCTCCAACGTGCTGCTGCTCGACGAGCCGACCAACGATCTGGACGTCGAAACGCTTCAGGCGCTGGAAGAGGGGCTCGATGCCTTTCCTGGATGCGCCGTGATTATCTCTCACGATCGTTGGTTCCTGGACCGAATGGCGACGCACATTCTGGCGTTCGAGGGTGACTCGCATGTCGAATGGTTTGAGGGCGACTTCTCATCCTATCTTGAGGACAAGAAACGACGCCTTGGCGAAGATGCCGTCAATCCGAAGCGCCTGAAATTCAAGAAATTTGCCCGCTGACCAATTTAGTACAAATTTACTCGCACAAACTTTCGTTCGATGCACGAATTGTTTGTTCGCGTTTCAACTGATAGGTTATTGCGATGCCCAATAATTGGAAAATGCGGAATTTAACCATTGTTTTTAAGGGTTTGTGGTTGATTCTTTGAATCTCATCGATCATGTTTCGTTCCGTCGTCAGCATTGCGGTTTGTCGGCAGACAGTTTGCTGCTTCGGAGAGGGAATTGATGGCGATGGGCACTTGCGAGATGAGGCCGCTGGAAAGCGACATAGCGCCCGATGCGATTGTAATTGGGGCAATGCGCGCCGGTACAACTTCCCTGTACCACCTGTTTCGTCAGTCGGGGCAGGCGTCCGTTCCGGAGTCCAAAGAAACAGACTTCTTTCTTACGCCGGTCAACATGGAGGTCGGAGCGAGTTGGTATTCGCGTCAGTTCGGAAAGAGTAATCTTCCGAAGATCGACTTTTGTCCGAATTATACGAAGCGAGACGTGTTTCCGGATACGTGGCGCCTGATCAAAAAGCACGCGGGCAATGCGAAGTTGGTTTTCGTTGCGCGTGATCCGGTGAAGCGGGTTGTTTCGCAATACAAACACTCCATTTTATTCGGAGAGGACTTGCCATCACCTTCGGAATGGCTGGACACAAAGAACGCGGCCCACGCCATCAACGTCAGTCGCTATGCTTACCAGATGCAGCCGTTTTTCGATCATTGGGATCGAGACGATATTCTTATCGTTGATTTTGCAGACATGTTGAAAGAGCCGAAATCTCTGGTTCGAGTAGGACAGCATGTTGGAATTTCTGATCCCGAAGCGCTCCAAACCGTCGAACTCCCTTCAAAGAACTCGGCGGCAGATCTGAATGCGTTGCCAAACTGGTGGCACAGAATGAGGTCAACTCGGCTAGGGCACATGGTGCGTCAGCACGCGCCCCGTAGCCTGGTTGAAAACGCTCGTAACGCAATACGCTCTAAATCTCAGAAAAATGTCCTGCCGGATTTCGATGCAAGCGTGATTAAAAGCCTTCAAGATCAACTGTCTCCAGACGCGGAAGCCTTTCGGAAGGCCACGAACATGCGTTTCGAGCACTGGTGCGTTTAATCAGGCATAAAGCTAGCCGCGAGTGCTCGCTTCCAGGTTCCGCTTCATACTCTCGATCTTTTCAATCAGCGCATCGGCGGATCCGTTCGAGCGGTCGAGCAGGGCGAGGAATTGTGCCCGTTGTTCAATGGCCAGCCAAATCAGATTTCCGTCCAGGTTCAGTGCCACATCAACGACTTGATATTTTCCGTCTCGCGTCAGCACACGCCAGCGGACATCCATGTCCTTGCCGTCCTGCCGTTTGATGACCGTGTTGACGATGGAGTCAGTTTCCGACCGATCAACAGAATCCTTCACGACCACCGCTTCGCCGCGATAGGCGTCGAGTTCGTTTTCGTAGACAGCGAGTGCGTATTCGCGAAACACTTTGCGGTAGCGAGCTAGCTCATCGTCGTTAAAGCGACGGGCATACTTGCCGATGGCGAAATTGGACACGGCGACCATGTCCGTGAACTCGTCCATATAGGCGTTGAATTTTTCAGTGCGCTCTTCTGCGTTCAAGGATGGGTCATTCAGGGATGCCAGCACTTCGCTGGCGTTTTCCTGAACGTAGGCTTCCGTCTTGGCGTCTGCGAATGCGTTGGAGGAAAACATCAGCATCGCGGTGGCCGCCAATGCCAAATGTCTGATTTCGCGTTTCACTTTCTTGCTCCTGTTTGTGGTCGTGCCACTCGCTTATTATTCAAATTCGTCAAAATCAGGGAGATCGTCGTACGCTTCTTCCTCATTTATGCGACCGTTACGGATTTCAGCCTGACGCTGAGATGAATAAATCCGGCGCAGGGCCACATAAGGTTCCGGTTGAGCGTTTAATTGTTCGATCTGATCGTCCAGGGCGACGCGGGCGTTTAGGCCGCCGAGCACACTCCTGCCAATTGCGATGTGATCGTCCAGGTCGGGATTGTCTGCGAATTCGGTCCAGTTCAGTGGGTCCAGCGCCCGGTCTATGCCGCCGCCAAACAAATCACGCGGCGTTGTCGGGCCCATCAATGGCAGCACGAGATATGGACCGCTTTCGACGCCCCAAACCGCCAAGGTTTGTCCGAAGTCCTCACTGTGCTTTTCGATGCCATTGTACCCGGCGACATCCCAAAGACCGGCCACGCCGATCGTGGAATTGATCAGGAAACGCCCAAGTGTATCGCCTGCGCGGTCGCCTTCGCCTTGCAGCACATCGTTGATGAATATGACGGGGGACTTCAAATTGTGCAGGAAGTCGCCAACGCGATCTCGCGCAAATTCGGGTGTTACTGTTTCGTACGCGCCAGCGGCAGGGCCCAGCGCATATTTGTCGACTTCACTGTTGAAGGCGAACATCTGACGGTTGAAACCCTCATAGGGGTCGCTGACTGTGCCAGTCTCGACGCTCTGGGTGGACGCGCAGGCTCCCAGGCCCATGGCAAGTATGGCGGCGAAGACTCGCTGTGTCATGTATCGATAACCCCGTGTTTCGAACTCGGTAAATGGTGGCAAACCCTGTGGGCTTCAACACTCGGTGGCACACAAGCATGCATAGGTGATATTTCTGTAAAGCCGGGTTGCTAAAACATATAAATCGATGTTTATGTCGTTAAATGATTTTGGCAAGTTCTCCCATGATCGATTGCTTGCGCGCGGCGGGTGAGCCAACCCGGCTGCGCGTGCTGTCGCTGTTGCGTCAGAGGGATCTGTCGGTGGGCGAACTCGTGCAGGTCTTGGAGCAATCCCAACCGAGATTGTCACATCATCTCAAGGCATTGACCGCGGCAGGGCTCGTTGAGCGTTTGCCGGAAGGGTCCTTTGTTTTTTATCGTGCGGCCACGAGAGGTGCGGGAAAAACATTTCTGGACGCGTTGTTTGCTCAACTCGATCATGAGGAAGCGGATTTTGTCCGTGACCGCCAGCATCTCGAAGAGGTCAGCGCCACGCGCGCAGATACGGCGGAAGCGTATTTCTCAAGTATCGCTGAAAACTGGGACAGGTTGCGCTCACTACATTATCCGAACGACCTTATTGAGTCGGCGCTTCTGGAGCTGGCTGGCCAGGGGCCCTTCGGGCGCGTGCTGGACTTTGGAACCGGTACCGGAAGAATGCTCAGCCTCTTCGCGCCGCGCGCCGAGAGCGCCGAAGGCATTGATCTCAGCCATCACATGCTGACGGTCGCGCGCGCCAACCTCGAGCGTTTGGGTATTGATGGCGCGCGAGTGCGTCAGGGCAATGTCACCGCCGTGCCGTTTGAATCGAACAGCGCTGATCTCGTGATCATCCATCAAGTGCTGCACTATATGGACACACCCAATCGTGCGATATCGGAAGCGGCCCGTGTTCTGCGGCCTGGCGGCCAATTGCTTGTGGTAGATTTTGCGCCTCACGATCTTGAGTTTTTGCGCGCTGAGCATGGCCACCACCGGCTCGGGTTGTCGCACGATGCCATGCAGGCATGGACCAGCGATGTCGGATTGAATGTGTCCGAACCAAAATCTTTTGCGCCACCGGCTGATGCAGCAGATGGACTGACCGTAAACATATGGAAGGCGGTCAAATCCGCCACGTCCACGGAGTAAACCAAATGAGTCCGCTTTCTTCACTTCAATCCAGCGACGCACCATCCGTCTCATTTGAGTTTTTCCCACCGAAAACTGAAGCCATGGCTGCGCGGCTATGGGAAACGGTTGAGCGGTTGGAGCCCATGGCGCCGAACTTCGTGTCTGTGACCTATGGTGCGGGCGGTTCTACGCGGGAGCGGACCCATGACACCGTTCGGCGGATCGCGCAGGACACCCATTTGCGCCCTGCTGGGCATTTGACTTGCGTTGGTGCGACGAAAGAAGAAGTCCTGTCCGTCGCCGAAGACTACTGGCAGGCTGGCGTGAAGCACATCGTGGCGCTGCGCGGCGACCCGCCTGCGGGCATGGGCGAGAAGTTTGAACAGCATCCGGGAGGGTTTCGCGACTCGATTGATCTGATCGAGGGCATCCGCGAACATCGGCCAGACCTTGGGCGCTGCTTTGAAATATCCGTCTCGTGCTATCCTGAGCTTCATCCCGAAAGCCGCGGTTGGGATGCCGAGATAGCCTTTCTCAAGGCCAAACAGGATGCGGGGGCGGATCGCGCGATAACGCAATTTTTCTTTGAGCCCGAAATCTATCTGAACTTCCTTGAAAAGGCCCGCGCGGGAGGCGTCACCATGCCAATCGTGCCGGGAATCATGCTGCAGCCAAACTTCAAAGGGCTGAAGCGCATTTCCGGCCTGTGCGGGTCATCGCTGCCAGGCTGGCTGCATGAGCTTTACGATGGCCTTGACGAGGATACGGAAACCCGGGAGCTCGTCACCGCGAACGTAGCGGCGGACCTCTGCCGGAAACTCTCGGATGAAGGCGTTCGCGATTTCCACTTCTACACATTGAACCGCGCAGGCCTCGCACTGTCCACGTGCCGCTTGCTTGGCCTGAAACCCAATTCTGCTGAGGCGGCCTGACCGATGAACAGACAAGATCGTATTGACGCCCTGAAAGCGGCCGCGAAAGAACGTATCCTGATCCTGGATGGGGCATGGGGCGCGATGATTCAGCGGCGCGGCCTGGAGGAGTCCGACTATCGCGGAGATCGCTTCCCTGAAGACAAGTATCCCGGGCAGATGAAGGGAAACAATGACATCCTCTGCCTGACCCGTCCTGACATCGTGACGGATCTTCACAACGCCTACTATGGCGCAGGCGCGGACATTTCTGAGACCAACACATTCAGCTCAACCGTGATTGCGCAGGACGACTACAAGCTGGACGAGCAGTCGGTCTGGGACATCAACATGGAAGGCGCGAAGCTTGGCCGGGCTGCGGCGGATGCCTGGACTGCGAAGACCCCTGACAAACCTCGTTTCCTCGCCGGGTCCATCGGACCGCTCAACAAGATGTTGTCCATGTCATCAGATGTGAACGATCCCGGCGCGCGTTCCGTGACGTTTGACGAAGTTTATAATGCCTATCGCCAGCAGATCCGTGCCCTGAACGAAGGTGGTGTCGATTTGTACCTGATTGAGACGATCACGGACACGCTGAACTGCAAGGCGGCGATCAAGGCGATCATGGACCTCGAAGATGAAGGCATGGACAAGTTGCCGATCTGGATTTCGGGAACGATTACCGACCGTTCAGGCCGCACACTGTCTGGCCAAACAGTTGAAGCATTCTGGAACTCGGTTCGTCATGCGAAGCCGTTCGCCATAGGGTTCAATTGTGCACTCGGCGCCGATCTGATGCGTCCGCACATCGCCGCGCTGTCCCGTGTCGCGGACACGCTGGTGGCGGCCTATCCGAACGCTGGCCTGCCGAATGAAATGGGCGAATATGACGAACAGCCCGAGCAGACGTCCGGCGCTGTGGGTGGATGGGCGAAGGATGGACTTGTGAACATTCTCGGCGGGTGCTGTGGCACGACGCCGGACCACATCGCGGCAATTGCCGAGGCGGTGGACGGTGTAAAGCCGCGCGACCCAGTTCCCGGCAAGCACACCATGCGTCTGTCTGGTCTCGAACCGTTTGAGGTGGGCGCGTGATGCAGGCGGAAGTCAGGGCTGGCGACCTTTTTGTGTTCTACGGCCTCTTGAAGCAGGGCGCCGCAGGACAGCCGGCGGACCTTCCGCTCGCGACGGCGGGCGCCTTTGGTGCGCCATGCAGATTCCGTGGTCGGATGGTTGATCTGGGTGGCTTTCCTGGCGTGGTGGACGGAGACACGCTATGCTATGGCGTCCGCTGGCAGATCAGCGATCCAGCGATCATGCCTGCGATGGATGCGTTCGAGGATGTCACCGACGACCCGGAGACAAGCCTCTATCTGCGCACACAGATTCCCTTGCTCGACAACGCAGCAAAAGAGACTGGCGAAATGGCCTGGATCTACTGGTACAATAAATCTATCGAGGGCTTCCCGCCCGTAGCCGATGGCAACTGGCCGCTTGATGCCGGGAAAACAAGAAAATGACCAACTCAGCTTCACAAAATTTCGTAAACGTTGGTGAGCGCACGAACGTCACCGGTTCCGCGCGCTTCCGCAAGATGGTCACGGAAGGCCGCTATGCCGACGCCGTTGAGGTTGCGCGCCAGCAGGTCGAGAATGGCGCGCAGGTCATCGACGTGAACATGGACGAAGGCATGCTTGATGGCGCCGAGGCTATGCGGACCTTCCTGAACCTGATTGCGGCCGAGCCGGACATCGCACGGGTGCCGTTGATGATCGACTCCTCCAAATGGGAGGTCATCGAGGCTGGTCTGAAATGCGTTCAGGGCAAGGCCATCGTGAACTCCATTTCCATGAAGGAAGGTGAGGAGATTTTCCGGAAGCAGGCGCGCGCGTGCCTTGCGTATGGCGCTGCGGTTGTTGTCATGGCATTCGACGAGGTCGGGCAGGCCGATACAAAAGACCGCAAGGTCGAGATCTGCCAGCGTGCCTTCCGTATTCTGACTGAGGATGTCGGCTTCCCTGCCGAAGACATCATCTTTGACCCCAATGTTTTTGCTGTGGCGACGGGCATCGAAGAGCACAACAATTACGCCGTAGACTTCATTGAGGCTGCGCGCGTGATCCGAGAGACCTGCCCCGGCTGCCACATTTCGGGTGGACTCTCGAACGTGTCCTTCAGCTTCCGGGGAAATGAGCCTGTGCGCCGGGCCATGCACTCTGTATTCCTGTATCACGCCATTCCAGCCGGCATGGATATGGGGATCGTCAATGCAGGCCAGCTCGATATCTATGACGATATCGAACCAGAATTGCGTGAACGCGTAGAGGACGTGATCCTGAACCGGCGCGACGATGCGACTGAGCGCCTGATCGAGATTGCCGAAGGCTTCAAGGGCCAGAAGGGCAAGACCGCAGAGAAGGATTTGTCCTGGCGGGAAGCTCCGGTCGCCAAACGTCTTGAGTACGCTCTGGTCCACGGCATAACGGAATTCATTGATGCCGATACGGAAGAGGCGCGTCTGGCATCAGAGCGCCCGCTGCATGTTATCGAAGGGCCACTTATGGACGGCATGAATGTCGTCGGAGACCTGTTCGGATCTGGCAAGATGTTCCTGCCGCAAGTGGTGAAATCCGCGCGTGTGATGAAACAGGCGGTGGCGTGGCTTGAGCCGTTCATGGAAGAGGAAAAGCAGCGTCTTGGCACGGTCGACGTTTCCAATGGCAAGGTTCTGATGGCCACGGTGAAAGGGGACGTACACGATATCGGCAAGAACATCGTCGGCGTTGTGCTGGCGTGTAATGGCTATGAAATTCTTGACCTAGGCGTCATGGTGCCTGCTGAAACCATTCTGGATACGGCCATAAAGGAAAATGTTGATGTGATCGGCCTGTCTGGTCTCATCACGCCAAGCCTTGATGAAATGGTCTATGTGGCAGCCGAAATGGAACGTCGCGGCATGGTGCAGCCCCTCCTGATTGGCGGCGCGACCACCAGCCCGGCGCATACGGCCGTAAAGATTGATCCGGTCATCCGCTGTGCGCCCGTGGTTCATGTTTCTGACGCCAGCCGCGCTGTCGGCGTTGTCAGCACACTGCTCAGCGAAGACGACAAGCCCGGCTTTGTGACTCAGACCAAGGCCCGCTACGAACGCATGCGCGAAGCGAGATCCGGCGGCCCGCCCAAGCCGCGCCTGCCGATCGAACAGGCAAGAGAGGCGCGCCTGAAACTGGACTGGGACAGCTACACGCCCCCTGCGCCAAGTTTCGAGGGTGTCAGGACTTTCGAAGACATCGATCTGGCAACGCTTGCCCGGTACATTGACTGGACGCCGTATTTCTCCGCGTGGGATCTTGCCGGACAGTTCCCGCAAATTCTCGAAGACAAGATTGTGGGCGAAGCGGCGACAAGCTTGTGGAATGATACACAAGGCATGATGCAGCAGCTGGTCGGTGAGGCGTGGCTCAAGCCGAAGGCGGTTGTCGGCTTCTGGAAGGCCAATTCAGTTGGCGACGACATTCACCTTCAATCGGGCGAGGTGTTTCATACGTTGCGGCAGCAAATGGTGAAAGACAATACGCGTCCGAACTTTGCGATGTCAGACTTTGTTGCGCCAGAGGGCGATGACTGGATTGGTGGCTTCTGTGTAACTGCCGGTCCGCAGGCGGAGGAAATTGCCAAGGAATTCATAGAGAAGCGGGACGACTATTCCTCCATCATGGTCAAGGCGTTGGCTGACCGGTTTGCTGAGGCGATGGCGGAATACATGCACGAGCGTGTTCGCAAGGAGCTTTGGGGATATGCGCCTGATGAAGACCTCGGCAACGCTGAGCTGATCAAGGAGAAGTATCGGGGGATTCGTCCCGCGCCGGGCTATCCGAGCCAGCCGGAACACTCCGAGAAGGAAACCCTGTTCAAATTGCTGGAAGCCGAAGACCGTATCGGTGTTGAGCTCACCTCAAGCTTCGCAATGACTCCTGCGGCCAGCGTGTCCGGCCTGTATTTCGCACATCCGGAAAGCGTGTACTTCGCCGTCGGCCGTATCGAGAAAGATCAGGTTGAGGATTACGCCCAGCGCAAGGGGTGGGATACCCGCAAGGCCGAGCGGTGGTTGGCGCCGATCCTGAATTATGATCCGTTTGCTGTGGACTAGTCGACCAGATAGGGGTTCGGTTCGACCAGGGCAAAGCCAGGCGTTTCTTCGGCAAAGTGGCGGAGCCAGTAATTGTGACCTGATCCGTAGATGACCAGGATCCGGTCACCGGGCTGTGAGATTTCTGCGATGTTGGCAAAGATTTCTGCGTTGCGGGCATACCAGCCATAATTGAGCGCGGCGCCGGCATTGTCCTCGGCGTCGGTCATGTTGAGCAGGCCATAGTAAAATCCGGAATGCATCTCATCGATAAGGCCCGGCTCATTCTGCCAGGCAAGCATTTCCGCAATCGGAGTCGTTGCCTGGTCACGCATCATGGCTTCTGCCTGAGCCTTGATGGTCTCGATTTTTGAGGTGATCTCGTTCTGGCGATTGGTCCGTTCGGCAAACGCTTCAACCCGGTCAAAAGGGAAGTAGGAAATCTCTCCCTCTTGCGTATCCACAGCATAGACGCGGTCCAGGCCAGCCGCATGCGCCACGCGATAGCCGATTTGGACGCTCTCATTACGTTGGCGGGTCAGGTCATCAGGC
Organism: Hyphomonas atlantica corrig.; assembly: GCF_000682715.1. Lineage (GTDB taxonomy): Bacteria > Pseudomonadota > Alphaproteobacteria > Caulobacterales > Hyphomonadaceae > Hyphomonas > Hyphomonas atlantica. The sequence continues at coordinate 176,969 of NZ_AWFH01000045.1, read as the reverse complement.
GTGAAGTCAGGAAACCCTGGGTCAAGCGCATCATCTGTCCGGCGGATACTTTCGATCGCAATCGCTGTGGGATGAAACTCCAGCAAGCGGTCAGCCAGTGTTTCTAGTTCAGCCTGCCGCTTTGGCAGAAGCACATCGTCCGCCTCGGTGTTGACCAGATCAAGACCGGGGTTTCCGAAATGATAAGTGCCGAGCACCATTATCTGAACCGGGTTGTTTCTTGGCTCTGGGGCATCTTCTGCGACGGCGTTTGGAAGCGCAATCGCGATAAGGGCTGACAGGGCAATGATGGCTGATTTCATGAAAACTCCTCTTTTGAAGTCAGATGCACCGACTCGATCTATTGGATGCAACCAGTCGCATATTTTTTCCGAGCAGGCTTCGCGCAACGCTGACTGGCCAGTTCCGGCGGACTCGTATAGTAGCTGCGTCAACCTTGTCATCGGGAGGGCGGAATGACTGGTAAGACTCTGATTGGTGAGAATGCAAAGATCGTGGCGACCCTTGGGCCGGGCAGTCGCTCGCCCAAGGAAGTGCTGGCTTTGGCGTATGCCGGCGTTGACGTGTTTCGCCTGAACTTCAGTCATGGCGAACACAGCGCGCACAAGGCGGCGCTGGACGCGGTTCGCGCGGCAGAGAAAGAAACCGGGCGACCTTTGGCGACACTCGGCGACTTGCAGGGACCAAAAGTGAGAGTCGGTTCGCTGCCCGGCGGCGAACTGCGCCTGCGATACCAGAAAGAATACGCCGTTGTTGCTGCAGAAACGACAGATGCCGACGACACAATCCCTGTGCCTCACGCCGAGATCGTCGAAATACTGGAAGAGGGCGACGTTATCCTTGTGGATGATGGTAAGCTCATGTTCACCGTCACGCAGGCTGGCGATGCGCCCAGGGTTCGCGCGGAAGTGCCTGGAAAACTGACAGACAAGAAAGGCTTTACGGTGCGCGGCAAGGCGCTGCCTGTGCGCGCCCTGACGGAGAAAGACAGGGCTGATCTCGATTTCGCAATGGAAATCGGCGTGGATTTGGTCGCATTGTCATTTGTCCAAACTGTTGAAGACATTGAAGAAGTCAAAGCGATCATCAAGGGTCGCGCGCCCTTGGTTGCAAAGCTGGAGAAGCCTGCCGCGATCGATAATCTTGAGCCGATTGTCGCCGCGGCTGATGCCGTCATGGTCGCCCGGGGAGATCTGGGCGTCGAATACGCGCCCGAAGATGTCCCGGTGATCCAGCGCCGCATCGTTCGCTGCGCGCGTGGCTTGGGTCGGCCTGTCATCGTGGCAACGCAGATGCTGGAATCCATGATCGAGAACGCCGCGCCCACACGCGCAGAGGCGTCTGATGTCGCCACGGCGATCTATCAGGGCGCGGATGCGGTGATGCTGTCAGGGGAAACAGCGGTTGGGCGACACCCGGCGACAACTGTCGCCATCATGTCGCGGATCATTCGTGCAACCGAGAGCGCCGAAGACTATCGTCGTTCCCTGGAGCAATTCTCTGGGGACCAACCCGCACAAACGGCGATTGATGTTGTGGCAGAGACATCACAGGGCATGGCAGAGGCCGAAGGTGCAACTGCGCTGGCCCTGAGAACGGGAGCCTTCGACCGTCTGGCCCGGTTCGCGCGTGTGCGTGGCAAGGCACCGATCCTGTATGGTTCATTGGACGATCAGAGGCTTCGCACTGCTTGCCTGCTATGGGGCGTTCACCCGCAAAGGCTGAATGCAGGCGCTGTTTACTGGTATCGGGATCTGATGGACGCAGCAGGCCTTGAGGGGCGCGTAGCCTATGCCCGTTGGGCTGGCGATGAGGAACGATTCGCCTGGGAGATCGGCGTTGGCAAAGGCCGCAACGGTGCGCTGATTACCGGCGTATGATCAGCTGGCTTTGCTTGAATTCATACGAGTAAAGTTCGCCAAGAAAGGTCATGCCCAGCAGCGACTGTTCCAGCCCGTCTTTCAGGATCATTGCACCCACCTGTTCAATCTCAACCTGTCCGATGCGAATGCTGTCCAGCGTTACAGCGGCGCCGTGCGTAATGCCGCCAGCGGTCCGGATTTCCCAGCGATAGTCGAGGGTTTCAGGATTAAGGCCCAGGCGCTGGGCATCCCGATACGTGAGGGCCACCGTGCTGGCGCCGGTATCCACCATGAATTTGACCGCGGTGCCGTGGACTTCTGCGCGCGTCCAGTAGTGTCCATCATCTTCGCGATCGATGATTGCGGCATTGGCGAAGCGAACCGACGTTCGCTTTTCGGTGGGGGCAGGCGCGGCCTCCGGTGTCATCGTTGCAAGCTCAGTGCGATGCTGCTCCATTTTTGGGGCAATGATAAAACTGACGATGGCCGAAAGCGCCACAGCGATGCCGAAACCGGCCAGTATGGTTTTCTGTGGTGACATCGTGCCGGCTCCTAACGCTTGCCGAGGGACTCGAGGCGGGAGATCCGCGCAGGCAGATCCGCAAGCACCTGCTCACGTCCTTCTTCCCCCATTTTTACCCATCCCCCAATTTCCTTGAGCGTTCGCGCGCACCCGAGACAGAGTCCTGTAGAGGCGTCTACAGCACAAACTTTGATACAGGGCGATTTGATGGCTTGAGCGGTCATGGATATAGGGTAATCAGCGATCGAGTGTGTGCAAGACAATCCCATGAATTCAGTAACAAAACCTTGTCGCCGATTGGGTTCGTTTTCTGTTATAAGAACAAGCAGTTTGAATATTAAGACGGAGCGTTTCCCTTGAGTGAGTCGACCCAGGAAATTTCACCTCTGGAAGACGCCCGTTCCCTGATCCGGAACGCGCCCGAACCCGATGCGGCACCCGCGCAGAAAGTGCGGGACGCACTTCTCGGCATGGGACGTGAGGGGGACTTTGGCCGCCTCGGCGAGGCGGCGGCCTGGCTGGCAAAATGGCAGGGCAGGTTTCCTCCCCGGATCGAAAAGCCTTTCCTGGCTGTTTTTGCCAGTTCTCACGGCCTGGCATCAGAGGGCGTTTCCCTGTCCAGTCCAGACGACACGCGCGCACACGTCGATGCTCTGCGGGAAGGCAAGGCGCCCTTGTCGGCCATCGCGACCCAATCTGGTGCGAATATTCGCGTTTATGACCTCGCAATTGACAAGCCTACGCAAAGCATTGCCGAGAGCCCGGCCATGTCGGAGCGAGAGTGCGCTGCGACGATCGCCTACGGGTTCGAAACCGCGGAAGACAAGCCGGACCTGCTGGCGCTAGCGGTTTCTGGCGCGGGTGTGGGCACCGCTGCTGCCGCTGTGGCTTGCGCCCTGTATGGCGGCGCGCCGGACTATTGGGTCCGTCCAAGCAATCAGACGACCGCTGAACTGGTGGAGCGGCGCGTAGATGTTGTCGCCCGCGCGCTCGCATTGCATCGCGGGCATTTATCCGATCCGTTGCAGGCTTTGCGGCATGTGGGGGGGCGTGAACTGGCGGCGTGCGTCGGCGCGATCATCGCCGCGCGCCATCAGGGTATCCCGGTGGTGCTGGATGGATTCGCCACCACAATTGCGGCGGCGGTTGTGCACGCGATTGAGCCGAAGGCGATCAGTCACTGTATCGCGTCTCACGTCACGAGGCGGCCTGCCCACGAGGCAGCGATGGAGCGACTTGGCTTGCAGCCCTTGCTTCAGCTTGAGTTCCAGACTGGTGGTGGTCTCGGGTCGGCCACGGCGATTGGTCTTCTTAAAACAGCGTGTGCCCCCTTCATCGCTGAGCCCGAGGGAGCAAGTGCGACCTGACGCGACGAGAACCTGACGTTTACGCTCACGTCACCTTGCCTTTGTTCCAAAATGGCGGAAATAGAGGGGGCAAGAATGATGCGCAGTCAGCGCACAGTGAGGAGCCGTCATGAATCTCGATTTTACGCCGGAAGAAATTGCCTTCCGTAATGAAGTCCGCGAATTCATTCGCGATAATTATCCAAAGGAACTGGATGGAATTGGAACGCGTGAAGATCTCACGCGCGAGGAATTCCTAGCCTGGCACAAGGTGCTCGGCAAAAAAGGCTGGTCTGCGCCGGCTTGGCCAGAAAAGTATGGCGGCACAGGTTGGACATCGACCCAGCGCTACATCTGGTCAGAAGAAAATGCGCGCGTTGATGCGCTGATGCCGCTACCATTCGGTGTCTCGATGGTTGGGCCGGTGATCTACACATTCGGAAACGAAGAGCAGAAAGAGCGCCACCTGCCGGGTATCCTGTCCGGCGATGTCTGGTGGTGTCAGGGCTATTCCGAGCCGGGCGCTGGTTCCGACCTCGCCAGCCTGAAGACCACGGCCGTCCGCGATGGCGATCATTACGTGATCAATGGCCAGAAAACCTGGACCACTCTGGCGCAGCATGCCGATTGGGGCTTCTTCCTGTGCCGCACTGACCCTGACGCGAAAAAGCCGCAGGAAGGCATCAGCTTCATTCTCGTCGATATGAATACGCCGGGCATTGAAGTGAAACCAATCAAGCTGATCGACGGCACCCACGAGGTGAATGAGACCTGGCTGACGGATGTCCGCGTGCCAGTCGAAAATCTTGTTGGCAAGGAAAACGAAGGTTGGACCTACGCTAAATTCCTGCTCGCACATGAACGGTCCGGTATTGCCGGTGTCGCCCGCTCGAAGCGCGGCGTTGAGCGTCTGCGCAACATTGCTTCCGAAGAAACGGTTGACGGCACACCACTGATTGAAACCCAGGATTTTGCTCGCAAGATCAGCCAGCTGGAAATCGATCTGACCGCGCTTGAGTTCACAGAGCTGCGCACGCTGGCATCAGAAGCTGCAGGCAAGGGGCCGGGACCTGAAAGCTCGATCCTGAAAGTTAAAGGGACCGAGATTCAACAGCGTCTGACTGAGCTTACGCTTGAAGCGGTTGGCTATTATGGCGCGCCTTATGGGTACGGCATGGAAGCGACTGGCAACGAAGGTTTTGGCGTTGGTCCAGACCACGCCAACTTCGCAGCTGAGTCATATTTCAATATGCGCAAGACATCGATCTATGGTGGATCGAATGAAATTCAGCGCAACATTATTTCGAAGATGATCCTCGGCCTGTAAGGCGTACGAGGCAGGGAGGATACAAGATGGACTTCAATTTCACCGAAGAGCAAACCATGATCCGCGACAGCCTTTCCAGGCTGATCCGGGAACAATACGACTTCGAAACCCGTCGCAAGGTCGTTCAGTCCGAGTCTGGCTGGCGTCCGGAAATGTGGGCGCAGTTCGCTGAGCTCGGCTTGCTGATGGCTCCTTTCAGCGAAGAAGATGGCGGCCTTGGCGGCGGCCCGATCGATGCGATGGTTGTCATGGAAGAGTTCGGCAAAGGGCTCGTCGTCGAGCCATACGTGCCAAGCGTTGTTTGTGGCGGCGGTTTCCTGAAGCGCGGCAGTGACGCACAAAAGGAGGAATATCTCTCCGGCGTGATGTCTGGCGAGAACATCTTTGCCTTCGCATATGCAGAGCCGCGTGGTCGCTACAACCTGGCAGATCTTGAAACAACCGCGAAGAAAGACGGTGCCGGCTTTGTCCTAAACGGGCACAAGGCTGTCGTTGTCGGTGCGCCTTGGGCCACCCACTTCATCGTAACGGCGCGTACGTCCGGCGACCGTCGTGACAGCAACGGCGTTACAGTATTCGTGGTTGCGAAGGACGCCCAAGGCATCAGCACACGCGACTATCCGACCGTGGATGGCCGCCGGGCATCCGAAGTTTACTTCGAAAATGTCGCCGTTGGTGCGGAAGCCGTGATCGGCGAAGTCGACAACGGACTGCCACTGATTGAGACGGTGACCGATGAGGCCATTGCGGCAATCTGTGCAGAAGCGTGTGGCGCCATGAAGGTGGCTCACGCCATGACAGTGGATTATTCCCGTCAGCGTAAGCAGTTTGGTGTGGCCATCGGCAAGTTCCAAGTGCTGCAGCATCGCATGGTCGACATGTTCATGGAACACGAGCAGTCAATCTCCATGACTTACATGGCGACTTTGAAGCTCGATGAGGACGAGGTGACTCGCAAGAAAGCCGCGTCAGCTGCGAAAGTGCGCATCGGCCAAGCGGGTCGCTTTGTCGGCCAAGAAGCTGTGCAAATTCATGGCGGTATGGGCATGACGGACGAGTTGGCAGTTGGGCACTACTTCAAGCGCCTCACCATGATTGATGCCGAATTCGGTAATGTTGATCACCATTTGAAGCGCTACACCGCCCTTTCTGAAATGGATCTACCTGCAGCAGCGGAGTAAGGCAGATAGCGAACACGGCTTCGGCTAACCTTCAGACGAAGCTGTGCAATAATTAACTTCTGCCATAACGATTGTTACAACTTAGCCCGGGGTGCCGTTTCTTGCGCTCCGGGCTTTCTGCATTCTGCATAAAATACTGCAGAACACAGGTGTAGGAGAGGCCGAACGCAGTCGCCGTCCACGATCGGCCTCCCTGTAATCGATCGAATTTGTTCTAGTTTAATTACCTGATCCTCACCGTACTTCGCTAAGGATGGCTCACCAAAGGCAATAAAAGTGGTATGGGTCTTGCTTCATTGTTTTGGTAAACATTCCGGTAGGATGAACCGGAGATCGAGTTCCAGGGAAGAGGTGGAAATGTTGGAAATCAAGCGTGCGGGCCTTGCAGGTGTCGCAACAGGAGCGTTGGTGTTGGCCGCTACGGGTGTCGCACATGCGCAGTCTGGCGACTATTATAGCCGCGATAAGTATGAATCGGTCACCGACCGTAACCAGCCGGAGTTTGACCCGGAGCCCATCCGGCTTGGAGCCTTTACTGTAAACTCCAATGCCCATGCTGGACTCGGATACACGAGCAACGCGCTTGGCACGAGCACAGATGAGGAGTCTGATACGATTGCTGAAGTAGGCGCAAACCTCTCTGCGCGTACAAATTGGAGCGTACACGAGGTTGGTGTGGACGTCTCAGCGGTCCATCAGGAGTATCAAGACTACGGCGATCAATCGTTCACTAATCTGAATGGTCGTCTTCGTGGTCGCATCGATGTGACGCGGGAGTTTTCCTTCGGGGGCGCAGCCTTCTACCAGAAATCAACGGATCGGTATTCTGATCCTTCGAACACGTCCGGATTGGGCGAGCCGATTGAATTCACGCGGACTGGCTTTGATGTGAATGCGAACTACTCGAACGACCGGATCCGTTGGGCCAATGTGCTTACGATTGCGGAAGTCGATTATGATGATGCATCCACGATCACAGGTGTGCCGATTGACCAGGATTTCCGTGATCGCACCGACAACCGGTTCTATTCCCGGCTTAGCTACGCGCTTACGCCGAACCTTGCCATCTTTGGACAGGGCGTTCTGGATCAGCGCGAGTATGATAACAACGTCATTGTTGATGGTGTCGCGCGTTCACGCGACTCCGATACATATACGCTGTCCGGTGGTGTCGACTTCGAGCTGAACTCTCTGGTCCGCGGAGACATCGCGATCGGTTTTCTCTCGCAAGAGATGGACGACGCTTTCTTTGAGGACAATGACGGTCTTGCTGTCGACGCCAATGTCGAGTGGTTCCCGACCCGCCTGACGACAGTGTCGTTCAATGGCGGTCGCCGAACGGTTGATAGTGGTGTTGTGAATACCGCCAGTTCGGTCCAGACCAATTTCGGCGTTCGTGTTGATCATGAGTTGTATCGGAACATCATTCTTTCCGGATACGGAAACATCGAGAACTACGAATATGATGAAGTCGACCGTGATGAAGACGTTACTGATTTTGGCGTGATTGGCACGTACAAGATGAATAAACGTGTGCATCTGAATGCATTCGCGCGACACGTGGAGCGTGAGCGCGATGGTTCCGCGGTTGTCGGCAATCAGGATTATAGTGCAGATTTGCTCGGCATTTCTGTCCGCGTGTTCCCTTAATCCAAAATGGAGCGGCCTGAACCTTGGGCCGCTCCAAATTCAGCGTCAACTCCAACTTTCGGTATAGTATCTTGACCAAGACTTTCAGCTTTGAGCTTCCGACCCAGGTACCCGCAGAAGCGGATTCCGATGGCAACACCATGCCTACGGACCTCAAGTCCCTATTGGCTGCGGTCTATCGCCGATTCTGGCTGATTGCGCTGAGCTTTCTGGCGGTATTTTCGCTGGTCGCCTACATGACATTCAATCAGGTGCCGCTCTACAAGGCGAGCTCAATCGTTCAGCTTGATACGGAGCAGCAGAACGTCATTGATCTTGGAAGCGTGCTTAGTGGGTTGGCTGTAAGTACGGCAGTGATCGATACCGAAGTCATGATCATGAAGTCCAAATCTTTGCTCACCAAGGTGGCGGTGAAGCAAAAGCTGGTCGAAGATCCAGAGTTCAATTGGACGCTCAGAGAACCGGAAACGAGTGTGCTCGGTAGTCTGTCGGATAGCTTTCTTGGCTTTCTGGGGGTCGACACGACAGAAGAAGATCCGTTTGAAGGGATGAGTGTCGATGAGCGGGAAAATGCACTTCTCGAAAGTGCTGTAGCCAAACTCATGGGTAGCGTAGGCGTATCTCGAGTAGGTACGACTTACCTGATCAATGTGGAGGTTACGAGCGAGTCGCCTGAAACAGCCGCACGACTGGCAAATGCCATCGCAGATCAATACCGTGTCCAACAGCTTGAAACCAAACTAGATGCCACGCGGCGCGCTACCGAGTGGTTGTCTGACCGGGTATTCGCACTTCGGGAAGAGGTTGAAGAAAAAGAAAATCGAGTTGCTAAATTTATCGCTGACAACGACATGGAAACGGCGATGGGCAACACGCTCACTGAGCAGAATATCGCCTATTTAACCACGCAGAAAACCCAGGCCGAAGTTGAGCTGAATCGTGTTCGGTCTCGATATGACAGCATGCGTCGCCAAATTGATGGGGGTGCAGGTGTGGATGGTATTTCCGAAGTTCTGGAATCTCCACTGATCACCAGCCTCAAACAACAACTCTCTACTGTGCGTGGTCGCGTTGGAGACCTTGAGACTCGTCTCGGTCCGCAGCACCCAGAATTGATTGGTGCGCGTGCAGAACAAGCCGATATCGAACGCCAGATCGAGAATGAAATGAACCGCATTGCGACGAATCTGGAAAACGAAGTTCGGGTTCGCCGGGATCAGGTCGGACGTCTCCAGTCGCAGATCAATAATTCAAACGCGAAGTTGCGCGGCAACAGCCTGGCCATGGTGCGCCTGCGTGAGTTGGAGCGCGATGCGGAGACCAGCCGCGTCCTGTATGAGGAGTTCATTTCACGCTCCAAGGAAACGCGAGAGCAGGATGGCCTGGTTCAACCTGATGCGGTGATCCTGTCGCAAGCTTCGGTTCCAAAACACCCAAGTTCGCCTCGCACGAAATTGAACCTGTTGATTGGTGCAATTCTTGGCGGAATGCTGGGCGCAGGACTGGCACTTCTGGCTGAGCTGCTGGATATGAAAATTTCCTCCACCGAGGACATCGAGAAAAAGCTGCGCCAGAATGCGATCGGATCGGTGCCACTCATTCGTACCACCAACGCGCTCGGCTTTACGCAAACCAACCCGGCTGAGTATCTAATAGAGAACCCGCTATCTGCCTTTGCCGAGAGTGTGAGGTATTTGCGTGCAGCCATCGCGTTCTCTGACCTTGATAGCGAAACAAAAACGGTAGCGATTACGTCTTCGCTGCCGGATGAAGGTAAAACCAGTTTGACGCTCGCGCTTGGTCGGATGTCAGCAATGTCCGGGGCTCGCACACTGGTTATTGATGGCGACTTCCGTCGCCGTCAGTTGACCGAAGCCGCCGGTCTCAAGCCCGAAGTCGGATTTATTGAGTATCTATTCGGAGCTGGTCAGCTGTCTGATGCAATTGCAAAAGATCCGAAGAGCATGCTCGACATCCTACCCCTGTCGTTGACTGGGCACACGCCGCATGATGTGTTCGGTACGCGAGCGTTCGACGACTTGTTGGTTCGTCTGCGGTCAATGTACGATCTTATTCTGATTGACACAGGCCCGCTATTGTTGATGGCAGAGGCTCGTGTTGTGGCCGGGAAAACCGATAAAACGATCTTGGTTGTCCGTTGGAGGCATACGACACGTGCCGCGGCACGTCAGTCTCTCGCATTGTTGAAATCGTTCCAAGCAGACCTGCTCGGCGTAACTTTGAACATGGTCAATCTGAATCGTCGTCGTCATTACAGTGATCCGGGTGCTAGCTACGATGCATACCGGAAGTACTATCAGATGGAGAGCAAACCTTCTCTCTTCTCCTTTATGCGCGGCGGTTCCAAGAAGTCGAAGAGTGGGAAAATTCAGCCCACGGCCATTCAAACGCCTCCGAGTCTTGCCGACCATAAAACCGGCGCTGCCGAAAAGGTCGACGCGAACTGAGGTGCGGTGTGGGGGCTTTGGCCTCTGGCGAGAATTGGATTTTGTAATGACCAGGATTGCCTTCTTCGGACACGACGCGGCCGATGCGGCCGTGCGTCGCCGGGTCAAATCCTTTGTCGGAGACGGTCTGGAAGTTACGGGTTTCATGATGCGCCGCCGAGATAGCGACCCCGAATGGGAGAATGTCGATCTTGGCAAAACTCGCGATGGCGCTTTTCTTCAACGGATTGCACAGGTGTTCAAAGGGGCGAGAAAGGCTGCTGCCCACAGGGAAAAGCTCGCGGATGCTGACCTGATCTACGCTCGTAATCTGGACATGTTGGCTTGTGCATTTCTAGCGAAGCGCTACGCAAAATTGGACACACCGGTCATTTATGAGAGCCTTGATGTGCACCGATTGCTGGTTCGCAAAGACATTGTCGGACGGACAGTGCGATTTTTGGAAAGATCTTTGCTGAAACGTAGCCGAGCGCTGGTGGTTAGTTCTCCCGGTTTTATCAAGAACCATTTTGAGCGGTACTATGCTGGTCAGTACAAGGCTTACCTTGTTGAAAACCGGCTCAGCGCGGATGCTGACTTTGGACCTCGTCCGTGCGGTGACGTATGTTCAGAAAGCGCAGCATCAAAAAAAATCACCCTTGGTTGGGTCGGCAATTTGAGATGCCAACGATCATTCAATCTTCTATGCGCATTGGCCGATGCTTTCCCTCACGCAGTAGAGGTTCATCTCCACGGGCTGCCGGCCCGAACAGAAATTCCAGTGTTTGAACCTGAAATTGATGCGCGCCAGAACGTGCGATATTTCGGCAGCTATCAATCGCCTGAAGACTTGTCGGGAATTTATGCCTCGCTGGACGTCGTCTGGGCAGGTGATTTCATGGAAGCGGGATACAACTCGGTCTGGTTGCTACCAAACCGCATATATGAAGGCGGCTACTACGCAACGCCCTCCATCGCGCCTGCGGGCACTGAGACTGCGGCGTGGCTGCAACGGCATGGCTGCGGTTTTGTGGTCGAGGAACCACTGGAGACGGAGTTACCCAAACTGATCGAAAAACTCGTTTCTGATCGAAGTGAGATAACCCGATATGTGAATGTCTTGAATGCGTTACCCGAGGACATTTTTATTCAGCCAGCTGGCTTCATGCGTGATGTCGTAAGGACGAGCCTTGGGGGGGAGAGCGCGACATGAACATCGTAAGTCGTATTCCTGCTGATGACCGCGATGCGCTTGTCTTGGCTACTGTATATGAAGAGCCGCGCAAGATTCCTTTTTGGGAGCAAGCGCTTCTTTCTATATGGTTCCTAAATGCGTTCGTTCCGCTGCCAATGGAGACGCCCCTAAGATATTTGATCGTCTTGTGGTTTGTCGCACAGCTGTTCCTTTACAAGGATGAAATTATCCCGGTCATGCTCAAGGCGTGGCCACTTTTTCCGATTCAGCTGTTCGGTCTGATGTCAGTGGCATGGTCTCCCTTTACAGGAGATGCCTTGCGCACGGCTTTGCTGTTCCTGCTCACGCCAATTGTAGCCTTAATCACGATCGCGCGGTTTGATATCTCGACTATCTTGCGCTGCATGTTTTTCGCTGGAGTTGCCGCACTTGTTGTCTGTGCGCCTTATTACGACACCATGCATGCAGGCGGCCCGTATCCTCAGAAAAACTATTTCGCACAGCAAATGCTCCTTGTGGCTTTGCTCAGCCTAACGACGTTGTTGAACGACAAATCTTGGCCTTGGACGCGCATGCTCGCAGCTGTCGCGTTTCCCGTCGCACTTCTGTTCATGTTGCGGGCGCCGTCGGCCACTGCCTTGGTGTTCGCCGCGATAGGTATTGCTGGCCTTATGGGTGTTAAGTTTCTTTGGGTCTCGATCAGCCGTATTCGCCACCTTCGGTCGCTTCTGGTTTTGACGGCTTTTTCAGCCATTTTGTTGGGTGCGATGTTCGTGCTCAACCAGACGCATCAATCCTACCTGCAGGACTTCCTCGCTGCGCTGGGCAAGGATTCTACATTCACAGGCCGAACCGCTATCTGGGCCGCGGGTGAAGTTGCCGCAGCTGAACATCCCTGGATCGGGCATGGCCATTCGGGCTTCTGGCACATCTCAAACGGTGCAGCGCAGTCTATCAACGAGACAGACTTCAAGCCCTACGGAACCCAACTGACGTTCCACAACGCGTATCTCGAGGTTCGCGTGCATCTGGGGTTTATCGGATTGGCTCTCTACCTGTTGATGTGGGCGTGGTGCGGCTACAGGCTTCTGCTACAGTTTTTCCAGCAAACTTCTCTTGAGATGTCGGCTTGGCTTGTTTTCGGAGGCATCGTGTTCGTTTCGACGTTCACAGAATCTACTGCTTGGTCCAGCTTCAATACGGCCTTGAATCTTTTGTATATCGGCGCAGCTGCTACACTATCTCCCGTACGCAGGAAGCGCGTAGGAGAAATGCCGGTATTTATCACGGGAAACAGAAGCGCCGCTTAGTGGACTGGCGGGTAGGTGAGAGAACTAGAGGATTGCTGCAACGCCAGCAATGATACCTGTCCAAAGCGCTGAGCTGAGGCTAACGATCACCAGGATGCGCAGCCAAACTGGCCATTTGTTCACACCATGCGTGTCCGTTTTCGGCTGATCCCGATAAGTCCCGATAACGCTGGTTTGAGTCGCCAAATTCATCATGGAGCGTGTCCTAGCAAGAGACGGGTTCACCTCATTCATGAACGTATATAGACCGGTCATTCCTTAAAGCGCCTTTAAGACGCGATTCTCAATTCACCTGTCATGGTAAGCCATCTTGCGGATGAATCCGGCGAGAATTGGATTATTCTGTGATGCTGCGGGCTGGCAGCAGCTTTCTGAGGACTTGCTTCATGATTGTGCCCAGAAGATTCAGGGACGCATCTACTGAAAAGCTAAATGCAGACAGCGTCAATGAAATGTCGCGTTGTCGGACACCGTCCATCCACGCCCAGATTGCGGCTTCGCGCTGCGAGTAAGCGGCATGAGCCTTCAGTGCTGATTTCGCATCTGGCGAGATCCCCGGCCTTTTCGACATGCGTGCTGAAATTGCGGCAAGCCTGCGATGGTCACGCCCAGCTTGCGAGTGAGATGCTGATCCTGCTCGTTGGACGAGATAGTAGCCGCAAGGGTCAATCAACCAGGCTTTGGTACCGTCCAGGAGAAGGCGTGTGTAAAGTTCAAAGTCTTCGCCAAATCGTAGTTCGTTAAGATAAGGCGAGTCGCCATCTTTCATGGCTAACCGATTGAAGAGAGGTTTGATAAAACCGAGTTCGGATCGAGGCGTTTCGACTTCAAATGATCGCTCTACAAAGAACTCGGCTGTAAGCGGAATCGGACCGTCGGGCTTTTCTGGCCAAAGGTTGCGTTCTATCGATTGTGGGGACGCTTCCTGCGAAATGAGAAGATTGTCTGCCACCCAATCAAGATTGTTTTCGATTGCAGTGGCCAGAAGTTTCGACAGGCGGTCTGGCAAAACAATGTCATCGCTGTCCTGCGGCGTGAACCAGCCAGCATCTGTTTGAGACAATGCGAGATTTCGCGCAGCGGATGGGCCCTGATTAATTGATTGCTTCAACACTCTCAGGTTGGGGTGAACATCTTCCAGACTTTTCGCAATCTCATAACCAGAATCCGTCGAACAGTCATCGACGACAATGACCTCGAGAGAGATGCCACTGGGGCACTCTTGCTTAAGCGCACTGAGAATTGCGCGTTCGATATGTGGTTCGTCATTGTACAGTGGAATGACAATGGCGACTTTGGAGGGATCAAGATTTTGCCGCATCTGAAACCTCAGGGGCAAAGTTGGACGACTCGTCATTGTCTGGCGAATTCATCATTGTCTGTAGGGCGCGCTCCTTCTTCCCGGCGAAGAGTAGGACCAGTGCCCTGATACGACGAAGGGTGGTGCGAGGTGAAACGATTAGCAACACCAGCGGATAAGTCAGCGCGCCCAGCACAACCAAAAGTAATAATTTTGCTATGTCATCCACGTGCTCGGGAATTCGAGCCGACGTAAGAATGACAGCGCCCGCCATGATGATCGATGCGAGCAAGGCGGATGCCCCAGCGAAAACTTGCTGTTTGATGGAAAATCCAACCACACGCTGAACGGCGAGCGCACCGAGTACCCAGCCAATCATCTTCTGTGCCCAGATTAGCCACATGATCGCTTCAAGACCATATGGCGCAACATATGGGAGGGCAATCATCGTTGCCAGACAGATCAGCGCGATCTTCAATACCAGATCCGGGCGACCGACGCCTTTTAGCACGCCCGCGTCGAATGTAGATGTCGGGCGGCGAATCCCGATCAGCAACGAGATCTGAATTGCGCCAATTGCGCCGATCCACTGCTCTCCAAAGACGATTGGTACAGCGACGGGCGCGATAGCAACTGCACCGAGAAATGCGGGGTAGGCGACAAAAGTTGCAACCGTTATTGCACCGCGCAACAGCTTGTGGAGCAATTCGCGGTTGGCTTGGGATTTCGATGCAAAGGGCAGGGCAATCGCGCCGAAAGGAGAGATCAGGGCGGTCCCGGCTTGCTCTTGAACGCGCATTGCAAGATTGAACATTCCGAGTGCTGCAGGACCGAGAAACATGCCAATAACAGCCTGGGGAATGCTTTTCTCAAGCACGGTGATAAGGCGAAGGCTTACGGAGGCGAAGTTGAAAGCCGCAAGATCCTTCAAGTTAGAGATGGAGAAGGAGAGAGAAGGCATCCACCGGTCGAACCACCAAAAAGCCAGCATTCGAACGATTCGACGCGACAACTCCATAATAAGCAGCGCCCAAGCGTTCTGGAGCAGTATCGCGAGTACAATGCCCACAATCGCTGCTACGAGGGTGCCCACCACGTCGACGAGGGCAATTTGCTTGAATGCGAGACGTCGCTGGAGATGGCCGGCCGGGACTGCAGTGAAAGCTCCCACAAAGAGACCTGCGGACATAACCCACAGGAATGGGGTCAAGCCCTCCTGTCCGAAAAATGCCTCGATCATCGGAGCGGAAACCGCGATGATCACAAAGAACAGCGCTGCGAAAAAGAACGACAAGCCAAAGACGGAGTTTGAGTGCCCCCTAGTCAACTCTTGCCGTTGAATAAGCGATTCATTCAGGCTGTTGCAGGCGATCGCTTCGGGAATGGCCAACGTCACCAGCACAAACCCGTATATGCCAAAGTCGGTAGGAGCCAATAGGCGCGCCAATACGACCAGCGACAGCATGCTGCCAACCAGTCCGGCCCAGCTCCCCACGGCGCTCCACGCGGCGGCCTTTCCTGCTGAGCTCATCAGTCCTTTGGACATGCATGGGTACCTTTCGGGAGGAGGGGCGAAACGTGGATTCTACAAACTGGTATCGAATGCGCCATGAACATTAGCAGATTGTCGTGACGGGACGGCCTGAGCGCGCAAATTGTGCCATATCAGGATTGCTGGAAGTCAGCTCTTGCCCATCAACTGCTCAGGTGCCCATGGGGCATCGCCTTTCTCCCAAAGGCCTTCAAGGTAGTTCCTGTCTCTGAGCGTATCCATCGGCTGCCAGAAGCCGAAGTGACGGTAGGCGTTGAGCTTGTTGTCAGAGACCAGGCGTTCGAGTGGGTCTCGTTCCCAAATTGTGTCCGGACCATCAATATAGTCGAAAACCTCGGGCTCGCAGACGAAAAAGCCGCCATTGATGACGTTTCCATCTTCTGCGGCCTTCTCGCGGAACGACCGAACCGCACCGGTCTGGGAATCCAGGCTGAGGCCACCGAAACGACCGGGCTGAACCACCGCTGTCAGCGTCGCGTAGGCATTCGATGCTTTGTGCTTTTCGATGAGATTCGTGATGTTCACATTCGAAACGCCGTCACCATAGGTCACGCAGAACGGTTCGTCGCCGATGTAGCGCCGCGCTGCCTTGATGCGGCCGCCTGTCATCGTATTCAGGCCTGTGTCGACCACCGTAACATTCCAGTCTTCAGCTTCGGTTTCATGAAACTCTACCTGGCCGGACCGCAAGTTCATTGTGAAGTCTGAGCGGGTGTTGCGATAGTTCAGAAAGTAATTTCTAATATAATCAGACTTGTAGCCTGCGCAGATGACGAAATCCTTGAGGCCGTGGGCGGCGTACTGGCGCATAATATGCCACAAGATCGGGTTTCCGCCGATTTCAACCATCGGCTTTGGCCGAATGCTGGTTTCTTCACTGATGCGTGTGCCGAAGCCGCCTGCGAGCAATACAACTTTCATGGATGTCGTCCCGATCCGCTAATGTTCATTTGCGCATATCTTAGCAAGAAACAAGCCAGCCCATCAGGCAAGCTGATGGTTGCCTATCGCGCTCGTCTCAGAGCCAGCATGAAGCGAGAATACAAGAATGCGCGGGTTATCTTTCCCTTAAACAGCGCCTCTCGAATCCGCCATCTAAGCCCGTTCGAAAGCGATCTACAGATCTCAGGTCCAAGGGGTGCCGATGCGAATATCTGTTTGTATTCAGCGATTGGAAACGAGCCATCGAAGATCTCTTCGCAGCCGTATTTCGATGAAAATGCGCGTGAAAGAGTGAGCGTCTCGGCATCGCTCAAAGGGGCGTCCCCTAGTGATGCTGCATCGGAGAAGTCCTGGATTGCTAGGTCCCAAAGCTTCTTGCGGCCCATGATTACGCCTCTTTGAAGCAGTGCGCGGCGTTTGTCGGTTGGAGATTGGATCTGTTCGCCAGACGGCAGGAACTCGCTTAAATCCATATCGTCTCTCAGCGCGCGAAAAATCTTCTGGTCGTATTCCATCCATTTCTTGTCGCGTTCTGTCGCAGAGAAGCTGTTTTCCTTCGTGCCACGGAGTCCATCGTGTTGACGCTGGAAGAAAATAACGTCTTGCGTTCCAACTCCTGAGGCAACACGAGCCAGTCGGATCAGGAAATCGTAGTCTTGAGAGCGAACGAGATTTTCGTTCAAGGGTCCAGATTGGTCGACGAGCGCACGCTTAAAGATCATGCCCGGCTGGTGAACGAAGAAATCCTCCATTGTGCGGACCAGAAACTCCTCAGACGCGCATTCAGTCCAGTAACCTGTGTCCCATTCCTGGCGGTTTCCGGCATTGTCGATCGAAAAACGGACGTGGCGGCCATGGGCAAAGCCGGCTTCTGGATTGTGTTGCAATAAATTTGTGAGGGTCTGCAGAGCGTCCGGATGCATCAGGTCGTCATCATCAACGATCCAGACAAGCGGATGCTGGCACTCTGAAAGTGCCAGATTGATCGAATGGGCTTTTCCTTGATTGCTTTGCTTGGTTATCAGTCGCAATTTGTCGCCATACGTCGCTAGCATCTCAACTGTGTCGTCAGGCGAGCAGTCATCAACCACAATGATTTCGGCAGGCTGTAGGGATTGCGCGAGCACAGACTCCAGGGTTTCCTGAAGCAGGGTACACCGGTTGTAGGTTGGAAGTATTACAGAAACGCCATCCGACATACGGATCCTCACTCAGTGCTTTGGGGCGGGACGCCCGAATCGGTGAGCGCGCGCTTACACAATTCTTCGAGTTGATCATTGAGCTTGGTCGAATTGAATTTTTCTTCAATCACTTCGCGCGCATTTCGAGTGAGAGTGACAGCCAATTCCGGGTTCCTGGCCAAGGTCAGAATGTGATCCGCTATCTGATCACAGTTCTTTTCCTGTGCCAGAAGGCCCGATACACCATTTTCAATGAGTTCCGGGATGCCACTATGATAGGTGGAGATGACGCCAACGCCACTGGCCATGGCCTCCATCAGCGAAAGCGGAATCCCTTCCATATCTCCGTCTTCAGAGACCACACTTGGCAGGACCAGCGCGTCAGACCGGGCTAGCGCGTGTGCAACTTCCTTGTGTGGCAAAGCGCCTGAGAAGCTCACCAATTCTGAAATGCCAAGGTCGCGAACAAGTGCTTTGAGAGATGCTTCGAGCGGACCGGAGCCTATGAGTTCAAACCGCATTGTCAGATCGGGCGCTTGGCTCACGGCTTTTGCAAACCCACGAATTGCGTACTCCAACCCCTTCTTTTCAACAAAACGACATACGGTGACAAGTTTGAATGGATCGGTATTGGATCGAGTTTTCGGTGCATATTTGAAGTTCTCGGTCTTCACGCCCATTCGGTGAACGAAAATGTCTTCTTCGCGTGCACCGAATTGCTGAAGTCGTTCAGACCAGAAGTCACTGACCGGCAATAGCATCTGTCTCTGATCAAACAGGTCTGAATACAGATTGCCTCCATTGGCAAGCAAGCTTCTCGACATATCGTCGCCGTGGAAGATCGTGAGAATTTTTGGTGCCGGAGACAGCGAGTTGGCGCTTTCCAGTACTTGAGCGCCAAACCAGCCAAAGTTGCAGATAATAACATCATTGGCTGTGCAGAACTTGCGCTCGCGCGAGGCGGTAAGCGCTCTGCGGAGACGGTAAGGCAGTCGATCTTGTAGTCCGGACAAGAGAGGATTGTCTGAGCGAACATAGGAGAGGTCGTGCAATCCTTCAGGCGATACAGCCTTTTCCTGTGGCTTGGCCCGGTCGTTTGCCAGAATGGAAACTTGATGTCCGCGGGCGATCATTCCTTCAATCTGGTCCAGAATGAAGGTCTCCGACAGCTTTGGAAACGTGCCAACGCGAAAGCCGATTTTCATCGGTTCATTAATCGGGTGAAGAGGTCCAGAATTCATCGTCCGTTCTCTAGCGCTCAGGATGGCCAGCCGGACCAGTATTTCCGGACACCAACCTTGATCATCAGCCAATCAAACCACGCGTCGGCATAGGTGGCAAAAGTTGTTGGGCCGCGCTGCTTCTCCAGCGCGGCGAAATGACGTTCGGTTGCCTCGGCGCCGTACTCTTTCTTCCAACGCAGGGCACGCCGGAAATAGTGTCTGCAATACCGACGTGTAACGCGTTTGAACTCCCGTTCCGTAAGAACATCCGGTCCGTGTTCATACAAAGAGTTTAGCCAGTCTACAAAATGCGTATTCTTTTTGACAATCGTCGCGGCGGTTTGTGAGCCATCATGAATGCGGACCCATCCGAGGCGTTCGTGCACCATGCCAAATTTTCCGCGTTTCAGGATAGCCAGCACGGATTCGAAGTCAGCACCCGTAAAGCGATCATCATAAATCGGATCGCGCCAGTCCATGACATCCCGGCGCATCAACATATGAACAGCGAAAAAGCCGATCTGATTCAAGAAGAAGCGTCGCACGACTTCCTTGCCGTCCATAACAGTCTGGTCTTCCGGCCAGACAAATGGGACCGGCTCATCATTCTTGGATACGTTCGTTCCGACCAGCAGGATATCATCATCAGTCTCGGCGACTTCCACCATTTTTCGCGTGCAGTTCGAAGACATTGTGTCATCCGCACAAAGAAGCCTTACATATTTTGCGTCTGCTGGAGCATGGCTCATCGCCGTATTCCAGTTGGAGTACAGTGGGAGCAATTGCGTGTTCTTGTGAACAATCACAGGAAAATTTTTAGGCTCAAAGGCTTCCAAAATGTCAGCTGTGCCATCGGTGCTACAATTATCCAGCACGATATGGACCAGGTTTGGATAGTCCTGGGCCTGCACATTTTCGAGTGTTTCCAAAAGGAAATCCGCACCGTTGTAGACTGGGGTGATGATAGCAACTTTTGGAAGTGTCGTGTCGGGTTTGAGAGTGGTCATTCGTCGGAAACCGGATGTTAGAAATTATCTTTGGAAAGGACTTTGAAGAAGAGTGAAGGCGATCAATCCCGAGCGCTGCGTGTACTTAATTTTGATGCGAACAGAGGCGCGTCCCGAAGTAATTTTTTGAGACGCCGATAAACGGGCATTTCAAAGTATTTTTGGGTGAGGTGGGCCAGAACCAGTACGACCGGTACAATCAGAAGAATTTTTACGGCCAATGGCGTGTCTTCCGGTAGGATCAGGTAGGCGATCTTCTGTATTGGACGGTGTATGAGATACAGGGAAAATGAAATGGTGCCCAGATGATGGATCTTCATCGCGAGCTTTGCGCTTGATCCGACCTCGAACGCGCCGATCAGCACGACTGCGAGGAATAGCGGCAGCATGATAAAATCTATCCACAGATGGATGTATGGCAGCCAAAGACAGATCGCGAACAGTCCAAGTAGTATTGGCGTTGCCATCCCAAATGCACGCTGAAGCGCTGGGTTGGGGGCCGCGTCCAGATGCGTGTACAGCTTGTAGATCAGGATGCCCGCCATGAATGAGGCCATCCCACGGACCATTCCTGCGCTGACGGCCGGCGCCAATGTCTGAATGTGTCCGTCCAGATGCCCGAGCGTTATGAACAGCGTCACATAACACGCGATTGAAACTACGATCATCAGGCCGTTGACGATTGATGATTTGATCGAGCCCAGGATTCTGGTCCCGAATGCCAAGGCGAGTGCGACCAGAATATTTACCCAGAATTCGACAGAGATCGACCAGGATGGAGAATTGAACCAGAATTTGTCAGGTCCCAACCCAACATGATGGATCATCAATCCGTGTAGCGCCAATGTGGATTTGTCGATGTATTCGTTCGTTGCGATATATATCAGAACAGAGACGATCAGAGTGACCAGGTGCAATGGGTACAGACGCGCAAATCTGGCTTGTGCAAATGAAACGAGCGAGAATTCTGGGTTGCGAAAGTATGCGTGCATCAACACAAAGCCAGACAAAATGAGAAAGAAGTCTACAGCCAGATAGGTGTTGAGAGATCCATTTATCTCAGGAAAATGCAGGATCATGATCGCGAAGGCGGCATAGCCGCGCAAGCTGTCGAGCAGAACGAACCGCTTGGACGCTACTTTGCTTTGAGTAGGTGTTTCTATTGACACGAGACGTCCCCATCCAGTCTCGGAATACCGCTTCTGTCACATGACAGTGAGCTACATACAACGATTATTCCAAGTGATTCAGCATACGATTTCTGTTCTACCTCGCCCACCTCATGGGCGACTGGCGCCGATTTTTCCGCCAGCCCGCCCTGAGGCGTTCGCTAAAGATCGGACGATGACCAGTACAAGTCGTCTGTCAGCAGTCCATCGGCCTTGTACTTCATCAACATTTTCAGGCGCGTATACGGATTTGCCTGGAAGATTTCTGGTGTCATATTGATGGCTTTGAACACCTTGTGAAGCTGCGCGGCGCCTTTTTCTGCGGTCCATTCACATTTGAAGTCCGGCATCAATTTCTGAATCTTGTCGAAATTCACCCGGTAGGACCGGTTGTCGGCAGACGGCTCTCCGACCGACAGTGTGCAATCCGGGAACTCGTCTGCAACGATTTTGGCAATGTCGATGACCCGATAGTTCTGATCGGTGGAACCTACATTCATACGCTGTCCGGCGATCTTGTCCTGATCCGCATTCAGTGCGCAGTAAATCGCCTGACACATGTCCAGAGCGTGGACGAGAGGCCGCCACGGTTTGCCGTCTGACAACAGCTTGATTTCTTTCGTGGTCCAGGCAAGGCCACACAGATCGTTGAGCACGATATCGAAGCGCTGGCGCGGGCTGGCACCATAGGCGGTTGCGTTGCGCATGAAGCAGGTCGTGAAGTTTGCATCGTTCATTGGCGTGAGGTCGTTCTCAACGCGAACCTTGCATTCGGCATAGGCCGTTTGCGGATTGACTTCGCTCGTCTCGTCCAGAACGCCGTCATCCTTGCCGACGCCATAAACGGAGCAGGAGGACATATATACGAAGCGCTTCACTCCAGCCTTGCGGGCTTCATTCGCCAAACGAACCGAGCCTTGGTGGTTGATCTGGAAGGTCAGTTCCGGATTTTGCTGGCCAAGCGGATCGTTCGAAAGTTCTGCAAGGTGTGCGACGGCATCGAAGCCTTGCAGATCCTCAGCCGTAATGTCGCGAATGTCTTTGGTGACAATCTGTGGGCGCGGCCCGCTCATGGGGTAGAGCCAGCCTTCGCGATAGTATCCGGTATCAAGACCGACGGCATCAATACCGCGCTCAAGCAGATAAGGCCCCAACAGAGCCCCGATATATCCATCAGCCCCAGTGAAAAGTACGCGCATGAGAGTGTCCCCTTGGATTGCATGGTGTCTCAAAGTGACGGCGACTGTGCTGTTTTAGTTCAATGCGCAGATCATGCCGATTTCGAGACAGGATTGTCTGCCAAGTAGCAAGAACCGGGCCGTGACAGAACCAAAATTCGAATTAGCGTGTCCGATATTTTTGTTCTAATTACCGCTCATGGATACAGGGTACGAAATAGAGTGCGTCGTCATTGGTGCAGGCGTTGTCGGGCTGGCGTGTGCCAGGGCGCTGGCTAAAGGTGGGCGTGATGTCTTGGTCATCGAGCGCGGTGCCGATATCGGCATGGAAACCAGTTCGCGGAACTCTGAAGTCATCCATGCGGGCATTTACTATCCGAAAGGTTCACTGAAAGCTGAATGCTGTGTGTCCGGTCGTGAAAAACTCTATGAATATCTGCAGTCGCGGTCACTCCCGTATCGCCAATGCGGGAAACTGATCGTTGCGACAAACGACATTCAGGCTGAGGAATTAGAGCGCATTGCATCGCACGCTTGGGACAACGGCGTGGATGATTTGACGATCATCGATGCTGCAGAGGCCCAGCTATTGGAGCCAGCGCTTCATGCTACCCGCGCTTTGCTGTCGCCCTCCACCGGAATACTGGACAGTCATTCCTACATGGTCAGTCTCCAGGGAGAAGCTGAAGATCATGGAGGTGTGATCGCATTCAAGACGGAAGTTGTTTCGGGCGAAGTCTTGCCAGATGGAAGGACCCGATTGGTCTGTTCAGGCGATGAAGCTGCGACGATTACGGCCAACATGGTTGTGAACGCTGCAGGTCTGACTGCTCCAGCTTTGGCTGGACGTATTGAGGGTGTGCCATCTGAGCACGTGCCCGAATTCTACTACGCCAAGGGCAATTATTTCTCACTGAGTGGCTCTACACCGTTCAGCAAATTGATTTATCCCGTGCCGGAGCCAGGCGGGTTGGGTGTGCATCTGACGCTCGATATGGGCGGGCAGGCGCGTTTTGGCCCGGATGTCCAATGGGTTGAAACACTCGACTATGAAGTTGATCCCGCACGCGGCAACTCATTCTACGAGGCGATCCGGCGCTATTGGCCGGGGCTGCCAGATGACTCGCTTGTTGCCGGATACTCCGGCATTCGCCCGAAAATATCCGGACCGGGGCAGCCGAATGCAGATTTCCGGATTGCCGGTCCTGAGGATCATGGGGTGCCCGGTCAGGTCCATCTGTTTGGCATAGAAAGCCCTGGACTCACGTCCAGCCTGGCGATTGCTGACCGGGTTGCGTCACTTCTGAACTAGGCTTCAGCGCCGTAATTCATGACCATGTTTGCGGCGCGTTCACCTGAGATGAAGCTTTCATCTGTCCAGATATACGCCCAATCGCCATACCGGCCGCAATAGGCGACACCAACTTCCTTCAGATAGTCATGTACCAGTTTGAGGCATTTGGGGCGGTCGTGGTCGAAGATGACATTGCCCCACGGGGCGTAGAGGGTCGAAGTGTGGATGATTTCTTCCCGGTCCTGAATGTAGCCGATCTTCATCAGGCTCTGGATGGTCGGTTCGATCCAGTCTTCCAGCGTACCGGTCATCGGCTTCCATTTATCTGAAAAATAGATCTCTGCCTGAATTGCGCCGCAGCCTTCCGGGGCGACGTGCGGGGAAAACATGTGAGGGAAGGACAAGCGCGAGAACGGAATGTCTGCGTCGTAGAAATAGGTCCAGTGACAATCCGAAACGTTCGCCCGATTTACCCCGATATTGATTAGTACGACCTGACTGCATGACAGGAGCGCAGCGGCCTCCTGAACATCCTTGGGGGCATCCTTGATGAGTGGGATCAGCGCCGGCAGCGGGATCGAGGAGATCAGTTTCTCATAGGATGCTTGTCCCCCATGAGAGAAGGTAAGCATCTTTTCCCTTGTGTCGATTTCGGTCACGCGATGATCGAGGTGAACCTCAGACTTCTTTGCGAACATGTCGAGGTAGGAGACGAAGCCGCCATTTGTCGGATAGCGGAAGTCCGGAATGTAGTGGACGTCCTGAGTATCCTTGTCGAGCGCGCCGTGGAGGACCTCTTCGAGATCCGGTTGGTACAGGCGCGGTCCAAGCCAATCCGTGGTCAGGTTCTTGGCTTCTGTCGTGTGGTACTTCTTGGTGTACTCGCCCGGGAACGTGTCGCCGAAGGTTGGGCCGAAGGCCGCGTGAAGCCAATCCTGATAATTGCGGATTTCGCCATACTCATTGTTTTGCGCGTGGACAAAATCCTTGATGCAATCAACGATCAATTGTCTCGGAAGACCCGCCAAATTCACCTGAGCCGGATGCTTGATCCAATGGCCTTGCCAGTAATTGTTTACGCGGGACGGGAAGGCTTGGAAGTCCTGCTCCACGCTTTCAGCAAAGAGTGTCTTGATCCGCTCATTCTTTGTAAAAGAGATATGCGGCCCTTCGTCGAAAATGAAGCCGTCCTTATAGTCGAAGCTGGCGGTATGCCCGCCAATGTGATCTCGCGCTTCGTAGATGACAGGCTTGACCCCTTGTGAGTGCAGTTGATGAGCTGCACCGAAGCCTGCGCACCCCGCGCCGAGAATGCGCACACCGCTTTCGGTCAGATTGCCGTCATTCATAGAAGTCTCCGTAAGTTCGCCATGTCCCACGCTTGCACGGCTTGTTTGGTCACGATCGCCCGTAAACCATAGAAGTTTCGATACGATGAAATGACAGCGAAAAGATTGTTAATCTCGGAATGTGATTTGCAACTTCTATAGGCTAATCCAATTTCCGGACATCACTTCAGGGGACTGACATGAAATTTGTCGAAACGCCGCTCAGCGGTGCGTTCATCGTTGAGCAGGAGCCATTCTCGGATGCGCGCGGCTATTTTGCGCGAGCTTACTGCAAGGACGAACTTGCCACGGTTGGTGCGAACTATGAATTCGTCCAAGCGAATATGTCCGGCAACGTTTCGGCCGGGACGTTGCGCGGATTGCATTATCAGAACGAAACAGCGCCGGAGGCAAAATTCTTTCGCTGTATCAATGGCGCCGTTTTCGACGTCATCGTCGATATGCGGCCAGATTCGCCGACGCGATACCAATGGTTCGGCGTCGAACTGACAGCTGAAAACCGGAAGGCGCTGATTGTTCCGCCTCTATTCGCGCACGCATACCTGTCACTGACGGACGGTGCTGAAGTGTTTTACCAGACCTCGCATGCCTACGCGCCGGGAACGGAGCGCGGTGTTCGCTGGGACGATCCGGGTATTGGAATCAAATGGCCTGCCCCGGTTACCGATATCTCCGATAAGGACCGCAACTGGCCCGATCTCGACATCTGACAAGCAGCTGCACACGCGGAAAATCAATCAATGACACAGACCATTATTGTTACAGGCGGTACCGGCTTCATCGGGTTCCATGCCGTCACGGAACTGGTTGCCCGCGGGCACAAGGTTATCGTTCCAACAAGCCGCCCGATTTCCGAGAGCGTCTCTGGAGCGCATTATGTCGCTTGCGATTTGACAGATCCAGCGGCTCGGCAAAAACTGATCTCCGAGGCTGGGGCCGATACGCTGCTCCATATCGCATGGCGTGCTGCGGTCAGCGGGCTTTGGGGAGCGCCAGAAAATACTGACTGGCTTCAGGCAAGCCTCGCCTTGGGACGGGACTTTCTTGATGCTGGTGGCAAACGCATCGCTTTGTGTGGGTCCTGTGGCGAATATGACTGGACGTCCGGAATTTGCATCGAAGATGTCACGCCATTGCGCCCGAACACGATTTACGGAACCGCGAAAGTGTCAGTTCTGCACGGCCTCTCAGCCATGTGTCAGGTGGCCGGGGCCTCATTCGTGGCAGGTCGCCCATTCTTCATTTATGGCCCTCGTGAGCACGAAAGCCGCCTGACGGCTTATGTGATCAACTCATTGCTGGCGGGAGACGAAGCGGCGTGTTCTCACGGCATGCAGCTGCGCGACTACAGTCATGTGGCGGACGTCGGCCGCGGCATGGCAGCGCTTGCCGCCAGTGATCTGACCGGCGAGTACAATATCGGAACTGGCCAGGCGGTCCGCGTCAAAGACGTCATTCTTGAAATCGCCAGCGCTGTTGGCCGGAATGATCTGGTCAAGCTTGGAGCGAGGGAAGCGCCTGCGTTCGAGCCACCTCTTATTGTCGCTGATATGTCAAAGACACGCGCATCTGGTCTCGATTGGGCGCCGCGCTTTTCGCTTGAGACCGGGGTAGCGGATACGATCGACTGGTTTCGGGCACAACTTTAACGTCAACTGACACCTGAACATTGGGCAAGGAAAAGCCGGACGAGATCGTTCATCTCGTCCGGCTTTTTAATGCGCCTTGGAATGCCGAGCTTTTATTCTCGACCTTTGGAATCAGCGTGCGCCGCGGGAGTTGAAGACCGCTGGAACCGTCAGAAAAAGGATCTTGAGATCAGACAGGAAGGAATGCTCACGAACATATTCGACATCCATCTCTACGCGGGTCTCATACGTCGTATCGCTGCGACCGCGAACCTGCCAAAGACCTGTCAGACCAGGACGGACGGCGCAATAGTCTTTGAAGTTGTCGCCATACTTCGAAACTTCGCTTTCAACGATTGGGCGTGGACCTACGAGGGACATGTCCCCACGAATGACATTGATAAGCTGGGGCAGTTCATCGATTGAGCTTTTCCGAAGGAAGTGGCCAAAAGGTGTGATGCGGGGATCGTGTGTGAGTTTCTGTGTGTCTGCCCATTCGCGGCGAGCTTCCGGGTCAGCGGCGAGTAATTCCTGCAGGCGGATATCCGCGTCAGCGACCATGGAGCGTAGCTTATAGCATTTGAATGGCACACCGTCTTTTCCGAGACGGGACTGGCGGAACAGGGCCGGTGCGCCATCCTGCAAGCGCACAATAATCGCGACTGCAAGAATAAGAGGAGCAGTGAACAACAGGATGGCGGAAGCGACGACGACATCAAATGCGCGTTTCGCCGATAGCTCAGTTCCCGGACGAACGGGCCGGCTCCTGAGGGTCGTATATGTCGAAATCTCCACTTCGCGCGACTCTTTCGAAAGTCTCAATCCCATTTTCGTCCCCTACAATCTACACACAATGTGCCGGGTTACCTGCCACACCCAACGCATTTGCTAACGAGTAGTTAACTCGGAAGATTGATTGGATGTTTATTTCTTTCAGGGAGGTTTGCAATGTTTGTACCGCCAATTTTGAAAATAATTAGCGGATGGACGCAAATTTCGCGTGTCAGGGGAAAGTAAAGGGTAAGTATTCGGCAAAACACTACGAAATTTGGGCGTTCTGGGGGTATTTCTTGCTCGTTTGAAAATGAGTGACCGATTCTAGGACAGTCGCGTGCCAAGCTGGGAATCGGGAAACAAAAAAAGCGACGCCCAGAAAGCGCCGCCTTTGCAATTTTTGAATGGTTAAGTCGCGCTAGAAAATGCGCTCACCGATCCGGATCGTGTCGCCGGGTTTAACCGCTGTATTGGTGTCGAGCGTGTAGCTTTGTTCTTCTGCGCCATCTACGCTTTTGATGAACACAACCTTCTTGTTGGCCCGATAGGTAAATCCACCCGCAGCCGCCACGGCATTCAGAACGGTGAGGCCGGATGTGTAGGGATATTCGCCGGGTGAGCCTACTTCGCCGAGAATGTAGAAAGGACGATAGTTGATCACTTCCGCACTTACGCGTGGGTTCAGGATGTAATCACCATCAAGCGTTTCGACGATACGAGCTTCGAGTTCTGGTGTGGTGAGGCCGAGCGCGTCGAGCTGGCCGATCAGTGGCAATGAAATTGCGCCGGAGCCGTCAACATCGAACTCGCCGGACAGGTCCGGGTGGCCGAACACAGTTACACGAAGGCGGTCGCCATTACCCAGGACGTACGCCGGAGCAGTGCGCTGGTCGGTCGCAACATCGGTCGCGTCTGAGCGCTGTGTGACGGTGCCGGACTGGCAGGCAGAAACGAGCAGGAATGTACCTGCCGCAAGCGCCAACAAAATAGCACGAAATATGGTCATGTCCCCAAATTCTCCCTGATTGGACGGCACCCGCCGCCAAGCTATGATTAGTCTTTAACTCGGACTTGTTTCCAGAAAGCTGACATCAGTGCCAAAAAGTCTGGCAGCCGATAAGCGTCCACTAATGAAGGCTCCGGTATCGAGGCCGATTCTACGATTATCGCGGAAGACGTCATCTGCTGGCGTGTGGCCGTGCACGATGACGTGCTCGAATTCTGCTGCATCATCCAGGAATTCATCTCTGATCCACAGCATGTCCCGGTCAGATTGCTGATCCAGAGGAACATCAGGACGCACACCTGCATGTACGAAGAGATAGTCGCCCGCGATGTGATGGGTCTTGAGGGATGCGTAGAATTCAAGGTGCTCTTTCGGCAGCCGATCGCGAAATCCGGTCCAGACCTGGTCCCAGGCTTTCTTCGCCGCTTGCATCGCTTCGTGTGACGTCAGGCTGGAGCGCGTGTTCGGTGGTTGAAAGCCATAAGAGTAAAGTGTTTCCCCGCCGCCATATCGGACCCATTGTTTTCCGAAACTGGCATCATGGTAGAAACGCAGAAGCGCCTCCTCATGGTTTCCCATCAGGAAGACTGTTTCAAAACTATCAAGGCGGTCGCTGATTAGGAAATCGATGACACTGCGGGACTGCAGCCCCCGATCAATGTAGTCCCCGAGAAAGACGATCGTGCACTTGGTGCCTTCAGGCAGCGTTTGCCGATCTTGCTTGATTTGATCGATGAGGCGTTCCAACAGATCGTGCCGACCGTGAATGTCGCCAATAGCATACAGGCATTCGCCGTCCGGCGCTGCAGATACGCGAGTCAGCGCCTGAGCAGGAGCTGGTTCGGCCTCTGCCTCGGTTGGCGTCGAGAACGCTTCGAACCGTTGCCGCATCCGCGCGCGCAAAGACGTGGTCGAGCGGGTCAGTTGCCCGAGGCGCTCGATAAACGACTTTTGAATTTGCTGCGTCAGCTTTGCCATGGATGCTCAATGATTAATGAATTGTTTATAGTGGTTTTTGGGTGGAAACCAAAGGCGAGGCGGTGCCGGAACGCTTTGGAAGTATGGTTTCGCGCAAGAAACCGGCGGCCCAACTCATATGAATGGCGAACGACACAACGCCCGCGTAAAGCCCGCAGATTGATCTCTTGCTTATCGCGATGACCAGCGAAGCTGCGCCAAGAACCAAAAGGTACATGATTGGCAGAAGAAGAGTCCACCAAATGAACGGTGCGGCTATCAGGCTCATCAGATTTGCAAGCAACGCCACAATTGGCAGCGCTTGTCGTAATTTCAGCACTTCCTGGTGTTTGCGAATGGTGCGGGCGCGCCCTTTGCCATAATTGAAGTATTGCCTGGCCAAGGCGGTGGCGCTGCTGCGAGGTACATACTGAATGCGGATGTCTGCATTGAGAAAAATGCGTCCTCCTTGTTGCGCGACGCGCGCATCGTATTCGGCATCTTCATTGTGAGAAAACGTATCGTCGTATCCGCCAACTTTCTTGAAGACCCTCAAATCGAAGCCAGCGTGATGACCATGATCGACATAACCGGACTTCCGCCCCGCCTTGTGAGCAGATCCGCCTGATCCAAGTATTGTGTTTGAGACCCATGCATTGGCCTTCTCGAAGCAGGATTGGCCAATGGCGTCCATCGGTACGACGACAGATGCGGCTTGGGTGGACTTCAATGAATCGACGACATCCAGAATGAAATTTGGCGGATAGATCGAATGTGCATCGCAACGCACCATATAATCGGTGTGGTCTGAGCCAAATGCCTCGACGGCCAGATTGATTGCTGCAGCCTGTAGCCGTTTGGGGTTTTTCAGGACGATCAAATTTGTGAACTCGCCTTTGAGACCCTCGACAATCTCAACAGTACGGTCGTGACTTCCACCGTCCGCGATGACGAGTGGAATTTCCTGTAGCGCTTTGTCGCCCACCAATAGGGAGCGAATGCACGCCTCGATGTGAGCTTCCTCGTTCAAGGTCGGAATCACGGCCATTGCGTTCGACTGCGATGCATATGTCGACTTCGGCATAGTGTTTCTTTCCATAACATCGGAAGGCATTGAGGGTCCTGAACGTCTGCTTCTGTTTAGGAACAGCAAAATTCATTCCAAAAGCTAAGGCCCATGTCGAGAGGCTGGCAAAACAACGCTTCAACCGACCAAAACCTGATCGCTCCCTCCCTTACGTTAGCCTTGCCGTCGGCGCCGAACATCCTAAGGATAGACGCATATATCAGGAGGAAATCGACATGATTGGTGTGGTTGTGAACCTGTCCATTCAAGAGGGCAAGGAAGCGGAATTTGAACAGGTCGCAAGGGACCTGATGGCGAAGGTCAAGGCCAGCGAGCCGGGCTGTCTCACATACCAGCTCTATAAATCCAAAGACGGCTCCTACGTTTTCCTCGAAGAGTATGCCAGCCAGGACGATCTGGATGCGCATGGCAAGACCGAGCATTACACCGCAGCTGCGCCAAAGCTGGGCGCATGCCTCGCTGGCGCGCCACAAATTACCTACCTCACAAGCGTGGATTGATCCGAGACAATTATGGACCTCTCATTTACCAAGGAAGACCTTGAGTTCCAAAAAGAAGTCAGGGATTGGATTGCCGAGGCGTATACGCCTGAGCTGCGTGCGAAAATGGCCATGTCGAAGAACGGGTATCTCGACAAGGACGGCCAGGTGGAGTGGCAAAAGCGCCTTTATGAAAAGGGCTGGGTCGCGCCCAACTGGCCGGAAAAATATGGTGGCCCCGGTCTGTCACCATCCGAGCGCTACATCCTGAACATGGAGCTTTCCGCTGCCGGTACTCCCACGGTCAGTCCGATGGGGATATCGATGGTCGCGCCAGTTCTGATGGAATTCGGTTCAGACGAGCAAAAAGAAAAGTACCTTCCGCCGATCCTCCGGTCTGATGTCTGGTGGTGCCAAGGGTATTCAGAGCCGGGCGCTGGATCTGATCTCGCTTCACTACAGATGAGCGCGGTGCGCGACGGTGACGACTACGTTCTCAACGGTTCGAAGATCTGGACCACGCACGCGCAGTGGGCCGACATGATCTTCTGTCTGGTCAGAACTTCCAAAGAGGGTAAGCCTCAGGAGGGGATCAGCTTTATCGTGTTTCCGATGACTCTGCCGGGTATCACTGTTTCCGCACTTCCTACGCTGGATGGACCACTGGAAGGGCAGCAGGAGATCAACCAGGTCTTCTTCGAGAATGTCCGTGTGCCAGTGGCTGAAGCGCTTGTAGGCGAAGAGAACAAGGGCTGGACCTACGCGAAATACTTGCTCCAGTTCGAGCGTGGCAATGCGTATGCCCCGGGTCTTCGGAACATGCTGAGAAAGGCGCGAAAGATAGCCAGTCTGGAGCAATCTGAAGGTGAGGCGCTTATCCGTGATCGGGATTTCTCTCGCAAGCTGGCGAACATGGAAATCAAGATCGACAGTCTGGATGCAACTGAGCAGAGGATTTTTTCGGCCTTGTCGGCGGGGCAGGCAGTTGGCCCTGAGAGCTCCATGCTCAAATGCGAAGGGTCGGATACCCAGCAGGCGATCACGGAATTGATCCTGGAAGCGACCGGCGCCTATGCTGCACCATTTGTTCAGGACAGTTTCGCTGTCGCGCGGGATGGCGCAAATGCTGACCTGCCAATGCCGCAATATGCCGTGCCTGTTGCGCCGAGTTACTTCAACTATCGCAAGACGTCGATCTACGCTGGTTCAAATGAGATCCAGCGCAACATCATGGCCAAGATGGTGCTCGGCCTTTGACCTTTACGGCAGCGCCCACGCCAGTCGTACGCAAGCCGGGCTTCCTGACCAGGATTGCTTATGGCGTGGGCGGTGCCGCGAGCGGGGTCAAGAATAACGGCTTCGAATATTTTCTGCTGCTCTACTATAGTCAGGTCCTGGGCATCTCTGCGTCGCTTGTTGCTGGCGCGTTGTTCCTGGCTCTTGTCGTTGACGCTGTGTCGGATCCGATTGTCGGGTATTGGTCGGATAATGTCCGCACACGCTTCGGGCGTCGGCACCCCTTCATGTACGCAGCCATGTTGCCCCTTGGCGTTGCATATTTCCTGACCTGGAATCCTCCGGAGGGACTGGATAGCCAAGGATTGTTTGTCTGGTTGGTTGCGATCACGATCACCGTGCGGCTGTGCTTTACGTTTTACGAAGTGCCAAGCCTCGCACTCGCCGCAGAACTCACGCAGGATTACGACGCCCGAACCAGCCTCATGTCATTCAGGTATTTCTTTGCCTGGATCGGCGGCTTGGCCATTCAGGTTGCCTTGCTGACTTTGCTATTGCGGCCAACCGAAACGGTGAAGATGGGATTCTTCAATCTGGATGGATGGCACACCTATGGGTTCTGGGCAGCGGTCACGATCGTCGGTGCCATTTTTATCTGCAGTGTCGGCACCCATCGTTATATCCCACACCTCAAGGCAGCGCCGCCTGCTCGCAACCTCACCATCGGCAAAGTGTTCAGTGAGATATTCGAGACCGTTTCGAATCCGTCATTCCGGGCGCTATTTCTGGCGACACTTTTCGGTCTGTTCGCGAGTGGAATATCAGCGGCATTGAATCAGTACATCAATGGCTTCTTCTGGGGCTTTGACACCGATCAGATTGCAGGGCTAACCATGGGCGTATTCCTGTCGGCTGGCATGGCGCTGGTGCTGGCACCGCTCATCGGGAAATCGCTGGGCAAGAAGCGCGGGGCGATCATCATCGGCTTGTTCGCCTTTACAATTGCGCCAGCCCCCGTTCTGGCGCGGCTGTTCGGGCTCATGCCTGCCAACGGGACTGACGCGCTGTATTATATCGTGCTCGTGATCACTGTGGTCGATGTGGCGTTGATCATTGTGACGCAAATGCTGATGGCGGCGATGGTTGCGGACATTGTTGAAGAAAGCGAACTTGCCACAGGGCGCCGTTCCGAAGGCATCTTCTTTGCGGGTATCAGCTTCATTCGGAAGCTTTCGCAGGGGGCGGGAATTTTGACGGCTGCCGTCGTATTGTCGGTGGCAGAGCTACGGCCGGGCATGCAGCCGGGTGAGGTGGCGGATGCTTCGCTGGACCGTCTCGGATGGGGGTATGCTGTGTCGCTGCTCGTAATCTGGATGCTCATGATTTTCTGTCTGAGCTTTTATCGTATCAGCAGGGAAAGCCATGCAGCCAATCTGGCTGCACTCGCAGCCAGGGATGAGCCGGGCACAACTCCCTGAAAAAACTCACTGATTTGTCATGAAGTGAGGAATTGCCACCTGCTTCACGCCGCAATAGAGCCATAGTCATGATGCATACACTCCGCATGACGAAACACGTTTCGAAGTTCCTGGTCGTTGCCGGGCTTTCGGTTCTGGCCCTTCTTGTCCTGGCTTTGTTGCCACTGTTCGCAAGCGCGCAGCGACTGCCGCAGTCACAAACCGAAATTGATCTCAGCTTTGCGCCGCTTGTCAGGGAAGCGTCGCCGGCTGTCGTCAACGTGTTCACCGAACGTATGGTGTCCAATCGCGTATCGCCAATGGAGCAAATGTTCTTTGGCAATGCCATTCCCAAGCAGCGTCGCCAGAATTCGCTTGGGTCCGGTGTGATTGTCGGATCAGACGGTGTGATTGTAACGAACAATCATGTGATCGAAGGTGCGGATACGTACCGTGTCGTGCTGAGTGATCGCAGGGAGTATCCGGCTGAATTGGTGCTCGCGGACGAGCGGACTGACCTTGCTGTGCTGAAGATCGACACTGAGGGCGCGGTGTTGCCGGTATTGCCATATGCAGACACGCGTGCGGCGCAAGTCGGCGATCTTGTGCTGGCCATTGGAAACCCGTTCGGCGTTGGCCAGACTGTCACCAGCGGCATTATCTCTGCGACGGCGCGAACAGATGTCGGAATCTCTGACTATGCCTTTTTCCTGCAGACCGATGCGGCGGTGAATCCAGGGAATTCAGGCGGCGCTCTGGTCAATACCAAGGGCGAACTCGTTGGCGTGAATACGGCGATCTTTTCTCGCTCCGGCGGTTCGAACGGGATCGGGTTTGCCATTCCGGCAGAGATGGTGAAGCGCGTGGTTGACGCGGCCATGAATGAAGGCACGTTTGTACGCCCTTGGCTCGGTCTCGCCGCGCAATCCGTCAGCTATGACATTGCAAAAGCTCAAGGTCTCGATCGGCCGGTCGGCGTGATGGTTACCGAGGTCTATGATGATGGTCCCGCTGATGAAGCCGGACTGCGCCGCGGCGATCTGATCACCGCCATCGATGGACGTGAAGTCTTCGATGAGAAGGGTCTGAAATTCCTGGCGGCCGTGCGGAGCCCCGGTGAGGAAGCGTCGCTGACAGTGCTTCGCGGCGGCAAGACCCAGAACATGG
Organism: Hyphomonas atlantica corrig.; assembly: GCF_000682715.1. GTDB lineage: Bacteria > Pseudomonadota > Alphaproteobacteria > Caulobacterales > Hyphomonadaceae > Hyphomonas > Hyphomonas atlantica. Next base: position 142,142 of record NZ_AWFH01000045.1, on the reverse strand, counting down.
GTGTGACCGTGGCCCCGCCACCCGGTGCCAGCGAGGCTGACGTTGTATTGCTGGAAGGACGGACCGCATTCTCAGGTGCGCGCGTGGTTGAGCTCTCTCCTCGTTTGGCTGAGGAAAACGGGCTGGATCCTTTCCAGAAAGGATCAGGCATCTATGTCTATTCAGTCATGCGCCGCTCTATTGCGCGGAATTTCTTCCGCCCCGGAGACATTGTGCGCTCGGTGAACGGCGTTCAAACGAAGACGGTTGATGAGCTCAAATCGGCGCTCAACGAGGGAGCCAGTAGCTGGGATATTGAGATAGAGCGCAACGGCCGGGTCGTGCGCGGCACAGTCCGGCTTTAGGCGGGATGTCTCACTCGGCCGCGACTTTTGATGCAGTCTGGTCTGAAAACATATCCAGCATCAACCCATAGGCGTGCTCCAGTGGCAGTTTGTCGACATGTCGCTTTGCTGATCCGTCGACGCTTTGCACCCAAAACGCTCCATCGCGGCAATGCTTAGAATTGTTCACTTGGCCTACCAGCATGAACAGCTCCTCAAATGAGGTGCTTTCTCCATTTTTGGCGTTTGTCACTTCAAACCCGGGTCCGGTCTTCGATATCAGACCACACCAGAACATGATCCGATTTGCAGTGCGGCGCCATTCCATGATGGTCTTTCCGTTCGACTGAAGCGCGGCGAGCGTTGCTTCTGCTTCGATGGCGGCTGCTTCAGACTGGAATGTGGCCCAAGCCTGATGTGTCATGACCGGTTCGAAACTAACAGGTTGCGGTCCACCAGCCCATTGAAACAGGTCTTTGAAGCTGTGAGGGCGATACACGAATTTGCCGCCAATATGTTCATATTGGGTATTGGCTTGCTGGCTTAGAGCTGTCGCCAAAACGATCCGACCGGTTGGGCCAACCAGATCAAAGGCCTTGCCAACGATCCGGTCCATGTGACGATACGAATCCTCGATTGCCGAACCGTAGTTCCGCACGTCTTCTTCAGAAGGTTTCACCTGGTAGGAGTCCGGATCCATCTGACGCCAGTATCGGTGCTGAAGAAACGCTGTCGAATTGGCGAAAAACGTCGCGAACTGTGGACGGCGCTTTTTCCACGTCTTTGCGAATACGTCCCACATCATCCAATCGAGGACGAGCGCGCGCCCCCATTTGCGATCGCCAGATGCGGTCTTCTCGCCGGCGATCTGGCTCATGGCCGTTGTAACCGTATTCAATGAAAGCCCATGACCAAGCATGAACTTCATAAAATTCATGGCGTCAGCGGAAGTTGGCTTGGCATTTGGGTTGGTATGCTCGGCAACATGAAAGCTGATGAATTTGTGAAAGGCCTCATAAGAGGCGTCGCTTGGCGTGACATTGGCAGACCACGGGTCCGGCACCAGGAAGACGCGGTCTTTGCGCTTTGCGTCTGCGTTCATTGAACCGAAGACCACGCTCTCCACACCGGATTCCGCCAGAGTGTCCCAGACACGAGCTGGCTTGATGAGATGTCCTTCGTCCAACTCGGCGGCGCCGTGAACGCTCTCGGGCTGACCAGTGTGAAACGTGGGCCACTGTACCCAAGGTTCCAGCGTTGGGTCATCCGTGTGAGTTACGAAAACTTCTGAACTGTCGCGAAGCTTCTTGAAATTCGGAAGTTGATCCGCGGCGATCATGCGCTCCAGAATTGGTGGGCACAACTCGTTCAATTCAAGAACGAGTACCGACCCGGTCTTCAAATCAGCCTTCATAACAAACACGGTCCCCTTAAACGCCAACGCTTTCTGCGATCGCATTTTTTATGCATGAATTGGGCCAAGTGTCGATTACATCGCTTCGAAATTCAACCAGACTGGTGGAACGCGTCAGGCAGTCGCCTTTGGATGCAAAATCACAGGCAGTTTTTCGTAACCAAGCACGAAATTGGACAATACCCTTGTCGGTTCTCCCGTGACTTCCACGCGGTCAAAGCGGCGCAGGATTTCCTCCCAGAGAATACGCAGTTGCATTTCTGCGACGCGATTTCCCATGCATCGGTGAATCCCGAACCCGAATGAAAGGTGGCGCCGGGCATTTGCGCGATCAATCCGGAATGTATCGGCGTCGTCGATTACCTCTTCGTCCCGGTTGCCGGAAACGTACCACATGACCACTTTGTCGCCTTTGCGGATTTTCTGGCCGCCGAGTTCGGTATCTTCTGTCGCCACGCGTCGCATATGTGCAAGCGGCGTTTGATAGCGAATGATTTCTGAGACCATATTCGGGATCAGCGAGGGATCGGCGCGTAGCTTATCGTATTCTTCGGGAAACTTGTTCAGGAAGTAGACGCCCCCTGAAATCGAGTTTCGCGTCGTGTCGTTCCCACCCACGATCAGCAGCATGAGATTGCCGAGCAGTTCGATTGGATTGTCGACCATGTGCTTGGTGTCGTCGCTGTGAGCGAGCAGGGAGATGAAATCAAACTTTCGGGGCTCTGCCGCCCTTTGGCGCCACAGCTGAGTGAAATAGGCGACGCATTCATTCAGATGCTTCATCCGCCATTCCATATCTGTGCCGACGATGCCAACAGCGTCGCTCGTTGTCGCAACGTCTGACCAGAAGGGCAGCTTGTGACGATCTTCGAACGGAAAGTCGAACAGTGTCGCCAGCATTTGTGTTGTCAGTTCGATGGAAACCTTGTCGACCCAGTTGAATTCTTCACCGACTGGCAGGCTGTCCAGAATTGTGCTGACGCGCTGTCGGATAAGGTCCTCGAGTTCTGACAATTGGGTCGGCGCGACCGCAGGCTGCGCCACCTTCCGCTGAATGTCATGGAGCGGAGGGTCCATGGCGATAAACATCGGTGGCTGGAAATTGTCGCTGGGATCGCCAATCACGATGCTCGGCTCAGACGAGAATGTCTTGTGATTGGAGTCGACGGCGATGATGTCGTGATACTTGGTCACCGACCAATATGCGCCTACGGAGCTTTCCGGGCAGTAGTGTACGGGCGCTTCCTGTCGCAAACGCCGGAAATACTCGCCTTGCATGTCGTTCTGAAATATCTCCGCCTTGGACACGTCAAATGTCTCAAGCGGCAGTGTCCAGGGGTCTGGAATTGCGCTCGCAGCCCCATACTCGGTATCGGCCATGTGTTCCTCCCGTTTTTTTCTTTTCAAAGTACGCCTGAAACGGGCAGGAGGCCAGCGCTCAGGTAGCGCCAATTGTTGTGCGGTGCAGCAGGCGGGCATGACCAGGATAGCCGCCGGTCGCCATGTGAAGCAGGCAGCGATTGTCCCACATGACCAGCATGTTCTCTCGCCATTTGTGTCGATACTGGAACTCCTGCCGGGTTTGCCAGCGGTAGAGCTCTGTCAGGAGAGCCCAGCCTTCGTCGTCCGTCATGTCTTCGAAACCCGTAATGTAACCGGCGGCGCCAAAAAGCGTCTCCCGGCCGGTTTCGGGATGTGTACGAATGACATCATGAGTTTGTGTCGCCTCCGCATCGGAAGAGGCGATTATGGTCATGCTCCTGCCGTTTTCCTTGTCCGCTTCACCATACATGCCGCCCGGCGCGTAGGCATTGCGGGCGGAGTGGACGGCTTTTCGTCCTTCCAGCCGACTGCGTAACTCTGACGGCATGTGTTCCAGAGCCAGATACTGGTTTGAGAACAAGGTGTCGCCACCCGATGGGGGGATGGTGATTCCGAACAGGCACGTTCCGCTTGGGGGTGATTCCTGAAAGCTCCAATCCGTGTGCCAGCTCTCAGCGAAGATCGGAGCTGTCTCGTCCGCGGCGCGCTGAACCGCGATAATGTGTTCGTGTCCGTCGATGGGTGCGATAAACGGGTCATCTCCGAAGGGGCCAAAATAGAGCGTGAAGCGTTCAAGATCTTCGTCGCTCATTTCCTGGTCCGGGAACACGAGAACCAGGTGGTCCAGCCACGCCGACCGGATTTCATCTACGGTCTCTTTGGCGAGTGGTTGGGTCAGGTCAACGCCGCGAACAACAGCGCCGCACGCTTCCCCCGTTGGTGCAATCTTCAATGTCATTATATGTCTCCTCCACCTTCCACCTTATCACGGCATTCAAACCCGCCTAGAACGAGCTCATGACCGACCTTTTCTCTGCATCCGGCCTCTCGGAAGGCGCGCCGCAACCATTGGCGGACCGCTTGCGCCCAAAGTCTCTTTCGGAGGTCGTTGGACAGGACCATTTGTTGGGGGCGGACGGCCCACTACGGCGTATGCTCGACGCCGGGCGTTTATCCTCCATTGTTTTCTGGGGCCCGCCCGGGGTCGGGAAGACTACTATCGCCCGTCTGTTGGCGAGCGAGACGGATCTCGAATTCGAGGCCATAAGCGCGATTTTTTCCGGCGTGAAGGATTTGCGCGCAGCGTTCGAGCGTGCTGAGGCCCGCCGTTCGACCGGCAAGGGAACCTTGCTGTTCGTTGATGAGATCCACCGGTTCAACAAAGCGCAGCAGGATGGGTTCCTGCCCTTTGTCGAAGGGGGGACCGTGACGCTGGTTGGGGCAACAACCGAGAATCCAAGCTTTGAAATCAATGGCGCTTTGCTGTCGCGGTGCCAGGTCATGGTGTTGAAGCGATTGGACGAGACCGGGCTTGGTCAACTCATTCAGCGTGCTGAAACCCTGGAGGGGAGGGCGCTGCCGGTAGCACCTGCCGCACGCGCGGTTCTGATGGAAATGGCGGACGGCGACGGGCGCTATCTGCTTAACCTGGTCGAGCAGGTCTATACGTTCGCCGGCAAAGGCGATGTCCTCTCAGTTGAGGCGATGTCTACTGCGCTTCAGAAACGTGCGCCTGCCTACGACAAATCCGGCGACGGGCATTACAATTTGATCTCGGCGCTTCACAAATCCGTTCGCGGATCAGATCCGGATGCGGCGATGTACTGGTTCGCGCGTATGCTGGAAGGCGGAGAAGATCCTCGCTTCATCGCGCGCCGACTTGTCGTGATGGCGAGCGAGGATATTGGTCTCGCGGATCCGACGGCGATGATGGTAGCTGGCGAGGCAGCCAGAGCCTTCGAGCGGTTGGGAGATCCGGAAGGGCTTATTCCGTTGGCGCATTGCGTTGTTCATCTGGCGACTGCCCCGAAATCGAACGCTGCCTATATGTCCCTGCACAAGGCTCGGGCAGCCGCGAGAGAGACTGGCAGCTTGATGCCGCCCAAAACCATTCTGAATGCACCAACCAGCATGATGAAAGATCAGGGCTATGGGGACGGCTACATATACGATCATGATACGGAGGAGGGCGTGTCTGGTCAGAACTATTTTCCGAAAGAAATGGGGCGCCCCGTGTTTTATGAACCGACCGGACGTGGGCGAGAACGCGCAGTGCTTGAGCGCATGAACTATGTTGCCGAAATTCGTAAACGCTATCGGGGTGACTCATGAGAAATCGCCCGTTGCCGTCTCTGAGGGAGGCGGATCGTGCTTATGTGAGCAGTATTTTGCTCCATGAAGACAGCCAAGTGATCGTTTTCGACAAGCCGTCGGGATTGGCTGTGCAGGGCGGCGGGGGTGTTGAGCAGTCGCTGGACGACCTGCTCGTGGCTTTTGCCAAGTCAAATGGGAAGAGGCCGCGGCTGGTTCATCGTCTTGATCGGGGGACGTCAGGCGTTATCATCGTCGCACGGACAAAGCCTGCTGCAGCGTTTTTGTCTAAGGAATTCTCTTCACGCCGTGCACGGAAGACGTATGTTGCTGTCGTTGAGGGAAAAATCCCTGATGGCGACGAGGGCGTGTTCGACCAGCCACTTGTGAAAGTCGAAGAGGGTGGTCGCCCGCGCATGTTGATCGCCAAGCCGGACCGCAAGGGGAAACTGTCCGCCGCAACCGCTTGGCGAGTTGTATCTCGTACTGGCAATCACGCCGTGTTGGAGCTCTCACCGGAAACTGGGCGCATGCATCAAATACGGGCTCACCTGATGGGGGCGGGCTGTCCAATTCTCGGAGATCACCTTTACGGCACTGGCCAGCGATCAGCGGATCGACTCATGTTGCACGCGCAGTCACTTGAGATCACGCATCCTGATGGAGAGAGGCGGACATTTAGTGCCCCGGTTCCCAGTGAGTTTGAGCGGGTCGCGACAAGGCTCGGTTTAGCCCTTGAGTACGGCACATAAAAAAAGCCCTCCATTTCGGGAGGGCTTTTGTCAGGAATGAGTGATTGCCTATCTCTCTCTGAAGCGTGGCATCACGATCTGGGCCTGTCCGGAATTGACGGCTTCCATCGTTGCCATTTGCTCGATCAGTGCTTGGACATTCTTATCGTCGGTCAGGCGGTTGAGCATGATGGCGGCCTCGGCGCCTTCGGCGGACACGCCGAACAGAGCTTCAAGAGCTTCCAATCCGGTCGGACGGTGCGGGTAGTAGACCAGACGTGGAGTCACATCCGCTTCGATATCGGCCAGTTCCTTTGCCTTTTCGACAGCGTCCATGAAGGTCCCGAGTTCATCGACCAGACCTACTTCCAGAGCGTCGGCACCTGTCCAGACGCGGCCACGAGCCACTTCATGCACTTCGTCATACGTCATGCCGCGACCATCTGCGACGATATTCAGGAACCGGTCATAGCCGCGCTTGAGCATGTCCTTTACGGCGGCTTCCTGCGTATCGGTGAACGTTGACGTGCCATAAGCACCCGCAAACTCGCCGCCGACAGTGACCCGGTCGAAAGTGATGCCGAGTTTGTTCAGGCCACCTTCAATGGCGAACTTGCCACCAAAGATTCCAATTGAGCCAGTCAGTGTTGCACGGTTTGCAAGAATATAGTCAGCGCCGGCAGAGACGTAATATCCTCCGGATGCCGCGAGCGACCCCATCGAAACGATTACCGGCTTTCCGTCTGCCTGTACCGTTTCAATTGCATTCCAGATCTGGTCCGCCGCAATCGGGGATCCGCCAGGGCTGTCGACGCGGAAAATAATGGCTTTCACTTTGTCGTTCGCCCCAGCGTCCAGAATGGCGCGCGCGATGTTGTCCGACGCGAAGCCAGGCGGAGACGCGAATGGAGAGTCTGATTCAGAGCCTCCCGTGACGACTGCGCCTTCACCGCCAACAACCGCGATTTGCGGGGCGCGCAATCCGGGGGCAGGGGCCTGATAGGATACGAGGTCGACCAATTGCGCCCCCTTGCCACCCTGTTCCAAGGCAGCTTCGGACGCTTCTTCAGGGTATCCGGTCTTATCGAGCAATTTCAGTTCAACGGCTTTCTCCGCTGGGATCATGCCCCCTTCGAGCGTTGCTTTCAGGGATGACACGGACAAGCCACGGTCCTCAGCGATGTCGCCAAGACCTGTTTCCCAGAGCGATTCAGCCAGTGCCCTCATCGCTTCCCGGTGCGGCTCTGTGTAGGAGGTTTCGTTGTAGGAGTTTGGCGCGTTCTTGTATTCATAGAACGGATACACTTCAGGTGTGACGTCAATTTTTTCGAACAGACCTTTGAAGAATTCCGTTTCGAACGTCAGTCCGGGAACAACCAGGTCTGCGCCGGGCTGCATCCAGATTTCATCCGCCGCCGAGATGGACCAGTAGGCAGAGGGGCCGCCAACGCCCAGCGTACCTTGTGAATGCGCGATGACGAATTTGCCTGAATCGCGGAAGCTGTGGATGGCTTGGCGAAGTTCTTCAGCTCTTGAGCTGCCCGTGCCAATGAATGCGCCGCGGATAAACAGGCCTTTGACAGACTCATCATCTTCTGCCGCCTTGAGGCGTGTAAGGAGGTCGATGAAGCCGGGCGAACCAGACAATGCGGCGAAGCCACCGGATGGAGCTTGGTCTGACAGCTCCATGTTGAGGTCCATGGAAAGGACCACAGCATCAGGGCGCTCAGGTTTTGAGCTTGATGCTCCAATTATGAGCATCATGAAAAATGAGAAGATCAGAAAAATAAAAATGAACATGGCGGCAAGGGCGCCTGCCATGGAAAGGAAAAACGTCTTCATCTAGTTGGGGTCTCCATCGGCACGGTCTGGGAGTCTATGGTTTTCTGTAAAACGATATTGCCGATTATCGATAAAAAGTAAAGGTGGGCATAGCATCCGTATTAAAATTAGGGCGGATCGACGCATTACCTGCACAAATCCACTGCAAAGGATGAGATCGGGTGTTGCCAGCCACCGCAAGAGTGGCTATTTCGGCGCCTTCGTTGGGGTGTCGCCAAGTGGTAAGGCACCGGTTTTTGGTATCGGCATTCCCAGGTTCGAATCCTGGCACCCCAGCCACTTCTTCGCAGTTGCCACACAAGTGGTATGATAGCGAACGACAAATATTTTGAGATACTGTATCACGCCGGTTGCGTTCGGGCGTGTGCCCGATATTTTCCTAACTGAATCGTAAACCCGCTTGTTGATCCCCGAATTCAGGGTTGTTAGCCTTGGAGATCAAAAGTAAGGGCGTTGCGTACCCGGCGTCTGAGTGGCAAAGGGTATAGATAGAGAGCGGCCCACGCTCCAAAGCTCAGGGGAGAGGTCGGGCGTCTCTGCGCCTTTCGGCTTCCGACAATACCTACCAGGCCAATTGTGTGTGTGGTCATGGCATTGAAACCGGGACGTCCTCATGAGCAGGGCGCCTGACTGTCGAATTTTTACGCGCAATTCCTGCGCGACCGTTTGGAGAGTGAGAGGCAAACCTCATGAAGAAACTTCTGTCACCAGCTCGCGGCGTTCTTGCCGCTGCGCTGATTGCAGGCCTGGCCGTCCCGGCGCAGGCCCAGCTGCGCGATGCGCTCAATACCGGTGAGCAAGCCACCCGGCGTGCCGAACAGGTTCAAGAGCAAATCAACCAGCTTGACGATGAGCGCACGGATATGGTGCGGGAGTACCGCACATTGCTGCAGCGTCGCGACGCCGCTGAGCTTTATGCCAAGCAGCAGGCTCTGGTTGTTGAGAGCCAGGAGCAGGAGATTGAATCCCTGACCGAGCAGCTCGGCTCAATCGATGATATCACGGCTCAAACAGTTCCAATGCTACTGAGCATGATCGAAGACCTGAAGGCCTTCGTTGCTGCAGACCTTCCGTTCAAAATGGAAGAGCGTCAGGTTCGCCTCGACGGTCTGGATGCTGTCATGGAAACGCCGAACGTTACGCCAGCTGAACAGTATCGCCTCATCATGGACGCCTATCAGGCTGAAATGGAATACGGCCGCACGATCAGCACCTGGCAGGAAGAGATCAACATCGATGGCAACCCGGTGACCGTCGACATGTTCCTCTACGGCCGTGTTGCGCTCGTTTATGCGACGCCGAATGGCAAGACAGCTCGCTACAACCGCGCCACGGGTGAGTGGGAAGCACTGAAAGGCAGCTACGCTGCAGATATCGACAAGGCGATCCGTGTTGCTCAGGCGAAAGCCCAGCAAGACGTGCTGTTCGCTCCGGTTCAGAAGTTCTCCGTCCAGTAGTCGGCAGGCACCAGGGATTAAAGAGGTAATACAATGTTGAAGTTCAATTCCTCGCTGAAGGCTCTCGGTGCAGCTACGCTGCTCGGCCTCGGCTCTATCGCGGTGTCCGCTCCGGCCTCCGCACAATCACTTCAGGATGTTCTCGCCAAAGTGCGTCAGGACTCCAACCAGATGTCCGCTGAAGACCAGCAGCGTCTGCGTGAATTCCAGGCAGATACCGCTGCCCAGGAACAGAAAATGTCTGAAGCTCGCGGCGCACTTGCTGCAGCTGAAGGTCGTGGCCGTGCGCTGAGCGCACAGTTCGACGCAAACGAAGCGACTCTTGCGGATCTGGAATCTCAGGTTTCCGAGCAAGCCGGTGACTTCCAGGAGCTGCTGGGTCAGTTCCGTACGGCCGCTGGTGAAACCATGCCGGAAATCTCCAACTCCTTCGCGAACTTTGATTACCAGGGCCGCGTCGAGGGCATTGCCGAAATCGCTGAAGCGCGTACGCTTCCGAACCGCGCTCAGCTCGAGCGTCTTCCAAAAGCGATGCTTCAGGAAATGATTGCTCAGTCCGAAGTGAAGTCTTTCACCACAACTGTTGATGGTATCGGTCCTGATTCCTCAAACGCTGAAGCAGAAGTGATGCGCGTTGGCGTGTTCACTGCCGCGACGGTTGACGGCACGAAGTTTGTTGAGGTCCGCAAGAAGGACGACGGCGAAACCTTCCTGCAGGCTTTTGAAAAGCAGCCTTCCGGCGCCTTTGCATCTTCCATGCGCAGCCTGATCAATGCTGGTCCGGACCAAGTTGTCCGCGCCCCGGTCGACCCATCCAAGGGTAACCTGTTCGGCATTCTGGGTGACCTTCCAGAGCTTGGCGACCGTGTGAAGCAAGGTGGTCCGGTTGGTGCCGTGATCATGTTCCTGCTGGCTGTTGGCCTGCTGCTTGGTCTCTACAAGATCTTCACCCTGTTCACGATGGGTAGCGCAATGCGCAAGACGGCGAAAACCCGTCAGGCTGGTGACGGCAACCCGCTGGCTCGCGTGTTCGAAGCTTACGAGCAGAACAAGCAGAACGATATCGAGACGCTGGAACTCAAGCTGGACGAACAGATCCTTCGCGAGAGCCCGCGCATTGAGCGCTTCAACGACATCATCAAGGTTCTTGCTGCTGTTGCACCGCTGCTCGGTCTGCTCGGTACCGTTATCGGTATGATCATCACCTTTACGTCGATCACCATCTACGGTGCTGGTGATCCGAAGCTGATGGCTGGCGGTATCTCCGTTGCGCTTATGACCACCGTGTTCGGTCTGGTCGCAGCTATCCCGCTTCTTCTGGTTCATGCAGTCGTGTCCGCAATGGCGCGCGGCAACCAGCAGATGCTTGACGAACAGGCTGCTGGCCTGGTCGCCGAGAAAGCGGAATCCACGCGCGGGGCGGTGGCGTAAGCCACCTCCCTCGTTCACCCGAGGAGTAACCCGATATGGGTTTTGCAGACTTACAGGCTTTCCTCGATCGTGGCGGACCAGTGTTGCTGGTTATTATGCTCGCAACATTCTTTATGTGGGGCCTGATTTTGGAACGCGTGTTCTATTTCAGGTTCGCACATAAGCAGGTCGCTGCCGATGCGATTGCGGAGTGGCGTTCGCGCTCCGACCGGAAATCCACACTCGCGCACTGGGTAAAAGACAAGCTGGTCTCTGAAGTCCGCATGAAAGCGGAACAGAATGTCCAGCTGACCAAGGCCATGGTGGCGCTCGCGCCGCTGCTTGGTCTGCTTGGCACCGTGACCGGCATGGTTGCAGTGTTTGACATCATGGCGATCACCAGCGGTGCGGATGCCAAGGCCATGTCGGCCGGTGTGTCCCGCGCTACGATCCCGACGATGGCAGGCATGGTCGCTTCGCTCTCAGGCATTCTGTTCACCTCCGGCATGGACCGCCGGGTTAACCGCTCGGTCCAGCAGGTCGAAGATGCGATGGAGATTAGCTGATGCGAGGACGTACCCACAGAGCCCCTGAAGAGGCAAATGTTGACCTTACGCCCATGCTGGACGTTGTCTTCATCCTGCTCATCTTCTTCATCGTGACATCGACCTTCGCCCAGGAAGAGACGATTGGCCTCGAGCCGCCGCCGCCGCCTGCACCGCAGGATCAGCAGCAGCAGCAAGTTCCGGCCATTCTGATCTATGTTGATGAGTCCAACCTGATCACGGTCAATGGCCGTGTCACCGATGTCGGAGCCGTCCGCGCAAACATTGAGCGTGTGCGTGCCGAGAACCCGGAAAGCCAGGTTGTGATTCAGGCGCATCCTAAATCGAAGAACGGTGTCATCGTCCTTATTCGGGACGCCGCCTATAGTGCTGGCTACACGACAGGGGTGAACCTTGTCTTGTCCCAGGCAGAATAGAGGAGCAGCACATGGCACGTAGAAAACGCCAGAGCATGGCCGGTGGCGGTGGTGCGGAAGACGACGTCAACCTCACCCCAATGCTGGATGTGGTCTTCATCCTGCTCATCTTCTTCATCGTGACGGCACAGTTCATCAAAGAGCCGGGCGTGGATATCGTCCGTCCTGACGTGGATAACAAAGCGACTGCCAAGCCGCTTGCCATTCTGGTCGCGATTGATGCGGAAAGCCGTGTCTTTATCGACAAGAAGGAAGTGGCAGCAGACGAGGTCGCCTTTACCATCAAACAGATGCGTGAAGACAATCCTCGTGGTAAGATCGTCGTTCAGGCCGATGTTGCTTCCGAAGCTGAAGTGCTGGTCGATCTGATGGAAACCATCAACAAGCTTGATGGTGCCACCGTGATCGACGTGTCGGCGAAGAGAGAATAGGAGACAGCCACATGCTAAATAATCCCCTTCTTCGCCTGGTGATTGCGCTCGGGATCGCGGTTCCGATCGTCTACGCTCTCTTCATGCTGATGAACTACCTGATCAGCGTCAAAGAAGTGAGGCTTGACGAGAGCGAGCAGCGTGTTCTGTCGGCGATTACGCCACAACAGCAGGACTCCGACGTTCGCGTTCGTCAGCGGTCAAAGCCGAAGCGCATCGACTCTGCGCAGAAGCCACCACCGCCGCCGAAAGTCTCGGCAACGAAGTCCCAGATCGATTTGCCAACCCCACGTATTGAGGGTGCCGCACCGACCGATCTGAACCTTGGCCGCATGGACTCACTGGCGATCGATCCGGTTGCGATTTCTGACCGCGACGCACAGCCAATTCGTCCACCGACCCCGTCTTATCCGCAGCGTGCTGCTGAACGGGGCACGGAAGGAAGCTGTGAAGTTCGCTTCGACGTGGACACCCGTGGACGCCCGTACAACATTACCGCAACCTGCACAGACAATGTGTTCAAGCGGGAAGCCGAGCGGGCTGTCAGCAAGGTGGAGTTTGCTCCGAAGATTATCCGGGGTCAGGCAGCTGAGCGTAAAAACGTGGTTTACCCACTGGAGTTCAAGCTGGCTGACTAAGTCCGGCAGACACATCGCGAATTTGAAGAAGGGCGCTCCATGGGGCGCCCTTTTTTGGTTAAAGCTCCCATAAAGGCGCGGGGTTGCCGCTACGTAAAGGTTATGACATAATATTACAATAAGAAAACGATAATTGGAGGAAGTCTGATGAGTTATACCCTTGCCGGCGCAGTCGACACTGCAGCTCCAACCCTTTCCATCGGGCGGCGTTCTATTCTGTCGTCTGGTTGGAGGCGATCGCTCGCGGCGCTCGCGCCAGCCGCGATGATCACGGCAGGTCTCTTCTATATTATGGACGGTCTCATCAGCGTCGAAGACGTCACACTTGACCCTTCGCCACAGCGAATTCTCGAATCCATCGTATATAGCCACCACGACCCTCATACGGCGATTTTCGTTCGGCCAAGGCCTGAAATGATTGACGTGCAAACGCCGCCTCCACCACCGCAGAGGTCGCCAATTGACACAGATGTGGGGCTGCCGCCGATAACGCATGTTGGAGGGGTGCCGTCCAGGACGCCGACTGCTGATGTCAGCACTTTGATGACAGATGCGAGCCCGATCATTGATCGTATCGCGACGCCTGTCAGGCGACCTCTTCCTGTTTATCCGAGAGCGATGGCATCTCGCGGTCAGGAGGGGGGAGTGCCTGGTCCGGTTTAGTCTCACCGCGCGAGGCGTGCCCTTCAATGTGGTCGCGGACTGCTCGCACCGCGGGTTCGAATCAGAGGCGCGCCGTTCTGTCGAAAAGGCAGAGTTTTTGCCGGGAATTTTGAAGGGTCAGCCCGCTGAATCGCACGGATTTTCATACCCGCTTCAATTTCGCCTTAGTGAGGAGTGATAATCATTAAAACCCTGTAGTACATCGTTGACGCGCCGTGTCGCTTGCACCCATATTCGGCACGAACCGTAATAGATTTACACTTGGATTACGCACGCGCATAAAAAGCCTCACAAAGCGCGCGGAAGTCCTTGATCCGGCCGGGCAATTCCGGTTGATAGAGCTGAACCCGCGGTCCCTGCGGACAGGAGAGGAATTATGGGATTTAAAGCAACCCTGAAAGGTGCCGTTCTGGCCGGCATGATGGCAGCCTTTGGCGCTGGTGCTGCAATGGCGCAAGCCGCTTGTGAAGAGACGCAGTTCTCCTCGAAGACGGGCGAGATCTACTTGAAGGCCGAACAGTCTGCCATGACAGACAAGGACTTCAATGCTGCGTCGCAATTCATGAACCAGCTGAAGTCTCAGGAACTGAATTGCTACGAAGAAGGTGCGGTTCTCAAACTGTCCGCTTATATCAATATTGAACGTGGCGACCGTCAGGGCGCTATTCGCGACCTGCAGTCCGCACTCGATAAGGGCTACATTCCAGCCAAGGACGCAGCGCAGACTTATTACAATATCGCACAGATCTATCTTCAGGGTGAGAACGTCGAGAAGGCGCTTGAATTCATGAAGAAGTGGCAGCAGGCCGGTGGCCAGCCGGATCGCCAACAAAAGTGGCAGCTGGCAGTTCTCTATCAGCGCGTTGACGATTTCCAGACAGCCATCAAATGGGCTGAAGAGGTCAAGCGCGACGACGGGAGCAACTACAAGCAGGAAGTTTATGACCTGCTGATCTATCTCTACAACTCGGTCGACGACAAAGCGAAGCTCGCTTCCATTCTGGAAGAAGTGCTGGTTCGCAACCCAACTGAGCGGAAGTATTGGGATGCGATCGCAGGTAACTACTTCGCTGCGAATGAAGAACGCAGAGCCTTTGAAGTTCAGAAGGCAATGTATCTCGCCGGGCTTCTGACCAAGGAAGACGAATTGATGCGGGTTGTGAACTTCTACAACCGCTTCAACGCGCCTTACCATGCTGCTCAGATTCTCGAGAAAGAGATGAATGCTGGTCGCATCAGCAAGTCACTCAAGAATCTGGAATTGCTGGCCAACCTCTATCAGGTCGCTCGTGAGCACGAGAAAGCCATTCCTGTGATCAAGCAAGCTGCTGCTGCTGGCGGCGGCGGTGCCATGCTCGAGCGTCTTGGCCGCTCTTATGCTGACCTGCAGATGTGGGAAGAGACAGAAGAAGCGCTGACTGATGCACTGAACGCTGGCGGCGTGAAAGATCGCGGCACGGCTTATGTGATGATCGGTCAATCGCGCTACGAGCGCAATGATCGCGCTGGCGCGCGTGAGGCATTCCGTCAGGCCAACAATCGCGGTGGACGCGGCTGGCTGCAGTTCATGGACTCTGAAGAGGCCACGGCTGACGCATTGGTCTGCTTCGAGGTTCAGTCAGCTTATCTCAACATCGAGAACGAAGCGAAAATCTGTAAGCGTCTTGAAGTTCTTGGTGAAGAGAACGTTCCGGAAAGCTGCAAGACTGTCCCAGAGCGTCTCAAGGCAGCGGAAGAAAAGTTCAACAACACCCCAGAGTGCCGCGCGCAGCGCTCGTAAAGAAATGGGTAGTTGAGATTGAGAGAGCCCCGGCATTTGCCGGGGCTTTTTCGATTCAGGCGTAAGCGCTGAGCACGTCGTCGACCGCTCGCTCAAGATCCTTGAGTGTGGAGACCTGGCTCATGGAAGAGCAGTAGGGGCGGTAGCGCGGAATTTCACTATCCCCCGTGCCCCATGCTGGCTGTGGCTCCGGGTTCAGCCAGATTGTACGCTTTGCGCGGGCAGCAAAGCTCCGGAACAAATCCGTGCGCGGGTTGCCATGATTGGATCGACCGTCGCCGAGAACGATGATCGTCGTGCGCCGGTCAATGAGTTGTTCGTGGCCAGATTTCAGATTGGTCCAGGCTTCGCCATAATCGGTAGACCCCATGCCTGCGACGCGAAGGATTTGGTCCATGGCGTCTTCGAATTTGTTCTTCTCGAGGATGTCATCAACATCGACTAACTTGTTCGAGAACGCGAAGGCGTGCAGGTCCGGCACGACATCCTTCATGGACCAAAGGAGCAAAAGCAGAAACCGGACGTAGCGAGCGACTGATCCGGATACGTCGCAAATCACGACAATCTTTGGTTTCTCCCTTCGCTTCTGGCGCCAGACGACGTTGAAGGGAACACCATCAACTCCGGCATTCGCACGCATTGTGCGTCGTACGTCCAGCTGGCCTCGGTTCTTTTTTCTGCGTCTTCGAGAGTGCTTCACTGCGAGGCGCTTT
The DNA here is from genome assembly GCF_000682715.1 of Hyphomonas atlantica corrig. GTDB lineage: Bacteria > Pseudomonadota > Alphaproteobacteria > Caulobacterales > Hyphomonadaceae > Hyphomonas > Hyphomonas atlantica. The sequence goes on along the minus strand of NZ_AWFH01000045.1, from coordinate 126,125 downwards.
GCGATACGCGCGACCAGAACTTTCATGCGTGCCATATCACTTAGTTCAATGGCTGAGAGTTTCTTGTTCTCAGCGAACTCATTTCGGAACTGCTCGGTCTCGCCCTTGCCGAAGATGTCATAGCTGCGCTGCACGCGTTCCCGCGCCCGCATTGTCAAGTCTCGTCTTAGGTCGATTAGCCGCTCTGCTTCAGTATCGCCCTCTTCGCTGCGCTGCTGAAACGCCTGCATGAGACGTTCCTGTATTCGTTCGCCGCCCATTTCACGCACCATTTGTTGGGCATAGTAAGCAATCTGAGTAGAGAATCTAATATCGTCCGCATCAACGGCATTCGCCGCGCGCTCCAGTGCAGACGCAATCGCGGCTTCGTCGCCCGACTCCATCAGGTCCACCGGGTCAATCTCCGAAGAAGCATCACTCTGCTCGGAGTTTTGATTGTCTTGGTCTTGAGATGAGGAGTTCAGGCTGCGTGGGGCGAAATACGCATCAAACAATTCGTCAAATGTGACGGCTTCTTCTGGTGATTTGGCCAGCGTGCACCGCAAGGCATCCTTCAGGAAGGCTCGGTCTGAATAGCCCGCCACGGAAACAGCGCGGGTGGCATCAATGGCCTCACCCGTGGAAACGCGAACGTCAGATGCGCGAAGGGCTCGAATGAAGCTGGTGATCTGACGTTCCATGCCTTTTCCAGCCTAGCGCGTAAATTGCCCTGGATACATGGGTTTGCCGCTGGTCGCTTCGCGCACCAGTTTTGGAATATCTGAGGTCACTGCCTCAATGTCGCTTTCATGTTTCAGGAGTACGTTGAGTGTGTCCCGGACAAATGCTTCATCAAGTGCGCTCGCATGCAGCAGAAGCAGCGTTTTGGCCCAATCAACAGTTTCCGCGATAGACGGTTGTTTCTTGATATCTAGTTCGCGTACGGACTGAACAAAGCTGATCAACTGTTCCAGCAGATCCTCAGACACTCCCTCAACCCTGGCCTGCACGATGCGTTGTTCGCGCTTATGATCCGGAAATCCTATGTGCAAGTGAAGGCAGCGGCGTTTCAAGGCATCGCCGAGCTCACGCACATTGTTCGACGTCAGAATAACGATCGGCGGCACGTTCGCCTTGATCGTTCCGATCTCCGGCACCGTGACCTGGTAGTCGGAAAGAACTTCCAGGAGAAACGCTTCAAATTCCTCATCAGACTTGTCGATCTCGTCGACCAGCAAAACGCTGCCAGCTGATTGGCGCATTGCCGTCAGCAAGGGGCGCGCTTCAAGGAACTGTTCCGAGAAGAACAGGTCTTCGAACGACCCAAGCTTTTGGAGGGAAGATTCAAGCGTCTTTTCGTCGCCTACGACTTCGTTCAGTTTTTCCTTCAGCAGCTGAGTATAGAGAAGCTGTTTACCGTACTTCCATTCGTACAGCGCTTTGCCCTCGTCCAGGCCTTCATAACATTGCAGTCGAAGAAGGGGCACATCAAGCCAACGCGAAAGCGAGGCTGCGAGGTCGGTTTTGCCGACACCTGCGGGTCCTTCGATCAGGATGGGCTTTCGCAAACCAAGAGCGAGAAAAACGGCCGTCGAGATCTGTTGCGTGGATATATATCCAACAGATTCAAGGCCGGACGTAATGGCCTCGATTGAGGTCATGGGCTCGTAGCCGGTGAGGGAGGTCTGTGTCATCGGTCCAATGGGTAGGTCTCGGGAGGGAAACTGGCAAGCGGTATCGCTGGGGTAGGGGTAGTCTTACGTAGTTCCCCGAATTGGGGTGATTGTCTGATGTCTGCTACGATCAGGCCAGTTCGTGGGAGAAGAGAGATGAGCGATCAGGATGTGACAATGGTCCGTGAAGCTGTTGGTGTGTTCGACACTGAAGATGCCTTGCAGGCAGCGGTTGACGACCTCTTGTCTCATGGATTTGACCGGGCCGAGATTTCCCTTCTTGCCGCGACAGACAGCGTTGAGCGCGCGCTTGGACATGCCTATCGCAAGGTTTCCGAGATTGAGGATGATTTCCTGGCCCCACGCATTGCCTACGTTGCAGAAGAGGATGTCGGTGCGGCGGAAGGCGCCGTGATCGGAGGACTGATTTATGTTGGGGCGCTTGCTGGATTGGTGCCGGTGGTTGCATCCGGTGGTGCATTGGCGGCCGCATTAGCAGGCATGGCCGTCGGCGGCGGTGGAGGTGCTGCACTAGGCGCCGTTCTCGCGCGGCTAATAGGCAAGGAACATGGTGACTATGTTTCCGACCAGATTGCACATGGTGGGCTAGCCTTATGGGTGCGGACCTGGAATGCGGGTGATGAGCGGCGCGCGGTTCAGATATTGAAAACGCATTCCGGGAAAGATGTGCATCTGCACGGAATTCCTGACCATGCTTACGCGCCAAACCAGCCGATCATGTCCGTCAGCGCGGAAACGTCGAGTTCTGGCGAGATCATTAGCGAAGAAGGAGGGGTATTCTACGCGGCCGGCAAGATGTTCACGGACAGGGAGACGGCTGAAGCCTATCTGGAGCGGCAGAATTTTCTCGACAGGCTCTACCAGGCTGGCCGATCATTGGATGTTGATCTGGATGCCGCCTTGCTCGATCCGGCCGACGCGTTCAAAACAGTTCATCAACTCATGTCCAGCAGGTGTGAAGACAGTTTGAAGCTCGAACTGCTTCGGCGTTGGGAGTATGATATTAAGGCGCTTGAAGTTGCAGATGATGAGGGCATGACGGGCTCGAGTGAGGCGGCGCTCATGCAAGACATCGAGCTGGCCATCCAGCAATTGGAACGTGTGTAGGTTCGTTGTAGTGCCAGTCAAAATTGTCAGGTGACCGAAAGGTTCGACAGGTCAGAAGCGTCAGGGTAGGGATTCGCTCATGCCCATCGCTCGGATTCTCTTTCCCCTGCCTCTGCCGGAACCGTTCGACTATGCGGTGCCCGAGGGACTGGACGTTCAGGAGGGAGCGTACGTCGCTGCACCACTCGGCAAGTATGAGCGACTTGGGGTCGTTCAGGAGATGTTGCCCGACAGCGCAGGTGACGGGCGAAAGCTGAAGTTCGTATCCGAACTCTATCCGACGCCGCCCATGTCCCGTCCGATGCGGGAATTCATTCAATGGGCTGCGCGATATACCGTGTCTCATCCCGGTCACGTCCTTGGCATGGCGCTCCGCTCTCGTGGGGGATTGGTGCCGTCGCCGACTGAGACTGTGTATTCGCTCACAGGGGCCACGCCGGCAAGAGTTACCGAGGCCCGGACCAAGTTGATCGACGCCGCCAGAGAGCTTGGTCCGCAAAGCGCATCCGTGCTGTCAGAAGCGGCGGGCGTCTCGTCAGGAGTGGTGAAAGGATTGGCGGATGCTGGCGTTCTGCGCGCAGAATCAATCGCAACAGATCTGCCATTTGAGTCGCCATTGGCCGATTTGCCCGGCGCGACCTTGACCGATGAACAGGCCGAAGCCGCGCAAGCGCTCAAATCTGCGGTAGCCACCCGGGCCTTCGAGACATTCCTGCTCGACGGGGTGACGGGCTCCGGCAAGACAGAAGTCTATTTCGAGGCCATCGCTGAAGCGCTGAAGACTGATGCCGATGCTCAAATTCTCGTCCTCTTGCCCGAAATCGCGCTGACCCAGGCGATTCTGTCCCGGTTCGAGTCGCGTTTCGGAGCGAAGCCGGCGCCATGGCATTCGGGTCTTTCTGACAAGGAGCGTCGCCGGACATGGCGGGAGGTGGCGCATGGGCGAGCCCGAATCGTCATTGGCGCGCGTTCGGCGCTCTTCCTTCCATATCGGCAGTTGAAGCTGATCATCATCGATGAGGAGCACGACGGCAGCTACAAGCAGGAAGACGGCGTTACATACCATGCGCGCGACATGGCGGTCATGAGGGCGAAGCTGGAAGAGGCCGTTGTTGTGCTGGCCTCCGCGACGCCGGCGCTGGAAACGATGGTGAACGCAGAATCCGGGCGTTATCAGAGGCTGAAACTCTCTGCGCGACCGGGCGCGTCGCGACTGCCGGATGTTGATCTCGTTGATCTTCGCCGCGCGCCGCCGGAGCGCAATCACTGGCTGTCGCCACATCTGATCCATGCAATGCAGGAAACCTTCGCGGCGGGCGAGCAAACGCTTCTGTTTCTGAACCGCCGGGGCTACGCGCCACTTGTGATTTGCAAGAGTTGTGGTGAACGACTGAAGACACCCGGAACTGAAAACTGGCTAACCGAACACCGTTATACTGGGCGGCTCGTCTGCCATGTCACCGGTTACTCGATTCCCAAGCCCAAGACATGTCCGCATTGCGGCGCCGCTGATTCCCTTATGGGTGTCGGGCCCGGTGTAGAGCGTGTGGCTGAAGAAGTGCGCACATTGATGCCCGAGGCGCGGATTGAGATCTTCTCGTCGGACACGGCGCAAGGGGGCGAGGCGACGCGCGGAATTGTGGACAGGATGGAGCAGGGCGAGATCGACGTCCTCATCGGGACGCAAATCGTCGCCAAGGGTCATAATTTCCCGAATCTTACACTCGTCGGCGTTGTCGACGCGGACAGCGGCATGAAGGGCGGAGACCTCCGCGCAGGTGAGCGCACATACCAGCTGCTCAGCCAGGTTGCAGGCCGTGCGGGCCGGGCAGAGCGACCGGGCCGGGCATTGGTGCAAACCTACGCGCCGGACAACCCGGCGATGCTGGCATTGGCGGATAACAACCGAGACGGATTTCTCCAGATCGAACGGGATGTTCGTGCTGAACTCGGTCTTCCGCCGTTTGGGCGACTGGCGGCGATGATTCTGTCTGCACCTTCGGCTCAGATGGTTGATGAAATTGCGCTGCAGATCGTACAGCAGGCGCCTAACGGCGAAGGGATAGAGGTGTTTGGGCCTGCGCCGGCCCCAATTGCTGTGCTGAGAGGCCGTCACCGACGGCGGTTTCTCGTCAAATCACCCAAAAACATTGATCTTTCAGCCTATATGGCCGCCTGGATAGCTCGTTTGAAGTTGCCAAACCCGGTGCGGATGTCGGTGGATATCGATCCATACTCATTCCTGTAGCCCTGTGGTTTTGCAGTGAATGCCATTTCGCCGCATAGATAGCTTCTTTGGCTGTGTTGTCAGGCTGAAAGACTGATGCTAAGCGGCGCACAGTTTTTATGGGCACGTACCGCAAGGTGCGTTGTCCTGCTTTGTTTTTCAGGTCGATTTGACCGACTCAATCACGGACGACAGAACCTTGGCTGCATCTAAAGTGACAAAAGCGAGTGAAGCTGCCCGGCGCTATGCCAGCGCGCTCTTCGATCTTGCTCAGGACAAGGGCGCTCTCGCCGAAGTCCACAAGGATTTTCAGGCGTTTGTAGAACTGCCGAAGGAATCCAAGGATCTGGCCATTCTGCTCGGATCGCCAGCCTTTTCGGCGGATGAGAAAGTGGGTGCCTTGACCGAAGTCATGAAGAAGGCTGGTTTCTCTGGTCTGCTGTCGAATTTCGTAGGCGTCATGGCCCGCAACGGTCGCTCTCAGGATATTCTGGGCGCGCAGATCGCTTTTGACGAATTGTACGCGAAGCAGCGCGGTGTGAAGCGCGCCGTTGTTCGCACCGCAAAGGAAATGACTGGTGCAGAGCGCCAGCGTATCGAATCAATCCTCGCCAAGGCCGTTGGCGGCGAGGTCGAATTGTCCAGCGAGGTTGATGCCTCGCTGATCGGCGGCATTCAGCTGCGCATCGGGTCCCAACTCGTTGACGCCAGCCTGGCCGCCAAACTGGATCGCATGAACACCGCCATGAAGGGAGCATGAGTAGCTCGATGGACATCTCACCAGCAGAAATTTCGGGCATCCTGAAATCGCAGATCGAAAACTTTGGCGTTGAAGCTGAAGTTTCCGATGTCGGTCAGGTTCTGTCAGTTGGCGACGGTATCGCCCGCATCTATGGTCTCGACAGCGTTCAGGCTGGCGAGATGGTCGAATTCGACGGCGGCATCAAAGGCATGGCGCTCAACCTTGAAAACGACAATGTCGGCGTCGTGATCTTCGGTGACGACCGTTCGATCAAGGAAGGCGACACAGTCAAGCGTCTCGACGAGATCGTTGCTGCGCCGGTTGGCAAAGGCCTGCTGGGCCGCGTTGTGAACCCGCTCGGTGAACCGATCGACGGCAAAGGCCCGATCACCGATATTGCTGAGCGTGCCCGTGTGGACGTCAAGGCTCCTGGCATCATTCCGCGGAAATCCGTGCATGAGCCAATGATGACCGGCATCAAGGCTATCGACGGCATGATCCCGGTTGGCCGCGGCCAGCGTGAGCTTGTGATTGGTGACCGTCAGACCGGCAAGACCGCTGTCTGTGTCGACACCATCCTAAACCAGAAGCCGACAAATGACGCGGCAAAGAACGACAGCGAGAAGCTGTTCTGCGTTTACGTCGCGATTGGTCAGAAGCGTTCCACTGTTGCGCAGGTCGTCAAGACGCTCGAAGAGCGCGGCGCACTGGATTACACGATTGTTGTATCCGCAACTGCTTCCGAGCCGGCTCCGATGCAATACCTCGCACCGTTCACCGGTTGCGCGATGGGTGAGTGGTTCCGTGACAACGGCATGCACGCCCTGATCATCTATGATGACCTTTCCAAGCAGGCTGTTGCGTACCGCCAGATGTCGCTGCTGTTGCGCCGTCCTCCGGGCCGCGAAGCTTATCCGGGTGACGTATTCTATCTCCACAGCCGCCTGCTTGAGCGCGCTGCGAAGATGGGTGACGCGGCTGGCAATGGCTCCCTGACGGCCCTGCCGATCATTGAAACGCAGGCCAACGACGTGTCGGCCTACATCCCGACGAATGTGATTTCCATCACAGACGGCCAGATCTTCCTTGAAACCGATTTGTTCTACCAGGGTATTCGCCCGGCTGTGAACGTCGGCCTCTCGGTGTCTCGTGTGGGCTCCGCTGCCCAGACGAAGGCCATGAAGAAGGTTGCCGGTTCCATGAAGGGTGAGCTGGCTCAGTATCGCGAGATGGCTGCATTCGCTAAGTTTGGTTCCGACCTCGACGCCGCGACACAGCGCCTGCTGAACCGTGGTGCCCGTCTGACGGAGCTCCTCAAGCAGCCACAATACTCTCCGCTTCTGATGGAAGAGCAGGTCATCGTGATTTATGCCGGTACGCGCGGCTATCTCGACGGCGTCGATCTGAAGGATGTCACCCGCTACGAGAAGGAGCTTTTGGCTCACGTTCGTGGCGCGAAGGCTGATCTGTTGAAGAAAATCCGTGAGGAGAAAGCCCTCACGGACGACATCGAAGCCGAGATCAAGAAAACACTCGACGATTTCACGGCGAAGTTCGCCTGATTTCGCCCGCAGTTTGAGAACGAAGAACCAGAAGGCCTGACATGCCCAGCTTGAAGGACCTCAAGAACCGGATCGGAAGCGTGAAATCCACGCGGAAGATCACCAAGGCCATGCAGATGGTCGCGGCCGCGAAGCTGAAGCGGGCGCAAGACGCTGCGACGGCTGCGCGTCCATACGCCGAGCGTCTGGCGTCCGTGCTGGCAAACCTGTCGGCATCAGCTGGCGCTGGTGGGCCAAAGCTTCTGACCGGCACCGGTGAAGATAAGATACACCTTGTTGTCGTGCTGACAGCGGAGCGTGGCCTGGCGGGTGGCTTTAACACTTATGTGGTGAAGCTGGCCAAGCAGAAAATCGACGAGCTTCGCGCCGAGGGCAAGGAGGTGAAAATCCTCACCGTCGGCAAGAAGGGACGTGAACAGCTTTCCCGCGAATATGGCGATCTGTTCGTTGGCCATGTCGACCTCTCTGGCGTCAAGGGCGGTGATTTCTCGGAATCCGCGATTGGCCTCGGCAAGAAGCTGACGCTCGAATTCGACCAGGGCGACTTCGACGTGGCTACACTCGTCTATTCGCAGTTCAAGAACGTGTTGAGCCAGGTTCCGACTGCACAGCAACTCATCCCGGCATCAGCTCCGGAAGATTCCGAAACGGTCGATCTTGGAAACGCGCTCTACATTTATGAGCCATCTGAGGAAGCCATTCTGGAAACGCTGCTGCCGCGCTATATCAATACCCAGATATTGTCTGCCATGCTGGAAAGCGCAGCAGGCGAGCAGGCCAGCCGCATGACGGCCATGGACAACGCGACCAACAATGCCGGCGAAATGATTGACTCGCTGTCACTGCAATACAACCGCGCACGCCAGGCCCAGATCACCAAGGAGCTGATCGAGATCATCTCCGGTGCTGAGGCACTCTAAATGGCCAAGACTGAATCTATATACCCGCTCCAAAGGAGACGACCCGCATGAGCACTCCCGCAAACGCAAACGGCCGCGTGTCCCAGGTGATCGGTGCTGTTGTCGACGTCGAATTCGACGGCGACCTGCCCGCTATTCTGAACGCGCTTGAAACAGACAACAACGGCAACCGCCTTCTGCTTGAGGTCGCGCAGCACCTTGGCGAGAGCACGGTTCGTACGATCGCCATGGACTCTACCGAAGGTCTGGTGCGTGGTCAGTCGGTCGCTGATACGGGCGCTCCGATTACGGTTCCGGTTGGTCCGGCAACGCTTGGCCGCATCATGAACGTCATCGGTGAGCCGATTGACGAGCGCGGCCCGGTCGATACCGAAATGCGTCGGCCAATTCACGCCGAAGCCCCTGAATTCGTCGATCAGTCGACCGAATCCGAAGTGCTGGTCACGGGCATCAAGGTTGTCGACCTGCTTTGCCCATACGTGAAAGGCGGCAAGATCGGCCTGTTCGGCGGTGCTGGTGTTGGCAAGACCGTTCTGATCATGGAACTGATCAACAACATCGCGAAGCTGTTCGGTGGTTACTCTGTGTTCGCCGGCGTGGGTGAGCGTACCCGCGAAGGGAACGATCTCTATCACGAGATGATCGAATCCAAGGTTATCGACCTGGAAGGCGAGAGCCGCATTGCCTTGGTCTACGGCCAGATGAACGAGCCTCCGGGCGCACGTGCACGTGTTGCTCTGACCGGTCTGGCCCAGGCTGAGTACTTCCGTGATGAAGAAGGCAAAGACGTTCTGTTCTTCGTCGACAACATCTTCCGCTTCACGCAGGCAGGTGCTGAGGTGTCCGCACTTCTCGGTCGTATTCCTTCAGCTGTGGGTTATCAGCCGACACTGGCAACCGACATGGGTGGCCTGCAGGAGCGTATTACGTCCACAACCAAGGGATCGATCACATCGGTTCAGGCTGTCTACGTTCCAGCTGACGACCTTACCGACCCGGCTCCGGCAACCTCGTTTGCCCACCTTGACGCAACGACGGTTCTAAACCGTTCAATCGCTGAGAAAGGCATCTATCCTGCCGTGGACCCGCTGGACTCTACCAGCCGTATTCTCGACCCGATGATTGTCGGTGATGATCACTACAACGTGGCTCGTGGTGTTCAGGAAATCCTGCAGCGCTACAAGGAACTTCAGGACATCATCGCCATCCTCGGCATGGACGAACTTTCGGAAGAAGACAAACTGGCCGTGGCACGCGCCCGTAAGGTTGAGCGCTTCCTGTCCCAGCCGTTCGACGTTGCTGAGGTCTTCACCGGTTCGCCAGGCGTTCAGGTCAAGCTCGAAGACACGATCAAGGGCTTCCAGGGCCTGATCGCGGGTGAGTACGACCATCTTCCAGAGCAGGCCTTCTACATGGTCGGCAACATGGAAGAGGCGAAAGCCAAAGCCGAGAAAATGCTGGCTGACGCCTAAGCGATTACGGACAAGGAAGTATGGCCAACAAACTCCACTTCTCACTCGTCTCGCCTGCCAGAGAGCTTTTCTCTGGCGAGGTGGACCATGTGATCGCCCCCGGCTCGGAAGGTGAGTTCGGCGTGCTGGCAAACCATGCTCCGTTCATGACGACACTGAAGAACGGTGTCGTTCGTGTTCTGGAAGGCAACGACGTCAAGATGCGCATTTTTGTGCGTGGCGGCTTTGCGGACGTCACGCCTGAAGGCCTGACCATTCTTGCCGAGGAAGCTCGCATGCTGGACAAGCTCAAGGTTGAGGATGTCCAGAAAGAGCTCGAAGAGACCCATCTGAAGATACAGTCGCTCGATAAGGAAGACAGCACTCGGCTGACCTTGCAGGAGCACTATGATTATCTTGAAAGCCTCAAGGCTGCGATGGTCAATTAAGGCGCTCGCCTCTCTATCTCATAAAAAAACGCCGCTCCCTTTGGAGCGGCGTTTTTTATTGATCTATCGTTCAGTGATGCTGCCCACTACAGGCCACACTCGTTTGACAGAAAGTCCTCGATTGCCTTCAGGCTTTGTCGTTGCTGCTCCGGCGTCCAAGGTAAGCTGTGCGGCATGTCCGGAATGTTGACGTATTTCGCCACCGTATGATCTTTGATGGCGTTATAGAAAGCTTTGCCATACTCATCTGGGACCCTGACGTCGCGATCGCCGTGAAAAACCAGGATTGGAATTTCCGCGTTAGCTACATCTTCGATGATGTCTCGCCCTGACAAACCTTCGGCGTAGGCCATTCTTCCGAAACGGCTCTGGTCCACATTGACATTGATTTTTGCGGATTCAGCGTAGCCAGCCCCGGCGATAGAACATTGATAAGGACTGTTCGGTCTAGTCGCTGCTGCCATTGCAGCATAGCCACCATAGGAATAGCCAAACATGGCGATTTTGTCTTCAGCGGCATAACCTTCATTCACCAGCCAAGCGGCACCATCATCCTTGTCATCTTGAACGACGCCGCCAAACTTGCCATCCCCAGCAGTCCAGAGATCTAGTCCCCAGCCTTCGCTGCCTCGATATTGGGGTTGGAGAACGGTGAATCCCCGGGAGGTCAAGAAGGGAACCCAAGCGCTGGCGTCCCAACCTCCATAGTCGCGTGCCCACGGTCCCCCATGAGGTAGGATTATTGCCTTGCCTGGTGCGTCGTTTGGTTTCCACCCCGCGCGAGTGGTTAGGATGGCTGGCAATTTCATACCATCTCGCGCGGTATAATAAACGAGCTTGCTTTGGCCAATGTCTTGGGGGTTGATCCACGGGCGCTCATTGCCGATAGCCGTAAGCTGCGCTTGGTCTTCGAGTATGAAATAGCGGGGCGGCTGATTGGATGCTTCGGTTGCGAAAACAATTCGGTTCAAATCATTTGAGATATGAATGGCTCTCACGTCTTGCCCGGAAAAGGCCTGCTCCAAGCCGAGCATAATTGCACCCACCTCTGGATCAACCCACTCCACTTTTCTGACTTCAGCAGAGTATGCGAATCCCAACACTCGTCCAAATCGGCTAGGAGCGGAAGAAACTATGACCCCGGAGGCATCGAAATCCGGATGCGCAAAAACAGGTTCGTCGCTGAATTTCCGGCTCACGGGATCGTAGGTGTAGATGTTAGCTTTGTCTGAAAATTTGTTCGTTACAATGAAGTAGCGACCGCTTTCTTCGTCCCATGCGTCGACCACCAATTCTTGACGCTTGACCAAGTCAACCGACAATTCCTCATGCAGTTCAAGCGGGGCTCCTTTATGAGCGCGAACATACGTATCCAGCTGAAATGTGTTTCCCTCTTCGTCCAAACCCGAAGCGGACATAACTTCACCGTCGCGGTCATCAATATATCCGGCAGATCTGCTCGACGTGTTCTTGAATACATTAGACGTTTCTCCGGATTGGAGATCGTAGTATGCAATCTCCGTGCTGAATGTACGAGGGTCCAGTCGGGAAATAACCACTCTTTCTGGGTCCAATGGCAATCTGGACACGACGCTGCCTCGTCCTTCCATGCGCATGCAAGTCTCAGTCGACTTGCTAACTCCGCGCATGCTTCTTTCATCGAGAAACGGCTCGTCAAACTCATCGAAATTTTGATCTGTAATGAAGAGCTTTCGAACCCAGGTACGCGTGGACCCCGTCATTTTCCCTTCTGAGCAACCGCGAAGTGATCCCGTGTAAGGTTGGCGCACAACCGTCATTGCATACCCGTCCTTCAGTGCCCTCACGGCAACGAATTCCGAGTCGTCTCCATCTGGAGCCGCGAGAACAGGGGGACGGGTAAGGTCTGTTAAATCCCATGATGCGAGGACGGCACGGTCTTGATCGTCACCTTCAGAGGGGCCGATTAGCGCAAACATTGATTGCCCATCGATAGAAACGGACACGCTCGTCATGGCTGGGATTCTTGCCAAGTCCTCGATAGGAACAGGTTCGCCGTGTGAGACTTGACCAAGTGAGACTGCGGCTAAGGTCAGGCCAGCAGTGAGCCAAGCTTTTCTATTCATTTGAAGTTCCTCAATTCTGGTTTCTGGTGAGGTGACTTCATTAAGGTGAGCGTTGTCAAGATGAGCTCCGCACGGCCTTGTAACTCAGAAAACGATGAAAATTGTTTCTCATCATCGCGGTATTGTCGGGCTATACTGTGCTGATCCGGCAAAAAATTGGCAGAAATGTCACAGATGACAAAATGAACAGCAAAAAATGATCCGGCTTATTGATTTTAATATTACAGGTCTGCAATCCTCTCTGTAGAGGGGCGGTAAATTTAGTTCTTGGACTTCAAAGATATGGAGTCTGATTTGCCGACACTCGAACCTAGGTGAGCTTCGAGAGGATCGAGATAAATGAATAGAACGAAACGGAATGATTTTTTGTTCCGCACAGTCGCGCTAGGAGCGCTGTGTAGTGGACTGGCTTTTGGTGCAGTTGCGCAAGATGCTTCTGACGAAGCGGACGATGCCATCATATCTACCCCGACAGCGGCAGAAGATGACAGCGAAGCGCTGACCCAAGAAACGATTCGCGTAACGGGATCCCGACTGGCGAATGAATTCACGAGCATCGCGCCGCTCGACATCATTTCTGCTGACTCCGGCGCGCTCAAAGGGATCGCTGATGTCGGTACCCTACTGCAGACTGCCACGGTAGCCGCCGGTTCGCCACAGGTGACGGCAGCGACGTCGTCGGCCTTCGTTCAGAATGGCGGCATCGGTACGGAAACCATCTCCCTGCGCGGACTTGGAGCCAACCGGACGCTGGTCCTGCTCAACGGCCGCCGGGCTGGCCCTGCCGGTACGCGCGGTGGCGTGTCGTCATTTGACCTCAATGCGATCCCGCTGTCTGCAGTTCAGAACGTCGAAATCCTGAAGGATGGTGCATCCTCCATCTACGGTTCGGACGCGGTCGCAGGTGTCGTGAACATCATCACCAAGAAAGACGACGTTTCCGAAATCGATTTCTTCTACAGTGCACCTGAAGAGGCTGGCGGTGAGCAACTACGCTTGAGCGGCAGCTATGGCAAGGCGCTGGACCGTGGCAATTTCCTCGTGTCTCTGGATTACTCCAAGCGCGAAGAGCTAGCTCAAGGTGACCGGGATTATTTCTCCTGCGGACAGCCGTACGTCTTCAATCGTGATGGCAGCCGGGCTGATGTCGTCGATCCGCGCACGGGCGACTATGCCTGTCAGGATCTGCCATGGGGACACGTTTGGTTGTACAACTATCTGGACGCTGGCTTGACGGGACGCCCGTGGCAGTCTCGTCCACAGCTTCTGCAGTATGATTATGATGGTTCGCTGGCTGCCAACGGTCTTGCGCCATGGGGCCCGAACGATTTCGGCCTTGACGCACCTGCCGGTTGGTTCCCGGTTGGCTTGGGCGAATTACTTCTGCCGGGCGCCACGTTTGATCCAGTCTATTCGCCAACGGCGCTACTGTCCGAAGGCCTGACGAACAACGACCATCCGTTCCAGGATCAAACTACGATGATCCCGGAAGTCGAGCGGATTACGCTCTACGGAAACGGCGACTTTGAACTTACAGATTCTGCCACGCTTTATGGCGAGTTCCTGCTGAATCGTCGTGAGACCAAAGTGAATGGTTATCGTCAGTTCTGGCAATATGACTACATGTACAATTACCTGGGGACCATCTTCACCAACAATCCCAACCTTGAGGCCAACGGATTTGGTGCGGCGGCTGGGGAGTTCAGCTATATTGGTCTGAGCCCTACTGCCATCACCGATCATTCCGATGACAACATCACAGTAGACTATATGAATGCGGTGATCGGTCTCGAAGGATCAATGAACTCACTGATCCCTGATTGGCACTACAACACATTCTTCCAGTTTTCCCGCTCTGACGGCGACTACACGTCTGACTTGATCTATGATGACGCCATTACGCCGTATCAGTATTTCAGAACTGGAAGCTGTGCAGCCGATGCAGACGGTGTCACGGATGTGCGTGGTGTTCCGTGTATCACTCCTGATTGGTACAACCCAGAATTCCTCGCAGGGAACATTTCTGCTGAAGATCGGGCATTCCTGTTCGGCACAGAAACCGGTAATACGGTCTACGAGCAGGCTCAGTTTGAAGCCTTCATCGATGGTCCAGTCTTCGAGTTGCCAGCAGGCACTGTAAATCTTGGACTTGGTGTCAGCTTTATTGATGAGCGTATCAACGACACGCCAGCCGAAGCCTTCCGGATCGGCAACGCTTGGGGCTCCAGTACTGCTGGAATCACAAAAGGATCCAAAGAAACGACCGCAGTGTTTGGCGAGATCGCCATACCTCTATTGAAGGACAAGCCATTGGCGGAAGCGGTCGACCTGTCCTTGTCGGCTCGCTGGACAGATGTTGACGTTTATGGATCCGACACGACCTACAAGGCCGGTCTGGGCTGGCAAATCACACCATCCATTCGCGCTCGTACAACTTATGGTACGTCCTTCCGCGCGCCTGCACTGTTCGAACTCTACCTCGCTTCGCAAACCAGCTTTGCTCAGCAGCGTACAATAGATCCGTGTATCAACTGGGCAGCAAACCTTGCGAATGGTGACATTTCGCAACGTCTTGCAGACAATTGTAATGCTGGTGGCGTACCGGGTAACCATAATGGTTCTGGCTCCAGTGCGACCGTGTTTGCCAGCGGAAACGCCGGCATTCTTGAGGCTGAAACCTCTGACGCGTTCAATGTGGGTCTGATCTGGGCGCCGGAGTTTGCGGACTTCCGCGTTTCCGTCGATTATTTCGAGATCAATATCGAAGACCAGATCACCCAGCTTGGGGCGAACAATATCCTGCTTGGCTGTTACAATTCTGATAATTTCGCGACAGAGCCGCTGTGTGACCTGTTCGAACGGAATGACAACTTCTTGGTCTCTGAAGTCACGAACAACTTTATCAACGTGGCTGATCAGACCAATTCCGGTCTTGATGTTGCTGCAGAGTACAGCCGTGACTTCTCGTTTGGTTCACTGACGCTGACCACTCAGCACACGTTCCAATTCGAGGACGAGCTGACATTGTTCGAGAACAGCGAACCGATCGACACCAATACCGAAGCTGGCAATCCGGAATGGGTCGGTGAGATCAGCGCGACGCTTGATCGTGGGCCTTGGTCCTACTTCTGGGGTGTGGACTTCATCGGGTCGACGTCGAACGTGGAGAGCTATGGCGGCACGACCGGTACATATTTCGGCACGCCTGTCTTCTTCAAGCTTGAGACTGAAGCGACGACCTATCACAACATGTCGATCAGCCGGGAGTTGCCACATGGCGTGGATGTCCGCGTTGGTGTATCGAACATCTTTGATGAGCATCCGCCAGCAGTCACCACGCTGGGATTGGGTGAATACAACACCGTCGGAACATCGGCCTTCTACTCCCAGTATGATTGGCTTGGCCGTCGGTTCTTCCTAAACGTAAGCAAGGAATTCTAGGCTACGTTAAGCCAATAAACTCGAAAGCGGCGGAGCGTATCCGCCGCTTTTTTTATTTTGTTCCATAGATTAAAGTGTCCGGGTACCAGAAGGAGAAATCGGTTTGCCGCAGATAACGATGCAGAAAGACAATCTGGATGAGCGAAACTTAGAGTTTTCTCATCAGCCGCTCACTGCGCCCGTCTTCTTAAACTCGGTGCCGAAAAGTGGAACGCATTTGATGCGCAACATCATGCGTATGTTTGTAGCCAATGAGCAGCAATACCACGATACTTTCATTCAGATCCCGATTATGCACAATCATGCTCGGGCCTTTGATCCTGCCCAACCATTTCTCAGCTGGGGGCATCTGCTTTTCTCGGACGAGTCCATGTTCGCGACGCGATTGACGCGGCACATTCTCCTAGTCCGCGATCCCTATACTTGGGTGTTGGCGCGAGCGCGGTTCTTTATATCTGAGAATTTTGAAGCCTCGCTGGACCATCTCAAAAGTGAAGCGTTTTCTCCTGAATCGTTGTTGAATATGATGATATTCGGCATTCATGGCAAAGCGCCTCCAATGAATGACATTTATACGTTCAACGCTACAGCATGGTTGGGCACTGGTGTTCATCTGTACCGGTACGAAGACATTGTTGAGAACCTCAGGGACATAGATTCGAAGCGGGCTCGTGACTATTTCGGGGCGCTGCTCGAAACGTGCGGCATTGCGGTTCCTGACGATTGGAAGCAGCGCATCCTGATCGGAAGCGATAAGAAGCAAAGCGGTACTGCTCGTGAAAATCTTGTTGTCAACAACAACCGATTGCCCTCGCAGTTGCCTGAAATGCAAAGAAGGCTCGTCGAAGTTGCCGTACCTGGATTGCGTGAGTTGCTAGGGTACAAATCCTAGATCGGTCATTCAGAGGATTTGTACCTAACTTCCCGCAGGACGCTCTTCTGGAAGGCGGGCGGCTGCGTCCTTCAGGAAGCGGGCCAGCTTTTCAGCGGTCTCAGCGCCCTGAACGGCGACGCGGCGATTGGCGATATAGGTTGGAACACCGCTGATGCCCATTTGCTGGAACAGAGCTTCTTCCTGCCGGACATTGTCTACGTCGGCGTCGGTCGGAAGAAGCTCGGCAACAATGCTCGAATCCAGATCGATCTCCCGGGCGATGTCGACCAGCACATCAGTTTCACCGATGTCGCGGCCGTCGGAGAAATAGGCCTTGAACAAGGCTTCCTTTGCGAGGGCACCTTTCTGCTGGCCTTGCGCCCAGCGAACCAGCCGGTGTGCGTTGAAGCTGTTCGGGCGGCGGGTGATCTTGTCGAAATTGTACGGGATGCCCTCCGCGTGGCCGTAATCGATCAGCGCCTGACGCATGGTATTGGCGCGATCCTTGCCCGCATCAGAGCCGAACTTCTCTTTCATGTGCGCCTTGTAGTCGACGCCAGCAGCCGGGATCGTCGGGTCCAGCTCGAACGGGCGGAATATCAACTCCACATCCAGTTCCGGGACCAGTTTGATTGCTTCATCCATCCTGCGTTTGCCGAGCCAACACCACGGGCAAACCAGGTCCGATACCATTTCGATTACGAGTGTCATGCCCTTTACCTAGGTGCGGTTGCGTCGGGACGCAAATAAACCGTCAGTGAGATTGGGTGAGGTCTGCGCCAATCCTGCGAACTTCCCCGACCAACACGTCCAGGTCCGATTGTGCCGTTCGGTGATTTGTAATGTTCACGCGAATGGCTGTCTTGCCGTCAATCCGTGTGGTGGATGGTGCCGCGATGCCGGACATTTGAAGCTGAATAACGATGTCTTCGTTGAGGGAGTTCAGGTCCACGTCACTCGCTGACGCCGGAACGTAGCGGAAGCAGCAGATCTGCATGGAGACTGGTAGAAGCAGCTCCAGATCGCTTGCCGCTTCAACGAGCTCCCCAAGGTACGCGGCTTGTTCGCAGTTCCGCGAGATCATCCGGCCCAGTTTCTCTTCACCATGCTCCGCGATCTGGGCCCAGACTTTCAAGGCACGAAAGCCGCGTGATAGCTCGGGCCCCAGTTCGACCGGCCAGGTTCCACCAGCGGCGAGGCCATGCTCCGCGGATTTGAGGTAATCTGGCCTGTCGGAAAAGGATTTCAGGTGTGTGTCCCCTGAGCGGATCAGGATGCAGCCAGCATCGTAATTGACATGAAGCCATTTATGGAAGTCGAAGGCGATAGAGTCTGCGCGTTCCAGATCGGCGAGGCGGTGTCGCAATCTGTCGCTCAGCATTCCAAGCGCACCAAAGGCACCATCAATGTGGAACCAGAGCTGCTCTGTCTCAGATATGTCTGACAGAGCCATGAGGTCGTCAATCGTGCCAGCATTTACAGATCCACACGTCCCGGCGATCAGAAACGGTTCAAATCCGCCCTCGCGGTCATTATGGATTTGCTTCTTCAGTAGTTCGATATCGATTTGGTGGTCAGCCGTTACGGGGATCCGCCGCAGGGCGTCTGTGCCGAGGCCGACCATGTCGAATGCGCGGGCAATGCAGGCATGCGCCTCGGTCGAGGTATATCCTACGAGTTTGTGGCCTCCGAGGCCTTCCTGGCGGCTTTTGAAGTCAAGGCGCGCATCGCGGGCTGCCTTGATCGCCACGATCGTCGCCATGGATGTGCCGGACATGACCAGCCCGCTCGCCTCATCAGGAAATGAGAAAAGCCCCTTGCACCATTCGATCACCAGCCGCTCAACTTCGATCGCGGCATGGTTTCGTCCACCGGTATTGGCATTCATTGTCGCTGCGGCGATTTCTGCCACGAGGTTTGACGGTGTGCCTGACCCGTGAACCCAGCCGAAGAAGCGGGGGTGTGTGTTTCCCACACCGTAAGGCAACAGCTTTTGGAGCGTTGTATCGACTTGTTCGGAAGACTGGCCTGTCTGGGACAGATCAAAAAGGGATTTGATCTCGTCTGGAAATGGCGTCCAGACCCGTCCTTCATGCGACCGCTCCATCTGGTCGACCGCAATGTCTATCATGCGATGCAGACGCATGCGGAAATCTTCCCAATCCTCTGGATCGAGGCTTTCTGTATCGGGCACGTTCGGTATGTCGGGATTGGCCATGTTTTACCGATCCAGCCTTTTTTGTGTGGAGACAACGGATTCGGGCGTGGGCGAGCGCATGGGTCGCACCCTGCCTGCGTCATGAACATTCCTGCGATGAGGTTGTTCCAATTCAGCGAATGGCAGGGTGGGCATCGGTGTCGGGGCCGATCACACCCTCATGCCTCAAGGTTCGCAAGGCCTCGCTGGCAAACCATGTCTCGCCGGGGTCGGCCGGGGAGGGACGAGCGCGTTTCACCTCAAACCCGAAAGGCAAGCTCATGGTGGAAGGAGGGCCTTCCGGTACGATTTCATGATCGGCAAAGAGAGATGTTTGCTTCGGTTCCGGAGCCATGGCGGACAGCGCAAATCCAAATGCAACGACTGCGCCTGCCCACACATTCGATTTGAAGACTGGCAGCGCATCGCGTTCGCGGCTCGATTTGATGCGCGCGGATTGCCAAGCGCCATGACCCAGGAAGACCAAGGCCGTTACCGCCCCGATGCGCCCGGCTTCGTTGAGCGCGGCAGCCAGAGCGATCAGGGCCGCAGCCCCCAGATGAAAACAGAAGCTGATCAGCACGGCGCGTTGACCGAACAAGCGTGCCGTGGACCGCACCCCTATCAATGCGTCGTCCTCACGATCCTGAAGGGCGTAGATCGTGTCGTAGGCGATTGTCCACAGGATCAGGCCCGCATACAGGATCAGGACGGGAAGGCTGATTGTGGAAGCGACGGCGGCGCCAACCAGCGCGCCCCAATTGAACGTCATGCCAAGCCAGGCTTGAGGCCACCAAGTCACGCGCTTCATGAAAGGATAGGCGCCCACGAGTGGGATCGACAATAGCGCAACCAGCTTCGCGTCCAGCGGCAGGAAGAGCCAAACTAGCAGGCCGATCAGCAACTGCGCCGCCAGAAATATGTAAGCCTGCTTCAGTGTGACGGCGCCGGACGGCAGCGGCCTTAATGCCGTGCGACTGACGCTTGCGTCGATATCGCGGTCCGTAATGTCGTTCCAGGTGCATCCAGCTCCGCGCATGGCTACCGCGCCGAGCAGGAAAAGTGCGGCCCAAACCAGATCGAACACGTAGACGCCGGTGATCAGCCTCTGAAAAGACAGACCGATGAGGCAGGGTATGTAGAGCAGCCAGATACCAACGGGCCGATCCCAGCGGGCGAGCATGGCATAGGGGCGCCATGCCTCAGGCAGGCTTGCCAGCCAGCCGGGCAGGGCGCTGTCAGCCGGTATCTTGCGCGCGTCGTTCATCGCCGGGGCTTATACCGAATTTCTGCGTTTCCAACAGCCGCGCACACCTATTGGGTGAACTCTGTCGGTAAACGCAGCGTGTGCGGATGCCTGAAAACGCTAGGCGAAATATACGGTTTTACGGTTAACGAAGGCCTTGATCCCATCGGCTGCCAGCTCGCGACCATAGCCGGACTGCTTGATTCCGCCGAACGGCAGGCGCGGATCAGACGCAACCATGGCATTCACGAAGGTTGCTCCGGCTTCTAGCTCGTTGATGGCCTGGTCCATTTCTGACTGGTCTTGAGTGAAGATCACAGAACCGAGGCCGAAGACCGAATCATTTGCGCGGGCAATCGCTTCGTCGAGGCTTTCGATTTTCCACAGGTTTGCCACGGGTCCGAACATTTCCTCGTCTGCCGAAGGGCTTCCTTTTGGCGCACCACTGACGATGCAGGGATCAAACCAGTTACCCTCGTCCGGCAGCGTATTACCCGGTTTGAAGACCGACGCGCCAGCTGCAACCGATTTCTCGACTTGCTCCACGAGTTCGTCGCGAATGGATGCGGTTGCGATCGGTCCGATATTGGTGGTCTCGTCCATAGGGTCGCCAACCTTCAGCGATTTGAAGCGGGCCTCGAAGCCAGCCTTGAATGCGTCGTAGACGTCTGCGTGAACAAAGAATCGTTTGGCAGCGATACAGGACTGACCATTATTCTGGGTGCGAGCTGTCAGTGCGGTGTCTAGGGCTTTCTCAAGATCGGCGGATGGCATCACGATAAAGGCGTCGGATCCGCCGAGTTCCAGAAGGGATGGCTTGATCTGGGAGCCAGCCGTGGCAGCAACAGCGCCGCCAGCCGGCCCAGAACCAGTCAGTGAAACGGCTCTGACGCGCTCATCCTTGATAACGCTCTCGACGTGTTTTGAACCAATCAGCAGAGTCTTGAACGCACCTTCCGGGAAGCCCGCTTCAGTGAAGACTTCTTCGATATTCAGCGCGGACCGGAACACATTTGAGGCGTGCTTCAACAGGCCCGTATTCCCAGCCATCAGGATTGGCGCTGCAAAGCGAAAAACCTGCCAGAAGGGATAATTCCAAGGCATGACGGCAAGCAGCACGCCCAGTGGGAGATGGCGAACATAGGCCTTGCTGCCATTGCTCTCCATGATCTCGTCGGCAAGGTAGCCTTCGGCCTGTTCGGCATAATGGCGGCAGACCCACGCGCATTTATTGACTTCAGCTTTTGCCTGGGTGAGCGGCTTGCCCATTTCAGCGGTCATGTCCGCAGCATAACGATCAGCATTGGCTTCGAGCACATCCGCCGCCTTCATCAGGAGTTTTGCGCGATGCTCGAAGCTGGTCTTGCGCCAGTCGGTAAAGCAGGCTTCCGACTGGTTGATGATCGCTGTCACTTCTGCGGGGGTGTGGGGTGTAAATTCCTCAATGACTGTGCCATTCGCCGGATTTACGGATTTGATTGTTTGGTCAGTCATGTTCACCTCTTGCTGATTTCACTTTTGCTGAAAGGTATATCACCCGAATGAGTTCCATCCCGCGACTGTTCGTACCATCAGCTTTGTCCATGTCTGTACCTGTTCGATTGGACGTTGAGGCCTCAAGATATATCATTAGAGTTATGCGTTTATCGATAGGTGATCGCGTGCGTGTCTTTAATGGGACCGACGGGGAGTGGGTGTGCGAGCTTGCGGAGCCTGACGGCAAGACTGCGATCATTGTGCCGACCGAGCAAATCCGCGCCCAGCAAACAACCGATTGTCCCGAACTCACTTTGATGTTTGCGCCCGTGAAGAAGTCGGAAACGGACTTTATTGTTGAAAAGGCGACAGAGTTGGGGGTTCGACGAATTCGGCCCGTCATAACGCAGTTCACTCAAACCCGAACAGTGCGACTGGACCGGTTCAACAAGATTGCGCTGGAAGCGGCGGAACAGACTGAGCGGCTTGATCTGCCTGAGATTTCGGATCTGGTCTCTCTCGATGCCGCATTGTCCGCCCTGCCTGATGAGACCGTCTTGATCTTCTGTGATGAAGCCGGTGAGGACGATTCAAAGCCTTGGGGCGGAGAACAGGGTCGGGCCCGCGCCGCGCTCGCAGCACTTGGCGATCTCAAGGCTCGTGACGCGGCCATTCTCATCGGCCCGGAAGGCGGCTTCAGTCCGGATGAACGACAATTCCTTCGTTCTCGCGCAGGTACAGTGCCGATCAGTCTGGGACCGCGAATCTTGCGAGCTGAAACGGCCGTCGTTGCCGCACTGAGCCTTTGGCAAGCGGTGTGTGGGGACTGGATCTAGAAAGGCCAGCGTTTCAGCGGCTGAGGGACAGGCCCTTCCCACCGGCGCTGCCAGTCCAGCGATACGCCAATCCGGTGCTCCAGCTTTCCGTCCCAGTGAACTTTCAGGCCAACGGATTTGAGCGTGTCCACAATCTCCTGACCAACTTCAAGGATCACACCATCGGCGGTGTTGCGCGACGCGCCATAGCTCAAATAGAGATGACCGGTTTCGATAGCGCTTTCGGTGTCTTGCTGGTGAAAGAACACATAGCCCCGTGCCGGTCGGCCATACGCTTCGAACTCTTCGATCTCGATCCCGATTTCGGTTGCGCCACATGAGCCGCAACACGTGAAGTTCTGGCGCGCGACAATGTCCTTGTCTTCCAGCATGTCGAAAGCCAGTTCGAGCCTGTCGAAGTCCGTGAGGACTGACCACTCAGCCTGTTCGCTGCGAAGGGCCTCGATTTCCTGAATCACCGCAGACCGGATTTCGGACTGGCGATCACGCTCTGAAATTCTCGAGTCGAATTCTTCTGTCAGGTCGAGCAGGATATCTTCAATTTCGTCGATCGGCTCATAGCCTCCACGCACATGAATTCGCGCCCAGACTTTGAGGTCGTCGCGCTCTGCTGTCGTAAATCGCGTCATTGCTTTCACCTGCAGTAATAAACGAACTTGTGAGAATAACCCGGTTGGCGCTTCAGAGAAACATCCCTATGTGCACACAGATCAAGAGATTGAGGGGAGGCCTCCAAAGTGACCACGCCGACGTCGGATATCGACGAAAACTCCCGCCGTATCTCGGATAAGTCAGAGCTGATCGAATATTTCGAGGCTGGCAACAAGCCTCGTTCGGAATGGCGTGTCGGGACTGAACACGAAAAATTTGGCTTCATTCGCGATGGATTGCGCTCGCTGCCTTATGAGGGTGAAGCGTCGGTGCTGTCGATTTTGGAAGGCTTGCGCGACAAGTTCAGTTGGGAGCCAATTTCCGAAAGTGGAAAGCTGATCGGCCTGAAAAAGGATGGTGCCAGCGTCTCATTAGAGCCGGGCGGCCAGTTTGAACTGTCCGGCGCGCCGCTTCGCACGATGCATGAAACGTGCAATGAAGTTGGCAGCCATTTGCGCGAAGTGCAGGAAATTGCCGATCCGCTGGGGGTGGCCTTCATGGGGCTGGGTGCCAGCCCGATCTGGAGCATGGCGGAGACGCCGATCATGCCCAAGGGTCGCTACAAGATCATGATGGAGTATATGGACAAGGTGGGGCGACTGGGCCGTCAGATGATGTTCAGAACCTGTACTGTCCAATCCAATCTCGATTTCGAATCCGAAGCCGACATGGTGAAGAAGTTTCGCGTGTCGCTGGCGCTGCAGCCGCTGGGCACGGCGCTGTTTGCCAATTCGCCCTTTATTGACGGGCGCCCGAACGGGTTCCTGTCCTATCGCTCGCAAATTTGGACCGATACGGACCCTGACCGGACGGGCATGTTGCCCTTTGTGTTCGAGGATGGCTTTGGTTTTGAGCGCTATGTTGATTACGCGCTGGACGTGCCGATGTACTTCGTGCGTCGCGGCGGGAAATATCTCGACGCCAGCGGCCTGTCGTTCCGAGACTTCCTTGACGGCAAACTGCCAATTCTGCCGGGCGAGAAACCGGCCATGGACGATTTCGCCGACCATCTGTCGACGATTTTTCCGGAAGTCCGACTGAAGCAATTTCTGGAAATGCGTGGCTCCGATGGCGGGCCGTGGAGCCATTTGTGTGCATTCTCCGCGTTCTGGACCGGGTTGCTGTATTGTTCAGACAGTCTCGAAGCGTGCTGGGATCTGGTGAAGGATTGGACAGCGGCTGAGCGGGAGGTGATGCGCCAAGGCGTCCGTACGCTGGGCCTCAAAACACCCGTGCCGGGTGGCCGGTCCATGCAGGATCTTGCCGTCGACGTATTGGATATTGCGCGCGCGGGCCTGAAGCGCCGGGCGAACCTGTCAGTATCTGGTGATGACGAAACGGGCTATTTGTCTGAACTTGACCAAATCGCACGATCCGGGTTCACCCCGGCCGAGCGGCTTCTTGAGAAGTATCATGGTGAGTGGCAGCGCGATCTAAGTCACATTTTTGCTGATCAGGCCTATTAGGGGCAAGAAACGCCCTTTGTCCGGCGTTGGATTTGGCACAAGCTGCCTTGAGACAATTGCGTTTGCGTGATCAAAGTACCGGTTCGTAAGAATTTCCGGGGAGTTGAACGCGTGACGGACATCACTGCGACGGGTGAAGCGGGCAAGCCTCGCGATACCTCATTTTTTGGTCATCCAAAGGGACTGGCCATCCTGTTCTTTACAGAGATGTGGGAGCGCTTTTCCTATTACGGGATGCGCGGCCTGCTGGTGCTTTATCTGACCCAGCATTTCCTGTTCTCTGACGAGAAATCATCCATCATGTACGGCGCCTACACGGCGCTTGTTTACGTCATGACCATTATCGGCGGCACGCTGGCCGACCGGTATCTGGGCCAGCGCAAGGCCGTCACTTTCGGGGCGATCCTGCTCTGCCTCGGCCATTTCGGTATGGCCTTTGAGGGCTCCGGCTCGAAAGAATATGTCGTCTCAAATGGGACCGAGATCGAAATCCTGCATGAAGGTCGCGGTGACAATCGCCAGCTCTTCGTCGACCTGGACGGCGAAACCCGACGCGTCGTGTTCGAGCAAGGCTCAGGTGATCTCCAGATCCTCGAGAGCGCGGACGATGCAGACGAGCCAACTGCGCCCGTCTATCAGGAGTTCGCCAAAGGTGAATACACCACCCGCGTGGAACAGCAGGAGCTCTATACCAACATCCTGTTCCTCTCGCTCGCCTTCATCATTGCTGGTGTTGGTTATCTGAAGGCCAACATCTCGACCATTGTCGGCGCGATCTATGAGTTTGACGACCCTCGCCGGGATTCAGGCTTCAGCTTGTTCTATATGGGCATCAATCTTGGCTCGCTCTTGTCCTCGCTGACCTGCGGTATCATCGGTATCGTATGGGGTTGGAAATACGGGTTTGGCCTGGCAGGCATCGGCATGTTTGCGGGCCTTGCGGTGTTCCTGTGGGGACAGAAATTCCTGGAAGGAAAGGCTGAGCCGCCAAATCCGGAAACGCTGAAGAAATCCTTCCTCGGCCCAATCAATGTTGAAATGGCCTGCTATCTGGCTGGCGCGCTTGTCATCGCTGTGGCCATGTTGTTCGTGATGAACGCGGAAGTCATTCCAGACTGGTTCGTCGGGTCCCTCGGCATCGCCATCTTTATCGGCCTTGTCGGATATGCCTTTGTCAAACTTCAGGGAACAGAGCGCAATCGGATGTTCGCAGCGATCTATTTCGTGCTCGCGCAAATCCCGTTCTGGGCGCTGTTCGAACAGGCTGGCTCGTCGCTGACCCTGTTCACAGACCGTCTGGTCGACAAGGAAATGTTCGGTATGAACGTGCCGACGCCGGTCTTCCAGTTCTTGAATGCGGGCTACATTGTCATATTCGCCCCGATCTTTGCCTGGATGTGGATTGCCCTGTCCAAGCGGAAAATGGAACCATCGACGCCTGTGAAGTTCGCCATCGGCGTCTTCCTGGCAGGGCTTGGCTTCCTATCGCTTGTGGGGGGCATTGGCATGTCCGGCGCGGGCATGACAGCGGTTGGCTTCATCTTCCTGATCTACTGGGTGCACACGATGGGCGAACTGATGGTGTCGCCAGTCGGCCTGTCGGCGGTGACCAAGCTTGCCCCGGCCCGCGTGGTTGGGATGACAATGGGCGCTTGGTTCCTCTATTCCGGACTGTCCAACTATCTGGCAGGCGTGATCGCGCGCACAACCGGTGCGGAAACAATCGGTGGTCAGATCACGGACGTTGCAGCTGCGAAAGCCACCTATGTCAGCGTGTATTCAAATGTTGGCTACGTCGCCATGGGTATCGGCGTCCTGATGCTGATCATCTCACCAATCATCAAGCACTGGATGAAGGGAAGCGATGAGCTGCCGCCGGAATCCTCGATGGTGTCAGACGAGATGTTCTGATCTCTGATCAAATCGAAACTAAGAAAGGCGGCTCCTGGGGGGGCGCTTTTTTGAGTCTGGATGTGTGCGCTCAATAGTCCGGTGGCAGAAACTGGTCGGTTGGCAAACCGCGCTTTATCCAGCCGTCGCCAACGCCTTCCAAACCAACCATGCCCTCAGCGATCTCATAAATTTCGGCGAAGCCTGCAGCCTCGAGGCGCGCTGCTGCTTCGGTGGAGCGATTCCCCGCACGGCAGATCACTGCGATTGGATATTCAAGATCGCCCAAGACCGCGCCGCGGGCCTGAGCAAGAAAATCAACGTCCTGCAAATTCGCTCCGACACTGTCACGCGGCATTCCGGTCATGGCCCATTCGGAGGGGGTACGCACATCCAGCAGGATCAATTCGCCGCGTTGGACCAGTGTGTGCGCAGAGTCGGCAGACAAGGTCTGGATGTCCGCTGATGCAGGTAAGACAGCGCTGACGACAATCGCCGTTGCAGCGATGAGGGGCGATAGAAAACGGACCATGAGAACACTCAACTTGAATAAAGCCGCAACGAGTCGATGACCAATTGCGGCAACAAAGTGTCAAAGTGAGTGGTCCGCCGCAACCCTGGTTCCCCAAGGTGACAGCAAATTTAGCCAGCGCCGCCTACAGTCAGCGCACCAACTTTGAGAGTTGGCTGGCCAACGCCCACCGGCACAGATTGACCGGCCTTGCCGCACACACCTACACCGTCATCCATCGCGAAGTCGTTTCCGATCATGGTCACATCCTGCAGCACGGTAGGGCCGTGGCCGATCAGGGTGGCGTTCTTCACGGGAGCAACGACTTTGCCGTTTTCCACCAGATAGGCCTCGGTGCACTGGAACACGAAATTGCCAGACGTGATGTCGACCTGGCCGCCACCGAAATCAACGGCCCACAGGCCACGCTTGATCGATCCAACGATTTCGTCGGGATCCTTGTCGCCGCCCAGCATGACCGTGTTGGTCATCCGGGGCATTGTGGCCGCTTCATAGCTTTCCCGGCGGCCATTGCCGGTCGGGGCCTGGCCCATCAAGCGTGCGTTCATGCGGTCCTGCATGTAGCCTTTCAAAATGCCGTCTTCGATCAGCACGGTACGCTGCGTCGGCGTGCCTTCGTCGTCGAAGGAGAGCGAGCCGCGGCGACGCTCGATGCTGCCATCGTCTATGACGGTCACGCCTTTCGCGGCGACCTGTTCTCCGATTCGGCCAGCATAAACACTTGTGCCCTTGCGGTTGAAGTCGCCTTCAAGTCCATGCCCGACCGCCTCGTGCAGTAGAACGGCAGGCCAGCCCGGCCCGAGGACGACTTCCATCTGGCCGGCTGGGGTGGGGATGGACTGAAGATTTACCGAAGCCTTCTTCACGGCGCGCTTCACCATCGCTTGCCAGCGATCCGGTTGGATCCAGTCTTCATAGGCAGCGCGCCCGCCTGCGCCAGCACCAGCCGATTCGCGCCGACCATTCTCTTCGAGCGTGACGGAAACGTTCAAGCGTACAAGAGGACGAACCTCCGAAAAGACCGCGCCGTCCGGCCGGACGATATCCACTTCCTTGTGGCTGCCAGCCAGCGATACGGAAACCTGCACCACGCGGGGGTCGAAGGCGCGCGCCCAGGCGTCGATCTCGGCCAGCAGCCCGGTTTTCATGGTGAAATCGGGCGCAGACGTAGGATCAATTGGCTCATACAGGCGACGATTGGTTGGGGTCGGCCCCGTTGCGAGATGGCCTGAATAGCCGCGCTTTGCTTGAGCAGCTGTTTCCGCCGCTCTCTGAATGGCTTCAAGCGAAAGTTCGGATGCATAGCCGGAGCCAGTTGTTTCACCGGCGACAACCCGCAGGCCAAATCCCTGATCGGTGTCGAATGCTGCCGATTTCAAACGTCCATCGTCAAACACAAAGCTCTCCGAGCGCGAGCGTTCTACGAAGAGGTCGCCGTCATCCGCGCCCTTGGCGGCGTTGGACAGGATTTCGGATGCTTTGGTCAGGTCGAAGGGAAGGGAGGTCTGTGTCATCCAGAATAGATGCGCGACACCCTGCCGACCCGCAAGGGCGCAGGCGCAGAAATCAGTTGGTTGTGACTTCGAACCGCGAAAGCTGCCATTGCGCCAGCTCCCAATCCGGCTTCAGTTCCAAGGCGGTCTTGAAGTCGAAATAAGCGCCTTCGATATCCGCCAGCTTTTCCTTTGCCAGCGCGCGATTGTAATAGGCGGCATACAAGTCACTCGAATTGAGTGCGATGGCCTTGTCCAGCGAAGCAAGCGCGCTTGAATAGTCTTCAAGGAAGATAAATGCTGCGCCTTCATTCAGGTAGGTTTCTCCTGTTTCGGGGCGTATCTTCTTGGCTTTCTCGTAGTCGGACAGGGCTTTCTGATAGAGGCCCGCCCGCATGTGCAGTACGCCGCGATTCGTATAGGTTGCAGCGCGATTGCTGGGGGTCATGGCCTCGTGTTCGATGGCGCGTGTGCAGGTTTCTGCACCTTCCCGCGGTGAAACCGTCTCGAATTTTGCGGCTTCATAACAATCCTTGGCAATTCCGCCGCCCAGAACAACGACCTGAGCAAGGGCAGGGCTGGCTCCGAATCCAAGAAGGAGGGCTGCAGCACATATGGCGTTTCTCATCTGGTCGACCTTTCTCTTCAATGTCCGGGCGTGTGGCCAAAAGTACCACAGATGCCGTCTGGCGGCGACAACCTGCGACAATATTGAGCGCGTAAAGTGGTAGGTTGCGGCTAGTACGTATTGTAGATAGAGGAGCAGAGATTCCAATGAGACGAGGATAACTTCGTGCGACACCTTATTGCCGCCATGTGCGCCGCCATTATGGCCGGACCAGCACTGGCTTTCGAACCGACCGACGGTGCGCTGGGCTTCCAGCCGGCCGCGACCCGCATTGCGGAGCGCATTCACACCTTCCATGACTTCGTGCTCGTGATCATTGTGTTGATCACGCTGCTCGTCCTCGGGCTGCTGCTGTGGATCATTGTTCGCCACAATCGCAAGGCCAATCCGGTGCCCAAGAAGTTCAGCCATAACACGCTGATCGAAGTTATCTGGACCGTCGTTCCGGCGCTGATCCTGGTGGCAATTGCCAGCCAGTCCTTCCCGAACCTCTACTATCAGGACGTTGTTCCAAACCTGCAGCAAATTACTGACAAGTCTGAGAAGCTGTTGGCGGATGGAAAAGACAGCCAGCATGAGCGCTTCACGAAGGATTACTTCCCGGAAGCTGCTGAAAAGGGGTTTGTGAACGTCAAGGCGCAGGGCAACCAGTGGAACTGGACCTACACCTATCCAGATCTGGTGGACGATTCAGGCTACCCCCTCGAATTCGTTTCGAACCCGGTGCACGTCGGTGTTTCGACGGATGGTGCCAATTATGCGGATGCAACCGGTCGTTCTGATTATGCGTCCAAGCCGCGTAACCTCGCCGTCGACTATCCCATGGTTGTCCCTCAAAACCGTTACATCCGTTACTACACGGCAGCCGCTGACGTGATCCATTCGTGGACCGTTCCAGCTTTCGGCGTCAAAACCGATGCTGTGCCGGGACGCCTGAATGAGGGTTGGTTCCTGGTGGAGCAGCCGGGCATTTATTACGGCCAGTGTTCTGAGCTGTGTGGCGTCAACCACGCCTACATGCCGATCGAGGTTCGCGTGGTCAGCCAGGAACAGTTTGACGCATGGGCTGAGCAAATGCTCGCCGGAGACTACGAGGCGGCCTATGCTTCTGTAGATGTGTTTGCATCCAACGAGCAGGCGACCCAGTTCGCCGCCCAGCAATAGACAAGAGAGAGTGAATCGCCATGCCAATGGATGAAGTCGCCATCGACCATCATGACGCGCACGATCACAAGCCGGGCTTTTTCACGCGCTGGCTGTTTTCGACGAACCACAAAGACATCGGTACGCTGTACCTGATCTTCGCCCTGATTGCCGGTATTATCGGGTACACGCTTTCCGGCTTGATCCGCTGGGAGCTCGCTGAGCCGGGCGTTAGCGTCCTGACGCAATTTGTCGCCGGTGAAGGCGATGTTGCAATCCAGAACGCCAAGCATTTCTACAATACCGTGATTACCTATCACGGCCTGATCATGATCTTCTTCATGGTCATGCCAGCGCTGATCGGCGGTTTCGGCAACTGGTTTGTGCCGCTCATGATCGGCGCGCCGGACATGGCCTTCCCGCGCATGAACAATATTTCGCTCTGGCTCACCGTCGCAGCGTTTGTTCTGGCTTGTATTTCCATGGTTGTGCCAGGCGGGCCGGGTAATGGCTTCGGCGGTGGTTGGGTTCTCTACCCGCCGCTTTCTTCGACAACCGGGCACGCTGGCCCCGCGATGGACGTTCTCATCCTGTCGCTGCACACAGCTGGTATCGCGTCCATTCTGGGTGCCATCAACTTCATCGTGACCATTCTGAACATGCGCGCTCCAGGCATGACGCTGCACAAGATGCCGCTGTTCGCATGGGGCGTTCTGATCACGGCTGTCCTGTTGCTGCTCTCGCTGCCGGTTCTGGCTGCTGCGCTGACCATGCTGCTGACTGACCGTAACTTCGGCTCGCAATTCTTCGTGCCGGGTGGCGGTGGCGACCCGATCATGTTCCAGCACCTGTTCTGGTTCTTCGGTCACCCTGAAGTGTACATCATGATCCTGCCGGCATTCGGCATCATCAGTCACATCGTGTCGACCTTCTCGAAAAAGCCGATTTTCGGCTACCTTGGAATGGCCTACGCCATGGTCTCCATCGGTGTCATCGGCTTCGTTGTGTGGGCTCACCACATGTACACGGTCGGTATGGATGTTGACCTGAAGGCTTACTTCGTCGCGGCGACGATGGTGATCGCGGTGCCGACCGGCATCAAGATCTTCTCCTGGATCGCGACCATGTGGGGCGGCTCGATTGAATTCAAGGTTCCGATGCTCTGGGCGATTGGTTTCATCTTCCTGTTCACCGTTGGCGGTGTGACGGGTGTCGTTCTGGCGAACGCCGGTATCGACCACGCCCTGCACGACACATACTATGTTGTGGCGCACTTCCACTATGTGCTGTCGCTCGGTGCTGTGTTTGGCCTCTTCGCCGGCTGGTACTACTGGTTCGAGAAGATGTTCGGCATCAAGTACAACGGCTTCATCGGTGGTCTTCATTTCTGGCTGATGTTCATCGGGTCGAACGTCCTGTTCTTCCCTCAGCACTTCCTGGGCCTGCAAGGCATGCCGCGTCGCTACATTGACTACGCAGATGGCTTCGCCACCTGGCATATGTGGTCATCCATCGGCTACGCGATCACGCTGGTTGCCACGACCGTCTTCTTCATTGGTCTGGTCGAAGCTATGATCCGCCGCCGCAAGGGTGCAGCCAATCCGTGGGGCGAAGGTGCGACGACGCTGGAATGGACGCTTCCATCGCCACCACCATTCCACCAGTTCAACGAACTGCCGCACGTTACCAACAAAGGCGGCCACTAACAGGCAAGGGAAGGGCTCGGCCTTCCAGACAGTCTGAAACCGAGGCGGCCCGGCGCGACATGCGCTTGGGCCGTTTCGCTTAAGAGGACCAGATCGAGACAATGACCGACATGAGTGCGACATCAGAGAAACGTTACGCGACAGCGGGCGACTATGTGCAGCTTCTTAAGCCGCGCATCATGATGCTGGTTGTATTCACAGCCATCGCGGGTCTCGTGGCGGCTGTCGGCGTGACTGGTGTCTCGATCAACCCGATCATGGCGGCCATTGCCACGTTGGCCATCGCGCTCGGTTCGGGCGCGGCCGGCGCGATCAATATGTGGTATGACGCAGACATCGACCAGATCATGAGCCGGACTTCCACGCGCCCAATTCCTTCCGGCGCCGTGCCGAAAGAGGAGGCTCTCGCGATGGGCCTCATCATGAGCGGTGTATCTGTCATGCTGATGTGGCTGGCGTCGAATTGGCTCGCTGCCGCGCTACTTGCGTTTTCGATTTTCTATTATGGCGTGATCTATACGATGTGGCTGAAGCGCTCGACGCCGCAGAACATCGTGATCGGTGGCGGCGCAGGGGCGTTCCCGCCGGTGATCGGTTGGGCCGCTGTAACGGGCAACACGCCGGTTGATGCGTGGATTCTTTTCGCCATCATCTTCTTCTGGACCCCACCACATTTCTGGGCGCTTAGCCTCTTGGCGCATGGCGAATATGAGAAGGCAGGCGTGCCCATGCTGCCGGTAACACACGGGGCGAAGGTGACGCGTAACCAGATCCTGTTCTACACAATCCTGCTGGTCCCATTGGCCTTGTTGCCTGTGCTCACTGGTTTGGGCGGCTGGATATATGGCGCGACAGCGTTGGCGCTCGGGCTTGTATTCCTTGGCTATGCTGTTCGCGTCTGGCGGTCGAACGCTGGCGATGCCGAAGCTAGCGGAGCAGATATGAAGCTTGCACGAGGAATGTTCTTTTTCTCCATCCTCTATCTGTTCCTGGTTTTCGCTGCTCTCATTCTTGAGCACGCGGCAGGCCTTCATTTCGTGATTGGAGGCGTCTGAAGATGACAAATGAGCAAGACAAGTATCAGGGCCAGTTTGCAGATGCGCCTGCGGTGAGTCAGGAAGAGCTTCGCGCTCGAAACAGCCGCAATCGCTGGCTCGGCATCGCGCTTGCCGTGTTCGTCATCCTCGTTGGCGTGATTACCTTCATTCGTCTCTCGTCTTCCGACCTGAGCGAGAGCGGCTTCTATTACAATATGGATGACCGTGGCGAACGTGTGCAGGAATTGCCTACCGGCATGACCCCGGAACAGGCTGCGCCGCCGCCAAACTTGACCCCAGCAGATGAAACACCGAGTGAGGAAGACCCTTCATGAGGCTGTCGAACACAAAAGTTGCGTTGATTTCCCTGGGAGTTTTCAGCGGTATGCTGGGACTGGGCTTCGCTGCGGACCCACTCTACGACACCTTTTGCAAGGTCACGGGCTTTGGGGGAACAACCCGCATTGCGACTGCGGCGCCGGAGATGGTTGTCGATCAGACAATTGACGTTCGGTTCGATGCAAATGTTGCTGACGTGCCTCTGCTGTTTCGCCCGCTTCAGACCGAGCAAGAGTTGAAGCTTGGCCAACACGGACTGGCGTTTTACGAAGTCACAAACCCGACCGATCGGGAAGTGCGCGTCATTGCGAGTTACAATGTGACGCCGCATTATGCAGGGCTCTATTTCAACAAGCTGGAGTGTTTCTGCTTCGAGGAGCGGGTTATCGCGCCGGGAGAAACGAAGAAGCTCCCCATTGTCTATTTCGTATCGGCGGACATGCTCGAGGATCGTGTAGCGAAATCGCTGGAGACGATTACGCTCAGCTACACGTTCTTTGACAGTTCAAGCTATTCAGGCGAGGAAAAAGCCGCACAAAAGGGTGCGGCGAATTCAGCCAATGCCGGCTGATACAGTTGCAAATACAAGCCGGAGCGGTCTAAACAGCGCTCTGATTCATGTGATTTTTTAGAGGGGTCAAAAGGGCCATGGCTCACGACGAAGTCAAACACGATTTCCATCTCGTAAACCCGTCACCCTGGCCGCTGCTGGGGTCGATTGCGGTTGTTGTCACTGCCCTGGGCGGCGTGACCTACATGAAAGGCCTGTTTGGCCTCGAAGCAGGTACCTGGTGGCTGCTTGCACTGGGGCTGGCCATGGTCATGTGGGTGATGTTCGGCTGGTGGCGCGAAGTCATCAAGGAAGGCAATGTCGGTGACCACACGCCTGTTGTTCAGATCGGTCTTCGCTATGGCATGATCCTGTTCATCGCGTCAGAAGTCATGTTCTTCGCGGGATGGTTCTGGAGCTTCTTTGAGTTCGCAATTTTCGAAAGCGCACGCGTCGGCGAAACCTGGGATTCCACGAACGCACTCTACGCAGATGGTCTCGCTCGCTTCAACGATTGGCCTCCTGTCGGTGTTGAGACGTTCGATCCTTTCCATTTGCCACTGATCAACACGTTGATCCTTCTGCTGTCCGGTACAACTGTAACCTGGGCTCACCACGCCCTTCAGCATGGCGACCGTGCCGGCGCACGCAACGGCCTGATCCTTACGGTTATCCTCGGCTTCGTGTTCACGCTGTTGCAGGCTTACGAATATAGCCACGCCCAGTTCACATTCGATGGGACGCTGTATGGTTCCGCCTTCTTCATGGCGACCGGCTTCCACGGTGCGCACGTCGTAATCGGTACGATCTTCCTGGCGATCTGCCTGATCCGCCTTCTGATGGGCGGCATGAGCGCTGAGAAGCATCTCGGCTTCGAATTTGCTGCCTGGTACTGGCACTTCGTTGACGTCGTCTGGCTCTTCCTGTTTGCGTTCGTTTACGTGGTGCCACACCTCGTTTACGGCGGGTAGACTGCCGCTGGCATAGACTGAACAATCGACAGGCCCGCCGGCGCACATGCCTGGCGGGCCTTTTTTCAGGTACACTTTGAGGCCTCATGACCTTTCGCCCATTTCCCATTCTCACCTTGTTCACCATCGCGTCGCTGATCATTCTGGTGATGCTGGGGAATTGGCAGTACGGGCGGTTCAGCGAAAAGATGGCACTCGATGAGACCGAGCCGAACTGGCAAACCCTGTCGGGTCGGGTTGTGCCGGGCAGTGAAGCGATGGTCTACGCCTATGCGGATGGCGCGGCTTCATGGCGGCGCGTCGTCGCCGTCGATGCGGGCGACAATGTGGTCTTCACCACGATTGAATTGCTTTACCAGGTAGAGCCCCCAGTTCCGTGTCAGGGGCCAGATTGCGGTGCAAACCTGAACTTCACCGCGCAGGGGATCTACAAGACGCCCGGCAACCGGAATGTCTTTGCCAGCCCGGACAAGCCTGCAGCTGGCGTATTTTACGCCTACAGTATCAAAGATCTCTCGAATATTCTTCCAAGCACGATGGCGGACCGTGTGTCGCCTGAGGCATTTGAGCCGCAAACGCTTCGCTTGGTTGAGAATGGCCGTGCAATGGCTGGTCGCAATCCGTTTGCGCGCCTTCGCATGGATGATGACCTGCCGCCTCAACGGCATTTTGGTTACGCAATTACGTGGTGGGGGCTCGCCTTGGCGCTTCTGGGTGTGTATCTCGCCTTTCACTATCAAAAAGGCCGCTTGCGGTTTCGCGGAAGGGACGCGGAATGAAGTATATTTCCACTCGGGGACAGTCTGAGCCTGTCGATTTTCTTGGCGCTTGCCTCGCAGGACTTGCGCCCGATGGCGGCCTGTATATTCCCGAGGCTTACCCACAGATCGACCCCGCGAAACCGGGCGAACCTTATGCGCACGTGGCCGCCCGTGTGATCTCGGCCTTCGCTGGAGACGCGCTGACATGGGACGAGGTGCTCGGACTTTGCGAGCGGGCCTATTCCAGCTTCGCGCATCAATCCGTGACACCTTTGACCCAATCCGGCCCAGCAAACTGGCTGCTTGAACTTCACCATGGTCCGACCTTGGCGTTCAAGGATGTGGCGATGCAGTTGATTGGTCAGCTCTACGACCTCGTACTCGGCAAGACAGGCCAGCGCATGACGATCATGTGTGCAACGTCAGGCGACACAGGCGGAGCTGCTGCGGCGGCGTTTGCCGGGGCAAAGCATGCCGACCTCGTAATCCTTCACCCGTTTGAACGCGTTTCTCCCATCCAACGCCTTTTCATGACGACAACAGGCGCAGACAATGTGCTCAATCTGGCACTCGAAACTGATTTCGACGAATGCCAGACCATTGTGAAATCGCTCTTTGCAGACCGTGACTTTGCAGATCGGGTAAGCCTGTCCGGCGTGAATTCCATCAACTGGGCCCGTATTGCCGCGCAGACAGTCTACTACGCAACCTCACAAGCTGCGCTGGCGGGGCAGCAAATTCGTTTCATCGTGCCGAGTGGCAATATGGGCGATGCGCTTGCCGGATATGTCGCCGCACGTTGCGGAATGTTGCCGGGCGGTCTGGATATTGTCTGCGCGGTGAATGAGAACGACGCGTTGTTGCGCCTGTTCGAGGCCGGCAAGATGACGAAGGCGCAAACTGTCGAAACTCCAAGCCCGGCCATGGACATCTCCATTCCTTCAAACTTCGAACGCATCCTGTTCGAACTGTCCGGACGCGACAGTGACGCTGTGCGCGGTGTTTACGAACGGTTCAAACAGGCAGGTGAGGCGGATCTTCCTGAAACAGCGAAGGGGCGTATGAGCTGTTCCGGTATTCGCGTTCAAAGTGTCAGCAATGCAGACACTCTGGAAGAAATGAAGCAGTTCGAATCCGAGACAGGTTGGCTGATCTGCCCTCACACAGCGGTTGGAACGCGTGTGGCGCGGCTGTCACCAAAAGCGGATGTCGCGACGGTCGTTCTGGCGACAGCATCACCCGCGAAATTCCCTGAGACCGTGAAGCAGGCAACTGGGCGCGAGGCGGGGCTTCCGGATTTCGCCACCGGCGTTACCGAGAATGAAGAAGTATTCGAACGCGTGGAACCGACGCTGGCCGCGGTGCGCGCCCGAGTCGAGCAGTTGGCCCGCTAAGCAATGGCGATCAGCCGGAAGGAAACCGTTATTGTCTCGGATCGGCTGGTTATCGAGCCGCCGAGGAAGCGGGACTTCAAGGATTGGTCCCATCTGCGCAAGCGTAGTCGGAAGCATTTGCAGCCCTGGGAGCCAAGTTGGCCTGAAGACGCCAACTCCCGTGCCGACTGGTCCAGGCGGCTTCAGGCGTGGAAATCAGGCTGGCAGTCTGGCCGAGCCTACGTATTTCTTATCCGCAGGCTGGAAGACAACGAACTTGTTGGCGGTGTATCCCTCACCAATGTCCGCGGTTGGCCCGCCGATAGTGCCAGTCTGGGATACTGGCTGGGCATCAACTTTCAGGGGCAGGGCCTGATGCAGGAAGGCGTGCGGGCAGTTTGCGACTGGGCGTTCAACAATCTGCACCTTCATCGCATTGAGGCAGGAATACTGGCATCAAACCTGCGTTCCCGGAAAGTCTTGGAATCAAACGGCTTTCGGGAAGAGGGACATGCAGAGAAATACCTTGAGATTGCGGGTGTCAGACGCGATCATGTCCTTTTCGCCCTCGTCAGGCGAGACGTTCAACACTAGGCTGATCGAGATGAGATCTGACCAAGCGACGCAAGCCCAAGGCAGTTGGCACTGGAATGCCGAAACCAGGCAGCTTCTGATTGAAGCGCCGAAGGGAACCGAATTGTCGGTTCTGGCTGGCCAATGGTCGCTCAACGCGATTGAGCAGTTGTTTGAAGGGCTTAGCCGAGGCCGGCTTGCAGAAGCATTCAAGGTTCCCGAAGGGCCGGTGCGATGCAGCCTGCGTTTGTCAGAGGGCGACGATATTCATCTGGTGGGCGCATTTGTCGGTCAAGACGAAGCGCTGGGCATGTTGTTGGCTGATAGCGAATTTTCGGAATTTGATCCCTCAGACCTTCAGCCTGGTCCAGATTTGTACCCCGTATTCCAACCGATCATCTCTCTGGGAAACGGGCACATAGCTGGGTTTGAGGCACTGGCGCGCTGGGATGGTGGCGACGCAAAGAACCCGCCGAACCGGTATGAAGACGAAGCGCTCGCTTCAAACATGCTGATCAGGTCAGCGGAAACGCTGGCCAAGATGCGGGCGCAATCCGGACGATCAGATCTGTTCATGCATGTGAATTTGACCGCGAGGGACCTGTCTCGGAGTGCTCTGCCTGCTTTGGTCGAAGCATTGATGAACGGGTACGACCTGCCGGAGAGATCGTTGAGGATCGAACTGACGGAGCAGGCGGCCTTGCGGGATGAGAGCCATGCGCTTGCAGCAGTGTTGGCGCTGAAAGCTGTCGGTGCAGGTCTGGTGCTCGATGATTTCGGCACCGGGCATTCCTCTTTTGCCTGGCTTGCAGACTTTCCTGCGGACAGTTTGAAGGTCGACCATGGTCTTACCCGCCGTCTGGGGCAATACCGTACAGATACAATACTTGGCACACTCACCCTGCTTGCCGAACGCTTGGGCATGACAACGACGGCTGAGGGGGTTGAAAACAAGGAAGACGCTACCCGCCTGCGGAGTCTCGGCTTCGATTATGCACAAGGATTCGCGTTTGCACGCCCCATGGAAGAGACCGATGCCCTGGCGTTCCTGAAAGGATAATCAGGCCGTTCCGGGATGGATCTGAAGGCGTCCGCTGTCGATCCCGAGTTCGTTTAGCGCGGCGTCCCATTTCCCATCATGGCTCTCACCGAAAACAAGCTCCGCATTAGGCGTACCCACCAGCCAGGCATTTTCGGCGAGTTCGTATTCCAGCTGGCCAGCACCCCAGCCTGAATAGCCGAGCGCAAGCACGGAGCGCCGCGGGCCACGTCGCGTGCCCATCGCGAGTAATATATCTCGCGTCGCCGTCATGCAGAACTCGCCATCAATTTCGAGCGTCGCGCCTTCGCTGATCACATCATCCGTATGCAGCACGAAACCTCGATCGCTGCTCACTGGGCCACCATCCAGCACCAGTTCATCAGGAATGTCGATTTCCAACGGGATGTCGAGCTGCTCCAGAAGTTGAGGCAACGTGAGTCCCGTCATGGGTTTGTTCAGGACGATGCCCATCGCAAACTCAGGTGAGTGGGCACAGACGAGAATAACCGATCGTGAGAAACGCGGATCGCCAATGCCGGGTAGGGCGATCAACAGCTTTCCGGTCAGGTCGGTGTCCATCACGATTTCCTTTCGTCCCCAAGGCTGAGGGAAATGATGCGCTTTGGCAAGGGATGCCACGCTTGTAGCCGCACCTTTGACGTTCTATCTGAGCAGGACAGCATCAAGGAGAACAGCTGATGAGCATTCAAGTCGGAGACAAGCTTCCCGAAGCAACCTTCATGGAAATGACCGCCGATGGGCCGCAACCGCGTACGACCGAGCAAGTTTTCGGCGGGAAGACTGTTGCGCTGTTTGCCGTTCCTGGCGCCTACACGCCGACATGTTCCGCACGTCACCTGCCGGGTTTCGTGGACAAGTCCGGTGACCTGAAGGCGAAAGGCGTGGACGAGATCATTTGTACATCCGTCAATGATGTCTTCGTCATGGGCGCATGGGGCAAGGATGCCGGCGCTGGCGAAACCGTACGCATGCTCGCCGATGGCAATGGTGCATTTGCAAAGGCAATCGGCCTGGAGCTGGATGCAAGCGGTTTTGGAATGGGGCAGCGCTCGCAGCGTTATTCCATGATCGTCAAGGACGGTACCGTATCTGAGCTGAATGTCGAAGACGGCGGAGAATTCAAAGTATCAAGCGCGGATTACATGCTTAATCAGCTTTAATCCCGACAAGCTTTTTTAAGCAAATCGTGAGATGAACGGCGCGTCTGGTGGGGCTGGGCGCGCCGTTTTTCATTAAAGTATTATTGAAAAACGGAAAACCTCTCCCACATTAATTCTGGGTAACAGAAGGAGAGGAATACATGGATCCGTTTTTTGCTGTCGTCATTTTGATCGCGGTTGTCGGTTTGATTGGTCTGACGTCCGCGTTCAAATTCGTGCCGCAGGGCTACAATTATACCGTTGAGCGGTTTGGGCGATACACGCGCACGCTCAATCCAGGCATGTCGATCATCACTCCCTTCTTCGACCGGGTCGGTCGGAAAATGAACATGATGGAGACCGTGTTGGATGTTCCGCAGCAGGAAGTCATCACTAAGGACAACGCGATGGTGTCCTGCGACGCTGTTGTCTTCATCCAGGTAGTGGACGCTGTGGCGGCCGCCTATGAGGTCAACAATCTCCACCACGCCATCACGAACCTCGCCCTGACCAATATCCGGACCGTGGTAGGCTCGATGGACCTCGACGAAGTCCTGTCCAATCGCGACGACATCAACGCCCGCCTATTGACCGTGATCGATGCGGCCACCAATCCATGGGGTGTAAAGGTCACGCGGATCGAGATTGCCGATCTCAGCCCGCCGGCCGACATCACAGAGGCCATGGCGCGCCAGATGAAGGCTGAGCGGTTGAAGCGTGCTGAGATTCTGACAGCTGAGGGCGACAAGCAGTCTGCAATTCTGAAAGCCGAAGGTCAGAAGCAGGCCCAAATTTTGGAAGCTGAAGGCCGCCGTGAAGCTGCGTTCCGCGACGCTGAGGCCCGCGAGCGCGAAGCCGAGGCCGAAGCCAAGGCTACCACATTGGTCAGCGAAGCGATTGCCGCCGGTGACGTGAACGCGATCAACTACTTCCTCGGCCAGGCATATGTCGATGCCTTCTCCAAATTGGCTTCGTCCGAGCAGCAGAAGACGGTCATCATTCCGGCAGAATTCTCGAGCATCATCGGCACCATTGAGGGCATCAAGGGGCTGACCGACAAGAAAGGAAGCTGATCAGATGGAACAGGTTTTTTCTGAACTCACATTCTGGCACTGGTTGGCACTCGGTCTGATCCTGTTTGGCATCGAGATGATGAGCGGTACTTTTGACCTGCTAATGGTCGCCATTGCCGCGTGGTTGACCGCTGGATTTGCCTACTTCGCTCCAGATGCCTGGACGGTCTGGCAGGGTCAGATGATCGTGTTTGGCGTGGCATCGACAGCGCTCGTGGTTTTCGGCCGAACCGTTCTGTCTGGTGTGCGAAAGAGCTCGCCAGAACACCCAACCCTGAATCGGCGCATGCAAGCCCTTGTGGGTGAGCGTGGGCTCGCCGTCGGAGACTTTGTGTCGGGCACCGGTCAGATCAGTGTTGGGGATACAGTGTGGCGCGCAGAAGCCATCGAAGGCGAGACTATCCACGGCGGCGACACGATCATTGTTGATGGCGCCAAGATGACGACTGCGATGGTTCGCAAAGCTGCTCCCTGAAAGTTATCAGATCCAATTGCAAAAGGCCGCCCCGGATAGGAGCGGCCTTTATTGTGTCTGATAATATCGTCAGCGGTATCAGGACGCTGTCGGGGAAATTCCGTATGAGGCAGACGGGCCTTGAGAGGCCAGAGGCTGCTTTGACTCGTTGGAAACGCTCGCTGCCGCCTTTGGGGCAGTGTCTTTCAGCGGATCTTCCGCGTGCTTCACTTGGCCTTCAAATACGGCGTTCGACTGGATCTGAAGCGAAGAATGCACGATGTCGCCTTTGACGTGAGCACCGGTTTCAAGCTCCACCTTGCGGGCGCGGATCGAACCCTTGATGCGTCCTTTGACGCGAACAACTTCGGCCTTCACTTCACCGGTAATGTGGCCACTGGCACCGATGGTGATGTCAGTAGCGGATACGTCTCCGTCCACCGTGCCGTCGATCTGCAGTGCGCCCTCGGACGTTACAGATCCATTGATCTTCATGTCTGCACAGATGATCGATGCGGCGCGAGCGGCTGGCTTGGAGGACGCTCCGCGAATGGCATCCTGAGCAGGAGCAACTTTCGTTTGTTCAATTGGAGTGGGGGTGTCACTGGATTTGTTATTCTTCGTGAACATGGCGGCCTGCTTTCAAAAACTTTACTGGATCATATGCTTTACCGTTGAACAGCACCTCGAAATGGAGGTGATATCCGGTACTTCTTCCGGTTGTGCCCATCTTCCCCACAAGATCGCCCGCTTTAACCGTATCACCCTTGGACACGGAAATCGACCGCAAGTGACCATAACGGGACTTGAAGCCGTATCCATGGTCAATCTCGACAATTCGTCCATACCCCGAACGGGCACCGGCGAAGCTTACAGTGCCCGGACCTGATGCCACGATGGGAGCCCCACCATAAGCGGCGACATCAATACCATTGTGCCAGCGCGGGCGTTTGAAGAAAGGATCTACCCGGATTCCGTACGGACTTGTGTGACGGAAGGGAACGCCGACAGGCGGGCCCAGAGGTAGGCTTTCCACGATTTGTTCGTAGTACTGCATTTCGGCGACACGAGCCTGTGTTTCGGTCAGCCGATTGTAGAAATTGATATCTTGCTGCGACAGGACGCTGCCGTCACCTGCGGTCAGGTTAGCCAGAGAGACGAGCGGGCCGCCCATCTCAGCACTTTCCATGATGCGGTCGCTGCCAATCGTGGTCAGCTGAATGACGCTGCGGGCACGTTCGGCTCGTTCAATGGCTAGGTCTTCCGCCTCATCAAGCATCCGTTCCTGATTATATTTCAGTTTCTTCACGCTGACGCGATTGCCGCTGGCATCAAGCGTCGCCGTCATCCGGAAGCTGTCGCGTGATTGCCGATCGTCAGCTTCTTCGATTGAGGCCTGAACCAAGAGATCAGCGCCGTCGCCCTTGAGGGCCGAGACTTCCAGGTCCTCATCGCCCTTTAGCTGTTCGAACAATTCTTCGAGTGCTTTCTGGCGATCTTCCCACTCAGCCGTCTCGCGCTGGAACGCGTCGGTGCGTTCTTCAAGCAGTGACCGGGAAAGCGCGTCTTTCGCCCGCAAGTCCTGAACCCAGCGCTCATATTTGGCGAGTTCACGATCGTCCGAGTTGCCGGCGATCGACGTTGTCGAGCCGCCTAGAGCAAACGAGCCGGTCAGGAAAATTGTCCAGCCAGCAAGCGCAGTTGCGCCAATTGCAAAAATCGCTTGCTGCCAGGGAGAAATGGAAATGTAGCGAACCGTGCCGCCACTACGATGATATATTTGCCGTTCGGGAAATGCGCGATCAAACGTCGCTTTGAGATTCGCACTCCATTTCGCCATTCACGCCACCCGTCGCTGGAATCACACCGCCTACTGCAACCACACCTACAGTAAGTTCCCAAACCCGTAGATTTATAAATACCGAAAACGCAAAGGGACGAAACCCCCTGCCAGCATAATTCATGATATTATTCGCGTATTAGGGTAAATCTCTCGTTAATCATTGGGGCGAGTGCCTTAAACCTTGTCATGCAAAGGTTTTGTTTACTCTGGAAGCGCCTCCAGAACCTCCTGCGCGTGGCCTTTCACCCGCACTTTTTTCCAAAGTTTAATGATCTTGCCGGTTGGATCTATCAAGAAGGTCTCGCGGGCGACTCCCATATGGGTTTTGCCATACATGTTCTTCTCGACCCAGGTGCCGTAGGATTCGGTCGTCTTGCCGTCCTCATCGCTCGCAAGAATGACTCTCAGGTCCTGCTTGGCCTTGAAGTTCTCGTGCTTGGTCATGGAGTCGCGCGACACGCCGACAATTTTTGCATTACGTGCGCCGAACTCGTCTACCAGTGCAGTGAAGTCCTTCGCTTCTGTGGTGCAGCCGGGTGTGTTGTCCCGCGGATAGAAGTAGAGGACCAGATAGCTGCCCTCAAAGTCTTTCAGGCTGATGTCGCCTTCTGTGGACGGCATCGAAAAATTCGGAGCCTTGTCTCCGGCCTGCAATGGATTCGCCATGTATTCCTCCTATGGTGCGGGCGCCTTCGTGTGCATATATCATTATGGAACGTAATTTTTAGCCGATTTCCGGAGTCTTCGAATTGGTCCGTCAGCCAGCCGCGCTTATCATACTAGAGATACTGGGTGGATTGATTCTGGTCGTCCTGCTTCTGGCAGCGTTGCTGGTGTTTCGTTTATCGAGTGGCCCCATTGAGCTGGAAATGTTCCGAGACGACATCGAACGCGGATTGAGCAATTCGCGCAATGGTCGGCCAGTGACCGTGGATGATGTTTACCTGGAGTGGTCTGCCGAAGACCGACGTGTGCTCGTGACGGGCTATGATATTCGTCTGCTTGACGATCAGGGCAATGTGTCAGCCGAGGCGGATAGCGCGCGCATCGTACTTGCAGGCTCGGCTCTTGTGCTTGGTGACGTTGAAGTACTGGGTCTCGATTTGCGAGACGGCTGGATCGATGTTCGGCAATCCACAGACGGCATTTGGCACATTGCCGGTGATCCGCTTCCGGAAATCCCCGTTGGGCAAATGCCTCAGAATCCGAGCGAGTGGCTCGAACGGATCAACACCGTGCTGCCTATGGTCCTGACAGCTCTTGGTGAAGCCCAGCAGGATTTCAGTCTAGAGCGGCTTTCATTCGACCAATTCGAAATGCGGGTCGTTGGTGCTGATGGCGCGCAAATGTTCAAGCTCGCAGATTCGCGCGGTGCCTTGTTGTCGGAAGAGGACGGACTGTCACTGGCGATTTCTGGCAGCGGTGTTGGGACCGGGCTG
Organism: Hyphomonas atlantica corrig.; assembly: GCF_000682715.1. GTDB lineage: Bacteria > Pseudomonadota > Alphaproteobacteria > Caulobacterales > Hyphomonadaceae > Hyphomonas > Hyphomonas atlantica. The sequence goes on along the minus strand of NZ_AWFH01000045.1, from coordinate 81,695 downwards.
CCCGGTGGCATCGCAATTGATGTCGAGACCTCCGAAATGAACGCCCGCATGAATGCATCGGTTGCAGTTGCAGAATGGTCGCTCGCAGATCTGGCAGCCCGCTTCGGAGCTGAAAGTGAAACACTGGCAGGCGTACCAGCCGACATTACGCTCGAATTCGACACATCCTCCCTTAATGGTGTCGAGGAGATCAAATTGCTTGCGACGCTCGAGGGAGGTGAACTCCCCTTCGGTGATGACGGGCTTGAGGTGTCGGATCTCGATCTTGAGGTCGCATACCTTGCAACGGAAGACAAACTGAGGATCGATTGGGTATCGTCAAAATTCGGACCTGTTTCGGGGGAACTCGATATTACGGTGTCAGATGCTCTCAAAAGCGTGGGAGATCGCGCTTTCACTCTGGCCAGTGACAGGCTTGCTCTCGACATCACGCCAACACTTGCTGCGCCAGTGTCGCTGGCTGACCTTAATATGCTGGGTGTCGCCGATTTTACCGGGCGGGCTTTCAAGAATACGAAGCTCAGTTTCAAGACAAATGATACCCGGTTCAATTTTCTATTGGATGTTGCCTTGCTTGCAGATCGCGAGGGCATGGAGCCTCCCTTCGTCGGCACGATCGAGCTTGAAACGGAAGGTAGTGTGGCGAAAGAGTCTGTTCTGGCTTTCTGGCCAGTAACACTTGGTACAGGCGCTCGCTCTTTCACCGACAAGCGCATCACCAACACCGACGTGACGAATCTTGAGGCGCAGCTGACGCTGAAGCGGGACAGCTTCGAACAGGGATATCTGAGAGACGAGGATTTGAATCTCACCTTCGATATCAACTCCGCCAACGTGAAGTTCCTGGACGATCTGCCTGCCGCCGAAAATGCCGTAGGTACGGGACGACTGACCGGGAACAGCTTCCGCGTCATTGTTGATCGTGCTGACTATGGCGGTTGGAACGTCGATGAAGGTCTTGTGGATTTCCCTGCTTTTAATCCGAAGGGGGAGGATTTCAGGGTATTTGCAAGAGGTCACGGCCCGGCAGACCTTGTAATCAAGACTCTCAACGAATCCCGATTGGAACTGGATTTTGAACAATCTCGAGTAAGTGGGAAAGCTGAGGCGACTTTTGAATTGTTCCGTCCGGCACTCGACAATGTTCCGGATGAAGACGTGCGCTACACCGCGATCGGAACCCTGTCAGATGGCGGGCTGAAGGGTGCGGCGCTTGGGCTGGATCTGTCCAAGGCAACGGCCGAGATCAAGGTGGACCAGGAGGGAATGACGATTTCCGGGTTTGGTGACCTGGGGCCGGCACCTGTTCAGTTTACATGGCGAGACGGCTTTACCGATGGCGATGCGCCTTCTGCTTTGTCTGCCACGGCAATTGTGTCCCCGGACGTACTCAATCGATTTGGTCTGCCCGGCCGCGCTTACTTGTCAGGTGAAGTGCCAGCGGAGATACAGGCCACAATCGATGGCGAAGAAGTCTCGGTTGCCAATGTCGCGATGGATTTGACTGAGGCGCGATTGGACTTGTCGGAAATCGGCTGGGTCAAGCGGGCAGGGCAAGACGGTAAAGTCTCAGTCCATTACGAGCGTGAAGGTGATGGCTTTTCATCTGACGTGCTGTTCCGCAGTGATGATGCCTATCTTGATGGTCAATTCACCCTGGGACCGGATTCGCGGTTGGTATCCGCGGATCTACGCCGCGCCTATCTTGCTGATACGGCGGATGTGAACGGACAAATCACACGCGATGAGAATGACAATCTCGAAGTGGCACTTGTAGGTAGCTATCTCGATTTGTCAGGTGCGCTTCCCGGAATCGGCGCGCTGGGAAGTGCGAACGAGTCGAACGGTACGCCTCTCAATGTGACGGCTGATGTGGATACGCTTGCCATGGGCGGCGGGCTGTTTGTGCGGAATGCAGATGTCACTTGGAATTCCACTGTGAACGGAATGCAGAAGCTGTCTGCAACTGGCAACACCGACGATGGCTCTGCATTTGATATTGATCTTGATGGGTCATCGCCGGAAGGAACGAAGATTCGGGTGATCAGCAGCGACGCAGGCTTTATTGCCAGCGCGTTTCTAGATCTCGATTTTCTGGAAAGCGGTCGTCTTGATCTTCAGGGCACATTGGCCCGCGACGGATCACCGTCACAATTTGATATTGTCATCACGGATGGCCGATTGAGAAACGCTCCATTTCTTACGCAGATACTTTCCCTCGCTTCGCTCCGTGGATTGGCAGACACGCTGGGTGGTGATGGCGTGCTGTTCTCCCGGATCGATATTCCGTTGACGGTTGCGGGGGACCGCTATGTCGTAACGGGTGGAAAGGCTCAAGGGCCAGCGCTGGGGTTGACTGTGAACGGGTATCTCAACGCCGACAGCGATATAAGTGTCGATGGTGTATTGGTTCCGAGTTTTGGGATGAACTCAGCGCTCGGAGGAATTCCTATTATCGGTGACCTGGTCGTTGGACGGGATGGTGAGGGCGTGTTCTCGCTGACCTACAGTGTGCGCGGAAGTCTGGAAAAGGCGAATGTATCGGTGAATCCGCTTTCTGCGCTCGCACCAGGCGTTATCCGCCGGATCTTTGAAAACCCGGCGGATACAGAGATCCCTGAAGCTCAGGCGCGTCCAGATGATGAGCCTATTCCGTCAGAGCTGCCACCCATTCCGGAAGAAGAATTCTAGATTGGCTTCACCAGGGCGTGGCGTTTCTTGCCTGCTGACAGTTTGATCGCGCCGTCGATAATATCAGCAGCCGAGATGGATGCGTTTTGATCAGACACAGGGGCATCATTCACCTTCGCCGCACCTTGCTTGATCAAACGGCGGGCTTCGCCATTCGATTCTGTCAGTCCTGCCGCTGCAAACGCCGCGGCCACAAGCATACCTGCTTCTAGCTCAGAGGTCGGAATTTCGACCGTCGGCAAAGCTTCCGCAGATCCGCCTGCGGCAAAGACAGCCGAAGCTGCGGCTTCCGCTTCCTTCGCGGCTGCTTCACCATGCAGCATGCGGGTGGTCTCGTTCGCCAACACAATTTTCGCTGTGTTTATGTCGGCACCTTCAAGCGCTTCAAGTCGGGCGATTTCTTCCAGCGGTAATTCGGTAAACAGGCGCAGGAAGCGGCCAACATCGGCGTCCTCCGTGTTCCGCCAGAATTGCCAGTACTCGTATGGGCTCTTGCGGTCGGCATTCAGCCAGACAGCTCCATCTGCCGTCTTTCCCATCTTGCCACCAGAAGACGTAGTGATCAGGTGCGCCGTCAGGCCATAGGCTTCGCCACCAACCGATTTGTGAATCAGGTCGACACCGCCAACAATATTGCCCCATTGATCAGAGCCGCCGATCTGCATGCGGCAGTTCTGACGCCGGAACAGTTCGAGGAAATCATAGGACTGCATCAGCAGGTAGTTGAACTCAAGAAAGGTATAAGGCTGCTCGGCCGCGAGGCGGCGGGCAACCGTATCCTGTTTCACCATTGTGTTGATTGTGAAGTAGGTTCCGACATTGCGCAGCATTTCGATGTAGCCCAGCTTGCCGAGCCAATCATCATTGTTGACCATAATGGCATCGGTCGGGCCATCGCCGAACGTAAGGAATGGCAAGAAGGCTTTCTTGATGCCTTCCATGTTTTCCGCAATTTGCGCGTCCGTCAGCAACGGTCGAGATTTTTCCTTATCGGTCGGATCGCCGACTTTCGTCGTGCCCCCGCCAATCAAGACGATCGGCTTGCCGCCTGCTTTCTGCAGGTGTCGCAGCATCATGATCTGCATCAGATGGCCTACGTGCAGGCTGTCAGCTGTCGCGTCGTAGCCGATATAGGCTGTCGGAATGCCGGTCTGGCAATAGGTATCCATTTCGGCTGGATGTGTGACCTGCTTGATGAAACCTCTGTCTGACAGGGTTTTCAGGAATTCCGACTTGTAATCGCTCATCTTCTCGTGTCTCCGTGAAGCGCCCGCGCGTAACATGGAAAGCTGAACTCTTGAACTCCATCAGTGAAAATTCTGAGCCTAAATGGGTGGCTGGCTTCATGTCCGGCACGTCGCTGGATGCTGTGGATGCGGCGTTGATCCTGACGGATGGCGAGCAAGTTTTCGATTTTGGCGCAACGGCTGAGCGGAAATACACAAACGAAGAGCGCGCCATTTTGCAGGGCGCAACAGACGCCGCACGCGCATGGAATTGGACGGGTGAGGAGCCCAATGTCGCGTTTGACGCGGCTCGCCGGGTCATCACAAGCACTCACCAGGCAGCCTGGGGGCAACTTTTGTCGGCGTGGAAAGGTCCGCAACCTGTGCTGGCGGGGGTGCATGGTCAGACGGTGTTGCACCGCGCCCCAAACGCCGACGTCGAGGGCGCGACGCTACAACTGATAGACGCACCATCAATGCGAGCCGTCCTTGGCGTTCCGCTCGCTTTTGACTTCCGCTCGGACGACGTCGCGGCGGGCGGACAAGGCGCTCCTTTGGCACCCGCCTATCACGTCGCACTGCTTGATCGCCTTGGCGATGAGGCGGCCTGCGTCCTTAATTTGGGGGGCGTCGCAAACATCACCGCGCGTATGAGCGATGGTGCCTTAGTCGCCTTCGACACAGGCCCCGCAAATGGGCCGATTGATGAGTGGGTGGAAGGACATGCACGCGGCACTCATGATGTCGGCGGTCGCCTCGCGGCGGCCGGACGGGCGCATGAGGGGCTGCTCGTGCAATTGCTTGATCATGACTGGTTTGATCAGGCGCCGCCAAAATCTCTCGACCGTTATGATTTCAACGCGAGCATGGTGCGCGGGTTGTCAGTAGAGGATGGCGCGGCGACGCTGACGGCATTTGCCGCGCGAGCGGTGGCGCGGGCACTTGCGTTGCTGCCGGAATATCCGGCGCGCATGATTGTTTGTGGAGGTGGCCGACACAATCCGGTGCTGATGGAGGCTTTGGCCGGGGCGACAAATTGCGACGTGCTGGCTGCTGAATCGGTCGGGTGGCGAGGCGATTCAATCGAGGCGGAGGCATTTGCCTTTCTGGCGGCAAGGACAGCGCGTAGCTTGCCGATCAGTTGGCCATCAACAACAGGCGTTCCCGCCCCCATGGGAGGCGGGAAATTGTTGGCCTAGTCTTCCTCGGCTTCCAGGCGCAGCTTTTCTTCCGCGTCGGACAGGCGCTGCAGCAGGTAATCTTCGCAAAGGCCGATCAGCTCATCGCGCTTGTCTTGATAGAAGTGGTTGGCGCCTTTGACTGTGGCGCGGTCAATTTGTTCGCCCTTCTGGACGCGAACCTTGGTCAGCGCGCGTTCGACATCCTCAGGGGAGGAGATCGAATCTGAGTCGCCGGACACGATCAGGCCAGAGGCCGGGCAGGGTGCCAGGAATGACAGATCGTAGTGGTTCGCAGGCGGCGAGATTGCAAGGAAGCCGTCAATCTCCGGGCGGCGCATCAGCAGCTGAAGCGTGATCCACGCCCCGAAGCTGTAGCCGGCACACCAGACATAACGCGGGCTTTCTGCGAGATTTTCGACATAGTCGAGCACGAAAGCGGCGTCTTCCAGTTCACCGATGCCTTGATCGTACTGGCCCTGGCTGCGTCCAACGCCGCGTGAATTGTAGCGCAGGACGCCAAATCCATGACGCTCAAACATCTGGTACAGCAGGATAGAGATCGGATCTTGCATCGTGCCGCCCGCCTTGGGGTGCGGGTGCAGGATAAGCGCGATCGGCGCGCCGGGAACCGGTGGCTCTGTGTAACGGGCTTCGATACGGCCCTGAGGGCCCGGAATAATCAGTTCTGCCATGTCATACTCGCTGGTCACGGGGAAAGGGCGCGGTCATAAGCCATTTGAGCTGTAAAAAGCAAATTTTTCTGCACCTGCAAAAACGCTTGGAAGTCTGTATATCACCACCATGATCTATGCCGATTACAATGCAACCTCACCGCTAAGGCCGGAAGCGCGCAAGGCAATGGTGGATGTGTGGGACATGGGCGCGACCAATCCGTCTTCTGTGCACGCATCCGGACGTGCTGCCCGGGGCGTGCTGGAGCGTGCGCGCACGGCGATTGGCGGCGCTATTGGCAGTCGGGCCGAAGACATTGTCCTGACCGGTGGCGGAACCGAGGCGGACAATCTGGCGATTCACGGTGTCGTTGCGGCCCTGAACGGAAACTGCACTTTCCTCGTCTCTGCCATCGAGCATGAGGCAATTACAAAAGCGGCAGCGCATTCGGGGGCGCGAGTTCAAACAGCGTATGTAACGCCTAATGGCGCGGTGGATCTCGACCACTTGTCGGATCAGGTTGCAGACTGGGACCACGAGACGTTTGGCACGCCGGTGCTGTGCCTGATGCTGGCCAACAATGAGACCGGCGTGATCCAGCCCGTCGCCGACGCGGCGCGTATCGTACGTGAGGCCGGCGGACTGACGATTTGCGATGCGGTACAGGGGCTTGGCAAGATTCCAGTCAATGTCGGCCTGCTCGGCGTCGATTATCTCAGCCTGTCGGCGCACAAGATTGGCGGCCCGCAGGGCGCCGGAGCCTTATGGCACCGGGCTGGCGCTCCGTTGAAGGCTGTCATGCATGGCGGTGGACAAGAGCGTGGGCTGCGATCTGGCACAGAGAATGTCGCCGCGCAGGCGGGCTTTGGCGCTGCGATCGAAGCCTCCGTGAAGGATCTGCCAAAATATGCTATGTTGTCTTCGTATCGAAATGATATGGAAGCGCAATTGGAACGCGAAGCAGGCGTGACGATCATGGGCAAGACCGCCGAGCGGCTGGCCGGGACGTCAAACTTTGCCAAGCCGGGCTTTGCGGCGGAAACGCAGGTCATGGCGATGGATCTGGCGGGTGTGTGTATTTCAGCCGGGTCTGCATGTTCGTCTGGCAAGGTGAAGCGGTCGCTCGTATTGCTGGCGATGGGCGCATCTGACGCCCTTGCGGAATCCGCAATCCGCACCAGCTTTGGATGGAACAGCACGCCGGAAGACTTTATCGGCGTGGCAGCCGCCTGGCTCGACGCAGCCCGGCGCACGGTATTGAAGGAAACGGCTTGATGGATTGCTGTGGCGGCATCGACGATCACGATGATGACTGCACCGACGTAAAGGTGAAGGACAGCATCGACCAGGAAACGGTCGAGGCCGCGAAGGCGCTCGAGTCCGAAAACTATTCCGCAGGCTTCGTCACGGACATTGAAATGGACATGGCGCCGAAGGGGCTGTCCGAAGATACGATCCGTTTCATTTCGGCCAAGAAGGAAGAGCCGGAATGGCTGCTCGAATGGCGCCTGGCGGCATACAAGCGCTGGCTGACCATGGAAGAGCCAACTTGGGCGATGGTCGATTATCCAACCATTGACTATCAGGACTACTATTACTACGCCGCGCCCAAAACCGGCGCGAAGTACGAGTCCATCGACGACGTTCCGAAGGAAATTCTGGAAACTTACGAGAAGCTCGGCATTCCGCTCCGCGAAGCCGAGGTGTTGCTCGGTGTTGAGGGCGCGGCCGAGAGCGCCGCTGCTGCGCGAGAGACCCCACGAGTCGCCGTGGATGCGGTGTTCGACTCCGTTTCCGTTGCGACGACCTTCCGCAAGGAGCTCGAAAAGGCCGGCGTGATCTTCATGTCAATCTCCGAAGCCGTGCACGAGTATCCGGAGCTGGTGAAGAAATACCTCGGCACCGTGGTGCCTCAATCCGATAATTTCTTTGCGACGCTGAACAGCGCGGTCTTCTCTGACGGGACGTTCGTTTATGTGCCCAAGGGCGTGCGCTGCCCGATGGAATTGTCTACCTATTTTCGGATGAATGCCGAGAATACAGGCCAGTTCGAGCGCACGCTCATCGTGTGTGATGAAGGCGCTTATGTTTCCTACCTCGAAGGCTGTACCGCGCCTATGCGCGACGAGAACCAGCTTCACGCCGCCGTGGTCGAACTGGTCGCGCTGGAAGATGCCGAGATCAAGTATTCTACCGTCCAGAACTGGTGGCCGGGTGACGAAAACGGCAAGGGCGGCATTTACAACTTCGTGACCAAGCGCGGCGACTGCCGTGGTGACCGCTCCAAGATCAGCTGGACGCAGGTGGAAACCGGCTCGGCCGTGACCTGGAAATATCCAAGCTGCATCCTGCGCGGTGATGACAGTGTCGGCGAGTTCTACTCCATCGCTGTCACCAATGGCCGCCAGCAGGCCGATACCGGTACGAAGATGATCCATCTGGGCAAGCGCACACGCAGCCGGATCATCTCCAAAGGCATTTCGGCAGGCAAGTCGAACAACACTTATCGCGGCCTCGTCTCAATCAATCGCAAGGCCGACAAGGCGCGCAATTTCACCCAGTGCGACAGTTTGCTGATCGGCGATCGCTGCGGTGCGCACACCGTGCCCTATGTGGAGAACCGCCGGGCCGATGCGCAGCTCGAACATGAGGCGACGACCACCAAACTGTCGGACGATCAGATGTTCTACGTTCGTCAGCGTGGCATCGGAGAGGAAGAGGCCGTGGCCCTTCTTGTGAACGGTTTCGTGCGTGAAGTGCTGCAGGAACTGCCGATGGAGTTTGCAGTTGAGGCGCAAAGCCTCCTCAAAGTCAGTTTGGAGGGCAGCGTTGGCTAGTGCTGACGCCTTTGACGCTTGGCTCGACGCTTATGCCAGAGCCCACGACGGCGGCGACGTTGCGTTGCTGAAATCCCTGTTTGGCGAGACTGCAGAATTTTTCGAGACGCCGTTCAATGCTCCCGCGAAAGGCGCGGAGGTCATTTCAACCTACTTCGCTGATATTTGGGCTCGCACGGCGGATAGCGTTTTCGAAATTGAAAAAATCGCCGAAGGTTGGGCGCACTGGACAATGGGCGGCACCATCGTAGCGTTAGATGAACCGTACCGCGCGAACGGCATTCTCAAAGTTGAGTTGGACGCTGATGGCCGGTGTCACTCGCTGACCTTGTGGACTGAACGGCTATCCGTGCGCGAATCCGATATGCTGTCGCAGAGAGACGCGTAAGTCGCCACCAGGTGCGGCAAATGATGAGATTTCACCTTTCTGACCTGTTTCAGGAGGTTCTGCGCGCCATTTCCTGCATCCGGGGCTTTTCCCAACGATCCAGCGGGCTTACATGCGCACCATGTTGAAGATTGAGAACCTGACCGCCACTGTCGGCGACGAAGACGATGCGAAGACCATCATCAATGGTCTGACCCTTGAGGTGCCGAAAGGCGAGGTCCACGCGATCATGGGGCCGAACGGCGCTGGCAAGTCGACGTTGTCTTATGTGCTGACTGGCCGGGACGGCTATGAGGTTACTGGCGGTTCAGCGACGTTGAATGGCGACGATATCCTGGACATGGATCCGGAAGAGCGCGCCGCCAAAGGGCTATTTCTGTCATTCCAGTACCCAGTCGAGATTCCCGGTGTGCCGGTGATGACATTCGTTCGCGCCGCGATGAATGCCCAGCGCAAGACGCGCGGCGAGGACGAGATTTCCGCACCGGATTTTATCAAGAAGTCGCGTGAAGTGGGTAAGGCTCTCAAACTGGATGCCGAAATGCTGAAGCGCGCGCTCAATGTCGGGTTTTCCGGCGGCGAGAAAAAGCGCCTCGAAATCTACCAGATGATGATGCTGGAGCCGAACTTCCTGATTCTGGACGAGACTGACTCCGGTCTGGACATCGACGCGTTGAAGACAGTTTCTGACGGTGTGAATGCCATGCGCTCGCCGGATCGTGGCATGCTTGTGATCACCCACTATCAGCGCTTGCTGGACCACATTAAGCCGGACAAGGTTCATGTTCTTTCGAAGGGCCGGATTGTGGCGACTGGCGGCCCGGAGCTGGCGCTACGACTTGAAAAAGAAGGATATGAAGGCATCCTCGGGGAGGTGGCGTGACCACAGCCCTGCGGGATCTGATTGCCAATCCGAATGCGGCGGAGCTGGAGCTCGTTGCGCGCTACGGCATGCAGCCTGAAGATGTGCGTCGCGAACGCCTGTTTGGTGCTTTCGCGCAATCTGGTTTGCCGAACCGCAGGATGGAAGCGTGGAAGTGGACTGACTTCAAGGCCGCATTGACGACGTTGGATCGCCCGTCGACTGCATCCGTGGAAGATCCGATTCCGTATGACGGCGCGCTTGTGTTCAAGTTCACGCCAACTGGTTTCGAGGCACCGGCAGATTTGCCGAACGGATTGAGCGTGTTCGAGAAGGGCGAGGCGCAAGCGCTGGGTGCCGCCGAAGACGTGCCGATGGGCGCGTTGGCTGCGTCACTTGCAGGCGAAAAATCGCGACCGGCGACAGTGCTTCTTGAGGTCACTTCTTCAGACCTGCCACGTCTGCACTTCCAGTTCAGCGGCGCAGGCGAAGCAAGTTTTGCACGCATTGTGATCGTCGTGCGTCCGGGGATGGCTGTAACAGTTTCTGAAAGTCATCTGGGCGGAGCAGGGCTTGAAGCGTCTGTGATCGAGTTTGGCTTGCAGAAGAATGCCTCTGCGGTGCGGACCATATATCAACGAGGCTCTCGCGAAGAGGCGGTGGCATCCACGGCCTTGGTGCATCTTGACGCTGAAGCGCAATATACACAGACCACGCTTTCGTTTGGCGCAAAGCTGGCGAGACTTGAAACGCGGGTCACCCACCAGGAGCCAAGCGCAAGCGTAACACTGAACGCCGCGTACCTTGTGGGAAAAGGTCTCCATACGGATATCACGACGCATGTGCGCCACGGCGCGAATTCATGCGTGACACGTCAATTGACCAAAGGAGCAGTTCTGGACGGAGGTACAGGCGTTTTCCAGGGCAAGTTCTTTGTGCCGCGTACGGCAGGGCAATACACGGATGCGGATATGCAGCACAAGGCGTTGCTTCTGGAAGATGGCGCCGTCGTTTTCGCAAAGCCTGAACTAGAGATTTACGCGGATGATGTTGAGTGTGCGCACGGCAATACCTGCGGCGCCCTGGATGACAATCAGCTCTTCTACATGCGCCAGCGAGGTATTCCGGAAAAAACTGCGCGTGCACTTTTGACTCAGGCATTTGTGGCTGAAGCCCTGGAAGAAGCTGGCGAGTTGGAGGAGTTGCTGCGGGGCGAGGCTGAGGCCTGGCTGGGTGCAGCATGAGCAGGGCATTTGATCTCGAGGCTATCCGCGCAGAGTTTCCAATCCTGTCGCGTGAGGTGAACGGCAAGCCGCTGGTGTATTTCGACAATGCTGCCAGCGCCCAAAAGCCGAATGCTGTCATTGATCGCATAGCAAATCAGTCGCGTACGGCTTATGCGAATGTCCACCGCGGCATCCATACCTTGTCGAATGAAACGACAGAGGCGTACGAGGCTGCGCGGGAAAAAGCCCGTGCGTTTCTGAATGCGCCGGCTACGGAAAATGTTGTTTTCACCAAGGGATCGACAGAGGGTATCAACCTCGTTGCTTCTGCGCTGGCCGGACGAATTCAGCCGGGCGATGAAATCGTGTTGTCGATCATGGAGCACCATTCGAACATTGTTCCGTGGCACTTTCTAAGGGAGCGTCATGGCGCAGTGCTAAAGTGGGTGGGCCTGAATGCCGACGGCTCTCTGGACATGGATGAGTACGCGCAAGCTATCGGGCCCAAGACCCGTATGGTTGCCATCACGCATATGAGCAATGTGTTGGGCTCCGTAACAGACATGGCCGAGATCTGCCGGTTGGCGCATGATGTCGGTGCGGAAGTTCTGGCTGATGGCAGCCAGGCGGCGGTTCACATGAAAGTCGACGTTCAGGCGCTCGGGTGCGACTGGTACGTGATGACGGGTCACAAACTTTACGGCCCAACTGGCATCGGCGTGTTGTACGGAACTGACGAAGCGCTGGATCGCGCACGCCCTTATCAGGGGGGCGGTGAGATGATCGAAATCGTGAGTCGCGACCGCGTGACCTACAATACTGCGCCGCACAAGTTCGAAGCTGGCACACCGCCAATACTTGAAGCGATTGGTCTCGGAGCTGCACTGGATTGGATGACTGCGTTCAATCATGACGACGTGATCGCGCACGAGAACGCCTTGTATGACCGTGCTTATGAGGGCATTCGAGGCGTCAATGGATTGACCATTCATGGCGAGGCACCGGGCAAGGGAGCTGTCCTGTCGTTCAGCCTGCAAGGGGCGCATCCACACGATCTCGCGCAGATCCTCGACCGGTACGGCATTGCGATCCGGGCCGGACATCATTGTGCACAACCGCTGATGGAGCACCTTGGCGTTAGCGCAACTGCGCGTGCAAGTTTCGCTGTTTACAATACGCCTGCAGAGGTTGACGTGTTCATTGAAGCGCTCGCCAAGGCGCGCGAAATGCTGGTATAGGTGACGCATGGCAGATGATATGACATCTCACGACATGGTCGATGTGTCAGGCGCTGAGCCGGGGGCAAACATCCCTCAGGCTGAGCTCAACCGTCTCACTGATGATCTGATCGCCGCGTTCAAGACCGTGTTCGACCCGGAAATTCCTGTAGATATCTACGAATTGGGACTGATTTACAAAGTAGATATCGATGATGACTACAAGGTCGACATCGATATGACTTTGACAGCGCCAGGATGCCCTGTAGCCGGCGACATGCCGGGGTGGGTGGAAACGGCTGCGCGAACCGTCGACGGCGTCAAGGATGTTGAGGTGCGCCTCACTTTTGATCCGCCTTGGGACCCTTCGCGCATGTCGGACGAAGCCCGCCTTGCATTGAACATGCTTTAATTGAAGCGGAACGTATTCGTTCCTATGTAATTGCCATGGCCAGACGACCCAGACCCAAACCCGTGAAACTTTCTGACGCTGCGGCAGAGCGCGTTAAGGAGATCATGGAAGAAAAAGGCGCCGGATACCTTCGGGTCGGCGTGAAGAATGGCGGCTGTGCGGGCATGGAATATGTCATGGACTATGCCGAAGCGCCCGAGCCTCTAGACGAAGTCGTCGAGGACAACGGCGTAACCATCGTGATCGATGCCAAAGCGGTGCTGTTCTTGTTGGGCAGTGAGGTGGACTATGAAGTCACCCCACTGCACGAGAAGTTCGTCTTCAGGAATCCAAATCAGACCGACGCCTGCGGCTGCGGCGAAAGCGTAACGATTGTCCCCGCGACCGCCTGATTTGGTGGTGGGCAACACGCGATACATCCAGAGTTTTCAGCCCCTTGCCGGACCGGGCGCGAAGATTCTGATTCTCGGAAGTATGCCCGGCATCGCCTCTTTGGAAGCTGGGCAGTATTATGCCCATTCTCGCAACGCGTTCTGGCCTATCATGGGCGATGTGTTTGGAGCGCAGCCAAGTTTGCCATACGAGGCGCGGCGCTCCATTCTCATCAATCACGGCGTTGCAGTTTGGGATGTGCTAAAACTCTGTCGCCGGGAAGGCAGTCTCGATTCAAACATTCGGGACGAGGTTCCGAACGATTTCGCGAAATTCTTCGAGATGTTTCCGCGCATCTCACGCGTTCTGCTGAATGGCGGAACGGCGGCGAGAAGCTATGGCAAATATGTTCAGCCACTCGTTCCGGAGTTGCGCGCTTTAGCTGTCCCATCAACAAGTCCGGCATACGCAGCGATGCGGTATGGGGAGAAGCTTGACCGTTGGCGGTGTGCGTTAGACTAGTGTCTTGATCGTGCATATGTATGCACCGGCTTATAAGAGTTGTTGAGGGTGAACTACTTCGAGTCTTCGTTAGGGGCCTCCGAAGGCCGCGATATCATCTCCTCCGGGCCTGGCTTCCATTCCTTTGGGAGGGTCAGGAACTAAAACACTGTCAGCTTCCGGAGTCCCGGTCGCTTCGGCGACCAGCTTGGAAGTTTGACTTTCCACTACATCGGTCAGCTTGGCCAGAAATTCCTGCTTCGGCATATCTGGATTGATCGGCGGCAGGAACTCGATCACTGCCGTGCCAGGCGTTTTGTGACGTTCCTGTTGGCGCCAGAACAGGCCAATATTGGTCGCAACCGGAATTACTGGAACATTCATCGCCTGGGCCATATGCCAGACGCCGGCCTTGTAGCGGAAATGGTACCCGACAGGCGCAAGATGGCCTTCTGGATAGATCAGGACGCGGCGTCCTTCCTGCTTTGCGCGCTGCATACCTTCCTTGAGAGAGGCGGCCTTGCGGTCTCCGCCGCCACATGTGTCGATGACGATCGCGCCAAGTTTCCGCAATATGCCACCAACGAGCGGGAATTTCTCAAGATGGTCGCCTGTCACGAAGGCCAGATTTCTGACTTCGGGATAAATCAGGAAGCCATCCCCCCAGCTCTGGTGTTTGGCTGCGATCACAAACGGGCCGTCTGGCAGATTTTCCCGCCCGCGCACCTCTTTGCGAATCCCGGCGACAAATCGCAAATTCAGATTCATCGCGCGTGTATAGCTTCTGATGATGGCGCGTACGGGCGTATGCCCTGGCAGGATCAGAAACGGCAGCGATGCCAACACGTAAAGGGCGGACAGCAGATAATAGACGAGCGTAAAAACAATGCCGCGCATGTGTCCCACTCCTTCTTGAGAATAGCCTACGATTTCAGTACGCACATGACCGCGCGGGACATGGCGTCGGCATGTTGTGAGAATGGGCCTGGAAGGCGATTGTAAATCTTGTTCTGACCAGATTGCATGACGACGCCGAGTGCCATCGCAGCTTTGAGGGCGGGATCGCCTTTTGGAATATGCCCTTCGCTCATCAGACCGGCGATGATCTTTTCGGTGATCGACACCGGGTCGTCGTCGCGGCGTTTGTCGTAGGGCAGAAAGCGGTTGAGTGACACAAGGTGAAACGAGAAGAGCAGGAAGTCTTCATCGGCAAGTTCGCAGTACGCCTTTACCGCCGCATGTACCTTTTCTTCGAGCGACCCGTCGCCAGTCAACGCCTCTGCCATCATCGCACCAAGGCGGTTATGTGTCTCCATAAACAGGGAGAGCGCGAGCTCGTCCTTGCCTTTGTAGTGCCGATAAAGCGCGCCCTCCGACACTCCGGCCTTTTCGGCGATTTCGCGCGTCGTGGCGGCATCGATGCCTTCATGGATGAACAGCTTGAGCGCGGCGCGTTCGATCTTTGGCCGGGCGTTGCGGGCGCGTGGCTTGGTTTTCGCTTGCTCGGTGCTTGACGCTTTCGCCATCTGGCCCTCCATATTTGTGCAGGACAATTTAGTATCGCGCAGCATGCAATGCAAGTGAATACTTGCTCACATCGCTGATCTGCCTCGGCCGAAAGGATATCTTCGCAGTGATATCAATGTAGTGGGGGGCTGGATTGGCTAGGCGAATTCGACGCGGTAGCTCTCAATTACCGTGTTTGCGAGAAGCTTTTCGCACATTTCTTTCACCCGCGCTTCTGCAGCATCAGATGACAGGCCGTCTTCCAGGTCCAGTTCAATGACTTTGCCTATTCGTGCAGCTTCGACTTCCTTGTAACCCATGCGCGCAAGTGTATCCGCGACAGCCTTGCCTTGCGGGTCCAGAACACCATTCTTCAGTGCGACGTGAACGATGGCTTTCATGCGAAGGTCTCCTGAGGAAGTCTGAGTCGAGCCCACTTACCCCGATTTAGTGCCTATTGGAACAAGCTTACCGCTGTAGCGAGAGCGATAAGTACGATTGCGGTAGAGATCACAGGCACAAGCTTCGAGTTACGAGTAGCCGAAGCTGTTGACTTGGTTTGAGCAGACGATGGCATAAACCGAAATTCCTATATGACCGTGTAAACCAGCAGATTGCTATTTGCCGCCATTAAAGCTGACGACATTGTCCGTTTCGCCTGACTCTTTCAGAATGCCGAGACGTCTGGCGACTTCCGCATATGCCTCCGTGACACCGCCAAGGTCGCGGCGGAACCGGTCCTTGTCCAGCTTGTCGCCGGTTTCGAAGTCCCAAAGCCGACAGCTGTCGGGGCTGATTTCATCGGCGAGCAGAATGCGTGGAATTTCGTTGTCGCCCTCATAGTAGCGGCCGAATTCCAGTTTGAAATCGACAAGACGAATGCCTACCGCCGCGAACAGGCCGGACATGAAGTCATTCACGCGCAGCGAGAGCGAAATGAGATCTTCATATTCCTGTGCCGTCGCCCAACCAAATGCGGCGATGTGTTCTTCAGTGACAAGCGGATCGCCGAGTGCATCGTCCTTGAGGTAGAACTCAACCATTGGACGGGGCAGGACCTGGCCTTCTTCGATGCCGAGACGCTTGGACAACGTACCAGCGGCGACATTCCGCACGACGACTTCCAGCGGGATGATGTCCACTTTCTTCACCAATTGCTCGCGCATATTGAGTCGGCGGATGAAGTGCGTCGGAATACCGACCGCGGAAAGGCGGGTCATCATGAACTCGCTGATGCGATTGTTCAGAACGCCCTTGCCGTCCAGAACCGCACGCTTCTGGGCGTTGAAGGCCGTCGCATCATCCTTGAAATACTGGATGAGCGTGCCTGGCTCTGGACCCTCATAGAGGATCTTTGCCTTGCCCTCATAGATTATGCGCTTCTTGCTCATGCGGCCGGGCCTCCTGCTGAATGCCGGGTAGCTGTAACAGGAATCGTTTTCAGCCGCCCCCGGAAAGCGAACCTGTTACGCCAATCTGCTCAAAGAAACAATTATTGCGCACACCTCATCTGAGCGCCTATATGCACGACTCACAGACCACCGTTCAGAAAGGCCATTTCAGATGAGCACATTTGACGATCGCGAGCGCGCAGAGGAAGCCCGTTACGCTTTGGATCAGGAAACCCAGTTCAAGGTCATGGCCCGCCGAAATAAGCTTCTTGGCTTCTGGGCGGCAGACCTCATGGGTCTTACGGGATCAGACGCTGAAGCGTATGCGAAAACTGTTGTGTTGTCCGACTTGGAAGAGCCGGGCGATGATGATGTGTTCCGCAAGGTACGGGCCGACTTCGACGCGGCCGGTATCGACCGTACCGACGCCCGTATTCGGGAGCAAATGGCAGAATTGCTGCCGGTTGCGCGCGAGCAGATCCTCAAGGATGCGCAATAAGCCCCGCATAGGTTAGCCGTTCGCCAATCTGATTCGGATCGAACGTGTCAGCACAGGAGGGCGCATCTTCGCCAAGCGGCGTGAAAGATGCGCAACTCACTTTCGTTGCCTCGCCTGACGCAAATTTGGGCTTCCCGTGCCATTGCGCCATCGCGGGCACACCCGTCCAGTGGCTGAAATACATGCGGCCAGCGTGCGTCGGTATTTTTGTATCGCCGGGTTTGGTCGAGTAAAATGGTTCACCATCAACAAACCAGGTGATCTGATCAGGTGTCCACTCGAACGCGTACAGATGCGGCGCTTCTGATGCATCGAATGGAAGATCGAAAACGGCATGTGCACCCTTTTGGCCGCTGCGCCAGTAATTGAATTCGATCTTGGTGGTGTCCTTTCCAAGGAATTCGATATCGATTTCGTCATGCGGCGTGTTGGCGTAGGGGCCCGTATACATGAAGAAGGCTGAGACCAGCCCGGATCCTTTGCCAATTTGCAAAACGGCTTCGTATCGGCCGTATCCATACTCTTTTCGTGATCGGAACTCGGCCATTGAGAAGGGAGATGCGGGCGTTGGTTCATGCTGAACCTGAAGCTCTAATCCGTCATCGGTCGTCTTGATGTTCTCGGCTGCCCAGCGGCCTCCATAGAAATCGTGCCCACGCTCGGTGTTGGACGCCCAGAATGATGTCTCCAGGCTATCCCGTTTGAGGTCTGCTAGCATGGCGGCGCCGGAGTTCGCCTGCAGTTTGACTGCGGGTTTGACGGGCACAGGCTTGGCAGGAGCGATTTCCAGCGGTTCAAGCTCCGTGCGGCCTCTCAAGTCCGGGGTGGCACGATTTACCGGGTAGTATTGGGCTGCTGGAGGCTGAACACTTTGGGAGGCGCGTTCAGGACCACCATTGGAATACACCATGATACCCGTGGCGACCGCCATGATAACGCTACCAATCAATGTGATGTGTTGAAATGGAGCAGGTGCCTTGGGGGAAGATGTTCGAATTTGACCAAAACGGGGCATGTTTTCACCTTGCGTTTACCGTGAAGATCACGTTCGCAAGAGACAAGCCGGTTTTAGCTGCTGGAACTGCGTTCGTCCGATTCCGCCAGACTTTTCAGGTTCCGCATCATGAATAGCGGCACCGACCCAATTGGCGTCACTGCCCAATCAAGTGGTTGATCGTGCGGTTCGGCGGGAACGGTCTCTATCTGTTGTGCAGCGTAGGCAACCGCACAAGCGAATGCTCTGCCGTCTTCTCTCAGCCGCTCAAGAGCCTTGTCATAATGCCCCTTGCCATATCCGAGGCGGTTTCCCATTCCGTCAAACGCCAGAAGCGGTGTCAGAATCAGTGTGGGTTGACCCAGCGGTGCGTCGGCGGAAGGTTCCGACAAGCCAAACGGTCGCCGCTCTAGGGGTTCTCCGAAGTTCCAGGACCGCCAAGTCAGTTCGCCAGAATCTTCAATCCGCGGCAGGCACAGCTCCGCACCAGCCTTGGCGAGTTTTTGCATCAGGGGCGAAGGGTCGAGTTCCTCATTGATGGCAACATAGCCGGCCACCACAGGGCCGTAGCGCTCAAGGAGTTTCATGGGAAACTTGTCCGCCAGGGTTTCGGCCGCGTCGGGATCTCGTGCGGCCGCCTCTGCGCGTAGGGTCCGCATGCGGTGTCGAAGGTCTGTCTTGTCCATCGAGGCGTCCCTATTTGGCCAGTTGGTTAAACACAAGTCACGGAAACTTGTTCGAGCGCATGAGAACCACGAACGCCGCGGGGCATATTCACTCCCGTCAACCTAGATACTAGGTGGGCGCCGGGTGAGCCCGGACCACGGTCCGGACCAGAATGCCAGCTCCCTGACGGAAATTAAGGTCGCCGGAGATCAGTCCGTCGCAAACGTCGCAGCCCTCATGCTGATTCAGGATGTAATCCGCTGCCCCGATGATTGTAAGGGGGCCCGCTGTCGCCTTTTGTCGATAACCGTCAATGAGCTTCGCCGATGAGGTCGAAAGCAAACAACAGTGTTCGCTGCTGGTCGGAAAAATTGTTGTCAGAAACTAGCCAGAGCCGATGTGTGCCGTCGTTCAACGTCTCTGCGGAAATGCCTTCGAAATTGTCCACATTCATGGGTGGCTTCAATTCAAACAACGCTCGACGACTTGCGCCTCCGGCATCCTCATACGCGGCTTCGACGGTCAATCGGTTGCCGAACACCGGATTGTAGGATCTTCGGAGACTGTAGACGACGGACCCGGCAGTGGCCGCGTCGCCCAGCATGATTGTGTTCGTCATGCCAACAAGCGGACCGTTATAATCACGCTTCGCCGGGGCAAGCAGTTCTGTGCTTGATCCCCCCTTCGAGACGGATACGAGAGGTGAGTATCCATCGATAAGCTGCTCGTATCCCGCAATCATGACCTTGCCGGCAGACAGAGCTTCTGCGCCGGAATTTTCCTTGATTCTGATTCCTGAGAGTTCGCTGGGCAATTCAGTGAACGGGGCTGCGCGAGCAGACGCGCCGCAAGTTTCCAGGTCGAACGCAGCCACGCGATGGCGCCGTTCAAAGCTCACAAAAGCAAGTCCGTCTGCCAAGGCCAACCCCTCGGAATCGCCATCGCGCTTGCCCCTCAGGATCTGGCCGTTGGGACCCTTCATGTAGGAAATCTCGCCAGTCCCATCCGGAGCGCCATTTGCCATCCCGATCCAGATAAAGGCCCCCACGTCAGATACAGTGAGTAGCCTGCCATCCGGCAGAATCTCGATTCCTGACAATCCGCCGAACTCGGCGTGTGGGGAGGTCAGGGACCAGCCACCGGCGAACCGTACACCGGGCGGCAATGCCGCCTGACTTGGCCTGTTCGCAAGCGGGACGGGCTCAGACCGGATCGTGAATTTGTTTGGAGACGCATATGTTGTGCCTGCCGGGCAAGACTGTCGATGTAGTTCAATTGAGGACGGTAGGGTGTGTGACTGTTGTGTAGCAGGGAGGCTAGCCGAACCATGATCCTGCGGCGCGGCGCAGGATATCAAAGCGCCGAGGAGGCCTGTCAGGACAGAAGTGCGAAGGAAGTGCATGGGCGGCCTCATTGTTTGCCAGAACATGAGTTTTTGACCGAAAATTTAAGGCAGGAATAGGGAATTGATCTGGATTTAGAATGCGAACCTATACAAAACAGGCGCATGTCTCAGATTCCGCTCGCCCGCCGTTCACCGGTTCCGCCGGACACCTGCAATCTCGCAAAGGCCATCGACCTGATAGGCGATCGCTGGACCCTGCTGATTCTGCGGGCGGCGCTTTATGGGGTCCGTCGATTTGACGATTTTCAGTCTGAACTCGGGTGTCCACGCACAGTGCTGTCGGGTCGGTTGAAGAAATTGGTCGACGCAGGACTGCTGACAAAAAAGGCATACAAAGCACCAGGGAAGCGCGCGCGCCCTGAATATGTCCTTTCAGCAACCGGATTGTCGTTGCGACCGATCCTGATCGGCTTGACCCAATGGGGCGATGCCTGGCTTGGTCAGGGAGAGGCGCCGCCGATCAGCTTTACAAAGGCCGGGTCGAAAAGCGCTATACGTGCAGCATTCGTGGACGTGGAAGGACGGGAAGTGCGGCCCGACCAGATCCGTCCGGTGCTTCGCGGTTAGGTTTCCACAGCTGTCTCAAGCCCAACCATCAAATTGTGCAGTTTCGCGGATTTTCCGTCTTGCATTGCCCGGTCTGATGCGCTTTATCACGCCTCTCGGCGGAGACGTCGTGAATACCCCAATAAGGATGCGGGCGTAGCTCAGGGGTAGAGCACAACCTTGCCAAGGTTGGGGTCGTGAGTTCGAATCTCATCGCCCGCTCCAATTTCTCGATACTATTGAATATCACCGCTCTTGCGGTTCCCCAGCGTTGCTGGCTTGACCGTAACCGTGCGCGCAGAGACAAGACCATTGCCGCGAGATGTGTACACCTTACCTCAATATCAACAGATGAGGCATCAAGGTGAGGCCGGTAAGGATGAAAGCAGCGACTATGAGTGAACCGAGCCATACAGACCCAGTTGCCGCGTCTCTTCGCCAGCGCTTTCTGGAAGGGATGAGCCTCGTTGCGGCAACGGTGAATGTCATCACGACAGATGGCAAAGCTGGTCGGGCAGGTACCACGGCAACTGCAATGTCGTCAGTGAGTGCCGATACGCCGAACCCCACACTTCTGGTCTGCATCAATGAGTCGTCATCCTTGACGCCGGTCCTGCTGGGCAATGGCACGTTCTGCGTCAATGTGCTGAAGGACGATCAATCTCTTGTCGCCGACGTATTTGCGGGCATGCAGCGGGACACATTTGCGGACAAGTTTGATTGCACCCAGTGGCAATCCGGCAAGTTCGGCCAGCCGGTTATTGCCGGTTCTCTGGTCGCCTTTGAATGCAAACTGGTTTCCCATAATCAGGTCGGGACGCACCATGTCTGCATTGGCGAAGTGATCGATACGGTGTTGGGAGACACGGGAAATTCGCTGATCTATGCCAGCCGTGAGTATCGCACCACTGTGAAGCCTGATTAGACGTCGTTCGTATTGCCCGGCACTCCGTAGAAAGCACGGTACCAGTCAACAAAACGCCCGACACCTTCGCGCACTGATGTGGTCGGGTTGTAGTTCACTGCGGACTTCAGCAGCGACACGTCGGCATGGGTGCGTTTCACATCTCCCGGCTGCATGGGTAAAAGGTCACGTATCGCTTTCTTGCCGAGTACGTCTTCCAGGGCGTCGATGAAGTCCAGCAATGGTACCGGTTCGTTGTTTCCGATATTGAGTATTCGGAACGGTGCGCTTGATGTCGCTGGGTCTGGAGATCTCGCATCCCATTCGGGATTTGGCTTTGCCACATCAGCCGCTACACGCAGGACGCCTTCGACGATATCGTCGACATAAGTGAAGTCGCGCTCCAGCTGCCCCTCATTGTAGATAGGGATCGGCTCGCCTTTCAGGATCTTTTCTGTGAAGAGGAAGAGTGCCATGTCCGGGCGGCCCCAGGGGCCATACACCGTAAAGAAGCGCAGCGCTGTCGTCGGTATATTATAGAGATGGCTGTAGGCATGCGCCATCAGTTCATTGGCTCGTTTGGTGGCGGCATACAGCTGGAGTGGATGATCCGCGCCCCTGTGTTCTGAGTAGGGCGTGTCGTCATTCGCGCCATAGACGCTAGACGTTGACGCATACACCAGATGCGGTGTCTTCGCATTCCGGCATGCTTCGAGAATGTTGGCAAATCCGACGAGGTTAGATGAGACGTACTCATCAGGCGCCTCGATCGAGTGCCTCACGCCAGCTTGCGCGGCCAGATGGATGACGCGGCTGAAATGGTGCGAGTTGAAACAGGCATCGACGGCGGACTTGTCTGCGAGATCGGCTTTCACAAAGTCAAACCGTGTCCCGGTGCGGCTGGATACGCGCGCAATCTCGTCGAGCCGTGCCTGTTTCAGGGCCGGGTCATAGTAATCGTTCAGATTGTCCAAGCCGACGACTTCAATGCCCTGTTCCAGAAGGCGGCAAGTCGCATGGAACCCGATAAACCCGGCGGCACCGGTGACGAGATATGTACCGGTCTTGGCGGACGGGTTCTCTTCAGTTTGATCAACTGCTGACATGCGCCTGTTGCTCGTCTCCCACGCACTGGTTCGCAAGCCAGTGGTATTCTGTTCTGTTGCAGACCCTATCTCATTGGTCTGTCCAAAGTACCAGAGCGAGTCCCACTCAGACGCGCAGCCGCCAGGTTGGTGCGTCGGCTCCACATCTGCGCTCAGATGAATTAATCCAACCGTGCGAAGTCATTAGACCAGGTTTGGCGAGACGGGTAGGGACCGTGCTGTAGAAGTTGGATGTATATTCCAACAGCTCAGCGGGCCGTCATGGCGCCATCGACAACATGTTCCTGGCCGCTGATATAGCTCGATGCGTCTGACGCCAGGAACAGGATGAGTTCGGCAACCTCCTCCGGACGGCCTGCGCGCCCCATTGGGCTCGACTGCGAGGCGATTGCTTCGACGTCCATCTGGTTTGCCCCGGAATGCGCGGTAAGGGCGGATATGCGCTCTTCATCCATGACTTCAGTCATCCGCGTGATCGATTTCTGCCAGATGGGTGTATCGATGATGCCGGGGTGCACCGAATTCACGCGAATCCCTGTGCCCATCTGAGCGCATTCAACAGCGGCGGCTTTTGTAAACAAGCGAACAGCCCCTTTTGACGTGCAATAGGCGCTGGCCCCAGCCGCACCGCGCAAGCCGGCGACCGACGAGATGTTGATGATGGAGCCGCCACTGCTCATGGCGTTCATGGCGGCGCGCGTGCCGAGAAACACACTGTCTACGTTTACCGCCATTTGTCGCCGCCAGTCGTCCAGCGTGAAATCAGTGATGCCGCCTGCGATGGCAATGCCGGCATTGTTGACGAGCACCGAGGGCGTTCCGAACTTTTCTGTGGCCTCGGTGAAAACGTCCTCCCAGACAGCCTCGTCTGTCACATCCTGAGTAAGCGTAAGAATCTTGCCACCAGCGTCGGAAACCAGCTTTTCCGTGTCACGCAGGCCCTCGCTGTCCACATCCGTAGCGACGACGCACGCGCCCTCCCGAGCGAGCACGATTGCGCACGCTCTGCCGATCCCACTTGCCGCGCCAGTGATAATAGCGACCTTGCCTTCAATTTGAGCCATGTTTTCCTCCCGCTTTTTGCGGAATGTGTAGCAGCGGTGTGGCTTGACCTGCCAGTGGTTTTCGGGTTTACCCGCCGCCTGATAACGGGATGGTGCAGAGCCGCCGTTGAAATCGTGGGTGCGAATGAGCGTCGCCCACCGGCCTGCGTCGACAATGAGGTACTACCATGTCACGTCGCCATAGCGCGAAGTACAAAATCGACCGTCGCGTCGGTGAAAACATCTGGGGCCGTCCGAAGTCCCCCGTCAACAAGCGCAACTACAAGCCAGGTCAGCACGGTCAGAACCGTCGCAGCAAGACGTCTGACTTTGGTCTGCAGCTGATGGCCAAGCAGAAGCTGAAAGGCTACTACGGCGACATCACGGAAAAGCAGTTCCTTCGCATTTACGAAGAGGCCAACCGCCTGAAAGGCAACACGTCCGAAAACCTGATTGGTCTTCTGGAATCCCGCCTCGATGCCATCGTTTACCGCGCGAAATTCGTGCCGACGATCTTCGCAGCGCGCCAGTTCGTCAATCACGGCCACGTTCTGGTCAATGGTCGTCGTTGCAACATCGGTTCTGCGCGCCTGAAGCCAGGCGATGTGGTTCAGATCCGCGAGAAGTCCCGCAATATGGCTCTGGTTCTGGAAGCTCTCGGCAGTGCCGAACGCGACATTCCCGAGTATGTTGACGTTGACCCGAAAGCGATGACGGCAACCTTCGTTCGCGTGCCTGAACTGTCTGATGTGCCATATCCGGTGCAGATGGAACCTGCTCAGGTCGTCGAATTCTACTCCTCGTAAGAGGGCTGAATTCCTTGAAGAATTCAAAAGGCCGCGCCAGACTGGTGCGGCCTTTTTCATTGGAGAACCAAAATTCATGAACATTCCCGATATCGATGATGTCCGTCAGCATCTGATCGCGAAGCCGGGCCAGTCCTTTTCACTGGCTGCCAGACCGACCCGCGACCCAATCCTGTTCGATGACAAGGAAGATGCGAAGACAAGTCTGAAAAAGGACGCCGCGGTCATCAACGAACTGAAAGACATGCTCTATGCGCACAAGAAGCAGTCGGTGCTCGTGGTGCTGCAGGGAATGGATACGGCTGGCAAATCGGGAACCATCCGCAGCGTGTTCGCAGACACCACGCCTCTGGGCATGGAAGTGAAGGCGTTCAAAGCGCCCAGCAAGAACGAACTTGCGCGGGATTATTTGTGGCGCGTCCACAATGCGGTTCCGAAGAAAGGAAATATCGGCATCTTTGATCGTTCGCATTATGAAGATGTGCTGGTCGTCAAAGTTCGCAATTTTGCAAGCGCGAAAGACGTCGAGCGCCGTTACGATCAGATCAATGCATTCGAAAAGCACCTGACCGAAAATGGGGTGGTGATCGTCAAATGCATGCTGAACGTCGGCTATGAAGAACAAGGCGAACGCCTGGCTGAGCGACTGGTGGAGCCGCACAAGCTATGGAAATTCAATCCGGGAGATCTAGAAGATCGCAAGGACTGGGCGAAATTCATGGGGGCGTATGAGACAGCGGTTGAGCGCTGTTCCACGGAACATGCGCCCTGGTACGTGGTGCCGGCCGATAGCCGCACACGCCGGAACGCGATGATCGCGCGGCTGGTGCGGGGCGCGTTGGAAGACCTGAGCCTGGAATGGCCAAACCCCGGCTACAATCCGGCTGATTTTGATATCGGTTGACATTCGGCAAGAGGGGGGTGATTCCCCCTCTGTGCACTGATTGAGTTAGCCGCCGTGGAAGGACGTTGAGCCACCGCTGATGGATTTGTTCGCTGAGCGAGATGTGGGGTTACCATAAATGGCGACGCTGCCACCGCTCGACGTCTTGCTCGTCGCGGCGTTACTGGCAAATGCCTTGACTGATCCACCACTGCTGGCTTTTGCGGAGACAGAGCCGCATTCCAGTCCCTTGGCGTTGGCGCTGCCGCCGGAATTGGCTTTCACCTTCAAGCTGGAGCATGTGCCGTACACTGATACTGCTGCGCCGCTGGAGACATCCAGTTGCACACTGCCTTCTTCCAGCCCTTCAACAAGCAGGGACGATCCGGAGCTTGCCTCAATCTCTTCGAGGTTCGGAGCGGTGACAGTGAATTTCACGCGCACCTTGTCGCCCCAACCGCTTGTCGACTTGCGTGAAAGATAGAGCCGGTCACCATCAAGACGGACTTTCACGTCTTCCGGGCCTCCACGTGTGAAGTCTGCAGTCACGGAATATTCCGGTGCCCGGACGAATTTGACGTCAACACCTGCGGATATATCCAGTTCGTCAAAGCCGGATAGTTTGTAAACCTTGGGGGCATCGGCGGCAGCGTGCAGCATGGTTGCTGATACGGCCAGCGCCGCCAGTCCGGATGTGATGAGGGCAAGCTTTTTCATGGGAAGGGCCTCCTGGGCTGAGTATTTTTATCTGAAAGAAACGTCACCGCCACTGGATTCGCGCACGTCACGCTGGGCAGGGTTTCCAAAGATATTTATGTCTCCGCCACTGGAAGCAGACGCTTCCACAGTGTCGGTGACTGAGAGGTTCACGTCTGCACTGCTGGAGGCCTTTACCTTCGCGGAGGCACAGATGAGCTCGCGCCCTTCTACGTCCGCCGAGGAGGAGGCTGTGATGACGATGTGGTCGCACGTGCCGTCGAGTTCCAGATCTGCGCTCGACGAGGCTTCGAGTTCGATGTCAGCCCCGCCTGACAGGTTCAGTTCTACATCCGCGCTGGACGAGGCGGCGATGCGGATCTGCTGATCCGTTTCGGCGCGAGCTTCAACGTCGGCGCTTGAGGAGGCGTCAATTGAAAGGCGATTTGCAACGAGACGCTCAGCCTCGATATCGGAGGATGATGAGGCATCAATGCGGACTGAATTGGCGCGCCCGGAGATGATGAGATCCGCGCTTGAGGAAGCCTTGAGATCGAGGGCGTCAGCGTTGATGGAGTTGGCCGTAGTACGGGCGGAGCGAGATACGTCAATTCCAGATATTGCAGGCGAACTGATGCGCACTGTGTAGGACGGCACTTTCTTGCCATTCACCTTGGCGCGAAGTTCACCATTCCTGAAGTCCGTGGAGATGTTCGAGCGCCAGCCACTGCCTACGCTGATGCGATCGATCAACAATGTGTCGCCGTCTGTCTCAATATTGATGTCAGAGAAGTCACCGTTTGACTGTTCGACCGTTACGGAACTGGACGGGCCATTGTCATAAATGACCAGAATGGCTTCGCTGACGTCGAGCTTTGTGAAGTCGCCGACAGCATAATCCTTTGTGTCAGCGAGCGCGGGAAGGGCAGCGATAGCGAGAGCGGAAAGCGAAATGAGTGCGCGTTGCATGAAAGTCTCCATTTGCGTTGAAGACACTATGAGTTATCGAAATACGATATGTCAATCGTTGTTTTTCGATAAATTCAGCGGGGCTGAGCATCTGCCCCGGTCAGGTCTCTCTTTGGCGGCGCAGCACCATAGGGGGCTGTCCATAGGCACGCAGGAATGACAGGCGCATGCGATCAGCCTCTCGGAATCCCGTCGCCTGAGCAATCTGTTGCAAAGAGGTGGTAGAGCCTTCGACAAGATCGCGCGCAGCTTCGAGGCGTAGCTTTTCGATCAGGCGCGCCGGTGTTGTGCCGGTCTCGGTTTTGAAAACGCGCGCGAAATTTCTGGGACTCATGCGGGACTTTTCTGCCAGGATGTCGACGGTGAGCTCGCTGTCCAGATTCGTTTTGATCCAGGAAATGAGTGAGTCGAACTTGCCAGATGCGAGCTTCACCTCCTGCATCACCGAGAATTGTGACTGACCGCCATGCCGTCTTTGGTGAATAACGAGTTCGCGGGCTGCTTTTCGGGCGACCTCTTCTCCCAAATCGTCCTCAACGAGAGCCAGTGCGAGATCAATGCCTGCTGAAATGCCGGCCGACGTCCAGAATTTATCGTCTCGTACATAGATGCGATCGGCTTGCACCTGAACATTCGGGAAGCGGCGTGTCAGGTCCGGGCATCGACGCCAATGGGTCGTCGCTTTCCGGCCATCCAGCAAGCCTGCGGCCGCCAGAAGGAATGCGCCTGAGCAGACGGACGTTGTGCGGCGTGTGCGCTTTGAGAGGCTGCGGATTGCTGTCAGCAATCCGCCGTCATGCATGGCGGTGCGCGTACCTTCGCCGCCGGAGATGATCAGCGTGTCCAGAGCCATACGCTCCGCGAGGGGCTCTGTGTGAACCCGCACGCCGCAAGATGCGCGGACGCTCCCTCCGTGCTGGGAGTAGAGCGTGAACTCGTAAGGCGCTGGATCCATGCCCCGTATCGGCATTTCAAAGACGCTCGTTGGGCCTGCCATATCCAGAAGCTGGAAATCGTCAAAGACGAGCAGTCCGATCTTTCGGGAAATTGGCTTGGCATGAATCACTGGAATAATGTCCTTTCTGCCAAGTGCGTCTTACGCGAAACTGCGAAGGCAAACAAGGAGCACGCCATGTCCCCGCCATTCCGAACAGTCTTCGCGATCTATGATGACATGACCCATCTGGACTTCACTGGACCGCACCAAGTGCTGTGCCGCCTGCCGAAGTCTGAAACGCTGGTCGCAAGCCGAGACGGGGGGGCTGTGGTTGCCGAAGGCAATCTTGTGATTGGCAGGACGCAGGCGCTTTCAACCATCGATCGCTGCGACTTGCTGTGTGTTCCGGGCGGGGTGACTGCAACGCAGTGGACGCTGGACGACGCCTTCATTAAGCAGGTCCGCCGACTGGGGCTGCAGGCCACCTACATCACGTCAGTGTGCACCGGGTCCTTGATCCTGGGCGCGGCTGGCCTCTTGCAGGGTAAGAGGGCGGCCTGCCATTGGGCATGGCGAGATCTCCTCGCAGAGTTTGGAGCCGTGATCGACGATTCGAGAGTTGTTCGTGACGGGAACATCATCACCGGAGGCGGTGTAACGGCGGGAATTGATTTCGCCTTTACCATGGTTGCAGAGATTGCGGGCGAAGCCTACGCCAAGGCTTTGACGCTCGGCTATGAATACGCGCCATCACCGCCCTTTGCGGGAGGGCGACCTGAACTCGCCGAGCCCGACATTCTGGAAGTCTACCATGCACGCATGAAAGGGCTGATGGATGCGCGACGCGCTGAAGCGGTTGAGGCTGGCGCGCGGATGCGAGCTCAGGCCGGACGTCCGTAGAGGTCGTATTCGTCTGCATCTTCGATGGAGGCTGAAACGATATCGCCCGGCTTCAGATGGCTGGCATCGTCAAGATAGACGACCGCATCGACTTCGGGGGCATCTGCCTTTGTGCGTCCGATCATTTCTCCCGGCGTGTCGGATGGGCCGTCGATGATGACGTCCTGCACGGTGCCGATCTGCGCGGCCGCGCGGTCAGCAGATACTTTCGCCTGCACTTCCATGAAACGGTGCCAGCGCTCTTCTTTCACTTCTTCCGGGATATGGTCCGGCAAGCTGCGACTGTCTGCATGGGCGACGTTTTCATACTTGAAGCACCCTGCACGGTCGATCTTTGCCTCACGGATGAAGTCCAGCAGGATTTCGAAGTCTCCTTCGGTCTCACCGGGGAAGCCGACGATGAAGGTTGAGCGGATGGCAAGATCCGGTACATCGCGGCGCCATTGCAGGATACGCTCAAGCACCTTGTCCTGCTTGGCCGGGCGTTTCATAGCCTTCAGCACGTTCGCAGACGCATGTTGAAAAGGGATGTCCAGATAGGGCGTGATCAAACCCTCGGCCATCAGGGGAATGACATTGTCCACATGAGGGTAGGGGTACACGTAATGCATGCGCGTCCACACGCCGAGGCTGCCAAGCCCTTTGGCGAGATCCAGGAAGCGGGTCTGGTATTCGGTGCCGCGCCAGACCTCCGGCTTGTACCGCACATCAAGGCCATAGGCAGACGTATCCTGGCTGATCACCAGCAACTCCTTCACGCCCGCGCGTACAAGCTGTTCGCCCTCGGTCAGCACATGATGGATCGGGCGGGAAACCAGGTCACCGCGCAGTTTCGGGATGATACAAAAGCTGCACCGATTGTTGCAGCCTTCAGAAATCTTGAGATACGCATAGTGGCGGGGTGTCAGGCGCAGGCCGCTTTCGGGCACAAGGTCCATGTGAGGATTGTGCGGCGGTGTGAGGTGCGTGTGGACGGCGTCCATCACGGCCTCATATTGCTGCGGACCAGTGATCGCCAGAACCTTTGGATGAGCCTTTTCGATGACGTCCGGCTCAGCGCCAAGGCAACCTGTGACGATCACTTTGCCGTTTGATTCAATCGCCTCGCCAATTGCGCCCAGGCTTTCGTCGCGAGCGGAGTCGAGGAACCCGCACGTGTTCACGAGCACGAGGTCAGCGCCCTCATAGTCAGGTGCGATCTGGTACCCTTCCGCGCGCAGGCGGGTCACGATGCGTTCAGAGTCCACCAGCGCCTTTGGGCAACCGAGCGACACGATGCCGACTTTCGGTGCCTTGGCGGGGCGAATGGGAGCGGGAGCGAGGGATGCTGTGGTCATGCGCGCTCAGCTACAGGAAACGAGCCTGCATGCCTAGAAGGGAATGTTTCTCGCGATTGCGCGATTGGCAGTTGCAACATGCCTTCTGGCGCATTTTCCCAAACAGGCAATTTGCAGAAACACGCTTTGCGTTCTGTAAAGGATAAAGGGCTATGCTACACGAAGTTGTAGCAAGAGGCCGATATGTCCGATCCGTTTCTGACCATTGCCGCGTGGTGCGCAGCTCTGCTGGGGCTGGTTCTCGTGGCGTATACGCTCAAGAAATGGCGGCTGGCTGCCAAGGCTTGCTACCCGATGCCGTTTCGTCGCCGCAAAAGCTATCTCAGCGGTCTGGCATTCAGTGCTTTATTCTTTGCGGCGCCAGCTTTCGTGCATGGCAACACACTGATCCAGCATGCTGGCCTCGCGCATCTCTTCTCGGTCTGAGATCAGGCCTCTTCCAGCGCGATGCCATTGTCTTTCATGAAGTCGCGCAGTTCGCCGCTCTCGAACATCTCTTTCACGATGTCGCAACCACCGACAAATTCGCCCTTTACATAGAGCTGCGGGATGGTTGGCCAGTCGGAATAGGCCTTGATGCCTTCGCGCACAGCCTGATCTTCCAGAACGTTCGTCGAAACATATTCAACGCCAAGATAATCCAGCACTTGAACGACGACCGAGGAGAACCCGCATTGCGGGAAGGTCGGTGTGCCTTTCATGAAAAGCACAACGTCGTTGGATTTGACGGCCTTGTCGATGGCGTCGAGCGTGGCTTGGTCGGTCATACTGGTATCTCCGCTGTTGCCACAGCATGTGAGGTGGATACCCGGCAGCGTCAAGCTCTGACGCTGCCGAGCACATGAATGAGTTACCAGCCACAGCTTTCCGTGGCGTTTTCGTCCTTCAGATACAGCATCAGGGGATCGAAATACTCGATAATGGCGCTGCCATCCATTTCACGCGTTCCGGTGAACTCTTCCAGCGTGTCCGGCCAAGGCTGCGACGCACCCGCTTCCATCATGGCATTGAAGCGTTCGCCGACTTCCTTGTTGTCATAGATCGAGCAGCGGTGCAGCGGTCCTTCCCAGCCAGCCTGGTCGCAAGCCGCCTTGTGGAACTGGAACTGCATCACGAAGCTGAGGAAGTAGCGCAAATAAGGCGTATTCCCCGGAATGTGGTATTTCGCGCCGGGATCGAACGCGTCGGCCGGGCGCGGGGCAGGCGGCACAAGGCCCTGATTCTTCAGGCGCAGATCCCACCAGGCCGTGTTGTAGGCATCTGGCGCTGTCTCACCCGACAGTACACCCCAGCGCCAGCCATCGACTGTGATGGCGAAGGGCAGGAACGCGATCTTGTCGAGCGCGGTCTGCATCAGCAGGGCCGTGTCGGCGTCTGCGCCCGGTTTTTCGTCTTCCGAGATCAAGCCGATCTGTTCCAGATATTCCGGCGTGATCGACAGGGCGACGAAATCGCCAATGGCCTCGTGGAAGCCGTCATGCGCGCCGGTCTTGTAGAGATAGTCCTGATGCTTGTAGGCGCGCTGATAGAAATTGTGCCCCAGCTCATGGTGCACCGTGTAGAAGTCCTCCGAATTCACCTCTGTGCACATTTTGATGCGCACGTCTTCTTCGTCATCGAGGTTCCAGGCGGAGGCGTGGCAAACGACCTCTTTGCCTTCCGGGCGAACAATCATGGAGCGTTCCCAGAACGTTTCCGGCAGCGGGTCCAGTCCGAGCGAGGTGAAGAAGGCTTCCCCGGTCTCGACCATCTTGATGGCATCATAGCCCCGCTCGTTCAGCCGTTTGGTCAGGTCGTAGGGGATTTCGCCCGTATTTTCCGGTTCCACGATGTCATAGATGGACGACCATTGCTGGGCCCACATATTGCCGAGCAGGTCAGCGCGGATCGGGCCGGTGCGTGGCTGTACGTCATCGCCATATTCATCGTTCAGTTTCGCGCGCGTATAGCAGTGCAGCTCTTCGTACAGTGGCTCCACCTGGCTCCAAAGTCGCTCGACTTCTGCTTCCATGTCCGCGGGTGGCATGTCATAGCCAGACAGCCACATCTGATCGAGGCTTTCGAAGCCCAATTCGTTGGCGCCCTCATTGGCGATGTCGACCATGCGCGCATAATCGCCCTTCATGGGCGGCGATATTGTGCGCCAACCTTCCCAGACTTCCTTCAGCACTTCAGGATCACGATTGTTCTCGATGAGCGTGGACAGCTGATCGAGCGTCAGACCTTTTTCGACGATGTCGTCACGTTCCGCTTCACTGAGGTCGCCGAGCAATCTCAGGACCGAGTCCGTGTTCTCTTTCAGCTTGTAGCGGCCCGTGCTGTAGGTCGCGTCGAGGCGTGTGGTGATCTGGGACAATTCCTCTGCCGCACCGGCAGTAGATGGGGCGGGGATGGTGATGCCAGTGCGCAGCATGTTGAATTTGCGCGCCAGTTCCGTTGGCAGGACGCTGACATCGAATTGCTTGGACTCATTGGCTAGTGAAACAGCCAATTTCGTAGAGGCGGCACCAGCTTCCGCCGCGGCGGCGTTCGTTTCTGGCGTAATGTTGGTGGCCTGGTTCCAGTAGGCTTGGGCTGCGATATGGCTCTGAGCGGCAAGTTCCGCTTCGGCGCGTTCCATAAACGCGTAGGCGGCGGCGATTTCTTCCGAATGATCAGGCGCTTCGGTAATCTCCGCGAGCGTCTCAGGCATTGCGGTTGCGGCGTCCTCACTCTTCTCGGGTGCCGTACAGGCGGCGACAACAAAGCTCAGCGCAATGGCGCTGGTTGTCAGGCTCAGGCGTTTCATGGGCAATTCCTCATCCTTGGTTTCGGATGAAACAATATCGAACTGCCGTTTTCGTCAATGTTCCGGTGTCAGGATTCTGGCGCCTTGGTCTTCAGGGCGAGGGCATGCAGCTCGCCACCCATCGTGCCCTTGAGGGCAGCATAGACAAGCTGGTGCTGTTTTACGCGGTTCAGGCCGGAAAACTGGGGACTCACGATTTCGGCCTGCCAATGATTGTCGTCGCCCGCCAGGTCAGTCAGCGTGATTTCCGCTTCAGGAAAGGCATCGGTGAGATAACCGAGCAGGGTCTCGCGTGACATGGCCATGGGCTGTTCCTTCCAGTTGCGCCGCAGAGGTGGCGTGTCATGCCCGCGACGTCAAGCGCCCGGATGAAGCGATTGAGGTGAGCGCGTTACGCACCTAATATGCTGTTTCAGTTAGATTCCCGGATTTTCCCATGACCAAGCTGCGCGCCTTCATTCTCGCTGAAGTTCTTTTCGTGCTGACCATTATCGGCGTTGTGTTCGTCTACATGAATCAGGATCAGGAGACTGAGCCAGCGCTGAACCAGTATCGACCAATCTATATTGATGGCCCGGCAATGCTGAACTTCACCGAGACTTTGTCATCTGATGCGCTGGAGGGACGGGAAACCGGAACGTCGGGCAATGCGGCTGCTCAAGGGTTCATTCTCAAACGGTTCGAGACTCTTGGCCTGCGCCGGCCCGGCGAGACGTATGCGCACGAATTCGCAATCATTCAGACAGACGCGGAGGACGGCACGCCGGACAAAGGCACGAATTTGATCGGCTGGATTGCAGGCGAGACACCCGGCGAAGGGCCGATGCTGGTCGTGACGGCGCATTATGACCACCTCGGAATTCAGAAGGGCGAAATTTACAATGGTGCGGACGACAATGCCTCCGGCGTTGCGGCGTTGATCGGTGTTGCCGACTATTTTCGGCGCAATCCTCCGACCCATGACATTGTGTTCGCAGCGCTCGATGCCGAAGAGAAGGGTATGTTGGGCGCGCGCGCGATGGTGAGATCTGGCTTGATCGACTTGTCACGCGTGGCGCTGAATATCAACTTTGACATGGTCAGCCGATCCGAAGCGGGAGAACTTCATGTGGCCGGGACAACACCCTATCCGCAACTTAAGCCAGTGATAGAGGCGCTTTCCACAGACGCACCGGTCACGCTGCTGACCGGCCATGATTCTCCGGATCTTGGATATGATGACTGGACGAGCCAGTCAGATCATGTCGCCTTTCACGAAGTCGGTATCCCGTTTCTCTATTTCGGTGTCGAAGATCATGATGGCTATCATGATCCGTCTGATGACTACCTGAATATCACGCATGATTTCTTCGTGCGTGCGGGTGACACTCTGGCAATGACGGTCGATAGAATGGATGAATGGATCTCACTCTCCAGCGCGCCAGAATAGCAGGGGTTCATATTGATCCTGTAAAGGACAGGTGGGCGCAAACGTTGGAGGTTGAATTTGGTTCCAGAGGCGCTGCCAGACGGCCTTTTCGTATCGTCTCAGGGCTGGCTGAAACCTAAAAAATACTTTTATAAAACAACGGTAATGGTGATTAATCCGCATTAAGAATGTGTGGCTTTGCGGCAACGTGTGCAGGTTGCGGATTTGTCATCGGAACGGACACAGTTCAGACACGGTTTCCTTGTGGTCTCGCCGCTCTGGCGGGAGCTGATCACGTCTTTAAAGGAGACCACATGTTTAAGTATTTTCTGATCGCATCGACGGCAACAGGCCTGGCTATGGGTGCACAGGCCCAGTCTTATGACAGCGATACCGGCTTCTATCTGGACGGCGGTTATCAATATCTCGAAATCGAACCGGATGGCGCAGAACAAGGTGTTGACACGAACGGCATCGCCGCGCGTCTCGGTTACAAATTCAACAATGTCTTCAGCCTTGAAGGTGAATTGGCCTCCGGTATTGATGATGGCGAGTTCGACTACAATGTCGATGAAGACGAGTTCAATCTCGATGACAACAATGACGGCGATTTCAACGACCTGATCGCTGCTTCAGGTGATATTGGCCTGAACTACCTGGTGGGTCTCTATGGTCGTGCGGACCTTCCGGTAACGGAACGCATGGACCTGTTCGCTCGTGCTGGTTATGCCTACATCGACCTGGATGCCTCGCTGGCCACACCAGGCGGTGCGCCTATCACCGTCGAGGATTCCGAGGAAGGCCCAGCCGTTGGTGCGGGTGTAACTTACGACCTGACCGAGAACTGGCAGCTGCGCGGTGACTACACCTACTATTCGTTCGAAGACACCGACACGAATGGTGTGATGCTGGGCGTCGGCTACAAATTCTAGTCGATCACTTGATCACCAGAGCGAGCACCCCTTCTGCAGAATGCAGGAGGGGTGTTTCTCGTTCAGTCGACGGAGTTCATGTAGGACGGCAGCCAGCCTTCATGAGCGTCCCGCAGCGTCGCTACAGGCAAGGACTGCTCCCCTGCGCCAACGACCTTGAAGCCAATCGCGTCACCGCCAAACTTACCCACTTGTGTGAGTGACAGTCCGGCCTCGCCGATGGCCTTGCGGAATGCTTCTTCCTGGTCGGCTGATACAGCCACGACATAGCGGTCATGGTTTTCGCCGAAGAGGAATGCGGACGTACTCTCCGCTGGGGCGTAGATTTCGACACCCATGCCAGCAGCGAGCGCCATTTCTGTCACCGCGCAGGCCATGCCGCCATCGCTGGCGTCGTGGACGGCCGCAACCATGCCCGACGTGACGAGATCCCGGACAGTCCCGGCGGTTTTAACTGTGGTGGCCAGATCGACGGATGGCGGTGCCCCAAGGTCCTCGCCCTTGAGCGAGAGGATTGTGCGAGCGTACAGGGTTGCGCCTAACTCACCTCCAGCGTCACCGATCAGGAAGGCCAAATCGCCATCCTGCGCACCTTTCAACGTCGCAGTTTTCGACACATCCTCGATCAGGCCCACGCCGCCGACCACCGGCGTCGGCGGGATCGCCTTGCCGTCAGTCTCGTTGTAGAGGCTCACATTGCCGGACACGACGGGGAAGTCGAGCTCGCGGCAGGCCTCGGCCATGCCTTCAATGGCTTTGACGATATAGCCCATCGTGGCCGGCTTTTCCGGGTTGCCGAAATTCAAATTGTCCGTGATCGCGATCGGCGTGGCGCCGACGGCGGACAGGTTGCGATAGGCTTCTGCTACGACCGCCTTGCCGCCCTCAAAGGGGTCTGCGGCCACATAATGTGGGTTGCAGTCGGAACAGATGGCGAGCGCCTTGTTCGTGCGGTGGATGCGCACAATGGCGGCGTCGCCCTGGCTTTGCGAGGAGTCGACCGTGTCGCCCATCACGTGGCGGTCATATTGTTCCCAGATCCAGCGCTTGGAGGCCATATCGGGAGACGACATCAGCTTCAGCAGAACCTCGCCATAGTTTTCCGGCTCGGGATACTTCGTGATGTCCAGCGGCGCGCGCTTTGGCGGCTCGGTCCAGGGGCGGTCATAATTTGGTGCGTCGTCGGCCAAAGGCGCGACAGGAATATCGCAAACCTTTTCACCAAACTGCTTCAGGACGAGATGGCCATTGTCGGTCGTCTCGCCGATAACTTCTGCGTCGAGATCATATTTCTCGAAGATTGCCTTCGCCACGTCGATCTTGTCCGGATAGAGCACCATGAGCATGCGCTCCTGGCTCTCGGACAGCATGATCTCGTAGGCCGTCATGCCTTCTTCGCGCTGTGGAACCTTGTCGAGGTCCATGACCACGCCAATGCCTTCGCCATTCTCGCCGCCGCTTGCGGCCATCTCGACGGAGGAAGAGGTCAGGCCCGCTGCGCCCATGTCCTGGATCGCCTGAATGGCATCGGTCGCCATCAGCTCTAGACAGGCTTCGATCAGCAGCTTTTCGGTGAATGGGTCACCGACCTGAACCGTGGGGCGCTTTTCTTCGTCGCCTTCGGAGAACTCGGCAGACGCCATCGTGGCACCGTGGATGCCGTCACGACCCGTTTTGGAGCCGACATAGAAGATCGGGTTGCCGGGCGTCGCGCCGCGCGCATAGAAAATCTTGTCCTGATCGGCCAGGCCCACAGCCATCGCATTGACAAGAATGTTGCCATTGTAGCCTTCGTCGAACTGGGTCTCGCCCGCGACGGTCGGCACACCGACACAATTGCCGTATCCGCCAATACCGGCGACGACGCCGGCCACCAGGCTGCGCGTTTTCGGATGGCTCGGATCGCCAAAGCGCAATGCATTGACCAGCGCGATTGGCCGCGCGCCCATTGTGAACACATCTCGCAGAATCCCGCCCACGCCCGTCGCCGCGCCTTGGTAGGGCTCGATATAGGACGGGTGGTTGTGGCTCTCCATCTTGAAGATAGCGGCCTGTCCGTCGCCAATGTCGATCACACCCGCATTCTCGCCGGGGCCCTGAATGACTCGGTCATTCTTCGTCGGGAATTTGGACAGGTGACGACGCGAGGATTTGTAGGAGCAATGCTCTGACCACATCACCGAATAGATGCCGAGTTCGACAAGGTTCGGCTTGCGTCCGAGTCGGGAGACCAGCCGCTCCCATTCATCGGCCTTGATGCCATGTTCCAGGCCGGCAGTATCGTCCTGCTCGGCGGTGAGGTGGGCGAGGATCGCAGATGTGTCAGTCATGCCCGGCGCTTTAACCGCAAATGGCCCGAGTCGCCAGACTCTATTGCGGTTCAGCCGCCGAAGATGAACGATTTGCCATGATGGACAGGATTTAACGGAAACCGCGCCGGACAGATGCGCGTTTCATTGGGCAACCGGGACAGCGATTGGAAAGGACCCCGACCATGAGACACTTGCTTTTGTTTGCCGCGCCGCTGGCGCTCGTGGCGTGCGGCTCTGAGGTTAGCCAGACTGGTGGAGACACGATGCCCGCACCGTCGCCCATAGCCTCATCTGACAAGGAAAAG
This sequence comes from Hyphomonas atlantica corrig., assembly GCF_000682715.1. Lineage (GTDB taxonomy): Bacteria > Pseudomonadota > Alphaproteobacteria > Caulobacterales > Hyphomonadaceae > Hyphomonas > Hyphomonas atlantica. The sequence continues at coordinate 43,777 of NZ_AWFH01000045.1, read as the reverse complement.
CCTGAAACGAAGCAACCTGAAAGGCAGGTCACTCAGGCCGCGGGAAGCTGGGCTGACGCAGATGCAACGTCTGGAGAACGCCTTGAATTCGTTTCGGAAGATGGCGAGACGGTTCTGGTTTCGCTGACGTGCCAGAAGCCGGACGCATTTGCGGGCGAAGGCGCTGCGAATGCGCTCGTCATGCGACGCGTCTATTCCGACGATGAAGCGCCAAACCAGATTGGCCTGCTGACCTCCGCTGGGAACGCTGCCATTCCGGCCCAGCTGGATGAGGATGCGGGGGAAGTGTCCGGCGTCTTCGACACCAGGTCCCAAGCCGCTCGTGCGCTTGCCAATGGTGCAGGTGACCTGCGCCTGGTGGTGGCACAGAGCGAATATGTCGTCCCGACAGATGAGCGGATCGAAGCCCTGATCGAATCCTGCCGTCCGCCAATCGAAACCAGCCTTGAAGCCGAGGATGCGAGCGATGCTGAGGACGCGGAAATGGAAGAATCCGAAGATCCGGCAACCGGCTCCTGATCAGCCTCCCATCGTCGCTGCAATCTGATCGATTGCGGCGACGTGCTTTGTCTTCTGATCGTCCGGCAGGAAGGACCCTGTAAAGCTGTTCTTGGCGAGCTGGACGATCTGATCTGACGATAGTTCGAGCGCTTCGGTGATCGCCTCATAGTTTTGCCCGATATAGCCGCCGAAATAAGCGGGATCGTCAGAGTTCACGCAGACGAGCAGACCTTCTTCGAGCTGACGCTTCACCGGGCTCTTTCGCAAATCGTCCAGTACGCACAGTGACAGGTTGGAGAGCGGGCAGTTGGTCAGGGGAATCTGCGTGTCGCGCAAGATTTCAATGAGCGCCGGATCTTCCATCGCCCGATTGCCGTGATCGATCCGGTCTGCGCCGATGTCCAGCAAGGCTTCACGTACATATTCCGGCGGACCTTCCTCGCCCGCATGGAGACAGAGCTTGAAGCCGAGTTCGCGGCACCGTTCGAACAGACGCTGGAATTTCAGGGGCGGGTGGCCGACTTCGGAACTGTCGAGCCCGACTCCGACAAAGTGTTCGTGCCAGGGCGTCGACTCATCCAGCAGGACAAAACCGTCCTCCTCGCTGAGGTGCCGCAAGAAGCTCATGATCAGTTCGGACGTGATGCCGAGTTCTTTCTCACCCCGCTCCAGCGCACCCAGAATACCTTCTGTGACAGCGCCAAAGGCCACCCCGCGCTCCGTATGAGCCTGTGGGTCGAAGAACATTTCGACATGAACGACATTGTCCGCCTTTGCGCGCTGCAGGTAGGCGAATGTCATCTCGTGAAAGTCCTGCTCGGTGCGCAGGACATTCATGCCCTGATAGTAAAGGTCGAGGAATTCCTGGAGATTGTTGAAGTCATAGGCCGCCTTGGCTTCGTCCAGCGTTTTGAACGGGATGTCGATCCGGTTACGCTCGGCCAGCGTCATCATCATTTCAGGTTCGAAACTGCCTTCAATGTGAAGGTGGAGTTCGGCCTTGGGGAGTTTGTGGATCAGGTCTGAGTGCGCGGACATGAGAGGGCCTCCGGTCTTTCGCCCATAGAGCGGGAAGCCGGTCTCAAGGGCAAGTCACAACTGCCTAACGCGCGCCGAGATAGGTCCAGTTGCGCAGGATCATCTCCATCGGTCCGCGTTGGAAGCGCATCCGCCAGAGGCTCGCAAAGGTCACGCTGAACAGGGCGACGAGGAAGGCGACGCCGATGCTCTGCGCCGCCGGGAGGGTCGCAAACAGACCAAACCCATAGGCGCTGAACAGCAGCGAAAAGATCAGACCTTGAAGCAGATAGGCCGTCAGAGATGACGTGCCGCCTCTCGCGAAGAACACGGTAATCGGGCCGGGCTGGCCTTCCGCCCATTTGGCAATCACCCCGAGATAGCCGAACGTCGAGAATGGGCTGCCTATGGCCACGAGCAGCATGCCGAGCATCATCAGCGGATCCATCATGCCGGTTCCGACGAGCATGAGCCAACCTCCGGCGCCGCTGATCAGCATGCCGAGCGGCAAAGCGTACCGGCGGGCAGGCTTCCAGATTGGGGCGGATGCGCGAGCTATGACACCGCTGCGCACGGCGGCGAGACCAAACAGGAAGAAGGCAAATGCGCCAAAGCCCTGGAACATCAGGATAAACGGGAACCCCGAAACGTATTCGCTTGTCCGGTACGCTGCCGCATCAAGGAAGCTGCCTGATCCAAAGACCTCAATGGCTCTTGAATCTTCGACCGCAAATTCCGCTGCTGTCTTCGCCATTTCTTCCGGCGCGAACGTCACCCCCAGATAGACCATCAGTGCCATCAGTCCGATCACCAGGATCTGGATGCCATAGATGATGCACCCCCACACTATGAGGGTTTTCTGGGATGCATTGCGGAACAGGAACAGGATCGTCCCGAGAACAGCATAGACGACGAGAATATCGCCGAAGAAGAAGCAGGCAATGTTGAGGGCGCCAAAGGCGAGCAAGCCGATGATGCGGCGCCAGTATCGCCCCGAAAAGGCGACGCCGCGCCGCGCGGCCGATTGCATCTGATAGGCAAAGCCCACCCCGAACATGAAGGAAAACAGTGAGTAGGACTTCATCAGGAACAGCGCATTCACGCCAAACCAGGCGGCTGTATCGAGCGAAGTCGGGGCAGCACCCTCATAATGATAGCTGCTCATCATCGGCCAGGCGAGCACGCCAACATTGACCAGCGCTATGCCGAAGAGTGCCCATGCGCGGGCGAGGTCCGGAAATATTTCGCGGCCAGCAGCCTGACTTTCCTCGAGATATGTCATGCGTTTCCCCTCCGGCACGGCTTTATCGAAATTCGATAATGCCCGGTGTACGGAGCGTCAAGAGCTATCTCGAAGCCGATTGGGTAGTAGAGGCTAGGCCGCGCTAAGCAGGCTTTCGAAGACGCCAAGACCGTCGGTGCCGCCTTCATGCCCGCCAATGGCGCGCTCCGGGTGGGGCATCATGCCGAGGATGCGGCCATTCTCGCTGAGGATGCCGGCGATGTCGCGCGCCGAGCCATTCGGGTTCTGGCCCTTGGCATAACGGAACGCCACGCGGCCTTCGCCTTCCAGCGTGTCCAGCGTGGCGTCATCGGCGAAATAATTGCCGTCATGATGCGCGACCGGAATGACGACTTCCGGCGTACCGGAATAGGCGCTGGTATAGGCCGTGTTCGCTGACTCCACGCTTAACGCCTGCGGACGGCACACGAAGTGGAGCGATGCATTGCGCATCAGCGCGCCGGGCAGAAGGCCCGTTTCGCACAGGATTTGGAAGCCATTGCAGACGCCGAGCACATAGCCGCCGCGCTCCGCATGCGCGTGAAGCTGAGAGATGATCGGTGAATTGCCAGCCATCGCGCCGCAGCGCAGATAGTCGCCATAGGAGAAGCCACCGGGGACCATGACGAGGTCCGTGCCGTCCGGAATGGTTCCGTCCTTGTGCCAGACCATAGCCGGGGCCTGGCCGGTTACCTGTGCAAGCGCGTCATAAGCGTCGCGGTCACAATTCGATCCGGGGAAGACAATCACAGCGGTTTTCATGCGCAGGGCTTTAGCAGGGAGTCGGGTGAAAAGGGAACAGGCATTTGCGGTGGTGAGGGTGAAAGAGCGGCAAAAAGCACAGAGGCGCGCATGCCGCCTTGCCGAATGAGGGCTTCAGGCACATTGTTCTGGCCATTCATATTCATGGGAGTGACCAGATGAAGAAACTCATGGCTGCAGCGCTTGCGCTCTCTCTGCTGCCGCTGGCGACGGCGTGCAACACGGTCGAAGGCGTTGGCCGCGATGTTCAGGCAGGTGGCGAAGTCGTCTCCGAAACTGCGCGGGACGTGAAGGAGAAGATGTCAAAATAGATTCGGCCTTCGTCTTTCCAGCCCTCAGAACGCAAAAGGCCCCAACGCGACGTCGGGGCCTTTCTTGTTCGGGATACTGAAATGCGCCTAGCGCTGGTCCATCGGCACGTAGTCGCGCATGGCGGCGCCGGTGTAGATCTGGCGCGGGCGACCAATGCGTTGGGTCGGGTCGACCAGCATCTCGTTCAGCTGGGCAATCCAGCCGACGGTGCGGGCCAGCGAGAACAGCACGGTGAACATCTGCTTCGGGAAGCCGATCGCATCGAGGATGATGCCGGAGTAGAAGTCGACGTTCGGGTAGAGCTTCTTCTCTGCGAAGTATTCGTCTTCGAGAGCGATGCGCTCCAGTTCCATGGCGACTTTCAGGATCGGCTGATCCTTCAGGCCAAGCAGGTCGAGCACTTCGTGAGCAGACTCGCGCATCACGGTCGCGCGCGGGTCGTAGTTCTTGTAGACGCGGTGACCGAAGCCCATCAGGCGGAACGGATCAGACTTGTCCTTTGCCTTCTCGATGAATTCCGGGATGCGGTCCACAGTGCCGATTTCGTGCAGCATGTTGAGGCAGGCCTCGTTGGCGCCGCCATGGCTTGGGCCCCAGAGACAGGCCACGCCAGCCGCAACAGCGGCGAATGGATGCGCGCCTGAAGACCCTGCCAGGCGAACGGTCGAGGTCGACGCGTTTTGCTCGTGGTCTGCGTGCAGGATGAAGAAACGGTCCATCGCCTTGGCGATTTTTGGATCCACTTTGTAATCCTCGGCGGTGACCGAGAAGCACATGTTCAGGAAGTTTTCGGCGTAGGACAGATCGTTGCGAGGATCGACGAATTTCTGGCCGAGATTGTACTTCAGGATGCGTGCGCAGAGCGTCGGCATCTTGGCAATCAGGCGGATCGAAGCGAGGCGGCGCTCTTCCGGATCTTCGCTATCCATCGCACCCGGGTAGAAGGACGCCATCGCGCCAACCGTACCGGTCAGCATGGCCATCGGGTGGCTGTCACGGCGGAAGCCGTCGAAGAAACGGTCCAGTTGTGTGTGGAGCAGGGTGTGCTGCTTGATCTCGTCGTTGAACGTGCTGAGTTCCGACTTGGATGGCAGTTCGCCATTCAGGATCAGGTAGCATACTTCCGGGAAGGTTGCTTGCGCAGCCAGCTGGCCAATCGGATAGCCGCGGTGCAGCAGGACGCCTTCTTCCCCGTTGATGAACGTGATCTGGCTTTCACAGCTCGCCGTGGAGGTGAAGCCCGGGTCAAATGTGAACTGTCCGGATTGCGCGTAGAATTTGCGCACGTCCACGACGTTTGGACCGTGGGTGCCGGACAGTACCGGCATGTCATAGGTCTTTCCGTCAATCTCGATCTTCGCCGTACCGGCGTCTTTGGTCTTGTTTTCCATCAACTCTAGCCCTTCCAAATCATTGTTCCACTCGGCATCGCTCGGGATTAGGTCCCGGCTTTCGCCGTTTGATCTTCAATTCTTCCCAGCGCCTCATCCTGCCCGAGCCATTCAAGGACTGGAGCGATGTCTGGCGCGGGTAACCCGCCCGTGAGCGCAGCTCTGAGTGGCTGACCCACCTGTCCCATCGAAAGGTCGCGGTCAGCGCAATACGAGCTTATGACGAGCGATATAGTTTCTGCGGTCCATTGGCGCAATTGCTGCAGTTCGTCGCGCAGACCCGCCAGCCGGTCAAGTCCTTCTTCGGACAATGCCTTGCGCGCCTTCTTGTTCATTTCAATCGGGCGAATGTCACGCAGGAAGGCGAACGCAGCGGCAAGCTCTGGCAGCGTGGTGCCGCGATCCTTCATGTGCGGCAGGGCCGTACGGACCCGGCCGGCTTCCGCCTCGCTGAGCGGGGCCTCCGCCTCCAGCAGCGGCTTCAGCAATTCGAACAGGCGATCATCATCGGCAAGGCGCATGAAATGGGAATTGATCTGGCCCAGCTTCTCCAGGTCCAGGCGTGCAGGGGCCTTGTTGATGCCCTCGACATCGAAGAGGGAAATGGCCTCGGCCTCGGTGAAGATTTCCTGATCGCCGTGGCTCCAGCCGAGGCGGAGCAGATAGGCCTTCATGGCTTCCGGCAGGTAGCCCATTTCCCGATAGGCCAGCGTGGAGAGCGCGCCGTGGCGCTTGGACAGTTTCGCGCCATCTGGTCCGTGGATCAGGGAGACGTGGGCAAAGGTCGGTACGTCCCAGCCCATCGCCTCATAGATCGGGATCTGGCGGAAAGCATTGCGCAAATGATCGTCGCCGCGGATCACGTGCGTCACGCCCATATCGTGATCGTCCACCACAACTGCCAGCATGTAAGTCGGCGTGCCATCGGCGCGCAGCAGGATCATGTCGTCCAGTTCGCTCGCCTGAATGGTCACGCGGCCCTGAACACCATCTTCAAGGATGCGGTCACCGCCATCCGGCGCGCGCAGGCGCACGGTGAAAGGCGCATCGGCTGATGGGGACGGGGCGCCATCGCGCCAAGGAGACCGATAAGGGGCGAGCAGCTCATTCGCCTCGGCCAGCAGCGCGGTCTTCTCCGCTTCCGAAATGCCTTCTGCCTTGGCGGCCTGGCGCTTTTCCTCACCCAGATCCCGGCGGGCCTGGAGTTCTTCCGGCGTAGCGTAGCAGCGGAAGGCCGTGCCTCGCGCAATCATCTCATTGGCGACTTCAGTGTGCCGCGCCGCCTGGCTGAACTGCATCACCGGCGCTTCGTCCGGCGTCAGGCCGAGCCAGTCCATGCCCTCCAGAATCGCCGCCGTTGCCTCATCCGTTGAGCGTGCGCGATCGGTATCCTCGATCCGCAAAAGAAACTTCCCGTTGTGACGTTTCGCGAAGAGGTAGTTGAAAAGTGCCGTCCTTGCCCCTCCAATGTGCAGCATGCCGGTGGGAGAAGGGGCAAAACGCGTAATGACGTTCATGGGACAGGCAGGCTCCGATTTATGATCGTGGGTGATGCTCTTGCGCCGCAGAAACACAACTCCCCGGCCAATGGCAAGGGGCTGGGCCTCTGGCGTGCAGTCAGCGGCCAGCGCTTCTGGGCGATTTCCGGGGTGGATGCACAGCCACTCCTGCTGGCCTTTGCAATGGCGACTGGCGCGGCGGCTTATTTCACGATGCCATCTGAACCGGCTATGGAGGCGATTCTGCTCGCGCCTTTGCTGGCGGTCGCCCTGATCGCTGTAGGGCGGAGATTGCTGGCGCCCTCGCTGGTTCAGTTTGTTCTCTGGCTGGCTTTTGGCGTGGTTCTGGGCCTGAGCGCCGGGGCGGTACGGGCGCGTCTGGTGGCAGCGCCGGTCATTTCCGAGATGACTGGGCCGGTCATGGTCGAAGGCTGGCTGTCAGAGGTTGAGACTGGTGCAAAGGGGCCGCGCCTGAGGATCGAGGTTCATGCCATTGCCGGCATGCCGCCAGAGGCGACACCGAAGACCGTGCGGGTCACGCATCGCTCGCGGCTGGAAGTCTCTTCAGGCCGCTTTGTCAGGTGCTGGTCTGTACTGAGGCCGCCACCCGCGCCGGGCATGGCGGGCGAGTATGATTTCCGACGACAAGCCTGGTTCGAGCAGTTGGGCGGTGTGGGCTATGTTCAGGGCCGCTGCCGGGGCGGGGCTCTGGGCGCGCCGGGGGGCATCGTTTCGGATGTCCGGATGCATATCGCTGCCTTCCGCCGGCAACTGGCTTCGCATGTCGATGAAGCGGCGGGTGAGCGCGCTGGGGGCTTTGCGGCGGCGCTCGTTTCCGGCGACCGCAGTTTCATGCCGGTGGAGGACCAGGTGGCGCTGCGCAATTCGGGCCTCGCGCACCTGCTGGCCATTTCAGGGCTTCACATGGCCATCGTTGGCGGGCTGGTATTTTACGTCATGCGGCGATTGCTGGCCTGCATCGAACCGCTGGCCTTGAGGGTTCCTGTCCAGAAGCCAGCGGCGATCATCGCCCTGTTGGCCAGCCTGTCCTATCTGGTGATCTCCGGCGCGGGGGTCTCTACCCAGCGGGCGTTTATCATGCTGGCGGTCGTGTTCGGTGCGGTTCTGTTCGACCGGGCCGCGCTCAGCCTTCGTTCCTTTGCCATCGCCATGATTCTGGTGATCCTGCTGCAGCCGGAAAGCGTTATGTCGCCTGGCTTCCAGATGTCCTTCGCGGCATCCGGTGCCTTGATCGCCACCTATGAAGCATGGACGGCGCGGCGGGCAGTATCGGATCGCGTGATGGGATCGGTCAGCTATAGCTGGGCCTCACTCGCCGTAACGTCGTTGGTCGCGGGCACGGCAACAGCGCCTTATGCGCTCTACCATTTCGACCGTCTGGCCGGGCTGGGCCTGATCGCCAATCTGGCTGCGATGCCGATCATCACCTTTGTCAGTGCGCCGGCCGCTGCTGCCGCACTGATCCTCACGCCGCTTGGTTATGGCGATCTGGGCTTGCGCGTGTTCGGCTATTCGCTGGAGGCGATCCTCTGGATTGCCGAGACGTGCACGGCGCAGGCTCCAGACGGCATCTCACCGGGCAAACAGATGCCAGACCTTTCGCTTGTCCTGTTCACGGCAGCGCTGGCGGCGGCAGTCGTGGCGCATGGTGTCTGGCGGTGGATCTTTGCGGCGGCGTTGACCGGGCCGGCTCTCTGGCTGTGGTTCACCGCCCCCGGCTTGGCGCTGCACTGGTCCGCATCCGGGGATGTGTTCGTCCGCTTAAAGGGGGGCGACATCGAGAAGATCAGCTATGTCGACGGGGATGGCCTGTCGCCAATGCGCTTCAGTACGCTGGAGCCTTCAGGCTCGTGTAGTAATTGGCCATGTGTCCTGGACAGCGTGATCGGGCCCATCCGTCTCAACGCGCCGGAGGGAGACGAGGGCTCGCTTGAGGGTCAGCAGTCTTGTGAGCCGTCAGACGAGGTATCGCTGGATCTGGTCATGACGCGGCCAAGTGAGGCGTGTGGGCCGTCGCTGGCATGGTCGGACATATCCCGCCAGGGCGGCGTGACCATCGACACAACCGGTGCCAGAACGCAAAGGGCCACGCCCTGCAAGGCGCGGGCCTGGAAGCCATGTTCAAAGGATTCAGGTCAGTCGTAGCGACGGATCAGGGCCACAAGGCGGCCTTGTACCTGCACGCGGTCTGGTCCGAAGATGCGGGTTTCGAAAGCAGGGTTGGCCGCTTCCAGAGCAACCGACGCGCCCTTGCGGCGCAGGCGTTTCAGCGTCGCTTCCTCACCGTCGATCAGCGCCACGACAATGTCGCCCGTATTGGCTGTATCGGTGCGGCGGCAAACGACAATGTCGCCTTCCAGAATGCCGGCATCGATCATGGAGTCGCCTTGAACTTCGAGGGCGAAATGTTCGTCGCCATCGGACAGGCCGTCCGGTGCATTGACGTGGCCATTCTCCTGCTGGATCGCGGAAATCGGCAGACCGGCTGCGATGCGACCGATGAGGGGCACGGTATTTGCCGCCGGAGCAGGGGCTGGCTGGCCAGTTGCGACGAGGGCGGGCTTGAATTCCTTCCGGCCACGCGGTGCGCCGGGCGCGACGGCATCCGGCAATTTCAGCACTTCAAGGGCGCGCGCCCGGTGCGCGAGGCGCCGGATGAACCCGCGCTCTTCAAGCGCCGTGATCAGGCGGTGAATACCGGATTTGGAGGCAAGGTTCAGCGCATCTTTCATTTCGTCAAAAGATGGCGAAACGCCGGTTTCCTGAATGCGCTCATTGATGAAGAGCAGCAATTCCTTTTGTTTACTAGTCAGCACGGGGGACTCCCTTCGGGCGAATCTCTGTTCACTTATGTTCTACATGTGTTCATGCTTCGGGTCAATTCGTGCCAGCTACCCTCATTTCCGTTACGCTTTTCTGACGGTTTATGCCCATTTTCATAAGACTTTCGCCGATCAGGAACCGCCGTGCGCCAGTCTCGCGCAGCCTTTCAATACTTTGAGCCGAGGAAACGCCGCTTTCGGAGATCAGCACCTTGTCCTCCGGCACCAGCGGCGCGAGCCGTTCGGTGGTCGCCAGATCGGTCACCATTCGTTTCAGGTCGCGATTGTTGATGCCAATCAGCGGAGACGGAAGCCGCAGGGCGCGCTCCAGTTCATCCTCATTGTGCGTTTCGAGCAGGACATCCATGCCCAACTCCAGCGCTGTGCTGGTCAGTTCGCTGGCCTGATCATCACTGAGACAGGCCATGATAACCAGGATGCAGTCTGCGCCATAAACGCGGGACTCGATCACCTGATAGGGGTCGATCATGAAATCCTTGCGCAGCATCGGCAGGGCAACCGCAGACCGGATGGCGGCGAAGTCTTCCAGACTGCCGCCAAAGCTCGGTCCGTCTGTCAGAACGGAGAGACAGGCAGCGCCGCCCGCTTCGTACTCACGCGCAATCTCGACCGGGTCGGCCCCGGGCAGGATGTCGCCCGCTGAGGGGCTCTTACGCTTCAGTTCACAGATCAGGGCATTCTCGTTGATGCCGGCAATCAGCGCCATGGACTGGGCGAAGCCGCGCGGCGCGCTGGCATCCGGAAGGCGTGCCTCAAGTGCGGCCAGAGGCGTCTCGCGCTTTGCGGCAGCAACTTCATCCACCTTGTAGGCGATGATGCGATCAAGGGCTGTGCTCATTCCGGGTCCTGTCCGTTGGAAAGTGCGGCGAGGGCGCGAAGCGTCTGGCGGGCCTTGCCACTGTCGATGGCCTGCGCGGCCATGTCTGCGCCTTGTTTCAGCGTGTCAACCTTTCCAAAGACATGCAGGCCGGCAGCGGCGTTCAGCAGCACCACGTCGCGGAACGGGCCCTCCTGGCCGTCAAACAGCTCTGTAATGGCCAGCGCATTCTCTGCCGGGCTGCCGCCTTCAAGCGTCGAGAGCGGGCTGGTCTCGAGTCCGGCATCGGCCGGGGTCAGGTCGAACTCGCGCACGCCGTCAGGGGTGACTTCGCAGACCCTGGTGGTTCCCGCGATGGAGATTTCATCAATGCCGTCCATGCCATGAACGACCCAGGCGCGCTGGGTGCCGAGGCGCGCCAGCGTATCAGCCATCGGGCGCACCCATTCCGGCGCGAACACACCCAGCACCTGGTATTCCGCGCTGGCCGGATTGCTGAGCGGGCCAAGCAGGTTGAAGATGGTGCGAATGCCCAGCTTGGCGCGGACCGGAGCGACGTGGCGCATGGCACTGTGATGGCTGCGCGCGAACATGAAGGCGACGCCGCAACCATTCAGGCAATCGAGGAAGGTCTCCTCATCCATGTCGAGGTTGACGCCCAGCGCCTCCAACACGTCCGCAGAGCCGGTCTTCGGCGGCACCGACCGGTTGCCATGCTTGGCGACGCGCCCGCCCGCTGCGGCAATGACGATGGCGCTGGCGGTGGATGTGTTCAGGCTTTTCCATGGAAGACCACCCGTGCCGCACGTGTCCAGCACCGGACCTTCCACATGAACTTTCCGGGCATGCTGGCGCATGATGCGCGCGCCGGCGGCAAGTTCGTCAGCGGTTTCCCCGCGCACGGAAAGGCCCATCAGGAAGGCGCCAATTTCCTCTGGCGCAGCTTCGCCAGACAGTAATTTGTCGAAGGCGCCTTCCAGCGTTTCAGAGTCCAGCGGCTGGCGCCGGGCAATGGCCAGAAGGGCGGTGGTGAGACTGTCTTGGGACATGGCGGGAATTCCGGTTTCTCTTCGCGCCTGCATAGGGGCTTGGAGCCTGCCTGATCAAGCCCGTCAGTGACGCAGGCGCAAAGATCGTCACAAAGCCTTCAGCCAGCCTACACGAAGACTTGATCGCGTTTTCTGGCGGATTGGGCTAGTCTCTCGCCACAGGGGAATTTCCAAGAGACCAGAAACCTGATGGAGGAGGACACCATGAAACCCAGATATTTGCTCGCCGGTGCAGCCGGTATTGCACTTCTCGCAGCGTGCCAGACGCCGCCTGCTGACGACATGACGGACGAGACAGTGGTCGAAGAGACGATCGAAGTCGAAACCGTGATGGACGCGGAAGAAGACGTGGAAGTGGAGGCTGCGGTTGAAGCCGAGATGGCCGAAGCCGCCGAAACGGTCGATGACGCGATGAACGTGTCCGACTCCGTTGCGCTCGCCGCGGCGTTGGCCATGCAGCCGGAAGAGGTGCAGGCCCGTTACGACGCGCGCAATCCCGGTGCGACGCTGGAGTTCTTTGGAATTGAGCCCGGCATGACGGTGGTCGAGGCGCTGCCGGGCCGCGGATGGTACAGCAAGATCCTGCTCCCGTATCTCGGGCCGGAGGGCAAGCTGATCGGCGCGCACTATCCCGATGAGATGTGGATCCGTATCCTGCCCGGCGCAGATGAGGAGCGCGTCGCCGGTATTCTGGCGCAGCTGGAAGGCTGGGTCGAAACCGCCGAGGGATGGGCCGGTGAGAAGGGCGCGAAAGTCTATGACTACAAGCTGACGACGCTGCCGGAAGACAAGGCGGAGAAGGCCGATGCGGCACTCTTTATCCGCGCGCTGCACAATCTGAACCGGACCGAGGAAGAACTTGGCACCTACACGGCGACGATTGCTGAAACCTATCGCATCCTGAAGCCGGGCGGCGTGGTCGGCGTGGTCCAGCACCGCGCGTCTGAAGATACGCCGGATGCCTGGGCCGATGGCAATGCCGGATACCTGAAGACGAGTTTTGTGGTCGACAGTTTCGAGGCGGCCGGGTTCGTTCTCGAAGAGTCGAGCGAGATCAATAGCAATCCGGCAGATGATGCGGGCGAGGGCGACATTGTCTGGCGTCTCGCGCCAAGCTTCGCCACGACCGAGGAAGGCACGCCGGAGCGCGAGGCGATTGCGAAGATTGGCGAGTCCGACCGCATGACCCTGCGGTTCCGCAAGCCTGAATAGGCGTTGAATCCATCCGTATCGGGAGAGGGCCCTCAGGGGCCCTTTTCTTTTGGGGGGCTGCGTGGTCATGCGGAACCACGACAGCAGGCAGGCGTTGGACAGGAAACCCAAACATGGAGCTTTTCCCCAATGACCCAACTCGCTGACAAGGACATGACCGAAACTTTCTGGGACCGTCTGGAAGACTGTCGGACCGGCATGCTGGTCATCGAAGGCCGCGCGGTGCCGATGTCCCACTATGTCGATGAGAACAAGCGCGAGCTCTGGTTCATCACGGCGAAGGGAACCTACATGGCGGAAAACGCCAAGGGCGGGCAGGCACACTATGTTCTGTGCAATGACAAGGAAGGCCTCTATGCCAGCCTGTCAGGTCGCCTGACGCCCGAGATCAACAAGGAAAAGCTCGACGAATACTGGAGCTTCATTGCCGCCAGCTGGTACGAAGACGGCAAGCAGGATCCCGACGTTCTTCTGCTCAAGCTGTCGCTCGACTATGGTGAAGTCTGGACATCAAAAGGCGGCGCAAAATTCTTCTACGAAGTTGCGAAAGCCAATCTGACCGACGACAAGCCGGACGTTGGCGAGCATTTCGAAGTGCGCTTCTAGAGCCGGTCCAGCCAGTTCTTCAGCAAGGCGTGGCCGTGTTCGGTGAGGATGCTTTCCGGATGGAACTGCACACCGTAGACGGGCCGCGTCCTGTGGTGGAGGGCCATGACTTCGCCATCCTCCGTGAACGCATCGGCGACCAGCACATCTGGCAGGTCTTCCGGCTTTACGGCGAGCGAGTGGTAGCGGACAACTTGATAGGTTTCCGGCAGGCCATCGAACAGGTCTCCGCCCGTCTGGCGGATCTCTGACAGTTTTCCATGGCGGATTTCCCTGGCGGTGACCACTTCGCCGCCAAAGGCCTGGCCGATGGATTGATGACCAAGGCACACGCCCAGGATCGGCAGATCATCCGGGGCCTGCTCAATCAGGGCGACGCAGATACCTGCCTCATTCGGCGAGCACGGGCCCGGCGACAACAGCACGCCGTCTGCATCGCTGGCGAGCGCTTCTTCAACGGTCAGTTCGTCATTGCGGACAACGCGTGTCTCCGCGCCCAGCTCTTCCAGATAGTGGACGAGGTTCCAGGTGAAGCTGTCATAATTGTCGATGACGAGGATTTTCTTCCGGCTCATTGGTCGAACTCATAGGCTGCTGCCAGTTCGGCTGCACGCTTCAGGGCGCCTGCCTTGTGGACCGTCTCATCATATTCGTATTGAGGGTTGGAATCGAGCACGACCCCTCCGCCAGCCTGAATGTGCAGCTGGCCATCCTTCAGCACGGCTGTGCGCAGCGCGATACAGGTGTCGAGATCGCCATTCCAGCCGAAATAGCCGACCGCGCCGCCATAGATGCCGCGGCGATGGGATTCCATCTCGTTGATGATCTGCATGGCGCGGATCTTTGGTGCGCCGGAGACGGTTCCTGCCGGAAAGCCCGCGAACAAGGCGTCGACACTGTCGAGCCCCTCACGCAGATCCCCTTCAACATGGCTGACAATGTGCATCACGTGGGAATAGCGCTCGACGATGAATTGCTCCGTAACCGTCACACTTCCATAGGCGGCAACGCGGCCCACATCATTGCGGCCAAGATCCAGCAGCATCAGGTGTTCGGCGATCTCTTTCGGATCGGCCAGAAGGCTCGCGGCGCGGCGGGCGTCTTCTTCATCATTGCCACTGCGCGGACGGGTGCCGGCAATGGGGCGGATGGCGACGCGGCCATCACGCACGCGGACGAGGATTTCCGGGCTGGAGCCGACAAGACTGACCGTGCCGAGGTTCATGTGGAACATGAAGGCGGACGGGTTCAGACGGCGCAGGGCGCGATAATAGCTGATCGACTGGCGCGGGAAGGGCGCGGAGAAACGCTGGCTCGGCACCACCTGGAAGATGTCGCCTGCGCGTATGTACTCCTTGCAGCGATCCACGATCTCGAAATAGCGCTCTTTCGATGTGTTGGATTGCAGGTCGACCGGGGCCGGATCCTGATCCTTGGGCGGCATCTGGGGCAAGCGCTCCAGTCGCGTTTCCACATCGTCCAGCAGGGCGTTGATCTCTGCCTCGTCGCCGCCTTCGACGCGGCCGATCAGCAGGATTTCCTGATAGATGTGATCAAAAACGATGACGACGCGCGGGATGACCAGCAGCGCTTCGGGAACGTTCAGCATGTCCGGCTTGGTGATTTCCACCGGCTCGACATACTGGATCATGTCATAGCCGACATAGCCAAACGCGCCTGAGGCCATTGGCGGCAGGGCCTCATCGGCTTCGGCGCGGGCGTCACGGGCGAACGCTTTCAGCGCTTCGACCGGTCCAG
Source organism: Hyphomonas atlantica corrig. (assembly GCF_000682715.1). Lineage (GTDB taxonomy): Bacteria > Pseudomonadota > Alphaproteobacteria > Caulobacterales > Hyphomonadaceae > Hyphomonas > Hyphomonas atlantica. The sequence goes on along the minus strand of NZ_AWFH01000045.1, from coordinate 28,707 downwards.
CCTCCAGCGTGCGGGCATCCGAGAACTCCGCATCACTGGCAATCTGGGCCTTGCCATCGAGGATGCGGAACCAGCGGTCCGGCTCCAGCCCGATGAAGGAATAGCGGCCAAGCCGTTCGCCCCCGGCAATGGATTCGAACAGGAAGCTGCCGGGCGTTTCCGCACCGAGCTTCAGCATGGCCGCAACCGGGGTCTCGATATCCCCGATCCGGCGCCGGACGATCAGCTGTGCAGTGCTCATTGTTCGGTCGAGATCGATGCCTTGTAGACGTTGAGGGCGCCCTGGTTCTTGCGAAGCTTCATGCTGGCAGAGATCTCGGCCTCGGTCGCCGCAATGAGGTCGCTCTGGAGTTCAGCAAGCAAATTGGAATTGGCCAGTGGGGCCAGTTCGGCCAGCTCGGCCTCGCTCGGCGGCGTGACCTCGGTCAGCTGCATCACCATGACCATGTCACCGGCCCGGCTTGGCAGGGTGAACACATCGCCCTCCTTGCCATTGAAGATCTGGCCAAGGGCAGCGCTTGGCAGGCCCGCCTCACCCGCATTCCGGCGGGTGACAGGGGCGAGCGGTGTTTCCACCACTTCACCGGCTGCCTGGGCTTCGGCCTCCAGCGTGGTTTCACCCACCTCGATCCGCTTGGTCAGGTCGTCGAGCGCGGACTGGACGCTGTTCTGCTGGCGCTGAGCCACGAGAACGGCGCGGACCTGATCGCTCAGCTCCTCGAATTCCGGCGTGTAGCTTTCGATGATCTCGCGCGGCGAGGTCAGATAGGTTGCTTCGCCAATGTCGAACCGGTTGCTGGTATCGCCGACACCGATCTGGAAGGATTGCTGGAAGGCTTCCCCGGCCTGCAGCAGGCCGTGCAGGGTGACACCGTCACGCGTGCGGCCAGACGTATCGACCGGAGCGTAGGTGATCAGCGGCACGCCTACATCTTCGGCAATCTGGCTGAGCGGGTATCCGGCACCGATGGCGCGGTCGAGCGCTTCCATCTTGTCGAAGAGCAGAACCGATGCGCGCTCGCGGGACAGCTGGTCGCGGATCTCGCCTTCAACCTGTTCCAGCGGGAAGACGGCGCCCGGCTGGACGGAGATGAGACGCGCTACCAACCATTGGTCACCGCGCTCGGCCGGGCCGAACAGGGCGCCGCTCTGGCGGCCAGCGCCAAACATGGCGTCGGCGAGCAAGGGATCGCTGACGCTTTCGCGGCGACCGGTCTTGGTCTCGCGGGAGGCGACGCCCTCAATGGATGCCGGGTCCGAGCCAGCGGCGAGCAGGCCGAATGCGGTGCGAGCAGCCTCGCGCGTATCAAACAGCAACTCGACATAGGTGCGGGTGTCCGGTTCCGAGAAGCGCTCGGACTTGCTGGCCTCATAGACCGTGGCAACTTCCTGATCGGTCACGGTTACTTCGGAGAGGAAGTCTTCAGCGGACATGCGCAGCACATCGATCATGCGGCGCTCAGGCTGTTTCAGGGCTTCGAGGTTTTCATCGTAATAGGCACGGACATCTTCTTCAGTCGGGGCGTCCGGCTCTGGCAGTGTATCGGTGTTCAGGATGAACCAGGCCACGTTGCGGGACTCGCCCAGATACCGCCCCTGAATGGCCGCCAGCGCGTTGGCCGGATAGATCGCAGCGCCGGCAGCATCGCGCATGGCAGCCATCGTGAGATCGTCGGAGAGCTGCTGCTCGTAATCTGCCTGGCTGATCCGGTTCTGGTTCAGCACCAGACGGTAAGTGTCCAGATCCAGGGAACCGGTAAGGGGGTTCTTGAATGCGTCCGTGTTTCTCAATTCCTCGACCACGGCATCTGTGGACGGGCGGACCCCGATGGAGTCGGCATAGCCGAGCAGGGTCAGCTTGGCGGCTTCCATGTTGAAGATCTGGTCGATGATGCCCTGTTCCACCAGGTCCGGCTTTGTCACCGGTTCTTCGGAATCGGCATTGATGTTCCGAACCACGCTCTCGACCCGCCGGTCAAAGGCCGCCGCGTCAAAGCCACGGCTGCCCGCCGCTGCCATGTTTGAGCCGAGGCCACCGCGAATCTGGGCGAACATCTGGTCCACACCCCAGAAAGCCATCCCCGCGATGATGATCATGACTACAATCTTGCCGACGAAGGAATTCATCAGGCTTTTCATCAGGGCTAGCATATCGGCAGCGTCTTTCTGGCAGGTTGAGGAGTGGTCCAGTGCTTGCTAGGCGACCCCGTTAGGTCTTTCAAGATAGGGATAGCTTATGACCAGAACACTTATCGCAGGTAATTGGAAGATGAATGGCCTGAAGGCCAGCCTGGGGGAAATCCGGGATGCCGCGGCAGGTGTCGGGAAGGGCAAGGCCGGAGTGGAGGCGCTTTTGTGTGTGCCAGCCACGCTTCTGACGGTTGCCGCGGAGGCCGCGCACGGATCTGAACTGAAAGTGGGTGGCGAGACCTGCCACGCCAATGAGAGCGGCGCGCATACGGGTGATATCTCTGCAGAGATGCTGGCGGATGCCGGGGCGAGCCACGTAATTGTCGGTCATTCCGAGCGCCGCACTGATCATGGCGAGACCAATGAGATCGTTGCTGCACAAGCCGCTGCAGCCCTGCGCGCAGGCCTGACGCCGATCATCTGCATCGGTGAGAGCCTGGACCAGCGCAAGGCCGGTGAGACGCTGGACTTCGTGGCCAGCCAGATTGACGGCTCCATTCCAGAGGGCGCGAAGGCCGAGGAAATCGTGATCGCGTATGAGCCAATCTGGGCCATCGGCACAGGCGAAGTGGCCACGCCGGACCAGATCGACGAGGTCCATACCGCTATTCGCACACGTCTTGCCCAGCGATTCGGCGCGGACGGCGCAGACCAGATCCCGCTGCTCTATGGCGGCAGCATGAAGCCGGGTAACGCTGCTGAAATCCTTGAAGTAAAGGATGTAAATGGCGGTCTTATCGGGGGTGCAAGCTTGAAGGCGGACGACTTCCTCGCCATTTACGCTCAAGCAAAGTAACCAAAGACTGAACCCCAAGGCTTGGCTCCTGCGCGCAATGGCGATATGCGGGCGGCTTGAATTTTACTGGAAACGCACCAGCCATGCAGAACGTCATCCTCGTTGTCCACATCATTGCCTGTATCGTCATGACGGGCCTGGTCCTTCTTCAGAAGTCTGAAGGTGGCGGTCTCGGCATCGGCGGCGGCGGTGGCGGCGGCGCAGGATCGCTGCTGTCCGGGCGCGGCGCTGCAGGCGCGCTGGTGCGGTCCACGATCATGTTTGGCGGCATTTTCTTCCTGACCAGCCTGGGCCTGACCACGCTGGCGAACCGCAACAATGACACGCGCACCGAAGTCGAGCGCGCGCTGGGCGCGGATGAAGACGGTGCAAGCGGCCCGGTCGACCTTCTCGACCCAACGGCGCCGTTGCTGGAAGGACAGGATGGCCTGTCTGCCACGCCAGCGCCGGAAGCGGTTGAGCCGGGTGTTCTGATCGACCCGACGGCAGATGCCGCCCCGGAAGAGACGGCGCCGGTTTCTGACGAAGAAACGGGTAATCCCCAATAATTGAGCGGTGCGGGTATTTTCCCTGCGCCAAATCCAAACGAATCACGGCATCAGGGTGATCCCATGATCCGCTATATTTTCATTACAGGCGGCGTGGTGTCCTCCCTTGGCAAGGGTATCGCTTCCGCCGCACTCGGTGCGTTGCTTCAGGCGCGTGGCTACAAGGTCCGCCTGCGCAAGCTCGATCCGTATCTCAATGTCGATCCCGGCACGATGAGCCCTCGCCAGCATGGTGAGGTCTATGTCACCGATGATGGCGCAGAGACCGATCTGGACCTTGGCCATTATGAGCGCTTCACCGGCGTCTCGGCCCGCCAGTCGGACAACATCACGACGGGCCGCATCTACAAGCACATTATCGAGAAAGAGCGCCGCGGCGACTATCTCGGCGCGACCATTCAGGTGATTCCGCACGTCACGAACGAGATCAAGGATTTCGTCCTGTCCGATCCGGGCGAGGATGTGGAGTTCGTCCTGTGCGAAATCGGCGGAACGGTCGGCGATATTGAAGGCCTGCCATTCTTCGAGGCGATCCGCCAGCTTGGTCAGGAACTCGGGCCGGAGCGTGCCTGCTTCATCCATCTGACGCTGCTGCCATATATTCCGGCGGCGGGCGAGATGAAGACCAAGCCGACACAGCACTCGGTGAAGGAGCTGCGCTCCATTGGTATCCAGCCACATATCCTGCTGTGCCGCTGTGACCGACCGATCCCGGAAAACGAAAAAGGCAAGATTGCCAGCTTCTGTAATGTGCGCCTGTCCAGCGTGATCGAGGCCCGCGATGTGGGCCACATCTATGACGTGCCGGAATCCTATCATGCCGAAGGGCTGGACAAGGAAGTCCTTTCCCATTTCCGCATTGATGATGCGCCGCAGCCGGATCTGTCCGGCTGGCACCAGATTGCGCATACGACCCACCATCCGGATGGCAATGTCTGTATCGGCCTCGTCGGCAAATATACCGATGTGCCGGATGCCTATAAATCGGTTGCCGAAGCGCTGGCGCATGGCGGCCTTGCCAACAAGGTGAAAGTCGACATTCGCCTGATCAATTCCGAAGAATTCGACGATGAGGCCCGGCCACTGGACATTCTGGAAGGCGTGCATGGCATCATCCTGCCGGGTGGCTTCGGAGAGCGCGGCGCGCATGGCAAGATGCGGGCGGCAAGGTTTGCACGCGAACGCAAGGTGCCGTGTTTCGGCATTTGCTATGGCATGCAGATGTCCGTCATCGAGGCGGCGCGCAACATGGCCGGCATCGACGAGGCGAACACGACCGAGAATGATCCCGAGACCGATGCGCCGCTGGTCGGCCTGATGGAAGAGTGGACCAAGGGCAATGAGAAAGTCCTGCGCGACGCCAATACCGACAAGGGTGGCACGATGCGCCTCGGCGCCTATCCAGCGCGCCTGAAGCCGGGCAGCAAGGTCGCCGAGATCTATGGCACGCTCGACATCTCGGAGCGTCACCGCCACCGCTATGAGGTAAATGCGGGCTATATCGAAGCGCTTGAGAAGGCTGGCGGCCTGTTCTCCGGCCTGTCGCCGGATGGCAAGCTGCCGGAAATCTTCGAAATTCCTGAGCATCCCTGGTTCATTGGCGTTCAGTACCACCCGGAACTGAAATCCCGCCCGTTCGAACCACATCCACTGTTTGCGAGCTTTATTGGCGCGGCGGTCAAGCAAAGCCGGCTGGTCTAGGGATTAGTCCCCTCCTGTCATCCGCCAGCGGTCCGATTGGGAGATGGGCCCCCAGATGAGCTGCGCTCATCGGGTGTGACGCGACGAGACGACCAGCACATGCATCCGGCGCGGAGAGGCTCCGGCCGGTGACAAGTTTTCATTTTTGTGCGTGTTAGGATGAATTGAAATAGGGCTGGACGGCCTGCGCTTCCGCCTCCAGCGCCCGGGCCGTCTGGCATTGCAGGAAGCTGAGCGGGCCGCGCCGGTAGAGGCGTTTGCCGATGGGTTTGAGCAAGGCTCGCGGCGCACCGAGGGCGCGGCGGAGCTTGCGGATGTAGACGTCTCGATGGTCGAGCGCGTGGTCCAAGGCGGCCAGCCGACGCACGAGTGCGCGAGCCGGCAGGATGTCATCAGAGTGCGCATCATATTCGTGAATGTCTGGCGTATCATCTCCATCAAGGAAGCGGATGCGCGGACCGGTGCGGAAGGTCTTGGGTGGGGGCGACGCGTCCTTGCGGCCTAAGCCGGCTTCGAACAGTCGAAATGTCGGAGGTGCCGACGAACGAGCGACGGCATTGCCGGGCCGGGATTTCCTGTTAGGCGACGCCATGATGGGGGCCGGTGCGGGCAGGGCGCCGAGCTCTGCCGCGCTGAGATAGAGACATCGGCGCAGCGCCGGTTCAGCCTGGGCCAGAAAGCTGGACAGGCTGCTGAGGACATGCCGGGGCAAGAAAGGCGTACACGGCGCAATGCCAAACCGCTCTCGCAGGGAGATCACGGCGAGGCTGAGCACGTTCAGCATCAGCCAGACCGCCGAGCGGATTTCGGTGGGAGGGGTGTAGCGCAAATCCGACATGCGAGCAGGATGCGCGGCGGATTTACCTGTCGGATTCGGATCTGGTGGGGTGTTGTTTTAATTGAAGTTTCGGGAAGGTTTGTGGGGCATTATGGGGGCCGTCTCCCCGGCTTTCGCCGGAGAGGCGGAGCGAACCTAAGCCTTTGACACCTGGAACTGGCCGACATTGATGCGGCCATCGGTGAAGCCGGCTTCGCAGTAGGACAGGTAGAAATTCCACATGCGGCGGAAAGGCTCATCGAAATCCAATTTCGAGATCGTGTCCCAATTGGCGTTGAAATCACGCGCCCACTCACGGCAGGTGCGGGCATAATCCTGGCCGAAATAGGTGACACCATCATGGCGCAGGCCCGCAGACTGGAACTGGTCTTTCAGCGCTGTCTCGCTGGGCAACATGCCGCCCGGAAAAATGTGACGTTGGATGAAGTCCACCCGTTTGCGGTATCTGGGGAAGAGATGGTCATCAATCGTGATGATCTGCAGCGCCGCCTTGCCGCCCTGTTTCAGGCTCTCGAAGATTTTCGCAAAATAGCTGGGCCAGTAGGATTCCCCGACCGCTTCGAACATTTCGATGGAGGCGACGCCATCATAAGAGCCTTTGTGATCCCGGTAGTCTTCCAGCCGGATCTCTACGCGCTCGTTCAGGCCCTGCTTCTGCATCCGTTGCATGGCAAAGTCGCGCTGTGAGGGCGAAATGGTCAGGCACGTGACTTTCGAGCCGCGATGCTTGGCGGCGTATTCGGCAAAGCCGCCCCAGCCGCACCCAATTTCAAGAATTTCCGAAGTCGGCCCGGCACTGATCCGGTCACAGATGTTGCTGTATTTGTTGTGCTGGCCCTGTTCGAGGCTCATGTTCGGGCTATCGAAGATGGCCGAGGAATAGGTCATGCTGGGATCCAGCCAAAGGCTGTAGAAATCATTGCCCAGATCATAATGGGCCATGATGTTCTTCTTCGCGCCCTCGCGGGAGTTACGATTGAAGATATGGCGGACCATGTTGATCCAGCGAACAAGCGTTCCGCCTACGGCAAGCTTTCCGATATTGTCGAAATTGGCCGAGAAGAAGCGCAACACGGCGGTCAGGTCCGGCGTGGACCAGTCGCCATCCATATACGCCTCGGCAAAGCCGACATCCCCGCCTGCCATGGCGCGTTTCACGAAGTCGTAATTGTGCACGATAATGGTCGCGTGCGGACCGGTTTCGTCATGTCGGTATTCCAGGACACGATCACCCGGCAGGACAAAGGATATGCTGCCACTCTGTGTGTTCAGCAGCGCGAAGGCGGCCAGACGAAAGCTTGCCGGAACATCCTTGAGGTTCCGAATGGTCTGGGCGCTGGCGTGTATGACCTCGGTCATGCGGCATCCCTCCGTTTCCCAGCATTACGTATCTGTAACGGCAAGGCAATGGTTGAGGTTGTTTCTGGCGGATTGGGTTTGCTGCGATAGCCTGCGCCGCGCAGCCAGATCTTCAAGGCCTGCCAGTGGATCCCGACGGTTACGCCAAGCGTGGAAAGTGGGTTTGTCACAGCGAGTTTGAGCAGGTTTGCGCGGGTCGCGGGCCGCTTGCGGGCCGTGATATTGGCCATGTGCAGGCAATTTCCGTCTTTCAGGCTTTCCACGACCACCCCCAATTTGTCTTCCGGCGAACGCAGGGTGAAGCGATAGGTTCCGGTCACGTCGAAGAAAGGCGAGACGTGGAAGGATTTCGGCGCGCTGTGACGGTTGCGGCCGGCCTTTACGGCGGCGACATAGCTATGGCTTTCGCCGAAAGTGTTGTTCACTTCATAGATGATACCGCGAAGGTCGCCATCCGGTCCGTAGCCATACCAGAGCGAGAGTGGCGCGAATTTGTAGAACAGGTGGCGCGGGAAGGTGACCAGCCGGATCGCGCCGCCATCGAGGCTGACACCTGCCTTGGCGAGTTCCGCCTCAGCCCAGGGACGCAAGGGCGCGCCTGCCTGTTTCGGCCCATGATCCTGTGTGCGAAAGGCAAACAGGCCCGGAGCGTTGACGCTGAACAGAGCAGAAGATGCGGCGGCCTCATCGAGACGGTCGATGTCCAGGTCGATCAGCACAAGTTTGTAGGCGAAGCGCCGCTCGAACGGGGTGTAGCGCACATGGACGGTCTGGCCGGTCCAGAGGCTCAGGGCTGGCTGGGCGGTCAGTTTCGTCACACAGATACCTCGGCAGCGACTTCCACAAGGCGAGGCTTGCGCATTGGCTGCACGATGTCCACGCCTTCCGGTGTCCACGGAACCGAACCGCCGAGCGAAAGCGCGGGCGACAGGCCGGATTTCAGGCCATCTTCGTGGAAGCCGCGCCCCATCCATGCCCCGGCGATCCAGAGGCCATCCTGCCCCTGAATGCGCTTCAGGCCACGCACGGCAGCCTCGGCGGCCGCGTCGAACTGCGGATGGTCGAACTCGTATTCGTGAAAGACCAGATCGTCGCGCGGCGGTGTATCCGGGTTCAGCGTGATGAACAGCGGGCGTTCATCCGGTAGGCCCTGAAGGCGGTTCATCCAATAGGTCAGGCAGATGTCTCCGCTGTCCTGCTTCATCACGTTCCAGCTGGCCCATGCCGCCTTGCGGGCGGGCATCAGGGCAGGGTCGCGGTGAAGATAGATGCGGTTCGGGCGATAGCGAACGGAGCGGAGCAGAAAGGCCTGATCTTCGTAGTGTTCCTGCGTCAGGCGCAGGGCCTGATCTGAATGCGTGGCGATGATGACTTCGTCAAACACCTCGCGGCGGCCATCCGACGTGACGAGGGCGGTCTGGTGACCGAAGGGGAAAAGACGCTCGACGCCCGCATCGAGGCGCATACGGTCGCCGAGCGTGTCCACAACGCGGCGGACATAGTGATTGCTGCCGCCGGACACGGTGCGCCACTTCGGGCGCTCCTTGTGCATCAGGCGATGATTGTCGAAGAACTGGAAGAAGCTCATGGCGGGATAGTCGAGCATCTTGTCTTCACAGGTCGACCAGATCGCCGCGCCCATTGGCAGGATGTAATTGACGCGGAAATCCTCGTCGAAGCCGTGCCGCTCCAGCCAGGCGCCGAGCGTTGTATCGGTGATGTGGCCAGCGGCGAGTTCCTCGCGGGCAATGTCGTTGAAGCGCAGGATGGTGCGCCAGAAGCGGTGGAAACGCGGGCTGAGCAGGTTGCGGCGCTGGGCGAAGATGCCGTTCAGGGTCGAGGCCCATTCCCAGCCATTCGGGTCGGACACGGAGAAACTCATATCCGACGCCTGCGTCTCGACGCCGAGCGCATCAAAGAAGCCGATCAGGTTGGGATAGTTCAGCGCATTGTAGACAATGAAGCCGAGATCAACCCGCGTTTCATGACCGTCATAGTCGAACGCATGCGTGCATGCGTGCCCCCCGGCCCGGCCTGATTGTTCAAAAACTGTTACGTGTGCGGAATTGCGCAGCGCCCAGGCTGCGCCGAGACCCGAAATGCCGGAACCGATGATGGCGATTTTCTTCATGAGGCGTCTCTTTTTTCTTTCAGCGTATCATAGGCGTCGAGGGCGCGCTGGCGCGCGGCAGAATGGTCGACAATGGGTTTCGGATAGGTCTCGCCCAGCGTGATGCCGGCTTTCTTCAGCGTGGCCTTGTCGGCCTCCCACGGGGCGTGGAGGTATTTGTCGGGCAGGTCTTTCAGTTCCGGACAGAAGCGGCGCACATAGTCGCCGGATTCGTCAAACTTGGTTCCCTGGCTGATCGGGTTGAACACGCGGAAATAGGGCGCAGCGTCAGCGCCGGACCCCGCGGTCCATTGCCAGCTGGCGGAATTGTTCGCCGGATCGGCATCGACCAGCGTATCCCAGAACCATTTTTCGCCTTCTTGCCAGGGCAGAAGAAGATGTTTGGTCAGGAAGGACGCGACAATCATCCGTACCCGGTTGTGCATCCAGCCTGTCTGCCATAGCTGGCGCATGCCGGCATCGACCATCGGGTAGCCGGTCTGGCCTTTCTTCCATGCGTCCAGCGCGGTCTCGTCCGTGCGCCAGGGCATGTGCTGGAAGGAGTCGTTGTAGTTTTCCGTCGCGAGGTCCGGATTGTAGTAGAGCAGCGTGTGGGAGAATTCGCGCCAACCCACTTCGGACAGGAAATGCATGCCATCCTTTTCGTGGATGTTGCCCGCTTCCATGCCGGCATGGACAGCGCGCCAGATCTGCAGCGGGCCGATTTCTCCGAAGCGGAGATGCGGGGACAGGCCGGATGTCGACCAGTCCAAGTCAGGCCGGTCGCGATTGTCCTTGTAGCCATTGATCGGCCCGTCGAGGAATTCCTTCAGCCGGGCGAGTGCGCCGTCCTCTCCGGGCGTCCAATCGTCGAAGCCGGTCGACCAGTCTGGCTTGGTTGGATGCAGGCCCCAATCGTCGAGAGACTCGCTGTCGACGTCCGGTCCGTTCAGCGTCTTGTGACGACCATACGTGTCGCGGGCATTGATGCACTGGCGTGCCTGTTTCCAATAGGGCGTAAAGACCTTGTAATAGCCGCCCGCATTGGTTTCGACCGCCCAGGGCTCGTTGAGCAGGCGGCCATTATAGCTGGTCACGTCGATGCGGCGTTCGGTGAGATCTGCCTTGATGCGGGCGTCCAGATCGCGCTCAGGCTTGTCGTAGCGACGGTTCCAGAACACCGCGTCCGCCCCGGTGACGTTCAGGACAGCATCGAGGACTTCGTTGGATTTGCCAGAGCGCAGGGTCAACTGGGCGCCAGCGGCTTCTATGTCGCCCGCGAGCGCACGGAGGGATTTGTCGAGCCACCATTTCGATGCTCCGCCATGATGGCGCAGGCCGTCTGTTTCTTCATCGTGGATGTAAAGCAGGATAAGCGGCCGATGCGATGCCACTGCAGCATGTAATGCAGGATTGTCCGATAAACGCAGATCTTCCCTGAACCAGACGATGGCGGGCGCAGATTGTGACACAAGACCTCCGGATTGCATGCGAGCGGTTCTGATGTGTTTACGCATGGGCGCGCAGATTGGATCACGCCGGAGTGAGCCTTAGCCTTCCGCCACCCTATATGGACAGGTATACCACTTAAAAACGGCTCAGAATCAAAACCCCCAAAGGGATTCATGAATTATGTCAGGCGCACATCTTCCCGGTCTCGTTCGCGCTGCAGCGGGCAAACGCATTGTCTGCGTCGGGGACGTCATGCTGGACCGGTTCATTTATGGCGGTGTGACGCGCATCTCTCCCGAAGCGCCAGTGCCCATCATGCGTCGGACGCGGGAATCGGCCATGCCGGGCGGCGCGGGCAATGTGGCGCGAAATCTGGCGTCGCTGGGTCTTGCCGTGTCGCTGATCGGTGTGGTCGGCGATGATGGCGAAGGCCGTGAGTTGGCCGCGCTGCTGGGCGATATCGATGGCGTGGAAGCGGACCTGATCGCCATGCGTGAGCGAGCCACGACGCTGAAGACGCGTTTTGTGGCGGGTGGCCAGCAATTGCTGCGCGTGGACGCCGAAGATACGAGCCCCATCGGCGCGGCGTCCGAGGCGGAATTGATCGCCTCCATCGCCGATGAAGCCAGCCGGGCCAGCGTCATCATCCTGTCAGACTATGCCAAGGGTGCCGTCACGGATGGTGTCATCGCCGCGGCGCTGGCAGCCGGGAAGACGTATGGCATTCCTGTGATCGCAGACCCGAAGGGGCGGGATTTCGCCCGGTATGGCGCGGTAGACCTGATCAAGCCGAATGCCAGCGAACTCTCAACCGCCATGCGGCTGCCCGTCGAGACCGATCAGGAGATCGAAGACGCGCTGACGGCGGCGCAGACGGCGCTGCCCGCGAAGTCGATTGTGGTCACGCGCGCCGCGAAGGGCATGTCCTATGCCGCAAATGGCGAGCCGATCGTGCATCTGAGCGGGCAGGCGCGGGAGGTTTATGATGTTTCCGGCGCAGGCGATACGAGTATTGCTGCACTGGCGCTTGGCCTTGCGGGGGGCGGCGACCTTGCCGATGCGGTGGCGCTGGCGATCGCGGCGTCCGGCATTGCAGTTGGCAAGGCCGGCACGGCGACGGTCTCGGCCAGTGAATTGCTCTCAGCCCTGCAATTGGGACTGCACAATGGAGGCGTCAGCTATCTGTCGCTTGAGGCCGCGACTTCGCAGATCGCCGCCTGGCGTGAAGCGGGCCTGACTGTGGGCTTCACCAATGGCTGTTTTGACATTCTTCATCCAGGGCATCTGCGGGTTCTGGAAGAGGCAAAGTCGCGCTGTGGGCGGCTCGTGGTGGGGCTGAACTCTGACGCGTCCGTCAAGCGCCTCAAAGGCCCCACCCGGCCGGTAAATGATGCAGATTCCCGGGCGCGGGTCCTGTCCGGCCTGATGGCTGTGGACGCCGTGGTTGTCTTTAAGGATGACACGCCGCAGGCACTGATCGAGGCCCTGCAGCCGGATTTGCTGGTGAAGGGCGGAGACTACACGATCGAAACGATTGTCGGCGCGGACATCGTGCAGGCGCGTGGGGGCAGCGTGCATATCGTACCGCTGGTGGACGGCCAGTCGACGACGGCAGCCATTGCGCGGGCCAAGGCAGAATGAGCCAGGCTGTACAAGTGGCGGCGCAGCTGCTGCGCCAGTACGGCGATGATGCCGAAGTCATCGCAACTCTGCGCGCTGCAGAAGTCGCGGCGCAAGGAGACGCAGAGGCCCTGGCGCACTGGGATGACGTGATTGCCTGCCTGTCAGGGTCCGGCGCGCCGGAAGGGCCGGCAAACTAGCGTCAGTTCGCGACGCCCTTTTTCAGCTCGTAGCGGCCGCGGCCGGTCTCATTGAACCATTCCTGAATGTCCGGATGGCTGAGCGGCGTTTCAGAATCGTCGATGATCAGGTTTTGTTCGGAGACATAGGCGACGTAGTGCGTGCGCTCGTTCTCGGCGAACAGGTGGTAGAAGGGCTGGTCCTTGCGCGGGCGCACTTCTTCCGGGATCGATTCGTACCATTCGTCTGTATTGGCGAAGACGGGGTCCACATCGAAGATGATGCCGCGAAACGGAAAGTGGCGGTGGCGCACGACCTGACCAATCTGGAACTTGGCCAGAAGGGGTGTGATGTCGTTGTAACGCTGTTCTCGATTCAGCGGCTTGTCCAGCAATAGCGGATCCTCGGCCTCCTTGCGGCGGCCGAGCCCGATGCTGCGTTGCAGCTTCTCCAAGAGCGTTGTGCGTCTGGCCATTTCCCACTCCTGTGGTACACCATGCATCAACGATAAAACTTGGGCCACACTATGGCTGATAAAAAATCAGCGGTGCGGCGCGGAAAACGCAGCCGATCGCGACCCGCCAAGCCTTCCGACCTGTATGCGGCGGTGGACTTGGGAACAAATAATTGCCGCCTCCTGGTGGCCGCCCCACACGGAAAGACCTTTCGTGTCGTGGACTCGCATTCCCAGATTGCCCGGCTGGGCGAGGGATTGCACGAAACCGGACGGCTGTCCGACGCTTCCATAGAACGCGCGCTTGATGCGCTGAAGGCGATCCGTCGCAAGCTGAAGTCGCATGGCGTGGGCAAGGTGCGCTGCATCGCGACCGAGGCCTGCCGCAAGGCCGAGAATGGCGCGGAATTCATTGAGCGCGTGCACAAGGAAGCCGGGCTCACCTTCAAGATCATCGGCGCGAAGGAAGAGGCGCGTCTGGCCAGTATCGGCTGCCATGACCTGATTGGCGAGGATGCGCCATCGGTTCTGGTAGTGGACATTGGCGGCGGCTCGACAGAGCTGTCCTGGTTGAATGCAGAATTGGCCCGCGCCAATGGGCTGAACGGCCTGATCAAGCGCGCTCCGATCCAGAACTGGACGAGCCTGCCGCTGGGGGTGGTCACCCTGACCGAAGCCTATGCGCACCTGCCGGACGCTGAGGCCTATCAGGCGATGCTGGACCATTGCAGCGAGGTGATTGAGGACTGGAAGGGCACCAAGGCCATCCGGTCTGCAATGGGCCTGCGCGGGGCGCACCTGATCGGAACATCCGGCACGGTGACGTGCCTGGCGGGTGTGTACCTGAAACTGGACCGGTACCGCCGGGATCGCGTTGACGGTACATGGATGAGCCGCAAGTCCGGCGAAGAAGTGCTGAACATGCTGCGTGCAGCGGGGCCGGATGGCCGCGCGGCGCTGCCGACGATCGGTGAGGAACGCGCCGGACTGATGCTGGCAGGATGTGCTATCCTGGACGCGCTGTGGCGGGCCTATCCGGCTGGGCGACTGCGTGTTGGTGACCGAGGGCTGCGCGAAGGTCTGTTGCTGAGCATGATGTATGGCAAGAAACCGGCGCGGCGTCGCAGGGGCGGGCGCAAACGCGGTGGCGGCGCGGGCGAGGCAGCCCCAACCCAGACGTCCAGCCCATCGGCGGAGAATTGATATGAGTGACGACGGAAAACGCCGCTGGAAAGGCCCCGGCAAGGAAAGCAAGAACACGTCCGGCCGCCAGATGAGCGAGCGGAAGGTGATTGCGCACCGCGCAAAGAATGAAAGCTCCAAACGCTGGATCGAGCGCCAGTTGCAGGACCCCTATGTACGCAAGGCCAAGGATGAAGGCTATCGCGCACGGGCGGCCTACAAGCTGCTCGAAATCGATGAGAAAATGGATCTGTTGCGCAAGGGTCAGCGGGTCGTTGATCTGGGCTGTGCGCCGGGTGGCTGGATGCAGGTGGCGGTCAAGAAGGGCGCGCTGGAAGTGGTCGGCATCGACCTGCTGCCGGTGGAGCCGATGGAGGGCGCGCACATCATCGAAGGGGATGTGACCAATCCTGAAGATGTCGAGGCCATGCTGGAGGGGCTGAGCGGAGCGCCGGACCTCGTCTTGTCAGACATGGCGGCGAACACGACCGGGCACAAGCAGACAGATCATTTGCGCACGGTCGCGCTGGTCGAGATGGCCGTGGCGTTCGCAGTTGAGCATCTGGCACCGGGCGGCAGCTTCTGTTCGAAAGTCTTCCAGGGTGGGGCAACAAAAGAAGTGCTCGAAACGCTGAAGGCGCACTTCAAGACCGTTAAGCATATAAAGCCTCCGTCCAGTCGCGCGGGCAGCCCGGAGATCTTCGTTGTCGCGAAGGGGTTCAAGGGCCGCTAGAAGCGGCGGTCGATTGTGTTCGGCACGCGGCGATTGCGGCGGCGATTATCAATTACGGAATTGAGATAGTGATCGGGATTGCGGCCCGGATTGGCACACACCGGATCATAGCCGATCTCGACGCTGACCTGGTAATGCGTGACCCGTCCATCCTTGATGAAACCGCGCGTATTCGACACTTCGAACCAGTCTGGCTCACCGTAAGTGTCCCGTGCCAGCACAAGTGCACGATCAATCGCATCATCCACGGAGATGGGAGAGGTGCCGATGATCTGGCGATTGGGAGACATAGCGCGTGCCACGAATAATAGGGTCCTGTTGAATGATGGGTCTATGCAAGGACTATGCAAAAGCAGGGTATCTGGTTCCAATTTTCTCGTGAGTTGCGCAGGCGTTTTCACAGCGTTACGGTTAACGATACCGATTGGGGCGCATACGGATTGGCGGGCTCCAGAAATTGCAAAGGATTGCATTTTGTGAGTGGAGGGTTTGGGATGCTTGGCCGGATTTTTCTGAGCGCGTTGTCAGCGCTGGCCTTGGCCAGTTGCGCCTATTTGCAGGACGTTTACGCCGACGGGCGCGGGTTCGAGTCGGGTGCGGATCCTTATGAAAAGATCCAGTTCGCGGGAGAGCGCGCCACCCCGACCGAACGCGCCAGCTGTGAAGCTGCAGGCGGGACTGTCGCACGGGATGGCCTGTTGGGATGGGAACAATGCATACAAAGGTTTGCGGATGCAGGTAAGGCGTGTTCGGACAATTCCGATTGCCTTGGCCAGTGCCGTCTGACCTCATCCGCTGACATGCCGGGCCAGGACGTGAAGGTGACCGGGACATGCCAGGTCACCGATACGCCGTTTGGCTGTTACGCCACAGTCGAGCACGGGCGAGCGACGCCCATGCTCTGCGTCGACTAGCGCCACCCCTCTTACACCGGCAGCAAGTGCGCCTCGGCCTCGTCGCGGTGTTTCTTCAGGTATTTCATGAAAGGCGTGCCGCCGGTGCCGACATCCGGGTCATTGCCCGCGCCGCCTTTTGACTGCTTGTTGATGTAGCTGGCCGCGTATTCAAGATGACGGGTCCGGAAGCGGGCGAGCTTTGACACATTTTCATTATACAGAATAGTTATCGCCTTGTTGCCCACGCCCTCCACATATTCACGCAGGGAGCTTTGCGCGCGCACGTCTTCGATGAAGCGTCTGTGATTAGGCGGACGATAGGCGTGCAGCTCGTCCAGGAAGGTGCGGAGCGGGTCAGCGGCGTGTCCGACGCAGAGCAGGGCGTCCATTGCGGGAACGATGGAGGATTGTGAACCGGTTTGTCCACGGAATGCCTGGGGCGCGCCATTCGTTTCGGCGACGCCTTCATAGATCAGGCCGTCGCCGAGGGCCGGATTGTCCTTCCAGCCATGAATCCAGGGGCGGACCCTGTGAAAATAAACATAGGGATCACACTGGTCTGGCATCCGGTCGAATATGGCATTGATGTCGTCCCATGCCGCCGACATCGCGGCGAGGCTTGCCTCGATTGCGGCGGCATCACCATCGCCGTTCGAGAGATGCGAGATCAGATTTGTGGCTTCTTCCAGCAATTCGCCGGCGCGCGCCTCGATCGCGACATGGACGAGGATGAACCAGGCTTCGTCCAGCCCGCCATCGAAATGCTGGATGGTGTAGATGTTCGACAAGTCTATCGGACCGTCAGCATCAAACCGCCCCCAGTTTTCGAGTGTGTAGCTGGAATATGGCAGCAGGGGCGGTTGCCCGATGGCTTGGCCGATTTGCCAGATCGGCACCGCAAGGCAGGCGGGCAGGGCCTTTGGCGGCTCCTTCTCTCCCCAGACATAGGACTGCACCATGAAACTGTAGTGCAGCATGGCGATGCGTTGTTCAGCGTCGCTGGCATTGGCGAGGAAGTCCGTCAGGTCCAGTGCGGGCAAGGATTCCAGATGCGCGCGGACGCGGCCCGTGGGCAGGATGCGCGGCAGGGCCAGCGCCATCTCGCGGATCGGCTGCAGGAATTCCGGCAGGGTAATATCTGTCGGGTCAAAGGATGACAGGAAGCCACGCTCCCGGCTCAATCCATAATCGGTCAGTTTCATCGCTCGCTTCCTCCCAGAGCAATTGATTACAAATGAAACTAACGACACTTCGCGCAGATTGACCATAGGGAAGTTGTTGGAATTGCAGCCATGCGCAGGGATTTTCACAGAGGGACTTCACAAAACAGCGCGACTCCCTTATGCGGCCAAAAAGGGAGCTCCCCACATGAAAATCCGACAAGCCATCACCTTCGACGACGTGCTGCTCCAGCCCGGGGCCAGCGAGGTCATGCCCGCTGACGTTGATGTTTCCACCTTCCTGACCAAAGCCATTCCGTTGAACATCCCGCTGATCTCGGCGGCGATGGACACGGTGACCGAGGCGCGCCTGGCGATTGCCATGGCGCAGGCCGGGGGCATTGGCGTGATCCATCGCAATCTCTCCATCGAGCAACAGGCCGGTGAAGTGGCGATGGTGAAGAAGTATGAGAGCGGCGTGGTGATGAACCCGGTGACGATTTCGCCATCGGCCAGCCTGGGCGATCTCAACGAACTGAAGCAGCGCACCGGCTTTTCCGGCATCCCAGTGGTAGACGGCGCGGGCAAGGTGGTGGGCATCATCACCAATCGTGACACGCGCTTTGCCGAAGATGTGTCGGAATCTGTCGCCAATCTGATGACGAAGGAAGTCGTCACGGTGAAGATGGACACATCGAATGAAGAGGCTCGCCGCCTGCTTCACAAGCACCGGATCGAGCGGCTGGTCATCGTGGATGATGACAATCGCTGTGTCGGCCTGCTGACCGTGAAGGACATGGACAAGGCAGCCGTGAACCCGAACGCCGCCAAGGATGCGGCCGGGCGCCTGCGTGTGGCGGCGGCCTCGACCGTCGGCGATGCGGGCTTTGAGCGGACGGAAGCGCTGATCGAAGCGGGCGTCGACTGCGTGATCATAGACACCGCGCATGGCCACTCCATCTCTGTGGCGCAGGCGGTTGAGCGCGCGAAGAAGATTTCCAACTCCGTTCAGATCATTGCCGGTAATGTGGCGACGGCGGAAGCGACCAAGGCGCTGATCGATGCGGGCGCGGACGCGGTGAAGGTCGGCATCGGGCCGGGCTCCATCTGTACGACGCGGATTGTCGCTGGTGTGGGCGTGCCGCAGCTGACCGCCATCGAGGCGTGCGCGGAAGCCGCCCAGTCAAGCGGCGTTCCGGTGATTGCCGATGGCGGCATCAAATTCTCTGGTGACTTTGCCAAGGCGCTGGCCGCCGGGGCCTCAACCGCCATGATGGGCTCCATGTTCGCCGGCACGGAAGAGGCGCCGGGCGAGGTGTTCCTGTATCAGGGCCGTTCGTACAAAGCCTATCGCGGCATGGGCAGCCTCGGCGCAATGGCGCGCGGCTCGGCCGACCGCTACTTCCAAAAGGACGCCGCGCAGGAAAAGCTGGTGCCGGAAGGCATTGAAGGCCAAGTGCCGTTCAAGGGGCCGCTCGGCCCGATCATCCACCAGATGGTGGGTGGCCTGCGCGCGGCCATGGGATATGTTGGTGCCAAGACGATCACCGAGCTGCACGAGAAAGCCGAATTCGTCCAGATCACCGGCGCGGGCCTTCAGGAAAGCCACGTGCACGACGTGCAGATGACGCGGGAAAGCCCGAATTATTCGCTGACAAGGTAGGGGGATGTGATGGATGCTGAATCTCGGCACTGCGAAGTACTTCGTTACACTCATGCTTTCAGCGAACTAAAATCGTCCCACCATTTTCTATATGATTTCCCATGGGATGCCGGAGACACAAGTTTTGATCGAGTTATCTTCGGGATTAATCCTGGAGAGACAAAGCAAGATTGGAAAACTTGCCCCGACAGTGCGCAACCTCAAACGCGTGTGCGGAACTTTCGTGACGAGTACCAAGTCAACAGGTTGTCGACCAACAGTGTTAAATGGAGAAATTGTGTCGAGTATTATTGTGGGTTGAAGGGAAGTCTTCAAACCGAGTTTTTCTTTTGGAGTTCACCGAGAACTAATTCGAAGTTCGTAGAGCGTTTTGGTCGTCCGCTAGAAGAATGTGAAGATCATCTGAAATTTTGCATGCGCATGAACAAGATTTTGTTGGACGAGGTGAAGCCCAAAAGTGTGATTGCGCCGGGTTTGAGTTCAGCAAAATTTGCGAAGTATTACTCTTTAAGTTTCGAGAGTATTATTCGTGCTTCAAATCATCATAGGTTAGTGGAGTTGTGGCGAGATGAGTCAGGTTTGCCTTGGCTGTTCACTAAGCACTGGACTGGTGCTCGTTTCTTTACGAAGGACCAGAAGGAAGATATTCGAGCAGCAATAAAGGCTGTTGAATTGACTGATCAGCTTCCAAATTATTAGTCCGACCCCCGCCACATCGCCTCCATGGGCGGCGAGCCTTCCCCCACTTCAAATATCTCCATCCGTTCAAAGCCGTGGCTCATATAGAAGCCGGAATTGGCGGGGTTGGTGTTTTCCAGATAGCAGGGCAGGCCCGCGCGGTCGGCGGCGTCCAGCATGGGGCGCAGGATCGCCTTGCCGAGCCCGGTGCCGCGGGCGGCCTTCCGTGTGCCGATGGTGAAGAGGTAGAGGTGCGGGTCTGAGGGATGATGCTTCGCCATGATCTCTCCCGCGCCCATCGCGCGCTTCATGGCGCCTTTTGATCCCTTGCTCATCAGGGACCAGACAAGCCGCAGGGTCTGAAAGCCGGACATGCCCTGGCGTGTGTCAGACAGGCTCCACATGGTTGCCGCGTCATCCCCCATCATGTGGCAGATGCCATGTGGCAGGTAGATGTCCCGCGCAAGCTGTCTGAAGGTCGCCTTCATTGCGGCGTCCGTGCCGAAAATCCAGCGATTGATCGGATCTTCCGAAAAAGCCTCGGCGGTGATGTCCCCCAGCTGTCGCCAATCCGATGGGGCGGCGCGCGGCAGGCCGCCCGGCAGGTCCAGTTGCAGCATAAGTGTCTCCCTTGCGGGCATTACGGCATTTTTGACGGGACTTGACCAGAGGCCGCCCTAGGTCAGCCTTGGTAACAGGGAGACGCCTATGACAGAGCGGATAGCCATTATCGGGGCGGGCCTAGCGGGCCTGAGCGCGGCGCGCGCCTTGACGGCGGCGGGGCACACACCGGTCGTGTTCGAGAAAAGCCGCGGTCTTGGCGGTCGTCTGGCGACGCGGCGCACAGAGTTTGGGCCGATCGATCACGGCGCGCCCGGCATTCCGGAGAACGTGGCGATCGACGGCGAGGCGTGGCCGGGCGCGGATGCCAGCATGCGCCAGACCGGACTGCCGGGCGTGAGCGCGCTGGCGCGAAAGCTGTCAGACGGATTGGAGATCCGCACGCAGGTGGAGGTGCAGCCACTGATGCGCGCTGGAGCGGCCTGGGCGTTGACCGATCAGGCGGGCGCGAGCCTGGGCGTGTTTGACCGCGTTCTTGTCACCGCGCCGCCGGTGCAGGCTGCGGCGTTGACCGCGGCGGATGCGGGGCTTGCCGCCGAGGTTGAGACGGCCGAGATGTCGCCGCTCTGGACATTGCTGCTGGCCTTCGCCGATCCGACGGGACTGGAGCAAGAGGTGTTGCCGCTTGAGGGGGCGCTGTCGAAAGCCATCCCGATGCTGGCAAAGCCGGGCCAGACAGGGCTGGAGCGCTGGACAGTGCACGCCAGCGAAGCGTGGAGCGAGGCCAATCTGGAGCTTAAGAAAGATGATGCCGCGCAGGCGCTGTTCGACGCGTTCCGGGAGCAGGCGGATGTGCCGGGAGAGCCGGACTATCTTGCGGCCCATCGTTGGCGCTATGCGCGGGTGCGCACGCCGCTGGGCCGCCCCTTCGTTGCGAATGCCGAAGCCAGCCTGATCGCCGGCGGCGACTGGGCGCTGGGAGACCTTGCCAGCCACGCCATTGAGAGCGGCAAGGCGATGGCAGCGCATGTGCTGGACGCAGCCGGTTAAGCCTTTGCCGGTTTCCCTCGCCCGATTTGCACGGTAACAGGGCGGTTTGCAGAGACCCGAGAGGCTATTCCCATGCGCAATGGCGGACGCATCGCAGCGGCAATTGACGTGCTGAAAGACGTGCTGACCCGGCACCAGCCGGTGAAATCGGCTGCGCGGGACTGGGGGAAGCGTGCGCGCTATGCCGGATCGAAGGATCGGGCCTGGGTCAGCGGCCTGGTGCTGGATGCGCTGCGGAAGAAGAACTCGATTGCCCATGCGATGGGCGATGACAGCCCGCGCGGCCTGATCCTGGGTGCGCTGGCGCATGCCTGGGGCTGGAATATCCGCCAGATTGACGACGCGATGGATGAAGACCACGCGCCCAGCAAGCTGACGCTGGAAGAGCGCGAGCGGCTGGTGATGGCCCCGGACCCGGTGGCCCCGCCGCACGTGCAGGGCGATTTCCCGGAATGGATGGCGCCGATGATGGCGCGCGTGTTTGGCGAGGAGGCCGCTGTTGAAGCGCAAGCCATGGCTGTGCGCGCTGATGTGGACCTTCGTGTGAACACGCTGAAAGTGGACGCCGAGAAAGCGGCCCAGCCGCTACGCAGCGCCAAGGCGGAAGCCTCCCCGTTGCTGGTCAATGCGTTTCATATTCCGGCGCGCGATCCGAGCGAGCGCGAAGCGTCTCTTGAGAGTATTCCGGCCTATTCCAAGGGCTGGGTCGAGGTGCAGGATGCAGGATCGCAGATTGCGGCGGCGGCAGCCAACGCCCAGCCGGGCGAGCAGGTGCTGGACTATTGCGCTGGCGGCGGCGGCAAGACGCTGGCCATGGCCTCTCAGATGCAGGGCAAGGGGCAGATCTTTGCCTATGACATTGATGGGCGTCGCCTGTCGGCACTGATCCCGCGCCTGAAGCGTTCCGGCGCGCACAATGTGCAACTGGTTCATCCCAGCGAGCCAACCCAATTGAGCGACCTGACCGGCCAGATGGATTGTGTGTTTGTGGATGCGCCCTGTACGGGGACCGGCACCTGGCGTCGTCGGCCGGATGCAAAATGGCGGCTGAAAGAACGCCAGCTTGAGAAGCGTATGGGAGAGCAGGACGAGATCCTGGCGGCGGCGAGCCAATATGTGAAACCGGGCGGGCGGCTAGTCTACGCAACCTGTTCCTTCCTGATTGAGGAAGACGAAGACCGCGTGGCGAATTTCCTGTCTTCCCATGCTGACTTCAGTGAAGAAGATGCGGCGGAAGCGGCAATCGCTTCAGGCTTGCTGACTGAAGACGGCGCGGCCATGATCCGGAAATTCCGTGCCCCGACAGGCAGTGTGCGCCTGACCCCGCGCCGGGCCGGGACAGACGGCTTCTTCTTTGCTGTGCTGCGCAAGGCGGGCTGAGCCTAGCTTTCGCTGAAATTGTCGATGGCGCCGAGCAGGGAGGCGATTTCGCGTCGTTCCTGTTCGGTCAGTTCCGGACGCCAGACATCGAACAGCAGCACAATGCGCGTCTGGTCGGCCTCGTTCTTCGCTTCGTGCTCGATCGTGTCATCGAAGATGACCAACTTGCCTTCCTGCCAGTGATGCGTTTCGCTGCCGACCCGCAGCCAGGCCGGGCCGGGGACGATCAGCGGCAGATGGCAAATGAGGCGCGTGTTCACCATGCCATTGTGCGGCGGTATGTGCGCGCCGGGCTTCAGGACAGAGAACAGAACCGACGGGCATTTGCCGTCCGCGAAATCCAGCGGAACTTGCTCCAGCGCCGCCGCGGTCGCGGGGCAGCGCGCGCAGTTCTCTTCCACCTTGCGTCCATCTTTCCAGAGATAGAAGGCGCTCCAATCCGTATTGTCGAGCAAATGATGATCCTGCGCGCCGAGATGTCCGCTGGTGCGTTCGATGTAGGGACGGAAGCTCGCCTGATCTTCGGCGAGGACGGCGCGGAGTTCATTCTGGATCACTGGAGTCTTGGCTTCCAGATCCGGCACCCAGTCGAACGCGCCGGGATCATAGAACTGGATCTGGGGCAGGCCGGGGAAATAGTAGCGCCGCGGCTCCTGCAGGAAGATGCGCTGCCGGCCGAGCAGGATGTCGAGCGATTGATGAAATCGTGCAGAGCGCTGGTCTGGCGGGATCAGACCATCAAGGCGCGCGGCATAGTCTGAGGCATACTCCGCCAGCCGGGCCTGAGCGCGCTGGAGACCGGCCTGAACCGGCGGCGGCAGGTTTGGGGCCTGCGCCGCAAGGGATAAGGCCGCGCGATAGGCGTCTGATGCCGATTGTGTGTCGCCACTGGAATGACTGACATCGCCGAGCAAGAGCAGGCTGCCCAGATCATTCGGGGCCTGCGCAAGTATGGTGCGGAGCGCATCAGCTGATCCCGCCCAGTCGCCCGCACGGGCGCGATCCAGCGCGGTTTGTTTCAATTCGGCGAGTGAAAGCGTGTCAGTCATGACCGGAAGGTCAGCCACTTTGCCCCAAACCGTCAATAGGGGCAGCGGAACAGCCCTTAAGATGTGGACGAATCTGTCCGTCTCGGCTATCGGGCGCCATGACTGAGCAAAGACATGAACGCGCCCTCATTGTCGATTTCGGCAGCCAGGTGACGCAGCTGATTGCACGGCGCCTGCGCGAGAGCGGCGTCTATTGTGAAATTCACCCGTTCAACAAGGTCAATAGCGCCTTTCTCGACGCCTATGGCCCGCAGGCGGTGATCCTGTCCGGTGGCCCGTCCAGCGTGACCTGGGAAGACAGCCCACGCGCCGATGACGCCATCTTTGAGCTGGGTGTACCCGTGCTGGGCATTTGCTATGGCCAGCAGGTGATGATGCAGCAGCTGGGCGGCAAGGTGGAAAGCGGCACGAGCCGCGAATTTGGCCGTGCCTTCATCGAAAAAGTTGTCGATGATCCGATCCTGTCAGACCTGTTCCACGCGGGCGATAGTGAGCAGGTCTGGATGAGCCATGGTGATCATGTCGCCGAGATGGCGCCGGGCTTCGGTGTGATCGCAAAATCGCCGGGCGCGCCCTATGCGATTATCGCGAACCCCGAGCGGAAATTTTACGGCACGCAGTTCCACCCGGAAGTCGTGCATACGGTGCATGGTCGTGAGCTGCTCCGCAATTTCACACATGGTGTTGCTGGCCTGAAGGGCGACTGGACGATGGCGGCGTACCGCGCCGAGGCCATCGAGAAGATCCGCGAACAGGTGGGCAAGGGTCGTGTGATCTGCGGCCTGTCAGGCGGCGTGGATTCCTCCGTTGCAGCGGTGTTGATCCATGAAGCGATTGGTGACCAGCTGACCTGCGTCTACGTCGACCACGGCCTGATGCGCCAGGGCGAAAGCGAGCAGGTGGTGACCCTGTTCCGCGAGCATTACAACATTCCGCTGGTACATGTGGACGCGTCTGACCTGTTCCTGGGCAAGTTAGACGGCGTGTCGGACCCCGAACGCAAGCGCAAGATCATTGGCGGCCTGTTCATCGACGTGTTCGAGGAAGAGGCAAAGAAGATCGGCGGGGCGGACTTCCTGGCTCAGGGTACTCTGTACCCAGATGTCATTGAGAGCGTGTCGGCCCTGGGCGGGCCAAGTGTCACGATCAAGAGCCACCACAATGTCGGTGGCCTGCCTGAACGCATGAACATGAAGCTGGTCGAGCCGCTGCGTGAATTGTTCAAGGATGAAGTGCGCGCGCTGGGCCGCGAGCTTGGGCTGCCGGAAAGCTTTATCGGGCGGCATCCATTCCCGGGACCGGGCCTTGCCATCCGCATTCCGGGTGAGATCACACGGGAGAAGGCCGATACGCTGCGCAAGGCGGATGCGATCTATATCGACGAAATTCGCAAGGCCGGGCTCTATGATGAAATCTGGCAGGCCTTCAGCGTGCTGTTGCCTGTGAACACGGTCGGCGTGATGGGCGACGAGCGTACTTATGAAGCCGTGCTCGCCCTGCGCGCCGTGACCTCAACCGATGGTATGACGGCGGATTATTACCCGTTCGAACACGACTTCCTCGGCCGCGTGGCCACGCGCATTATCAACGAGGTAAAAGGCGTCAACCGCGTCGTCTACGACGTCACCTCGAAGCCACCCGGAACGATTGAGTGGGAATGATTTCATTCTGACAGTCGGGCCGGTCACGGTCTGTGTGGGCCGTCTCGATGGCGCTGAGTAACTCCAGGTCAGTTATGCTGAACCTCGGGCAAGGTTTAAACGGCCTCGCCCGAGGTAAGCAGCCTGAGCGCAGAGAAGTTTGCGCGGTCTTTCCGCGTTCAGAGTGGTGGCTTTCTGATGGTATTTGACGCGGGAATTAGGAGGTTGGGTCCTTTCACCGCCTAATTTGTCGAGGAGACAGCTTCGCGGTTACGAAGACCACGGGATTCCAAATACGCGATGGCGGCGTCTGGGTGATCGGTCAGGAACATGTCTATGCCGTGATCGACCAGCCAACCCCAGCCCGAATCGGGATCGCTTTCAGAAGCCTTGTCGCCATGACCACCCGAGCGGTCATCACTATACGGAAAAGCGATCATTCTGGTTTCGGGTTCAAACTGGGCCATCAACTCGATCGGAGGATTGTCGGCTTTGAAATCCTTCACCTGAACATGGTCGACATGGGCCGGTATCTGGTCCGGTGAGCCAATGGCTTCGATGTTGGCACCGACGACAATGATCTGATCGTCGGTCAGGCCGGCCGAAATCAATCGACGGCGCGCTCTTTCCGGTACGACGGCCTGATCGAGCAGACCTTTTGCCTCGACCATGTCGTACACTTGATCAAGGCACCCGTTGCCGCATTTCAGGTCCAGCCGGAACATGATGCGATTTGCCATAAGGTCGAGCGCATCAGAGAGCGACGGAGGCGTGAGGTTTGTCGGGTTTCCCGCATCATCCAGGATTGTTGCGTTGGTAATTTCCGCGAGCGTGTATTGTGTCGTCTTTCCGCTCAAAGTCGTTGTGCGATCAACAGTCTTGTCGTGCATGAGAACAAGTTGTTTGTCCTTCGTGAGCGCAACATCTATTTCGATCCAGTCAGCCCCAATGGTGATGCAGTGCTCAAGGGATGGCAATGTATTCTCTGGGCGTTCGGTTGAGAAACACCCCCGATGCGCCTCAATCAGCACGTAGGGGTCAGTGGGGTCGTGCGCTATTTCGACAGTCCTGGCGAGATGTGGAGGCAGATCGAATGGCGAAACTGAAGGGCGTGTGTCTGGTGAGTTTGTGGAGCAGGCACCCAAGGCCAAGGCGAGCGTCGAGAAAGCAAAAGTGAAATGTTTCATGGAAAATCCTTGCTGTAAAAATGCGCTGCCGAATGCGGGGTGGGGCATCCGACAGCGCACAATCACCTTTTCAGGTGATTAGTATTGGAAATTCACACCGAGCCAGACCACGCGGCCGCGCTGAGTATTTCCGCTCAACAAATCGCCAGTGGGGAATCGGCGATTGAACTCAAGTTTCTCTTCCGTGACGTTCTGCACTTCACCCAGAATTGTGATCCGGTCTGTCAACTCATATCGAGCCTGCATATCGATCACGCCATTCGGTTGGGCGTAGACGTCGTAGACGTCACCGCTGTCGGCAAGAATGTTTGACAAATATTCGTCAACCCAGCTGTAGGCAATCTTGGCTCCGAACGGACCGTATTCGTATGAGAGTTGAGCATTCAACATGAGCTCTGGTTGGTTGACCCAGCCGCCTGGGTCGCGCTCATCGCCTTCGGCGTTGATGTAAGTGAACTCGCTTCCAATCCAGGTGGCGTTTGCGTCAAACACAAATCCGTCAAAGGGGGCGGGCAGAAGATCTGCGAAGTCTTTCCGAAGACCGAATTCGACACCGTAGACAGATGCCCCCGTTGCGTTGACGGGCTGGTTGACGGTCGCCGTATACAGATTTCCTTCATACTCAAAATCAGGGATTTCCGCGGTAACGATATAAATCAAATCGTCGACGTCCTTGTAGAAGCCGGCAATCGAAATAAGCGAGCCGCCATTGTCGAAGTAGTATTCGGCAGAGATGTCGAAATTATCACTTACGAGTGGTTTCAGATCCGGATTTCCACGCGAAATCGAGATGCGAGGATCGCTTGGGTCTGTGTCGTCCGGGGCGCTGTAGGCTTCACCCCGTTTGATATATTCGAAGTTTGGTCGCCCAATCGTGCGGGTGTAGGCCGCGCGCAGGAGTACGTCATCTGTGGCTTCGTAGGATGCAATGATCGACGGAAGCAGGAAGTCGTATTCGTAGGATCGCTTGGCTGGGACGAATTGTGCCGAGTCTGGATCGCTGGGCAGACGGACGTCGCGTATATACAGATCAACGTCAGCCTCGGTCTTGTCGTAGCGCAGGCCGGCATGCACCTTGAGTCGATCCGTTTGATAGGCCGCCTGAGCGTAGAAAGCGTAGATCGTTTCATCGATCTCATAGTCCGTATTGATCGAATTGTCCGTTCTGTCCGTGGTCTGGGGTTTGCCTTGAGCAATCCAGTCCGCACGCAGTGCTGCGTCGTCCACAAGGAAGAAGCGGACATTCGGGTCTGTTGTCGAGAACGTTGGATCTTCGACATACTGGTCAAACGTGACGAGCGGACAATTGGTAATGTCGGCCTCTGTGCATCCGTCCGTGTTGAACACGTCGCCTTCAATATATTCCCGGTCAAAACTATGGGACCGGTTTACGAAGGAACCACCGAGTTTGTATCCAAAACCGCGATCATCTTCTTCGTAATTGTGCATCCAGGCGCCATCGAGATAGATCAGGTCCTGTTTGATGTCCTGATAGCGTTCGCGAATGTAGGAGTTGGAAGAGATGGACGGGTCGTTCGACAAGTCTGGGTTCACGAATGTCAAAAGCGGATTCCCACTCGACTGGTCGTAGGAAAAGGTTGTGTCTTCGGACATGGCAGGCAGGAACTTGGACATGTTCCGGACGATATCGACCTCCGCACTTGAGAAGGATGCTGTCAGATCGATTGCATTGTCTTCTGAAAAGTCGTGAGTCAAACGGCCGGTAATTGCAGTCGTAGTCGTTTCCTCTGGCTGATAAACGTAGCCGGCTTCGATACGCCCTTGCGTCCAGTCGCCTGTGTTTTCAGTCTGATTTTCAGGGCGGATGCTCTGGTTGGAAATCGCCAGGTGTTCATGGCGAACTTCCTGTTCATCCTGGTAGAACCACCCCCCGAACAACGAAGCATACGTCGCGGCTGAAGGACGCCATTCCAGTTTGGCGACAGCTGAGGCGCGTTCCTGCTCGTTCTCGAACAAATAGATCTGGTTACGGCGAGGGGCCGCAAAGCCATTGGAATCGGCGAATGAATCGACGGTTGCGTTGCTTGCCGGGTCATCCGTGTAGAAATAGTAGGTTCCGCTTTCACCACCTGGCCGAACGGCGCGCGTGGTCGCGTAGAATTTTTCAAATGAACCCGCCGCGACAAATCCGAACTGATCCTGCGACCCGAAGCTGGTTGCGTAGAGGCCAGTGGCGCGAATGTTCTCGCCTTGATCGTCGACAACTTTCCCTGCGGTCGAGTTTTCACCTGTCCGTCGTCAGGTATTTGAGACTTCAGG
>NZ_AWFH01000044.1 GCF_000682715.1 Hyphomonas atlantica corrig. | reverse complement strand
TGGCCTGCCCCACAGGGGTGATCCACCAGATTTATTAGCCCGGCGGTTTCAAAGTAGCAGCGTTCATGCTGCCACCTCCCTATAGTAAGGCGGCATGAACGCTGCGGGCAAGACGGCTTTTGGGGCGGGTGGCTTATAGCCGAGCGAAGAGTGCGGACGGGCGGTGTTGTAGTGATGGCGCCAGGCTTCGATCAGGATCTTCGCCTCTCGCAGATCAAAGAAAATTTCCCTCGCCAGAAGCTCGTCGCGGAGCTTGGAGTTGAAGCTCTCGCAGTAGCCATTTTCCCAAGGTGATCCCGGTGTAATGTACAGCGTTTTCACTCCGATCCGTTCAAGCCAGTCACGGAGGGCTGTTGCAATGAACTCAGGGCCATTGTCAGAGCGTATGTGTTCCGGCGGCCCATGCCGAACGAACAGCTCACCCAGCGTGTCGAGGACATCCCGTGAGTTCAGCTTTCGCTCGACTCGGATGGCGAGGCACTCCCGTGTAAACTCGTCGACCACACACAGCATGCGGAACACACGTCCATCACGGGTGCGGTCCTGCACAAAGTCATAGGACCAGACATGGCCTTTGTGCGCCGGCCTCAGCCGCACACACGAGCCAACATTCATCCAGAGACGACCGCGTTTTGGTTGTTTCATCGGCACTTTCAGCCCCTCCCGTCGCCAGATGCGGTAAACCCGCTTCTCGTTCACATACCAGCCATCATTTCTGAGGAGCGCCGTGATCCGGCGATAGCCATACCGGCCGAACCGTTCGGCCAGGCGGATAATCGCCGATGTCAGGGCGTCCTCATCGTCTCGCCGTATGGGCTGCTTGCGCTGGGTCGAACGGTGCTGGCCGATCACACGGCAGGCCCGGCGTTCGGAGACGCCAAGCTTTTCCACCACGTGATCGACTGCAGCACGACGACGCGAAGGGCTTAGAACTTTCCCCGCACGACTTC
>NZ_AWFH01000043.1 GCF_000682715.1 Hyphomonas atlantica corrig. | reverse complement strand
GAAGTCGTGCGGGGAAAGTTCTAAGCCCTTCACGCAAACGCGAAGCGGTCGATCATGTGGTGGAGACACTTGGCGCAACCGAGCGCCGGGCCTGCCGTGTGATCGGCCAGCATCGTTCTACTCAGCGCAAGCCGCGTATGCCACGCCAGGACGAGGGTGTGCTGACAGCAGCCATCATCGCCCTGGCAGAACGGTTCGGCCGGTATGGCTACCGCCGGATCACAGCCCTGCTGAGACGGGATGGCTGGCATGTGAACGAGGTCGAGGCGACCGTGGCCGAAGGCCGCGTAAGCGCCGCAGACGGTTTACCGCATCTGGCGGCGTGAAGGGCTGAAAGTGCCAATGAAACACCCGAAACGTGGGCGTCTCTGGCTGAATGATGGCTCGTGCGTGAGGCTTCGGCCTGCCCACAAGGGCCATGTCTGGTCGTATGACTTCGTGCAGGACCGCACGCATGACGGCAAAGTGTTCCGCATGCTGTGCGTGATCGATGAGTTCACCCGGGAATGCCTCGCCATCCGTGTCGAACGCAAGCTCAACTCCCGCGATGTACTCGACACACTGGGCGAGCTGTTCGTCGCACATGGCCCGCCAGCGCATATCCGCTCCGACAATGGTCCCGAGTTCATCGCCACCGCCCTGCGCGAGTGGCTGGGACGGATCGGCGTGAAGACGCTCTATATCGAGCCGGGCAGCCCATGGGAAAACGGCTACTGCGAGAGCTTTAACTCCAAGCTTCGGGATGAGCTGCTGGCGAGGGAGATCTTCTTCGATTTGCGTGAGGCCAAAGCCCTGATCGAAACCTGGCGCCGGCACGACAACACCGCGCGTCCACACTCGTCTCTGGGCTACCGGCCACCTGCGCCACAAACCATCTTGCCCGCGGCGTTCATACCGCCTTACTGTGTGGAGGTAGCGGCATGAACGCCGCTACGTGGAAACCGCCGGACTAACATTACCGGTGGACCACCTCGGTGGGGCAGAGCAG
>NZ_AWFH01000042.1 GCF_000682715.1 Hyphomonas atlantica corrig. | reverse complement strand
CCGATTGGTCCCGCATTTGAATTGAGAGTCTGTCGTTATGGAGACAGACAATGCGCAAGAGCAAATTCACGGAAGAACAGATCATCGCGATCCTGGCGGAACAGGAGCGCGGCATGTCGACGGCGGATGTCTGCCGGCGTCATGGCGTCAGCTCGGCCACCTTCTACAAATGGAAGGCAAAGTTCGGCGGGATGGACGTGTCCGATGCCCGCCGGCTGAAGACGCTGGAGGGTGAGAACGCGAAATTGAAGCGCCTTCTGGCGGATGCGATGCTTGATAATGTCGTTCTGAAGGATCTGCTGGGAAAGTACTGACGACGCCCCAGTTGAAGCGGGTGGCGGCGCTCGGAGCGATGTCGGATCATGACATCTCCCAGCGTCGCGCCTGCCGACTGGTCAGCGTCGATCCGAAGACTGTCAGGCGAGAAGCGGAGCCGGATAATCCGGAGATCCGCAAATGTATGCGCGAGATCGCGGCAACGCGCCGCCGGTTCGGCTATCGCCGCATCGGCTTGATGCTCGAACGCGAAGGCATCGTTATGAACCACAAGAAGCTGAGGCGCCTCTACAGGGAGGAAGGCCTGGCGGTGAAGCGACGACGGGGACGCAAGCGCGCCACCGGGACGCGCGAGCCGATGCCTGTCCCGGACGGTCCATCGAAACGCTGGAGCCTTGACTTTGTGTCTGATGTCTTCGGTCCGGCGCGGCGGTTCCGGATGCTGAACGTGATCGACGACTATACCCGGCAATGCCTGGCACTGGTGGCCGACACCTCCCTGTCAGGCGCGCGTGTGGCGCGGGAGCTTGATCGCTGCATCCGCCTCTATGGCCGGCCGGAGACCATCGTCTCGGACAACGTCCTATGAAAGGAAGCTCAGCGGGAATGGGCCAACAGGTCAGTTGTCCGCGGGGCCGATTTTGGCCTCGCGCTGCGATTAAAATCTCCCAGGCGTCTTCTGCGGTCAAGAAGTCAGTTCTTCCATAGCAAACACAGGGTCCATGGGATTGTGGCCCTCACCGTCCTTAAGACGAGATCCGATTTCCCAGGCAGAAGACCCGAACATTATCTACGA
>NZ_AWFH01000041.1 GCF_000682715.1 Hyphomonas atlantica corrig. | reverse complement strand
ATAACGGACCACTTTTCGGGAGGCAGACCAGGTGGAGCGCCCACTCACAGATGAGCATGGTAATATTGAGCGCAATGAACGCGGCAAGGATAAAGGCAAGCCCAAGCCAGACCCGAGCCTTCGTGACACCGAGAATGTCCCGCTAACTGACAGCATAGATGCGTATTTCGAGCGTGAAGTTTTACCTCATGTGCCGGATGCCTGGATCGACGATACCAAAACCAAGACCGGTTATGAAATCCCTTTCAACCGTCACTTCTATGTTTTTGAGCCGCCGCGCCCGCTGGAAGAGATCGACAGCGACCTTTCCGCCGTAACCTCCCGCATTCAAACCATGTTGCAGGAACTGAGCGCATGACCAATGACGAACTCAAGCAGGCTATCAGAGAGCTGATATCAGCCCATCCTGATCTTGCGCCGACCGAAGACGGTCACAACGTTCACATGGAGCGATACAAGACCAGTCGCGGGCTGCTACTCGGTCTCGAGCCTGACTTGAAAACGAAGGTGAACCTCTTCGTGCAAGCCAGCGCAATCACGTCACCAAAACTGACAGACATCGAGCAAAGAGAGTACTTCGCGAAGGACTATTCGACATCAAAGCCAAACCATAACCTGTTCGGGACAGACTCGTTCAAGCTCACAATGGATTTGGTACGGTTCACGCCTAAAGACGTTTGGCAGGCGGCTCGGATTATTTTCGCAATCGCTGGCGAAGGTGCTCGCAAATGAGCATGACGCGCTACTCTCGAATGAAGCTTTCAGGCGAAGACTGGATTGGCGATATCCCACAATCCTGGTCGGCAATCCGAGGCAAAATGCTCTTCGAAATCAGAAAACGCATCGCTGGCGAAGACGGACATACTGTCCTCTCTATCACTCAAAGAGGTGTCGAAGAGAAGGACATTTCGAGCGGAGAAGGTCAGCTAGCTGCCGACTATTCAAAATATCAGCATCTTCATCGTGGCGAATTCGCCATGAACCAGATGGACTTGTTAACGGGGTGGGTGGACATATCAAAGTTCGATGGCGTCACCAGTCCGGATTATCGGGTTTTTGCTCTCAGAATGGTGCTGTCAGACAAACTCGAACCAGTCTCCG
>NZ_AWFH01000040.1 GCF_000682715.1 Hyphomonas atlantica corrig. | reverse complement strand
CATGGTGGATTTCGTGGGCGCCGACGTCTTCCAGTTCATGGGCGGCGGCGAAGCCCCAGCTGACGCCGTGCGTGTATACGCCAGCGGCGCGGCCAATGGAAATGTCGTGGATAGAGGTACTGGCTAATCTAAGTTCAAAGATGGACAGCCGGACAAAAGCTCTCCTTGGCAGCTATTCGCCGAAAATAGACATCCGCCATGCAGTCAAATAGGGTATCGGAACAGTTCTCGGAGGATCCACAAAATGCTTAGCTGGCGAATACTGCTGGCCGTTTTTGCGCTGGTCTTTGTCGCCTGCCAGCAACGTTCCGAAACAATTGCTTCCGCACCTGCCTGCAATGGTACCGCCGAAGAGGCCACGCCCTGCATAGAGAAGAAGGTTCAAAGTTGGCGTGCGTCCGCTGATATGTCCGACGCTAATTCAACATACAAATTGTTCGAATCCGCGTGTGGAGTGGACGATCCCGACGGATGCTGGATGCTGGGCCGGGCCCTTCAAGGCGACGGTTTCATGTCAGAGAAGATGCAGAAAATCGGTAGCTTCAGACAGGATCGCCTCGATCCAGAACGGGGGGCAATGATGATCCAAAAATCCTGCGAACTCGGATCGGAGTACGGTTGTTTGAATCATGCCGCAAGTCTGGCGGCCGAAGTTCACTGGAATCCGGACGAGCTTCAGAAAGCCGATCTAGAAAAGGTTATGGATAACTTTTACCGTTCCTGTGAGCTGGGCTTCGTAACCGGGTGTGGCGGTTACTTCGATTTATCCGTCTCCATGCAACCTTCACCAGATATCGAAAAAGAAAAGTACGCTGCGCAGGAGCTTTGCGACAACAAGATCGGAAGCGGGTGCCACCTTCTTGGCATTTACATTATACATGAAGCCCAAGACGAAGATCAGCACAAACGCGCACTGCCAATGTGGAAGCAGGGGTGTGAATACGGGCACGAAGATGCGTGCCGTTCGTATGCGGGCAACATGGACTATTTTGGAAACGACGCTGAGTATGACTGGGCGGTCCGAACTGCGTGTGAATTTGGTTTCCACACGGGAGAATGGGGGGCTAAAGACAGTGTCGATTATCCACCTTGTCGTTCGTTAAATTCTGGATCAGATGATTGATATACGATCTCACGGCTAAACGCGGTTATGTACCGGACAGGTTCCTAGTTTTGTGAGACTTCTGGATCAAACGCCATCAGGCTTTTCCGGAGCGTCT
>NZ_AWFH01000039.1 GCF_000682715.1 Hyphomonas atlantica corrig. | reverse complement strand
ATTCGGGGCTGGAGTTTTTGGCGCTTCCTCACCTTAGCGGGCTGGTTTCGCCGAGGTGATTCATCAGCGTAATCGGGGGCTTGTTCCCGATCGCGCTGTGGGGTCTTACCGTGTTGTAGTCTCCACGCCAAGCCTCCAGCTTTTCCCTCGCATCGGCGAGGCTCATGAACCAGTGCTGGTTCAGGCATTCTGCCCTGAACCGCCCATTGAAGGACTCGATGAAGGCATTGTCTGTCGGCTTTCCGGGCCGTGAGAAATCCAGCGTTACATTGTTTGCATAGGCCCAGAGGTCGAGATCCCGGGAGACGAACTCGGACCCTTGGTCGACCCGGATCGTCTTCGGATAGCCGATCTTGCCGCACACACGGTCGAGCGTGGCAACAACGTCCTCGCCGCGATAGCTGAACCGCGGATCGATGACAGGCGAGTAGCGTGAGTAAATGTCGATCAGCGTCAGTATGCGTATCTTGTGGCCACTCGCCAGCTGGTCGTGCGCAAAGTCCACCGCCCAGGCATCGTGGGAGCCTGTTGCCTCCCTGCGGTCGTCCCGGAGCTTGGCCTTGACCCATCGCTTCGGCGTTTTGTTGCGTAATTGCAGGCCTAGTTCGTTGTAGATCCGTCGAACCTTCTTCATGTTGATTACCCAACCTTCACGCCGCAGCATGACGTAGACGCGCCGATAGCCGTATCGGACACGCGTCTCACAAATCTCCCGGATGCGCAGTTCCAGAGCAGCCTGGTCGCGCCGGCGAGAGGTGTAGCGATAGGATTTCGGATCGAGGACCAGGAGCCCGAAGGCCCGCCGGATCGAGACCGTCCAGTCGTAACACACCTCGTTGACCAGCTTGCGCTTGCGGCCAGGCTTCAAAGCTTTCGCTTGATGACGTCCTGCAAAATCTCGCGGTCGAGGGTGAGATCGGCTACGATCCGCTTGAGCCGGGAGTTCTCCTCCTCGAGCTCCCGCAATCGCTTCATCTCCGACGGCAACAAGCCGCCATACTTGTTTTGCGGGAAATCGCAGTGCGATTTCTATTCCGCTTCACTCCAGTTGAAATACGTGGCCTGGCTGATCCCGGCCTTGCGGCACACCTCCGCGACCGGAATCCCTTCCTCGCCCTGCTTCAGTATGAACGCCTTCTGTGCGTCCGTGAACTTCGATGCCTTCATCGCTTTCGCTCCATCCCAGCCTGGGATCATTACGCGAAAACTCCAGCCTCAAACGAGGGATTTTTCGGGGAGCAGGTCAC
>NZ_AWFH01000038.1 GCF_000682715.1 Hyphomonas atlantica corrig. | reverse complement strand
CGCCCCCCAAGAAAAAAGGCCGCCCCGGATGGGACGGCCTTGTCTCGGTCTTGCCTGATAGGGGCAAGTCTTACTTTTTAATCGCGGAGACCACGCCGGCGCCGACGGTACGGCCACCTTCGCGGATCGCGAAGCGCAGGCCCTGGTCCATGGCGATTGGCTGGATCAGCTCGACGTCCATTTTGACGTTGTCGCCCGGCAGAACCATTTCCTTGTCGGCCGGCAGGGTCACAACACCCGTCACGTCCGTCGTACGGAAGTAGAATTGCGGACGATAGTTGGAGAAGAACGGCGTGTGACGGCCACCCTCTTCCTTCGTCAGGATGTAGGCTTCAGCCTCGAACGTGGTGTGCGGCGTGATGGAGCCTGGCTTACACAGGACCTGGCCACGCTCAACGCCTTCACGGTCGATACCGCGCAGCAGCGCACCAATGTTGTCGCCAGCCTGGCCCTGGTCGAGCAGCTTGCGGAACATTTCAACGCCGGTACAGGTCGTTTTCACGGTGTCGCGGATACCGACGATCTCGATTTCCTCACCCACCTTGATGATGCCCTGCTCAACGCGGCCGGTCACAACCGTACCCCGGCCGGAGATCGAGAACACGTCCTCGACCGGCATCAGGAATGGCTTGTCCAGCGGACGCTCTGGCGTCGGGATGTAGTCGTCGACAGCCGCCATCAGCTCGAGAACTTTCTCTTTGCCGATATTGTCGTCGCGGCCTTCAACAGCTGCCAGCGCAGAGCCGGCTACGATCGGAATGTCGTCGCCCGGGAAGTCGTAGGAAGACAGCAATTCGCGAACTTCCATCTCGACCAGTTCGAGCAGCTCTTCATCGTCAACCTGGTCAACCTTGTTCAGGAAGACAACCAGGGCCGGCACACCGACCTGACGCGCCAGCAGGATGTGCTCGCGGGTCTGTGGCATCGGGCCATCAGCCGCGTTCACAACCAGGATCGCGCCGTCCATCTGGGCAGCACCCGTGATCATGTTCTTGACGTAGTCAGCGTGTCCCGGGCAGTCCACGTGGGCGTAGTGACGGTTTTCCGTCTCATATTCCACGTGCGCCGTGTTGATCGTGATGCCGCGGGCTTTCTCTTCCGGCGCGGAGTCGATGTCCTCATAGGACCGCTTCTCACCACCGCCCTGCTCTGCAAGCGTCATCGTGATCGCTGCTGTCAGCGTCGTCTTGCCGTGGTCAACGTGGCCAATCGTGCCGATGTTGACGTGCGGCTTGTTGCGTTCAAACTTTGCCTTGGCCATCGGGCCTCTCCT
>NZ_AWFH01000037.1 GCF_000682715.1 Hyphomonas atlantica corrig. | reverse complement strand
TCCGCAGCGCCGGAGACACGGAGAGAGGAGAGTTTGTCATCCCGGAAAGCGCATCGCGCTTATCCGGGACCCATATATTTGCTTCCGCAATTTCCGGGATCACGGGAAGGGGCGGGCGTCTATACCGGCCGTGCATAATAGGCGACGGCGTAGTCCGGCCTGTAGCGTTTTTCGCCGATGCGGGCGAAGCCGAGGTGGGTATGGAATTTGTGCGAGCCCGGATTGTCCGGGTCTGTGTTCACTTCTGCGCCGAGCCATTGGCGGCCCTTGGCGATCTCGAAGGCGGCTTCATACAGCCGCTGGCCGAGGCCCTGTCCGCGCGCGGCCTCCGATATCGCGATCCGGTCGACATAGAGCAGGTCGCAGCCTTGTTCCGCCTGCCACGCTTCGAACCAGCGCAGATTGGCGCTGTCATAGGCCAGCGTGCCGGGCTCGATCAGCGCAATGAAACCGAGCGGCGCGCCGCCCGCATCTGTTGCGACAAGACAGGTGGACAGATCAATCCAGCGCTTCAGGCCCTCAGCCGAGTCTTCATGCCCCACTCCGGGCGTCGAGGCCTGGTTGATGGCATAGAGGGCAGGGAGGTCTGAAGGGGCGTAGGGACGGATGGGCATATTCGGGGATGTGGCGCATAGGCCGGGGATTGGCAACAGATTGTGCCGCAAACACAGGACTCATCCTGAGCGGAGCCTGCCCCGGTGAAGGCCGGGGTCAAAGGATGACTTGATACAGGCCGCAACCTCCGCAAGCCCACGCCCAATCCTTCGACTTCGCTCAGGATGAGCGCTAAGGTAGAGCGATGCAGTTCTGGGTCTATCTTCTGCAATGTGCTGACGGGAAATATTATGTCGGCTCCCATCGCGGCAACGATGTTGAGGTGCGCGTTTGGGAGCACAATGAGGGTGTTAATCCCAGAGCATTCACGTTCTCGCGTCGTCCGGTGAAACTGCTCTGGTGCGGGGCGTTTGCCGATCCCGCGGAGATGGTCAGTTTCGAGCGGCAGATGAAAGGCTGGACGCGCGCCAAGAAGGAAGCCTTTGTGCGCGGGGATTGGGAGAGGCTGAAGGAATTGTCAAAATCGCGGACCGCTCCGCCTGTTCGTGAAAGGGGCCGGTTCTACAAATTGACGCATCCGGGCGGGCCGAAGGACGGAGACGCATCCTGAGCCATTTGCTGAACGCAATCCGCCCTCTGACCAGACTCATCCTGAGCGAAGTCTAAGGATGAATTGGCCTGGGTTGCGACTTCATCAAGCCCGCGCCCGTGCTTCGACTTCGCTCAG
>NZ_AWFH01000036.1 GCF_000682715.1 Hyphomonas atlantica corrig. | reverse complement strand
ACGAGACCATGTCGCAAGTGTGGCGAGGCAGTTCAGGATTGCATAAGGCTACGGGGTGCGCCCCTTCCCCGTCCGCGTGCATCGCCTACATTGAGGGTATGCTGCGGCCAGACCTCCTGCTTCACCCCACCCCCAAGGGGCTCTATTGCCCGCCGGGGGATTTCTATCTTGATCCCGTGCGCGGCGCGGTGGACCGGGCCGTCATCAGCCACGGCCATTCGGACCATGCGCGCGGCGGCCACGGCAAGGTGCTGGCCCATCCGCACACACTGGCCATCATGGCCGCGCGCTATGGCGACAGTTTCGCCAAACAGACCCAGGCCGTCGAATATGGCGAGGCGATCGAGATCAATGGCGTCACCGTCTGGCTCTCCCCGGCGGGGCACATTCTCGGCTCGTCACAAATCGTGGTGGAGCACAAGGGCCTGCGCATGGTGTTCACCGGCGATTACAAGCGCCGCGCAGACCCCACCTGCCCCGGCTTCGAGCCGGTGGAGAACACGCATGTCTTCATTTCCGAGGCGACGTTTGGCCTGCCCGTCTTCCGCCATCCGCCTACGGACCAGGAGATCGACCGCCTGATGCGCTCGGTCGCGGACAATCCAGACCGCACCCATTGCATCGGCGCCTACTCTCTGGGAAAGGCCCAGCGCGTGATCAAACATCTGCGCCTCGCCGGGCATGACCGGCCCATCTACATTCATGGCAGCCTGGAAAAGCTCTGCGAGGTGTACGAGGCGGCCGGCGTCACGCTGGGAGAGTTGCGCCCCGCCACGCTGGAAGACCGGTCAAAGGCCGCGCGCGAAGCCTTCCGTGGAGAGATCGTCATCGCCCCGCCCGGCGCCTTTGAAGGCAAATGGGCCCAGCGCTTCCCCGATCCCGTCATCGGCTTTGCGTCTGGCTGGATGAGCGTAAAACAGCGCGCCAAGCAGCGAGGGGTCGAGCTGCCACTCGTCATCTCCGACCATGCCGATTGGGACGAACTGACCGACACGGTCCGCGAGGTCGACCCGCAGGAACTCTGGATCACCTATGGCCGCGAAGACGCCCTCGTCCGCTGGGCCGAACTCGAAGGCCGCCGCGCCAAGCCGCTAAGGATGGTCGGCTATGAGGAAGAGATGGGGTGAGGGCATGCAAGCGGCTTTAGTGAACCTCGACAAACAAATGCGCGAAGCCGCCGCGAATCTGGAATTCGAAGAGGCTTCGCGTTTGAGGAACGAGGTGATGCAGCTACGGGAAGAGGAGTTGACGCTGTAGCTTGTGGGGAGCGGACTACTCAAGGCCGACGTAAAGAACCAAAGAAACAAGAACTCGAAATCCCTCGTTCAAAGATACGACTTCTATTTAGCAGGCTTCTTCCTCGACGCTATGTAAGGCAATCCAGTGTCCGTCGTCAGGTATTTGAGACTTCAGGC
>NZ_AWFH01000035.1 GCF_000682715.1 Hyphomonas atlantica corrig. | reverse complement strand
AATCTTGCCCTCACTAACCCCGGCCTTCCTGTCAACCGTGATTTCGCCTGTGAGGGTCGCATTTGATCCTGTTTCAACATGATATTTCCTTTCGATTGATCGCGGTGCTGACGGCCCATGCACTACTTCGTGCTGAAGCGCTGAGGCCTCGCACATGCTCTGGTTCGATGGGGATGGACGTCCTCGAAGCACTCACAGCGCACTGTTCCAGAAGCCTGTTTGGTGGACTTCCTGTGCAGGCAAGATAGCGGGATCATCCAACCCGCGGCCCGTCAGGGTCGCCTCCGCCGAAGCGGATTCGGGTGTCGGTTTAAGAGGTCATGGAAGTTCTCCTGGCGTCATGTTTCAGGTCCGCATCCATCAGATTGCTCGCGCTTTCAGATCGGCGTTCGAGGGCATGAAGGTGCTGCCTTCGAGCCACATCCGATGCAGGATGACGGACAGTTTTCGTGCGAGGGCGACGGCCGCGCGCCGGTGGCCAAGCCGCTTCTGCAGACGCATGCCCCAGGCCTTCAGCACTGACCATGTTCGCACATTCGACAGGATCGAGTTGCCGGCCTCGACCAGCAGCCAGCGCGTCTCCGGATCGCCGCATTTTGATATCCGGCTGTTGTAATCGACAGTTCCTGACTGGAAGCGTTTCGGCGTCAGACCAAGGTGTGCCCCAACTGTCTTTGATCGCCTGAACCGCCCTGGATCGTCGATGCAGGATTTGAACGACAAGGCGGTGACTGGGCCAACGCCCGGCACCGTCATGAAGCGCAGACAGACCTCATCTTCGCGGGCAATCTGCATCACCAGCCGGTGGCATTTCTGGAACTCTTCATACAATGTGCGCCGCGCATGGAGCATGCATTCCGTCATGTCCTGCAGGACCGGATCTTCCTCGCGCAGGCGTTCGCGCAGATCCTCCTCGAACCGTCCGCGCGTCGTCCGCGTCATCTTCACGCCGAAGACTTTTAGCGTGCCCCTGATTGCGTTCTCGATGTCGAGAAACTTGCGCTTCAGCATGCGGCGGTTGGCGAGCAGAACCCGGATGCGATGGCTGTCATCGCTCTTCACATGGACCTGCCGGAACCAGCCGGTCCGCATCATCTGGGCGAGGCCTCGCGCGTCATTCCGGTCGGTTTTGTTGCGCATCGCACTGAGCGCGCCTGCCATGTGCCTGGCTTCGACAATGATCGCTGGAAGTCCATGCTTTGTCAGCTCATTGCTCAGCCAGGGCGACAGCGAACTGGCTTCAAATCCGATCCGTTTCAGGCTTTCGCCGAACCGCTGAAGCACCGGCACAATGGCGTCCGGTTCTGTCGGAACACGCGCTTCCTTGAGTGTCTTTCCATTGCTGTCAACGACGCAGACATGCGTCTCCTCCAGCGAAATATCCAAACCTGCAAATACAATCATGGCTGTCTCCCTTCGTGAAAACCGCCATCATACCTGAAGCCTTCGAGACCGGACTCTCGGCAGGGGGCGGGCGGGGTTACGACAGCACT
>NZ_AWFH01000034.1 GCF_000682715.1 Hyphomonas atlantica corrig. | reverse complement strand
TCTGGTGGATCACCCCTGTGGGGCAGGCCAGGCCTCTCAGAAAGCGCGATCGTCGACCGGGCGCTGGTGGCTTATTTCTCCGGCGA
The DNA here is from genome assembly GCF_000682715.1 of Hyphomonas atlantica corrig. GTDB lineage: Bacteria > Pseudomonadota > Alphaproteobacteria > Caulobacterales > Hyphomonadaceae > Hyphomonas > Hyphomonas atlantica. The sequence continues at coordinate 251,179 of NZ_AWFH01000034.1, read as the reverse complement.
GGCCGACAATCAACGCGAAGCCGCCATCAATCGCCGGCTCGACCGGCTGACGCGGCAGTTCGGACGGATCGAGCGGGACAATCTCGTCCTTGCCGAAACGCTCGCGACCTTCGTGCATTATTTCCTGACGGTGACACCGCCGGTACCCGCCAACCAGGTGGAAGCCGCGCGCGCCAAGGGCGATCTCCGGTTCGATCTCTTTGTCCGTCAGGTCGCCGAGGCGCTCCGGTCAGGACAGCGCATTCTCCAGAACGCCGTCGAGGATGTGACGGCGGAAGCGGCCAGCTTCGAAAGCGATACTGGACCTCTGACTGAGGAGCGGGCCGATGCGTGACACGACGAGCCTTGTACGGACCCGCGCCATGCTGGTGACGGCGCTCGGAGACGAGATTGTTGCGGCGCTGGACGATCCCGCCGTGGTCGAGATCATGATCAATCCCGATGGCCGGCTCTGGGTCGAGCGCCACGGGAGCGGGCGGATCGAAACGGGCCTGATGCCTACCGCCGATACGGAACGCGTCATCCGCCTGGTTGCCAGCCATATGGGACGGCGCGCGGATGCTGGCTCGCCCATTGTATCGGCAGAACTGCCGATGGGCGGGGAACGGTTCGAAGGTGTGTTGCCGCCGGTTGCGCCGGGACCCTGCTTTTCGATCCGCAAGCCTGCGGGCCGGATCATCGCTCTGGATGACTATGTCCCCTCTGGCGTCATGGCTGCCCATCACGCCGAGGCCTTGCGGCGAGCCGCGCTTGATCGCGAAAATATCCTCGTCGTCGGTGGCACGGGCTCGGGCAAGACAACGCTCGCCAATGCGCTCCTCGCCGAAATCGCCCGGACCGGCGACCGGCTCGTCATCCTCGAAGATACGCGGGAGCTTGTTTCGGCGGCCGAGGATACTGTGCAGCTGCGCACGCAGCCTGGGTCCGTGACCCTCGCAGACCTCGTACGCTCGACGCTGCGCCTGCGCCCCGACCGGATCATTATCGGCGAAGTCCGGGGTGCCGAGGCGCTCGACATGCTGAAGGCTTGGAATACCGGCCATCCAGGCGGGATCGCCACATTGCATGCGAATTCTGCCCTTGGCGGCCTCTCCCGGCTCGAACAGTTGATCGGCGAAACCTCGGCCCAGGTTCCGCACGACCTCATCGCCGAAACGATCGACTGCGTCGTCTACATCTCGCGGCGCGCCGGCCGGCACCGGGTCGAGACGGTCTCGCGCATGAACGGCCTCGGACGCGGCGGCTACGACCTCAGCCCCGTTCAGCCGGACCTGCAGCTCGTCCTGCCGAGCCTTCCCTTTTCTGAACCGCTTCTCTCAACCGCACCTGAAAGGACACCTCCCCAATGAACAGAGACATGATCAAGGGCCTCAGCCTGAGCTTGCTCGTCGCCGCGATTGCGTTTCCCGCCCATGCAGCCGGTTCCGGCATGCCCTGGGAAGCCCCGCTGCAATCAATCCTCGAATCCATCGAAGGCCCGGTCGCCAAGATCCTTGCCACCATCGTCATCATCCTGACGGGGCTCGGCCTTGCCTTCGGCGAGAGCGGCGGCGGCATGCGAAAGCTCCTGCAGATCGTGTTCGGCCTGTCGATCGCCTTTGCCGCGACCTCGTTCTTCCTCTCCTTCTTCTCCTTCGGCGGTGGGGCAACGCTCTGATGGCAGAACCGTCGCCCCTCCCACCCGGCTACAGCGTGCCGGTGCATCGTTCGCTCACCGCGCCGATCCTGCTGGCCGGCGCACCGAGGCTCGCGACCATCGTCAATGGCACGCTGGCCGCCGCACTCGGCATCGGTCTCCAGCTCTGGGTCGTGGGGCTCGTCTTCTGGATCGTCGCGCAGGGACTCTGCGTCTTCGCTGCAAGGCGTGATCCGCAATTCACAGACGTGCTGATCCGGCACATCCGCCAGAAGGCCTATTACGCATGCTGAACCTTCGTGAATACCGCGCCCGCCCGGCCTCCCTCGCCGACCATCTCAAATGGGCCTGCCTGATCGCGCCCGGCATTATCCTCAACAAGGATGGCAGCCTGCAGCGGACGATTGCCTATCGCGGCCCCGACCTTGAAAGTTCGACGGCGGAGGAACTGGTCGCCGTCACCGCCCGCATGAACAATCTCCTCCGCCGGTTCGGCTCCGGCTGGGCGCTGCATATCGAAGCCGACCGCAGACCGTCGGTCACCTATCCCGAAAGTTCCTGGCGCGATCCGGCGGCCTGGTTGGTCGACGAAGAACGCCGCGCAGCCTTCGAGGAGGCAGGCCGGCACTTCGAAACCGACTGCTATCTCACCCTCACCTGGATGCCACCGGCCGACCGGACGGCAAGGATCGAACAGCTCTTCATCGAGGATCCGGCAGATGCCCCGGCGGCCTTCTGGAGCGAGCACCTTGCCCATTTCGAAACCGAGACGATCCGTGCGCGCGACATGATGGCGGATCTGATGCCGGAGGCGCGGTTCCTCAGTGACGATGAGACGCTGACTTATCTCCATGCCTGTATCTCCACGGCGCGACAGGAGGTGCTGGCACCGTCCGTGCCGATGTGTCTCGATGCGCTTCTGGTCGATACGCCGCTGACCGGCGGTCTGTCACCCCGACTTGGCGAGGAGACGCTGAGGGTCCTTACAATCAACGGGTTCCCGGCGACAGGCGAGCCGGGACTGCTCTCGGACCTCGACCAACTCGGCTTTGCCTATCGCTGGGTGACGCGGTTCTTGCCCCTCGACAAACCAGATGCCGAGAAGACGCTCAATGCCTATGTCCGCAATTGGTTCGCCAAGCGCCGGTCGCTGACCTCCTACCTCCGAGAAATCCTCACCAACGAGCCCGCAACGCTGCTCAACACGGACGCCGACAATCAGGCCGCCGATGCGGACGAAGCCCTGCAGGCCATTGGCGCCGGCCATGTCGCCTTCGGATACTGCACGACAGCGATTATCGTCCGGCATGAGGATGCCGGCATCGCCGAAGACCAAATCCGCGCTGTCGAACGTGTCATCCGCGGGCGCGGGTTCACCTGCGTTGCGGAAAGCGTCAACGCCATCGAAGCCTGGCTCGGCACGCTGCCGGGCGAAGCCTATGCCAATGTCCGCCAGCCGCTCCTGAACACGATCAACCTCTCCCATATGGCGCCGCTCTCTTCGCTCTGGGCGGGGCCGGAGCGCAATGCGCATCTGGATGGACCGCCCCTGCTGATGGCGCGCTCCGCGAGTTCGACCCCATTCCGGCTGGTCACCCATCAGGGCGATGTCGGCCACATGATGGTGGTCGGGCCGACCGGAGCCGGCAAGTCGGTGCTGCTTTCCCTGCTGGCGCTGCAGTTCCGCCGCTATGAACAGGCGCAGGTCTTCCTCTTCGACAAGGGTGCCTCAGCGCGCTGTGCGACGCTCGCGCTGGGCGGCACCTGGTACGACCTCGGTCTCGAAGGCGACCTTGCTTTCCAGCCTTTGAGAGATGTCGACGGCGAGGGCGGTCTCGCTGCGGCTCAGGCGTGGGTACTGGGACTGATCGAGCAGGAAGGTGTCACGGTGACGCCGGAGGTGAAGCAGGCTGTCTGGACGGCGCTGCAAAGCCTTGGCGCGGCGCCGGTCGCACAGCGCACGCTGACAGGGCTGGTGGCCCTCCTCCAGATCCCGGACCTCCGGCAGGCGCTGGAACCCTACACGCTGGCCGGGCCCTATGGCGCCCTGCTGGATGCCGATGAGGTTAATCTCGAAGCCGGCGACGTGCTCTGCTTCGAAATGGAGGCGCTGATGCAGGACAAGCGGCTCGCCGCCCCTGTGCTGGCGCACCTGTTCACAAAACTTGAAGCCCGGTTCGACGGGCGCCCGACAATGCTCATCCTCGACGAGGCCTGGCTGTTCCTCGATCATCCGATGTTTTCGGGACGCCTGCGCGACTGGCTGAAGACGCTGCGCAAGAAGAATGTGTCCGTCGTGTTCGCGACGCAGAGCTTGTCGGACATTGCAGCGAGTTCAATCGCGCCAAGCCTGATCGAGAGCGCGCCCACGCGCATCTTCCTCGCCAATGCGCGGGCCGAGGAGCCTTCGCAGCGTGCGGCCTATGAAGGGTTCGGACTCAATGCCCGTCAGGTCGAACTGATCGCGCGGGCGACGCCGAAGCGGGACTATTATGTTCAGACGCCGGACGGCAACCGGCTGTTCGATCTCGACCTCGGGCCGGTCGCCCTCGCCTTCTGCGCTGCCGGCACGAAAGCCGACCAGAAGCTGATTTCCGAAATTCTTGCGTCGGTTGGTCCAGAGGGCTTTGCGCCAGCCTGGCTTGCTGCGCGCGGGCTCCACTGGGCCGCGGACCTCATCGCAGCGGAAGGAGAGATGCCATGCGCCGCCGAATGATCGCCCTTCTGCTCGGATCGGTCTCTACGTTTGGACTGGCCGCCCCATCGGCACACGCCCTGCTCGGCGTCGGCGATATCGTGATCGACCCGACCAACCTCGTCCAGAACATCCTGACCGCCACGCACACGCTCGAACAGATCAACAACCAGATCCAGCAGCTCCAGCATGAGGCGCAGATGCTGGTGAACCAGGCCGAAGATCTGAAGCGGCTCGACTATGCCTCAATTGAACACCTGAAACGCCTGCTCGAACGCATCGACACGCTGATGCGGGAAGCCGGCGAAGTCACTTACGAAGTCGAGCAATCCGAGCGCCAGTACCGCGAAGCCTTCCCGGACTCCTATGAAGACCTCACCAATGAGGAAATCGTCACTGAGGCCGCCGACCAGTGGCGGATCAGCCGCGACGCGTTCCGCGCCTCGATCCAGGTCCAGTCGGGGATCGTGACCTCGATCGCGGACGCGCGCGAGACGCTGACCGACCTTGTGGACGAAAGCCAGGCTGCCACGGGCAATCTGTCAGTCGCGCAAGCCGGCAACCAGCTGGTCGCCCTCTCGGTCGAGCAACAGATGCAGATGCAGCAGCTGATGGCCGCGCAGTACCGGATGGTGGCGCTCGAAGAATCCCGCCGGGCTGCCATCGAGGAACAGGCCCGCATCCGTCACAAGCGCTTCGTCGGCGACGGCTTCGCCTATACGAGGGATTGAGGCGATGGAAGACCTTGGTGTCATCGACCAGTTCGTCGCAACCTTCTCTTCTTACATCGATAGCGGGTTCGGCCTGCTACAGCCGGATGTCGCTTTCCTGACAAGCGCTCTGATCGCGATCGACATCACGCTCGCAGGCCTCTTCTGGGCCATGGGTCCGGACACGGACATTATCGGCCGGTTCCTCAAGAAAGTCCTCTATGTCGGCGCCTTCGCGCTCATCCTCGGCAATTTCGCGCTTCTCTCGGACGTGGTGTTTACGAGTTTTGCGCAACTGGGGCTGAACGCGACCGGGGGCACGATCACGGCCGACGACATCATGAAGCCGGGCTTCGTCGCGGCGACCGGGTTCGACGCCGCCCTGCCCCTGCTCGATGAAATCGAGAAACTCACCGGCCCGCTCGCCTTCTTCGAGAACTTCGTGATCATCGCCGTCCTGTTCCTTGCCTGGATCATTACGCTGCTTGCCTTCTTCTTTCTTGCGATCCAGCTCTTCGTCACGATCATCGAGTTCAAGCTGACGACGCTCGCCGGCTTCGTGCTGATCCCGTTCGCGCTCTGGAACAAGACATCGTTCCTCGCCGAGAAAGTTCTCGGCAATGTCATCGCCTCCGGCATCAAGCTCATGGTGCTGGCGATCATCGTCGGCATCGGTTCGACCATTTTTTCGTCCATCACCTCCACCTTCCAGCCGGACGAGGTGACGCTCGAACAGGCCGCATCCGTCATCCTCGGTTCGCTCGCCTTCCTGGCGCTCGGCCTGTTCGGCCCCGGCATCGCAACGGGGCTTGTTTCCGGTGCCCCGCAGCTGGGCGCTGGCGCCGCCATCGGCACCGCAGCCGGCGTTGCCGCCGGAACCGTCGCGGGCGGCACCATGGCAGCGTCCGGGATCAGGACGGCAGGCGGTGGCGCGGGCAGCGCCGTCGGCGCGGCGGCCTCCATGACGGGCGGGGCCCGGACCGCCTACCAGATGAACGCCGCCGCCTCCGGCAAGACCGGTGCCGGTGCCGCCATGGCCGGCATGAGCGGTGTCGCAGGCGCCGGCGTCCGGGCAACGGCTTCCGGGGCTCGCAACTTTGCCCGGCGTGCCTTCGGATCGCCCGGCGAGCGCCATCAGGCAGGCGCGCGGGCCGCCTTTGCGGCGACCGGCGGCACCGGCGCGCCCAATGCAGCGCCGACAGGCGGCCCAATGCATCCCCCGACTGGGCCCGGCGCATAAGGCGCGACCAGTCGACCCGAGATGCCGGCATGATGGCCGCCGCGGCTGTGCGCGACGGTGACCGGCCGGGTGGCGGCACATCGATCGAACTCAAGAGAGACGAGGACTAAGCAATGCTCTGGAAGCGCAACTCCACCCGCTATGGTGAGACACCTGAACCGGTAACGCCTTACCAGCGCGCAGCGCAGGCCTGGGACGACCGGATCGGTTCAGCCCGGGTCCAGGCGGCCAATTGGCGGTTCGCGGCGCTTGGGAGTCTGGCCTTGTCGTTCGTGCTAGCCGGCGGCCTTGTCTGGCGGTCCACCCAATCCATCGTGACTCCCTATGTCGTCGAGCTGACCGGCGAAGGTGCCGTGCGCGCCGTCGGGCCTGCCGACGGGCGCTACGAGCCGACCGATGCTCAGATTGCTTATCACCTCGCCGAGTTTGTGAAGAATACGCGCTCCATCTCCATTGATCCGGTCGTCGTCCGCCAAAACTGGCTGAAGGCCTATGCCTATGCGACCGACCGCGCCGCCGCGACCCTCAACGACTATGCCCGCGACAATGATCCGTTTGCGGAACTCGGCAGACGCTCGGTCTCGGTCGATGTCACGAGCGTCGTGCGTGCGTCCGATGACAGTTTCACCGTGCGCTGGCGCGAAACCGCCTTCCGCAATGGCACCGAGACCGGCCAGTCGACCCATACGGGCGTCTTCTCGATCGTCATCGATCCGCCCCGCACCGAAGAGGCCCTCCGGGCCAATCCCCTCGGCCTCTACGTCCACGGCCTCAACTGGTCAAAAGACCATCAATAGGAGCTTAACCCCATGAAACGCCTTGCCCTGATCCTGCTTGCTTCCTCGGCGCTTGCCGGCTGCGAGACATTGCCCGCGTCACGCGGCCCCGACATCACGCTGGATGAACCGGACTATGTCGAAGATCTCTATCTCGCCCCGGACGTGGAGGAGACGGAGGTCGCGGACAACGAACCAGCGCCGGAACCGGTCGTCTACCGCACCTATACGCCAACCATTGTGTCTGGCGCGGTGCCCGGCCAGCTGAAGCCCATGCCGACCAAGACGGAGGCGCCGTCCCTCAAACCCTACCAGGCGATCGAGACGGCGAACGGCAAGGCCGCGATCGAGCCCTCGCTCGATAATTACATGAATGCGATCCAGATCTATCTCTATACGGTGGGCGCGCTCTACCAGGTCTATTGCGCGCCGGAACAGGTGACCGACATCGTCCTCCAGCCCGGCGAGGAGCTGGTCTCCGTCTCTGCTGGCGACACGGTCCGCTGGGTTCTGGGGGACACGGTCTCCGGCACCGGCGCGGAGGCGCAGGCCCATATCCTGATCAAGCCGACCCAGGCCGGCCTCAAGACGAACCTCATCATTACGACGAGCCTGCGCGCCTACCACCTGGAACTGCGCGCGTTCGAAGAAACCTATATGGCGGCCGTCTCCTGGCGCTATGCCGACCAGCAACTGGTGACGCGGGTGGCGAGTTCAGGCACAGCGCGGGCTTCAGCACCCTCCTCATCGGCAGGATTGCAGCTCGACCGGTTGAAGTTCCGGTACGACATTGACGGCGATGCGCCGCACTGGCGGCCGGATCGCGTCTTTGACGATGGCCGCAAGGTCTATATCCAGTTCCCGGCCCGGCTCGACCAGGGTGAGGCCCCGGCCCTGTTCGTCATCGGGCGGGACGGCAAGTCCCAGCTCGTCAACTATCGCATGTCCGGCGACTATTATGTCGTCGACCGCCTGTTCGCCCGCGCCGAACTCCGCCTCGGCGAAAAGCGCCAGGATGTCGTGAAGATCGCGCGCAATGACCTTGGAAGCCCGAAGCCATGACGGAAGCGGCTTCCCCTGCGCCCCAGCCCTTGGAAATCCGTGGGAAACCCCGGCCCGTGAAGCGGTTCTCCAAGCGGGCGCTGATGGTGCTCCTAGGCACCGGCAGCGCGATCGTTCTCGGCTCGCTCGCCTTCGCCCTGCAAGGCCCGAAGGAAGATGCCGGCAGCCCCGCGCGGGAACTTTACAAGACCGGTCATAATCCGGAGGCGGATGGTCTTTCTGCGCTTCCGAAGTCGTATGGCGAGCTGCCGGCGAAGGAGGACATTCTCGGGCCGCCACTGCCGGGCGACCTCGGCACGCCGATCCTCAAGGCGCAACGCGAAGGGCGTATGGGCCCGCCAGCGGAGGATACGCCTGAAATGGATCCGATGCAGGAACAACTGGCGGCGCTGGAGGCGGAACTCAGAGCGCGGGAAGCGGCGCTGACCGATGCGGCGCGAGGGAGCGGGGTGTTTTTCCAGGTCGGCTCGGGTGCCGGATCGAAGAACGTCATCGAGAGTGTTACGTCCCCCGCACAAGCTTCGTTGAGTTTTCCGGACCTGTCGGCCTTTGCGCCGTCTCGAGAAGGGGCGTTCGGGTCGTCGCTCAGCGAGGATCCGAACCGGCAGGTACGGAAGCTGGATTTTCTGGGCGAGGAGCCCGATCCCTCGATCTATAATCCCCACCGGTTGGAAACCCCGGTGTCGCCCTACCAGTTGATGGCGGGGACGATCATTCCGGCAACCCTGCTGACCGGTGTGAACTCCGATCTTCCGGGGCAGGTCATCGCGCAGGTGACGAGCCCGGTCTATGACACGGTGACCGGCGAGACTGTGCTCGTGCCGCAGGGCGCACGCCTGATCGGGCGCTATGATAGTGTCATCGCGTTTGGCCAGTCCCGGGCACTCCTAGTCTGGAGCCGGATCGTCATGCCGGACGGCTCCTCGATCCGGATCGACAATCTCGCGGGCGTCGACGCGCGTGGCTATGCCGGGCTTGAAGACAAGGTCGACTATCATTCCTGGAAGCTGCTGCAGGGCGTCGCGCTCTCCACCCTGCTTGGCGTCGGCGCCGAACTTGGCACCGACGATGAGGGCGATATCGCCCGGGCGCTCCGCCGTTCAGTGCAGACCGGTGCCAATGAAGCCGGTCAGGAAATCGTACGCCGCAACCTCGACGTCCAGCCCTCAATCACGATCCGGCCGGGCTGGCGGCTCGGCGTACTCGTGAACAAGGACATTGTCCTCAAACCTTATGAAGGAACCCGATGATCATGAGCGAGACCCAACTGAAGATCGGACCGTTGCCAGACCGGACCCCACAGAAACTGACTGTCCAGATCGACCCCTCACTTGTTGCTGACCTTGAGGATTATTCCCGGGTTCATAGCCAGCTGCATGGAGAGGAGGTGAACATCGCAGTTCTGGTGCCGCACATGCTTGAAGCATTCCTGGCGAGCGACGCCGGTTTCCGAAAAGCACGCAAGGCCCTGACGGCCGTTCGCAAAGGATGATCAACGGGAAATCCGCCCATGCACGAAGTCGATGAAACCATCCGGCAGATGTCCAGTGAAATCGGATTGCCGGTCTACCAGCGATATTCCGAGGATGAGGCTGCCCGCCACCTCGGCATGTCGAAACAGACCCTTAAAAGGCTGAGGGATGCAGGCCGGATCGCATACGTGCGAATTTCGAAGCGAAAGCTCTCCTTCTTCGGGTTTCAGCTGGCCGAGTACCTGTTGAATGCAATTGAGGAGACCACATGCCAAGATACGGAGCCAGAGACAGATACCAGGTCGGCGAATATTGGCTCGGCCAGCGCTCAGGCAGCCCGGCCTGGTACCGGATGTGGATCGACCCCAAGACTCACCGGACCAGCCGCGCTAGCCTCGGCACAACGGATTTTGAAGAAGCAAAGGCCATCCTGAACGACTGGTTCGTTCTCAACCAATCCAAGACACAGGAAGCTCCGGACGAGACCACGCTGGCCGAAGTTTTCGCCCGGTTCTACGAACACCATGGCCAGCACCTGCGATCCGCCGTCGATATCCGCCGAACCCTTCGCTACTGGCTGGAATTCCACGGTGAGGCGACCATCAAGCATGCGCTCCATCAGGACCAGCAACTGAAGTTCCGGATTTGGTTGGGAGACGAAAAGAAGCTTTCACAAAGCTCGGTCCGCAATGCCCTGATGATCGGAAAATCTGCGCTCAACTGGGCCTGGAAGCGGGGCGACATTGCCTCGGTGCCTTATGTCCAGTTGGTCAATCCGCCGAAGCCCGCACCCAAGGGACGCCCGCTTGAAGTCGAGGAAGTCGCCAGACTTCTCGATGCCGCCAACGAACAGCACATTCGCGTCCTGATTGCATTCATGGTAGGAACTGCTGCCCGCACTGGTGCCATCCTGGACCTCAGCTTGACCCAGATTGATCTTGAACACAGGCTGATAAACTTGAATCCCAAGGGCCGGGCGCAAACGAAGAAATACCGTCCAACTGTAAAGCTCCCTGATCAACTTGTGCCTTATGTCGAAGCCCGCAAACAGACATCCAGTAGGGATCCCCTGATCCTCTACGAAGGCTCAGGCGTCGACTGCGTAAAACGGAGTTGGGCAACAACGAGGACGGCAGCAGGTTTGCCGGGTAACGTGCAGACCTATTCTTTCCGACACACGATGGCGCGCTGGCTCAGAATGAAGAGCGTTCCGGCATGGGAAGTTGCAGCTCAACTTGGACACAAGGCGCCTGACTACACGACGACAGAGATCTACGCCCCCTTCGATCCAGCATACCTGACCAAGGCGACTGCAGCGATCGATCTCTTCCTATGCCAGGTTGCGCGCCAATTGCGCGCCAGTACGATCTCGGAATTCTTGCTGGAACGAAACTAAGTCTTTGCTCTTGCGCGAGTCCGCGAGTCTATGGTCTCGCGGACGAAACAGGTCGTGGGTGAACCGAATTATGAAGCCAGCTTTCACTACAATTTAGGTCTAGAAAATCAGGGCAAGGAACCGGCCACCGAACCGAGCCAAACGCTGTAGGCAACGTAGGCACCAAGAAGGACGCCTCCTTCGAGGCGGTTGATGCGCCAGCGCGTCACGGCAACTAGGAGCAAAAGTGCGGTAACGCCTGTCATCACCCAAATGTCAAATGTGGCAATGGAGGCCGGCACGGCGATAGGATGAACGAGCGCGGTTGCGCCGAGAATGAACAGGACGTTGAAGATGTTGCTGCCGACAATGTTGCCGAACGCGATGTCGGCTTGGCCACGGCGGGCGGCAGCGATGGTCGTGACCAGTTCCGGCAGGGATGTGCCGACGGCGACAATGGTAAGGCCGATGACCGCTCCCGACACCTTGAACGCCTGAGCGACCTCGATGGCACCGAACACCAGAAAGCGGGCCCCGAGGATCGTGAGCACGAGACCGGCAGCGATAAAAGCGAGATCCTTCAAGACGCTACCAGACTGCTTTTGCCGTTCGCCAACGACGTCAACTTCTGGCTTCGAGGCGCTTGCCTGCCGTTCCTGAAGAAGCGTGAAGGCGAGATAGGCTATCAATGTCAGGACAAAGACGGCACCGATCGCCGGCGTAAACCGCCCGAATAGGGCCGCGCCCAGACACATGAGTGTGGACAGGACAAGCACGGTTCCGTCCCGCCTGAAGGCTGCCTTGTCGATGACGACAGGCGCGAGCAATGCAGCGACGCCGAGGATGAGCAGAATGTTGGCGATGTTGCTGCCGACCACATTCCCCACCGCAATACCGGGCGAGCCGACAAAGGCGGCTTGCAGGCTGGTCACCAGTTCGGGTGTGGACGTGCCGAACCCGACAAGCGTCAGCCCAATGACCAATGGCGACAGGCCGATCCTGCGCGCCAGGTCAACGGCGCCGCGAACCAGGAGGTCACCGCCAAAAACAAGGCCCAGAAGGCCGCCGATAATCAGAAGTGCAATGCCCATGGATCCCGCCGAGAAGGCCTGTCACCCGTGCGGGAGTCGTCGGTCTGACCGGCGACACAATAAGTGGAAGTGACGACCAGCTTTTGCAAGAGCGATGAGCTTCTTCGCTTCGGAGGCCACCATGCTTCGATTAGCTGCCGTTCCTGCTTAGTGACCATTGTCCATTCTGGCCAATCGAAACGATAGGGCCCAACTGAGCGAATTCGCCAAAATCGGAAACTGACCCGACCGCCACTCACAGCCTTCGTGCACGTGAGAAGTCGCGGGATAAATTACCCCGCATCACTCCACGACAGAAACCTGTGAGCTAATCAATCCTGCATACCTCACGAAAGCTACAGAGGCGATCGGCCTTTTCTTGTGCCAAGTTGCGCGCCAATTGCGCGCCAGTTCGGTCTCTGAATTCCTGCCGAAATCGGCTTAGTGCCTTGTTTCCTATGGTGCCGGCTGCAGGACTCGAACCCGCGACCCTCTGATTACAAATCAGATGCTCTACCAGCTGAGCTAAGCCGGCACGCTGGAAACGCAGTCACTACTTCGATCAGCGCCGCGGCGCAAGCGGCTGTTCCAGTGAAATTCACTCCCCGCGCTCAAACGATGAATTCTTCTAATCACCTCGTCTTTGCCCCATTCGCCCAGAGAGGCGCACATTTCCGCCCCAGTTCAAGACTATCAAGGCTGTAATGAAACCACACGCACAGATGTGGTGTTGATGGGTGTCAGTCGACACGAGCAGCCTGAAGGAAGACTGGATCATGAAACGCGCTCAAATTCTTGCCGGATTAAGCATCGGCGCCATCGCGCTCACATTTCCCGCCATGTCGGACGCCCCCAAGGCTCCGCCATTGGAGCCAGTTCATGTTCCCTTCGAACGTTCCTGCGAAGACACTGAAATCACGGTGTATTTCTCAAACCAGGAAGCCGTGCTGTCTTCCTATGCTGTCCGCTCTCTCAACACTGCGGGAGACAGGCTCGCCGGCTGCTCGATCTCCAATATCGAGGCCAAGGTCATATCAGCTGATTCTACAGATACCGAGCGCTCTACGACGCTCTCCGAAGCCCGCGCCGCTATTGTCCTCGAAGCGCTGAATGCGCGCGGGATCCGCGCCCGCGATGTCCGCATGAATTTCGCGCCTGCAGTCGTCAGTGACCCTGCCGAAACGACCAACCTGCCAATGGCACGCCGGGTCGATCTGACGGTCACCGCCTCAAAAGGCTACGGTCTCTAAGACCAGAATTTCCTCCCAAGGCCTGCAGGATTTCTCACCGCATCCCGCAAGCCGATCGCCCCGGATGCCCCTTGCAGCGTGTCCGGGGCTTTTTTGTGCCCGTCACCCCGGTGTTATTTCAGGCGTCACAATTCTTTCCTTTCGCGCGCGCATCGCTAAAAGGTGCAGGGCAACCGGTGCTCCGCCCGGCCTCGCCTGCAACGCAATTTGGGAAAGACCTCACTTTCATGACGCAAACCCGGCGCATCCTCGTTACTTCCGCCCTGCCTTACATCAATGGAATCAAGCACCTCGGCAATCTGGCCGGCTCAATGCTGCCCGCTGACGTGTATGCTCGGGTGATGCGTCTGATGGGCCATGATGTGACCTATATCTGTGCGACGGACGAGCATGGCACGCCGGCGGAGCTCGCCGCTCAGGCAGCCGACATGAGTGTTCAGGCCTATTGCGACGAACAATACGAAATTCAGCGCAAGGCCGGCGAAGGCTTCAACCTGTCCTATGACTGGTTCGGTCGCTCTTCCCGCCCGGCAAACAGCGCGCTGACCCAGCATTTTGCCCGTGTTCTGGAGCAGAATGGCCTGATTGAAGAACGCACCTCGAAACAGGTCTATTCCGTCGATGATGGTCGCTTCCTGCCGGATCGTTATGTTGAAGGCACCTGCCCGACTTGCGCGTTTGAAAAGGCGCGCGGCGATCAATGCGATAATTGCGGACGATTGCTAGACCCGGTCGATCTGATCGACCCGTATTCGTCGGTTTCAGGCAGCCGCAACATCGAGATTCGCGACACAAACCATCTCTACCTTCTGCAAACCAAGATGCAGGAGAAAATCCGCGAATGGGTGAACAGCAAAGGCGCTCAATGGCCAAGCCTCGCCGTCTCGATCGCAAATAAGTGGCTGGACGAAGGGCTGATCGCCCGTGCCATTACGCGGGACCTCGCCTGGGGCGTGCCAGTGTTGGACGCCGATGGAAATCCTCGCGAAGGGTTTGAGGACAAGGTCTTCTACGTCTGGTTCGACGCGCCCATTGAATACATCGCCGCGACACAAGAATGGGCCGAGGCAACCGGCAATGACTGGGAGGCCCTCTGGCGCACGGACAAGGGCGCGGACCAGACCGAATACGTCCAGTTCATGGGAAAGGATAACGTCGCCTTCCATACGGTCAGTTTCCCCGTCACGCTGCTCGGCTCCGGCGAGCCTTGGAAGACAGTCGACAAGCTGAAGGCGTTCAACTGGGTCACCTGGTATGGTGGAAAGTTCTCGACCTCAAACAAGCGCGGCGTCTTCATGGACCAGGCTCTGGAACTGCTGCCAGCCGACTATTGGCGCTGGTACCTGATTGCCAATGCCCCGGAAGGCTCCGACGCGGCCTTCACATGGGAAGGCTTCCAGTCAGCGATCAATTCGGACCTTGCAAATGTGCTCGGTAACTTTGTGAACCGGATCACGAAATACACGGTGTCGAAATTTGACGGCAAACTGCCGAATGCCGGCTCACCGGGCGACGCTGAAGCGTGGATGATTGCCGAGCTGGAGGAACGTCTGCCTCGCCTGATCGCGCACTATGAGGCGATGGAATTCCGCAAGGCCGCCGCTGAGACACGCGCTATCTGGGCCGCGGGCAATGAGTACCTTACGAAGGCTGAGCCTTGGGTGAAGTACAAGACGGATGTGGACGCCGCCGCAGTAGGTGTGCGCACCGGGCTGAACCTTGCCGCCCTGTTTGGCATTCTGGCCCTGCCCATCATTCCGGATGCCGGCAAGAAGATCCTCGACGCCCTCGGGATTCCCGACGAGCATCGCAGCTTCCAGTTCAGGGACATTTCCGCGCTTCTTGATAGTCTTCCACACGGTATGAATGTTTCCGCTCCAGACGTCCTCTTCCAGAAGATCGAGGATGACCAGGTTGCCGAATGGACCGCACGCTTCGGTGGCGATCAGGCCTGACGCTGCAACACGACGCTGAGATTGTTGGCGGGCATCTCGATGATGTTCGTCACACTCAGCCCCACCTCTTCGGCCATTGGTACGATTTGTTGATCAAGGTCTCGCACGCCCCATGTCGGGTCACGGGACTGCAAACTCTCGTTAAAGGCAGCATTAGAGGGCGCAATCTCGCCATTCCGCGCGAAGGGACCATACAGGAACAGTTTGCCACCCGGTTTCAGCAATCGTCCCGCCCCCGAGATCAGGCCAAGTGCCGCCTCAAAGGGCGCGATATGGATCATGTTGACGGAAACAACAACGTTCCAATGGTCGGGTCGTTCGGCATCGCCCCAATCGCTCTGGCTGGCATCCACCACGAATGGCCCGTTAAGTCGGTCATGTCCAGCTGCTGCAGCCCAAGCCTGCTGGCTCCGGCGACTGTCGGCGTCGATATCTGAATAGGTCCAGCGAAGGTTTGCCAGATTGCTTGTCAAATAAGCGCCATGCTCCCCCGTACCGGAGGCAATTTCCAGAACGTGCCCAGTCTGCGCAACATGGTCGCGGAAAACCTGGAGGATAGGATCGCGATTGCGCGCGACAGATGGCGAATACCGGCGACCATCGGTCTCTTCGCCGCGCTGTTCCAACGCCACCGGCTTGCCCTGCTCCGACTTGGGATAGTCCTTATCGGAAGCGCTCACGCCTGGTCGCGCTCGAACGGGTACATCTCGGTCGTCACCACCGATTGTCCCATAGGACTATAGCGTGGCCCGACTGCCTTCTCCGGCAGGAAAGAAGCATCAAGGCGCGCGACCATGTCGTCAGACAACTCAATCTGGCCAGCGCCCCAGTTCTCTTCCAGATGCTGAAGGCTGGTTGTGCCGGGAATAGGCAGGATATTGTCGCCCTTCGCCATCGTCCAGGCCAAGGCAAGCTGCGCCACCGTGCAACCGACCTCCGCCGCGCAAGCGCGCGCTTCGTCAAGCAAAGGCAAATTGGCCGCATAATTTTCCGGATCAAATCGCGGGAAAATGGATCCGCGCAAATCGGATTCATGAAACTTTGCCGGGTCTACCGGCGGATCGGCGAGGAAGCCGCGCCCGACCGGCGAGAACGCCACCAGCGCAACGCCCAGCTCTTCGCAGGCAGCCTTGATAGCAATCTCCGGATTGCGCACCCAAAGAGAATATTCGCTCTGCATGGCTGCAATAGGGTGCACGGCGTGCGCCCGTCGCAAATCTGCAGCCCCCATTTCGGAAAGACCAATCATCCGGATCTTTCCCGCCGCCACCAGCTCGGACAGAGCACCGACCGAATCCTCAATAGGCACATTCGGATCGGGACGGTGCATGTAATAAAGATCGATGACATCAGTCTGCAACCGCTTGAGACTGGCATCGCACGCTGCCTTGATCGTCTCAGGGCGCGCGTCCAGCGTACGCTGGCCGTCCTTGAACCCAAGCACGCACTTGCTGGCAAGGAAGTAGCTATCGCGACGGTCCTTCAGCGCCTCGCCAATCAACTCCTCGCTACGACCAAAGCCATATAGCGTAGCGGTATCCAGAAAGTCGTAACCGATATCCAGTGCACGCACGAGCAAGGCCTTCGCCTCGGTCTCGTCCATGGGAGGACCATAGGCATGCGTGATGTTCATGCAGCCGAGCCCGACCGGATACACTTCCCGGTCGCCGATACGTCTTTTGGATGTCATCGAATCTTCCTTGCTAAACAAATTTCTCGCGCAATACCGGCTTCAGTATCTTGCCATTCGCGTTGCGCGGAAGTGGTTCGCTCATGAACAGAATCTTGACCGGCACCTTGAACGCAGCAAGGTGGCCTGCCGCATGAGCGCGCAGTTCATCCTCGCTCACCTGCATGCCTGGCTTCAATTGTACGACGGCGCCAACCTCCTCGCCAAGCACCTTGTGCGGAATACCCACAACAGCCGCGTCCATGACAGCCGGATGTTCATACAGCGCGTTTTCAACCTCAATGCAGTAAACGTTTTCGCCGCCGCGGATCAACATGTCCTTCGCCCGGTCAACCAAATAGAGGAAACCCTCTTCGTCGAGACGCGCCAGGTCTCCCGTGACCACCCAGCCCTCACGGAACGTTTCGGCAGTGGCATCCGGTCGGTTCCAATATGACTTGCAATTCATCGGACCCTTGCACCAGAGCTCGCCCACTTCGCCCTGCGGAAGTTCATTGCCATCCGGATCACAGATCTTCAGCGATACGGCTTTGGGCGGCGCACCGGCACTTCCTGGACGGTTTACATAGTCTTCGCCGATATTGAGCGTGGCCGTTGCGCATGTCTCCGTCATGCCCCAACCATTACCGGGGGCAGCGTCCGGAAACCGCTTCTTGATCGTCGAAACCAACTCGGGTGCAGACGGCGCACCGCCATACGAAATGGCCGCAATTGAAGACAGGTCATATTTGTCCCTGTCCGGATGTTCCAGAAGTTGCCAGGCAATCGCTGGCACGCCTCCAACGGCGGTCACTTTTTCTGCTTCGATGATCGGCAGCGCCTTGCCAGCATCCCATTTGTACATCGACACGATCTTGTCGCCGCGCAGCAACGACGGGATCATGATCGCGAACGCGCCGGTCGCATGGAAAAATGGAATGGCGAGCAAAGTTGCGCGCTGCTCGTTCGGATCGGGCTCCGGCACTGGCTCACCGCGGCGCAGGAACATGCGCGCCTGACAGGTCATGCCATTGAACATGTTTGATACGACCGCGCGATGGGTCGCCAGCGCGCCTTTCGGCTTGCCCGTCGTGCCCGACGTATACATGATTGTGGCGTCGTCATCCGGCCCCACATCAATTGCGGGCCAGGAAACATCCGGCAGTTTTGCCCAATCATTTGCGCCGCCAATATAGGTCTCCATTTGGGAAACCCGCGGATCTCCATACTCGCCATCAGGGTCGCGGGCGATCATCACATTCTTCAACTCTGGCAGGTTTTCCCACTCAGCCCGGATACGCTCATAGATCTGTGGATCAACGACTGCCAGCTTCACGCCCGCAAAAGACAAGCCATATTCCAGCTCTTCCCCGGTCCACCAGGAATTCATAGGCGTCGCAATTGCGCCGATCATGGAGGCGGCAAAGAACGCAACGGGCCACTGCGGGTAGTTCCGCATGATCACCGCAACGCGGTCACCCTTTTCGATGCCATAAGTGTCCTTCATGACCCCCGCCAGCTTCACAACAGCCTTGGCGAGCGCCGAGAAAGTGACGCGTTCGTCTTCATAGACGATGTAGTCCCGATCCGCATATTGCATGCTTGCCAACTGAAGCACGAGCGGCACGGATGGCGGCGCATTCTTGTAGAGCTTCATCTCGACACCATCGACAACGCCATCAACGAGTTCGAGGGGAGAGCCTTCGCCAGCCAACATCTCGTTCGCTTGGGCGATGGACATGGCGGGCCAGTTCGGCAACGTATCTGCGGGCATGGGTTTCCTCTGAATGTGTGTTTTGTCCACACAATCACGCCAGACCCGACTATTGAAGGAAAAACTGAGCGTTCAGCCGACAATTTTTCGCGAGCAACAGTCCGCTACGATGCTGAAGCAATGTCGCCGCTTGCACCCACATCTCTTCACGAAGAGATCGCACACAAACGGCGACAAAAAGAACATTGTTTTAGCTTGTTTTATTTGCCGAAGTCGCAGAACCGCAGCGTATGCGCCGTGCCGTCTGGCTCGACGGCGTCGTAGCCACGACCGGTCAATTCGTCGCCTTCGCACAGGTACCCAATCTGAAACATGGCAATCAGGGTTTGGTTATCGGGCGTCAGATCGCTCGCAATCATCAGATCAATCGCATCCTCATGACGTCCGAGACGCATCAGAATGTCGAACTTCTCCTGCCGGGTCGTTTCCGGCAGATTGAGCTGTTCGATCAGCGCTGCTTCAGCGCCTTGCGCGGAGCCAAGCAATGTCTGGGCTTCGGCATAGGACGTAGTATCGTCCAGCGTGTTGACGATCTCTTCGAAATCCTCAACCGCGCCCATGACGTCATAGCCTTCCGGGCTCATGCGCAGTTCACCACGGCGCAAAAGGGTCTTAGCGAGTTGATCGCGGGACAGGTCTGGATCACCGGTCAACTGGGTCAGGCGATCAATTGCCGTCTGCGTGTTACCGGCTTCTTTCAGCCCCTCTACCGTGGTCATGGCCATTGCGAAGCCAGACGCGGGTTGCACCACAGGCGTTGTCGCCCTTTCGGTGGCGGCAGGCGCGCTGGAACATGCCGCGAGCACAAGCGCAGAGGCAGCAAGGAAAAGACCGGATCGAATCATGAGTATCTCCAACGGGACAAAAAACGACTGCTTACAGTCCTAGTCGTAGAAGACGATCAGGCACAGGGCGGTATTGTGGATTTTGTGTGACCTTTCAGCTGGTCGGTGCATCGCACCATTCCATACCAGCAAGATCATCACGGTCTTCACCAAAATCATGAAGGCGCGCTTCCTGACTGTCTGCTTCGCAGATATAGCCAGCCTGGATCAGGGTCTGAACCTGTTCGGGTGTCGGGGCCAGTCCGGAAGTGCGATAACGCGTCACCGCTTGCTCGTGCTGGCCGAGCGTCCACGTTCCATCGAACCAATCCGGCAAATTGAGGAAGCGGTTCATAGACGCCTTGATCTCCTCGATATCGGTGCGGACATAATCCAACTCGGTCTGTGCATTGGGCGCCAACGAGTGATCGGGCGCGAGCGCCAGCAAGGCCTCGAAATCCTCAACCGCGCCTTCCCGGTCATCTGCATCCTGACGGCGAAGGCTTCCACGATGATAGAGGGCCTGCACGCGCTGTTCGGTAGTCAGCGAGCTGCGCGCCAACAGATCAGAGAGAAGCGCTTCGGCCTCAAAGGGATTCGTTTCGGATAGCGCCTCGGCAATAACGGCCTCTGGCGGTGGCCCGGTATCAGCGGCTTCCGGGGCAGTTGCACACGCAGCGAGCAGCGCTGCGGCGGCCAGCGATATGTAAATGGGATAGCGTCTCATGCCCGGCACATAAGACCGGTTCGGCACACGCCGCAAATTGCTTTTCAGACAGGTATCAGGCGCTGGCGAGCCGGTTGATTTCAGCAATGTCGCCCCGGCCCAATGCTTCAATCGCTTTTGCCGCGATGTGGCGCGCATTCAGTCCAGCCGTCTCATACATCTGATAGGGGCCTTCCTGGTCCTGGAATGTATCCGGCAACGTCATCGGGCGAATCTTGAGCCCCGTATCGAGCGCTCCGACACGGGCGAGGTGCTCCAGAACGAAGCTGCCAAAGCCACCCGTGGCGCCTTCTTCGACCGTGATCAGAACCTCGTGCTCCTTTGCTAGCCGCTCGACAAGATCAGCGTCCAATGGCTTGGCGAAGCGCGCGTCCGCAACCGTCGCTGAAAGACCTTGAGCGGCGAGCATTTCTGCCGCCTTCTCCGCTTCTGCCAGACGTGTACCGTAGGAAAGGATGGCAATTGTGGTGCCTTCGCGAACGATGCGTCCTTTCCCGATTTCGAGTGGCATTGGGGTCTCAGGCACGTCAACGCCGGTGCCTTCACCGCGTGGATACCGAAAGGCTGACGGGGCATCATCGATCTGCGCGGACGTGACAACCATCCGAGCAAGTTCGGCCTCATCAGCGGCCGCCATGCAGATCATTCCCGGCAACGCGCCGAGATATCCAATATCAAAACTGCCAGCGTGCGTCGCGCCATCCGCTCCGACGAGGCCGGCGCGGTCAATCGCAAAGCGAACGGGCAGTTTCTGGATCGCCACATCATGAACGACCTGATCGTATCCTCGCTGCAGGAAGGTGGAGTAAATCGCTGCGAACGGCTTAAGGCCATCAGCTGCAAGGCCAGCGGCAAACGTTACCGCGTGTTGCTCGGCAATGCCCACATCGAAGTGGCGATCAGGGAAGCGCTTTGCAAAAATATCCGTAGACGTACCAGATGGCATCGCCGCCGTAATGGCACAGATCTTCTCATCCGTCTCCGCAAGCTTCGTCAGCGTCTGGCCAAACACTTTCTGATAGTTGGGCGCCTTCGGCTTCGGCTTGGACTGTTCGCCCGTGACCACCGAAAATTTCGATACGCCGTGATACTTGTCGGCGGAGTTTTCAGCCGGAGCATATCCCTTGCCCTTCTGCGTCACCGCATGGATCAGGATCGGTCCGTCGCGCATGGCTTTCACGTTCTCAAGCACCGGGATCAACGTGTCGAGGTCGTGCCCATCAATCGGCCCGACATAATAAAAGCCAAGCTCCTCAAACAGCGTTCCGCCCATCGCGAAGCCACGCAGATACTCTTCTGCGCGCCGTGCCGGGCTCTCCAGCCCCATGGGCGAAACCACTTTCTTCGCGATCCGGCGTAGCCCCCGATAGGGGCGCGAAGATACCAGTTTCGACAGATAATTGCTCATCGCGCCAACTGGCGGCGCAATCGACATGTCATTGTCGTTCAGAATAACGATTAGCCGCGACCTGTCGGCCCCGGCATTGTTCATGGCCTCATACGCCATGCCAGCTGACATCGACCCATCCCCGATAACGCACACGACGTGCGTATCGGCGCCCTGTATGTCGCGCGCTTTCGCAAACCCATGCCCCGCAGAAATCGATGTGGAGGCATGCGCCGCACCAAACGGGTCGTATTCACTTTCGGCGCGCTTGGTGAAGCCAGATAGTCCACCAGGCTGGCGCAGAGTACGCATCTGATCGCGGCGCCCGGTCAGGATCTTGTGGGGATAGCATTGATGCCCAACATCAAAGATCAGTTTGTCGTCTGGCGTGTCAAAAACCGAATGGATCGCCAGTGTCAGCTCAACGACCCCGAGACCTGATCCCAGATGACCACCCGTCACTGAAACGACATCGATCACCTCATCGCGCAACTCATCAGCAATCTGCTTCAATTCCCCGCGCGACCTGTCTTTCAGGTCGTCTGGTGAGTTGATTGCATCCAGCAAACGGTTGGGTCGGGCATCGGTCATTACAAATTAGCTCGGTTCTTTTTAACGGTCAGACCTGATCTTAATGTGTTCTATCGAGCACAAAATCGACCGATTGCAGCAGTATATGGGCTTTTTCGCGAAAAATTGCGAGGTGTTCCTTCGCTTGTGCAGCCAAAATACTCACGCGTTCGCGGGCGCCGTCTATCCCCAAAAGGGTAACAAAATTGGCTTTTCCCGCGGCATCGTCAGTCCGCAACGGTTTGCCAACCGCGTCCTCATCACCTGTAGCATCGAGTAGGTCATCGGCAATCTGGTAAGCCAGTCCAAGGTCATTGGAGAAGCCCGCCAGCGCGTTGCGCTCAGCCTCTCTCGCGCGACCGATGATGGCTGCGGCCTCTGTCGCATAGGAGATCAGCGCGCCGGTTTTCAGGCGCTGCATGCGTGTGATCGTATTCAGGTCCCGCGGACTGTCTGATTCCAGCATATCAATCATCTGGCCGCCCACCATGCCGCGCGCGCCGGACGCATCCGCCAGTCGTTCAATCAGCAATGCGCGCACAGACGCATCATCATGCGTTTCTGAGGAAGCAAGGATCTTGAAAGCAAGGGTGAGCAACGCATCCCCAGCCAGGACCGCCGTGGCCTCATCAAACGCCTTGTGTACCGTTGGTTGGCCACGCCGAAAATCGTCATCATCCATGCAGGGCAAATCATCATGGACGAGGGAGTAACAATGCACGCATTCCAGCGCCGCGGCCGCCCTCAGCAGCGTCTTCTCCGGCGCGTCAAACATGGCTCCTGTCTCCAGCAGGAAAAACGGACGCATCCGCTTCCCATTGGCGAGCGCAGCGTGGCGCATGGCCCGCATCAAATCTGCTTCGGGCCCGCCTGCGGGAGGTATCAGCTGGTCCAGCGCCACCGTGACCCGATCGGCCACCTCTTTCAGGCGCTGTTCAAAGTCCTGGGCTTCGCCCATAGCGACGCCCCTCTAATCAAAACTGGCAGGTTCTGTGGTCGGCCCATTGGCCCCTTGCACGATCTGCTCGACTTTCAACTCAGCTGATTTCAGACGAGATTCGCAATGTGCCTTCAGCGCGGCGCCACGTTCATAGATCGCTATGGATTTTTCCAGCTCGACCTCGCCCGCCTCCAATTGGCGCACGATCACCTCAAGCTCTGCAAGAGCTTCCTCGAAGGTCAATTTATCGACAGGTTTTTGCGTCGCATCAGCCATTCGTCGGCCTCATCTTTTCTTGTAATTCTCGTGACACTAGAGCGGTGACCTGAGGTCTACAACCGTTTCCGAACCAGATCACCGGTATTCATAGACGCGGAAACTCCAATAGGCATCGCCGCCATCATAGGTGCATTTCCACCCCAGCTTCTTCATTTCCGGGCGCAGCATGCGATTGAACCATCCATGAGCGGCCAGATATACCTTGCCTTCACTTGAGGCCTCATCAAGTTTTGACGCCGCGGATGCGGCCCGCTGGCGCGCCTGCTTCACGCTCTCCCCATCAAGCGCGTGACCATTCAGCCAAGCTGCGCGCGCGAGGATATTCCATGTTTTCGGCAGGTACCGAACGCCGGGTAGCAATGGTGGCGGCAACGGCGCCTCGTTGAATACCGGATCGAACAGGGCCTGCATGTGAGGCGCGGCATGCGCAGCAGTCTGCTGCGCTCTCAAACGCGCCGATGCAAACACGATGTTGGCATCCGCGACCGCCTCAACCAGCTTCTGCGGCGGGGACTGGTCTTCTGCCAATGGGCCGATTTCATATCGCTCCCACCAGTCACGATACTGCTTCCAGTTCAGGCGCGGTCCCGCCGTTCGGTCCAGCGCGGGCCGCCCGTGACGCGATATGATGATCGGACCGCGCTTCCGGTCTGTCGATGTCGTGTCTGGCATCGCCATACAGGTAAATACTCGTTTTTCTGCGGGCCCCGTGACCACTTGTTACAATTTGCCCTAACGGGGTTGCCCCCATGCGGCAAGATACGTTTCCGCTCAAGCAGCGATAAGGGGCAGTCTGATCGCCAGGATCAAAGGCCTTTCCACACCCGTTTGCGGCATGGTTCCTCGTCCTGAAGCTTGCACTTATGGAAGCTGACGAGAACCGTTTCGGCCCGTCCGATAAGATGATCCATGGGGACAAAGCCGATGGATGCGAGATTTGCCGGCACGCGCGGCTGACAGCCAGCCTGGTCGATAACACCATCAATCGCCGGGCAATGACCACTCGGAAAGCGGCTGTCGAGCGAATTGTCCCGATTGTCGCCCATCATGAAGACATGACCTTCTGGAACGATGAAGAGATCCGTATTGTCGCCGCGTCCGCCTTTTTCCTGTCGATGGGTGATCCAGCTCTTGTCGCCAATTGTCTCGCGCCATTCGTGCGATGTACCAATCGCGACATCATTGTGCGGTACGAACCGAACCGTCCGCAAATATTCAGTTTCGACCGGTTCCCCATTCAGGAACAATTGCTCACCGATCAGCTGCACCTGGTCGCCCGGCAAGCCGATCAGTCGCTTGATCATCACACGGCCAGTGTGAGGGTGCTCAAAAACAACCACATCACCCCGCGTCGGCGTGCTGGCGAAAATTCGCCCTTCTGGCAGCGGAATATAGCGCCCCATGGAGAACGGCAGAGAGTAACGGTCGTATCCGTAGGCGAATTTCGCCACGGCTACCCGGTCCGTAACCTGCAGTGTCGGCACCATGCTTTCCGACGGAATCACGCGCTGTTCATAAGCCAGGCCAGAAAACAACAGGAACACGGGCACGAACACGGCGAGTGTCGACGCCCATTCGCGAAGCTCTTGCTTCAACTTGGCACCGAGACTTGGCGACTCGACGGTTTCGTCCTGCTCTGCGGTGTTACCGTCTGTTGCCATGTATCCCTCTTGCATCGCCTTCGTGACGTCCAAAACTGTTTAGACGAAAGACTGTGCAAATGCGAAGGCGAAAACATGCCCGGCGCTGCAAAAGCTGGGGGAACGGCTAGTTTAGGCTGTAAAGGTCAATACCGGTCTCATTGCGCGCGACGGAGACGTCTCCACGATAGATCAGGTAATTCAGGTGCGCCAGCGCTTCGCCCGTCGCCATGCCAACCTCATCATCCGCAATTGCCCGCCCGAACAGGGTCGTAAAGGAATCGACCGCCTTCATCTCTCCCCGCCCAAGACGCTGGATGAGCCGCTCAAGTGCCACATGGTGACCGTCAATCAGATGCTGCAACCGCTTGTGCGCTCCAATGAATGGCTCATTGTGCGCTGGCAGCACCAGCACATCTTCCGGCAGGTGCTGCTTCAGCTTCTCACAACTCTCCAACCAGTCCAGCAGCGGATTGGCAGCCGGCTCCGTCGGATGCACGGAGACATTCGACGAAATCCTGGGCAGCAATTGGTCACCCGATATCAGGATATTCAAGGAGGGAGAGTAGAGACACGCATGCTCAGGGGAGTGACCGCTGCCGGTAACAACTTCCCAAACCTCGCCCGCCATCTCGAACGTGTCGCCATCGACCAATCTACGGAATGAATCCGGCAAAGGCATCACGCCCCGCCCAAAGCCGCCGAACTTTTCCTTGTACTGGTCCAGTTGCGCCTTGTTCCAACCGGCACGAAGGTAGAAATCGAGCCCCGCCTTCGGGGCGCTACGCCCAGTATCAGACACCAGCATGCGGCACGTCGTGTACTCCAGCCGCGTCATCCAAAGTTCAGCGCCCCATTTGTGACAGAGCCACCCCGCTGTGCCGATATGGTCGGGATGCATATGGGTCACGATCACGCGCTTCAGCGGCTTTTGCTCGCTTACCCGGTCAGCGAGCAGGTTGCGCCAGACATCGCGGGTTTCGTCATAGGGAATCCCGGTGTCGATAATGGTCCAGCCGTCGCCGTCATCAACCAGCCAGACATTGATGAATTTGAGAGAGAAGTGCAGCGGCATGGCGAGCCAGAAAAGGCCGGGCGCTATTTCCTTCACCTCACCTGGCGCTGGCGGCGACTGCCCGTAAGGATATTCGAGTCGTGGCCGTTTCGGCTTGCTGATTTCTGTACCGTCCATGATGGGAGGATACCCAGCGTCTCAGCCCCGTCGAGCCGTACCGCAAGGTCATCCCTGCGCAAGACGCTCCTGAATCGCCGCCACCAAGTCTTCGGGGCTCGCCGTTCCATCCACGCGCAGAACATCTTCAGGCAGCTGCAGCGCTTCGAGTTGGCTATCGAGCAGCGAGACCGGCATGAAATGGTCTGCGCGGGCCGAAATCCGCCGTGCCAGCTCTTCCTTTGGAACGTCTAGCAATACGAACCGGCAGCGCCGCCCGCTTTGGGCTTTCAAGCCATTCTGCACAAAAGAAGTCAGCGCAGAGCAAGCCAGAACGACACGTTCAGCGCGCATGTCCGCTGATGCGCGGCACATGTCCCGCACCCAGTCTTCACGGTCAGTATCGGTTAGCGGTGTGCCCGACGCCATCTTCTGTTTGTTTGCCGCTGAATGATACTCGTCCGCTTCCATGAAAGGCCACCCGGTCGCGGCGGACAGCGCCTCGGCAATCGAGGATTTGCCACTGCCGGCAACCCCCATGATGACGATCAGGTCTCTCACTTGATGGGGGTACGCTTGCGCGGTTTCAGCTTGGTACGCTTGAACTTTTCTCCCTTCAGCGGAGATACGCGCTTGTCGCCCGTTGTCGCACCGGGCTTGCTGTCGCGCCGGGGCGCAGAGGCTCCAGCCCGCCGCGGCGGCTTGCCGGCGCCTTGGGGACGCTCATCCCTCGCGGGCCGCTCCGACCGCTCTGGTTTGTCTGGCCTCGGCTTGCGGGCACGGGGCGCGTCACCATTCAGCAAAGCTGAGCGTTCGCGGCTGCTGATCGGACGCCATTTGCCTTCCGGCAGCCCCGCCAATTCAAGCGGCCCAACGCGCACCCGCATCAGGTCCACAACCCGTAGCTCCACCAATTGGCACATTCGCCGGATCTGTCGATTGCGGCCTTCACGAAGAATGAATTTCAGTTCCTTAGGCTTTACCTGCTCAACAATAGCTGGCTTCAACTGACGACCATCCAGCTCCAATCCGTGGCGCAGCCTGTCCAGCTTTTCGGGCGTCACATCGCCCTTCACCTTGACCAGGTATTCCTTGTCCAACTCGCTTTCCGGCCCGATCACGGCCTTCGCCAGAACGCCGTCCTCTGACAGGATAAGCAATCCGCGGGAATCCTTGTCGAGCCGCCCAAGCGGAGCGAGCTTGTTGTAACGCCCCGGAATGGCGTGACTTTTTCCCGACAGGCTGTCTGCCGTCAGCAGGCGCACCGCTGGAATCTCGTCACCTTCCGGCGTACCCGATACGATGCCGACCGGCTTGTGGAACAGGATGGACAATTGATTATCAAGGCGGCGTGACGCCTTTTGCGCCAGGAAGACGGTTTGCCCCGTCTCAACCTTTTGCCCGGACACGGCACGCTCGCCATCCACCTTTACCAGGCCCTGCTCAATCAGCGAGTCCGCTTCCCGGCGAGAACATACGCCTTCCAGAGCCAACCATTTGTTGATCCGCAAAGGCTCGTCGCCGGAATAGGTTTTCGTCCAAGCCATTGCGTACTGCGCCTCCTGCAGGGTTGCTGCCCGTCATATCGACCTGTCAGACGCGTCGCAACTCGCGGTCGACATTCTGCAGCATTTCCGGCATAGGCGGGCGCCCGATCGAGAAGCCAGCCTCATGCCGAACACGCAATACGCAGCGCCCGGAATTGCGTTCGCCCTCATTGTGATGGGCACGATCCTGAGCCTTGCGGGAACCGACCTTGTCTTGCCGGCCGTTCCGTCGCTTCCCGAAACGTTGAGCGGCAGCCAGGCAATGGCCCAACTCGTGCTGGCAGCGTTTGTGGCAGGCGGATGCATCGGACTGCTGGCGTTCGGTGAGCTTGGGGCACGTGTCGACCAGCGCACGCTTCTGGTCTGGTCGTTGGTTTCCTATGCGATTGTCTCTCTCGCCTGCATGTTCGCCCCCAGCCTGCCTGCGCTTGTCTGTCTCCGCTTCGTCCAGGGTCTTACCGGCGCAGCCGCTGCCGTGTTTGCTCCGGGCATGATCCGCGCATTGTACTCGGAAGAAAAAGCTGTTGGTGCGCTCGGCTTCATGGCGAGCATCGAATCCCTGATTCCGGCATTGGCGCCCGTTGTCGGCGTCTGGCTGTTGATCGGCTTTGGATGGAAAAGCTCATTCCTTGTGCTCGGTGTGCTTAGCCTGACCGTCGCAGGCCTCGTCGCGCTTCTGCGCCACCGCATGCCACCGCCGCCCTCGACCCGCGTGCCGGGCAGCTATCTGCGACATCTCACGAATCCGACATTCCTGCGCTATGCGCTCAGCCAGGCCTTCACTCTGGGTGGTCTGCTCATCTTCGTTTTCGGCGCACCAGCCATGATCACGAAAGGACTGGACGGCACCCTGAACGATTTCATCATCATGCAGGTGACCGGCATTTCCTTCTTCATTGCAGGATCAAACCTTGCGGGCAGGATGACGCAAAAATTTGGTCCGGAACCAATGATCCTGTTCGGCTCCGCCATGTCGGCGTGCGGACTGTTGGGTGTCCTCCTGTTCGCGCTTATCGGCGGTTCGGAACCTCTCTTTCTGGCGCTCTTGTTTATCCCCGTAAACCTTGGCCTTGGCTTTCGCGGCCCCCCGGGATTTTTCCGAGCCGTGATCGCTGCGCGCGGAGATGATGCTCGCGGAACGGCGCTCGTGCTCGTGGCCATTCTCGTCACGGCAGCGGCCGGAACGGCGATTGCCGCACCGGTTGTCACGCTTGGCATGGCACCACTGGCCGCCGTCGCAGCAGCGGTATCGTGCGCCTCGGTGCTCTGCCTGATCGCTTTGCCGAAGCTGCGCCTGCAAGCCTGATCAGGCGATGCCGAACAAGGCTTCGCTGTTTTCCAGGAAAGGGGAGCCGCCGTCGGTAATGCCAGACACACGTCCCGGTGCCGTCGCCAGAACGGTCTCGGCAAAGAACCCCGCCAAGGCCAGTTGCCGCGCCCGGAAGCTGCCTTCCTCGCCACGTGCCGCAACGGCTGCCCGCGTCAGGAAATGCCCCCCGATCACGTCGCCCGCAAGCGCAAGATAGGCTGTTGCTCCAGCGAGGGCTTTTTCCTGATCGCGATCCTTCATCGCCTCCAGCATCCAGTCGCTCGCTTCACGCAGCGCATCAGCGCCCGCCCGCAGACGGTCCGCAATCTGAACCAGCTGCGGATCATTCGTCGCACGCGCAGACGCCGCCGTCGCCTCGACTTCGCCTAACATGACACGCATGGATTCACCATTCGTGCCGGACAGTTTGCGCCCGACCAGGTCAATCGCCTGAATACCGTTTGTACCCTCATAGATGGGCGCAATGCGCGAGTCCCGATAAAGCTGGCCCGCCAGCGTTTCGTTCATGAACCCCATGCCGCCGTGAATCTGCACACCAAGGCTCGCCACGTCGACGCCCATGTCCGTACACCACGCTTTCGCGATGGGCGTCAGCAGATCTTCCCGCATCTTTGCCGCAGCGCGGGTCTCTTCATCCGGCGCCGCCTCTGCGAGGTCTGCCGCTACACCACACGCATAACAGATGGACCGAGCCGCCGCCACGCGGGCGCGCATTGTCGTCAGGGTACGGCGCACATCGGCGTGGTGAAGGATCGGGGCGGGGCCATCCACACCAGTCGCCTTGCCCTGCTTGCGTTCCTGCGCATAGTCAAACGCCGTCTGATAAGCGGCTTCACCCACAGCGACACCCTCAAGGCCGACATTCAGACGGGCTGAGTTCATCATGGTGAACATGCAGGCCAAGCCCTTGTTCTCCTGACCGATCAACCAGCCTGTTGCGCCATCATACTCCATCACGCAGGTCGGCGAGGCGTGAATGCCCATCTTCTTTTCAAGGCCAATACACTTCACTGCGTTCCGTTCGCCTAGACTGCCGTCGGCATTGACCATCATTTTGGGAACGATGAACAGCGAGATTCCGCGAGACCCTTCAGGCGCGTCCGGCAAGCGGGCAAGCACCAGATGGATGATGTTTTCGGCCACGTCATGATCGCCCCAGGTGATATAGATCTTCTGGCCTGTGATCGCGTAGCTGCCATCCTCATTCGGAATCGCTTTCGTCTTCAGCGCGCCGACATCTGATCCGGCCTGCGGCTCGGTCAAATTCATCGTGCCGGTCCAGTTTCCGGCAACAAGGTTTGGCAGATAGGTTTGTTTCTGCTCGTCCATGCCGTGCGCGATCAGCGCTTCGATCGCTCCGAAGCTCAGCATCGGGCAGAGGCCGAAGGACATGTTCGCCGCGTGAAACATTTCCATGACCGCCAGAGCGAGCGCCTTTGGGAGGCCTTGCCCGCCC
Organism: Hyphomonas atlantica corrig.; assembly: GCF_000682715.1. GTDB lineage: Bacteria > Pseudomonadota > Alphaproteobacteria > Caulobacterales > Hyphomonadaceae > Hyphomonas > Hyphomonas atlantica. The sequence goes on along the minus strand of NZ_AWFH01000034.1, from coordinate 220,624 downwards.
CATTCCTCGGGTGCGGACAAGCCCATCCAGCCACCATCGCGGAACTGGGCATAGGCATCGGCAAAGCCTGGCGCAGCCTTCACGCCATCATCGGTCAGTTGTGCGCCATGCGCGTCGCCCACGGTATTGAGCGGCGCAAGGACATCCCGCGCCAGCTTGTTTGCTTCTTCGAGGATTGGCGAGATCAATTCCGGGTCGTAATTGCCAAATGGCTCCAAACCTTCAAGCCGGGACAGGTCCGCTACAGATTGCAGCGCGAACGCCATGTCGTTTAGCGGCGCTTCATAAGCCATGCATTTCTCCCAGAATCCGAATAGGTCATATCTAGATGAGCATTTAGCGCGGGGATGGCACGACGCCAACTGCGCCCTATAATCACGGTTACCCTCTACCAGAAACTCCAGGAGACTTCATCCATGCGCAAATCCCTTCTTACGGTATCTCTCTTCGCCCTCGCCGCCTGTGGGGCGGCTGAAACCACCGCCCCCGCAGCCGAGGCTGAAGCGCAAACTGTCGAAACCGCTGAAGCCACGGCAGCGCCGGCGGAAGAAGTCGCTCCGGAAATCGGCCCTGCTGGCACCTACACCCTGGACCCGACACACGCCTCACTCGTCTGGACAGTCAACCATTTCGGCCTGTCGAACTATACCGCCCGTTTCACAAAATTCGACGCAACGCTTGAATTCAATCCGGATGATGCCAGCGCGACTTCGCTGACCGTCACAATCGACCCGACATCCGTCGAAACAGACTACCCGGGTGACTTCAAGGCGACTCATGCCGACTCGCCGTACGACACATTTGATGAGGAGATCGCTCAGGACGCCGGTTACTTCAACGCTGGCGAATATCCGGAAATCACCTTCACATCGACAGAGATCACCCAGACCGGCCCATCCACCGGCACGGTCACCGGAGACCTGACATTCCTGGGCGTGACCAAGCCTGTCACCCTGGACGTGACCTACAATGGCACCGCCACCTTCCCATGGGCGCCGGAACAACCGAAAATCGGCTTCTCCGCAACAGGCTCTTTCAACCGGTCAGCCTTCGGTCTTGAGAAACTGGTCCCGAATGTGGGCGACGAGGTCAATCTCACGATCGAAACCGAGTTCGCAATGGCCGTACCGGCTGCTGAATAAGTCGACCGACAGACCCGATGAAAAAAGTATCTGCCAGATACACGACCGTCGCCATCATCCTTCATTGGGTGATGGCGGCCCTCATCCTGTTCATGATCTGGCTCGGCTGGAACATGGATGGCAACGAAGCGCGCTATCAGCTTCACAAATCCATCGGGATCACATTGCTGTTCCTGACAGTCACGCGGATCCTCTGGCGCGCCGCGAATCCGCCGCCGCCCTTGCCGGAAGAAATGCCCGCGCACGAGAAACTGGCATCGCACCTAGTCCACATGGCTTTCTATGGCCTGATGCTCATCCTGCCACTCGCAGGCTGGGTACTTGTCTCGACCTCCAAGTTCAAAGTGCCCACCGTTCTGTTCGGGTCGATCAGCTGGCCGCACCTGCCCGCACCGGATTTCCTGCGTGGCGAAATTGCTCACACGATCATCGAGACCATTCACTCCAAAGGGGCCTGGCTGCTGATCATCCTGTTGGTTCTGCATGTCGCAGGAGCTGTGAAACATGAAATTGGCGGTGAGGATGGCGTACTGAAGAAAATGCTGCCGGGCCTGTTCGGAAAGCCCGCCGCACCGAAAACCGCTCGCGGCTATGTACGCGCGTTCGGTGTTTCCGCTGTCGCCTTCGCGCTGATCGCGCTCATCCCGCTGGCAACTTCCGCTCCATCCGGAAGCTCAGAATCCTCAAACAATGACTCTTCGGCGACGACTGACGCGCCGCTGGAGCCAAATTGGGACGTCAACTACGACGCCTCTGAAATCCGCTTCACCGGTATCTATGATGGCAACGAGTTCACCGGCACCTTTGGCAGCTGGACGGCCGATGTAGAGTTCTACCCGGACGACCTCGCTTCATCGCAAGTTCTGGTCATGGTCGAAACGGCGACAGCTGACGCTGGCAAGAAGCTCTACAATGACAGCCTGAAAGGGCCGGAATGGTTCGACACGAACACCTTTCCGACTGCGCGCATTCGTCTGACAGACTTCCAGGAAACCGGCGAGGGCTACACCGCTGATGCCGTCATCACGCTGAAAACAGAGCTGGTCACCATCCCGCTCACCTTCACGCTGGATATTGACGGCGACACAGCACGCCTCGATGCCTCCGCGGTGATGAGCCGAAAGGCCTTCAATCTCGGCCAGGCGTCTGATCCGGCAGCAACATGGGTCGGAGAAGATATCACCGTCACGGTGACTGGGACCGCGACCCGCAAATAGTGCAGCGGCGGCTTCCGGGGCCGCCGCGCCAATGCTAAGTCCCGCGCATGACAGCCATCGCGCCCATCAGTTCCGGCCCCATCGACCTTGCGATCAGCTTCCTGCGCAAGGGCGGTCTCGTCGCCATGCCGACAGAGACAGTCTACGGGCTGGCCTGTGATGCGGCGAACCCTGACGCCGTAACCCGCCTTTACACGGCCAAGGGCAGGCCGCGCTTCAATCCGCTGATCGCCCATGTCGCAAGCCTCGACATGGCGCAAAAGGAAGCGGTCTTCTCCGAAGCGGCGCTCGCGCTGGCAAGCGCCTTCTGGCCAGGTCCGTTGACGATCGTGCTTCCCGTCGCGCCAACGGGGACCGTCTGCGACCTTGCCCGCTCCGGCCTGGAGACCATTGCCCTCCGCATGCCGGCGCATCCCGGCGCGCGCCAGTTGATCTCCGGCTTCGGCCGTCCTGTCGTCGCGCCGTCCGCCAACAGGTCAGGGCATATCAGCCCGACCCGCGCGGATCACGTCAAAGCTGACCTTGATGGCAAGCTGGATCTGATTCTGGATGGCGGCCCGTGCAAACAAGGCATCGAGTCCACCATTGTGTCCTTCGTCGGCGACCGCCCCGTCCTGCTTCGAGCTGGCGCCGTTGAAACCTCCGCACTTGAGGCTTTCCTCGGCGCTCCGCTTGCCCGTGCGGGCGAGGAGGACGGCATTACTGCGCCAGGTCAGTTGAAAAGCCACTACGCGCCAAATGCCCGCATGCGCCTCGACGCCGACGCCCCTGAAGAAGGGGAGGCCTGGCTCGGCTTCGGCTCAGACACCCACGGCGGCGCGAATTTGTCACCAGAAGGAAGCCTCTCCGAAGCGGCGGCAAATCTCTTCGCCATATTGCGCCAACTCGATGCGGTGGCTGACAGGATCGCCGTAGCCCGCATTCCCAATGAAGGTCTGGGCGAAGCCATCAATGACCGTCTCGCGCGCGCCGCTCATCGCGACTGACCCAATACCCCACTGTTTGGTCATCGCATTCACGCTTCAGAATGGTTAGATTGTCCCACATGACACAGCTCAGCCCCGACTTTCTCTCTGCCGCAAAAAGCCTGCTCGGTCCGAAAGGGTGGAGCACGGAGGCAGAAGACCTCGAAAAGGTCGTCAGCCCCTGGCGCGGGACCTACAAGGGCGAAACACCGTTCCTCGCGAGGCCTGCGACAACCGTCGAGACGGCAGAGTTGGTGAAGCTCTGCAATCAGCACGGCGTTGCGATCACACCGCAAGGTGGCAATACAGGTCTGGTCGATGCAGGCACGCCCCACGGCGAAATTTGCATTTCCATGCAACGTATGAATGCGGTTCGGTCGCTGGATGCCTTCAACAACTCAATGGTCATCGAAGCAGGCGCGCCACTCGTCACTGCGCAGCAGGCGGCCGAAGACGCCAAACGGCTCTTCCCGCTCTCGCTCGGCTCTGAAGGCACGGCAACCATTGGCGGTCTTATCTCTACCAACGCTGGCGGTGTAGCGGTGCTGCGCTATGGGATGATGCGAGACCTGATCCTCGGGCTTGAAGTTGTTTTACCTACCGGCGAAATCTGGAATGGCTTGTCCGGCTTGCGCAAGAACAATACCGGCTATGATCTCAAGCAGCTGTTCGCAGGCGCGGAAGGCACGCTGGGCATCATCACAGCGGCAACCCTCAAACTCTTCCCGCAGGTGCAACGCGCCAGCGCCTGGGTGACCTGCGCGTCTACGGACGATATCGTCAAGCTGCTCGCTCTTGTCCGTGATCATGCGGGCGACACTGTGACCAGTTTCGAGATCATTCCGGCAAATGCCGTTGCCATGGTGCAGGCAGACGTACCGGACACGCGCGACCCGTTACCTTCGGACCTGCCATGGCGCGTGTTGATGGAAGTTTCCATGTCGCGGGAAGATCATGCCCGCGACGTACTGGAAGGCGCACTGGCGTCGGCCTATGAATCCAATCTCGTCGCCGATGCCGTGATTGCCGAAAGCGTCGCGCAGGCCGATAGCTTTTGGCACATTCGCGAAACCATCCCGCTTTCCAAGCGCGCCTATGGCACAGCGCTCAATCAGGATATCTCCGTTCCGATCAGCCGTATTCCGGACTTCATCAAGGCCTGCAATCAAGCGGTGCTTGAGCAAGTGCCAACAGCGGAGTTCGTGATTTTCGGACATGTGGGTGACGGGAACCTGCATTACTCCGTCTGCGAACCGGGCAATGCGGCCCAGCCTGTTCTGCGCGGACAGGATGCGGCAGTGTTTCGTATCATCTATGATCAGGTGATGAGCTTCGACGGCTCCATCAGCGCCGAGCATGGCGTCGGGCGCCTGAAGCGGGACGAGTTGGAACGTATCCGCCCCAAGGCCGCCACCGAAACGATGCGCGCCATCAAGCGCGCACTCGACCCGGCCAATATCATGAATCCCGGCCGCGTCATCAACACCTGATTTCTGCTTGAGTTCGCTGGAAATGCCGATAGCCTTCCCTCGGAAGGGGAGACGTATCTTATGCGCTACACGATTTTTACGCTGGCACGCTGGCACTGACGACTGCTTGCAATCAGCCTTCGCCGCCCATGGCCGGAGGGCCGTGCAGCTATGAGACGTCCGTCATCACGGCAATTGTCACGGAAGTCGATGAGGATGGCGCACTGTTTGAGGGCGATGACGGAGAATTCTGGGTCTCTGACGAATATCTTGGCAGCCTGCCGGAAGTCGGTGAAACCCTTACTCTGAAGCGCGACCAGATTACCGAAGGCACATGCACACCGGAAATGTATTGGGTTGTGGATGCTGACACCAGCGATCAGGACTAGTCTGCCCCATGAAACCGCCCAACAGCGTCGAAAGCTTGTCAGAGTTCGGACGCACACGTTTGTCAAAATCCTTTTTCATGCGCGACTTTCTGTTTTCGGATATCGCTGCAGTTCATGGCTTTTCAAACGCCCCCGACGATCCCGACCTTGCCATCGCGGCTGGCACGAAGCTTTGCACGGAACTGCTAGAGCCCCTGCAGGACGTATTCGGTCGCATTGCCATCCGGTCCGCCTACAGATCTCCTGAAGTCAATGGTTTCGGAAACCAGATGCAGCGCGAAAGGAAAAAGGGCTACAATTGCGCATCGAATGAAAGCAATTTCGGACACCATATCTGGGATCGCCGCGACTCAAACGGGCATATGGGCGCGACGGCCTGCATCGTGATCCCCGCATTTTATGACGCGTTTCATGCAGAAGGGGACTGGCAGAAACTGGCTTGGTGGATTCACGACCATTTGCCTTACTCAACCCTGTACTTCTTCCCGAAACTCTGGGCCGTGAACATTCAGTGGCATGAAAAACCGGAACGCAAGATCGACAGCTATACCAAGCCCCGCGGGCGCTTGACTGACCCGACCAAACCGAACCATGCTGGATCACATGAAGCAGACTGGACCGCGCTGAAAGATGTATTCCCGAACGCTTGACCTAGCTGAGCGCAGCAGCAATCTGGGCATGAGAGGCAAACACGCGATGTGCGCCTGCTGACAACAAGCGCTCTCCGAGGCCTGCATCCGCGTGACCGCCACCAACAAACCCCCAGGCCGTCATTCCGGCGGCACGTGCGGCCTTCACGCCGTTCACACTGTCTTCAATCACGACACAATTTTCGGGGCGCGCATTGATTTGCCTTGCCGTATAGAGAAACAGGTCAGGCGCAGGCTTTCCGTTTGTGACCAGGTCGGATGAATAAACATGCGGGGCAAACGCCGCATGGAGCCCGGTCAGCTGAAGCTTCCGCACGAGCTTTGCCGCCTCTGACGAGGAGGCCACCGCTATTGCGCCCGCAAATGCGGCGACTGCGTCCAACACGCCTCCAATTGCGGTCAAATCGGTCTCGAAGCGACGCCATATCTGCGCCTGCAACTGGTCCGCAAAATCCTCCGGCAACGGACGTCCATTGGAAATCGCGTCTGCCGCAAGTGCAGCATGGAAATCCCGATTGTGAAGCCCGACAAAACGCGACACGAACGTCTCAAACGGATAGTCCAGCCCCCAGCCAGACAGCATCTCCCGCTCTACGGCAATGGAAATTGTCTCGGAATCGACCAGCACGCCATCACAGTCAAAGATCAGCGCGTCCATGCCGCTCGTTTTCCTAACCACGACGCCCAAACAAGCGTTCGATATCCGCAAGCTTCAGTTCCACATAGGTGGGCCTGCCATGATTGCATTGCCCGGAATGTGGAGTGGCCTCCATCTGACGAAGCAGCGCATTCATCTCTTCACCGTTCAGACGACGCCCGGCCCGGACCGATCCGCGGCATGCCATGTTGCCCATGACTTCCTCAAACCGCTCCTTGAGCGCTAGACCCGCATCATACTCCGCAAAATCGTCAGCAAGGTCGCGGATCAATCCCATCGCATCCATCTCACCGAACAGGGCCGGGGTCGCCCGCACACAGATCGCCCCTGAACCGAATGGCTCGATCTCCAGGCCAAGTTCAGCCAGTTCCTCTGCACGCTCCAGCACCCGGGCGGCCTCATCCTCAGAGAGCTCCACCACATCTGGAATCAGCAGCGCCTGTCGTTTCACACCGCCCGCCGCCATCTGGCGCTTCATGTCTTCGTAGACGAGGCGCTCATGCGCAGCGTGCTGGTCAACGATGACAATTCCATCTGCCGTCTGTGCGATTACATAGGTCTCATGCAGCTGCGCCCGTGCGACACCGAGCGGAAAGTCCGGCTGCGCCCCATGCGTAGCGCCTGCATCGGGCTCAACCCGCGCCGAAGGTGCCGCATCGTGCCGGTAGATCGGCGGCGGCGCTTCACTCAGACCATGCATATGGGGCGGTGGTGTCTCCATGCCAGAAGGCGGAAGCGGCTGATCCAGATCCGGTCCGACCGGCTGGCGATAATAGGAAGAGGGCGACGCCTGACGCTCCGGCGCGGACGGGACCGACCAGAGATTGGGCGAGGTCGCCTCTTCAATCTTAACCTTGCCGAGCGCATAGTTCGCCACCGTGGTCGAGGCGCGATGTCCGGCGGCGGCAAGCGCATGGCGCAGTGCCCCAATCATCAGCCCCCGCACATTCCCGGCGTCGCGGAAGCGTACTTCGGTCTTCGCCGGGTGCACGTTCACATCCACATATTCCGGATCAAGGTCCACGAACAGCGCTGCGAGCGGATGCCGGTCCCGCGCAAGAAAATCCTGATAGGCCGCGCGGATCACGCCATTCAGCATGCGGTCCTTAACGGGCCGTCCATTCACGAACAGGAATTGCATCTGCGCATTACCACGGTTCAGCGTGGGCAGCCCTGCAAAGCCGCTAAGACGTACACCTTCGCGCTCGGCATCAATCTCCAGCGCATTCTCGCGGAAATCCCGTCCCATGATGGCGCCCAAACGGGCAAGTTGACCAGACGCACCTTCAGCCTCGGCGCCGTATCTGAGCGAGTTGCGCCCGTTATTCTCCAAAGAGAACGCGACATGCGGATTCGCCATCGCCAGACGCTTGACCGTATCCGTCACGGCCATGCTCTCGGCGCGCTCGCCTTTCATGAACTTCAAGCGGGCGGGGGTTGCGTAAAACAGATCGCGCACCTCGATCCGCGTGCCCGTTTCACCGCGCCCCGTGAAGGCCGCCGGGCGGGGGCCTTCCATTCGTCCCGCTTCGACAAAAACTTCGGCAGCATCCTCACCCGCCGCACGGGACGAGATGCTACACCGGCTGACTGACGCAATTGACGGCAGCGCTTCGCCCCGGAAGCCCATCGTATGGATGTTCAGCAGGTCAACACGCCCGCCCGCATCCGGCACGAGTTTTGAGGTTGCATGCCGTTCCAGCGCGACCAGCAAATCGTCGGCGGACATGCCACAGCCATCATCCTCGATGATGATGCGCTTCAGGCCTCCAGCCTCGATCGAAATAGAAATGCGCCGCGCACCTGCGTCGAGCGCATTCTCCACCAATTCCTTAACCGCTGCTGCCGGGCGCTCAACGACCTCGCCCGCCGCGATACGGTTCACGACGTCGGGGGGAAGTTTGCGAATTTCCGGGCGGGATCGAAGGGAATCAGCCATCTGCTCAGGATAACGCGGTGCAGGGGCTTTGTCCCTGCCCCGCCTCAGACACCTGCTTGTATGACAGCATCTGCCATCGGGCGTCCAGTTGACGCAGGCCGGTTGCTTTACGCTTGGTTACCCCACAAAGTGCGGCTGGATATATCCTGGAGCCCTATTCTCTCATGAAGACGACTATTTCCCTCGCTTTTGCCTCCGCACTTCTGCTGACAGCCTGCGGAGGCTCTGATGCGCCCGCATCGGACGCAGCCCCGGCAGCACCGCAAGCTGAAGCCCCCGCTGCATCCACTGCCCCAGAAACAACGCCTGCCGCGGTCACCGAAGCGGCTGCCGATGCAACGTCGCCATTCGCCGCCCTGCCCGCGCCGTACAACACGGCCGATTATGCGCGCGGTCGCCGCACCTGGAAACTCTGCCAGTCTTGCCACATCACCGCCGAAGGTGGCGGACACCTCGTCGGACCAAACCTTCACGGCCTGTTCGGTCGCGAAGCTGGCGCGCTGGAAGACTTCACCTATTCTCCCGCACTTCAGGAAGCCGATTTCACCTGGACCCCGGATCAGGTGGAACATTGGCTGGAAAACCCGCGCACTTTCCTGCCCGGCAACCGCATGACGTTTGCAGGCGTCCGCAAGCCTGACGACCGGATCGCCGTGGTTGCCTATTTGATGAGCGAGACAGGATACGTGCCAGAGGCCGCCCCTGCAGCGGAAGAGGCCCCTGCCGAATAGGGGAGCGACAGGGGAGAGTCAGCGCCGGAAGACGATGGAGAGCAACACAGAATGCTCATCAAAGTCTCCGGCGAACTCTTCCCGATATCCGACAGCCAGGTCTGCCCAATCGAAATGGTAGCCTAGCTTCGTCTCATACTTGTTTGAATCAGCAGATTTGTTGCCGCGCTCGATCCAGAGTTGCTGGCTGAGGAAGATGCTGCGCCAGAGATCGACACCATAGCCAAACTCTGCGCGTTGCCGTGCGCAGCCATCTTCATGCCGGATCGTGACGAGATCCGCGAACGTGTAGAAGTTTCGTCCGCCGCGCACACCGGACAGGCCGCCGCTCACGCGAAGCTCAGCGCCCCATTCATCGCACGCAAACACGCCGCCCAGAGAATTGCCGTGGACCACACCGCCTTCAACGCCCACAGCCCACCCCTTATGGGAGACGAGCTGGCGGCGGAGCGTGCCGCGCCAGAATTCCTTGTCGAACTGACCGCCAAGTTCATAGGCGACGGCCTCTGACTTCGCCGTGACGGTCCAATTGCGCGCAAAGCCATACTCGCCGTACAACTCAACCCGGTTGCCACGAATGCCTTCGAGCTCTTCCTGAGTGATCGTAGCAGAAGCATACCAATCGCCAGGTGCCTGAGCCCATGGCCCGGCAAATGCCACGTCTGGCCAAGCCAGCACCAATCCCAATACCCCGAACGCCCTCATTCAATTGGGAATAGCAAGAAATCACCGGTTGAAAACCACTTTCTTTCTCGTTGCGCGCATGAAAAAGCCCTCGCGGATCAAGACGAGGGCTCTTGTCAGTGTATCTTCGATCCGAGCCTTAGAGGCGGAAACGGATCTGGTCAGACCAGAAGCGCTCCAGGCGCGAGATGGTCTTGTTGAGTTGCGAAAGGTCATCCGGACGGACACTGGCGGTTGGCTCCAGCGCGCCAGCCTGCTTTTCAAACAGGGCCTCTACGCGCTTGCGCACTTTCAGGCCGCGCTCGGTAAGGCTCAGCGTCACGGTGCGCTTGTCATCCTCAGAGCGGGTCTGGATCAGATAGCCGCCTTCCTGAAGCTTCTTGACGTTGTAAGACAGGCTTGTTCCGGCAAAAGCACCGCGGGCACGCAGAACGGAAGCCGGGGCTTCACCTTCGCCAATTTCGTACAGCAGCAGCGCCTGAACGCCTGTCAGCGACCGTTCGCCACCGCGCTCCAGATCGTCCTTCACAACATCATGAAGACGACGGTGCGCCTGTTCAAGCAAAGACAAAGACTTCAGGAAAGATTCGCCCAACGAAGAGTTCGCAGTTTCCTGCGTTTCAGCAATCATCATTTTCACCACCACTCAATTATTCACTCAACTTTTGTTGTAGTTTGAGTAGAAGTACATGATCATTCCTAATGAATTGATAAGCATACCCTTTCTACAAGAGTAGAAGGTTAACAAACGGCCGAATACATTAACCGTTACTTTTGCGTAACGAATTGGGCCCGCCTGCGATGTTCAATATTGAGCGTATTCGTTCAGGCGAACGCGTCTGCGGCGCTGTGGCCCTGATATTTGGGGCTCGGGCCGTGAACATTTTCTTCAGCCCGGCTGTCGATCAACATGAAGACAAACACGACGAGGCCACCGACATACGGAATGAAGTTCAGCAGATACATCCAACCGGACAGATCCTGGTCGTGGAACCGCCGCACGGTTACAGCGATGCCGGGAATGATGTTGTAGAGCAGCCAGAGCCCGGTGAAGAGCGGCAGGAAGTAACCATCATCCGCATCTTCAATTCCAAAGATCGAGAGTGTCAGGATCGTATCCAGAATAATCGTGACAATGAATGCAAGTAGATAGAAGAGAATATAGCCCCAATACTCCTGACGGCGGGCGCGGCCATTGAACTGGAAATAGTTCTTCGAAAGAGTTCTCAGGAAATAGGTCCAGATGCCGTCACTCTTCACTGCCGGTGTGTGAGCATAGGCTGGCGCGGCATATGTCGCGGACGCCGCCGCCCGTTGAGGCGCCGAAGCGGCTGGCGCAGGTGTATCAGCCGCCGCCTTCAGCATGTAGATGTCGCGCGCCTCATCTCCCATGCCAATGAAATCCACCACATGGCCTTGAGCCAATCGGCTGTCGTCACGGACCTGCGCCTGCGAGAAGCGATAGCGCTGGCCATCATCACCAAGGATGATGCCGAGCCCGTCAGCCGTGTCTGCTTTCAATACTTGCCCGCGCATGGTCACTCCTGATCAGCCATTTACCCAGAAGTGTGAGTACTCTGACCCGGCGGTAAAGCTCAATCCCCGAAGGTCAATTCATCGGGGCCAAGCGGCTCGAAATACTTGGCGATGTCTTCGTCGCTGACATCTTCGAGCCGTGAAGGCCGCCATTTCGGATCATTGTCCTTGTCGATGATCACGGCGCGCACGCCCTCAAGGAAGTCATGGCTTTGCACCTTGCGCCACCCGATACGGTATTCCATGCGCATATTGTCTTCGAATGTCGCCATCTTGCCGCCTTCACGTACCTGGCGTAGCGCAACCTTCACGGTCTCCGGGGATTTCGTGCGCAGCGTGGCGACCTGCTCGGCGGCCCAGTCATCGCCATTGGCCTCAAGCGCTGCAACAATCTCTTCGGCAGTGTCCTTGGCAAAACATGTATCGATGACATCACGGTGCGCCTCGAAACTGCCGGGCGGCACGGCATGGGTCAGTCCGCGCAGGATCTCGTTCAGCATCTCGGCAGCGCCGACTGAGAAATCGGCGGCGTCGATCTGCTTCTTTAGGTTCGCAATCAGTTCCGATGGCAAGTAGTGCGTCGCAACGCGCGCCGCGGCGACGTCACTGCCCTTGAGGCGCGCGCCGGTCAGCGCCAGCCAGGTACCGAGTTCGCCGGACAGGCGCGGCAGGAACCAACCACCCCCGACATCAGGAAACAGGCCAATTCCGGTTTCGGGCATGGCAAACAGGGTGCGCTCGGTCGCCACGCGGTGCGAGCCATGCACAGACAAGCCGACGCCTCCACCCATGGTCACGCCATCCATTACGGCCAGCACAGGCTTCGGGAACGTCTTCAGCGCGGCGTTCATGCGATACTCGACGTTGAAAAAGGCACGCGCCTCGCTGGCATCGCCGGCGCCGCTTTCGGCCAGCATGCGAATATCGCCGCCTGCACAGAAGCCACGCGTATCGGCTTCATGGTCAATCATCACAAGATAGACAGTCGGATCGTCGGCCCAGCGCTCCAGCGCCGCCAGAATTGTCTCGCACATTGGAGCATTCAGCGCATGCAGCGCCTTTGGACGCGTCAGCGTGATGCGGCCCACGCCGCGACGGACGCTGACCGATACCTCATTCGACATAGTCTATCCCTTCGTCTCCGCCAGCCCTCGCTGGTCTCGTATCTGCGACACTACCCCTACAGGCGTCGGGCCGCCGATCAAGCCCGGAGCGAAGGCTCCTGTCAGCGCGGGGTCAATGCAGAGCACAGCCTTCCAGCGTGATACGATGCATGACGCGCCGCTGGCCGTGATAGTCATTGAGGGCCCAGTGCCAGGTCGCGCGATTGTCCCAGAACGCAACCGATCCGGGCTGCCATTTGAACCGATGCGCAAATTCCTGCTGCATCGCATGCGCGTAGAGTGTGGAGAGCAATTCCTTCGATTCCTCTTGCGCCATGCCGACGATACCGGTCGTGAAGGCTGGATTGACGTAGAGCGCCTTCTTGCCGCTGAGCGGGTGCGTGATCACGATGGGATGCGTCACGTCTTCCAGCACATCTGCGGCCGCCGCATTGCCAATCCGGTTCCCGCCCGCATCGGTTGTGTTGTAATAGGTCTCCCTTCCGGTCCCGAAGATATGATGCGCAGAATGAACGGCTCTCATGTCTTTCAGACGCGTTTTCATATCCTCGTCCAGGGCATCATAGGCGCGGCACATGCTGGCAAAGAACGTGTCCCCACCGGTTTCTGGCAGGTCACGCGCAACGAGGATCGAACCCATCGCCGGCTCGACATCGTAGGAATGATCCGTGTGCCATCCGCCACCGATATTGTCTCTCTGGTCTTTCTCTTTCACCACCATCGCGATCTGCGGATGCTCGGGGTGGGCCGCGAAGAACCGATTCACATTGATCGGAGCCCAGCGCTCGGCAAACCGGATATGGTCCCGCTCGGTCAGCTCCTGATCCCGGAAGAAGATCACCCCATGCTCTGCATAGGCTGTGCGGATATTCTCGAATTCATGTTCGGTGAGACGACGCAGATCGACGCCGGTAATCTCTGCGCCGACGCCGGGCAGTTCCTCGATGTTCATGCTTTCCTCCCGTCGGGCCTTTTGGCCTCTATACGGGAAGTTTACAGCGGCTCACCAAAACGGGAAACGCCTTCCGCAAGGGAAGCATCACTGGAGAGGCCCAAGCACCGTATTGCAATGCCAGCACGATTCCGCACTGCCAGCCCCAATCGGGCTGCCCGGTGGAATGTCCACCGCTGACGACGACGGCAACGCAGCAGGTGACGGCCGATCCAGATGCGCCGCGATACGACGGCCAAGCTCAGCGCGCACAGCAGTGTCGCTGGCCGCCATCCGGCGCTGACGTTTCGAGAGTCGGTCTTTCAGCGAACTCAGATACGCATTTGTCTGAGCTACCGCCGCGGGCGTCGCTGCTGATGATGCAGACAGTTCAATCAGGGTAGAAACATAGCGGATTTGCTCCCGGTGGAGAATGCCCGCTTGTCTTGGTGTCTCCGCACCAACGAACAGCGTCGCCTCGACCTTGGCGAGAACCTCGCCATAGCCAAGCGCGCCCGCATCTCGTCGCTGCGTTTCAATCAGGCGAGCGACACGCTGGGGATGAAAGAGCGCACTCAAAGTCTGCGACGCGGACGTATCCGCTGCCGTCAGCAGGTCAAACATCGCGCCCGTCTCGCCCGGGAAATACTCGGCCCCCGCACCCGCGCCTCGGAAAGACACAAGCGGCGGCGTCAACAGGTCGAGCGTATCGTTCGGCAGGTCCAGCACCACTGGGTCGAGCGTCGCCACCAGCGCGTCCAGCGCTGCGCGTTGCTGACTGGCCGGGACCGGCGCACCGGCGGCATCCGCCTCACCGGTTTCGGCATAATGGAACTCATACCCGCCAATCATCTTGGCGGCCGCATTCACCTGATACCGATGGTAAAGGTAGATCGGCACGATCACCGCGCGCAGGCGTGAGGTCGGCTCCCCGGACTGCAACACGTTCAAACCGAAGTTTTCCAGTGCGACATCGCGCACCTGCATCACATTCAACAACGACGCGACGGGGTCTGCGCCATTGTCCCAAACGCTGGCATAGGGATGCGCCGTACCGACGCCGCGCCCTTGCGGATCATCAATATAGCGCAGCCCGCTGGCGCGTGCGGACTCAAGCAGGGCGTCCCCCGCCGCATTCTCGTCGACACCTTCCGGATACTGCCGATAGAGCCACATCGTGGTAACCTTGTCCCACTCACCGATACCCACATCATAGGCAGCGGAGAAATCGAGATCACCGCCCTGCCCGACGCGCACGAATGGCGCGGGATAATCCATCACCGAAGCGCGATCATTCGACGACGCCGCGAAATTATGCGCGAAGCCGAGCGTATGGCCCACCTCATGCGCCGACAGTTGCCGAATGCGTGACAGCGCAATTTGCACGGGATCATTCGCCTCGCCTGTGCCGGTCTTTTCCGCGCCAGCAAGACCTTCGAAGATCATGCGGTCCTGCCGCACGCGCTGACTGCCGAGGATAACGTTTGCCTTCAGCATTTCGCCCGTACGCGGATCGGTCAGGCCGCCCCCATAAGACCAGCCACGCGTCTGGCGGTGCACCCACTGGATCACATTGTAACGCACGTCCAATGGATGCGCGCCCTCTGGAAGCACTTCAACACGGTAGGAATCGGGGAAGCCCGCCGCTTCAAAAGCGTCGGCCCACCAAGACGCCCCCTCAGTCAGAGCGTCGCGGATTTCCTGCGGTGCCCCTGAGTCGACATAGAAGACGATCGGCTCTTTCGCCGGGCTGAACTCTGCGGTCGGGTCCTGTTTCTGCAGGCGAAACCGGCGAGCAAAGGACTGGCCGACTTGCCCGGTCAGTGGCGCAGAGAAATCATAATAGCCGACGTCAATCGCGCCGCTGCGCGGATCGAACATGCGCGGCGCGTAACCATCATCCGGCAAGCGCACGAGCGAGGTGTGCTGCACAAGGGTCACGGACCGCGCATCCGCCGCCGTCGCCCAGACTTCTGCTTTTGGTTCATCACTGGTCAGCGTCAGGAAGGCGTCTAACTCGACATTATCGGGAAAGGCCAGCGCAGCCGACACATCCGGCATGGACAGATCCTTTGACACCTGAAACGCGCCGCCCTTGGGGTGTTGTTTCAGGGTGGCGCGCACATCCATCGTGTCGCGCGTCAGATAGGTCGACAGGTCCACCAGCAATTCGCCCTCAGGCCCGGTGCCGAGGATCTCACCCGACCAGACAAAACTCCGCGCAAAGGAATCCCTCACCGCCTTGCGCTCCAGCGGATTGTCCGCGCTCGCGCGATAGGCCCAGTTCTCGATCTCCGCAACGACCTTCTCACCAACCTTGCGGAAGGCCACGATCTCGCCGGCATTGGCGCGTCCCCGGTCTAGGCCGATCGGATTGGAGCCGAGGCCCGCCGTCAGCCCCGTCGCCTGAATGGCGCGAAGGGATACGCCGTCTTCATCAGGCTTAGGCAGCGCGACCAGAACGCGCCCGCCTTCCGCATCGAGGTAAAGGTCAACAAAGCCGTCCTTGTAGGCCAGCGCCGCGGTCTCTTCCGACCAATCGCCCGTCTGCGCCCATGCAAACGGCACGAACAGCGCCGCAACCAGCGCCAATCCAATTCCCTTCAATCCCCGCACGCGACACCTCTTCCGAGTTCGTTAAGTTCGATGGCAGATTGGAACGTATTTGCGCTCACCTCAAGTCACTTACCCTATTGCCCCAATCCACACCCCCTTTGGTTGATTTTATCTAATATCTTTGGTAGCATTCAATGATAGATCGGCGATGGAGCAGGTGGTGGTTGATGTAAAAGCGGAACTCTTAGTTGACTTGGGACTGAACGAAAGCACTCCAACCCTACTGTCGAACTCGGTGGATATCGACGAGAGTTTAATTTCGCTGGAGGCTGCCGACTTTCTTCAGAATACCGACTTATTAAAAGCTCCTCCTAACGCTGATGATTTAGGGGAACTGTTAGTAAGTACTTATGAATTGTCGATCGAAGCGGCTGCAAAACTCAAAATACCAGTCATTGGAAGCGTGTCAGGAGGCGCGGCGCGGAGAGTTGTAGTTTATGAATGGACCCGCTTTAAAGAAATCGAAGATGACGGTGGTGGTTTCGACCGCTGGGGATACGCTATACGATTTTGCGTGACTGTGAGTAAGATCAATGCAGATACATCTATTGCTCTGCCGTTCATCGCAGCTGAAGCGCAACTAGGGCGATTAGAAGCTAGTTGGACCATGCAAGTAAGAGGTCTTCAAGGTCCCAAAATTGATGGCGCCGTCCTCCCACCAGAGTCGTTGGACGTCGAAACATTCTTTCTTGCTCGGCAAAGTCTCACAGATGTTGTTGCTGCATTATCTGATAGCAAAACAAAGATCACACCCGTCTATTTGTTAAGAAAAAATCCACCTACAGACGCGGACGAATACTCTATCATCACCAAGAAAACGTTCATAGTTGCTGCACTTGCCAATGAAAGAAATTCAAACTGGGTCTTCCACAAGCTCGGAGGAAGCTCAAATTCGAACATATCCGAATTAATAGAACAAGTGTACGCTGACTTTGAAGCTGAAATGGGCCAACGACCCAATTCCGTTGCAGTCGCCAAGGCAAAAAGAGCGTTAGACGGCATCCAACTCCGCAATGTCTAATTCAACCCATAGAGTTTTTAATCGTTCAGCCCGCCAGTTCAGCCATCACAGGTCTGCGTATCGCGCATGATGCCGACCTTTGTCACCTTGCCGCTCTTGTTGTCGACGCCGAAATAGATGTCGCTGTAGTCGTAGAGTGTCTCATCGCCCTTGGTGACAACGCATTTCGGCTTGCCATAGGCCCCGCGCGCCAGGATCTGCTCCGCGCCGGTCCCGACACCTATATCCGTGCGATAGCGCGGGTCACGCGCGATGATCCAATAGACCTTTTCATCCGCTGCGATGACGAGGCCATCATAGGTGTAAGTCGTTGCACGCGTGCCTTCGATGGGGGTCGTATGGCGCGGCGTGCCCTTCACGGCAAACAGCTCGATCAGGCTCATGCCTAACTCGACCTCTCCAACGCGCTCACCCCGGACGATTTGATTGTCATTCAGATTGGGCGGCGCACTGGCACACGCGCCCAGCACTGTAAATCCGGCCACAACCGACAGCTTACGGACCATACGCATTGCGGCCCCTCCTGTTCCTGCACTCTACCAGGACTCAAGAACACCGCAGCCACCGCGCCTTGTCCAGACACGGACGGCATGAATTCAGGCTCCGCACACGCGAAAACGCTATAAATATCGGTAATGTTCGGGAAATTGCCCGAAAGGCCTAGTCCTTCAGCATATCCCGCGAGATGATGACGCGCATGATCTCGTTCGTGCCTTCCAGGATCTGGTGCACGCGCAGGTCCCGCACAATGCGCTCCACGCCATAATCGGCCAGATAGCCATATCCGCCATGAATCTGCAGCGCGTCATTGGCCACCTTGAACGCCGTGTCTGTCACGAAGCGTTTCGCCATCGCGCACCAGCGCGTCGCATCCGGCGCCTTTCGGTCCAGCCGCCCGGCAGCCTCATACAGCATTACCCGCGCGGCCTGCAGCTCGGTCTCCATATCTGCCAGTTTGAACGCCGCGTTCTGAAAGCTCGCAATCGGCTTGCCGAACTGCTCACGCTCCTTGGCATAGGCGACCGCCTTGTCGAGGGCCAATTGCGCCCCGCCCAGCGCGCAGGCGGCGATATTCAGCCGGCCGCCATCCAACCCGGCCATCGCAAAACGGAAACCGTGGCCTTCCTCGCCAATCCGGTTTGCGGCTGGCACGCGCACGCCATCCAGAATGACTTGCGCGGTTGGCTGGTTCTTCCATCCCATCTTGCGCTCATTCGCGCCAAAGCTGAGGCCGGGCGTGTCCTTCTCGATGATGAAGGTAGAGACCCCCTTTGCGCCATCATCAGAGGTGCGCGCCATCAGCACATAGACATCGGACGTGCCCGCGCCGGAGATGAATTGCTTCGTGCCCGTGATGACATAGTCGTCGCCCTCGCGCACCGCCCGCGTCTTCAGGCTGGCGGCATCCGAGCCTGCGCCCGGCTCTGTCAGGCAGTAAGACGCGATCAGCTCCATCGAGGTCAGCCGCGGCAACCAGGCCTGACGCTGCGCATCAGAACCGAACGTGTCGATCATCCAGCTCGCCATATTGTGGATCGAGATGAACGCCGCCGTGGACACATCCCCATAGGAAAGCTGTTCGAAGATCAGCGCCGCATCGGTGCGCGTCAGTGCGCTGCCGCCCACGTCTTCCGACACATAGATGCCCGCAAAACCAAGTTCTGCGGCCTGTTTGATCACATCCACAGGAAAATGGCTGTCGCGGTCCCAGGCCTCGGAATGGGGCTGCAATTGCGCCTCTCCGAACTTCCGGGCCATGTCCTGGATCATCAATTGTTCGTCGGAAAACAAAGCACTCATTGTTAATGACTCGTTTTTTCGCTTAATAAGTTTCAAACGGAATTGATTGAGCGGCACATAAAGTCAATGCAACAGGCCATCACAGCATATGGAATCGACGACGCGCGCGCGTCGGATGTCGACGCGCTGATCGACGTGGATTGTGCCGCCAGCACGCTGTTTGCGCCCACGGGCCTGTTGTCTGAAGAGGCGCTGAGCGATCATGTCCCCGCCGAAGTGCTCACCCACGCCGCGGACACGGGCGACCTGTTCACAGTCCGCGCCGCCGAGGGCGAACCGGTGGGATTCGCGCTCGTCTCCCCGCGGGGCGGCACGCTCTATCTGGACCAGATCAGCGTTCACCCGGACCACGGACGCAAGGGGCTTGGCGCGGCGCTGCTGGGCCGTGTCGTGGATGAGGCCAAGAAGCGCAAGATCCGCCGCATCACGCTCTCCACTTTCCGCGACCTGCCGTGGAACGGCCCCTTCTATGCCCGCCACGGCTTTCGCGAGATCAAGCGCAATGACATGGCCGAGTGGATGCTGGAACTGGAACGCATTCAGGCGCAGGATCTGGACATCACGAAGCGCTGTTTCATGGTGCGTAAACTTGGCTGGTTGTAGACGCGCCGTTTTTCCATCATTGAGACTCGCATGACCCATTTTCCCCAGGCCTTCCCGGCCACCCGCATGCGCCGCCTGCGTCAGGCACCCTGGATTCGCTCGCTCGCTGGCGAGAACGTCCTCACCCCGGCAGACCTGATCTGGGCCGTGTTCGTGCATGATGGCGAAGACCGCATGCCGGTCGGCTCCCTGCCCGGCATTGACCGGCTGAGCGTGAAGGACGCCGCCAGGGCCGCCATTCGCGCGCGAGAGCTTGGCATCCCGGCCATTGCGCTGTTCCCCTATATCGGCGCGGACGGCAAGGACGAGACCGGCTCTGGCGCGCTGGACCCGGACGGGCTTGTCCCCCGGGCCCTGAAGGCCATGAAAGATGCCGCGCCGGAAGTCGGCCTGATCACCGATGTCGCGCTCGACGCCTATACCAGCCACGGCCATGATGGCCTGCTGGATGAAGACGGCACAATCCCGAATGATGCGACCACGGAAAAACTGGTCCAGCAGGCGCTGGTCCATGTTGGCGCGGGCGCCGATATCGTCGCGCCGTCAGACATGATGGATGGGCGCATCGGCGCGATCCGTACCGCGTTCGAGGAGGAAAACTTCACCAACCAGATGATCCTCGCCTATGCCGCCAAATATGCCAGCGGCTTTTACGGCCCCTATCGCGACGCCATCGGCTCGGCCACCGCGCTGAAGGGCGACAAGAAGACCTATCAGCAGGACCCCGCCAATTCAGACGAGGCCCTGCGCGAAGTTGCGCTCGACTTGGCCGAGGGCGCCGACATGGTGATGGTCAAGCCCGGCCTTCCGTATCTGGACATTGTGCAGCGCGTCAGCTCCACCTTCGGTGTGCCGACCATCGCCTACCAGGTCTCCGGCGAATACGCCCAGATCAAGGCCGCCGCCCAGAATGGCTGGATCGACGGCGACCGCGTCATGATGGAGTCGCTCATGTGCTTCAAACGCGCCGGCGCCAGCGGCGTGATCACGTATTTTGCGGAAGAGGCGGCGGAGAAATTGGGCGGGTAGCCTTACGCGGACTCATCCTGAGCGAAGTCGAAGGATGCGAGGGACACAGCGCTCATCTCTTCACCCCGCCAGACGCAGGCGCTTCGGCTGGTCCGGCAGCGTCGCGGCGCGCTGGCTGATCAGAACCGAAGCGAGGATGATGCCGGTGGCCGCCACCTGGCCGGGGCTGAGCGCCTGACCGAGAAACACCCACCCCAGCACCACAGCGGACACAGGGCTGAGAAAGCCCAACGTCGAGATGGCCGACGGCGCGATCCGGTCCACGCCGCGAAACCAGACCGCATAGGTCACCGCCGCGCCGATCAGGCTGAGATAGGCCATGCCGCTCCAGTTGCGCGCGGTGAAGACCGGCACATCCGGCTCGAACACCAGCGCCACCGGCACCAGCAACAGGCCGCCCGCCGTCAGCTGCCAGGCCGTGAAGGTTAGCAGCGGCACGGGTGGACGCCAGCGACGGCTCATCACGGTGCCGCCTGCCATGGCGACAGCCGCGCCGATCCCTGCCGCGATGCCGACCGGGTCCAGCGCCGCCGTCGGCGTCAGCAGGAGCAGCGCGACGCCGCCCATGCCAAGCACCGCCGCAAACACGACCAAGATTCGGATCGGGATGCCCAGCATCAGGCGGGACAGGAACACGACGGCCAGCGCCTGCACCGCCCCGACCGTGGCCGCAACACCGCCCGGCAGGCGATAGGCTGACACGAACAACAGGGCCCAGAAGATCGCAAAGTTCAGCGCGCCCAGTACAAGAATGCGCACAATCCAGTCCCGCTCGGGCAATTGCCGCACCAGCAGGAGAAGCAGCAGCCCCGCCGGCAAGGCCCGCAGCGCCGCTATCGTCAGCGGAATATCCGGCGGCAGGAATTCGGTAGTGATGATATAGGTGCTGCCCCATATGACGGGCGCAGTCGCTGTCAGCAGGATATCGGATTTCGTTGGCATGGTGAGGGTTCTCGGGGCAAATCGGGACGCAGGATCGGCCTTGTCAGTGGTCTGAATTCAGCGGGAAGGCGACCGGGCGCATGGGGGCGGCATCCGCGCCGCGCAGCTTGAGAGATCCACCGACAAAGGCGAATTCGAACACTCCGTCCCGTGCCAGGTCTTCGAGGAAGACCAGCTCCATGATCGGCACGCCCATTTGCGCCAGCAGATAGGTGTGCAGCGGCACGTAATTGTTTTCGATCTCGGACGGAAACGCCTCGAAGCTCAGATTGTCCGCCCCGAGGATCATCGCGCCGCCCTCTTCGACAAGGAATTTCGCAGCCTCCAGGCCGAGGCCCGGCGGGTTGGCCATGTAGCGTTGGGCCTCTTCATAGACCTGCATCCGACCGGTCCGGATCAGCACGACATCCCCGCTGCGAAGATCCGTACCCTGCCGGTCAAGCGCAGCCTCGATGTCGGCCCGCGTGATACGGTAACCATCCGGCAGCATGTCGAGGCCTTTTGCGGCGGCGACATCCACCAGCACGCCGCGCGCCACGATTGGCGGGATCGTCTCGGCGCCGGTCTTCATCCATCCCCGGTCGCCCAGATGTTCCTCGGCGCGGAAGCCATTGTAGATTTGCCCGCCAATGCCGAAATGGTTGAACGCGTCGATATGCGTACCGGTATGTGTGTACATGGAAATAGCCGAGCCGGTGTAACCAACATGCCCATTCATCTCCCGGCCCACGCCCATCGGATCGTCGATCTCCGTGCCATGTGGCGTGTGGGTCATCCAGATCTGGTAATGCGGGTCCCCCGCAGCCTGCCAACTCGGCATGCCGACAAAATAATCGACTGAAAGATCATAGACCCGCTCGGCAGACACGCGGGACATAATGTCGGCGCGCGAGGCGGGCGTGATCAAATTCAGTCGACCGAGTTCATCGTCCGCGCCCCAGGGGCTTTCGCCCACATGGTTCTGCGCCGAGGCGACGCCGCTCAAGGTCGATCCCACTAACAGGGAGGCCAGGATGTGTTTGATAGTCCGAAAGCTCATGTCAGGCTCCTGTGTCTTCGCTTGGCGGGAAGTTGGAGCTTTTCGTGTCAGGTGATAATTGCTGATATTATCGAAAGACTATTTCCTTTGGGTGGACAATGGACCGTTTCTCCAGCCTCACGGTGTTCCGGCGCGTCGTCGAGCGCGGCAGTTTCAGCGCCGCCGCGCGTGACCTGAACTATTCCAATGCAGCTGTCAGCAAGATGGTGAAGGATCTCGAAGCCGAGCTTGGCGCGCAGCTGATCGTGCGCACCACCCGGTCGCTGCACCTAACCGAGATCGGCCAGACCTATTTCGACCAGGTGTCGGACCTGCTGGACGGGCTCGCTGCGGCCGATGAACAGGTCCGCGCCGACACCGGCACGCCGCGCGGACGGCTCCGGATTGCGGCGCCCATGTCCTTCGGGCTCGCCACGGTGGCGCACATGCTGCCGCGCTTTGCGGCGCGCTATCCGGACATCCGGATCGATCTGGTCATGAATGACCAGTTCGTTGATGTCGTCGATGGGGGATTCGACCTGGCAATCCGCGGCGGTGCGTTGGCGGATTCCAGCCTCAGGGCCCGCAAGCTGCTCGACATTCGTCGCATCCTCTGCGCGGCGCCAGACTATCTGTCCCGCCACACACCGCCCGCCACACCGAAAGACCTCGTCCACCATGCCTGCCTCGTCTATTCCGGGGCACAATCCCCCGACATCTGGCATGTGCACAACGGCGCGGATCAGGCCGCCATCCCGGTCAGGTCCGTGTTTCGCGCCAACAGTTCGCTGGCTGTGCGCGAGGCCGCCCGGTCCGGCCTTGGCATTGCGCTGGTGCCGGACCTCTATGTCCGCGATGCATTGTCGTCTGGCGATCTGGTCCGGATACTTCCAGATTGGGACGGCGCGCCGCACGCTCTGTTCGCCCTTTATCCCGCCCATCGTGAGCAATCCCTGAAGCACCGGCTCCTGATCGATTTCCTCGTCGAGGAATTCGCCGGGCTTACATCGGCCCGAGCCTGACGCGATTGTTCGCTCGTGGTGAAGAGTCTTGTTCCGCGATGGCCGCTTTTGCCGCGTGCGCCAATGCTTAGTTTGGCCTCTAGTCAATCTGGAGAACCCCATGCCTATACTTGTTTCCATCGTCTACCATTCCGGCTATGGCCACACATCCGTCTTGGCCCGGAGCGTTGAGTCCGGCGTCGTCGCCACGGACGGCGCTGACCCGCACCTCATCGATGTCACACAAATGACCGACCGGTGCTGGGAAATCCTGGAAGCATCCGATGCCATCATCTTCGGTTCGCCCACCTATATGGGCGCAGTTTCAGGCCCCTTTAAAACCTTCATGGACAAGACGTCCGGCATCTGGTTCCAGCGAGGCTGGCAGGACAAGCTCGCCGCCGGCTTTACCGTGTCCAGCTCACAAGCCGGCGACAAGTTCGCCACGCTCAGTCAGCTTGCCACGCTGGCCGCCCAACACGGCATGCTCTGGGTCAGCCTCGGCCTTGCGCCAGGCAACAACGCCTCCACCGCCTCGATCAATGACATCAACCGGATAGGCGGATCTCTAGGCGTAATGGCGCAGGCGAATGCGGATCAGGGCGGGGATGTTGCGCCGCCAGCGGCAGACCGGGAAACCGCCCGCCTGCTGGGTCAGCGCGTTGCCGGGCTGGCGGTCCGGTTCGCCCAGGCCGCCCAGCTCGAAGCTGTAACGATCTGACGGCTTATTCCGCCAATCCCTCAAAATATCCCATCAGCATTTGCAGCGTCAGCTCCCTTGCGCGCTCTGGCGGTTTTCCGATCAGTGTACCGAGGGAGGGGCCGAACAGGCCGGTGCCGAGGGCGAGGGTAACGCTCATCAGGATCATGTCTTCGGCAAGCTCTGACGGGATGCCGCCCTGCGAGATCTTTTTCTGCGCGACATCCCGAACCGCCTCGCGCACCACGGTCAGGCGGCTGGTCTCGTCCGTCAATTCCAGCCAGGCGGCAAGCCGCGCCGCGCCGCGTGACTCCAGCGCATCGAACAGGGTCTTCAGGCCCTCGGCCCGCGCCTTTGCCGGGGCATCGACGGGAATTTCGATAGCCATGATCGCGTCCACAAGGTCTGCAATCATCCGCTCCATGAGGGCTTGCTGCACGGCGTCGATGGAGCCGAAATGATGCAGCACGGTGGCATTCGCCACACCCGCCGCCTTGGCCACATCCGCCAGGCGCAGCGTCTGCGGCCCCTGTTCCACGAGCAGCGTCTCCGCCGCCGCAAGGATATTGGCGCGCGATTCCTCCGGCGTGCGACGGATTCGGGGTGAGGTGTCTTTTTTCTTTATTGACATTTTTGTCAGTAGTGTTACCTGTTGCGACAAGACGATTGCCAGTTCTGTACCAGAAAGCAGTAAACACAATGACGCGCAAACGCACCCCCGAAGACATCACGATCCAGCCGCGCAATCTGCGCTTTGACATGACCGCCGCGGAGGATGGCCGCCCCTGGCTGGACGGGAACCCCGTCGCCACCGCCGTTTACAACGCCATGTCGCTGACCTTCCCGGAGGGCGAGCGCATGTTCATGGACGCGGTAAAGGCGTATCGCGGAGAGGTTTCGGGCAAGCTGGCCGACGATGTGCAGGACTTCATCACGCAGGAAGCCATTCATTCGCGTGAACACCATTTGCTGAACAACAAGATCGACCGCGAGAAATACCCCGTCGCTGACATCGAAGCGGAGGTGTTGGAGCGGGTAAATTTCGGCCGCGCCGGTGGGCCGATGCGCATGCTGATGGCCACGATCTGTCTGGAGCATTTCACCTCAATGATGGCCGATTTAATGTTCGATGCCGACATTGACGGTGTACCGATCTTCAGCCAGACCGACCCGGCGCTGGAACGCCTCTGGCGCTGGCATGCCATGGAAGAGACCGAACACAAGGCCGTCGCCTACGACGTGTTCCTTGAGGTCACCAAAGGGTGGCCTTCGCTGAAGCGCTATTTCCGGCGCAGCCTGTCCATGCTGCTGATCACGAAACACTTCACCGCCAATATCGCCAATTTCTCCGCCATGCTGCTGGAGGCTGACGGCTATACGCGCGAAGAGGCCGACCGGGCCGTGAAGGAATTCCTCTGGAAGAAACCGGCCCTGTTCGGACGCGGCTGGAAGGTCTGGCTGTCCTGGTTCAAGCCCGGCTTCCACCCTTGGGACCATGACAATCGCCACGCAATGGATGACTGGAAAGAGGCGCTCACGCCTGTCCCGGCAGAATGATCCGTCAGCTGGCGTCCTCGCGCGCCAATTGCTCGAACGGCTCGATCAAATCATCCACAAAGGCTGTCAGCTCTGCGCCGGACAGCCCCCGTTGCAGCTCAATCTGCAGGGCGGTCAGCGCAGCCTGGTAACGCCGGGCCAGCCGGGCTGCATCCGCCGTGTGCGGCAAATCCCCGGCTTCCTTCGCCGCGTTGAATCCTGCCTCGAACTCAGCCTTCATCCGGTTCAGATAGTCCCGCGCAGGGCCTGAAATCTCTGAATCGGTCGCCGTGGCTTCCAGCAGGGTCTTGAGCAGCAAGCAAGCATGCACCCGCGCGCCGGGCGCATCTTCGGC
The DNA here is from genome assembly GCF_000682715.1 of Hyphomonas atlantica corrig. Taxonomy (GTDB): domain Bacteria; phylum Pseudomonadota; class Alphaproteobacteria; order Caulobacterales; family Hyphomonadaceae; genus Hyphomonas; species Hyphomonas atlantica. The sequence goes on along the minus strand of NZ_AWFH01000034.1, from coordinate 194,568 downwards.
ATAGGCCCGCAGGAAGCTGGTCAACCCCGCAAGAGGCACGTCCACCCCTTCCATATGCGCGCGAAAGCCAGCCTGCATCTTTTCGAAATATCGCTCCATCGCCGCAAGGAACAGCGCCTGCTTGCTCTTGAAGGCGGCATAGATGCTGCCCGGCCGCATGTTCAGCGCGGCTTCGAGATCCTTCAGCGATGTCGCGTGATAGCCCTTCGACCAGAACAGGCGAACGGCGGCCTCCAGCGCGGCATCCCGGTCATAGGCAGGCATACGTGTCATGCCCTCAAGATAGGGCCTTCAGGCGCGCTTGTCTTGCCCCGCCGCTCACATTTGAGTGATCACTCAAAAAAGATCTTGGTTTCGCGGCGCGGCCTCCCAGATGAGGTGGGCCCCGACGAACGGGCACACAAACACTCAACGCAAGGAGCCCCCCAGATGACCGATTTCACCCTCCACACCGAAGACACCGCCCCCACAGAAAGCCGCGAGATCCTCGCTGGCGCCAAGAAAAGCATGGGCATCGTCCCGAACCTCTACGCCGTCATGGCCGAAGCGCCGGGCCTGCTGAAAGCCTACAAGGAACTCGGCGATCTGTTCCAGGCGTCCAGCTTCGACAAGGACGAGCTGACCGTGGTGTGGCAAGCCATCAATGTCGAGCATAGCTGCCACTATTGCGTTCCCGCGCACACCGCGATCGCAGGCAGCATGGGGGTTAGCCAGGACATCACAGACGCCCTGCGCAACGAAACGCCCCTGCCAAGCGACAAGCTGGAAGCGCTGCGCACCTTCACGCTCAGCGTCGTACGCAATCGCGGCAATGTCGACGACGCCGCTGTGAAAGCCTTCCTCGATGCAGGCTACACCCAGCGACAGATCCTCGAAGTCGTGCTCGGCGTCGCCCAGAAGACGATCTCGAACTACACAAACCACCTCGCACAAACGCCGGTGGATGCGCCGTTCGCGAAATTCGAATGGCACAAGGCCGGCTAACCCGCCGCCTTGAGCTGGCCGGTGCGGTCCCCCTCCCGCACCGGCCTTTTTTCAGTTTGCCGCCTCTACGCGATACAACGCCTTCAGCTCAACGGTCGGAGCAAAACCCGGCTCAGCGTCGAGGGCACGCTCCATCGCTTCATAGGCAAGCGCATATTGCCCGAGATCATGATGGGCGAGCGCCAGATTGTGGAAATACTGCGCGCGGTTTTCCGAGGCCGGTGCCTCGGATTCAGTCAGCACCCGCAAGGCCAATTCGGGCTTGCCGGAGCTAAGATAGACTGCCGCGCAGCTTGTCGCCGTGTCCGCCCCCGCATCATGATAAGCCAGTGCGCGGACGCAGTCTTGCTGTGCCAGGTCGAGCTGCCCCGCGCGCCGGTAGAGTATTGCCCGATTGGTCAGCCCCGCCATGAGCAATCGGTCACGCGGCGGATCGCCCTCCACAAGCTCCGTACACGCCTCTATGCCCCGCAGACCAGCCGCTCCAGGCTTCTGGACCGCATCGAAGCACCTCTCCACATGCGACGCCTCTCCCATCAGTGAACGCACATACACGCCTGCGGGGTCTGCGATCGCGGCTTGCGTGGCCAGAGCCGCTGCGACACTGCAGAGCCCACCTGTCTTGAGCAAAATTTGTCTCCAATTCATCGGTCCGGACTCCTGTGCCTTTTTGTTGGAAGACCAAAACCTAGGGGATTGCCTGACCGAACCGAATTGGCAATAATGACAATATATGGTTGATTTCCGCCAAATCGGAGGCGCGCTTGCCAGACATGACCCAACAGGCCCCTCATTGTATCGTCGCGCTTGCGTATGAGGGGCTGTGGCCGCTCGAATTCGGCATTGCGGCAGAGATATTTGGCTGGTCCCGGCCGGAACTCGACACCGACTGGTACGATTTCCGGGTAGTCTGTTCAGAAAACGTATCCCGGGCTGTGGGGGGATTCACGCTTACCTCGCCTTACGGGCTGGACAGCCTGCAGGACGCGGACACCATTATCGTTCCGGGGTGGCGCAATGTCGGAGAGCCCCCTCCGGCCGAAATCCAGAATGCCCTGATCTCGGCTCATGAGCGGGGGGCACGACTCGTTTCCTATTGCAGCGGCGCGTTCGTGTTCGCACATGCCGGCTTGCTGGATGGGCGACGCGCGACAACACATTGGCGCTACCTGCCGATGATGAGAGACCGGTTTCCCCTGATCGAGACGCAGGAAGACGTGCTCTACGTCCACGATGCCAACATCATCACATCCGCTGGCAGCAGCGCTGCAATTGATGCGAGCCTTCACGTCATTCGGTGTGACCACGGCTCGGCCATCGCGAACAAAATTGCCCGCAGCCTGGTTGCGCCCCCTCATCGGGATGGAGGCCAGTCCCAATATGTTGAAGCCCCGATACAGGAACGGCCAGGCACATCGATTGCGTCTGTCCTGGATTGGGCCCGCGAGAATCTGGACAAACCCTTGACCGTGACCGAACTGGCCCAACATGCCGGCATGAGCGATCGGACATTCCTCCGGCGCTTTCGCGACGGCACTGGAACCACACCGCTCAAATGGCTGCGCAGTGAAAGAGTGTTCAGAGCCATGAGCTTGCTGGAATCTACCCAGATGGATCCTGCAGACATTGCCCATCAATGTGGCTTTGGCGCCACCGACACATTCCGCGCTGTCTTCCGCCAGGTTTCGGGCACCTCGCCGCTTGCCTATCGCCAGCGGTTTGATGCGCGAGACGGCTGATCCGACCTTGCCGAAGGCGGTGAGGCTTGGAATGTAGGGGTATGACCAAGCTGCTCATCATCTATCATTCCCGCACAGGCGGCACGCGCCAGATGGCAGAGGCCGCTGCCGACGCCGCGGGCGCAGAGACGGACACATTGCTGAAGCGCGCCGAAGATACCGGGCCGGAAGACCTGTTGAGCGCAGACGGCTATCTTTTCGCAGCGCCGGAAAACCTCGCCGCCCTGTCTGGCGCGATGAAGGAATTCTTTGACCGCTGCTACTATCCGGTTCTGGGCAAGATCGAAGGCCGCGCCTATGGCCTGATGATCTGTGCCGGCTCTGACGGGGAAAATGCCGCGAAACAGGCCGCACGCATCGCCACGGGCTGGCGCCTGAAACAGGTGCAGCCGCCCCTGATCATCTGCACGCATGCGCAAACCGAAGCTGAGATCCTGGCAGAGAAAACCATCCCTGACGCAGACCTTGCCAAATGCCGGGAGCTTGGCGCCGCCCTGGGCGCAGGAATTGAAATGGGCGTGTTCTGAATATCCCGCCCTATCCCCACTTTCATGGGTAATTCGCCTTGAAATCATTGCGCAAAAAATAAACTCATCCCACACCGTCCGAACCCGGCCTATAGTCAGCGCCATGATTGAGCCGCGTCATCTTCGATACTACGCCTTTGTCTGGCCCCTGTTCTGGCCGGTCCTGTGGCTCAATCTGCGCCGGCTTACCGCTTGGCAGAAACGAACGCGCCGCGTTGTTCTCATTCGCATCGACCGCTGTGGCAATCTTACCATTCAGGCGATGGCTGATGCGCCAAATCCCGGCCGCTACCGGTATACGCCGCCTGCTGTTCCGGCATGGCAGCGCCCTTCGCGTTGGAGCGACCTGCCTGAGACCATTGTCGATGACATGGCACATTTGGAAACCGTACATGGCGCATGGGCCGGGGCTCCGCAGACCCAAATTGCAGCGACGGCCCCATTCATCCTGCACGACACGTCCTGACACGGATTTTCATCTGAACTCAGTCACACCTCACCGGATGGCCTCGCCAGTCCGGGCAAATGTGCTGCCTGAAACGAAAACGGCGGCGCTCCTCTTTGGAACGCCGCCGTCTTTAAGTCTGATGCGGGGAAAACTACGCCGCTGCGTCGATCTTCACCAGTTCGATGTTGAAGGTCAGGTCCTGACCGGCCAGCGGATGGTTCGCGTCCAGCGTCACCGTGCTGTCGTCAACCGCGGTAACCGTGACCGGGATGACCTGTCCGTTCTGCGTCTGCATCTGAAGGCGGGTGCCGGTTTCCAGCGGGATGTCAGCCGGAATGTCCGCGCGCGGCACGGCCTGCGTCATTTCCGGATTAACCTGCCCATAGGCTTCGTCACAGGCCACGTTGACGGTCTTCTTGTCGCCGACAGTCATGCCCGGAATGGCAGAATCGAGGCCCGGAATGATCTGGCCGGATCCGACCTGAAAGCTCAGCGGCTCGCGGCCCTCGGAACTGTCGAATGTGGTGCCGTCATTCAGCGTGCCTGTGTAATGAATGTGTACGGTATCGCCCGTTTTCACTTGCGTCATGGTCTCTCTCCAGGATTTGGTAGGTGGATTTCAGAGGCCGCGGCGCGCGCACGGGTGCTCTGTCGAACTCACGCCATACCTAGGCGATCTGAGGCAGATGTAAACCCGAGCGGTGGGAAAAGGCCCGGCGATGAGCCGGGCCAGTGCATTGATCAGTATACGAAAACTGCTTTGATGTTGACGAATTCCTTCATGCCAAAGCCGCCATGCTCGCGGCCGTAACCGGAATCCTTCACCCCGCCGAACGGCATGTTGGGCGTGGCAATGCCATAGCCATTGATCATCACCATGCCGGTGTCGAAATGATTGCAGGCCAGCTCGATTGCCCGGTCTTCATTGGCCGAAAAGATGCCACCACCGAGGCCGTAACGGCTGTCATTGGCGATGCGCATGGCGTCTTCATCATCCTTCGCGCGGATGACCGAGGCCACGGGGCCGAACAATTCATCGTCATAGGCCGGCTGGCCGGGTTCAACCTCGGTCAGCACGGTGGCAGGATAATATGCGCCCTCGCCGTCCGGCACCTCGCCACCACAGCGGATCTTCGCGCCATTCCTGACGCTCTCTGTAACCTGCTCGTGCAGCGTCTCCCGCAAATCGGCGCGGGCCATTGGACCGATGTCCGTATCCTCGCTGAACGGATCGCCGGATTTGATGTTCGACATGGCTTCTACGAACCGTTCGGTGAAGGCGTCATAATTCTTGTCTGTCACAATGAACCGTTTCGCGTTCACACAGGTCTCACCATTGTTGAACAGGCGGCCTTCGACGGACTTTTTCACCGCCAGATCCAGATCGGCATCGTCCAGCACCAGATAGGCGTCGTTGGAGCCCAGCTCCAGCACGGTCTTCTTCAGCGCCTTGCCTGCCTGCTCCGCCACAATCTTGCCCGCGCCATCGCTGCCCGTCAGGGTCACGCCGCGCACAAGATCATGCTCAATCACCTTCTCGGACTGGTCATGCGAGATCAACAAGACCGTAAACAGATGTTTCGGCAGGCCCGCCGCCTCATAGATATCACGCAGCATCAGCCCACTGCCGGTGCACGCTTCTGCATGCTTCAGCAGCACGCCATTGCCTGCCATCAAATTCGAAATGGAATAGCGGATGGCTTGGTAGAGCGGGAAGTTCCAGGGCTGGATGCCATAGACAATCCCGATCGGAGAGTAGGTCACGATGCCCTTCTTGCCGGTCATAATCTCCCGTTCTTCGCTGGCCAGCTCTTTCGGTCCTTGCTCGGCGGTGTAGTCACAGATCCCGGCGCAGAGCTTCACCTCTTCCTGGCCATCGCGATAGAGCTTGCCCATCTCCCTGGTCATCAACTCGGCATAGTCATCGACATGCTTGCGCAGCTCATCACCGATGGCCTTGATCACCTTGGCACGGTCTTCCAGGCTGCGCTGACGCCAGTCCTGATAGGCGGCGTGGCACTGCTCGATGGCGGTCTGCATCTCGGCATTGCTCATGCGCGGATACGTGTTCAGCAACTCGCCGGTCGCTGGATTGATTGTCTTGAGGGGGTCGTTCATCGGGGGATACTCCAATCTGGTGTTCCCAGACTGAACGGGCCGCCCCCTCAGACAGTTCCGATCACATTCCCGTCAGACTGTGGTCTATCATGCGTCCCACGTCTGATAATTCGCCTTCATGTAGGCCACGCCGTCCTCGACGATCTCCCGCAGCACATCCATGTCGATGTCGGCCAGCTTGTTGATGTAAAGACAGCTCTTGCCCAGCTTGTGCTTGCCCAACCGCGCCAGCTTCTCGCTCATGTCGCGATAGCCCGGCATGATATACATCACCAGATTGGCCTTGCGCGGGGAAAAGCCCGTGACCAGCATGTCGCCCTCGCGTCCGCTGTCATATTTGTAGTGATAGCGGCCATAACCGATCAGGCTCGGCCCCCACATTTTCGGCGCGTAGCCTGTGACATCCTCAAACCATTTCAGCAGAACTTCGGCATCTTCGCGCCTGCGATCATGCTCAACGCTGGCAATGAAATCGGCTGGCGACACGTCGGTCGGCTGGGTCTTGTTCTCGTTCTTCGCCATGCGCGCCTCTCCGTCCCGGAAAGCCTAGCCGACAGACACTTCCGAGCCAAGATCCAGCCAGATGATCAGGGCGGTGGCGATGGTCAACAACAGGATGGACAGGACCGCATTGATCCACACCGCACGCTGCGCATTCTTCTGGTCGATCCAGGCACGTGGCCGGATCTTCCGCAGCCGGAACACGATCAACGCTGCCAGAACCAGCGCGACGACGTTGAGCGCCAACAGCAATCCGGCCCGCATGGCCAGCGTCCAGTGCCCCGTTCCAACGAACAGGCCCAGCGCTGCGCCCGGCGGCAACAGAGCCGCGGCCACCATGACGCCGACAAGCGCCGAGGCCTGTCCACGCGTCAGAGACAGCGCCGCCGCGCCGCCCGCCGCCATTGCCAGCGCCAGCCCGTCCAGCCGCACTTCTGCGCGGGACATAAGTTCCCGGCTCTGAAGATCAATCTGCAACACGAAGGACAAGAGCCACGCACAAAGCAGCGCGATGCCGATGCCCGACGCCAGCGTCACCGAGGCGCGCTTCAGCAGTTTGAAATCTCCCAGCGCAGCGCCCATGGAAAAGCCAAGCACCGGCCCCAACAGTGGCGCAATCACCATCGCACCAATCACGGCCGCAATGCCATCGGAGTTCAGGCCAATCGCCGCCACGATGGTGGACAGCACCACCATAATGACGAAGTCGCGGTCCAGCCGGGCCCCGGTGGAAACATCGGAATAGATCTCTTCCCGCGTGGCCTGAATCTGTTTCTGGGCCTTCTGGTCAGTGGCCTCTTCAATGTTCGGGGCCGTGGCCTCAACCGGCAGGACGGTGATGCGGAAATCATCACACGTCTCCAGCGCCGTCTGGATGTTGTCGATCAGCGATTGCCCGGTCCCCTCGCGGATGAAGACGGAGATCAGCTTCCGGTCCTTGCGTTCTGTATTCTGAACATAATAGTCGATCGGGTCCGCGGCCTTCACGGCACGGATCACGGTATCGAACCGGTCATCGGCTGGCAGGTGAACTTCAAGCAGGCGCATGGCCGATCAGTCCCGCGTAAGCCGGGCGATCAGGCTGGACGTATCCCAGCGCTGCCCGCCCATCGCCTGAACATCGGCGTAGTATTGGTCCACAGTCGCCGTCAGCGGCAGGCTCGCGCCATTCTCCCGCGCCGCCTCCAGCGCGATCCGCAAATCCTTGCGCATCCAGTCCACGGCGAAGCCATGCTCGAATTGCCCCTCGACCATCGTCTTCCAGCGATTGTCCATCTGCCAGCTTTGCGCCGCGCCGCCGCTGATGGCCGCGATCACTTTCTCCGCGTCCAGCCCCGCCTGCTCGGCAAAGTGCAGCCCTTCGGAGAGGCCCTGCACAATGCCCGCAATACAGATCTGGTTCACGGACTTGGCGAGTTGGCCCGCGCCGCTCTCACCGATCAGCGTCATGCTCTTGCCATAGGCCGCCATGACGGGCTCGGCAGATTTGAACGCCTTCTCCTCGCCGCCGCACATGATGGTCAGCTTGCCATTGATGGCCCCGGCCTCGCCGCCGCTGATCGGCGCGTCCAGGAAGCGCGCACCCTTCACGCGGCAGCGCTCGTCCAGCTCCCGCGCCAGTCCGGCAGACGCAGTGGTGTGGTCCACGACAATCATGCCCGCGCCAAGGCTCGGCTCCAGCTGGTCGAACACGTCGCGGACGTCCGGATCATCCCCCAGGCACAGGAACACGAACTCCGCGCCGAACGCGGCATCCGCCGGGCTCTTCGCCACCTCGCCCTTGTGCTGGGCCGCCCAGTCACCGCGCTTGGCCTCGCTCCGGTTCCAGACGGTCACCTGATGGCCCTTGGCCGCCAGATGGCCAGCCATGTGAAACCCCATGACCCCAAGGCCAAGAAACGCTGTTTTCGCCATTCTGTATCGCCCCTTAGTTGAAAGCGGTTGCTATCTTGTCGTTAGATAGTCCGACTGAGAGAGATCACTACTAGATTACATGAGGGGGAAGACAAGGATGCTGGAGCAAATTGGAAAGGTGCCGTCTTACATATGCACGACTACAAAAGAATGGGGCTTGGCCTGCGATCAACCACTACTAGTGATCAATGTATGGAATTTGGTACTTAGTTTAATTTTGGGAATTGCCGCGTTCGTCATTGTTCGTCTGATTGCGCGATACAAGGGCTTGGAGACACATGACCAAGTCTTCGAAATGAGAGTTCCTGCTGGCGCTCTACCTGAAAAGCGACTTATGCGTCTCAATCCGTACACGATGGCCAAGCTGGTAGGGGAAACTGGTTATAGCGGCCTTGGGTATCGTGAAGCCGGCTCGAAACTAAACGAAGCATACGGTGACAAGTATTTCGTTGTTCAGTTCCAAGAAGGCGGAAACAGCGTCTGCAGAACAGAAATACGACTAAAGGCCGCTTACTTTGGGCAGGACAGAAATGAAGTTCGCGTCGACGCGGAAACGTTGACGAAGCTGAAGATCGGATCCGCAAGCAAAGCTGATGATGGCACCAGCGACAGTGTTGGCGTAGACGGCCAATTCGATATTTTTGCGCGTGAAGTTCGCTGGTGGGATGTGCGGCACTATCTGTTTCATCCCAATCGGGAGATTAGGTACGCTCTCTATGTTGCACTCTTCGCAACGACCTTGGAGTACTCTTCTCCAATATTCGAACTAGTCGCGCGAATACTAAAATCACCGAGCTGATAGAGCGCCGCCACTTCATTGAAATTTGACGCAAATCCCACCCTTTGTTCTCAACCGGCATAAACCAAGCTCTGGTAGAACCGCCATTCCTGACAGAATGATGGGAACTGAAGCGCATGGCGATTGCCACCACCACCTCGCAACGCTTTCCGGGCAGAAGGCCCGCCGCGCCTCGGCGCAAGATGGGCACGTGGAAGATGGCTTATGTCGACTTCCTGACAGCGCTCGTGGCCTTTTTCCTGGTCATGTGGCTCGTCAGTGGTGTGTCACCAGACTCCCGCACAGCGATCGCGGACTTCTTCACGGGTGAAGACACCACCGCAACGCAATCGAGCACGCTGGTCGATCTGCGCCCTTCGGAATCCGCCCGTGCGTTCCATGCCCTGAAATCGAACCCGGCCTTGAGCGCCGCTGGCACGAGCCTGATCCTGACCCAGGAGGCAAACGGCATCCGTATCGACCTGGTCGATGGCGACGCGCGCCCTCTCTTTGACAGTGAAAGCGGCACCCTGACCGATTCAGGTGAGGCACTCACACGCGATCTTGGCGTCGCCCTCGGGGGCATGCCAGGCGCGATCACGATTGAGGGCCACACCGATGCCTTTCCGAGCCTGATTCCGAATCGGAGCAATTGGGATATCTCTTCCGAACGCGCCAACGCAGCGAGACGGGTGCTCTCAAATGCCGGTATATCCCCCGAACGTGTACGCGCTGTAACAGGATTGGCGGATACCCAACCGCTTAAACCGGGTGAGCCGCACTTGTCAGTCAATCGCCGGATAAGCATATTGCTTGATCTTGACGGCTAGTCCCTGCGGACCGGGCCAAAGCACACTCAAGACCCGGAGCCGCAATGCTATCTGAGCTGGTCCAAACCTGGCCGATGTGGGCGAGCCTCGCCGTCGTGTGTGCAGCCATCACCTTCTACATGCTCGACCGCTGGTCGATGGAATTTGTCTCCGTTTGCGTGATCGCGGCCCTCCTGCTCGTCTTTGCCATTCCGGGGGCGAGCGATGTGGACGGCAACGCGATCAGCGCCTCTGATCTGTTGTCGGGCTTCGGAAACCCCGCCCTCATCACGATCATGGCGCTGCTTGTCGTTGGCCAGGGCCTGTTTCAGACCGGCGCGCTGGAAGGCCCCACCAAGGCCCTGCTTGCAGGATATGACAAGCGACCGGTCACGACGCTGATACTGGCCTTTCTCGCCGTATTCGTGACCAGCGCCTTTGTGAACAATACCCCCATTGTCATCATGTTCCTGCCTGTGATGACCGCCATCGCCATGCGCATGAACGCGCCGCAATCGCGCCTGATGATGCCGCTCAGCTTCGCATCGATCTTTGCGGGCATGACGACCCTGATCGGCACCTCGACCAATTTGCTGGCTGCAGAATCCTATGACCGGATCACAGGCGAACAACTCGGCTTCTTTGACCAGACCCCAATGGGGCTGATCCTCGCCGCGGCGGGCCTGCTCTATATTCTGATCTTCTCCAAATTCATGCTGCCCAACCGCCGGGGCCTGTCTGACGACATCGTCCAGCCTTCGGGCAAGCAATTCGTGGCGCAGATCGAAGTCACACAAGGACATTTCCTGCTCGGCAAGAAACCCATTGCGGGCATGTTTACAGACTTGCCGGACATGACTGTGCGCATGATCCAGCGCGGCGAGCGCGCCTTCCTGCCGCCTTATGAAGATATCAGCCTGCAAGTGGGTGATCTGGTGATTATCGCCGCCACCCGCGCGGCGCTTCAGAATGTGCTCGCTCGCCAGCCAGACTTCCTGCAGCAGGTCTGGCAGGCCTCCGGAGCGGACCTTGAAGAATCGCCCCGCCCCGGAACGCTGGCCCTGACTGAAGCGGTGATCGCCCCCGGCTCCCGCATGGTTGGCCGAACGGTTGAGATGCTCGGCTTCCGCCGCCTGACGCGGGCCGTGACACTCGGCATCCAGCGCCGCAGCCGCATGATCCGCACCAAGCTGGGCGAGATCCGCCTGGAGTCTGGCGACACGCTGCTCCTGTGTGGACCGGTTGATGCGTTCCGGGAATTGCGTTCCAGCCGCGACCTCATCCTGCTCGAATGGTCCCAGACCGAAATCCCACTCACGACCAAGGCCCTCGCCGCGCGGGTCATATCCATCGCCATGGTCATTGCGGCCGCTACGAACCTTCTCTCCATCCTGCATGCGTCGGTTCTTGCGGGTGTCGGAATGCTGGTCGCGGGCTGCCTGAACACACGTCAGGCCAGCCGGGCGCTGGATCTGCGCATCTTCCTTGTGATCGGCGCAGCGCTCGCGATGGGTATGGCGCTGGAGAAAACAGGCGCAGCGGGCGAAATTGCCCATGCCGTGGTCAATATCGCTTCGCCTTATGGCACGCTGGCGGTTCTCTCTGCGATCTTCCTGGCCGTTGCCTTGTTGACCAATCTGCTCAGCAATGCCGCGACGGCCATCCTGTTCTCGCCCATCGCCCTATCTGCGGCGGCGGAGCTGAAGGTGGAAGATCCGCTGCCCTTCCTCCTGGCGGTGATCTATGGCGCTAATTGCTGTTTCGCGACGCCGATTGCTTACCAGACCAACATGCTGGTCATGGGCCCGGGACACTACAAATTCGGGGATTTCATGAAGTTCGGCGGCCCGCTCGTCATTCTGCTTTGGGCCGTGTTTACGATATTCGCCCCTTGGCGGTTCGATTTGTGAGTGTATCGTCTGCGGCATGAAATTCACCGACTCCCAGATCCTGCCGCCTGGTCTTGAGCGCTCGCTGCGTTTCTACGTGACGAATCTCAGCCCGTGCCCGTACCTGCCGGGCAAGCAGGAACGCAAGGCGTTTACCAACCTGGCCATCGGGGAAGCGGATCTGGTGCACAATTCGCTGAGCCAGGCAGGCTTCCGGCGCAGCCAGAGCATCGCCTATCGCCCGGCCTGCCCACGCTGCAATGCCTGCCGCAGTGTGCGCGTCGCCACGCGGGATTTTGAACTATCACGAAATGATCGCCGCGCCCTGAACCGGAATGACTCGATCATCCGCCGCCCGGTTAAGGCCCAGCCAAGCCGCGAGCAATATCGCCTGCTGAAATCCTATCTGCGCTCCCGCCATAACGGCGCCGGCATGTCGGACATGTCCTATCGCGACTATAGCGCGATGGTTGGCGGCAGCCCGGTGCAGAGCCTGATCTTCGAGTATCGCGACGGACCGGACGAGGATTCGCCGCTGGTCGCTGCCTCGATCACGGACATTCTCCGCGACGGCTTCTCGATGGTCTATACCTTCTTCGATCCCCACCTCAGCGCCCGGGGTCTCGGGCACTACCTCATCCTGGATCATATTCTTCATGCCCAGGACCTCGGCCTGCCGCATGTCTATTTGGGGTATTGGGTCAAAGGTAGCCAGAAAATGGACTACAAACGTCGCTACAAACCGCTAGAAGTGCTCGATGGCGACGTCTGGCGACCACTGGGCGACGACGAGTGACACAATACCGCCTTTGATCCGGACGGGAGATCGGGAAAAGGCAGGGGGAGGACTGGATGATCCATAGACGCAACCTGCTGGGTGCGGGTGCCCTCGGCCTTGCCGGGGCGGCCGCTGCTTTCGCCAATCCGGAAAAGGCTGCAGACCTTGCTGCCCCGGCCATTGCGCGCAATCGTCGCCGCTTCAATATGGTCACCACCTGGCCCAAGGGCCTGCCCGGTCTTGGCGAAGCCGCCGAGCGCGTGGCCGAGCGTATCCAGCAAATGTCAGATGGGCTGATGGAGGTGAAAGTCTTCGCGGCCGGCGAATTGGTGCCACCTTTCGAATCCTTCGACGCCGTGTCGAATGGCTCGGCGGACATGTATCATGGCGCGGAATACTACTGGACCGCCAAGTCCAGCGCCTATCCCTTCTTCACCGCCGTGCCCTTCGGCATGACGGCGCAAGAACTGATGGGGTGGATCGACTTTGGCGGCGGACAGGAACTCTGGGACGAACTCTCGGCGCAATTCGGCGTCAAATCGATACAGGCAGCGAACACCGGTCACCAGATGGGCGGCTGGTTCCGCAAGGAGATCAACAGTCTGGACGATCTTGTCGGCCTGAAAATGCGCATTCCCGGCCAGGGTGGCGATGTGCTGCGCGCCCTGGGCGGATCGTCCATCGCATTGCCCGGCGGGGAAATCTATCAATCCCTCCAGACCGGCGCGATCGACGCCACCGAATGGGTCGGCCCGTGGAATGACTACTATCTCGGCTTCTATCGGGAAGCGCCTTTTTACTATGGCCCCGGCTTCCATGAGCCCGGCGCCAGCCTCGCGGTCGGCATGAACCTCCGCATCTGGGAAGATCTCACTCCCGGCGAGCAGGCCATCATCAAAGCGGCCTGCGAGAGCGTAAACCACACCTCCCTCGGCGAATTCACCTACCAGAATGCGGTGCACCTGGACCTGCTGACCCGTGAACACGGCGTACAGATGCGCAGTTTCCCGGATGAAGTTGTCAGCCGAATGGCTGAGGCGGCATGGGATGTGCGCGCGGACTCCGGGCGCGACGGAATCGAGAAGCGCATCTATGAGAGCTTCGAGGCCAGCCTGAAGCTGATGCGCGGCTGGGCCGATGTGTCCGAAGGGCCGTACTACGCCGCCCGCAATTCAAACAAATAGACCGGGGGGCACGCAGAGCATGTCACCGGATATTTTCCTGTCAGTGGGAGGTGCCATGAAATGGCTGGGCCTTGCCCTGTCGCCTTTGCTCGCATTGCCGCTGCTCCTGCTGATCTGGCCTGAGCCGATTGAGCGCGCGGCCAAATGGTTGATTTCGCGCATAGACGCGGTGTCCGGCTGGGCGCTGGGTGGCGCGATCGCTAGCGCCATCATTCTGGTTGGCGCGCAGTTGCTGGTCGTGCTGCTGCGCTACGCTTTCGGCCTTTCTTTCACCTGGCTGAACGAGATTGTCGTCTATGCCTTTGCGGCCATGTTCATGCTGGGCTCTGCCTCAGCCCTGAGAGACGACGCACATGTGCGCGTAGATATTCTTCGCCCACGTTTCGGCACGCGGGGGCGAAACTGGGTCGAGCTGGCTGGCATTTACCTCTTCCTCTTCCCGATCTGCATCCGGTTGCTGGCAATGACCGAGCAGGGCCTCGCTCGCAGCTGGGCACTGTTCGAAGGCTCACGCGAGTCGGACGGTCTGCCCCTGCTCTTCCTGTTCAAGACGCTGCTTCCGGCCTTCGCCATGCTGATGGTCACACAGGGATTGTCCGAAGCATTGAAGGCCGCTCTGCGCCTGACCGGCAAGCTCGAGGATGCCCCCGACGAAGCCCCGCATGGAGGCATCCATGGAGCTTGAAGTCATCCTTGCCATCTCGATGTTCGTCTGCGCTGTACTGGCGCTGCTGGCGGGCTATCAGGTTGCGCTCACGCTCGGTGGTGTCGCATTGCTTTTCGCCCTCGTCGGCATCGGCATCGGCGTGTTCGACGAAGCCTTTCTCCGAAACCTGCCCAGTCGCATCCTCGGCGGCTCGATCATGCAGAACCAGACGCTGATCGCCGTTCCGCTCTTCGTGCTCATGGGCGTGATCCTTGAACGCTCCCGCGTGGCGGAAGACTTGCTTCACATTGCCAGCAGGCTGCTTGGCAAGGTGCGCGGCGGGCTTGGCTATGCCGTCGTTCTGGTCGGCGCATTGCTGGCCGCCTCAACAGGCATCGTGGGCGCGACGGTCATCACCATGACACTGATCGCCCTGCCCACCATGATCCGTCAGGGCTATGATCCGCGCCTTGCCACCGGCACAATCGCCGCCTCCGGCACGCTCGGCCAGATCATCCCGCCCTCCATCGTGCTAATCCTGCTTGCCGACGCCATCTCGAACGCCGCCAGCCAGGCAAGCCAGGCAACAGGGGCTGCTGGCTCTTTTGTCGTGTCCGTGGGTGATTTGTTTGCCGGCGCGCTGATCCCCGGCCTTCTGCTGGTCGGCCTCTATCTCGGCTGGATTGCTCTGACGGCCATCCGCAAGCCGCATCGTTGCCCACCGGTTCAGGACGATGACAGCCCGCCCCTGACGGCCAGGGAGATCGCATTTGGCCTCGGCGCGCCCTTGCTGCTTATCATCGCTGTGCTGGGGGCAATCCTTGGGGGCGTCGCCCCACCGACAGAAGCGGCCGCCATCGGCGTTGCCGGCGCCATCCTGCTTGCTGGCCTGCGCCTTGCCGATGATGAGCATGAACAGCGCGTGTCATGGCTTCTGATAGCGGGCCTCGCCAGCGTGGTGACCATCATCGTGTTGCGCAACATGTTCGACCTGCGCACCGGCGTCGCGGAGATTGGTCTCGCAAACGAATTCGGCATCGTGCTCACGATCCTGGCGTCTATCGTGTTCTTCGCCGGTGTCGCCGCGGGTCTCATCGTGTTGCGACGGGTTCGCCAATTGTTGCCGGCACTCAAAAGCGCGACGCAGATCACCAGCATGGTGTTCCTGATCCTGATCGGGGCCTCGCTGTTCAGTCTCGTCTTCCGCGGCTATGGCGGCGACGACATTGTGGCCGATGTGCTGCACGCCATGCCCGGCGGCAGATGGGGCGCACTGGTCATAACCATGCTGGTCATGTTCGTCCTCGGCTTCTTCCTGGACTTCATCGAGATTGTGTTCGTCGTCGTGCCACTCGTCGCGCCGCCGCTGATCATTCTCGGCTTTGATCCGGTCTGGCTGGCCATCCTTATGGCGCTCAACCTTCAGACGAGTTTCCTGACGCCGCCCTTTGGCTTTGCCTTGTTCTATTTGCGTGGAGCGGCGCCGCCCAGCATCAAAACGATGCAGATCTGGCAGGGTGCGATCCCATTCATCATGCTCCAGTTGATCCTCATCGGTCTGGTTGCGGCAATTCCCGCCTTGGCAACCTGGCTACCAGCCGTTACCGCCCGCTAGTATGGGACAAGATATCGATCCATTTCGCGCCATTTCGGTGAGTCGTCGCGCGCATGACCTGAAGGCCGAGGGCCGCCGCATCCTGCATATGGAATTCGGTCAGCCCTCTACGCCAGCACCGCGCGGCGCCATTGCAAAAGCCCATGACGTGCTCGACACCGACCCGATGGGCTATTGGGAGAGCCGTCCGCTCAAGGAACGTATCTGCCGCCACTACAAGGATGAATACGGCATCGACCTGCCGCCTGGCCGCGTGACGCTGACTTGTGGCGCCTCCCCGGCGCTCGTTCTGGCCCTGTCCACGGCGTTCAATCCGGGAGACCGGATCGCCCTGGCCCGGCCGGGCTATGTTGCCTATCGCAATACGTTGCGTGCCCTGAACCTGGAGCCTGTGGAGATCGCCTGCGGGGCGGATGTCCGGTTCCAGCTGACCGCTGCGGCGCTGGACGCAATTGACCCGGTACCGGCTGGCGTCATCATCGCCAGCCCCGCCAATCCGACCGGCACGATCATTCCGGCCAGCGAACTCGCCGAGCTTGCCGCTGTCGCAAAAGCAAAGAACATCCGTGTGATCTCTGACGAAATCTATCACGGGCTCAGCTATGGCCCGGACACATGTTCGATGCTGGAGTTTTCGCCTGACGCGTACATCGTGAATTCGTTTTCGAAATACTTCTCCATGCCTGCCTGGCGCCTTGGTTGGCTTGTATCCCCGGAAGATGGCGCAGCGCGGACCAGCGCCTATGTCGGCAATCTTTTCCTGACGCCGCCTTCGCTCTCCCAACACGCCGGACTGGTCGCAATGGACAGCGCGGAAGAGCTGGATGGCCATGTCGAGGTCTATCGCAAGAACCGCGAATTGATGCTTGAAGCGCTGCCTCGGCTGGGGCTTGAGAGGATCGCTCCACCCGATGGCGCTTTCTATATCTATGCGGACATTTCCAAATACACAAACGACAGCCTCGCCTTCTGCCTGAAGCTGCTTGAGGACACCGGCATCGCCACAGCGCCCGGCGTCGATTTCGACCCGGTCGGAGGGCACAGATTCATGCGGTTCTCGTTTGCCTTGTCCACGCCGCAGATTGAGGAGGCCATCAGCCTGTTGGAACCCTGGTTCGCGGCTCAGCCGCAGTCATAGTCTGCGACAGCCCCGCCATCCGGTGTGCGCTCCAGAGAGACGAAGCTGCAGCCTTCTGGCGTCGCGGCCTTTGCTGCCTCCAGCAAGGCGTCTTCGGTCGGGGCCTCAGCCACGCCGAATGTTCCATCAGACTTCACGGAGAATTTCAGCTTGAAGCCCTGGCCCTCGGCGGGTGAAGCAAAGAAGCTGTAGCCGCCACCAGCAACAGTCCGGTCAGGCAACCCGTTCCAGGTCGACGCACTCCAGCCGGAAGAAGACGCGGCGCAAGCCCCAAGGACAAGCGCCGCGCTGATCAATACATATTTCATGGTCCCACCTCCGTATCGAGAGGGCCAATCTATCCTAGAATTTGACTTCCGGCACCGTCGAAAGCGCCTCGCGGCCTTCGACGCCCACATCGAAGAAGTCGCGGCCTTCGAAATTGAACATGCCAGCCACAATGGAACCAGGGAATTGCTCGCGGGACGTGTTGTAGTCCTGAACCGCGGAATTGTAGAAACGCCGCGCGGCGGCCAGCTTGTCCTCGATGGTCGAGAGTTCGGTCTGCAGCTGCTGGAAGTTCGTGTTGGCTTTCAGGTCCGGATAGGCCTCGGCGAGCGCGAACAGCTTGCCAAGCGATGCGGTGAGCATGCCTTCGGCAGCTGACATCTCGCCGGGCGTGTTGGCGCTCTGCGCCGCGCTGCGCGCCTTGATCACCGCATCCAGTGTCTCTTTCTCGTGGGCAGCGTAGCCCTTCACGGTTTCGACGAGGTTGGGGATCAAATTCTGGCGTTGCTTCAGCTGGACATCCACATCAGCAAAGGCCTGATTGACCCGCTGGCGCTTCATCACGAGGCCGTTGTAGATCAGGATGACAAAACCGGCGATCGCAACGATTGCGGCCAGAACAATTAGAATGGGGCTCATCGGGCGTCCCTCCATAAGAACCAGATTTAAAAGGGGTATCCGCGCCCGCCGCAGAGCGCAAGGGAGCGTTCGCCCCTCATGCAACGGTTTCCGTTTCCAGACCGGTCTTGAGGCGGTCGATCATGCTGACTGCCCCCATTGCATAGTCTCCGATCCAGCGGTCATGGATATGTTTGATCGGCAAGGCGTTGAGGTAATTCCAGCGCTGGCGGCCTGCGCGGCGCACCAGGACCAGCTCCGCCTCTTCCAGCACGCCGAGATGCTGCATCACTGTGCACCGATTGAGATGACTGAAGCGCGCGCAGATCTCACCCGTCGTCTGAGGTGTGTCTCGCAGCACGTCCAGAATATCCCGCCGGATCGGCGCGGCCAGAGCCTTGAAAACAAGGTCGGTTTTATCATCGCTTGACATGTTGGTTTTTTATAACATTAATTCTGGCGTGACAAGCAGCGCTGGGAGGCTGTGATGGATCTCAAATTCGAGGTGAGCGGGCGCATCAATCGCCCTGTTGAAGACGTGTTTGAGGCAGTCGCCGATCCGGCAAAACTGTCCAGCTACTTCACGACTGGCGGCGCAAAAGGACGACTCGAAACGGGCGCAACTGTTACGTGGGACTTCCATGACTTTCCCGGCGCGTTTCCTGTCCATGTGGTCGAAGTCGAACCCAACAAGCGCATCGTCCTCAAATGGGGCGGCGAGGATGGCAGCACGGCCACGCTGGTGACGATGCGGTTTGAGCCGACGGATGATGGCCGGACAATTGTCTCCATCGCTGAAGAAGGCTGGCCATCAACTGAGGACGGACTCAAGAATTCCTACGGCAATTGCATGGGCTGGTCGCAGATGATCTGCGCCATGAAGGCCTGGGTGGAGCACGGCATCAATCTGCGAGACGGCATGTACGCCTGAACACCACGCCCAGCCTGCGATATGCTGTGGACTTGACCCGGCGCGCTAACTGTCGCCTGCTTACGGGATCAGGAGACACGCCATGTCGACCGAATTCCCCCTCGGAGAACACCATTACAGCCACCGGATCGGATGGCTGCGCGCGACCGTTCTCGGTGCGAATGATGGCATCCTGTCCACGGCCAGCCTGATGATCGGGGTCGCCTCTGCCGATGCGAGCCAATCCGCGATCCTGACCGCAGGCCTTGCGGGTCTTGCCGCCGGTGCGATGTCCATGGCGGCGGGGGAGTATGTTTCAGTCTCATCCCAGGCCGATACCGAGCAAGCCGATCTGGAAATTGAAAAGGTAGCCTTGCGGGATCATCCCGAAGCCGAACTGGTCGAACTTGCGCATATCTACATGAATCGCGGCGTCGCCAAGGACACCGCCTATGATGTGGCGCGCCAATTGATGGCGAAAGATGCGCTGGAGGCACATGCTCGCGACGAGTTGGGCATCAACGAGATTGTCACCGCACGCCCCGTTCAGGCCGCTGTCAGTTCTGCCGTCAGCTTCTCGGCGGGCGCGATCCTGCCTCTCTTGGCCGGGGTCGCCGCGCCATCCGGCCTCGTCACGCCGGTCGTCGCCATCGTGTCGCTGCTGGCGCTCGTCCTTCTCGGCATTTTGTCAGCGAAGGCAGGCGGCGCGCACAAGCTGAAGGCGGTTGTGCGGATCGTCTTCTGGGGCACTGCGGCCATGCTAGTCACCGGCCTGATCGGCGCGGCTTTTGGCACAATCGTCTAGGCCGCACACTGTTTCACGCCGGGCAAGCGCTTTACAAATCTGTTCAAGTGGTTAGCTGCTAGAAGGACCGGAAACGACAGGATTACGTAGACGACGCTCATGACGGATGCAGGCAAACTCGCTCGAATGATTTCAGACGCTCGCCGCGTGATGATTTTCACTGGCGCAGGCATCTCGACCGAAAGCGGCATTCCGGATTTCCGCAGCCCTGGCGGGGTGTGGAGCAAGATGTCTCCCATCTATTTTCAGGACTTTGTCTCGTCCCGTGAAGCCCGGCGAGAATCCTGGAACCGCGTGTTCAACCGCACCGAAGGCTGGACCGGCGCGAAACCGAATGTCGGCCACTTTGCAATTGCTGACCTCGTGAAGAGCGGTAAGGTTTCTTCCGTAGTCACACAGAATGTCGATAACCTTCATCAGGATTCCGGCGTGCCGGATGACAAGGTGATCGAGATCCACGGCAATGCGAGCTATGGCAAATGCCTTCAATGCGGCAAGCGATATGAATTCGAAACACTCAAGGCGCGCTGGGAGAATGATGAAGATCTTACTTGCATCTTCTGCACCGGCCTGATCAAAAATGCGACGATTTCCTTTGGCCAGGCCATGCCGGAAGACAAAATGCTGCAAGCCAGCGAAGAGGCCCTGCTCTGCGACCTCGTGATCGTGCTCGGATCGTCGCTTGTCGTGTATCCGGCGTCCGCCATCCCGATGGAGGCCAAACGCAATGGCGCCAGGATGGTGATCATCAACCGCGAACCTACCGATCAGGATCCGTTTGCTGACCTCGTCCTCCACACAGAAATCGGCCCCCTGATGACCGACACAATGGCGCTGTTGGAAAAGTAACCGGGCGCGTGCCGCTGAGCAGATTGCGCCGGCGGGTGGAATTTGCCTCCTTCAAATCAACCCTATCGAAACTTTACAGTCCTATCGTCTTCGAAAGACCGAACTGTAGGGAGGGTGAATATGCGCCATCTCATCTGGGCATCGGCCCTTGTGATCATCTCGGCATGCGGCAATGGCGGCAGCGCATCGATGGATCCGTCCATGCCGCTTGTGGTAACCGACGACGTCGCCCCGACAGTTTACGGAGCAGTCTCCTCCGGCACGCCTTCACTACGTCCGAGCACACAGCCCGCCCCGCTAGAGGCAGTACGCACAAGCGCATCCTGCAGAACTCCAAAGGCCAGTTCCCGCGCCAAGGCCGCCTATGTCTACACCTATGGCGGCGGCATCACCACACCCCTCCACCACATCGACCGCAAGGATACGCCGGAGGCGATCGCCGAACGTGAAGCATTGGTTCGGGAGCAAAAGAAGAAAGCAAAGACGGCCATGCAGCGGGAAGCTATTGGCATGGCGATAGGAAATGCTGTTGCTAATTCCAGACAGATAGATGTGCTCGTTACGGATACCAGCGCGCCGGTATTCCTATACCTCACCTCATATGATTCCGTCCTATGGAACATCCAGCGCGCGCCGGGCGTCGAGATAGATGGCGTTGTGGTGAATTCGTATAATGCAGGCGCGATCGCAAATGGCGTCGACGCAGCTCGCACTGGCTTTATCTCCTATGACAACTCCCCAACGCAGAAGTGCTATGTCGGTGGTAAAGGGCGCGCTATTCCAGTGAAGGAACGCGTTGCGTCTGCCAGGAAGCTCAACCCCAATGTGGACCTTAGTCACTACAAGGAGCAATGGGAGCAGGAGTATCGCGACGCAAGCCGTTTCTTCCGTCAGGATGTCAAAAGGCTGGTCGGCAAACGCCCTCACTGGATACTGAATAATGCCCGTGGCGGTCAATTCAATGCCGTACTGGTTGGCCCGGCGCCCACAGCGCCGTTCGAGGGGCAGCCGACAAGCCGCCTGCAAATTCCCGATCACATCACGCCCTATTGGGGCAATCGGAAGGACGCCTACAAAGCCTTCGGTCTCGCTCCTTCGAGCTAGCCGTTGAACGTTCCGCTGCGTGGGAAACCCTTCGGAACCGTCTTGCCGGCCTGTGAGCGTTTGCCGATCCATTCTTCCCATTCCGGGAAGGCACGGTGGCGACCACCGGTCATGACAATCAGGCCATCGCGCTTGTCGAAGGTCATCAGGTCTTTCAGCGTGTGCTTGCCGCTATAGGATTGCAGCTTGTTGCCCTTGCCGCGTGCCATCTCCGGCAGCTCGTCCAGCGGGAAGATCAGCAATTTGCGATTTGATCCGACCACGGCCAGCATGTCGCCTTCAACCGGCGTGCAGACCGTCAATTCGCCCTTACCCGTATTTACCGCCTGCTTGCCGGCTTTCCGATTGGACTCCAGTTCCTTTTCCTCGACCACGAAGCCATAGCCTTCGGTCGATGCGACAACGCGTTTGCGCTCCGGCTCAAACCGGAACATGGCGACGATGTCGACACTGTCTTCCAGATCGATTGACAGGCGGATCGGCTCGCCATGCCCGCGCCCGCCAGGCAGCTTGTCTGCCGGCAAGGTGAACGCGCGGCCATCCGACGCCATCAAGATGATCTTGTCCGTGCTCATCACCTCTTCAGCGAGATAGAGCGCATCGCCATCCTTGAACTTGGCGGATTCCGGATCGAGGCCATGCCCCTTCATGCCGCGGATCCAGCCCTGCTGGGACAGCACAATCGTCAGGGGCTCCTTCGGCAGGGTGGCTTCAAGCGCGGCGGCGAGATCAACTTCCGCGACTTCCCCGAACGTCGCGCGGCGGCGGCCAAGCTCGGACTCCGGATCGAACGCATCGCGCGCTTCCTTCAGCTCCTTGGACACCTTACTCCATTGGCGACGCGTGGAGCCGATCAGCTTGGTCAGCTCTTCGCGCTCTTTCATCAGGCGATCATGCTCGCCGCGAATTTCCATTTCCTCCAGCTTGCGCAATGCCCGCAAACGGAGATTGAGGATCGCTTCAGCCTGCGTGTCAGTCAGGTTGAAGGTCGACATGAGAACCTCTTTTGGTTCGTCCTCATACCGAATGATCCGGATCACCTCATCAATATTGAGATAGGCGATCAGGTAACCATCGAGCAGGTGCAGGCGCTTCTCGATCTTGTCGAGGCGGAATTCCGCACGGCGCACCACGACTTCGCGCCGGTGGTCCAGATAGGCTTGCAATACGTCCTTCAGGCCCATTACCTGCGGCGCGCCCTTGTGCAGGACGTTCATGTTCAGGCTGAAGCGCGTTTCAAGATCGCAGACCTTGTAAAGGCTTTCCATCAGCACTTCCGGCTCAACCGTCTTGGAGCGCGGCACCAGCACAAGCCGCACATCCTCAGCGCTCTCATCGCGCACATCGTCCAGAAGCGGCAGTTTCTTGGCTTCGATCAACTCGCCCAGCTTCTCAAGCAGGCGGGATTTCTGCACCTGATACGGGATCTCGGTCACGACGATCTGATAGGTGCCCCGGCCTGTGTCCTCGACTTCCCAGCGCGCCCGCATGCGGAAGCTGCCCCGACCGGTCTCATAGGCCTGGATCATCGCTTCCTTGGTCTCGACGATGATGCCGCCCGTCGGGAAATCAGGCCCCTTCACGAAATCCATCAATTCTTCGGTCGTGGCTTTCGGCTTCTCGATCAGAAGCCGTGCCGCATCAATCAATTCCGCCGCATTATGAGGTGGAATCGACGTCGCCATGCCGACCGCGATGCCGCTCGCACCATTGGCCAGCAGGTTCGGGAAACCGGCAGGCAGAACGACCGGCTCTTCATCATTCTCGGCATAATTGGCGCGGAAATCGACTGCGTTCTCGTTGAGGCCATCCAGCAGCAACTCGGCGGCAACCGTCATCCGTGCTTCGGTATAACGATAGGCAGCGGCACTATCACCGTCGATATTGCCGAAATTGCCCTGTCCATCGACCAGCGGATAGCGGACGGTGAAATCCTGTGCGAGGCGCACCAGCGTGTCATAGATCGAGCTGTCGCCATGCGGGTGGAAGTTACCCATCACGTCGCCGACGATCTTGGCGCACTTGCGATAGCCGCCTTCAGGGTCGAGCTTCAGGACACGCATACCATACAGGATACGGCGCTGGACGGGCTTCAGGCCGTCGCGCACATCCGGCAGAGCCCGGGCGGTAATCGTCGAGAGCGCATAGGCGAGATAGCGCTTGGAAAGCGCCTCGCTCATCGGCTCGTTGATGATCCGGTCTTCCGGCGTGCCGTCAATCAAATCGGACATTCTGGCCTCATTGCAGTTCGTGCCACATTCTGGTGCAGGCCCTTGATTAAAGTCAGCGACTCACGGGCCGGAGCACGTTAACACAAACGAGACTTTGGTTAAGGAAAGGAAAAGGGCACAGCTGCAGATGAATGCAATCAAGGCATGGATCATCCTGATTGGCGTACCCGTGCTGTGCGTTCTGACATTCTTCTGGCTCGCCCCGCCGCGCCATAACCCCTTTGCCCCGATTGACCTGACCGAGCCACCTGGCATGGGCACATGGCACAAGCTGACACGCGCCAAGAAGAACCGGGAACTCTGCTTCACCGCGCTGGACGAGGCGGGCGTGCTGTATACGCCACTGGAAGATCAGGACATGGCCGGCAGTTGCGGCCTCTATGATGCGCTAACACTAGACCAGACACTCACGCCGTACTCTGCCACCTTGCGCATGACGTGCGCTCAGGCCGCTGCGCTGTATACATGGGAGCGTCATGTCGCCCGCCCCGCGGCGGTGGAGATCCTCGGCTCACCCATCGCGCGGGTGGAAACCTATGGCAGCTTTTCCTGTCGTAACATTGCTGGCACGGGGCGCATGTCCCAGCACGGGCTCGGCAATGCAATCGACATTGCAGGGTTTCGGCTGGAAGATGGTCGCCACATCAATGTGAAAACCCATTGGGGTGGCGGCGGGGCCGAACAGAAATTCCTGCGCCGCCTGCATGAAGGCGCGTGTGACCTGTTCTCAGTGACGCTGGGGCCTGAATACAATGCCGCCCATGCCGATCATTTTCATCTCGACATGGGCGGGGGAAAAGTGTGCCGGTGACCTAATCAGTCAAGGCATTTGAAGCCGTCTTCGTTGACTTCCTTTACTCGGCCCTCGCCGCCACAGACACGCAGCGCGGTCTCGGTATTTTCATAGATCGCGTCGCGACCATGTTCATCTGCATCAACATGGATACAGCCCGCCAGTCCCAAAGTGGCAATGGCGGTTGCGGCAAACAGTGTTTTCTTCATGGCATCAGCCTTTTTCATTCGCACGGAACGCCCCATTCCTCACGCGCTACCTAGCACACTGGAAAATGAATGGCTTCTGAACATGGCAGTCTAGGACTGGCGCGATTTCAGGATACGCCCCACGAGCCGCGTGCGCTCTGGCGGCATGCCGCGATTAAGCCCGCCGAACAACCGCTCTTCCATGAAATATCCTGTCAGCGTCAGCCCGTCTGCAATGTCGTCTGGCGCGACGTGGGCAGTGGGCGTTGTCAGGAAAAGAGGCAGGCGCAGCAGGCGGTCGACATATTCTTCGGCTTCGGACCCGCGCACGGCGCGCCCTGTCTTCGGCGACACATGGGTCAAGCCATCATTCGCGCCAGACAGCGCGCACTCATCCAGATCCAGCCCAAAGCCCAGGGCAGACAGAAGGCCGAGCTCCCAACGCACATAGAGCGCGGGCCAGATTTCCCGCGCCTCGATCTGGTCGAGCAGCAATTCCGTCGCATCAAACAGGGCAGAGCCCGCAGCGTCGCCCTCATCTAGCCCGCCGCGCAATATGGCCGTAATCGCGGAGA
This sequence comes from Hyphomonas atlantica corrig., assembly GCF_000682715.1. Lineage (GTDB taxonomy): Bacteria > Pseudomonadota > Alphaproteobacteria > Caulobacterales > Hyphomonadaceae > Hyphomonas > Hyphomonas atlantica. The sequence goes on along the minus strand of NZ_AWFH01000034.1, from coordinate 169,160 downwards.
TGGCGGCAAGTGCCGCCGGATCGTCCAGCACGCGCGCGGCGCGCTCGCGGCTCGCCTCTGCCACGTCAAAGCGCCCGAGCGAGTCCTCCAAACGGCCTGTCCAGCTAAGCGAAACAGAGTTCCCGGCTTCATATTGCGCCCGGCGCTTGCGGGATGATCCGCCATAGACAAGGCCTGATCGGCGACCGCGTGTACGGGTCAGAACATCGAGGATGAGGCCACCTTCCCCGAAACGGCGACCGCCGAGGATTATGCCGTCATCGGACCAGTTCAAACATCAAACTCCAGACCCAACCCCTGATAGCTCTCGCGGCGCTCTTGCCAGCGCTCATCGACTTTGACGAACAGGAACAGATGCACCTTCCGCCCCAGCATCTCGGACAATTCCTCGCGCGCCTTGCGGCCAACATCCTTGATGGCCGCGCCGCCTTTACCCAGCACCATGGATTTGTGGTTTTCCCGCCCGACGATCACAACCTGCTGCACACGGACAGACCCATCCTTGCGCTCTTCCCAGCTCTCGGTCTCGACCATCAGCTGATACGGCAGCTCCTGATGCAGTCGCAGCATCAACTTCTCGCGCGTCACTTCCGCCGCCAGCAGGCGCATCGGCAAGTCTGCGATTTGATCTGGCGGATAAAGCGCCGGGCCTTCGGGCATGCGCGCTGCGACCGCTTTTTCCAGCGCCTCCACACCGTCGCCATTCTCGGCCGAGATCATGAAGATCTCATCATAGACACCCGTCTCGTTCAGCTCCGCGATGATCGGCAGGATCTGGTCGTGCGGGAAGAGGTCAATCTTGTTCAGCGCCAGAAACGCCTTGCGACCGCTCTGTTTCAGTTGCTCGATTACGCGCCGGTCGTCTTCGAGAGACTTCTTCTGCGCACCGTCCACCTTGTTTTCACGCTCTGCAACCCAAGCCGACGCATCGATCAGGTGCACGATGGCATCCGCGTCTTCTGCGCCGCTCCAGGCCGCCTTGACCATGGCACGGTCAAGCCTCCGCTTCGCAGCGAAGATCCCCGGCGTATCAACCAGCACGATCTGGGTGCCGTCCAGCTGCGCCACGCCGCGCACGGGAAAGCGCGTTGTCTGCACCTTGTGGGTCACGATGGCGACCTTGGTGCCGACAAGGCGATTGGTCAGAGTGGACTTGCCGGCATTCGGCGCGCCGATGATGGCGGCAAATCCGGCACGGGTGATGGGGATATCTGTCATTTCGGTTCGGTCAGACTTTTCAGAAGGAGGGCCGCAGCATTACGCTCAGCATCGCGCTTTGACGAGCCCACGGCAACAGCGCTGCCCCGGTTATCGACTCGCACCTGGATTTCATAGGTCGGCGCATGATCCGGGCCGGAGCGGTTGAGCACGTCATAATCCGGCAGTGGCAGGCCCTGCCCCTGCGCCCATTCCTGCAGCAGCGTCTTGGGATCCTTGGCTTCTGCCAATGGTGCCTGAAACTGTGGGGCCCAGCCTTTTTCGATGAATTTTCGCGCAGTGGACAGCCCGGCATCAAGATAGATCGCGCCGATGATCGCCTCGCATGCGTCGCCAAGGGTCGACTCTCGCTCGCGCCCGCCGGAAGCAATCTCTCCATCCGACATGATGAGATATTTCGACAGCCCCAGATGGCGCATCGCCTCGGCGCAGGCGCCCTTCTTCACAAATCCATTGAGACGTGGGGCAAGATCGCCTTCGCTCTCAAGGCGCCGGCGATCAATCAACCGGTCCGCGATAACCAGATTCAACACACGGTCGCCCAGGAATTCCAGGCGCTGATTGGAAAGCCGCACAGAGTCTGCCGAGGATACCGCACTTGGATGCGTCAGGGCCCGGATCAATGTGTCAGGTGTCTTGAACTTGTGGCCAAGGATCGCCTCGACAGATTTCAGGTCTGCGTCTGTCAAGGACGGCTGATTGGCCTTTCCCTTGCTGCGTAGGCGCGTGCGTTTCGGACGGGTTGGGGTCATGGCTTCTGCACCGGAAGTGCTTCGATGATCACCTGGGCCTCAGCCCAGGGGTGATCGTCCGTGATCGTCAAATGGATAACCGCTTCATGACCTTCCGGAACCATTGTGGCGAGCCGCTCGGCCGCACCGCCCGTCAGCGCCAGCGTCGGCTTTCCCGTCGGCAGGTTCACCACGCCCAAATGTTTCCAGTGCACCCCGCGGCGCGGCACGCCCGTGCCCAGCGCCTTGGCGCAGGCTTCCTTCGCGGCGAACCGCTTGGCATAGGTCTCCGCCGTACGGCGACGCCGCCGTGCAAGCGCAATCTCTGTTTCCGTGAAGACCCGGTTCTCGAACCGTTCGCCATAGCGCTCGAGCGTCTTCTCGATCCGCTCGATATTGCAAAGATCATTCCCGATACCGATGATCATGCGTCAGCCTTGTCTCTGGCTTCGTCCATCAGGCGCCGCATCTCCTTGATCGCCGCGTCCAGACCAATGAAGATAGCCTCACCAATCAGGAAGTGGCCGATATTGAGCTCCGCGATTTCCGGAATGGCAGCCACCGGACCGACATTCTCGAAGGTCAGACCATGACCGGCATGGGGCTCGACACCGCGCTTGCGCGCTTCTGCGGCGGCAATCTTCAGACGCTCCAGCTCCGGCGCTGCGGCTTCCAACCCACCTTCGATCCAGAGTTCGGCATATTTCCCGGTGTGCAACTCTACCACAGGCGCCTGCAGGACTTCCGCCACCGCAATCTGGACGGGGTCTGGCTCAATGAAGAGTGATACACGCGCGCCGGACTCATTCAGTCGACGAACCACAGGTGCAATCTGGTTGTGCAGGCCGGCCACATCCAGGCCGCCTTCGGTGGTGCGCTCTTCGCGCTTTTCCGGAACGATACAGGCGGCATGCGGACGGAATCGGCAGGCGATATCCGTCATTTCTTCCGTAGCCGCCATCTCCAGATTGATCGGCAGGCTGGACGCGGCGCGGATGGCCTCCAGATCGCCATCGCGAATATGTCGGCGATCCTCGCGCAGATGGATCGTGATGCCGTCGGCCCCGGCTGCCGCTGCGATTTCCGCCGCCCGCATGGGGTCTGGATGATCCCCGCCGCGCGCGTTGCGAATGGTCGCGACGTGATCAATGTTCACACCCAGGCGAAGCCGGTCTGCCATCAGGCAAGGCCCCGCGAGCCAGGCTTGACTGCCTCAATCTCCGCGAGATCTGGCGGCAAATCATTGGCGTCATAGTCGGGGAAATCCACCGCCGCGAGCGAGACCAGCTTGCAGCCGACATCGGCGCGGCCATTCGAACGGTCAATGATGCAAGCGCCACCGACGACCTCACCGGGCAGCTTGTCCAGCGCCTCGACCGTCTCGCGGAACGACAAGCCCGTGGTCACAATGTCTTCAGCGATCAGGACGCGCTCACCCTCCGCAATCGAGAAGCCCCGGCGGAACTGAAGCTGGCCATCGACCCGCTCCGCAAAGATCGAGCGAGCGCCCAACTGGCGCGCCAGCTCATAGCCTGGAATGATGCCACCGACCGCCGGCCCGGCGACGACATCGATCTTGCCAAACTCTGCCGTCAGCTTTTCTGCCAGCGCCTTGCACAGCTTTTCCGACAGGTCAGGCTGCGAAAACACCAGCGCCTTCTGAAGGAATACCGGGCTGCGGCGACCGGATGACAGGATGAAATGCCCCTCCAGCAAAGCCCCGGCCTCGCGGAATACGTTCAGCACATCATCATTCGTCATCTTCGCCCTCCTGGTCGCGAACTGCCCGGTCGACCACCGCGATCGACCGGAGCGCGGCCAGTATCTGCGTCAGGCGCTTCAGGTCTTCAACCTCAATTTCCATCAGGATCTCGGTAAAATCCTCATGACGGTCGACAGTGTGGATGCTGGTGATGTTTCCACCGGCCTGAGCCACAGCTGCGCACAGCTTCGCCAACACGCCGCGTTCGTTCGAGGCATTGATGCGAATCCGGCCAATCGCAATTGCTCCGGTCCGCGCCAATTCCGTCCAGCGCAGGTCGACCCACAGGTCTGGCTTGTCGTCATATTCAGCCAGTTTCGGGCAACTCGCGACGTGTACGACAATGCCTTGTCCCGGCTCATGAACCCCCATAATCCGGTCGCCTGGCAATGGGCAGCAGCATTTGCCCAGGTGCAGGGTGACACCCGGCGACAAATCATTGCCAGACACCATCAGCGGCGTGTGCTCGCTGTCCATCCGCACCTTGCTCGGGTCATCCTCGCGTTCGGGGCGATAGCCCGGAAACGCCGCCACGATCACATCGTTTGAAGAGATGCGCCCGCGCCCAAGCGCCTCGGCCATTTCTTCAAGGTTTTCAAACCCGGCGAGGCGTGCCGTATGGTTCATCTTCACATCAACCGGATCAATCCCGGCACGGCGCAACGCCATGTTGATGAGGCCCTGGCCGAGACGGCGGAATTCGGTTGTTTCCTTATCGCGCACCAGCTTCCGCATGGCAGAGCGCGCCCGTCCGGTAATGGCCAGCGCCTCCCAGCCGTGGATGGCCTGTGGGGCCTTGCCCCGGATGACCTCGACAACATCGCCATTCTTCAATGGACGGCGCAGCGGCTTGATCTCACCATTGATCTTCGCGCCGACGCATGTGTCGCCGACAGCCGAGTGGACCGCATAGGCGAAGTCCAGCGGCATCGCGCCGGCCGGCAGGATAATCAACTTGCCCTTCGGCGTGAACGCGAACACGTGCTCGCGATACATCTCCAGCTTGGCGTGTTCCATGAACTCGCTCGGATCGCCGCCATCCTGAATGAGCTCGGCGAACGCTTCCAGGTTGGCTGCGGGGTCTAGTCCTGCCGCGCGCGCAGAATCGACATCAAACCCATAGGAATGATTCTTGTAGCCCCAATGCGCTGCGACGCCGAACTCGGCCGTGCGGTCCATCTCTTCGGTGCGGATCTGCAACTCCACTCGGCGATTGCCGGACGCGCGCACAGTGGTGTGAAGGCTCGCATAGCCGTTTGGTTTCGGCACCGAGATATAGTCCCGAAACCGATCCGGAATGCAGGCCCAGAGCGCGTGAACCTTGCCCAGCACACGGTAGCAATCCTCAACCGAGCTGACGATCACACGGAATGCGAACAGATCGGCCACATCCCTGAAAGAAATGGATTTCTTCTCCAGCTTCCGCCACAGCGAATAGGGCTGTTTCTTCCGGCCCTTGATCCGGCAGGCAATGCCGGACTCTTCCATCAGCTCTTGCAGCGCTTCGCGGATACGTTCCAGGTCACCCGCATTTTCCAGCGCCAGCTCTTCCTGTCGGTACAGAATGGCCCGACGCGCTTCGGGATTGAGTTCCTGGAACGCCAGATCCTCCATTTCGGCAGCGATCTGGTACAGGCCAACCCGGCGCGCCAGCGGGCCGTAAATATCCATCGTTTCCCGCGCGGTCCGCTCCCGGCTTGATGCCTTCTTGCGGAAGTGCAATGTGCGCATGTTGTGCAGACGATCGGCCAGCTTCACCAGCAGGACACGAATGTCGCTGGTTGTCGCCAGGATGAATTTCTGGAAGTTTTCGGCCTGCGCCAATTCCTTGGAGCTGTATTCCAGCTTGTCGAGCTTGGTGACGCCATCGACGAGTTCGGCGACATCCGCGCCGAACCGCACTTCGACATCACCGATGTCAATTTCGGTATCCTCGACCACATCGTGCAGCAGGCCGGCGACGATCGTGATCTCGTCCAGCTTCACATCGGCCAGCAGGCTGGCGACCTCGACGGGGTGGGAATAGTACGCGTCTCCGGAATCGCGCATCTGCTCGCCATGATGTTTCTTGGCGAAATCGTAGGCGGCGCCCAGCAGCTCGGACTTCACCCGCGGATGATAGGCCCTGACTTTTGAAATCAGCTGCGCGCGAGTAAGTACTTCGCGCGGCTCAGGTTTTTCTGCAGCCGTTGTTTCTGCGCCAGCCGTGTCGCCAGCCCCTTCATCCTTTGCGGAAAGGGTGCTGCCGTCCATTGGGCCTCCTACAGCCGGTCGTCCCGTCCGGACTCCAGCTCAGCCTGATAGGCGCGCATGACGTCTTCTTCGGTCGCAGCAGGTGCGGACTCCAGAGCCATACGGTCTGCTTCGCGCTCGTTCTCTTCGCCTGGGCGAATGTCCTGAAGGTTGGAGATCAGCGCTTCCTTGACCACTTTCAGGTCAACCGACTCATCGGCAATCTCGCGCAGGGAGACGACTGGATCCTTGTCATTGTCGCGGTCCACAGTGATCGGCGAACCTTCGCGGATCATGCGGGAACGGTGTGCGGCAAGCAGGACGAGCTCGAAGCGGTTTGGAACCTTATCGACGCAGTCTTCAACAGTAACGCGGGCCATGAGCAGATTATCTCCTTTGGACCGCCCCTTATATGCAGCGCAGCACAGCGGCGCAACCCGGCGATTGCCGTTGTATGCAGGGATTTTAGCCCCCTTCACAGCGCGCAAAAGGCGGTTAGGCTGAATCCCATATAAACACAGGGGTCAAAACTCATGCTTCGCACTGCTGCCATCTCCTCATTCGCTCTCGCGCTGGTTGCCTGCGGGAATGGAAACGACTCGACCGAAACGCCTCAAACGCTCGCCTCGGACACCGGATCAGAAACCAGCCCCGCGACAGATGGCGACACCCCGGCGACACCCGCCGCAGCAGTGAATGCCGCAATGCCCAAGGCCGACGCGGAACTGATCGAAATCTACAAACAACTTCACGCCAATCCGGAGCTGTCCTTCAAGGAAGCCAAATCTGCCGCCCTGATGGCATCGGAGTTGGAGAATCTTGGCTTCGAGGTGACCACCGGCATCGGCCAGGACTGGGTCGTCGACAAGGCGATGAAGGACGTCGGCGAAGTGAAGGACGGCGTTGGCGGCCATGGCGTGGTTGGCGTGTTGCGCAATGGCGACGGGCCTACGGTGATGATCCGCGCCGACATGGACGCCCTGCCCGTGCCGGACCAGACCGGCTTCCCATTCGCCTCTGAAGTCGTCTCAACGACCTGGACCGGCGTTGAAAGCCCGGTGATGCACGCCTGCGGCCACGACATCCACATGACCAGCTGGATCGGCACGGCGCGCGCCCTCGCCGCCCGCAAGGACGAATGGAGTGGCACGCTGGTCATGATTGCCCAGCCCGCTGAAGAGATCGGTCTTGGCGCTCAGGCCATGCTGGCCGATGGCCTCTACAGCCGCTTTCCTCAGCCGGACTACAACCTTGCCCTGCACGTTTCCGCGTCTGCGCCAGCAGGCACGATCGTCTACACGAAGGGGTATGCGATGGCGAACGTCGACAGCGTGGACATAACGGTGAAAGGTGTCGGCGGGCATGGCGCCTACCCGCACACCACGCGGGATCCTGTGCTCGTCGCGTCGCATATTGTCGTCGCACTGCAAAGTCTCGTCTCACGCAACACGAACCCCCAGGATTCTGCCGTTGTCACCGTCGGCTCCTTCAAGGCCGGGGCGAAGCACAACATCATCTCCGATGAAGCGACCCTGTTGCTCACCGTGCGCTCCTATGACGACTCGACGCGACAAATGCTGCTCGATGGCATTGAGCGCATCGCCAAAGCGCAGGCCGACGCGTTCGGCGCACCGGAACCCATCATCAAGGTCGAGCAGGACTACACACCATCGCTGTTCAACAATGCCGACTTGGCCGACAAGGCGATGACAGCGGTGGCCGACGCGATTGGCAGCGACAATGTGAAAGAAGTCCAACCCGTCATGGGCGGCGAAGATTTCAGCCAGTTCGGCCGCACGGAAGAGAACATTCCTGGTCTCCTGTTCTGGGTCGGCGCAGTTTCGCCTGACAAATACCAGGCCTCACAGGACAGTTCCCTACCCCTGCCCTCGCTGCATTCGCCGTTTTTCGCGCCAGACTATGACCCCACCATCGCAACGGGCGTTGAGGCCATGACAGCGGCGGCGTTGGAGCTGTTTGACGAAAGCTGACGTGGCGTTCACACGAGTTTGAACTTGCCCGAAGGAGCCGAAAGCGCTAAACCCCCTTTTGCTCAGACTGCGCATAAGCTTCAAGTTTCTGTCGCACGAGCTCCTGTCTCCGGACGTTTGAAGGTCAATTCCCTTGAAACGCGAGGCTTCAGGCCCATATTATACTCAGATCGAGCATAAGTCGGTCTGAACCAAGGAGGACGACAAATGGCACGTCTTATCGACTCTGGCCCTGGCTGCCCCACCCCAACCCCGCTGCGCGGCGCATCCGCTGCTGAAGCGCGCGGACTGGCATATGACGACGCCGTAAAGGCCGAGACCGACGCGCTGTACCCATTGGTGCAGGATTTCATCACGCCGATGGAATGGCCCGCGATTGCGCCGCTCGTCGCGGCGATCAATCGCCTGAAAAAAGAGAAGAATGCCGTCATCCTGGCGCACAACTACATGACGCCTGACATCTTCCAACTGGTCGGTGACTTTCGGGGCGACAGTCTTCAGCTCGCCCGTGAAGCCGCCAACGTCGATGCCGACATCATCGTTCAGGCTGGCGTGCACTTCATGGCAGAGACCTCCAAGATCCTGGCGCCTGAGAAAACGGTGCTGATCCCGGACACCCGCGCCGGATGCTCACTTGCAGCGTCGATCACCGGCGCGGACGTGCGCCTGATCAAGGAGAAATTCCCGAATTATCCGATCGTCACCTATGTGAACTGCACAGCCGAGGTGAAGGCCGAGTGTCACATCACCTGCACCAGCTCCAATGCGGCTCAGGTTGTGGAAGCCATCGCGCAGGAATGGAATTCCGACACAGTGATCCTCGTCCCGGATCAGTATCTGGCGAAGAATGTGGCCGCGCAAACCGGCATTCGCGTCATGACGTGGCCTGGCGCCTGTGAAGTGCACGAATTGTTCAGCGCCGATGACGTTGACCAACTTCGCGAGGCGCATCCGGGCGTCGTCATCCTGGCCCACCCGGAGTGCCCGCCGGACGTGCTGGAAGCCGCTGACTTTGCCGGCTCGACGTCTGCACTTGCCAACTATGTGGCGGAGGAAAGCCCGAACAAGGTGGTGTTGCTGACGGAATGCTCAATGAGCGACAATGTCGCCTCGGCAAACCCGAATGTGAACTTCATCCGTCCGTGCAATCTCTGCCCGCACATGAAACGCATCACGCTGGAAAACATCTATGACTGCCTCGTGACCGGCGAGTATGAAGTCACCATTCCGGAAGATGTTCGCGTACGCGCCAAGGAAGCGCTCGATGCCATGATGGCCCTGCCGAAAATGGAGAAGCCGCTGGCGTTCGAAACCGGGCTGAAACCCATGGAACTGGAAATGGTGGTCTAACAGCCCTGCGGGGTGTGCAAATGCCTGGGCACAGCGTAATGTGCCCGGCAGGTGCGAGGAGTGGTAGGATGTTCCAGGCCAAGCTTGGTCTTGCGGCAATGGTGTTTGCAGGCTTCCTCGCCTGCGCGCCGGCCTATGCCGACAGCAAGAGCGAAACTGACCCGACCGACGTGATCGGGACGTGGAGTTTCCAGACGAAACCCTATCGCGGTGGTGAGTGCATGATGTCTGGCACGATGTACCTGTCCCCCCATCCGGAGGACGGCCAGTATGCGTGTGAACTAACGGCCGTTGAGGTGTGCTCCATGTGGGGCCGTTCGGTCGTACGCCAGTCCTGTCAGGCGCGCCGCTTCGGCAACCAGATCTCCATTCGCTCACAGATCGAAGAAATGCTGGAAGCGAAAGTGGAAGGCCTTGTTTACGTCCCTGACAATTTCACACTGACCGTCCAGTCCGCAGACCGAATGTTCGGCGCGCTCGTTTCAGCTGTAACGGCACCGGCGGAGTTTCGCCGGGCAACCGACGGCATCTCCTGATCCGTGGCCGTGACGTTTCCGCAAACCCTGACGGCCGATCGGCCAAGCGATGACGATGTTCTGATCATTGGCGCAGGCCTTGCTGGCCTGTTCCTGGCATTACAATTGGCGCCGCGGCCTTGTACCGTCATCTCACCGGCCCCCCTCGGGCAAGCGGCTTCATCCGCCTGGGCGCAAGGTGGCCTTGCCGCAGCGCTCCACCCGAAAGACAGTCCCGAACAACATGCCGCCGACACCGTCGCGGCCGGGGCTGGACTGGTCGACCCGATCATTGCCCGCCTGATTGCTGAGGAAGGCCCGGCGAGGGTGCGGGATCTGGTAGCACTGGGCGTGCCGTTCGATCGTACGCCAGACGGCGCGCTCGCCCTCTCCCTCGAAGCGGCACATTCCCATCCGCGTGTCGCTCGTGTCGCCGGTGATCTTGCTGGCAAGGCAATCATGGACGCGCTGGTGGCTGCGGTTGCTGCCGCGCCACACATCACCATCATCGAAGGGGTGCGTGCAACGGGCCTGCTACAGGACAAGAATTTGCAGGTTGCTGGCGCGATACTTCGCGACACCTCCGGAAACCTCTCGACACGCACCGCCCGCGAGACCGTGCTCTGCACCGGTGGCTCCGGCGGCCTTTTCCAAGTGACCACCAATCCCCCCGAAGCCCGCGGCGACGCGATAGCAATGGCGTGGGAGGCAGGCGCCTTGATGGCAGATCTGGAATTCGTGCAATTCCATCCGACGGCCATTGATATTGGGCGCGATCCCGCACCGCTCGCGACAGAAGCCCTGCGCGGGGAAGGCGCCACACTGCACAATCGCGACGGCGCTGCGTTCATGGACCGTTATCACGAACTCGCGGAACTTGCGCCACGGGATGAAGTTGCGCGCGCGGTGCACACCGAGCGCCTGTCTGGTCGCGGCGCATTTCTCGATTGCCGGAAGGCCGTAGGCGATCATTTCCCGGATCATTTCCCGACCGTCTTCGGGGCGTGCCGATCCGCCGGTATAGACCCGCGCACAGACATGATCCCCGTTGCTCCAGCCGCCCACTACCACATGGGCGGGATCGTGCCGGACTTCTGGGGACGCAGCAGTCTCGACGGATTGTCCGTGTGCGGCGAATGCACATCAACCGGTGTGCACGGCGCAAACAGGCTGGCATCGAACTCGCTTCTCGAAGCGGTTGTATTCGCCCACAGGATTGCAGCACGTTTACGGGACGCAACACTGAAAGACCCGCAATCTTCGACTGGCCATGTTCCGGCGACCCTGCCGACAGCCGCCCTGCAAGATCTACGCGCTGCGATGTCCGAAAAATGCGGCGTCGTAAGAGACGAAGCCGGCATGACACGCGTTCTGGAACTGGTCGAGCGACTTCAATCCACGCACGGGTCTGCCCGCGCCCTGACAACTGCGCGCCTGATCGTGCAGTCTGCACTCAACCGCAAAGAAAGTCGAGGCGGCCATTATCGTTCGGATTATCCGGATACGACTGCCCCGGAACGTCAATTCCTGATCAGAAGCTTTGAGGAGACTGCGCACCCATGACGCCCGTCCCACCGCCACTGCCCGCCATCATCCTTGACCCCATCGTCCGCCTGGCCTTGTCTGAAGACCTTGGCCGCGCCGGTGATCTGACTACGGATGCAACCATAGCACCAGACACGCAGCTGAGCGTTGTCATTGCCGCTCGCCAGAACGGTGTGATCGCAGGCATCGATGTCGCAAGCCATGCGCTTTCCCTCATTGATTCCAGTGTGAAACTGGACGTCCAGATGGGCGACGGCTCCGCTGTGAAGCCTGGAGACGTGGTTGCGCGTCTGGACGGCAGCGCCCGATCCATCCTGACCGCGGAACGCACCATGCTGAACTTCATTGGGCGGCTGTCCGCTGTTGCGACCATGACGCGCGCCTATGTGGAGAAAATCTCGCACACGTCCGCCACGATTGTCTGCACAAGGAAGACAACGCCTGGCCATCGCGCGTTGGAAAAGCGCGCTGTTCGCTGCGGCGGAGGGACAGCCCACCGTTACGGCCTGGATGATGCGGTGTTGATCAAGGACAACCACATTGCCGCCTGCGACGGATCCGTTGCCTTGGCACTTGAGCGCGCGAAAGCCTATGCCGGGCATCTCCGCATGATCGAGATTGAGGTCGACACGCTCGAACAGTTTGAAGAAGCCCTGAAACACGGTCCGCACGCTGTCCTGCTAGACAATATGAGCCCGGACACGCTGCGCCGCGCGGTCACCATGAATGAAGGCCGCGTGACGCTGGAAGCTTCCGGCGGCGTCAATCTGGATACCGTTGCGTCAATTGCCGAGACGGGCGTGGACTATATCTCTGTGGGCGCACTCACCCATTCGGCTCCCAATCTTGACGTCGGCATGGATGTCGTCTGACACTGCTGAAAAGGGCGATCAGTCCCTAACAGCAGGAGGAAATTGCCCATGAGTCAGGCGGGCGGCCGAAAGAGCATATTCATCACAGGCGCAGCATCCGGAATCGGGGCAGAGACCGCACGTTATTTTTCAAAGCGCGGCTGGTTCTGTGGTCTCTACGACGTGAACACGGACGGGCTGGATGAAGTGGAAGCCGAAATCGGCGCCAAAAACTGCATCAAGGCCAAGCTAGACGTGCGCAGCCGTGACGACTGGGCAGGCGCGGTGAAAGACTTCGGCGACGCGACCGAAGGGGCGATGAATGTCCTGTTCAACAATGCCGGTATCGGCCGTCATGGCTGGTTTGAAAACATCACCGGCGAAGACAACGATGCGATCATCGACATCAATGTGAAAGGCGTCGTGAATGGCGTGCAGGTGTCCCTGCCACTCCTCAAGGCAACATCAGGCGCGCGCATTGTGAACACCGCCTCAACTGCGGGAATCGTGGGATCGCCGCAACTCGCCGTCTATTCTGCAACAAAGTTTGCCGTTCGCGGGCTGACCGAGGCGCTTGATGCCGAGTTCCGGGATCTTGATATTCGTGTCACCAGCCTGATGCCGTGGTTCGTCGAAACCCCAATTCTTGAAATGGGAGATCGTGACGGCTCCAACCACAAGATGTCCGATCAGCTACGGGAAAACGGAATGAACGTGTATCCGGTTTCGATGGCCGCGGAACGCGCCTGGGAGGCCGCTCACGGCAAGGATCGGCATTACATGGTCGGAAAAGATGCAGAACGGGCCAGATTCATGTCGCGCTGGATGCCAGGCGCGATCATGAAGCGAGTCCGCGAGAGCGTGCCCCCGCGAGACTAGATCTTCAGTTCAGGCCGCCTGTTGCGCCCGCTCCAGCGGCCGCGCGGGTGACCTGTGCGGTCTGGTAAGAAGATACGTTCGACGATTTGCGAACCGCATTGAACTTTGGCGCGCCATTGGTGATCGTGCGCGTCGATGTCGTCACGGATGCAGGCGCAAGCGTTGGCGCGGGTGCGTCCATTGCAACTTTCTGAACCTTGGCCTCGTCCTGTGTCTTGATGACGGAAGTCGCGGCCGCGTTCACGTCACGGTCAGCAGCGGCGGTGATCACACGCGCGCGCTTGTTATTGTAGTTCTGGCGGACCTGGGCCCATTCCGCTCCGCGCGGGAAGCGATAGAAGATGTGCAGGCCGATCTTGTCAGTCTTGATGAGGCCTGCGCTCCAGATCGGGTCGACATAGGTCGCGTGATAATGCGTGGCACCGCCCGTGCGCTCCTCATTGAGGTTCATCAGGACGTGGGCAGCAACCTTCTGGGATGTATCCCAATTGCGGCCACGCGGCGCGCGATTCATGGCCCCGTCACAGGTGAAAGTGAACTGGCAGCCCGTTGTGCGCGTGGCACCCTGGAAAACCACATCACAGATGCTGTCGGGATAGCGGTGATCACGAACGCGGTTCGCGATGACCTCAGCAACAGCCATCTTGCCGCCCAGCGATTCCGTGCCGGCCTCATAATAAATGGCCTGCGACAGGCATTTCGCCTCGTCATTGATCTTTTCAGCGCGTTTGATGTGTTCCGGACGGAACGAAACCAGCGATGAAAGCGCTGCACCATCACGGTCGCGCATCGCATAGCGGCTCATGGAAGAATCGGTATCGCGCTTGAGCGTGTACTCCACCGTGCGAATCCATGGCGTATCCAGCAGGCTGGGCGTCATGGGGTCAGAGCGCACAGTCACGCCGCCATCCTCAATGGTGGCCAAGCGCATCGCCTCTGCACGGAAATCAGCTTCGGCGCGCTTCTCCAACTGGAGTTCGCCGATTACAGGCAGGGTCACAGTCGCAGCGACGGCACAGACCGCAATGGTCGCCCCGCGCACAACAATATCTCTCTGCTCTTCGTTCGTCATGGCCATCCACCAACGCTTGAGCTGCTCTTGGAGCCCACGCATTGGCGACAGAGTCGCCCTTCGTGGTTGAAGAACCCTTAACATCACCGCTCCCCAATCCCCCGGCAGGCGATATAATTTCCGCCATATGCAACCCGGGTGTTGTTGGTTTGTCTTAAATTGATGACCCCGATCAGGGCCTGATTTGGACTTCGATATCCATCTCTCACGCTACCTAGCAAGAAGCTGGCCAGATACGTGAATGACTTTTCTGTCAGGATAGATACAGCGCCTTCTGGCGATTTAAACCGCCACATGAGGAAAGAGCCGCCAAGTCGCTGTAATTACGCGGAATATTTCTGCAAATTTTATGAAATTCACCGCACTGCACAAAAAAGGGTGTTGCGTCGCCGCAACACCCAAATTTTGAACGATTCGAGCGAATCCTGCCCGCTTATGCGTTCTTCAGCGCAGCATGTGCCGCGGCGAGCCGCGCGATTGGCACACGGTACGGAGAGCAGGATACGTATTCGAGTCCCGTAACGTGACAAAAGTTAATGGAAGCCGGGTCGCCACCATGTTCACCGCAGATTCCGAGCTTGATTCCAGGGCGGGTACTGCGGCCACGTTCGGCGGCCAGTTTGACCAATTCACCGACGCCAACCTGGTCCAGCGTTACGAACGGGTCCTTTTCGTAGATGCCCTTGTCCTCATAAGCCTTGAGGAACCGCCCCGCATCATCACGGGAAATACCGAGCGTGGTTTGCGTCAGATCATTCGTGCCGAATGAGAAGAATGCTGCCGATTGGGCGATTTCACCCGCCTGGAGGGCTGCGCGTGGCAGTTCGATCATCGTGCCGACCAGGTAGTCCAGCGTCACACCGGTTTCAGAGAAGACCGACTGGGCCACTTCATCCACCACGGCCTTCAGGATCGCCAGCTCTTTATGCGTTGCGACCAGCGGGATCATGACTTCAGGAATCGGCTTGCGACCGGTTTCCTTGGACACGTTCACAGCTGCCTCAAAGATGGCGCGAGCCTGCATCTCGTAGATTTCAGGATAGGTAATGCCGAGGCGGCAACCACGGTGGCCAAGCATTGGATTGCTCTCGTGCAGCTCTGCAGCGCGGCGGCGCAGCTCGTCCACATTCACGCCGGACGCCTTGGCCACATCTTCCATATCCGCATCGGTATGCGGCAGGAACTCGTGTAGCGGTGGATCCAGCAGACGGATCGTCGCCGGGCGATCTTCCAGAATGCGGAAAATCTCTTCGAAGTCGCTGCGCTGCATTGGCAGGAGCTTGTCGAGCGCCGCGCGGCGGCCGGTCTCGCCATCGGCGAGGATCATGGCACGCACTTCCGGGATACGCTTTTCTTCGAAGAACATGTGCTCGGTACGGCAGAGGCCAACGCCTTCTGCGCCAAACTCAACAGCGGTACGCGTGTCGAGCGGCGTTTCCGCATTGGCGCGCACTTTCAGCTTCCGGGCCTTGTCCGCCCAGCCCATCAGTAGACCAAAATCACCAGACAAGTCCGGCTGAACCATTTCAACAGCGCCCATCATGACCTGACCGGTCGCGCCGTCGACAGTAACTACGTCACCCTTCTTGATCTCCCGGCCCATGACGCGGAACACGCCGGCCTTGTAGTCGATCTGCAGGCCACCAGCGCCACAGACACATGGACGGCCCATGCCACGCGCAACAACTGCGGCGTGGCTGGTCATGCCGCCGCGCGCCGTGACGATGGCGCGGGAGGCGTGCATGCCCTTGATGTCTTCCGGGCTGGTTTCGACGCGAACGAGGATCACATCCTCGCCCTTTTCAGCCATGGCCCAGGCATCTTCGGATTCGAACACGACCTTACCAACGGCTGCGCCGGGGCTGGCCGGAAGGCCCATCACGATCACGTCGCGCTTGGCATCTTCGGAAATGGTCGGGTGCAGCAACTGGTCGAGCTGGGACGGCTCAAGGCGCAGCACGGCCTCTTCTTCCGTCACGAGGCCCTCACGCGCCATGTCGACTGCGATCTTCAGCGCGGCGGCGGCAGTGCGTTTGCCGTTCCGGGTCTGCAGCATGTAAAGACGACCGTCTTCAACGGTGAACTCCAGATCCTGCATGTCCTTGTAGTGTTGCTCCAGCGTGTTCGCGACGTCGCGCAGCTGGGTGTAGACTTCCGGCATCGACTCCTCGAGCGGTGCGTCGGTTGAGCCCAGCGTATCAGCGCGCTCACGAGAGATTGGTGCAGGCGTGCGAATACCGGCAACAACGTCTTCACCTTGCGCATTGATCAGGTACTCGCCGTAGAAAACCGGATCGCCATTTGACGGGTCACGCGTAAAGGCGACGCCGGTCGCTGACGTTTCGCCCAGATTGCCGAACACCATCGCCTGCACGTTAACCGCCGTGCCCCATTCCTCCGGAATGTCGTTGAGCTTTCGGTATGTGATCGCGCGGTCATTCATCCAGGAACCGAACACGGCCGTGATCGCGCCCCAAAGCTGTTCCTTCGGATCATCCGGGAACGGGCGGCCAAGATTGTACTGAACGGCGTCCTTGTAGAGTGAGATGATCTTCTTCCAGTCATCCGCCGTCATCTCGGTGTCGAGCTCGTAGCCCTCGCGATCCTTGTAGTCGTCGAGGATATGCTCGAACTCGTCATGGCTGATGTTCAGCACGACGTTGGAATACATCTGAATGAAGCGGCGATAGGAATCATAGGCGAACCGCTCGCCAGCCTTCTTCGCCAGCCCCGCCGCAGCGGTCTCGTTCAGGCCGAGGTTCAGGACCGTATCCATCATGCCAGGCATCGAGGCGCGCGCGCCGGAACGAACGGACACGAGCAGCGGGTTCTCGGGATCGCCGAAGCCCTTGCCGGTTTCTTTCTCGATGGCTTCCAGCGCGGCATCCACCTGCGCTTCCAGCGTTTCCGGATACTTCCGGTCGAGTTCGTAATACGCCGTGCAAACGGCGGTCGTGATTGTAAAGCCCGGCGGTACCGGCAGGCCAAGCTTGGCCATTTCTGCGAGGTTGGCGCCTTTGCCACCCAGCAGGTTTTTCATTGAGGCGTCGCCATCTGCGCTACCGCCGCCAAAAGCATACACCCAGGTTTCGTCTGCTGGTTTCAGTGCTGCTTCACCCATGAATTCTGCCTTCCGATACATAAGTCGAGTCCCCCAAGGATACTCGGGGGCGATTTGCAATTTCTATGCTGCATCGCAGCGCCATTGGCCAGTACCAGAAAGGGTACACTCAGCGTGACAACGTTGTTCGTGACACATTGGCGCGTTGGCGCTCAGGCGCCGCGTTCCAAACTGAGACATTGACCCAAAAACGCCTTGATCTGGATCAACCGTCGATACGGGAGAAATCAGCTACGCAATGCAGCGTTGCGCGAATTTTGGTCAGCAGGGCCAGGCGATTCGCCCGGACAGCGGCGTCATCATCGTTGACCATGACGGCCTCGAAAAACGCGTCGACCGGCGCGCGGAGCTTGGCCAGCTCGGCCATTGCGCCGGTGAAGTCTTCCGCCGCCAGAGGCCCTTCGATTGCTGCCTCAACATCCGCCAACGCCTTGCCCAGCGCCTGCTCCTCGGCGGGGCCCTTCGCGATCAGCGCGTCATCGACTGAGAGATCGGACGGCAAATCGCCCTTCTTCTCCTCGGCCTTGAGGATGTTCGCGGCGCGCTTGTAGCCCGCGAGTAGGTTCGCGCCGTCCTCGGTATCCAGAAACGCCCCCAGCGCTTCGACACGGCGCGTGATGAGCACGAGATCATCCTCGCCGAGGGCGAAGACCGCATCGATCAGGTCGTGGCGTTGGCCTTGATCACGGAGGACTTGCTTGAGGCGGTCAGCGAAGAAGGAGAGGAGGTCGCTCGACACTTCCAAGTTGGAATGAAGTTTCAGTCGCACTTCATTCTCCAACACAATCCGAACCACGCCCAGCGCCGCACGGCGCAGCGCGAACGGATCTTTTGAACCCGTCGGTTTCTCGTCAATCGCCCAGAATCCAACCAGCGTATCCAGCTTGTCAGCCAGCGCGACAGCGATGCCCACCGGATCGGTCGGCACGGAATCGCTCGGGCCCTGCGGCTTGTAATGGTCGCGGATGGCATCGGCGACCGCTTCGGGCTCGCCCTCTTCCAGCGCATAGTAGCGGCCCATGACACCCTGCAGTTCCGGGAATTCGCCGACCATTTCTGATACAAGGTCTGCCTTGGCGAGACGTGCTGCGCGTTCGGCAAGGTCCGGATCGGCGCCAACTTTGGGAGCAAGTTCACGGGCCAGCGCCGCAACGCGCTCCACCTTGTCGCCCAGCGAGCCAAGCTCCGCCTTGAACGCAATCGTGGACAGTTTCGCGGCCATGTCTTCAAGCGGCGTCGCCTTGTCCTTCTCCCAGAAGAAGCGGCCATCATCGAGACGCGCCGACAGGACACGCGAATTGCCTTCGGCCAGCTTCTTGCCGCCATCTGTCGCTTCGATATTCGCAACTACGATGAAATTCGGCGCGAGCTTGCCGGTCTTCTTGTCGTTGACGGCGAAATACTTCTGGTGCGTGCGCATGGACAGCTGGATCACTTCCGGCGGCAGGCTCAGGAAGGCCGGGTCCATGTCGCCCAGCACGACGACAGGCCATTCGGCGAGACCAACCACTTCTTCCAGAAGCCCCTTATCCTCGATCCACTCGAGGCCAGCGTCTGTGCAAACCTTCTCAATACCGGATAGGATCACTTCGCGGCGGGCATCACGCGTCAACTTCACATGGCCTGCACCGGACAGGGATTCCTCATAATCCTGGCGATCGAGCACCTTGTAGGGCCCACGGCCGTGCACGCGGTGGCCTTCGGTTTCGTTGCCGCTGGCCACGCCGTCGACCTCGAACGGCACAATCTTGCCGTCCAGAACGCAGACAATCCGCTGCAGCGGGCGCACCCAGCGCAGCTCACCTGTCCCCCAGCGCATGCTCTTGGGCCAGTGGAAGCCGCGAATGATGGCAGGCACAGCCTCCGCAATGATGTCTGTCGCATCCCGGCCTGGCGTCTCGATCACGGCCACGTAGAAGTCGCCCTTTTTCGGGTCTGAGCGCACTTCAGCCTGGTTGATGTCGCTGAGCCCCGCACCGCGCAGGAAGCCTTCGACTGCCTTGTCAGGCGCGCCAACCTTGGGGCCCTTGCGTTCTTCCTTCACATCGGCTGAGCGTTCGGACAAATCATCCACAAACACTGTCAGGCGGCGCGGCCCAGATGCTGTTTCCAGCGACGCCCAGCTCAGCCCGGCCTCGCCAAGCGCCTTTTCCAGCGCCGCACCCAGGTCCTGCTCGGCCTTGGCCTGCATCCGTGCGGGAATTTCCTCTGAGAAGAGTTCGAGAATCAGGTCTGCCATGAAGGGGTCCAGCCAGTAACTACAAGCTTGCACGGCATACTAGCGCGGGCGTCAGGGTCAAGCGCCAGACGTGCAGATGGGCGGATCAGTCCGCACCGAAGGTCAACTCCCACAATTGCAGGCCGCCCCCTTTCATGGAGACGAGCAGCCGCTTTCCGTCTGGCGAGAACTCAACCCAGTTCGCGCCATACATGCTGAGATCCTGCACACCCGCCAGAAAGGCTCCCGTCTCCGCGTCCCAGATCTTTCCGGACAGATCCATCGCGCTGGTCGCAACGAATTCCCCATCGGTGCTGAAGGTTGCGTTCCACAGGGGCGCTTCGTGTCCCGTCAGTTCCAGCATATTGCCGTCATCATCCCAGACACGCGCGCTCTTGTCGGCAGAGGCTACGAGAATACGGTCACCATTCGCGCTGAACGTGGCATAGGTCGCGGGCAATTCGCCGGATTCGACCATGCGCACCTGCTGACCTGTTTCCGCATCCCATACGCGCACCGTGCCGTCATTCGACGCCGTAACGATCTGGCTGGCATCGGCATTGTATCTGGCGGAGCGAACCGCAGCCGAATGCCCTGACAGTCGCAAAATTTCCTCGCCTGATCGAGAATTCCACACCCGAACGGTCTTGTCATAGGAGGCCGTGACCACCCGGTCCCCGAACGGACTGTATTCCGCATAGGCGACGACATTGTCATGCCCGTCCAGAACAAGCCGCGCCTCCTCGCCCAGCGAGCTCCAGATGCGCGCCGTGCCGTCTTCAGACGCCGTGATGAGGCGCTCTTCATTTGGGCTGAACCGCACAGTCAGGACCGGCGCGGTATGGCCGTTCAGTTCGGTCGACTGGCCATAAAGGCTTGGCGTCATGCCGACGATCCAGAGACGCGCGGTGTGATCTGCTGAGGCACTCGCCACGAACCGACCGCTCGGGCTGTAGTCCACACCGTAGACTTCATCCGTGTGGCCGCTCAGGTCTCCGAACCAGGACACCGACTTCAACTGCAATCGCGTGCGGGCGCAGGGCGGATTGGCGAGATTTCGGCGCGCCACCTCGGCAAATTTCCCATCAGGATACTTCTCAAGGTGCCGCGCATATTTGGTACAGGGATCAACCGCCGTGTAGCCGACACTGGAAATCTCCACCCAGTCGACCGTTTCCTGATCAAGGGCGACATCGGTGCGACATTCACCCGCGAAGCAGTAATCCAGTGACACGTCCGAGTAGATGGCCGGGCGCTGCTCATGATTGATACTCGACGCTAGCACGGCAACTTCGCTGCGCGTCTCGTCGACGCTACGCAGAAGTGGAATCTCCGGGTCGCCAAGGCGCGGCAACAGGCTGCGCGTGAAGACCGAATAGGGCGAGTCATCCTCAGGCCCCAGCCGGTCCAGCGCCTTCTGCCGGGCGCCCGCCGCATAGACAACGAGTGTGCCCGGCACGATCTCCAGCCGCGACAGGCCTCGCGTTACGCTGCGCGTACCCGTGTCGAAGGGATTGTCCCGGCAGGCATCGATGATGGCGAACAACAGGCCGGGCCTTCGCGCCTTGATCTCTGCCAGCACGTCATTCGACAAAGACACCGTCTGGCGGCGTAGCGCGAACTCTGATGATTCCAGCGGGGCATCCCTCAGGGCAAGGAAATTGTCAGCGCCGTCTGACCAGCCATGCCCGGAAAAGATAAAGGCAACTTCATCCCCCGGCTCTATGGATTGAAGGAAACCATCCAACGCCTCCAGAAACTCTATCGTACCCGGATCGATCAGGCGGGTGACCTCAAAGCCCAGCTGCCCCTCGAAAGCCTCGGAATATCCGGTCGCGTCGCCAGTTGTTTTGTGAAGGTCGGGCAGTTGCTCATAATCGCCCACGCCGACAATCAAGGCGCGTTTGGTCTTGGCATCAGCGCCGAGCGCAACGCCCAGAAACATCAGGCAAATCAATATCCCGCGAAACATGACGCGTCCTCCCACGGGAGAAACTCTACTCCCACGGGCCGCAATGGACAAATGCGCGGGTCTTCGCCCTTAGGCGCCGGCGCCTTCCTGCTCAGCCCATTGCGCTGCGGCGCCTCGGGCAAGGTCGCGAACACGGGCGATATAGGCCTGACGCTCCGTCGGGCTGATCGCGCCGCGCGCATCAATCAGGTTGAAGGTGTGACTCGCCTTCAGGGCATAGTCGTAGGCCGGCAGCGGCTTACCCGCTTCGCGCAGGGCATTTGACTGGTTCTCGCAATCTGCAAACCAGCGCTTCAGCATTTCAACATCCGAATGCTCGAAATTGAAGGCCGATTGCTGGCGCTCATTCTCGAGGAAGACATCGCCATACGTCAGCGGCACTTCGCTGTCCGGATCGTTGAATGGCAGATGATAAACATTGTCGACGCCGAACACATACATGGCGAGGCGTTCGAGACCATAGGTCAGCTCGCCGGACACCGGAAACACGTCGAGGCCGCCAACCTGCTGGAAATAGGTATACTGGCTGACTTCCATCCCGTCGCACCAGACTTCCCAACCAAGGCCCCAGGCCCCTACCGTCGGGTTCTCCCAATCATCCTCGACAAAGCGAATGTCGTGGACGGTCGGGTCAATGCCGATGGCGTACAGGCTTTCCAGATAAAGGTCCTGAAGGTTGGCCGGGTTCGGCTTCAGGATAACCTGGAACTGATAGTAATGGCCAAGCCGGTTCGGGTTCTCACCGTAGCGCGCATCCTTTGGGCGCCGGGAAGGCTGGACATAGGCGGCGCGCCACTCTTTCGGCCCAAGCGCCCGGAGAACCGTAGCGGGGTGCAACGTGCCTGCGCCGACTTCCATGTCATAGGGCTGCAGGATCGCGCAGCCTTTCTCGGCCCAGTAATTCTGGAGCGTCAGGATAAGATCCTGAAAGGATTTCGGTTTGGCATGTGCCTTTGGTGCAGTCATGGCAGAAGTCCGGATATCAATATCGTGCCGGGTTACAGCCGCGCGCGGAACGAGGCAAGCATGGGAATGCGATCAGAACGACCCACGGGATTCGTCGTGGTCATTGCTGACACCGCCGCGCCCGGTGACCAGACGATAAAAGCCGCCATGACCCAGCATCGCCACGAGCAGGCCGACTGTCAGGAAGCCAAAGAATAACAGGCCAAACATGACCATCTCCCTTTCTGCGCCCCCTCCTCATTTCGGAGCCTAACCCGCAAATGTGGCAATTCCCAGAGAAACCGGACTACCAGTCTATCGCATCGCCCTGACGGATAGCGGCGAGGCGAGCACTGGGCTGGCCATCCTCTGTGTGTGTGATCAATGGCGACAGCAAATGAACCTGCCCGCGTTTCAGCCCCTTACGTCCGCGCACGAGCACACGCCGGGCTTCTTCATCGCGTTTCGAAGCGATCGGCAGAACCCGGATTTCACCCGTCAGTCGGTCCAGCACCGACAGGATTCTCGCCAGCTCTGCGGCCCGGTGAATAATCACGATCGGCGCCCTGGGCTTGGCAGCAAACGCCATCGCCTTGATCCAGCCGTCCAGGCTGAGGGATTCGAGGTAGGCCGCCGCCTTCTCCGCACCCGGCGCGGAAATTCGGCCCGGCTCGAAATACGGGGGGTTGGCAAACACCACGTCAAACTGGTTTTCCTTGTCACGCACCCATTCTGCGGCATTTCCGGTTTCGATGTTCACGCGATCCTGAAACCCGTTCGCGGTCACCGACTGGCTGGCGAGCGCCGTCATGCCGGCATCGATATCGACACCCGTTAGCTGCATGGACGACAATCGGTAGGCCGCCGTGAGCAGCGCCCCGCCACATCCGCACCCGATTTCGAGAGCTGACCCATTCAGTTTTTCCGGGAGGGCCGCTGCGAGCACGAGCGAATCCGTGCTGGCCCGAAACCCTTTCTCGGGTTGGAACAATTTTACCCGTCCCTGGTATAGCGTGTCTTCTGTGACCCCCGGCACTAGCCCGGTTCGACTTCTGCCAGGGCGGTTTGCGCCGCGGCCGCCAGATCATCCGCAACCATTACGCGGCGGGGAAATGCACCGATATTCCCTTCAACTGCCGATATATGCTGGTCCGCGATAAAATACTGAACACCAGCTTCCTGAAGCAGATGTTCAATAAAGCTCAGCTTGACGAGGTCATTGGTACGAAAGACTTCCTTCATTCAGTCACCGTCCCGCGCAGATTTATGTCTACCGACCGCGCATCATAGGCGTTTGGTCGATCGGGCTTTTCGCCCGTGCCCGTCAGGATTTCCAGGACTTCGGTGACGGCTGGGCCGCTCCCGCCTCCAAGGGGGAAGCCAATCCCGACGCCTACGCCGACACCGCTGCTGCGGCCATAGGAACCAGAAGACCCTCCTATGGACACGCTGGAACCGGTCCGTCGGCCATCTGCCGATTGCTCGGTGTAGCTGTTGACGATTTCGAACCAGTCAGCACCTTCCTGAAGCGTCAGCTCGGCCGCGCGCAGCAAAGCCCGATCACGGGCTCGAGAGGCATCGGAATCAGTATAGGAAACCTGATACCGACCGGTTTCGATCTGCTGGCTGGAATACCCCATCTTCCCAGTGCCCGAAGCGGGCCCATAGGACTGGGTTGACGTGCATGCGGCAAGCATCGCTGCCGCAACGATCATTACATACGGCTTCATGAGTCAGACCTTTCCCGGTTTTTTCCTGTTTGGCAAATAGATAGCTTATCCAACGACCTGATCTGGGTCTGGTTGCGCCACAACTTCTGATATAGATGCGTCCGGGTGACACGGCGCGCTTGATGCGAACGTCTCGTAAGACTATTTCCCATTCCGACAGAGAAATGACGGGAGCCCTTGAACAACGTGACCCTTTCGCCAAAACCAAGAGGCAAAGAGGCCATCGGTTCCATTGTGGATCGCATGCAATCATTGGTCGCCGACGATCTTGCCCAGGTCGAGCACCTACTTGCGACTCGCGCCGCCAGCCCGATCTCCGTGATTCCCGACCTGTCCGGCTATATCGTGTCGGCAGGCGGAAAGCGCCTGCGCCCTCTCATCACTCTCATTTCGGCCTACGCTGTCGGTAAACCGAATACGGCAACGCACGCGCTGGCCGCTGCGGTGGAGTTCATCCACACGGCCACCCTTCTCCATGATGACGTGGTGGATGAAAGCGATTTGCGCCGGGGCAAGCCTGCTGCAAAGGCCATCTGGGGCAACAAGGCATCGATTCTCGTGGGAGACTTCCTGTTTGCCCGCGCGTTCAACCTGCTTGTTGAAACCAACAGCCTGGAAATCCTGAATCGTCTCGCCACGGCCTCGACCATCATTGCCGAAGGTGAAGTACGCCAGCTGGCAGCGATGCAAGCCCGTGACCTGCCGACAGAAGACTATCTCGCAATCATCGAAGCAAAGACCGGCGCCCTGTTCGAAGCGGCTGCTGAGACCGGCGCAATGTCTGCGGGCAGTGACGAACACGCGCATGCGCTGGCGACATATGGCAAAAATCTGGGCCTCGCATTCCAGATCGTCGACGACGCGCTGGATTATGGCGGAACGACATCCGTTATTGGCAAGTCCGTCGGCGACGACTTCCGCGAGTGCAAGATCACCCTGCCCGTGATCATCGCGAAGCGTCGCGGTTCTGATGAAGACCGCCTGTTCTGGGACCGGGCCATGAATCCGGAAACCCAGCAGGACGCAGATCTGGCCCATGCAGTTCACCTGATCCGCGCCACGGGAGCAGCAGAAGCTACCATACAAGAAGCTGAAGCCTACGCCGCACTCGCCAAAGGCGCGCTGAGGTCTCTGGAAAGTTCACCATACCGTTCAGCGCTGGAAGACCTTGCAGATTTCTGCGTCAGCCGCGCCTACTGAACCGGTCGGGACCGTTCCAGCCACCAGAATGCCGAGCCGATGGCAGCGAGCGCAGCCAGCGCAACAAATTGCAACGTCGGAAAACCATCCGGCGACGCCTCTGCTCCACCGAAGAGCGTCACAACGCCCATCACAGCGCAAATCAGCGACATGGCCCACCAGAATGCCGCTACGCTGATGTGGCCCCACCCCCGTGCGATCAGTCGCTGATAGGCATGATCGGTATGCGCCTGAAGCACATTGCGCCCCTTCAGACTGCGCCAGGCCAGCGTGAGAATAACATCAATGAGGAACGGCAAGGCCAACGTCACTCCAAGAAGAGCCGTGCGTACGCCGTCCATGCTGACGTCGAGATGGTACACGGCCATAAGACCAAACAGGCCCCCTGTGCCGAGTGATCCGCAGTCGCCGGCATAGAGAACCCCGCGCAAATTCCAGGCGAGGAATCCGAGCACTGCGCCAAAGAACGCAAATTGCGCGACGATAGCGAACTCGCCCAACGGGTCTGGAACACAATTGCCGAGACAGAGCATCAAAATCGCATAGAGTGGGAACAGCCCAACAGTCATGACTGCTGACGTGCCCAAAGCCAGTCCATTGGCACCGTCCATGAAATTCACGGCATTCGTAATCACGATCAGCCAGAGCACCACGCCGAGCCCGATCAGCCATGCCCACGGCTCGCCTGACAGGAAAAACGGCAGGGCCGCCGCGATGGCCCAAACGATCAGAAGAACCAGTTTCACCTTGGCAGACAGCCCAAGCCAATCATCAAGAAAACCGATTATCCAGGGGGCCAACACAAGCACGATCGCACCGCCAAGGGATGCCGGTGAAGCTCCGTTCAACAGGTCCACATCTGACGTGAGCATAAAGGCCGCGAAGGCCAAAATTAGAGCGCCAAGAATGCCGAGGCCACCGGTGCGTGGGACGGGCGCTTTTTGCTGTTTGCGGCCACCATCCGGCGCGTCGAGCAAAGGGAGTTTCCGAGCCACGCCGCAGAGGACAAATGAGATCAATGCGGCGCCAAGAGACAGGTAGGTGACCGTCACGCGGTATCCCCCAGTCCCGTCGCCCGAACCCACCAGTCGGGATACGTCGCAGCAATATCTTCCGCTGCAACGTCCGCGGCATCTCGCGTGTCGAACAGGGCAAAACAGGTCGCGCCCGATCCGCTCATCCGCGCAAGGCGCGCCTGCGGAAGTTCCGACATGGCTGCCAGAACTTTTCCAATCACTGGAACAAGGTCGATTGCCACGGGCTCCAGATCATTTCGCTGGGATTCAAGCCAGTCGATCATCGTGGTCGCGGTTTCGAACCGGGGAATGCGGGCCAACTCGGAGAAACCAGCGCCTGCACCTGCTGCGTCAAAAGCTTTAAACACCGCACCTGTCGGGCAATCCACGCCGGGGTTCACCAGAACTGCCGGGAGGGTCGGCATTTCTTCCTGAACAAGAACGCGCTCGCCTTCGCCCTGCATCAGAGCTGTGCGTCTAGTCAAAGCCACCGGAACATCTCCCCCCAGCGGCACAGCCACCTGTTGAACAAGGTCGGCATCAAGCGACCAGAGGTCCCGCAACAATCGAAGCGTTGCCCCGGCATCCGCCGATCCGCCACCGATCCCGGCGGCCACGGGCAAGTGCTTGTCCAAGGTCAGGGCAGCACCGCGCATTTTCCCGCTGGCTTCAAGCAGGGCATTCGCTGCGCGAAGCACCAGATTGCGCTCATCGATCTCAAGCCCTGCGGACCGAGGGCCCGTAACATTCAAGGTCAATTTGTCTGCGGTCTCCACGCTCACCCGATCTGCGGCTTCAGGACCGGCAAACATGACAAGCGAATCGAGAGGGTGGCGCCCATTCGCCTGAACCTCACCGACATGCAGGAAAAGATTGACCTTGGCGGGGGCAAGCGTTGTTGGCATTCGATCTGTTGGCGTTCTATCGTGGTTGGAGGGGGAGAAGCATTGAGCCCTTGTCGGATTCTGCCTGCTTCACCACCGGCTCAAGCGGACCCGCAGTCAGTTTCGCTTCAATGACGTCCCGCTGCTCAGCGGCAGGATCAAGCGACAAGGTACGCCGCCACTGGAACTTTGCTTCCAGCTTGCGGCCCGCTTGCCAATAAGCGTCTCCGAGATGGTCGTTCAGCACCGGATCACCCGGCTCTAGCTCCACGGCCCGCTCCAGATGTTCGACAGCCAGGTCATAGTTGCCCAGCCGATAGTGAGCCCAGCCGAGACTGTCGATGATGTGACCGGAATTTGGTGCCTGCTCGGCAGCGCGCTGGATCATGTTCATGGCCTGATCAAGATTTTCGCCCCGATCCACATAGAGATAGCCAACATAGTTGAGCAAAGACGGATCGTCGGGCTGCAGGGCAAGTGCCTTCAGCAAATCCTGTTCGGCCTGATGCCACTTTCCCAGAGATTCACGAGACGCGCCGCGCGCAAAGAACAGTCGCCAGTCTTCTCGCCCCTGTCGTGCATCGTCGCTTATTGTGCGAGTGAGGAGACGATCTGCCGCCTCCTGTCGCCCGAGCGTGCGATAGAGATCAGCGATCTGGACCTTGAGGCCACGATCCGACGAATTCTCCAGGGCATCCTGGGCAACAGCAAGTGCGGATTGATCGCGCCCGCTATTGTGCAGGGCCCAGGCGATCTGGCCGCGAGACGTTCCGTAAAAGGCTGAACTGTCCGGAATGCGCACGAGGACTGAAATGGCCTCTTCCCATCGTTCTGCATTTGCGAGCGACTGGGCCCAGAGTGATCGGGCCACATGGAGATCCGGGTCCAGTGCCAGCGCGAGAACGAAATAGACTGCCGAGACGTCATCATCAGTCTGGCTCATCAGCGCCGCCGCAGGCACGTAGATCGCCAGCGCAGCGCCCTCTTCCGGCTTCAGTCGGCGAACCTTGATCTTGTCTCCGCGCTCAATCGCTTCATGAAGACGCGCAATAGCGGCGTTGTGGCCAATTTCCCGGTCAAATTCAGAAAGCATCGCCAACGCTTCGGCGCGCTGTCCTCGATAGGCCAAAAGTTGCGCATGCGCTTCGACACCGACCGCCAGCCTCGACCCTGTTTCCCAAAGCGACTCAAACACGGCAAGCGCCTGATCATCATTGCCGGCTGACAATTCAATCAGGCCCATCATGTAGAGCGCAGCGCTATCCAGTCGCGGGTCTCCGCTCAAACCGTCTTCCAGGTAGCGAACCGCCGCGCCGGTTCCTTCCGATTCCACCACGCGCCAGGCAGAAAGACCGCGCGCGATCATGCGATTGAACGGGCCAAACCGGCTCTGCTCCAGCATGGTTTGCGCATCGGCATCCCTGCCTCGTCGCAAGGCATCAACCGCCAGAGTAAGCCGTACCAGAGCCGCGTCACTGCCAAGCAGATTGGCCCGCTGGGCGACACGCACGCCTTCCTGATATTCACCGGAAAGAAGTGAAGCGAACAAGGCCCGGTCCGCGATACCGGACTTCTCCGGCGCAGTATCAATCGCGGATGAATAACGCTCCGCCGCCATCTGGGGATCGTTCGTCATCGCCGCAAAGCGAGCAATCAGGAAATCGCTATAGGCTTTTGCTTCGTCGGGCCGCGCATCCTTGATCAGAGACGAGTCGAAAGGCGAATGGCCACCCATGCTCGCGCAAGCCGTCGAAACCGCCAGAACTGTAGATGCCGCAAGGAAACGAAACAAATTCATCCTGCAAGCTTCTCAGCTACAACGCCACGCCGCAAGGAGATTCACCCGTTGGCCTCTTGCCCGGCCATCAGAATGTCCTGCTTGTCAAAGAAACGGTCGATGCCGCGTTTCACAGCGCTCATGGCCTTGCGAATGCCCTGTTCGGATTGAAGGCGCTTGGCATCTTCCCTGTTCGTCAGGAAGCCCATCTCCAACAAAACTGCGGGCACATCAGGGGCGAGCAGTACGTAAAAGCCAGCCTCGCGGTGGGTATTCCGCAGGACTGGTCCTGATTTCTCCAATTCCGGCAACAGCATCTCCGCGAATTCGGAAGAGCGCGTCTTGGTCTCGCGCTTGACCAGGTCTTCGAGGATGCTGCTCACGCGTTGGGGCGCGCCGTCTTCCAGAGGAATTCGCCAATTGTTGCGATTGGCTTCCTTGTCGATCCGGCGTTCGCCGCTGGCGCTGATCGTGTAGACAGATGCGCCTGACACCGTCCGGCTGCCCGCTGCATCCGCATGCAGCGAAATGAACAGGTTCGCGCCCCAGTCGCGCGCCATGCTGACCCGCACTTCATGATCCACATAGACATCCGTGTCTCGGGTCAGGCGCACCGTGTAGCGCGGGTCGGACTCGAGAATTTTCTTGAGCGTGAGGGCGGCGCGGAGCGTGATGTCCTTTTCCCTGCCACCGGTTATCGCCATCGCGCCGGGGTCCTTGCCCCCATGCCCGGCATCAATGACCACCGTATAGGTCTTCTCGGAGACGCGGCTGGATGCTGGCAAAGGAGCATCGGGACGCAATGCCGCGAGTTCGGCAGCCAGTTCGCTCTTGCGCCGGTTGTCCTGATAGGATGCGAGTTTGCGCATATCGCGTTTGGCCACGCTGCTGAAGCGGGCATCCGAAACGGCCTGAAGGTCGATAATGATTCGATGTGAAGGCTCATTCCCGGCCGGAGGCAGTGCCAGGACGCGCGCAACCATCAATGGGCGATCAAGGGCGAAACTAAGTGTGCCTTCGGAAAGCGCCCAGGTCGCGACACCGCCGCGACCATCCCCGGCAGCAGGCGTTACATCCCCCTGAATCGGAACGATCAGGCTGCGCGCTTCATCTGATTGTGCGAGGAATGCACGTCCTTCCTGCTCACTATCGGCCCAAACGGTGATTCGCGTTGGCTCACCATTGCCGACGACTTGCACACGGCTGATATCGGCCGAAGCGGCAAATCCCCCACCCGCAAAGGCGATCACAAGGAAAACAAGGCGTAAAAGCGTCATCAGGAACCCACATTGTCCGGATTGAAGGCACTTCCTATCAGACCGTTTATTAACCCAGCATTGACCATAGGATACGTATTACACAGCCTCAGCGTCCTTTTTGGTCTTTTCTTGAGAGTCAAAATTGGGCAGTATCAGACGGTAGTAGCCAATCAGGCCTACCAAGCAAGTTTCCCAACGTCGCGACAGCGATCCCGGCTTCACCGAAAAGGCAAGCGGGCGCCGCGCTCCGGAAAGCAGAGAATATGTACGCGGGTGCAGTAGTCAAAACCGGTTTTCCTGTACTGCCCAAGGGGCAGTCGGGCCGGTGTGACCGCATCCTCCCCTTAAATTTCCAGTCCGGCCCTGCGGCTGGCTCAAGGCGCCATGTCGCGTCCAGAGCTGCTGCGCCGGCTCACAAGGTTCCTTTACATGAGCAAACTCATGCTAATCGACGCCGCGCATACGGAAGAGACCCGTGTCGCGATCGTCAACAATGGTCAGGTGGACGACTTTGACTTTGAAACCACCGGCAATGAACAACTTCGAGGAAATATCTATCTAGCAAAAGTCACGCGTGTAGAGCCGTCTCTACAGGCCGCTTTTGTTGAATATGGTGGCAATCGCCACGGCTTTCTCGCCTTCAGCGAGATCCACCCCGACTATTACCAATTGCCAGCGGAAGATCGCGAGGCCCTTCTGAAAGAGGCCGCGGAAGAAGCTGCGGCGCAAATCGACGACGAAGACGATGATGACGATGGCGACGCAACAGACGCCGACGATTCAGACTTCGACGAATCGGAAAACGACGCCGACGACGAGTCTGACGACTCGGATAACTCTGAAGACGAGAATGGCGAGGCGAAAGCCGAAGCTGCGCCGCGCCGCAAGAAGGCCAGCCGTGCGTCCATTTCCAAGCGCTACAAGATCCAGGAAGTCATTCGCCGTCGTCAGGTGATGCTGGTTCAGGTCGTCAAGGAAGAACGCGGCAACAAGGGCGCG
The DNA here is from genome assembly GCF_000682715.1 of Hyphomonas atlantica corrig. Taxonomy (GTDB): domain Bacteria; phylum Pseudomonadota; class Alphaproteobacteria; order Caulobacterales; family Hyphomonadaceae; genus Hyphomonas; species Hyphomonas atlantica. Next base: position 137,893 of record NZ_AWFH01000034.1, on the reverse strand, counting down.
GCGCTCACGACTTACCTGTCCCTCGCCGGACGCTATTCCGTTCTGATGCCAAACACACCGCGCGGAGGCGGTATTTCCCGCAAGATCGTGAATGGCGCAGACCGCAAGCGCCTGAAATCCATCGTATCCGAGCTGGACGTGCCGGAAGGCATGGGCCTGATCGTCCGCACGGCTGGCGCCAAGCGCACCAAGGGCGAGATCAAGCGTGACTACGAATACCTCTCGAAACTCTGGGAAACCATTGTCGAGAAAACGCTGACCTCTGAAGCCCCGACGCTGATCAACGCCGAAGGCGGACTGGTCCACCGAGCCATGCGGGACATGTTCGACAAGGAGATCGAGGAAGTTCTGGTTCAGGGCGAAGACGCCTATCGCGAAGCAAAAGATCTCGCCAAGCTGATCATGCCGAGCCAGTCTAAGAAGGTTCAGCAATGGAAGGAAGAAGATCCGCTCTTCGTGGCCGAAGCCGTCGAGCAGCAGCTTGATTCCATCTACTCCCCGACCGTACAGCTGAAATCCGGCGGGTATCTCGTCATCAACCAGACCGAAGCACTGGTGGCGATTGACGTGAACTCCGGCAAGGCCACACGCGAACGCAACATCGAACAGACAGCCCTGCGCACCAATCTGGAAGCCGCAGAGGAAGCCTGCCGTCAGATGCGCCTACGCGATCTGGCTGGTCTCGTCGTGATCGACTTCATCGACATGGACGAGAACAAGAACAATCGCGCCGTCGAGAAAAAGCTGAAAGAACACCTGAAGGTAGACCGCGCCCGCGTACAGCATGGCCGGATCTCGCAATTCGGCCTGATGGAAATTTCCCGTCAGCGTCGTCGTCAGGGTGTGCTGCAGGCAACCTCAGATCCGTGTGAGGCATGTAACGGCACAGGCCGTCGCCGCTCCATTCCGTCAGCGGCATTGCAGCTGATCCGGGCCATCGAAGCGCGCGCGTCGATGGGCGGCCTCAAGGCAATCTCCGTGAAGGCGCCAACCGATGTGGCGCTCTACCTGCTCAACAACAAGCGGGAAGCCCTGATCGAGGTGGAGCAGATGGCCGGCTTTGCCGTCTCCATCCATTCCTCCGAAGACATGCTGCCCGGCGATTTCGTCATTGATGCGGAGCGCGACCCGAACGGCAAGCCCAAGAAACGCAAGCCCCCTCGCTCCCTCGCCAAGCCGACCAAACAGGTCGTCACGGAGGAGGATGAGGACGAAGCCGACGAAGAGACAGTCGAGGCTTCCTCCGATCAGGAAGAAGAAGCCGGTGGCAGCCGTCGCAAGCGACGCAGACGCCGTGGTGGTCGTGGCCGCAAACAGGATGCCGCCGAGTCCCAGGATACAGAACCAAATACCGATGAGGACGACGCCAGCGACGAGGATGACGAGACCTCCGACGCCTCGGCGGAGTCAGGGGACGGAGACACAGAGGATGGCGCGCCTCGCAAGCGCCGCCGCCGGGGCCGTCGCGGAGGTCGCCGGCGGCGCCGGTCTTCCGACAACCGCACCGAGGCAGCCGATGGAGCGCCAACAGATGGCGGCGCCTATCTGGACGGCCTCGCTGCGAGTGCTGCGGAAATGCTGGACGATATTCCGTCCAGCGAAGCGAAAGTAGAGGCCGAGCCAACGCCCGCACCGGCGGAGGCCGAACAAGCGGAAGCCACCTCGGACACACCGAGTGACTCCTCCAGTGAAGCCGCAAACGAAACCTCAGGCGAAGCACCTGCTGGCGAAGACGAAAAGCCCGCCAAGCTCAAGCGTCGTCGCTCCCGGTCCCGGAAGAAAGACGCTGCAGAGAGCACTGACGACGCAGCGCCCGAAGCAAGCTCCGATGAACCTGAACAGGCGGAACCTGCTGCCAGGGAAGACGCGGCGGAGCCAGTTGCTGAGGTGGTTGAACCGTCCGTAGAGGCCCCTGCTCCGGAGCCGGAAGCTGAACCTGTCATGGCAGAACAGCCTGCCGCAACGCCTGAGCCGGAGCCTGCGCCGGAACCCGCCAAGAAGGCCGAACCCAAACGCACCGGCTGGTGGTCCCGCGCCAAACGCTAGGACAATCAGAGAGCTGAACAAAAAAGGCCGGAGCAGTAATGCTCCGGCCTCATAGTTTGGCGATACAGCTCTTTAGCTGAGTTACTCAGCCACCAGTGAGCCGAAATTTGGATCCGCAACGGCCTTACCAATGAGATCCTGAACTGCTGGCGTAAAGGCGTCGATTACGTTTTGGCATGCCTTCAATGCTGAATAACTCGTCTTGAAGCTGTAATCAGTTGAAACTTCGTACCCCTGAGGAAATGCATCTGAAGAAAGCTGAAGAGCGATTTTCCAAGAACCGGTTCCGAATGAGTTGAACTCCAAGTTCGTAACCTTACCATTGATTACGGATCCGTCTTTCTGATCGTAGACACCAGCCGCAAAAAGCTCGTCACGCATGGCCCCTTCGATGAATGAAACGGGCGTTTTGCCAGGCGCCACTTCTAGGGCCCCTAGCGCACGACACGTCATATCACTCTCCACGCCAGCCGCAGTCGTGAATGCACTAAGCTGCACTTTCTCTCCCCCATCAGTGAGAGCAGACTGAAAAGCCATGATATTGTCTGTAGATGGTGTGTACGGACGGCTCGAAGTGGTCTCACACGCAGCCAACGAAACAACGGCCACCGCGACCGCAACGTATTTTAGCATATATTTCCCCTGTATTCCCGCAACCAAAATTGATCGCGGGGACAAATCATTCCCGCTTTGGTTGCGGCAATCAATAGAAAAAAGGGTCAATAGTGTAATAAACACTATTGACCCTAATATTTTTTGGTTCAATTCCTTGTGGAATTCTTACGCAGCTGCTTTCTCTGCTTTTCCGGCTGGCGGGAAGCGATCGTAGAAACCTTCTCCCTTCTCGGCCATGTCGCGTAGCAGCGCTGGTGGCTCGAAGCGTTCGCCATACTTGGCCGCCAGACGGTCAGCCTCGGCAACGAACTCCCTGATGCCCCAGACGAGGTCGACATAGGAGCAGCAACCACCCGTATACGGCGCAAAGCCCCAAGCGAGGATCGAGCCAATGTCCGCATCCCGCGCATCTGTGATGACGCCTTCCTCAAAGCAGCGGGCCACTTCGATGGCCTGGCGCACGAGGAAACGATTTTTCAGATGCTGCTTCAGGTCCGGCCGGCATTCGTCCACCTTCACTTCCAGACGGCTGTTCAGGTCTGGCCAGAGACGTTCCGGCTTGCCTTTTTCATTATAGTCGTAGAAGCCCTTGCCCGCCTTGCGGCCGACGCGCTCCTGATCCTCGACCAGCCAAGCCAGGAATTGCGTACGGTCATCGGACTGCAGATCAATACCGGCCGCTTCAGCCGTGGCTCGCGTAACCTTCAGCGCGGTATCGAGACCGACAGAGTCAGACACCTCCAGCGGTCCCATCGGCATGCCGGACTGACGGCCGACATTCTCGATGATGGCCGGCTTGATGCCTTCGGCCAGCATTTCCATGCCTTCCCGTGTATACGTGCCGAAGCAGCGGGATGTGTAGAAGCCGCGGCTGTCGTTGACGGCGATCGGCGTCTTGCGAATGGTAAGAACATAGTCAACCGCCTTGGCAAGCGTCGCTTCGCTCGTCTTCTCACCACTGATGATCTCAACGAGCCCCATCCGCTCGACTGGCGAGAAGAAGTGAATGCCGATGAAGTTTTCCGGGCGCTGTGAGGCTTCCGCAAGACCGGTGATCGGCAGCGTAGACGTGTTGGAGCCGAACACAGCATCCGCGTCCAGTACGTCTTCCGCCATCTTGGTGATCTTGGCCTTCAGTTCGACATTCTCGAACACGGCCTCAATGACCAGGTCAGCCCCTTTGACGTCATCATAATTGTCCGTCGTCGTGATCAGGTCGAGCAGGGCATCCCCCTTCTCCTTCGACGATTTGCCGCGAGACACAGCTTTCTCGACGAGGCGACGGGAATAGTCCTTACCCTTTTCGGCATTCTCCTTGGACACGTCCACGAGAACGGTCGGGATGCCAGCTTTTGCCTGAACATAGGCGATGCCTGCCCCCATCAGACCGGCGCCGATGACAGCGATCTTCTTGAACTCTGTCTTCGGATACCCTGCCGGGCGGTTGCCGCCCTTGGACAGTTCCTGCATCGAGAGGAACAGCGAACGGATCATGGCTTTCGCTTCCGGGCGCTGCTGCGTGTTGATGAAGTAACGCGTTTCGATGCGAAGGCCTGCATCAATCGGCACCTGAATGCCCTCATAGATGCAGGACAGAATGTTCTTCTGTGCCGGATAGTTGCCATAGGTCTTGGACATCAGCATTGCGTTCGACATGGTCGCAACCTGGCCAGCCCCCGGATGACGGTGGACGACACCGCCTGGAACCTTGAAGCCTTTTTCGTCCCAAGGCGCTTTGGCGTTCGGATTTGCCTTGACCCAGGCTTTCGCCTTGTCGACGGTTTCAGCAGACGGAGCAAGTTCCTGCACCACACCCATGGCGAGCGCTTTTTCTGCATTGAAGCTTTCGCCCTGCAGGATCAGCGGTAGCGCCGCCTGCACGCCAACGAGACGCGGCAGACGCTGCGTGCCGCCAGCGCCGGGCAGAAGACCGATCTTGGCTTCCGGCAGACCGAATTGCAGCTTTGGATTGTCATTGGCCGCAACGCGGTAATGGCAGGCAAGCGCTACTTCGAGACCGCCGCCAAGGGCGAGGCCGTTCAGCGCAACAGCCACCGGCTTGCCACAGGTCTCCAGCTCGCGGAGCGTCTTGTTGAGGGAGAAGCCGCGTTCGAACTGCGCCTTCTTCAGCTCCGCTTCAGACATGTCCGACGCACTTTTGCCGCCGCCAGCGTTTTCATTCATTTCGCCAAGGTCTGCCCCGGCGCAGAAGCCGCTTGGCTTGCCCGAGGACAAGACGAGCCCCTTGATAGAATCGTTTGTGGCAACCTCTTTGGAGATCGCGATGATGTCGGCGACTGCTTTTGCCGTCAGCGTATTCATGCTGCGACCTGGCACGTCGAATGTTGCGTGGGCAATACCGTCGCTGTCGACGTCCCAACCGAATGTTTCGAGTTTCATATCGTATATTCCGTTCGTCTGTATCTGGATTAAACGCGCTCGATGATCGTGGCGGTGCCCATGCCGGCGCCGACGCACAGCGTGACGAGAGCAGTTTCCTTGCCGGAACGTTCCAACTCGTCCACCATCGTGCCAAGGATCATGCCGCCGGTCGCGCCGAGCGGGTGACCCATTGCGATCGCGCCGCCATTCACGTTCATTTTCTCATGCGGGATGTTCAGGTTCTGCATCATCAGCAAGACGACCGATGCGAAAGCTTCGTTCAGCTCGTAGAGGTCAATGTCACCGGCCTCCATACCTGCCTTCTTCAGAACCTTCTGGGTCACATAGGTCGGTCCGGTCAGCATGATGCCAGGCTCGGAACCGATAGAGGCCATCGCGCGAACGCGGGCACGCGGCTTGAGGCCGAGGGCTTCGCCCATTTCCTTTGAGCCAAACAGCACAGCCGATGCACCATCCACAATACCGGATGAGTTACCGGCGTGGTGAACGTGATTGATGGCTTCCAGCTCCGGGTAACGCTGCTTGATGACTTCATCAAAACCCATGGCGCCCATGCCAGCAAAAGACGGGTTCAGCGCTGCCAGAGACTGCATGTCTGCGTCAGGACGCATATGTTCGTCGTGATCGAGCTGGATGCCGCCCATCTGGTCTTTCACCGGAACGATGGACTTGGCAAAGCGACCTTCTTTCCAGGCGTTTGCTGCGCGCTTCTGGCTTTCAACAGCGAAAGCGTCCACGTCATCGCGCGAAAAACCATACTTTGTGGCGATCGTGTCAGCGCCGATGCCCTGTGGGGCAAAGTAGGTCTTCAGGGCAACTTGAGGGTCAGAAGACCATGCCCCGCCGGATGCGCCCATTGGCACGCGGCTCATGCTTTCGACCCCGCCGCCGATGGCCATGTCAGCCTCGCCGGTCATGACCTTCGCAGCGGCCATGTTGCAGGCTTCAAGGCCGGAGGCGCAGAACCGGTCAACCTGCACACCGGCTGTCGTCTCGGCATACTCGGCGTTCAGTACGGCAACGCGCGCGATGTCTGCGCCCTGCTCTCCCACCGGGCTGACGCACCCGAGCACGACATCATCAACTTTGGAGGTGTCAAGCTCATTCCGGTCACGGATGGCCTGAAGAACTTGCGTAGCGAGGCTGAGCGAGGTGATCTCGTGCAGTGATCCGCTTTTCTTGCCTTTGCCGCGGGGCGTACGCACCGCATCGTAGATATAGGCTTCAGTCATTGGAGTAGCTCCCTTTTAAACGAATATTCAAGTGGCCGGCTTCAAAACCGGATTGAGGGTTAGACTCGCGGTGGAGCGGGCTGCTTCCTTGCCGCGGGAATCGTAGAGTTCAGCTTCGGCGAATACCATGGCCCTGCCGACATTGCGCAGGCGCGCCGAAACTTCGATCACGCCCTTGCGAACAGGGCGTAGAAAATGCGTATGCAGATCGACCGTCGAAGGCAGTTTGGTCTTGCCCGCCTTCATCCCGGCGAGCATCCCGATTGTATCATCCATCATGGCTACGAGATAGCCACCCTGAATGACGCCGGCCGGGTTACAGAATTCGGGCCGCCCTTCAAACCGCACTCGTGTCGTCAACGCCGTCATGTCAAGCGCCAGAAGTTCGAAGCCAAGCGAAGTTGATGACGGGCTGGGCGTCGGGAATACGTCACGGATGAGATGGCTGTCAGGCATGATCACCCTTCTTGCGCCCAAGTATTTCGCGCAGTTTAGCCTCGGGATCTTTCTCTTGAGAGACCATCTCAATTTCAGCGTCGGTCAGCCCGGCAGCCCGGAGCTTCTTCACCGACGACGCATAAACGCGATGCGAAGCGAACATCACCAGACCGAACACAAATGCCAACGCCGCAAGGCTCAGATGAAGGGGCAATCCCAAAATTCTGGATTCCGAGTACGGTTGAAACATGGACAGGCCAAGGTTCACGGCGATCACCGCGACCGTAATGCCCAGCCATGCCAATCCGTTCTTCATCACCCTTCCCGTCTACACCTTGCCTGATCGATCCATTACAATGTTCGGGCGATCAGCATTTTCATGACTTCATTGGCACCACCATAGATGCGCTGGACGCGTGCGTCCGCATACATCTGCGCGATTGGGTACTCATCCATGTAACCAAAGCCGCCATGAAGCTGCAGGCACTCGTCGATGATCTTGCACTGCAAATCCGAGATCCAGTATTTGGACATGGACGCCGTGGATGCATCCAGCTCCTCTTTCAGAAGGCGCTCCGTACAGTGATCTGCAAACACTTTGGCGACCGTTGCCTCGGTTTTGCACTCGGCCAGTTTGAACTGCGTGTTCTGGAAGTCAAAAATGGTCTGACCGAAGGCCTTGCGTCCTTTGACATATTCCACTGTCTCGTGAATGGCCCGCTCAATCATGCCAACGCCCTGAAGGCCAATGATATGGCGCTCCTGAGGCAGTTTCTGCATCAACTGGATAAAGCCCTTGCCTTCGACCTCACCCAACAGGGCGGACGCGGGCACACGGACATCATCGAAGAAAAGTTCAGACGTATCCGCCGCGTGCTGGCCGACCTTTTCAAGATTGCGTCCGCGACGGAAGCCCTCAACCTTGTCGGTCTCGACAGCGATGATCGAGATCCCCTTGGCGCCCTGCGTCGGATCTGTCTTTACGCAGAGAAGAATCAAATTCGCGGTCTGACCGTTCGAGATGAACGTCTTGGAGCCGTTGATTACGTACTCGTCTCCATCGCGTTTTGCCGTCGTCTTCATGCCTTGCAGGTCCGAGCCAGCGCCCGGCTCGGTCATTGCAATTGCAGTGACCAATTCGCCCGAGCATATACCGGGCAGCCAGCGACGCTTCTGCTCCTCTGTCCCGTAAGACACGATGTAAGGCGCGATGATGGCGTTGTGCAACGTGATGCCGAACCCGTCGACGCCTTTCCACTGCTGTTGTTCAATGATGATGGCCTCATGGCGGAAGTCACCGCCCGCGCCGCCATACTCTTCAGGAATGGACGCGCCCAACAGGCCCATCTCACCAGCCTTCTTCCAGATTTCCAGCGGAACAATGCCATCCTTGCGCCACTGCGGAGCGTGCGGCACACATTCTTTCTCGAAGAATTGCCCGACGGCATCGGAGAAAATCTCGATCTCTTCGTCCTGGCGCCATGCAGCCTTTGGGACATCTAGGGGGCTGGCTTGCATTTTTTGTGTTCCTCCACTTTGCACGGCGATCGGTTGCCGCTTACGTTCACGTAAACATGTAGCGACGGAACCGCCGGATTCCCAGCCCTATCCCAACGTCAAAACGGCGGGATTTCCATGAATTATTTGTGTGATAGCGCGCAAACCTGACTCAGCAGGCCTGCGCGCCATCAAAATTCCGATCCGCGCCTAGAACGCCTCAGCCGGCAGAGCCATCATCGTTTTCGCGCCGGTCTTCACCTTTGCGAGATGCGCTGCGCCATCCGGCACCATACGATCCAGGAAGTAATGGCCAGTTGCCAGCTTCTCCTGATAATAAGGGTCGGCTTCAGCCTTCTTTTCCAACGCGACTTTCGCCATTTTTGCCCACATCAGTGCCAGCCCGGTCAGGCCGAAAAGATGCAGGTAATCATGGCTCGACGCGCCGGCATTGTTGAAATCGGTCATGCCGTTTTGCATCAGCCAGGTTGTCGCTTCCTGGAGCTGTCCCTTCAGGGTCGAAAGGCCCTCCGCGAATGGAGCAAGATCTGCGTCACCCTCAATCGCGCTGACAAATTCATCGACTTCGGCAAAGAAGCTGAACACCGCACGACCGCCATTGGCGGCAAGCTTGCGACCGACCAGGTCCAGCGCCTGCACGCCATTGGTGCCCTCATAGATCAGTGTAATGCGACAATCGCGGACGTATTGCTCAAGGCCCCATTCCTGAGTGAAGCCTGATCCACCATGAAGCTGCAGCGCCTGATTGGCTTTCTCGAACCCCATATGGGTGAGGTAGGCTTTGATAACGGGTGTCAGCAGAGCCATATAGTCGCCAGCCTTTTCGCGAACCTTTTCATCCGGCGACTTGTGCTGCAGGTCGCCCTGGAATGCGGTCCAGTAGGTCAGCGCCCGTGCACCCTCGATGAAGGCCTTCTGGTCCATAAGCATGCGGCGCACATCCGGGTGCACGATGATCGGATCAGCTGGCTGCTCTGGCGCCTTCGGCCCGGTCAAGGAACGGCCTTGCAGTCGGTCTTTCGCGAAGTCGACGGCGTTCTGATAAGCGATGGAAGCCTGCGCGAGCCCCTGCAGGCCAACACCAAGGCGCGCCTCATTCATCATGACGAACATGGTGCGCATGCCCTTGTGTTCTTCGCCGACCAGCCAGCCGGTGGCGCCATCATAGTTCATGACGCAGGTCGCATTGCCGTGAATGCCCATCTTCTCTTCAAGGCCACCACAGGAACACGCATTGCGCTCACCCAGTGAACCGTCCTCGTTGACGAGGAATTTCGGAACGACAAAAAGCGACACACCCTTGATGCCCTCCGGCGCGCCTTCGATACGCGCAAGCACGAGGTGAATGATATTCTCGGTGAGATCCTGCTCGCCGCCGGAAATCCAGATCTTCTGGCCGGAAATCTTGTAGGTGCCGTCGCCCTGCGGCACGGCCTTAGTCTTCATCAGGCCGAGGTCCGTTCCGCAATGCGGCTCGGTCAAATTCATCGTACCGGCCCATTCGGCAGAGGCCATTTTCGGGCCGTACTTCGCTTTCAGCTCTTCAGATCCACCCGCCATCAGCGCCTGGAATGCGCCGTGCGTCAGGCCCGGATACATGCCGAACGCCATATTCGCGGACGAGACCATTTCCGTCCACGCAATATTGACGACATGCGGCAGGCCCTGACCGCCCATTTCAGGCTGCGCCGACAGAAGCGGCCAGCCATTCTCAACCAGCTGCTTATAGGCCTCTGGAAAGCCATCTGGCGTTTTCACACTGGCATCGTCACTGCGAACACAGCCCTGTTTGTCGCCAATTGTATTGAGTGGGAACAGGACTTCCTTGGCGAACTTGCCTCCCTCATCCAGGATCGCATTCACAAGGTCAGGCGTAGCCTCCTCGAAGCCGGGAAGGTTTGAATAGTTCTGAATCTCCAGCAGTTCCTGCAGGATGAATTGCATGTCGCGAATTGGCGCGTCGTAACGGGGCATTGTGTGCTTCCTGTAAATCCGGCGCTCGACTGGATTGCTCCCGTGCAGCGCCTGTCTAAATGATTTAACCCCACCGCGGCATCTGCTGGGTGGGGCGAGAATTGGGTTGGCTCAGATCAAACTTCGTCGAGCTGTCGGCGGGCAATCTCGTCATATGCCGCCAATTGTCGCTTATTTTCGTCAGACGGCCCGGTATTGGCGATCTGCGTTTCAAGCCAGGCAATACCCTTTCGCAGCTCGGTCAGCGCGGTATCGATATCGCCGCGCTGAATTTCCAGTTCCTTGACCTGCTTGCGGAACTTGTCGAGCGACATCCGCATCTGGGCCCGTTGCCCATCGTCCAGAACGTAGAGATCGAGAATTTCGCGGATATCCGCGAGTGGCAGGCCGAGACGTTTCAGCCTGACAATGATAGTCAGCCGCGCGCGGTCCCGGTTGGAATAGACACGCGTCATCCCATCCCGCGCGGGATGGAGCATGTCTTTGTCCTCATAAAACCGGAGCGCCCGTGGCGTTACGCCGAACTCGCGAGCAAGCTCGGAAATTGTGTAGGTGCGGGAGTCCGCAGCGGAAATTTTGGAGAGCTTGTTGTTCATCATGACGCAAATCTAGATCACGGCTTACGCGAACGTCAACGTAAACTTTTATTTTCGTATCCCGTCACTCCCGCGTCTTGGCCCAAGGTTACCAAATTTACGGGTTTTCTTTACCTTTAACCTCACCTTAATCCGGCGCCTGCCATCAAAGTTCGTGAAGATGGATAAACTTGCCCGGATTCTCAGTATCCACGGGCAATCTGAGCGTGCTTAGGAGAGCAGTGATGAGCCAGACGGGGCCCTGGAGCGTCAAAGGAATTGACCAACGCGCGCGCGATGCCGCGCGAGAAGCTGCACATGCAGAGGGGATAACGCTCGGGGAATACCTGAACCGTCTCCTCATGTCGGTCGAATCGTCCAAGCCAAACGAAGTTGCCGCCCCCTTCGAACATCGCCGCCCTGCCCCGAACGCCGCCAATGATACGATCGACAAGCTGACGCGCCGCATCGAAGCGACTGAAGCCCGCTCAACCCTTGCCATCACAGGGATGGATCACACCATTCTCGGCCTCGTGGCCCGACTGGAAGATGCAGAACAGAGTTCGTCGACGGTCGCCTCACGTGTCGATGGCCTCATCGAGGAACTGCAGGAAACCTACGCAGCGCTACAGGCGAAGGTTCAGAAGCTTGAGAATGACGATTCCTCACGGGAGAACCTTGAAGCCCTGAAGTCTCTGGAACAGGCGCTCGGTAAACTGGCCAGCCACGTATTCGAAGAGAACGAACTCGCCCAGAATGAAGCCCTCGCAGTCAAGGGTCGCGTGGAAACCGGCTTTGCGGAGCTGAACGACCGCGTCGAGGGTATGGAGGTCAAAGTCGAGAAAACGCTCGCCGAGACAGCCTCCCGCATCGACACAGCGGTGAGCGAAGCAGAGCAGCGAGCAGAGACCCAGTCGCGCGAGTTCACGGACCGCCTGTCCGATCTCGAAACCCATGTGAACCTGAAACTGTCCGGCATCGACAGGACCGAGGAACGCCTGAGCGCCGCTGAAGCGCGCATGAGCGAGTCCCTGAATTCAGTCAACGCTGCGCTGGATAAAACCCAGGATCGCCTCAATCGCGCGGAATCGACCACCGACGCCGCGCTGCTAAGCCTGGAATCCACGCTGAACGATCTGGACGTGAAAATCGGCTCACTGTCCCGGTCTGTTGAGCCAGATATGGCCGACAAGTTGCGGGCTGAATTCGAATCCCGGTTTGAGCAGATCATGGAAACCGTGCGCCAGTCAGTAGACACGACGCGCCGGGAATTGGCAGAAGAGATCAGCAAGGCGGCTGCTGCGCCTGCTGATGACGTGTTCGAGGACATCCGCTCAGAGATTGACAGTGTACGCCGTACTGTCTCCGAGGACAAGGAGCGTCAGAGCAACGACATCCAATCTGTATCTTCTGAAATCAAACGCATTGGTGGACTTGTCGGAGACCGGATCGAAGAGTTTGGTGAGCAGATCGACAAGCGCGTTAATGCAAGTGAACAACGCACAGCGGAAGCCATCTCGCAAATCGGCGAGCAAGTCGCCAATGTCGCTGGTCGCCTTCAGTCTCGTCAGGACAAGGCCCTCCAGACCCTGGCGACAGAAATTGAAGAAACTCGCAAGCGCGCGGATGCCAATCTATCAGACGCCCTGACAGGCATGTCCGACAGGCTCGACCAGATCCAGACCCAGACCAGCGCATCCTTGTCGCCAATCCAGAAGGCGATGGCATCGCTCGCAACGCGACTGGAAAATCTGGAAGATACGATCAACCCGGCTCAAGCAAGCCGCGATCCGATTGAAGGTCTTGGCGCAGAAGACAGCTTCATTGATGCGGACAGTCTGCTCGAAGAGTTTCAGACGGAAGATTCAGATAGCCTGTTATCAGAAGACTATGACGCGGAATTCGAGCCGGGCCTGCCGCAAGATTCGACCGCGTTTGACGATCCGCAAGACTTCTTTTCGGACGACGTCGAGACGGAAAATGAAAGCGACACAGTCGCCGAAGACAATCTCGCATCCGCACCGGCGAAAAGTGCTTACACAGAAGATTTTGAGCTTGTTGACGAACTCGTTGAGCCGGAGGCCGAACCGGGCCCGGTCGACGCAGACGATGACTTCCATGAAAGCCTGACCGCAGGGCCGGACTCGCTCACGGGCGACGGAATCGACCCTCTGGTCGATCTCGACGAGTATGATGACAGCCATACCGAAGCGAGAGAATCCGACATCTTCGAAGATGACGAGTTCGACTTGTCATCATCTCCGTTCGAAGAAGACACCCCGACGGAAGAAGAAGTTGAAGCTGATGCCATTCTGGCGGACCATTCCGACAGCGACGAAGCAGAGTTCGATCCACTCATTGAAGAGGCTCCGCAAGAAGAGGAAAAGCTGGACTTCATGAGCGCCGCGCGGCAAGCCGCAATCGCTGCGTCGTCAGGACGCCCATCTCAACCTATCCGGATAGCGAGCCGTGACAGCAGCTCCGGCATGTTCAGCAATGGCAAGCTTCCTCTGTATGCCGCAGCGTCTGCCGTCGTGATTACCGGGGCTGCCGTCGGCGGATATCTGTATCTGCGCGGAAAACAGTCCACGCCGAGCGTTGCCGCTGCGCCAGTTGCGCCAACCGCGACAACCTCAGCAGACGCTGTTGAGCAGCCCGCAGAGGCCGCGGAGGACATCACGGTCGCGAGCATGACAACGGATGCGGACGCCATGTTGTTCGAAGAGGACACACCGGCGGCTGTCGCTCAGGCCGATCCCGAAGGCACTGAGCTTGAAACGCAGCCTACCCCTGCACTGCCTGCTCCGGTAGAGACAGCGCCGGTGGTCGAAACCGCTGTAAGTTACGCACCGATCCCCGCAGTAGAATCTCTTGCCACCCTTGCCGCATCCGGCGATGCGGTCGCTGAGTATTATGTTGCCCAGCAATACCTCGCCGAGAACAATCTGCGCGAGGCTGCGCCCCTGATGCAGAGCGCGGCCGACAAAGGCCTTCCCATCGCGCAATACACTCTGTCCAAGCTGCATGAGCGCGGCACGGGTGTGCCCAAGGATCTGAACCTCGCACGTCAGTGGACGGAAAAGGCCGCTCAGAACGGGAATGTAAAGGCCATGCACGACCTTGCTGTCTTCATGGCGCAAGGCGAAGGCGGTCCGCAATCCTATGCTGGCGCCGTCGAATGGTTCCGCAAGGGCGCTGAGTACGGCATCGTCGACAGCCAGTACAATCTGGGCATTCTGTATGAGCAGGGTCTGGGTATCAGCCCCAACCTCACCGAAGCGCTTTACTGGTTTATGGTTGCAGCCAAGAATGGTGATGCTGGCGCCCCCGCAAAAGTCATGGAGCTGAAAGCATCGGTTTCAAAGGAAGCTGCCGCGTTGGCCCAAGCGCAAACGGATGCGTGGACTGCTTCGCGCGCCAATGGCCCAGCCAATGGCCAGTTCGAGCCGCAAGCCTGGGAGCTCGGAAATCCTGAACAGGTGATGTCCATCCAACTGGCCCTGACCGCGCTGGGCTATCAGCCCGGCACTCCGGATGGCGCAGTTGGCCCCGGCACGGCCGCGGCCATTCGTGCCTACCAGGCCGACCACGGACTTCCGGAGACCGGCACCGTGACCAGCGGACTGATCGAAAGCCTGAATGCAAAGGCTGGCGCCTGAGCGCCAGCCTTATCCTCATGGACGTGAATAAGCGCGTGGGCGTTCGGATTCGTCCAGGCTGAGATACCGGTCGCGAAGACGAGTCTGACGAGACTCCAGAGATTGCGCTTCACCAGCGATAATCACGGCTGTGGGCGAGGAGACTACTTCCAGCGGGTCTCCATCCCATGCAACAACATCCGCATGGGCGCCCGGCGCAAGCCGTCCGAACCCGGTCAGACCGAAAATGTCTGCCGGCGCCGTTGTGAGCGCGGCCAGCGCATCGTCGGATGAAAGGCCATTGGCAACGGCATTTCCTGCCAATTGCGGCGCCAACCGGGCCTGATGGCTTTCATCCCCGATATTTGCAATCGCAAAGGTCACGCCAGCATCCGCCAACCGCGCAGCATTCTCTGACGTCGCAGCCAATTGTTCGAATGAAGATGGAAGATTTGAAAATGCGTTGATGATGACCGGAATATCCATGATGGCCAAACGGTCTGCCACGCGCCAAGCCTCATCTGCCCCCACAATGATGATGTCCAGATTGGGATATTCTTCCGCCAAATCCATCACCGCGTTCAGGTCACTCGCACGGCTGGCCTGAATGACCATCAATTGTTGACCCCGGGCGGCGGTAGAGAAGGACAAGGCATCCAGCCGGTTCAGCGCAGCGCCTTCATTGTGGGTCAGGTATCTGGCCGGATACGTCCGCGCATCGTCCAGAGCGGCGCGAAGCATAGCCATGGCCGACTGCCGCGACCCGCCCGCCAGCCCTGCGCCGGACTCGCCGAGTTTGATGAAGGAGAAAGCTTGCGCATCAATGTCCGCATCCAGATCACCGCTTGTGTCAGCCACGAACCCCTGACCCGCGAAAATGGTGTTGCCGGTGTTCGGCGCGACGACCAGTCGGGTAAAACCCTCGATACGTGTGATGTCCACTGCTGTCGCATCGGGATTGAAGCCATCAGCCGCGTTCAGCGATGTCGAAAATTTGGAATTCGCGGCCATCGTGTCATTGGTCGAATCTTCTGCGCTGACCTCGACAAGCCCTGTTCGCGAGAAGGCCGCAATCAGGCCGGGCGTAACCCATGCCGCGGAGATTTCGGTTGCGCCATCTGGCACTTCGGTATTCTCGCCGCCGACCGTGACAATACGATCGTCCTCAATCACGACAACGCCATTCGGAATTGTCCCCTGCGCCGTGCCGGTCCAGACAGTCTCACCGCGAAGGACAATCGTTTCGGCGAGGGCGGGTGCTGCGGCCAGACCGATCGCAGCGACGCTTGCAAATAGTGTACGGATCATTTTCGATCTCCTTCGCCAGGCTGGCCGAGTTCAAAGTCCATGACAGGATTGGTTTCAGGATGGTCGCGGTCAAACATCAACGCACCGTCAATGAAGACTTGGTCCGCTTTCGTGTACACGCTGAACGGATCACCAGACCAAATGACGACATCCGCCATCTTGCCCGGCTTCAAGCTGCCGGTGCGATCCTCAATGCCGAGGGATTTCGCCGGGTTCAGCGACAGCCAGGTCCATGCGACCTCCTTCGGAATGTCGATCCCGGCTTTCTGGCCGTCGGACCAGGCCTTGGCCGCTTCCTGGTTCAAGCGTTGAATGCCAACATCGCTGTCTGAGTGGACGATGGCACATGCACCCGCCTTGTGTACGAGGGGGATGTTCTCCCGAACTCCGTCATAGGCTTCCATCTTGAAGCCCCACCAGTCAGCCCACATGGACGAACACGCGCCATAGTCTGCCAGCTTGTCGGCAATCTTGTAGCTTTCGACAGCGTGGTGGAACGAGGCAACCTTGTATCCAAACTCCTTGGACATATCCATGATCTGAGCCATTTCGTCGGCGCGGTAGCAGTGCATGTGCACGAGGATGTCGCCATTCAGCACACCCGCCAACGTATCCAGCTCAAGATCCCGCGCAGGCGGCTCTCCGCCTTCATCTGCGAACTTGTCCCATTTACGCTTGTACTCAGCGGCCTTGATCCAGGCCTGGCGATACCCGGCGACGTTGCCCATGCGCGAATAGGGAGCCCCGCCCGGGAAACGACCGGCGCCATAGCCATAAACACGTTTCGGGTTTTCACCGCAGGCCATTTTCAGCGTGTAGGGCGCATCTGGAAACTTCATGCCCTGCACCGTGCGGCTCGGCACATTCTTGAGAATTACGCCGCGCCCTCCAAACAGATTGGCGCTACCGGGCAGAACCTGCATGGAGGTGATGCCGCCGGCAATAGCGCGCGTAAAGCCGGGATCCTGCGGCCAGACGCCGTGCTCTGACCAAACCTCTGCCGTAACGGGGGCAGAAATCTCGTTGCCATCACCATGCGCACTGACACCTGGCGACGGGTAAACACCAAGATGGCTGTGATTGTCGATGATGCCGGGAGTGACCCAACGCCCACTTGCGTCAATGGTCTCAACACCGTCAGGCGCCTTGATATCGCTGCCGATGGCGGAAATCTTGCCGTCTTTCAGCAGAAGGCTGCCGTCTTCGATCAGATTTCCCTCGCCGTCCAGAATGGTCGCATTGGTGATCAGGACCGGATCATTTGGATAGGGCTGATAGGTCGAAGGATACGGATTGCGGTCAAACCCTTCCTTCGCGCTCGAGTCAGCCTTTTTAGAATCATCGCCGCCGCATGCTGCCAGCAAAAGCGCAGCTGTGCAGGCTGCTGCCAGCCCGTGGAATCTTCGCATTTCGTCTTGCCCCGTTTCCGCAAATACAAGACGCGCATACTGCTGAGATTTGCTGCGGCTTCAAGGGTTGGCTGATGCGCAAACGCTTATTTGTTCCTCGCCGCACGCATAAAAGTGCAATGCAATGCTAAAGATCTGGCTTGAACGGGTCTTTCTTGTCTCGACCGAAAACCAAACGCATTAACCAGTTCGGCGCAAACCGTTCGACACGCGGATGCCGATCCAGCACGCTCTCCATCCAGCGCCGCCCCCAAACAGCATTACGCCCCAGCAATACGACGCCCACAATGGCAATGGGCAAACCGACCGGTATGATTGGCGTCACAAACGCTATTGGAATGGCGACCACGATCATGATGAGACCCGTCAGCGCGAGAATCTGGCGGAATGCCACATTCACGCCATTCCGAAGCCCTGTTGAGGGCTTTGGCATAGCATCTGCTCGTTTTGACAATGAGGGTTCGTCGTCTGCCATGCTGCTGAATATGGTAAAATTATCGAGTGTCGCCAGTGGTATCGACAGCATGTGTTCAAAGTCTGGTGTCTGCGTTACCTGATTGCTACATTTTGCGAATTCTTGCTGTCATGAACGGCAACTTGGCTAGAGGACGGCATGAAACTTCAGTCCATCCAGATCCTACGCGGCTTGGCCGCCATGCTGGTTGTCGTCTATCACATTCGCGCAATGGAAATGCTGGCGATCGGCAACAATGGCCTTTCGGAGACGCCATTCCTGAATGGCTTTGTCACGAATGGATATGCCGGAGTTGACCTCTTCTTCGTGATATCCGGCTTCATCATGGTGCATGTAACCCAAGGCATGAGGTCAGGTGTACGTTCCAGCCTGGACTTCCTGTTCGCCCGCGTTACCCGGATTTACCCGCTCTGGTGGCTGTTCGCCGCGATCATGACTGGCATGTTCTTCCTGTATAATGATTTTGGTCTGGGCGAAGGTTGGAACCGGGTCAGCCAAGGACAACCGCTTCTTCCATTCCTCATCAAATCCTACTTTCTGGTACCCCAGAACGCGCATCCGGTGCTTGGTGTCGGCTGGACGCTGGTTCACGAGATCTATTTCTATCTCGCCTTCACACTGATCATTCTGCTGCCGCGGCGCTTTTGGCTGTGGGTCCTGTTGGGGTGGGGCGGCGCAATCGCGGCGGGCACATTCTTCGGACTAACCAAGCCTTTTGGAGCCGATATAGTTTCATTGGTCTTCTATCCAATGACGATGGAGTTCATCATGGGTGCCGTGGTCGGCTTGCTGGTCAGCTCTGGCGTAGCCTGGCGCAGCGGTGCGCTCACCCTGGTAGCTGTGTTCTGGCTGATGGCCAGTCTCGGCCTTCAGGGCGTCGAAGATGATCAGTTGATGATGTGGGGCCGCGTGTTCTGGTTCGGTCTGCCATGCACGCTGCTTGTTTACGGCTTCGCCACGCTGGAGTTGTACCGTCGGCAAGCTTGGCTCATTCCGGCCGGTATCGGCGCACTCGTTGCGACGCTCGGAATTCTCGGTTTCGATCTCACTGAAGCTGCGCCGTTCAGCCAGCGCCTTGATGCCTTGATAGTGTCGCTCATTGTCGGGGCGATCGCTGCCGCAATCGTCTTCTGGATTGGCTGGCTGGGCGGACAGGCCATGCCGGACAGGATTCGCGCAATAGAACCTGGCTTCATGAGAGTGCATGGCGCCCTTGCGCGTGTCGGCGACTGGTCTTTTTCACTCTACCTGTGTCACCCGATCATTCTGGCGCCGATCCGGATTGGCTTCGCGGAATTATCCAAGGTTCCGGCGCTCAGGCCGCTCTTCCAGGCAGGACATGCCGGACCGCTGGACAATATCATTCTCTACGCCACAGCGCTGTTTGCCACGCTCTTCGTTGCGGCGATGACCTATCGCTTCATTGAACGACCGATGATTGTCGGCTTTGCCAAGGCACGGAGCGCAATCTTCCGGCGCGAGCAGCCAAAACCACTCGGCCGGGTTGCACCATAGGGCTCGCTCATTCTGCCGCGACGGAATTGGCGTCGGGCTGTGTCCATTTCAAAACCGGCTTGCGGGCCGCTTGTGTCTCGTCCAGACGACGCATCGGGGCTAGGTAAGGCGCGCCTTTCAGCGTCTCGTCGCCCTGCGCGGCGCGGCGGGCAATCGACTCAAGCGAGTCACAGAACCGGTCGAGTTCCGCCTTCGATTCCGACTCGGTCGGCTCGATCAACATCGCCCCGTGCACAACCAGCGGGAAGTACATCGTCATCGGGTGATAGCCTTCATCGATCAGCGATTTGGCAATGTCGATGGTTTCGATCCCGTCTGCCGTGAAGGCGTCGGAGAACAATGCCTCGTGCATGCAATAGCCCTCAAAGGCCGGGGTCATCACGGATTTGAGGCGGGCCTGAATATAGTTCGCGTTGAGGACCGCATCCTCGGAGGCCTGTTTCAGGCCATCTGCGCCGTGGCTGAGCATATAGGTCAGGGCCCGGACGAACATGCCCATCTGGCCGTGGAAGGCGACCATGCGGCCGAAGCTCTCTTTGGCGTCACCTTCCATATCCTCAACGAGACGGAAAACGCCATCTTCATCCTTCACGACAAAGGGCACCGGAGCGTAAGGCGCCAGCGCATCGGACAGGACGGTCGGGCCGGAGCCCGGGCCGCCGCCGCCATGTGGAGTGGAGAACGTCTTGTGCAAATTGATATGCATCGCATCGACGCCGAGATCCCCCGGGCGGACCCGGCCGACAATGGCGTTGAAGTTCGCACCGTCGCAATAGAAATATCCGCCCGCCGCATGGATGAGGTCGGCAATCTCCTTGATGTCGGTCTCGAACAGGCCGCACGTATTGGGGTTGGTCAGCATGATGCCGGCAATATCGTCGGTTTTTTCAAGCTTCGCCTTCAGAGACTCCATGTCGACGCGGCCGCGGGCATTGGCCTTGATCTCGTCCACGATGAAGCCGCACTGAACCGCAGTTGCCGGGTTCGTTCCGTGGGCGGAGGCCGGCACCAGGACGCGCTTTCGGGCCTCGGCCTCGCCGCGCGCCACCAGAGCCTGGCGGATCGCCATCATGCCGCAGAACTCTCCATGCGCTCCGGCCTTGGGGCTCATCGCGACCGCAGGCATACCGGTCAGGGTCTTCAGCCAGGTGGCCAATTCGTCAATCAATTCCAGCGCGCCCTGCACGGTCGCCTGCGGTTGCAGCGGATGGATATCCGCAAAGCCCGGCAGGCGCGCCAGTTTCTCATTGAGGCGCGGATTGTGTTTCATCGTACAGCTGCCCAGCGGGAACAGGCCAAGATCGATGGCATAATTCTTCTGGCTGAGGCGCATATAGTGGCGCACCGTCTGCGGCTCCGACAGGCCCGGCAGGCCGGTCGGCTGCTTGCGCGCAACGCCGCCAAGGCGACCGGTGCGGTTCTTCGGCGTGGGCAGGTCAACGCCCGTCGTGTCTTGTGTGCCGATCTCGAAGATCAGGCCCTCGGCTTGCAGCAAGCCTTTCGAACCGGACACGGTGTCCACGGACTGGTTGGCAGCTGAAACGGGAGATGTCGGGCGGCCTTGGGTGTTCATGGTCATGACGGCTTTCCATAAGGCTGAGCGTGAAAGGCTTTGTAGAGGCGCTCTTCGTTGAGTAGATCCTGTTCGGCATAAAGGCGCAGCTGACCGCGGCAAAAACTCTCACTGGCCATAATCTCGACTGGTACAACTCTCAGCGCCAATTCGAGAGCTTGGTAAGCATCCACGCCCATCACCGGATATGATTTCTTGTAACCTGGCCAATCAAGATCCAGTTCACAACGCCAGTCCTCGCCATCAAGCTCCGGCTGCATGACCGCGATACGGCCAGATCTCCATTTGCCCTCAACGAGGCATTCGATCCTGCGCTCCACGCATACCTCGGTCATCAGATGATCTCCTTCAGGGCGGCAGCATAGGCGGCTATATCTTCCGCCGTCGTGCATTCTGTAGCTGCGCAGAGGATGACGTCGCCCATATGTCCATCGGGGAAGAGGCGACTGGCGCGAACGCCGCCGACCACACCGGCCTCATCCAGCATGGCCAGAACAGCTTCGGCATCCATCGGGGTCCGGAAGGCAAACTCGTTGAAGAAGCGCGGCGTCAGGATTTCG
This sequence comes from Hyphomonas atlantica corrig., assembly GCF_000682715.1. Classification (GTDB taxonomy): domain Bacteria; phylum Pseudomonadota; class Alphaproteobacteria; order Caulobacterales; family Hyphomonadaceae; genus Hyphomonas; species Hyphomonas atlantica. Next base: position 116,614 of record NZ_AWFH01000034.1, on the reverse strand, counting down.
ACACCAGGCACTGCCTCCAGCGCATCGGCAAGATCGCAGGCCGCCTCATGGTTCAGCAGGGCCAGTTGTTCCAGCCCCTTGCCTCCCAGCAGCGTCATATGCGCCGTGAAGGCCAGCGCGCACAGGCCGGAATTGGTACAGATATTGGACGTCGCCTTGTCACGGCGGATATGCTGTTCGCGGGTCGACAGCGTCAGCACGAACCCGCGATCTCCGTTGGCGTCAACGGTCTCCCCGCACAGACGCCCTGGCATTTGGCGGACCAGTTTCTGCGTGCAGGCAAACAGGCCAACATAGGGCCCGCCGAAATTGAGGCCGTTGCCGATGGACTGGCCCTCGCCCACGGCAATGTCCGCGCCCATCTCTCCGGGCGGCGTGACAAGGCCCAGCGAAACGGCTTCAGTGAAGACGGAGACGAGCAGCGCGCCTTTGTCATGCGCGGCGTCGGCAGTTTTCGACAGGTCGGTTACCGTTCCGAAAATGTTCGGGCTCTGGCCGATCACGCAGGCTGTCTGGTCGTCGACGGCATCGGCCAGCGCATTCTCACCATCCACGGCGACTGGCAACTGGACGACCTCGAACCCTTGCGCCTCGCACACCATTTTCGTGGCGGCGGCATAGTGCGGATGCAGACCGCCTGACAGAATCACCTTTTTCCGGCGCGTTACGCGGGTGGCCATGATGGCCGCCTCGGCGCAGGCCGTAGAGCCGTCATACATGGAGGCGTTTGCCACATCCATTGCGGTCATCGCGGCGACCTGAGTCTGGAATTCGAACAAGGTCTGTAGCGTGCCCTGCGCAATTTCCGGCTGGTAGGGCGTGTAGGTTGTCAGAAACTCGGAGCGCTGGATCACCATGTCGACCGTGGCCGGAACATGGTGCTTGTAGGCGCCAGCGCCGACAAAGAACGGCCCTGACGACGCCGAGCGGTTCTTCGCGGCCAGTTTCGTCATATGGCGCTCAACGGCGAGCTCCCCCTGATGGTCCGGCAGGCCGGAGATTGTACCGCTCAAGCGAGCCGATTCCGGTACATCGGTGAAAAAGTCATCGACCGAATTGGCACCGACCGTGCCCAGCATGTCTGCGCGGTCTTCCGGTGTCAGGGGGAGGTATCTCATGCTAGTTACTCCATCAGAGTGTCAGGAGGCCCCTACAGGCCGTCGCAGAAAGCCTTGTACGCATCCACATTCATCAAAGAGCCAAGCTCTCCGGAATCGGACAGTTTCATCTTGCAGAACCAGCCTGCGCCTTCCGGATCTTCGTTGACGGTTTCCGGAGCATCGGCCAGCGCGCCATTGCCCTCGGTCACTTCGCCAGCCACAGGCGCGTAAACGTCAGACGCCGCCTTGACGCTTTCAACAACAGCCATGTCGTCGCCCTTTCCAAAGCTGGCGCCTGCTTCCGGTACTTCGACAAAGACCACATCGCCGAGCTGGTCCGCCGCATATTTCGTGATCCCGACCGTGGCGATATCGCCCTCAACCGTGATCCATTCATGATCTTCAGTATAGTAAGTTGTCATCGCCCGTTTCCCTCTTAGCGTTTGTAATTCGGTTTCACAAAAGGCAGCTCGCAAACTTCTGCAGCGCGCGCTTTGCCTCTCACCATCAGGTCAATCTTCGTGCCAAGTTCGGCCAGATCCGCGCGCACATAGCCCATGGCTACTGGCCCATCGACACTGGGGCCAAAACCGCCGGATGTCACAACACCCACAGGTTCGCCGCCGATCTCGATCACTGTGCCTTCGCGCGCGGGGGCCCTTTCAAGTGGCTTGATGCCAACGCGCTTTTCAGCCGGCCCATCGGAAAGCGCCTTCAGAATACGCTCCGCTCCCGGAAAATTGGCCTGCTCACGACGCTTCTTCTGGATGACCCAGGCAAGGTCCGCCTCCACCGGATCGCGGGTGGTATCCATATCGTGACCATAAAGGCACAATCCCGCTTCCAGGCGCAGGGAGTCCCGTGCGCCGAGACCAATCGGCTTCACGCGCTCATCCGTCAACATCTCCTTGATCAGCGGCACGCCCGCCTCGGGAGAGACCAGCACTTCAAAACCATCTTCACCCGTATACCCACAGCGCGATACGATGCAGCGAGTCCCATTCAGCTCGAACGGCATGTGACGCATGAATTTGAGCTCTGCACAGCCCGGGAAAAAGTCCTGCATTACCTCGGCGGCCTTTGGTCCCTGCAGAGCAAACAAGATGCGATCATCGGCGCGTGTCAACACGGCCTTGCCTTCGAATGTCCGCTCAAAGAGGGCCCAGTCCGCCTCCTTCACCGCACCATTGACAACGATGTAAAGTGACCCCTGCGCCTCTTCGCCGATTGGTCGTGTGATGATCAGGTCGTCGAGAATGCCGCCCTCATCATTGAGCAGCACGGTCAGACGCGCCTGACCTTCTTTCAGTCCGGCGATATCGGAGGGCACCAACGTTTCAATCAGCGCAGCGATTTTCGCGTGCGCCTCGTCTCCACCACCAATGCCATCTGCCAAGGAGAGAAAGCACGGTCCCATATGAGACACATCGAACAAGCCTGCCTCGGACCGGGTCCAGAGATGCTCGTCCTTGACGCCCATCGGATACTGAACCGGCATTTCATAGCCCGCAAACGGAACCAGCTTCGCACCAAGTTCTTCGTGCAGGTCATGAAGCGGAGTGCGCTTCAGATTATCAGTTGTCGGTTCGGCCATGACGCCCTTTCATGAGGAGACGGGGCAGCCCGAAGCTGCGCATCGTCGCCCCCGCTGTCTTGGGCGCCTGAGAGATTCCGCCCGATGTACGGGCTTGCTCCTTCGGCGAGACGGCACCACAAGGCCCGCCTCTTTCCAGCGTGTTGTCTCTCCCCCGGTCCTTTTGCCTGAGCGTTTCCGGGGCGGTTGCGCCTTCGGCGGCGGGGCTGGTTACCCGCTCTCTCCCGGGAGGAGGTCGTCTATGAGTGTCGAACTAGCGCGGATTCTGGTGGCCAGCAAGCAGAGAGTCAGCACCCCCCTGTCTTGCCACGCCGCCTGCCAGATGTTTGGGCAACCAAGCGGGGATCATGCTTCCGATGGCTTGCGGCCGAACCAGCCCTGAACCATCGACCAGGCATTGCGCGAGCCGGACATGGTCTGTTCCGCCGCCCAGGCAGCGCGAGACGTCAGACCGCCACACCGTTTCAGCAGGTCTGTCGCGACCGAACCGGATTCCTTTTTCACCCGCTCGAGCGCCTCTGCCGAAATCGACCGGGCCTGCCGTGCGGACCAGCCCTCAAAGGCGCGGCACCGCCGCTTGGCCAGATAGCCCATCTTCAGAGTGAGCATCGCGTTCACCGCGCCATCCATGACCGGCCCGGCGATCAGCCCACCCATCCGACCGAGCAAGCCGCCAATGACATCGCCTGTCATGTCGGTCACATCCTCCAGCGCGCGACTGACGATCACGATTGCGGCCACATCGCGCAAGATCAGCAGCGTGCCGCCAAGATGCGGGCGCCCGAAATAGATCTGAGAGATACGTGCGATGAGATTGGCGTTGCGCCAGAGCACAACGAAAGCGTCCACAGTGCCATTCATCGAAAATGCTGTGGCTACGCCCACGCCGACAGCCTCCGCATGGATCAGCTTGTCGACCTTCGTATCCAGCTTCTTCAAATGAATCTCAATATGGTCCTTCTGGAAAGCTTCGAGATCTGCAGCGACATTGGCCGCAGACTCCTCGCCCGCAATCGCAAATCGCGCGAGCAAGGCGCGACCGATAGCGATACCCTCTTCCATCGCGGACACTTCATCAGCCAGCAGCGGATTCCGCTTCAGCATGGCAAGATATTTCAGATCATATTTCAGGCGCTGGGAGAGGAGCGAGATGTCTGGTTTCTCTATATCGAACGGCGTGTGCGGTGGCTTCGCCGCGACAGGCATCGACAGAAATGACGCCAGCGGTCGGCCAACCAGCAACAGCAACAGCGCGGCGAGAATCAGGATGAAGCTGTATCCCAGCACCGGGTGCACATCATCGAAGATGCGATAGAACAGAAATCCCTGCCCGATCACCGTCAGGAATGCGATGGTCAGCAGGGCGACGCCGGACCATTTTAGCACTTTCCATGCCTTGGACCATTGGGACGCGAACTCCCATTGCGGCGCAGGCTCCACAGGTGCGTCCACGGGCGCGGGCACGTTCTTGGCCATCTGATAACTCCTCTACTGATCTCTCAACGAAAGATCAGGGAGGATCTGCTCAGTGGCAAGCTACACCGCTGTAGAGACTACATGCGCTCCGGTATACGGATGCCGAGGAGGTCCAGCCCGGTCTCCAGCTGGTTCAGGACAGCCGCTGACAAGGCAAGACGGCTGGCGCGCAAATCTGCATCCTCTTCTGAGGCGATCGGCAGGGCGGCATAGAACGCGCTGAACCCCTGGGCGAGGTTGTACACATGCTCACACAGGACATGCGGCATGCGTTTCTCTCGCGCTTGAAGGAGCGCGGCTGCAAAGGCATCCAGCTGTAAAACGAGGGCGCGCTCTGCATCATGGCCAATCTTGATGTCGCCCGGCTTGAAACCGGCCTCCGCAGCTTTGCGCAGAACGGATTTGATCCGCACGGCCGCGTAAAGCAGGTAGGGCCCGGTCTTGCCTTCGAAGCTGGTAAAGCGGTCGAGGTCAAAGACGTAATTGCTGGTACGCGTATTGTGCAGATCCGAGAAACGCAGCGCAGCCAGGGCCACAGCGGCAGCCACTTCATGACGCTCCTGTTCCGACATGTCTTCGGGCAGCTTGCCGGCTTCCACAATCTTTCTCTGCGCCTCTTCAAACGCCATCGTGTTCAGGTCCGCCAGGCGTAGTACGCCGCCTTCGCGGGTCTTGAAGGGCTTGCCGTCGTCGCCATTCACCGTGCCGAAGCCGATATGCTCCATATGGCCTTCATCGATCAGGCCGAGCATCTCCGCCGCACGAAAGACCTGTTCGAAGTGCAGCGCCTGGCGCTGGTCGACGACATAGAGCATCAGCTCCGGCGTCGGCTCCATATTCTCCATCCGGTCTTCGATCGTCGCGAGGTCTGTGGTGTGATACCCGGTGCCGCCGCGGCTGTTGACCAGCATGATGGGCGGCATGTCCTTCTTGTCGCTGTCACGCTCAATGCGAACAATGACGGCACCATCATCCTCTTCAGAGAGACCCGCCGTCTTGAACTTCTCGACCAGTCCCGGGATCAGGTGATCCACATCGCTTTCGCCCTTCCAGAGGTCGAAATGCACGTTCAGGAATTCGTAATCGATCTTCAACGCCTCGACGGACACATTGATGAAATGGCGCAACAAGGCGCGATAGCCGGCCCGACCCGCCTGTAGCTCTGCGACCGCTTTCTGGCTGCGCTCATTGCGCGCAGCATCTGCTTTCGCTTTGGCGCTCGCAGCAGGGTACAGGCGTGCCAGATCATCAATCGTGACTGGCGGCTCTTCCGGATACGGGCCTTCAAAGCTCTCGTCGAAATAGATCAGGTCCGGCTGCTCGTCATACAGCTCGGTAACCAAGTGGCCCATTTGAAGCCCCCAGTCGCCGAGATGAGTGTCGCCTGTCACCTTGTCGCCAAGAAAGCGCAGGAGACGCACCAGCGTGTCGCCGATCACGGCCGAGCGCAGATGGCCGACATGCATCGGCTTGGCGACATTCGGGCCGCCAAAGTCGATCACGGTCACTTTCGGGTCCGGCGCAGGCTCCGCACCTGCCATGTCGTCTGTCCGAATGAATTCTGCGCGCTGAGACATGGCCTCGTCCGAAACGCGGATATTGATGAAGCCCGGCCCGGCGACTTCCGCCGACAGGATCATCGAATGCTCTTTCAGCGCCGCAGCAATTTCGCCAGCGATCTCGCGTGGGTTACGACCCGCGGACTTGGCAGCGCCCATCGCGCCATTGCACTGGAAGTTAGCAAATTCGGGCTTGTCAGACCGGCGCACAGCCCCCCATTTCGCCTCCAGCCCCATAGCTTCAAAGGCGGCGCTGGCGGCCGCCGACAATTCATTGATCAGACTGGCCATGATGTTACTGCCCGGCATCCATGCGGAAACGTTTGCCCGCGCGGTTGAATTCCAATTGCTCTTCGGTCAGCTCGAACCCGACAATCACTTCGAAGTTCGTGCCTGAGATCGACTCGTCTACGCGCGGGATCTCGATGGTCTGGATCACTTCCGTGGCACCTGCGAGCTTGTTACCGCCGAAATTCGCATCGACATTGAAGTATTCCTTGGCGAGTACCTTACCACTGCGCCGGATCACCGCGACATAATACGGGAAGGTGTGCGTGGACGCGTCAGCCGCTGGACCTTTGCCAAACGCAAAATCGATCTCGAGTTCCGCCTTCAGTGGGTCTGTTCCGACATACCGACAGAACAGGCGAACATCGATCACCTCTCCGGTATATTCAATATTGGTGTAGAGTTCACCGCCACCATCAAGTTCGATATAACGCGACGAATCATACAGCGCGCCAACTGGCGGGCATGGCCCGGCATTCTGGCGCGTATCAAAAGTCTCTGCGAGCTTGCTGCCTCCACAGCCAGAGAGGATGACCGCGGCGAGAAGTGGGGCATATTTAATCATGCGTCGGCGTGTCCTTCTTGGCCTGATGCAAAGGCCTGTCCATCTGTTGCTGCAGATGTGTTAAAGGCCCAGACGTCTCGGCGCAACGCCCACAGGCAGGAGATAGGATGAAATGACCGACAGGCAGCCACTTACAATCCGCCTTGCCGCCCCGCGGGGCTTCTGCGCGGGCGTTGATCGCGCCATTCAGATTGTCGAAGAAGCCCTCGGCAAATGGGGCGCGCCAGTCTATGTGCGCCACGAAATCGTCCACAATGCGCATGTGGTGAGTCGTCTTGAGGAGCTTGGGGCCATATTCGTCGAGGAACTGGACGAATGCCCGGAAGACCGCCCGGTCATCTTTTCCGCGCATGGCGTACCGAAATCCGTGCCCGCCGAAGCCGAACGCCGGAACATGATTTATGTCGACGCGACCTGTCCGCTTGTTTCCAAGGTTCATGTCGAAGCCGAACGCCATCATCGCGAAGGCCGTGAGATCGTGCTGATCGGTCATGCAGGACACCCCGAAGTCATCGGTACGATGGGACAATTGCCCGGCAATACGATCACGTTGATCGAAACCGTCGAGGACGTCGCCGCGTTTGAGCCCAACGATCCAGACAATGTCGCCTTCGTTACCCAGACGACCCTGTCGGTCGATGACACCGCAGACATTGTCGCCGCACTACAGGCTCGTTTCCCCGGCATTTCGAGCCCCCACAAGGAAGACATCTGCTACGCCACCACAAACCGTCAGGACGCCGTGAAAGTTCTGGCGCCGGGCACAGATCTGGTGCTCGTTATCGGCGCGACGACGAGTTCCAATTCGGTCAGACTGGTCGAAGTTGCCAAGCGCGCCGGTGCCGCACGGGCGGAACTGGTGGCGAGCGCGGAGAACATCGACTGGGCCTGGTTTGATGGCGTCTCAACCCTCGGCCTGACCGCCGGGGCCAGCGCGCCGGAAGACCTTGTGCAGGGTGTGATCAATGCCTGCGGTGAGCGGTTCGATGTCTCACTCGACAAGATCGAGACGGCCCGAGAAACGGTGACCTTCAAACTGCCGCGCATCCTGTCTGAGCCGGTCTGACACGAGCCTGCGCGGCCAATATTCAAATCTGCCCCGCATTCTGGCATAAGGCGCGTCATGACCTACACGATTGCAGCCTTTTACAAGTTCTTTTCCTTCCCGGACTTTGAAGCCCGCAAGGCGGATCTCGCCCAGCTTCTTTGTGGTGCCGGTGTCAAGGGCACCGTCCTGTTGGCGGCCGAGGGCGTGAACGGCACGATTGCCGGCACGGCTGATGGCATTGAGACTGCGCTGTCTGCCCTTCGCGCAATCCCGGGGGCGGCAGATCTTGAAGCGAAATTCTCCGAAGCCGACGAGATGCCGTTCCTGCGCCTGAAAGTGCGCCTGAAGAAGGAAATCGTCACAATGGGTGTGCCCGGCACGGATCCAAATGCGCTGGTCGGGACCTATGTCGAGGCGAATGAGTGGAACGAGCTGATCAGCGATCCGGACACTGTGCTGATTGATACGCGCAATGATTATGAATACGCCATCGGCACCTTCGAAGGCGCGATTGACCCCGAGACCAAGACGTTCCGGGAGTTCCCGGAATGGTTCCGCGAATTCCGCGCCAAGCTTGAAGCCGAAGGCCGCTCACCCAAGGTCGCCATGTTCTGCACGGGCGGCATCCGCTGCGAGAAAGCGACCAGCTTTGTGAAATCGGAGGGCATCGAGGATGTCTTCCACCTGAAAGGCGGCATACTGAAATACCTCGAAACCGTGCCCGAGACAGACAGCAAATGGCGCGGCGAATGCTTCGTCTTCGATGAGCGCGTGTCAGTAAAGCACGACCTGACGCCCGGCGAGTACGACATGTGCCATGCCTGCAAGCGTCCCATCACGGATGCGGACAAGGCGGAGGCCAGCTATGTGCCTGGCGTTTCCTGCCCTCACTGCATCGACGAAATGAGCGATGAGCAACGCGCCCGCTTTGCCGAGCGCCAGAAGCAGATCGACCTCGCCCGCCAGCGTGGCCAGGAACATATGGGCCCGGAGGCACGCCGGAGCGAAGACGCATGAGCGCGGCGCATACGCTCTACACGTTTCGACGTTGCCCCTATGCCATGCGTGGCCGGATGGGCCTCTCCATAGCCGGTGTCCCGGTGCTGGTCCGTGAAGTCGTCCTGCGGGACAAGCCGGCCGAGATGCTGGAGGCAAGCCCGAAAGGGACTGTGCCGGTCTTGCTGACCTCCTCTGGCGACATTGTGGATGAAAGCCTCGATGTCATGCGCTGGGCGCTGGCGCAGAACGATCCGGAAGGCTGGCTGGACGCCGATCCCGACACGACGCATGAATTGATCGCACGCAATGATGGTCCATTCAAGCGCGCGCTGGACAGATACAAATACCCCAATCGCTATTCCGACGAAGATCTCGTGCCCGGCGCCGCGCGCGCCAGTGGTCTCGAAATGCTTCAGGATCTGGACGCGCGGATCACAGCGCAGGGGGGCCAGCTTGTCAGGGCTGAACGGAGCCTGGCCGACATTGCGATCTTTCCGTTCATCCGCCAGTTCGCTCACACCGACATGGACTGGTTCAACGCGCAGGATTTGCCCGCGCTGCAGGCATGGCTGGAGGGGCATAAGCAGAGCTCGCTCTTCAAGGGCGTGATGAAGAAATACGCCCAATGGAGCCCCGGCGCCGACGAGCCGACATTGCCGGTTGCAGCCTGAATCCTCGAACCTCAGATTGCCCCCTTGAAAAATTTTTGGGCAGGCGTAAAAGCCCCGTTCTTCGGCGCGGAGTGTAGCTCAGCCTGGTAGAGCACTGTCTTCGGGAGGCAGGGGCCGGAGGTTCGAATCCTCTCACTCCGACCATTCTTTATTGTCCGGCTTGGCCGGATATTGAGAGCCCCTTGGCGAAACAAAGATTACTTGGCCTGCCGGACCTTACTGTCGCCGCCGCGCTCCGTTCCTATATCTTTGAGATTATAGGACGTTGTCTGATACATCTGGTTTATCCAGTTCCCGAACAATAGAAACGCGTGCGAGCGCCACCGGTTTTTCGGGGTCCGGGTGGGATCATCATCCGGAAAGTAGTTGGCCGGTACATTGATGGATTTCCCCGCCGACACATCTCGCTGATACTCTGCGCCGAGCGATGTAGAATCATATTCAATATGATTGAAGATATAGAGCCGGTTTCCGTGCGCTTCATGTAGCAGGCACAGACCGGTCTCATCGCTCTCCATAAGAATGCTCAGACCACTGTCTTCGGGAATGTCTTCCCGCCGCACATCCGTCCAGCGCGACACCGAAACGGAAAAGTCGTCCGAGAACCCCGTGAGGAAAGGAGATTCCGGCTTGCGATTATGGTGACGATAAACGCCGAAAGCCTTCTCTTTCAGTTCATGCTTTGGAACGCCGTGAAAATGCTGGACCGCCGCCATGGCACCCCAGCAAATGAAAAAGCTGGAATGCACATGGGTTTCTGTCCAATCGAAGATCTGTTTCAACTCGTCCCAGTACGACACGTCTTCGAATGGCAACCGCTCAACTGGCGCTCCGGTTATGATGAAGCCATCGAACTTCCGATCCTTCACCTCATCCCAGGTATGATAAAAAGAGATGAGATGTTCTTCCGACGTGTTGCGGGCAACATGGCTGCCGATCCGGACGAGCGTCAGCTCCACCTGCAGCGGAGTTGCGCCGACAAGCCGAGCAATCTGTGCTTCGGTCTCGATCTTATTGGGCATCAAATTCAGAAGGCCGATCTGCATGGGGCGGATATCCTGCCGTGTGGCAATGGATTCATCCAGCACCTGCACACCTTCGCGCACAAGCGTTTCGCGCGCGGGCAAGCCGTCAGGAATTCGAATGGGCATACGCAATACTCCGCTACCAAGTTCTGGCCAGCCGGACTCTTGCCGTGAGGGTGTTCGGAATATCCGCGCAGCCTTTTAGCAAGTTGTTTAACGTGGCTGCAAGCCGACCGACCAAATCACCACGGAGCCCCTACATAGGGGCTCCGCCGTTTGAGTCAATTGCTGGCCTGGCCGCCTAGCCTGCGAGCGCGGCACGCACGGCTGCCAGCGCCTCGTCTGCCTTGTCCGCATCCGGCCCCCCGGCCTGGGCCATGTCAGGTCGGCCGCCACCGCCCTTGCCGCCGAGGGCTTCGCTGGCCGCTTTCACCAGGTCGACAGCAGAGTAAGTGTCGGTCAGGTCTTTGGTTACGCCAACGGCAACGCCCGCCTTACCGTCCGCGACGCCCACGAAAACGACAATGCCGGAACCGATCTGCGCCTTGGCCTCATCGACCAGCGTACGCAATTCCTTGCCGCCGACACCTTCGGCAATACGTGCCATCAGCTTGACGCCATTGATCTCTTCCGGTCCGGCAGGAGCAGCCCCGCCGCCGCCCATGGCGAGCTTGCGCTTGGCTTCGGCAAGCTCTTTCTCCAGCGCCTTGCGCTCGTCTCCCAGAGCCGCCACGCGCCGCGGAACATCCTTGAGCGGAACTTTCAGGCTTTCAGACAGATCGACCGCGATCTGCGCACGTCCTTTCAGGAAGGCAACTGCCTCTGCGCCTGTTGCGGCCTCCACCCGGCGCACACCTGCCGATACACCGCTCTCTGACGTAATGACAAAAAGGCCAATATCGCCAGACCGCTCCACATGCGTTCCGCCACACAGCTCAACCGAGTAGCGCCGCGCATCGCCCGTGCCCATGGACAGCACACGAACTTCATCGCCATATTTCTCACCAAACAGAGCCAAGGCACCTGCTTCGATGGCCTTGTCCGGCGAAGTCACCTGAATTCCCGTCGGCATGTTCTCACGGATCTGGGCGTTGACTTCGTCTTCCACGGCCTCGATCTCAGCCTGGCTCATTGGGCCATTGTGGGAGAAGTCAAACCGGAATCGATCTGCCTCGACGAGGGACCCTTTCTGCGTGACGTGCTCACCCAGCACCTTGCGCAGGGCCGCATGCATGATGTGAGTGGCCGAATGATTGGCCATGATGGCGCGTCGACGCTCCGCATCTACGCGAAGGTCTGCGGACTCACCCAGCTTCACTTCACCGGAAACGAGTTCGCCAATATGCACATGTAGATCAGCAGCACGCTTTTGCACATCACGCACGATGAAGCGCGCTCCGTTCGCGAAGACGATTTCACCATGATCTCCCGCCTGCCCTCCAGACTCGGCATAAAATGGGGTTGTATCGAACACGATCTCGGCTGCGCCTGGTGACAATGTATCCACGCGCGCTCCGCCGGCCGCAATCGCAACCAGCTTCCCCTTTCCATCTGTGCTGTCGTAACCGGTAAATTTGGTGGCACCAGCATCATCGCGAACACGGAACCAGATATCCTCCGCAGCCTGATCTCCCGAGGAGAAACCCGCTGCGCGGCTGTCTTGGCGCTGTTGCTCCAGTGCAGCCTCGAACCCGGCGACATCGACACCCATATCTCGCCCACGCAGAATGTCTTGCGTCAGATCAAGTGGAAATCCGTACGTGTCCGACAATTTGAAAGCCACATCGCCCGGTAGCGCATCGCCCGCCTTCATGTTCGCGGTTTCCTTGTCGAGCAAGGACAGTCCGTTGCCCAGCGTACGCTGGAAGCGGGCTTCTTCCTGCTCCAGAGCGGACTCGATTGCCGCCTTGGCCCGGCCAAGCTCAGGATAGGCCGCGCCCATTTCGGATATCAGTGCTGGCGCCAGTTTGTACATCAACGGCGCGCGCGCGCCGAGCAGATGACCATGCCGCATGGCACGGCGCATGATGCGGCGCAGGACATAACCACGACCTTCATTGGACGGCAGTACGCCATCGGCGATCAAAAACGCCGACGTACGCAAATGGTCTGCGATCACGCGGAAGGATGCCAGCTGATCGCCAGCGGCCTTCGAGCCATAGAGGTCTTCCTCGGCGGCGATCAGATTGCGGAACAGGTCAATGTCGTAATTATTGTGCAAGCCTTGAAGCACGGCAGAGATCCGCTCCAGCCCCATGCCCGTATCGATCGATGGCTTGGGCAGGTTCTTGCGTGTGCCGTCGGCCTGCTGGTCGAACTGCATGAAGACGAGGTTCCAGATTTCGATGAACCGGTCGCCATCCTCATCCGGGCTACCGGGAGGGCCACCAGGAACGCTTTCGCCATGATCGTAGAATATTTCCGAGCACGGGCCGCACGGGCCGGTATCGCCCATTGACCAGAAATTATCGGATGTGCCGATCCGGATGATCTTGCTGTCATCAAATCCGGCAACCTTTTTCCAGATCGCGGCGGCTTCGTCATCTTCGGCATAGACTGTGACGAGCAGTTTTTTCGGATCGAGCGCGAACTCCTTGGTGCACAGCTCCCATCCGAACGCGATCGCGTCTTCCTTGAAATAATCGCCAAATGAAAAATTACCCAGCATCTCGAAGAATGTGTGGTGACGCGCAGTATATCCGACATTGTCGAGATCATTGTGCTTGCCGCCCGCGCGCACGCATTTCTGGGACGTGGTTGCCCGCGGCCCCGGAGGCGTTTCGGCCCCGGTGAATATGTTCTTGAACGGGACCATGCCGGCATTCACGAACAGAAGCGTCGGGTCGTTCTGTGGGATGAGCGGCGCGGACGCCTGACGCAAATGACCTCGCTTCTCGAAGAAGGAGAGAAAGGTCTCGCGAATCTCGTTTACGCCGGTCATGGGCAACACTGTGTCCTTGCGATGAGGGTTGGGCCGAATGAATCGGCACAAATATTACACCGGCGATATAAAGGTCCCTTCGCGGCGCGCCAAGCGGGGTGCGCCACAAAGGGACAGTTCATTGACCTGAAATGTGAGAGATCATGCCCTGAATTGCCAGATTTCAGAGCATATCAGATCACCCTTCGGCGGCGTCCGGCAGATCGTCATCCTGCTCAGACTCCATGCCGGCATTGAGAAGTTCGTCTGCGAGCAGGCCCGCATTGCGCCGGATCGCGTCCTCGACCTCATCCGCGATAGCGGGGTTTTCCTTGAGGAAATTCCGTGTCTTCTCGCGGCCCTGGCCCATGCGTTCGCCCTTATAGGAGTACCAGGAACCAGACTTTTCAATCACCTCAGCCTTCACACCGAGATCAATCAACTCACCCGTCTTGGAAATGCCTTCGCCATAAAGAATGTCGAATTCGACCTGACGGAAAGGCGGCGCCACCTTGTTCTTGACGACTTTCACGCGGGTCTGGTTACCGATCACTTCATCACGATCCTTGATCGCGCCGATACGGCGGATGTCCAGACGAACAGATGAGTAGAATTTCAAGGCATTACCGCCCGTCGTGGTTTCCGGGCTACCGAACATGACGCCAATCTTCATCCGGATCTGGTTGATGAAGATCACCATGCATTTGGACTTGGAAATGGAGCCAGTCAGCTTGCGAAGCGCCTGGCTCATCAAGCGGGCCTGAAGCCCCGGCAGGGAATCACCCATCTCGCCCTCAAGTTCAGCGCGCGGCGTCAGGGCAGCGACCGAGTCGATGACCAGCAAATCCACCGCGCCGGAACGCACCAGCGTATCCGCGATTTCCAGCGCTTGCTCGCCGGTATCAGGCTGGGACACGAGAAGATCATCCAGATCCACGCCAAGTTTGCCAGCATATACCGGGTCCAGCGCGTGTTCGGCATCAATAAAGGCGCAGACGCCTCCATTCTTCTGCGCCTCGGCTACGCTGTGCAGCGACAGCGTCGTTTTACCCGAGCTTTCCGGACCATAGATCTCAATGATGCGGCCCTTGGGCAAACCGCCAATGCCGAGTGCGATATCCAGGCCGAGCGATCCGGTGGGAACCGCTTCGACATCCATCACCTTCTTGTCGCCGAGCCGCATGACCGAGCCCTTGCCGAAGGATCGTTCAATATTGCCGAGCGCTGTTTCGAGAGCCTTCTGCTTATCCACGCCTGAGTCCTTGTCCACGAGTTGAAGCGCCGCTTTGGCCATGAGTCGTCTCCTTAGGTCTACCATGAGGCCGCATTTGGCAAGGCCCCCTTTTGCCATCTCTGACTCGGATGTACCATATTTGTTCCGCGGAACAAAGAGGAAACTTTCTGCGCGGCGCATCTTTTCTTTTCTGCCCATTTCAGGCATGCTCGCGCGCATGCTAGATCGATCCAGCCGCCCCGCCGGCGAAGCCCGTCTTCGCTATCTTGATGCCGACATCGAAATGATCTCGCCCGGAGACTACGTCACCTGCGCGGTGACGGGCCGCAAAATTCCCTTGCAGGCCCTGCGCTATTGGAGCGTCGACCTTCAGGAAGCCTACTGGGATGCAGAGGCGGCGAGCCAGCGCATGGTCAAGGCGGGCAGCTGATGCGGCGCGCGCTGCTGGCCGGGCTATCGACACTGATCATGGGCTGCGCGGTGGCAGAGACGCCTGCCCCCACAGCCAGTCAGGACAATACCGCAATCACGCCTGCGCCGATGTGCGATGGGGTACTGACCCAAGGCGGACTGGTGATCTGCTCCGGCGCGCCGGGCAGCGTGTTCACGGTAGCGGGCACGAAGCTGACGGTCAGTGACATGGGCTCGGCCCAATTCGGGATCAGCACGTCGGCCCCAAGCGTCATTGGCTGGTCGCATGATAGCGGCGCGTTCGGAGATCTGGCCATCGCCCCGCGCAAGGATGACTATCGCGAAATCTCGGGCTTTGATTGTGACAAGGTGGACGCCCGCTCTGCCGAGCAGAAGGCACATGCCTCGCGCAGCTGGGTGAAGAAGCAGGAAGCGTTTGCGAGCTTCAATCCCGGCCCCGGCGCGCTGGAGGGGTTCGTGAAGCCCTCTGATGCACCAACATCTTCGCCGTTCGGGCCGACGCGGAAATATGTTGGCGTCTCAAAGGTGACCGGGGAGCCGTGCGAGAGCACTTCAGTGCATCGCGGATATGACATGGCGACGCCGGTGGGCACGGAGGTGATCGCGCCGGCGCCGGGCGTGGTCGTGCTGGCCGATCCGGATCTCTATTATGAGGGCGGCACCGTGTTCCTTGATCACGGGCATGGCCTGGTCTCGGTCTTCATGCACCTGTCTTCTGTCGACGTGGCGGCGGGCGACATCGTCCAGACCGGAGACCTGCTGGCGAAGACAGGCAACACCGGCCGCACGACCGGGCCGCATTTGCACTGGGCCGTGAAATGGCGAAATCCGGACTCCGACAATCGCGGCGGAGACTTCTACATAGACCCGGCGCTGTTGCTGCAGCTACAGGATACGCCATAATCCACCGGCATGGTTAGCGCTGCCTTGCGCGTACGCCGTCAATTCCACGCGATCCGGCAAACATCCCTTCATCCGTCATGGGGCATATTTCCCCTGTGGCGCGAACACCTTTCCCCTCTCCCGGAATGCGCGTCACCCCCTCCCGGGCGTCATGGCACCTGCAAATTCCCATGACCTTCGAGATGAAAATGGGCGGTTCCCATCAACTGCACCCCGCCGCCCATAGCCCTGCCTGCCCACCCTCACGCACCCGAGCAGGCAGGGCCCAGGCGGGCCCGATGACACAGTAATTTTCAGGAAAGACGCCCCGGTCAGGCCGGGGCCGATGCCCCATCGGCGGCACGCGCGGAGGCATAGGCCGCCTCATCCGCCCAATGGCAGAAGCACCAGAAATCCTTCAGCTTTTTCTGAAGATCATCCCGCCGCATCCGGGCCGTGGCATAGCCCGGTGGGCGCCCCGTGCGCAGCGGATGAATGCGCCCGCGCTGGCCCGCCTTCATCAGGGCCAGTCGCCGCGCCTGCCAGCGCGCCATGCGCCCGGCCTCCTTATCCCGCGCGGCGCAGGTTTCGACCAGACGGGAGAGCCGCGCCAGAAGAGGCGCTGCCTCCACCCAGTCTGGCGGCCCTTCCGGCTCTGGCGCGCGGGGCATGCCGATGATGGTGATATAGGGGCGCGGGCCGTATTTCACCGGCGGGTCCGGCGGCGGAATATAGAGACTTATCGGATCGGCCAGCGCCAGCTTGCGCGGTGGCGGGTCGCCCGCCGGGATGCCAGACGCTTCGCCAGCCGGGCCGGGGACGAGCGGGCCCGCCGCGCGTGGCTTTGGCGCGGCCCATTGAACCGCCAGTTCCAGCGACATGAGATAGAGCATGCGGCGGACCAGGGATTCCAGAGCGCGCAGCGTGCGCAGGCTCGCAAAATATACCGCACGCGGCACAGTTCCATCCTCGCCGGGGCTCAGCGCCTCGCGCACCGCCGCCATCCGCCCGGCCACAAAAGGCCAGGCCGAGGCCAGCGCACGCTTGGTAAGATCCTCCAGCTCGAACATGCCCGCAAGGATATGGGGCGGGTTTGTGCGACGGATAAGGAATCAAATGTTAGAGAGTCTAGAGCTTACATTTGTAGCTTTCGGCGCACCGCTAATAGTACCAAAAAGAGGCACATAAGCGTTATCAGCGACTGTACGATTACCGTAAGTTTGAATGCGAATTCATTGTTTCTAATCGCCATAATCGAAAAACAATAGGTTGTGAGACCTGAGGCATCTTTCGCATGTAGCGCCGCGTTAATATCATTGCTACAGGGATCGTTTACCCCCATAGCCTCTGCTCGTCCAAAGGTTGGATTTAAGTGGTAAAAGGGCCGAAACTGAATTTCTATCGCGTTACCAAATGCCGGGCGTATAAATCTCCCCCCTGCACCTGAAAATTCAGCCAGAAAAATCGCCGATATGCAAAGAGAAGCAATCATAACTGCCAGCGGACGAAACACGCTTTCTCCATAGTCTGACACTAAGCTATAAATTGCTCCGACCCAAACCTCGAACCTAGTCACCTCTCGATCACCGAACCGGCTATGCCTCGCTCTTAACTCCTCTCTGTGAAATATGGCCGCCTGTCTCGTATCGTCATTGGACTGCATAGCTTGCCGCAACGTTCGAAAACTACTTGTGGTTTTCTTACAGTATCGATTATGTCGCTCGAGCTCCGGAGGGAGCGTGTAAGACGCCATACCACGCGTCCATAAAGCCGTCGCAAAACGCCAAACTTTGCCGATCCAGACTAGACAACGAAATTTGATTCCGATCGCAATGGGATGCAGAGGACGTGATCTGCGCCATTGGAATCTTGAATTCCTGAAGCTGACATTCTGGTGGAACGTTGCTCCGTGGAAACTGGGGGCGCTGTTGAACTTGACCGATTCGAATTCGGTCAAGTTGTCAAACCTACGATTGCTGAAGTCTACATTTGACCGAAACTCCGCGTTCAAGAAAGTAATAGCCCCTGTGGAAGATTCACTATCAAGCTTTGGAAAGCTGAAGTCAGCGTCCTTAAAGAATATGGTAGCCCGCCTATCGCTTGAACCGAAATTCGCATGCTTTTCAAACAGAGCACAAGTGAAAGCGGCTTCTTGATGAAATTCTGCTCCCTCGAAACTTACAGGGACCTCGAACTTGCTTCTAGAAAAATCCACACGTTTAGGAAACGTCGAATTTCGGAATATCGCTTGAGATGTTCCTGCTACCTCTGTCTCGCCTTGAATGAATGCACAATCGAGAACCTCAAAACAGACATCGTTGGCCTCCGGACCAAATCTCATATCTTCGCAGGAAAAGTTCGACGCGAATGTGCTCTTGAGTATGGAGCAGGACTCCAGCCAGTAAGTGTCGTTCAGGTTCACTTCGCCTGAAAAAACTGCATCCTTTATCGATAGTGATCGAAGCTCAACACCCTCCAAAATAAAGTCCGCTAACTTACTGATCGAGTTTGCCTCAGAAGAAACTCTCAATACTAACGGCTCGATACCTTGTGAACATCTTTCAACGCGAATTGGATGTTTTAGCTCGGAATCGAGAATGCAAAACTCAGAAAACGCCCTATTCTTAGGCACGACAAAACTAGATTTCAAATCGACACTCTTAAGTGTCAGCCTACCGAAAACCGTACTGTTTCTTAAAAAAGAAACTTCTCCGCTAGGGTCTGGTGACGCGACGACTTTGTTCAGAACCAGCCCACCCAAGAAAAGACTATTCTCGAAAGCGTCGGACGCAATCGGCACAGATCTGACCTGAACAGAAGTGCTGGAAAGTGCGGCTGAATCCTTGATACTAGCGGCTTTTAAATGAAACAGTTCGACATTCAAAATGAGGCAGTTACTAAGTCTACTAACTTTCGATTGCCGAGCGGGAACGTTGCTGAAAAGCGCCGCGTATTCCAATGAAGTGTGGTCCGGCAAAAAATTAAATACGGACTCCGACCCCGCAACCAATCCTTCGGAGATTAATGAAAATTCCAGACCCATAGTCCGCAGTATCTGTTCGAATTCTTGAGATATACTTCCGCTTTTCAACTCTCGCACTTGGCCAGTCGAGTCGAAGGGCACCTGATGCGTACGCGGCCAAACCACGCCATCTACCTCAACTCCGGTTTGCATCATTTCTTGGATGAGATAGTTCAGATTACCCGGACCGAAATTCGTGAGCTTTGGTGCCAGCCGCTTCTTCCATCCCATCACTGAATAATTGCGTGCTTTCCAAAGAGCGTACCAAGCGCATTGAAGCGCCTCTTCAAGCTTGGGCACAAGTTCGCAAGGGACCGCGGAGTTTAAAGAGCGCAGCTCTTGCCATAGCTTTTCTGCAGATTGAATTTTAGGAGAGTCTATGACAGTCTCGACGAAGTCAGCGTTGACCTGCTTCAATAATCTCCTCGCCCGCTTTCGCCGAACATTTATGTATTCCTCTACACCTGCAAATTCGCCAACATTACCCACAAGCACCTCCACTTAAAGTAGGGGGCAGGTTGCACCGATCCGCGTTTCTTGAAAAGCTGTATTTCTCCTAAGGCACCAGCACCGTCGCCCCGGTTGTCGTGCCGCTCTCTATCGCTTCGTGGGCCTTCGCGGCTTCGGAGAGCGGGAAGCGTTGGCCGATGTCGGCTTTGAGGATTCCAGAGCTCAGGGCACTGAAGAGGAGGCTGGCGCCGCGCGTCAGGCTTTCCGCATCCTGAATGAAGCTGAACAGGGTTGGCCGCGTCATGACGAGCGAGCCGCCCTGCGCCAGACGGCCGGGCGGGATCGGCTCAACCGGGCCGGAGGCGTTGCCATAGGTGACGAACCAGCCTGCCGTACGCAGACTGTTCAGACTTTCCTCCGCGCTGATGCGGCCGACACTGTCATAGGACACGTCCACGCCGCGCCCGCCGGTCAGCTCCCGCACCTTGTCGGCCACGCCTTCATAGCCGATGATCACATCTGACGCGCCCAGCGCCCTGGCCTTTTCGGCCTTCGCTTCCGTTGAGGTGACGGCGATGACGCGCGCGCCAAGGCTGGCCGCCCACGGCACCAGCAGGCTGCCTACGCCGCCCACAGGAGCCCAGACCAGGATCGTCTCCCCGGCCTGAAGCGGGCGCACCTCGAACAAGAGCGCCCAGGCGGTGAGCCCTTTCAGCAGAACGGCGGCGGCATCCTGCGGGGTGATGCTGTCCGGCAGGGGAATCATCCGCTCGGCCGGGCCGGTGAAGTGGCTGGCATAGGTGCCGCTGGCCAGATAGGCCACCTTGTCGCCGGGCTTCAGATGGGTGACGCCCTCGCCCACTTCCTGCACGGCGCCGGCGCCTTCCTGTCCGGGCGTGAAGGGAAAGCGCACGGGGTACAGCCCGGTGCGGTGATAGGTGTCAATGAAGTTCAGGCCCGCCGCGCTCTGGCGAACGGTGACCTCACCGGGGCCGGGCTTGCGGGGGATGAAGTCTTCAACTTGCAGCACGTCCGGGCCACCGGTTTCGTGCATCTGGATGCGATAAGGCTGGGTCATGGCTGCTATAGAGACCCGAGGCGCGCTGGAGCGCAAGAGCGACTCGCGTTTCTCTGGCGCCATGACGAACACAACGCTGATCATTGCCGGTGTGGATGAGGCGGGCCGGGGGCCCTGGGCCGGGCCGGTGACGGCCGGCGCGGTGATCCTGGACCCGGCACAGCCCATTGAGGGCCTGACCGATTCCAAGAAGCTGACCGAGGCAAGGCGCGACGCGCTGGCCCCCCTCATCCGAGAGCGTGCGGCGGCGTGGAGCGTGGCACATGCAACACCGGAAGAGATCGACCGGCTGAACATAAGACAGGCGACCTTCCTGGCGATGGAGCGGGCCGTGGCGGGGCTCGGCCTGGTGCCGGGGCACATATTGGTGGATGGCAACGCCCTGCCCGCGGGCTTCCCCTGCAGCGCGGAGGCCATCGTGAAGGGCGATTTGACGGAGCCGGCAATCTCCGCCGCGTCGATCCTGGCGAAGACGGTGCGCGACGCGCTGATGAAGGAACTGGACGCCGCCTTCCCGGCCTATGGATTTGCCCGGCACAAGGGCTATGGCACGGCGGCCCATGCCGCAGCGCTGGCAGAGCACGGGCCCTGCCCGCACCACCGCCAGAGCTTTGCCCCGGTGAAACGGGCCCTGACGCGGGCCTGAGCGCGCGCCTGAACCCGTGGTCGGCCCGGTCTTAACCAATTGGGCGATCCTGTAAGCAAATCTCCTCCGCAGGCCCCTGATCCGGCCACAATTTAACGGCTGATTAACCGTTGCAGGAGAGCTTCGCGCAATTGTGGAGGGTCAGGCTCATGTGGATATTGTTCGGATGGCATACGTGGTGGGGCGAATCCGGGAGGCCGTATCGCTTCAAGATCACGCTGACGCCCAAGGGCCTGCCGGATCAGGGCGGCGTCTATGTGTTCGTGCAGCGCCGCTTCGTCTTCTTCCTGTTCCCGCTCTACATCGGCAAGGCCGCGAACTTCAAGAACCGGCTGATCGGCCATGAACGCTGGTGGGAAGCCTGGTGGAAGCGCGGCGCGACCGAGCGGCACGTGCTGGTGATCAAGAAGGAATCCGATCGCGCGCGGATCGAGGAAGACCTGATCCGCCGCTACCAGCCGCGCATGAATGACATCCTCATCCCGCGCGGCCACAATGATGCACCGAACAATGCGCGCCTGCGCTTCTGGTGGAAGCTGAAACGCATGTTCCGGATTCCGTTTCTGGCGCGCTAGCGCGGCGTCCTCCCGAATTTCCTGACAATTCAGTCGATTGGCGGCCCTGTGACGGGTCGCTGGCGGGCCTCTGGCAGGCTCGTGACGGCGTCATGACGTGGCTGGACAAGGGCTTTCTCCCCATTCTGAACGCGGTTACAAACAGCCCATGGAAGGGGAACACACATGCAATTCGATGCTGATGCCGCTAAAATCAAACGCTGGCGCGAAGAGCGCCACTGGTCACAGGAACATCTGGCCGAGCTCGCAGGGATTGGCGTGCGCACGGTGCAGCGGATCGAGACGGGCGAAAAGGCCTCTGGCGACTCCCTGAAGGCGTTGGCGGCGGCGTTCAACGTCGATGTCATGGCGCTGACGGTGGATGCGAAGACCGAAGCAGAGGCCATGATCCGCGAAAAGAACGCCAAGGCGACCGCCGCGATGCGGCTCGGCTTCTTCATCCATCTGGCCAGCTATCTGTTCGGCATGATCGTCTTCGCGGGAATCAGCCTGAGCATTGGCGGAGAGCGCTATGCCATGCTGACGCCGACAATCTGGTGGACGGTCGGCCTTGCGGGCCACGCCCTGGCGCTCGCCATGGTCGAACTTACCGCGCGTTACCAGCAACAGGTAAGCGCTGCGGATTGACCGGCCAACCGCGCGAAACGCTTGCGCGGGAAACCCGGCCCGTGAGATAGGGCGCGCATGGCAGATGATACGTCCACCTTCACCGCGGCACCGCCGCTGTTCGCAGATGCGCCGTCCGGTGTCAGCTTCAAGAAGCTGCGCAAGCGGCTGGTGCGCGGCGCGCTGAAAGCAATTGATGACTACAAGATGGTCGACCGACGGGCGGTGGATGCCGGTGAGGCGAAACGGCCGAAATGGCTGGTCTGCCTGTCCGGCGGCAAAGATTCCTATGGCCTGCTGGCCGTGCTGCTGGATCTTCAATGGCAGGGCGCGCTGCCGGTGGACCTGGTCGCGTGCAATCTGGACCAGGGCCAGCCGGGCTTTCCGAAACATGTCCTGCCTGACTGGCTGGACACGGTTGGCGTGCGCTACCGGATCGAGACGCAGGACACCTATTCCATCGTGACCGAGAAGGTGCCGGAAGGACGGACCTTCTGCGCCATGTGCTCCCGCCTGCGCCGGGGCATTCTCTATCGCATCGCGCGGGAGGAAGGCTGTGATGCCATCGTGCTCGGCCATCACCGGGACGATGCGCTGGAAACCTTCATGATGAATTTCGTGCATGGCGGGCGGCTCGCCGCGATGCCGCCAAAACTGCTGAATGACGAGGGCGACGTCTTTGTGCTCCGCCCGCTGATTACGGCGGCGGAAGACGATCTTGCGAAGTTTGCCGAGGCGATGGCGTTCCCGATTATCCCCTGCAATCTCTGCGGCAGCCAGGACGGTTTGCAGCGCGTGGCGATGAAGCAAATGCTGGACGAGTGGGAGAAGAAGAAGCCGGGCGTGCGGCAGGTGATGGCCCATGCGCTCGCCACCGTGCGGCCGAGCCATCTGCATGATCCGCGTGTGTTCGACTTCGCCGGTCTGGAAATTGGCGATCCGGGCGAAGACGATCCGAACGTGCCGTTTTAGGCGGCGTCAGTCCGGCGCGTTCACGAACAAGAGAACGATACCGCTGGAGATGGCATATTGGAAAGCGCCTCCCTGCGCGGCGGCGCCCAGCGGGGTCTGCCACATCTGGAAGTACGCACCGCCAATCACCATGAACAGCCCAAACCAGACGAGCAGCGCCATGACACAGCCC
This sequence comes from Hyphomonas atlantica corrig., assembly GCF_000682715.1. Classification (GTDB taxonomy): domain Bacteria; phylum Pseudomonadota; class Alphaproteobacteria; order Caulobacterales; family Hyphomonadaceae; genus Hyphomonas; species Hyphomonas atlantica. Next base: position 93,300 of record NZ_AWFH01000034.1, on the reverse strand, counting down.
ATGATCGCCCAAGTTTTCGCATCGTTGAATCGCTCAGCCGATCCACTACGCACGCGGACCATGTCGAACGCCCCTCTCAGCGAGAAGGCGGCCACGAGCAATTCTCCGACAATTATGAAACACAGGATAATTGTGATGAGAGCGGGTGATGAAATTCCTGGCCCGAACGCATTTGGATAGGCCTCATTCCCTTCCATTGGCAGGACGCCCTGAACGAATCCCTTCGCGGCCCCAAAGTTCACGATGTTGTTGAGCGCGTAAAACAGGCCCTGTAGCCCGACAAACACGATGAGCATTATTTTCGACAGTCTTATCATGGCGTCCTCCCTACCAAGAGGACAATGCTAGACGAATTTGGGCTAGATAGCGACGATCATCCACCCGCATACAAGAAAGGCGCGGTCCCGCAAGGAACCGCGCCCATCAATTCAAATTGCGTCGGGCTTACTTCCGCCAGACAGCGGCCATCGCCGGATCTTCTTCTTCGCCCGTGTATTTGCGGGTTTCGGCGCGGCCGACGACCATGTGGTGCACTTCGTCCGGGCCGTCCGCGAGACGCAGGGTCCGCTGATTGGCATACATGCGCGCCAGCGGCGTCCATTGCGACACACCGGCAGCGCCGTGCATCTGGATGGCATCATCGATGATGGCGCACACGCGCTCCGGCACCATCGCCTTGACCATGGAAATCCAGACGCGGGCTTCCTTGTTGCCCAGAACGTCCATCGCCTTGGCAGCTTTCAGCACCATCATGCGCATGGATTCAATCTCGATACGTGCGCGAGAAACTTTCTCGATGTTGCCGCCCAGCTTGATCAGGTCACGGCCGAAGGCCTGACGGGTCATGCCGCGCACAACCATCATGTCCAGCGCCTTTTCGGCTGCGCCGAGCGAACGCATGCAGTGGTGGATGCGGCCTGGCCCCAGACGCAGCTGGGAAATTTCGAAGCCGCGCCCTTCGCCGAGCAGAATGTTTTCCTTTGGCACACGAACGTTTTCAAAACGGATGTGCATGTGGCCATGCGGCGCGTCCGGATCACCGAAGACGTGCATCGGGCCGAGGATCGTAACACCCGGATGCGGCAACGGCACGAGGATTTGGCTTTGCTGCTTGTTCGGCTCTGCGTCCGGGCTGGTCTTCACCATACAGATCATGATCTTGCAGCGCGGGTCGCCAGCGCCGGAAATATAGAATTTCTCGCCATTGATGACCCATTCATCACCTTCCAGAACGGCGCTCATGGACACGTTCTTGGCGTCGGATGATGGCAGGGCTGGTTCTGTCATCGCGAAGGCGGAACGGATCTCACCATTCAGCAATGGCTTCAGCCAGCGCTCTTTCTGTTCCGGCGTGCCGACACGCTCCAGAACTTCCATATTGCCGGTATCCGGCGCGGAGCAGTTCATCGTCTCTGACGCCAGCGGGTTCTTGCCCAGCTCTGCCGCGATATAGGCATAGTCAAGGTTCTTCAGGCCTTCGCCGGTTTCGGCGTCGGGCAGGAAGAAATTCCAGAGGCCCTGTTTCTTGGCCTCGTCCTTGGCCTTTTCCAGCGCTTCCAACTGGCCGGGTGCATAGGACCAGATGTCGGTCTTGCCTTCGCCGAGGCGATGAAATTCCTCGCTCATTGGGTTGACGACGTCACGAATGAAGGTCTTCACATGCTCGTAAAGCGGCACGGCCGCATCCGACATGCGCAGATCATTCAGGTCATTCTGGACGTCCATGGACGTTTCAGTATCCGCCATTTCGGTGTCTCCTCTCAGACTGTGTTATTGGGGGAATGGTACGCCTTGCGGCTGCAGCACCGCAAATTGTTTCTATGAAATGTTTTGTGTCGGTGGCTGCCCACCTGCGTCCGGGGTCGCGTTTTCCGACAAACGGGTCTAGGTCGGCACCATGAGCCCGATATCTGCCGCCATCATTCTCGTCACTGTGTTGGCCACGAGTTTCCTGTCGGGCATATTTGGCATGGCTGGCGGCATCATCTTCATGGGTGTGCTGGCTGCGCTGGTTCCCGTGGCCACCGCCATGATCATACACGGCACCGTGCAAATGGTGGCGAATGGCTACCGGGCCTATCTTTGGCGAGAGCATATCGACTGGACCATTTTCCGGCGCTACGCGCTCGGCTCGGTCGCGGCGATTGGATTGCTCTTCGCGCTGAGCTGGCGACCGGACAAGCAGATGGTCTACCTGATGCTGGGTCTCGTGACCCTGCTGGTATGGCTGCCGAAATCGGTCGCGGATCTCAATATCCAGAAACGGTTCCAGGCCGAGGGTGCCGGATTTGTCGTGCAGGCGCTGAACACCGTCGCCGGGGTTGCCGGGCCACTGATGGACCAGTTCTTCGTGAACACGGCGATGACGCGCCATCAGATCGTTGCGACAAAGGCCGTGACGCAGGTCCTGGCGCATTTTGTGAAGATCATCTTCTGGAGTGTACCCGTCATCATGGCGTCCGGCATCAAGATGCTGCCGCCAGCCTGGCTGATCCTTGCGGCGGTGCCGCTCTCCATGCTGGGCACGACTTTGGGCGGCAAGGTGCTGGACCGGATGAGCGATGTGAACTTCAAACGCGGTATGAAGTATCTTGTGACGGCTGTGGGCGTGGTGCTGCTGATTCGCGCCGCGGGCTGGCTCTAGAGCCGCCGCGCACAGGCTTTCCAATTGTGTGGGCGTTCTCGCCGCGTTCATTCACCACCTCTATTCTGGCGGTGACGATAACGCGCGCTCGATCATTCGGGAAATTTATTATATGAAGACTTCACATCACCACTGGTGATGAGTTGGAGCGCGCCATGAACCTCAGATCGCTAGACCTGAACCTGCTGCCCGTACTGGAGGCTGTCTACACTGAACGCAGCCTGACACGGGCGAGCGAATTCCTGCACATCACCCAACCGGCCGTCAGCAATGCCCTGGCGCGGCTGCGCACGCATTTCGAGGATCCGCTGTTTGTGCGCGAAGGGCACGGCGTGAAGCCAACCGCAATGGCCGAAGCGCTGATGCCCGCTGTACGCGACGCGCTGGACAGATTGCGCGCCGGGCTAGAGCCCCGATCGGCGTTCGAGCCTTCCCGGTCAACGCGTGTGTTCAACATCTCGGCGCGGGATGCAGGCGCGTTCATGATCGCGCCTCGCCTTGCCCAACGCCTGCAAGCCGATGCGCCTGGGGTTCGGATCGCTTGGACACAACTCAATCGCGGGGCAATCTCTTCCGAACTCGCCTCAGGTCGCCTGGACCTGGCGATCGATGTGCCTGGCATTCGCGGCACTGACCTCGAACGCGAGCAATTGATGACGACGCCCTATGTGTGCGTCGTCTCGGAAGACCATCCGCAGGCTGGCACAGAGATGAGTTTTGAAACCTATCTGGAGCTTCGCCATGTTGTCGTGTCCAGTCGCCGGGAGGGCCGCTCCTACGTTGAGGAGGTCGCGCGGACGCATGGCGCCCGCATCACGCCTGTCATGCGACTGCCCCATTACATGCCCGCGATGGAGATTGTGCGTCAGACCGATCTGGCGCTCACCCTGCCGGCACTGATGGCCCCGGCACCGGGTTTGGTGACTCATGAATTGCCAGGCGTGTTCCCGCCGCTGGACAGCGAACTCTACTGGCGGCGAGAGAATTCTGAGGATGCTGCCTTGTCCTGGTTGCGGTCGCTTATTCTGGAAACGGTGGAGGATATTCTGCCGCGCTTGCCTTCCACCTGAGCAGGCGATACGAGAGCCCCGTCACTTGGGGAGTAGCCAGCCGGTCTGATGATCGGGCCTCCGCGTCAACATACTCGGCCAACAGGTCGTGGCGCGAAGGGAGCGGGCAACCGTTCGGGCGAGACCAATGACGCCGCTTTCCTGCTCGGGCCGGGCACGGGAAGCTGGTGTCATTGCGTTAGTATTGCCCGGCCTGGAGACCGCCATTCATGGAAGCCCTTCTCACCTCCACACTCGTGGTCGCGCTCGCGGAAATCGGCGACAAAACACAATTACTCGCCATCCTGCTGGCTGTGCAATTTCGAAAGCCGCTCGCGATTATTGCCGGGATATTCGCTGCCACAATCGCAAATCACTTTCTCGCAGCACTGATCGGATCGCAAGCCGCCGCATTTCTTGAAGGAGACTGGTTTCGGTATCTGATAGCCGCATCTTTCCTGTTGATGGCGGCCTGGACGCTGATCCCCGACAAGCTGGACGAAGATGAGCGCCCTCGCATGCGAAACGGCGCCTTCCTCACGACACTGATCACCTTTTTCCTGGTGGAGATGGGTGACAAGACGCAGGTGGCGACAATCGCGCTAGGCGCCCAGTTTGAGCAAGTTGCGCTGGTCACGCTCGGCACGACAGTCGGAATGATGCTGGCCAATGTGCCAGCGGTTTATTTTGGCGAAGCGGTAATCCGGCGCGTGCCCCTCAGCGTCGTCAGGCGGCTCGCGGCACTGTTATTCCTCGCGCTTGGAATTTGGTTGATCGCCGAAACGGCGGGATGGCTGTAGCAGACCATCAGGTTCCGATGCGGTGATATTCCTCATCACGTTCCGCAGCCAACCGGTCACGGATCGTCTCATCATTATAGCCGAACTCATGAAGTGTGCGCCCGGCCATTTGCAGGCCGGATTCGACCGCATCCGGAATAACTTCCTTGGCCCCGGCGTCGATCAAGCGCTGGGCATGCTCGTGGTCCCGCGCGCGGGCAATGATTGGCACTTCCGGCCGCAATTTGTGGAATGCGCGCACCATACCCTCAGCGGCGCTCACATCATCCACGGTGACGACGAAGAGGCGCGCGCCATCTGCGCCTGCGCTGTGAAGGATTTCCTGGCGAGCCGCATCGCCCAGATAGGCACGCCAGCCAGCGTTTCGGGCGCGGGAGACGTTGACCGCGCTGCGTTCCAGCGCCACCACATCAGCCTCTTCCGCCGCCAGAATGCGGGCAACCGCATGCCCTACCCGGCCAAAGCCCGCAATGATGACGTGGCCCTCAAGGTCAGAGAAGTCTTCCTCCAGCGTGTGCGCCGGTTCCTGCGCTCTCAGGCGATCCGCAATGAACGTACCGACCTTGCCCAGGATCGGGATCAACAGCATGGAAAGGCCCGCAATCGCGGCCATCATCCCTCCGGGCTCGGGCGCCAACGCACCAACAGCCGTTGCTGCCGCAATCACGACAAAGGCAAATTCCCCCGCAGGCGCGAGAAGAAATGCCGCCTCGATCGACATCGGCGTCTTGCCAGCAAAAAGGCGCAGGGCACCAAATCCGATAAACAGTTTCAGCAACAGCAATGCGCCCAGTCCAGCCAGGATCACCCAAGGCTGGGACAGGATCGACGGCAAGTCGAGACCCATGCCGACCGTCATGAAGAACAGGCCAAGCAGGATGCCCTTGAATGGCTCAAGGTCCACTTCGGTCTGGTGCTTGAACTCTGTCTCGCCCAGCAACAGCCCCGCAAGGAACGCCCCAAGCGCAAGCGACAGACCAGCCGTCGCGGTAATGGCCGCTGCCCCGACCACAGTCAGCAAGGTCAACGCCATCAGGAAGTCTCGTCCCCCGGCAGCAGCGGCGAGACTGAACATGCGGCGCAATCCGAAACGACCGATGATCATGATCGCCACAATTGCGATGACGCCATTGACCAATGCTTCCAGAAGGACGGCAGTAAGGTTCGTACCCGCTTCGATGTTCACGAAGCCCACGAAGATCAGGATTGGCGCGACGAGAATGTCCTGAAACAGCAGAACCGCCAGCGCGGCGCGTCCGACCGGCTGGGCCGCCTGTTTCTGCTCGATCAGCAACTGCATGACGATGGCAGTGGACGAAAGTGCGAGCGCAAGACCGCAGATGATGGCCGCTTCTGCTGGCAGCCCCACCTGCCAGGCGATCAGGCCTATGGCGAGCGCACTGACCCCGGCCTGCAAACCGCCTGCGCCAAACACAGCGCGCCTTAGTCCCCAGAGTTTTTCGAACGAAAATTCCAAGCCCAGCAGGAACAAGAGGAACAGCACGCCAAGCTCAGCAAACGGCGCAGCGGCTTCAGGTTCTGAAATCGAAAAGTATTCGAGGAAGTGGTACTGATGCGCCAACTGGCCCAACGCATACGGGCCGAGCGCAATGCCGGACAGCATGAAGCCGACCACGGCGGGCAGTTTGAGATACCGGAACACGGGTACGACGACACCCGCGGCAAATAGGAAGACGACCGCATCCTTGATGAGTATCTCGTGACCCGGTTCTGTCATGCCTCGCTCACACCCTCTAAATTATCCAGCCTCAGCCCCGCCGAGCGCGGAAGAAGTCTTTCAGCAGGGCGCTGGCCAACTCACCCGTCGCCTCGTCCTGCTCCACGTCCGGCCGCCAATGACAGGTCGGCTGTTCGAAGAAGCGCGCGCCATGAATCACCGCGCCGCCCTTTGGATCACACGCTGCGAATACGAGCTTGCCGATACGGGCAAAGCTGATCGCCCCGGCGCACATCGCGCACGGCTCCAGTGTCACATAGAGATGCAAACCGGTCAGCCGGTAATTCCCCCTGGCCGCCGCCGCTGCGCGCAAGGCAATGATTTCAGCATGCGCCGTCGGATCATGCCCGGCAATCGGGCAATTGGCCCCCTCGCCCACAATAGCGCCCGTCTCCGGATCCACGACCACAGCGCCGACCGGCACTTCACCGGCCTCAGCAGCCTGCCGCGCCAGCTCCAGCGCGCGGGTCATCGGATCAGAAGGAATTGTCATGAGAATGGGATCGCCTTACACGGGCCCAAAGTAAAGGGATGGCTTGTCGAATGCGCATTATTGCCGGACAGCACAAGGGACGCGCCATTGCTGCGCCAAAGGGACAGGGTACGCGGCCGACCGGGGATCGCGCGCGCGAGTCCATCTTTAACATGCTGGCCCATGCCGACTGGGCGCCCGAGATGGAAGGCGCCCGCGTGATTGACCTGTTCGCAGGCTCCGGCGCGCTGGGCCTGGAGGCGATGAGCCGGGGCGCGGCCTTCTGCCTGTTCGTCGAGACCGATCACGGTGCGCGCGGCGCGATCCGCGACAATATCGAGACGCTCGGACTATACGGGAACACGCGCCTGCATCGCAGGTCCGCGACCGATCTGGGCGAGAAGCCCGCCGGCGTCGGCCAGCCCTTCACGCTGGCCTTTCTGGATCCGCCCTATCACAAGGGCCTCGCCGAACCGGCTCTGGCGTGTCTCGTTTCTGGCAACTGGCTGACCGAGAAGGCTGTTGCGGTCGTCGAGACCGGATCGGACGAGATGATCGCGCCGCAAGGGTGGGATGTTATTCAAACACGCGACTATGGCGCAGCGCGGATCTGGTTCCTGACGCAAAGCTAGCCTTCAAAGAATTCCTTGCGCAAATCCAGATGCGTCTGGTTCGTGCCGATCATTTGTCCACACTCTGCCAACCAGCTTTCAGCCGCAGCGCGGCCCATTTCCTTGAGTTTTGTAAGGAAGCTCCAACTCGTATCATATTTTGTACGTAGGCTGAATTCCAGAAGATCCTGCCCACCCTTGATCGCGTGAATATTGAGACGACGGTACTTCTTGAGCATCGGCTCCTTAAGCATGCCGTCATCCAGCAGACGCTGGACAAAGGCGATGGCACGCAACTCTCCGATCAGGGCCGCATTGAAGCTGATCTCATTCATACGGTCCTGAATTTCGCCAGCCCGTTTCGGGACGCCATCCCGACGAATGGGGTTCAGCATCACCAGCAGCACATCGCGCGGCGCTCCGGAATAGATAAGCGGAAACAGGCTCGGGTTGCCCATGAATCCGCCATCCCAATAGGCCTCGCCATCAATTTCCACAGCCTGGAAGGTCTGAGGCAAGCAGGCAGAGGCGAGCACTGTATCGAGCGAGATATCGCCATCCTCGAAAACAGTGACGTGACCGGACTCAACATTGGTCGCCGACAGAAACAGTTGGATGCCGGAATCATCCACTTTCGAAAAGTCGATCACGTCCTTCACGACATCCCGCAATGGGTTGATGTTGAACGGATTGAGATCGTACGGGCTGGCGAGGCTCTGTACCGCACTGGCGTAAGCGAAGGCGATGGGGCTGAGCGCACCATAGGGCGTCAAGCTGCGGCCCGAGCGGGAAATGCCGCGCCACAACGCTTCCAGCGTATCCTTCACACCTTGAGCCCCGTTTTCCGCCATACCAGCCGCTAGCGCCACCGCATTCATGGCCCCAGCCGAAGTTGCCGTAATCGCAGAAATCTCCAGTGATTCCTCTTCAACCAGCCTGTCCAGAACACCCCAGGTGTAAGCACCATGTGCGCCGCCACCTTGTAGGGCGAGGCTGAGGGATCGCGAGGTCTGCTTTGCCATTCTGGAAATCCCGTCTTCAGTCTTGATGAAACTCACATTGCGGTTTCTGGCTTAGTGCGTTGTTCGCTCAGACATATGACACAAATGCCTTGGGTCTCCCCATCGTGACGCGAAAACGCAGGCTTTGTCGAATCTGGTCGATTTTGGCACAGAGTTTGCGTTAAAATGCCCGGTAACCAACTGGAAAAGCAGGTATCCGCGATGCCGTACGAGATTCCGCCAAAGCCCGTGATCTCAGTCATCATGGCGAATTACAACAGTGAGGCCTTCCTCGCTGGCGCAGTCCATTCGGTGCTGAACCAAACCAAGGTCGCACTCGAACTGATACTTGTCGATGACGGCTCCAGCGACAATAGCGTGAAGATCGCTGAACGGATTGCTGTCACTGACCCTCGCCTGCGCATCGTCAGCGGAACGCGTTATGGCGGCCCCGCGCCTGTGCGCAATCGTGGACTGGAAGACGCCAAGGGCGACTGGATCGCCATTGTCGACAGTGACGACTTGATCGTTCCCGATCGTCTGGAGCGCATGCTGTTTGCCGCCGAAGAGGCCAACGCTGACATCCTGATCGACAATCTTGCCATATTCCAGTCTGATGGTCCGCCAAATATCACGACCATGTTCGAAGGCGATTTGCGTGAGCGCCCGGCTCGCATCATGGAGAGTGAGTACATCAAGGCAAACATGATGTATGGGCGTGGCAGTAAGCTCGGCTATGCAAAACCACTGATCCGGCGGGCATCGTTGGAAACCAACAACATCCGCTACAACGAATCCATGCGAATCGGGGAAGATTACGACCTTATCGTCCGCCTACTGTCAGCAGGCGCGCGCATGATGAGCATCCCGGATGTCATGTATTTCTATCGCAAGCATGGCCAATCCATTTCGCACAGGCTTGACGCCATATCGCTTGATGCGCTGGCCCATACGGCCAATGAAGCCCTGCGCCAACCTAATCCGCATGCAGAAGTTACAGCAGCGCACGTTGCCCGACTAAAGTCTATTCAACGCGCGGTCGTGTTCGATAAAGTCATGACAGCGCTGAAACAGAAAGACGTGTTGGGCGCCGCAAAACTGGTCGGAACGGAACCCTCCGTAATTCCCCTCCTGCGAATGCCGGTGATCAGCCGCATCCAGCGCCGGACCGGAAACCCTCTCGCACGATACGAGACCGACCTTGAAGTTCAGTTGAGCGAGCTTCGCGCACTCTGTCACATCAGCGCATGACCGACACTCCTATGAACAGGGTTGCACCCGCAGTGGGTACGGTATGTTTCAAAGGCGACGATGTTCTGCTGATCCAGCGTGGAACCAAACCACTTCAGGGCCAGTGGTCCCTGCCGGGTGGCCGCATCGAGCGCGGAGAACATGCTGACGTTGCCGCCTTGCGCGAACTGAAAGAAGAAACTGGTATCACGGCGCGGATCGTTACTCTGGTCGATGTGGTCGATGCGATCTTCAGATCACGCCAAAGTGGTGACGTCACCCGACACTACCTTCTGTTCGACTACGCTGCCGTCTGGATCTCGGGCGAACCAAATGCCGGAGACGATGCCGCACATGCCGAATGGATGAGCCCAAGTCGTCTGAACCAGCTGGACCTTTGGGAAGAGACCCGCCGCATCATCCATGCGGCCCGGCTCGCGATCACTCAACCAAACTGAGACTTGACCGCCCCTACGTCACCCGCTTGATCTGCTGATCAGACAAATCATAGCGGAGGACACCAGATGACTTATGCACCTTTCAATCTCGCAGGTAAGGTCTGCGTCATAACCGGCGGGAACAAGGGCATTGGCCTAGGCATGGCTGAAGCGCTGGCCGCATCGAATGCAGATATTGTGATCTGGGGCCGCAAGGCAGACGATAACGCCGAAGCCGTCAAGAAGCTGGAAGCTCTCGGCACCGGCAAGGCAAAAGCCTGGCAAGTCGATGTCGGTGAGGAAGACCAGGTCGTAAAGGCCATGGCCGAAGCGGAAGAAGAGTTTGGCCGCATCGACACCTGTATCGCCAATGCCGGTGTCGGACGCGGCGCGGCAAATTTTGGCGACATGACGCTCGACACATGGCGCTACAATCAACGCATCAATTCTGAAGGCGCCTTTCTTACATTGCGGGAGGCGGCCAAGTCGATGGTCAAGCGTGCCAAAGCCGGCGACCCGGGCGGCAGTCTGGTGGGGACAGCTTCGCTTGCTGGTATTGAAGGCGCAGGCCGCAATCAGGCTTACGGCCATACCAAGGGCGGGCTGATTGCCATGATGAACGCGATTGCGGTTGAGTATGGTCGCTATCTGATCCGGGCAAACTCCATTCTGCCAGGCTGGATTGCTACAGATATGACAGAAGGTGGCCAAGCGAACGAAGTGTTCAACACAAAAGTCATCTCCCGCGTGCCGATCCGACGTTGGGGAGAACCGGAGGATTTTGGGGGTATCGCCGTCTATCTGGCGTCAGACGCCTCGAAGTATCATTCCGGCGACACGCTGATCGTCGATGGGGGGTATGCTAAATTCTGATCCGCACCAGAACGCGACAAACAAAAAAGGGCTGCCCGCAGGCAGCCCTTTTCTTATGTGTTCAAGACAAACCGATTATTCGGTTGGCTCTTCCGTAGTAGCTTCTTCTGCTTCGTCGGCAGCTGCTTCTGCTTCGTCCGCAGCGTCTTCAGCAGCTTCTTCCGCATCGGACATGGCGTCGTCCATAGCTTCGCTGGCATCATCCATCGCGGCGTCGACGTTGTCGCCTGCTTCTTCAAGCGCTTCGCCAGCATCATCGACAGCTTCGTCAACCGCTTCAGCAGCGTCATCCGCAGCTTCTTCGATGGACTCAACCGTCGTGGTTTCTTCAGGAGCCGTCGTTTCTTCCGCTGCACAGGCAGCCAGAACAAGCGCAGACGCACCAATAATCAGGAGTTGTTTCATACCTTTTCCCCTACTTCAGGCCAAAGATGACCGGGCAGAGGTTTACCATCTGCCGACCATGACGCAAAGATGGTTTCAGCTGAGGCGCGAATGCAGCCCGTTCGGACGATTATTCTAGAATTAGTGCGACTTCGCGCCCTGCTGAGGCAATTTCGGGCGGTTTCGGGCACTTCTTCATCATTGTTTAGGCCTGATCTGCGCGTTCGCTTCTCCTATCACCAGGCGCGCGAAACTCAGGATTTCTTCGAATCTTGTGCAGAATCGAAGAAGCTGACCGAATCAGCCATGAGGCGCAGCGATTGATTTCCCCCTGCCCGGTCAATCTCGCGCAATCCGCCTTGCGTTGACGCAAGGACGGCAATTTACGGTCCCTCAAAACCGAAAAGACTGATCCGGGAGACATAAACATGGCCTTGCAGACTGCACTCACGAAAATGCTCAATATCGAACATCCGATCATGCTCGCAGGCATGGGCGGCGTGTCCTATGCGGAGGTTTGCGCTGCCATGTGCAATGCGGGCGGCTATGGCGTGCTGGGCATGGCGGGCACCACACCAGACTTTATCGAAGGCCAGATGAAGCGCGTTCGGGAACTGACCGACAGGCCGTTCGGCGTCGACCTGCTGGCCGCGAGCCCCGAAAGCCTGGAAGAAAGCGTCGATGTCATCATCAACAATGGTGCGGACAGCTTCATCGCAGGACTTGGCGTGCCCATGCCAATCATGGAGCGGCTCAAGAAAGCCAATGTAAAAGTCATGGTTGTCGGCGGCGCTGTGAAGCATGCCATCAAGGCCGAACAGGCTGGATGTGACGCAGTGATCCTGCAGGGCGGCGAAGGCGGGGGACATACGGGCCTCGTCGGCACCATGCCCCTTGTCGCGCAAGCCGTGGAAGCCGTGAACATACCGGTGATCGCAGCCGGCGGCATCTATGACGGGCGCGGCCTCGCAGCGGCCTTGTCGCTTGGCGCTTGTGGCGTCTGGATGGGCACTCGCTTTATCGCCTCAACCGAGGCGCATGCCGCTCAGATGTATAAGGACACCGTGGTCGGAGCTGGCGACACGGACACAACTCGCACGCGTTGTTATTCGGGCAAGCCAATGCGTTGCCGTACGAACGATTACATCAAGGATTGGGAAGGCCGCCCAGAAGACATCCAGCCCTTCCCGCATCAGGCAATCCATTCCCACCAGACGGGTGTGATCGGCGGCATCGGCGGCATCACGGATGAAGAGAAACTCAATCCGGACACGTCCTGTTTCGCGATGGGTCAATCAGCAGGCGGTGTGAAAGAGGTGAAGCCAGTGGCAGAAATCGTGGGCGACATCATGCGCGACGCCGAGGCGGCCATTGATCGCGTATCGTCCCTAAAGGCCAAGGCTACAGCCTGATCAACACGTAGTTCCCAAGTAAAAAGCCGGACCTGTATGGTCCGGCTTTTTCTGTTCGATCGCTACTCTGCTGGCGTCAGGCGGATGAGGCGACCGCCCTCCTTGTCTTCCAGCACATAGAGCGCGCCGTCAGGACCTTGCTCAACTTCACGAATGCGCTTGCCCCATTCAAACCGTTCCGCTTCCTTTGCCACTGGCTCGGTTTGTCCGCCCTTTGGTGGCTGGCCAAGATTGTCCGTCGGCTGCGTTTCGAATGATACGCGGATCAATGCTTGTGAAGACAGGCCACCTATGAAGGCATTCCCCTTCCAGTCTGCGAACATATCTCCGTCATAAAAGACCAACCCGGCCGGGCTGATGGCCGGAACCCAGGCGATGGCCGGATCTTCGAAGATCGGATTGCTTTCATGTGTCGGGATCGGCTTGCCGCTATAGTGATCACCCTCTGACACTTCCGGGTAGCCATAATTTTCGGATCGCACGATCAGGTTCAACTCGTCTCCGCCCTTTGGGCCCATCTCCACGACCCAGAGACGTTGCTCTCCATCAAACGCAATTCCGAGCGGATTTCGGTGGCCGAGCGTCCATATCTGATCCGCCATTGCCCCATTTCCATAGAACGGGTTGTCTTCCGGAACCGAACCATCCTGATTGATGCGCACGACCTTGCCCAGATTCATCGCCATGTTTTGGGCTGGCGTAAATTTCTGGCGTTCGCCGGACGCAATGAACAAATGCCCATCCTGCGCGATAGCCAGTCGATGCCCATAGTGACCATTGCCAGTCATTTTCGGCGTTTGTCGCCAGATGACTTCGCGGTTCTCCAGAGCGCCGCCTTCAGCCGTGAGATTGAGCGTTGCCCGTTCAACCGCCGCGCCGCTTAAATTGTCATCCTCTGCATCGCGCTCGACATAGGACAGAAAAACGGTGCTGTTGTCGGCGAAGTCGGGATGAACGATTATATCTCCCAGACCGCCCTGGCCCCGCGCTGTAACGGATGGCACATTTGCGATTTCTCCGAGCTTCTTACCGTCTGCTCCCAACAGCCACAGATTGCCATCCTTTTCGGAGACAAGCGAACGCCCGTCCGGCAGGTAGGTCATCGCCCATGCGCTATCGAATGTTTCAAGCGGTGTCACAGTAAGTGCCGTTCCTGCCGTTCCGGTGACGCTAATCGGCTCGGGGGCTTGCTCGTGATGTTCGGCACTCGCGCAACCGATCAGCAATGAAGCGGCGCTGGCGCTGACCAAACAGCGCAGAATGAATGATGACATGAAAATTCCTCCGGAGGCAGATATCTGCTCCGGAAAACGCGGGGCGGCGAAAAGGGTTCCCCGCTATTCGTTCGCAAATGTCTCCGGCGGGACGACATGCTTTAACGGCTCGCCCGCCAGATAACGCTGGAGATTGTCGAGAAAGGTCTCGTCCGCGCGAATGTAGGTTGCCTGGGTCATGGCGCTGTTGTGCGGCGTAATGGCGATCTTCGGATGGTGCCAGAGCGGGCTGTCTTTCGGCAGCGGCTCCTCAGCTGTTACATCAACAGCGGCGAAGGCTGGACGGCCTGCATCAAGCGCCGCAACGAGCGCGCCCTCGTCAATCAGTTGTCCACGGCCCAAATTCATCAGAAGAGCGTCGGGTCTCATCGCAGATAGAAATTCTTCGTCCACAAGCCCCTCGGTCTCGTCCGTAAGCGGAAGGCTGAGCAACACCACATCCGCCTGCGCCAGCTCACTTTTAACCAACGCCATCGGAACAATGTGATCGGCGCCCTCGGCCGGGCCGGGAGAGCGACGCGCCCCCGTAACATGTCCGCCAAGCAACTGCACGCGTTTGCCAACCGCCGAGCCGATAGAGCCATACCCGACGATCAGCCAGCGCGACCCCATCATCTCGCGCATCTCCAGTCGGCTCCAGTTTCCGTCGGCCTGCTGAGCGCGATGTTGGGGGCCACATTTCAGAAAGTCGAATGCCTGCCACAACGCCCACTCCGCCATCGCTTCAGACTGGGTGTGGTTCGTGGTGTAGAGCCGCGAAATTTTCCCAACGGAGATCAATGCAGCATTGTCGAGACCTGCCGCAGACGATTGGAACCAGTCAATCCCACCAGTCTTGAGAACAGCGATCATGAAATCGCGGACATGATCCCCGAACCAGACATCTGTATTGCCGAACACGATGTCCGGGCGGATGTCATGCACCACGGTGCCGTCCCCGGCATGGGAAAACAGGCCATCTTCGTCCATCACAATGAACTCGACCTTGTGTTCAAGGCCCTTGAGCCTTTCGCGAATGCGCGCAAAAGTCTTCGCATGAAGCAAACAGGTTTTCATGTCCTCCTGCTTAGCGCGCTCGCCTTCTGCGGCGCAAGCGTGGCGCAGTCCGATCTGCCAATGCGCGGGCCGGATTACTTCCGTGATGCCAAGGATTTGGCCGCCACATTGGGCGCCGCGCACGCCATTCGGGTCGAGTGCAATGGCCGGGGCGACCAGTACTGGCGGCGCTACATGTCCGACATGTTGAAATATGAAGCGCCCAATCGCGGTGCGGTACGCAGCTCACTTGTCGAGGCTTTCAACGAAGCCTTCACCAGCGCTGGCCGCATCTACCAGTCCTGTGACAATCGCGCGGTTGAAGCGGAAGCGGATTTCGCCGTGAAAGGCCAGGAAATTGCGACCCGCATGGCGACCCACTATTTCCCTCAGCCCCCAGCGCGCAACGACTAGGATTCGGTCGATACCACGCTGACATCGTCCAGCAGGAAACGCGGCCCGGTGCCAAGCCCGCGCGCGCGGTCCTCCGGATTGTATAGCTGGCACTTTTTCAGCGACAGGCACCCACACCCGATACACCCATCCAGCTTCCGCCGTGTGCGCTCCATCAGCGCGATGCGCTCGTCCAGCAAATGCCGGAAGGCGGTACTGATCCGCGTCCAATCCCGCTTCGTTGGCGTCCGTCGGTCAGGCAGTGACGACAGAAGCTGGCCGATCTCCTCAATTGTCAGCCCGATCTGCTGGGCAATCAGAATGAACGACAAGCGGCGGATATCCGACCGCAGGAAAACCCTCTGACCACCCGGTGAACGCTCGGGATGCACGAGCCCGCGTCCCTCATAAAACCGGATCGCCGAGACCGACAGGCCGGTCCGCGCAGCCACTTCGCCGATTGTCAGCCCCGTCTGAACCGCCATGAAAAAACCTTCCATTTCGCGCTTGACCTCAACTTAAGTTGAGGAATTACGACAGCCATATCAGAGATTTGATCAAGACGAAACGGAGTCGAAAACAATGAGCATTGCCAAGTTTGAACACGTGAACGTAACGGTTCGCGACCCGAAGAAAACCGCGTCCATGCTGACGAAACTGTTCGGCTGGAAAGTGCGCTGGGAGGGGCCAGCGAAGTATGATGGATACACGGTGCATGTCGGCACGGACGAGGATTACATCGCGCTCTATGCCCTGCCCCAGCAGGACCAGCCGGAACAGGAAAGCTATTACCGGACAGGCGCCGTCAATCATTTCGGCATTCTGGTGGATGATCTGGACGCGACCGAGCGGAAGATCCTCGACGCCGGTTATCGCACCCACAGCCACCAGACCTATGACCCCGGCAGTCGCTTCTATTTCCACGACCATGACGACATCGAGTGGGAGGTTGTGAGCTATGCTTGACGGATTGATCCATTCCTACCTGGACGCGTTCGGCCAGGGCTGGCGACCGCGCGACGACTTCCCCGACACCGACTGGGACTCGCTTCTGCCCCGAAGCGCGCTAAGCTCTCCTCAAACGAGGACAGGAGAGGCTGATGAGACCCATTCAGGCAATCGCCGCAACAGCGCTGGCTATCGGATTGTACGCGTGCGCTACACCGCCAGCACCGGATGAAACGCAAGTAGACGCGACCGCCAAGGTCACGCAGAAGAAAGTGGTCCGGATATCCGTCGAAAAGGATGCCGAAGCTACCCCGCCGGGGCCGGGTGACCGGATGATTACCGGGCGGGACCTTGGCACCCGCTCCTCAGTGGTGGCCCCCAATGGCGCGGCCGCCACGGCCCATCCCCTCGCCACGCAGACGGCGCTTGATGTGCTGAAAGCGGGCGGCTCAGCCGTGGACGCTGCCATTGCCGCAAATGCGATGCTCGGCCTGGTCGAGCCGACCGGAAACGGCATCGGCGGCGATCTGTTTGCCATCGTCTGGGACCCGGAAACGCAGCAGCTCTACGGCTATAATGGTTCCGGCCGCTCACCCATGAGCGCGACATTGGACGACATGCAGGCGAAAGCCGACGAATTCATGCAAGGCGAAGAGATTCCGCCCTTCGGCGCTGCGCCGGTAACCGTGCCCGGCACGGTTGATGGCTGGTACGCGCTGCATGACAAGTTCGGCAAGCAGCCGATGAACATGAACCTCGAACCGGCCATTCAGTACGCTCGCAACGGCGCGCCGATTCCTGAGGTCATCGCCTATTATTGGGGCCGCAACGCAACGCGCCTGCAGGAAGCGGCTGACAGCGGCATGCTGGAAGAGTTCGACAATGCGAAGGCGACCTATTTCTCGCCCGCGCCGAAGGAAGGTAGCCTGTTCCGCAATCCTGATCTGGCCGACACGCTGGAGCGGATCGCTTACAAGGGCCGGGACGAATTCTATTCCGGCGAAACCGCCCACATCATGGGCGACTATTTCGAACGGATCGGCGGCTTCCTGACCTATGAGGACTTTGCCGCCCATACCGGCGAATGGGTCGAGCCGATCTGTGTGACCTATCGCGGCGACTACAAGGTCTGCGAATTGCCGCCGAACACGCAGGGCATCGCGGCGCTTCAGATGCTGCAGATGCTGGAACGGTTTGACCTGCGCGGCATGGGCTTCGGCTCGGCCGACAGCATCATGGCGCAGGTGGAAGCGAAACGGCTCGCCTTTGCAGACCGGGCGGCTGGCTATGCTGATCCAGAAACGTCCGGAATTGATCCCGCTATCTTTGTTCGCCCCGGCTACAATGCTGAACGGGCAGACACGATTGACCTCGGTCAGGCGATGGCACCTCCTGCCCCCGGCTTCGCAGACGCAGATGCCAAGCTGAACGACGGCGACACCACCTATCTCACCGTCACCGACAAGGACGGCATGATGGTCTCCCTTATCCAGTCAAACTATCGCGGCATGGGCACAGGGCTCGTTGCGGATGGCCTCGGCTTCATGTTCCAGGACCGGGGCCAGTTGTTCAGCCTCGACCCGGCCCATCCGAACGTGTTCGAGCCGGGCAAGCGCCCCTTCCACACGATCATCCCCGCCTTTGCTTTCAAGAAGGACATGCCGGGCTGTCAGGTGCGCGCCGAACCGATCGAACAGGCCTGCCCGTTCGAGCCTTGGCTTAGCTTTGGCCTGATGGGCGGCGGCATGCAGCCGCAGGGCCATGTGCAGGTCATCCTGAACCTCGTCGATTTCGACATGGGCCTTCAGGAGGCCGGCGACGCCGCGCGCTGGGAACATGTCGGCGGCTGCGAGCCAACGGATGATCTGAACGGCGACAAATGTGAGAGCGACATGGGCGTCGTGCATCTGGAAAGCGGCATCCCGCCGGAAACTCGCGCCGAACTGGAAGCGCGCGGTCACACGGTCGAGTGCTGCAAGGCGAATGCAGGCGGCTATCAGGCCATCATGCGCGACTTCGAGACCGGCGCCTGGATCGCCGCCACCGAAATGCGCAAGGATGGCAGCGCGGATGGGTACTAGACTCCCCTCTCCCTTGAGGGAGAGGGGCCGGGGGTGAGGGAGCGCAAAGCCGATGACACGTGACTTGTCCACGCCGCGCGCCCGTCGCCTGCGGCAGGACGCCAATGCGCCTGAACAGGTCGCATGGCAGATATTGCGCCAATTTCGCAAGCAGGGCTTCCCGGTCCGCCGACAGCACCCGATCAACGGCTACATCGTCGATTTCGCCATCACGAAAGTGCGGCTGATCATCGAGATCGATGGCGGCATCCACAAGCTGCCGGAGGTGAAGGCGCGGGATGACATCCGTGAGCAGGCGCTGCGTGGACTTGGCTGGGATTTCCTGCGAGTTCCAGCTAGCGACGTGTTTGATGCAGACCATCTGATGGGTCTTGTGCAGGAGAGATTGGGACTATGACTTCAACTGTGTGCCCCCTCACCCCTGCCCCTCTCCCCGGGGGGAGAGGGGTATGAGTCCAGAAGCCCCGGCCGATTGTCCTCTTTGCCCTCGCCTTGTGGCGTATCGGGAAGAGGTCGCGGCGAAAGAGCCGGATTGGTTCAACGGCGCCGTGCCGAGCTTCGGGCCGGAGGATGCCGAATTGCTGATCATCGGCCTTGCACCCGGCGTGACCGGGGCAAACCGGACGGGCCGACCATTCACCGGCGACTGGGCCGGGGACCTGCTCTACGCGACCATCGACAAGTTCGGCTACTCGACCGGCACTTATGATGCGCGGCCGGATGACGGGCTGGAACTGAAACGCGCCATGATCACCAATGCTGTGCGCTGTGTGCCTCCGCAGAACAAGCCGGTTGGCGCGGAGATCAACCAGTGTCGGCCTTTCCTGTCAGCGCGCATCGCGGCGCTGCCAAAGCTGAAGGCCATGATCTGCCTCGGCAAGATTTCCCATGATTCCACGGTGCGGACGCTGGGGCTGAAGCTGAAGGATTACCCCTTCGGCCACGGCACGCATTATGATGTGGAGTTCGCAGGTCGGCCGCTGGCGCTGATCTCGTCCTATCATTGCAGCCGCTACAACACGAATACCGGCCGCCTGACTCCGGAGATGTTCGAGGGTGTGTTCGCATTGGCAAAGGGCGTGACCGATACGGCCTAAGGGAGTTGCCATCGAAGCGTTTTCCGTTTATCGATAATATTGTTATTCGATAAGGGGATGCCCGATGCCTAGATATGCTGTTCCGCTGCTCACATGCGTTTTCGCATTGGTTTTTCTCGGCACAGGTGTCGCGCATGCTGCAAAGCTCGAAGTTGATCCGGACGCGCCCCTATGGATCAAACTTGCCACGGACGCTCTGCTTTATGCCCATATTGGCGGCGGCGCGGTGGGACTCGCATCCGGCGTCGCAGCGATTGCAGCGCGTAAAGGGCAAGCCTTGCACCGCCTTGCGGGGAAAGTCTTCTTCGTTTCGATGTTCGTCACCTATCTGATTGGTGCGGGCGTTGCGCCGTTCCTTGAGGAGGGCCAACGACCGAACTTCGTGGCAGGTATTCTCGCCTTGTACCTGCTCATCACAGCTTTGATCACAGTTCGCCAGCGTGGGCCTGTCCGAACCAACTGGCGGCATTATGTGGGACTGGCGACGGCGCTCGGCATAACGCTGATGGGCGTGGTGTTCATGTATATGGGCGCGAACAGCGCAACCGGCACCGTGGATGGCTCGCCGCCCCAGGCCTTCATCCTGTTCATTGTGGCTGGCAGTATCGCCGCATTCGGCGAATTGAATGTGATCCTGCGACAGGCGCTGTCCTACACGGCGCGCATTTCCCGCCACCTCTGGCGCATGTGTTTCTCGATGTTCATCGCATCCGGCTCACTTTTCCTGGGGCAACCGCAAGTGTTTCCCGAAAGCTTCAACCAGACCGCCTGGCCGTTCCTGCTGGCGTTTGCGCCCTTGATCGCCCTGATTGTCTGGCAAGGCCTGCTGAGGCTTCGCGGCAGAAAACTTCGCACTGCCTGAGAGGTAGGCCTCAGCCCTCTTTCAGAATCCGCGCCTTTTGTCGTTGCCAGTCGCGTTTGGCCTCAACTTCGCGCTTGTCATGGCTCTTGCGGCCGGTCGCAAGGCCGATGAGGAGCTTGGCCAGGCCGCGCTCGTTGAAATAGAGCTTCAGCGGCACAATCGTGCGCCCCGCCCGATCTACGGATTGGGACAGCTTCGCAAGTTCGCGCTTTGACACGAGCAGCTTCCGCTTGCGCTTCGGCTCATGGTTGAACCGGTTGGCAGCATTGTAGATCGGGATATCCGCATTGATCAGGTAGAGCCCACCATCTTCCGGGCTGACATAGGCTTCGGCGATATTCGCTTTGCCCTGACGCAGGGATTTAACTTCGGAGCCGACCAGCATGATGCCAGCCTCCAGCGTGTCCTCAACCGCATAATCGCGGCGAGAGCGGCGGTTCTCCGCGACCAGCCCATCCGAGCGGCCCTTTGTCTGACTCTTCTTTGCCATCGCCCTGATTTAGGCGTTCAAACCCGCAAGCGCCATGGCCTGATCAATTTCGGCCCGCTTTTCTGCAGATGGCGCCGTGATCGGCAAGCGCACCTCATCGGTGCAAAGCCCCAGTTTCGACAAGGCATATTTGGCCGGACCCGGCGAAGGCGAGCAGAACATCGCCTTGTGCAGCGCGATCAGCTTGCGCTCAATGGCGCGGGCTTCGTCCAGGTTTCCGGCGTGGAAAGCCTTGTGCATCGCGGCGCAGGCCTCCGGCATGACGTTCGCGGTGACGGAGATGCAGCCCATCCCGCCCATGGCGAGATAGCCGAGCGCGCTTGGATCATCGCCTGACAATTGAACGAATTGTGTGCCCTCAGGGATCGCTGCCATGTGCTGGCTGACACGCTCCATGTCGCCAGTCGCATCCTTGATACCGACAATATTCGGCAGCTGGGCGAGGCGCGCGACGGTGTCTGGCGCCAGATCAACGACTGTGCGGCCGGGAACGTTGTATAGCAGCACCGGCATCGCGACGGCATCGTTGATGGCGCGGAAATGGGCCTCAAGGCCATCCTGATTGGGATTGTTGTAGTAAGGGCAGACGACAAGCGCTGCGTCAGCGCCGACCGTCTTGGCATGTTCGACCAGTTCGATCGCCTCATCTGTGGCGTTGGCCCCGGCCCCGGCAATCACGGGCACGCGGCCTTTGGTAATTTCAACACAAAGCGTTACGACATCTTTATGCTCTTGCGTTGAAAGTGTGGATGTCTCGCCCGTGGTGCCGACCGGCACAAGTGCACTGGAACCGCCCTGAATCTGGCGCTCTACCAGTGCAACAAATGCGTCCCGGTCAACGGCCCCATTCTTGAAGGGGGTGACGAGTGCTGGGATTGAGCCATGGAACATCGTAAATTTGCCGCGATTCAGGTGTTGTTTGGTTTGATCGAATATAAATCGCCAATGCCTTCTCACGCTTTGGCCAAGAAATAAACTCTGCTGAGCCGTTTCATGATGCGACCTGTTGCCATTATTGCCTCACTTGCCGCCCTGTCCCAGGCCGCTGCGGCGGCTGCGGTGCCGGAAACCCCCAGCCTGAAACCTGACCGTCCTTACGTGTCGTCGGTCACGGACACCCGGAATGCCGAAATCCTGCACAAGGCATTGCGCGCGGCCGATGGATACGATTGGCCCGCGGTAGCACATTTGCAGACACAGGCCTCTGACGCGGATGTTCGGAACCTCATCATGTGGATCCGGGCGAGCCGCGGCGTGCCTGGCATGAATTTTTCGGAAGTATCCTTCGCGCTCGACAAACTCGAAGACTGGCCGAAACGCACATCAATGCGGCGCCGGGCCGAGGAAATCATCAGCGAATCTTCCTACAGCCACAAGGAACGCATCGACTGGCTGACCGAGTCCGGCCCAATCACGGGCGCAGGCAAAATCGCCCTTGCCGACAGTTGGCGCGCCATTGGTGAGCCGGGCAAGGCGCTGGAAGCCGTCCGCGACGCCTGGCACAACAATTCCCTGGAGCGCGCGGTGGAGCGCGAAGTGCTGGCCACGTACGGCAAACAACTTACACAGGACGACCACCGTGCGCGCGTGGAATTCCTGCTCTGGACCAATCAGCGCACGGCCGCATCAAACCTGAAATACCTGCTGACAAACGACTATCGAAAGCTGGTTGATGCCCGCATCGGTCTGGCGGCCCGCTCCCGTAATGTGGATGCGCTGGTCGACGCGGTGCCGTCGCACCTTCAGGACAATCCCGGCCTTCTTTATGAGCGTGCCAAGTGGCGTCGCCAGAAGTTGCGCAATCAGGACGTAGCAACCCCGCTGCTGACAGGCATTGATGGGAATGAGGTTCCCGAAGCTGGCCGCTCCCGACTTTGGGACGAGCGCAACATCGCCATCCGCACTGATCTGAAGGACGGCAACTGGTCCCGCGCATATCAGCTCGCCTCACCGCATGGCATGGATAGCGGCGGTGACTTTGCTGAAGCCGAATGGGTCTCCGGCTGGATTGCCCTGCGCCTCAATAATGATGCCGATCGCAGCTTGCAGCATTTTGAAACGATGGCCGATGGCGTGTCGACCCCGATCAGCGTCGCCCGTGGCAAATATTGGGCAGGTCGGGCGCGGGATGCACTTGGCCAATCTGATGCTGCGCGAACCGATTACACAGCAGCGGCAGAACATAAATTCACTTACTACGGTCAGCTGGCTGCGGAACGTCTTGAGGACAAGAAGCTCTCCTTCCCCAAAACCACCGAGCCGACAGCTGAAGAGATCGAAGCGTTCGAGTCGCGCCCCATGGTTGCAGCCCTTCGCCTGCTCGGTGAAAGCGGCGAGGAACGCCTGTTCCGCGAGTTCGCCTACCATCTGGACGATCTGCTGGAAACGGAAGCGGAATACCTGCTGCTTGCCCGTCTTGCGACGGAGTACCAGGTGCCGGATGTCGGCGTTCGTGGCGCAAAAGCCGGACTTGCCAAAGGCATCGTCTCGACAGATGCCGCCTATCCGGTCGTTGCCTATCCCTTGCTGCGAGAGCCACAAGTGGAGCGCCCGCTAATGCTCGCCCTGTCTCGACAAGAAAGCGAGATGAACCCCAATGCGATCAGCCATGTTGGCGCGCGCGGCCTGATGCAGTTCATGCCGGCAACTGCCCGCAACGAGGCTCGTTTGCGCGGCTTGCCATATCGTACATCCTGGCTGACGGATGATCCGGGCTACAACATGACGCTGGGCGGACAGCATCTCGATACGCTGCTCTCCCGGTTCAATGGCAGCTACATCATGACCGCAGCGGCCTACAATGCCGGACCTAGCCGTCCGCGCCAGTGGATCAAGGATTATGGTGATCCGCGTACGGGCCAAGTCGATCCGATTGACTGGGTTGAGTTCATCCCGTTCTCGGAAACCCGGAATTATGTCCAGCGTGTCCTTGAGAACACACAGGTCTATCGTCATCGCCTGATTGGTGAGCCTGTCGAGATCAAGATCGAGGAAGACCTCGAACGCGGCAGACAATAACACCCGGCCTCCTGTTAGCGATATCGCGATTCATGACGGCGCCAGAGCCCCTGCTCTGACGGTACAATTCATCGCATATACTTTGCTTCGCAGATAGAGATGATGCTGGTGTTCGCGACGTGCCACCTCGCGTCGCTCCTCCGGTCCCACGCTCACCGATTTTAGCCGATGCGCCAACAAGGAATGGTTATGCAATCCATTTCCGTCGCGGCACGCCCCCATATTGCAATAACAGCAGGCTTGACAAGAAACACGGCCCGATTGAGAAGCTTGCTTAATAAAACTTACAGATAGAAATCGGGAGGAAGTAAGTTATGGCGCAAACGCGTTTGACCAAAGGCGTGCTTTATTCAGCCGTCGCTTCGGCAGCCATTGGCATGTTCATGCCCGCCGCCAGTTGGGCACAGGAAGACACCACCACAGCATCCGAGTCGGGCCAACTCATGCTGGACGAATTGGTTATCACCGCGCGTAAACGCGAAGAGAGCCTGCAGGATGTTCCGATCGCCGTGACCGGTATTGGTGGAGACCAGCTTCGCGATGAACAGATTACGGACCTTTCCGAGATCGCACTCCAGGTTCCGAGCTTCACGTTCCAGTCTCAGAACAGCATGGAATCGGAGATGTTCATCCGGGGCGTTGGATCCGTTCGCCTGAATGGCGCTACGGCTGACCCATCAATCGGCACATTTCTCAACGAAGTTTATGTCGGTCGTCGCGGTTCTGCCACGCCTCCCATCTTCGACCTGTCCCGCGTAGAAGTTCTGCGCGGACCGCAAGGCACTCTTTTCGGCAAGAACATTGTCGGCGGTGCCATCAACCTTATCACGGCCGCGCCGCAGGATGAGTTTGACGCGGGTGGTTCCGTATCAATCGGCAACTATTCCAGTGTCCTCGCCGAAGGCTTTGTCACAGGTCCGGTGACTGACACGGTCTCCGCGCGCCTCGCCCTGTTCCGCGAAACCCATGATGGCTACGCGAAGAATATCGTCACTGGCCAAGACCTTGAAGACAAGGACTCCACAGCCGGACGCCTTTCGCTGAATTGGGATGCGTCGGATACAGTATTCGTGTCCGTTGTCGCAGATTACAGTCAGGATCGCGCCGGCGGCCCGTCCCGTCACGCGGTCGACGATCCGAAAACACCCGGCTTTGGCTTCATCACGCCGAACATTCCGGAAGATCCACGCGTCAACGTTTCCCCCTATGATCAGTACGCTGACCGCGATACGGCTGGCCTGACTGGCCGTGTCGAATGGGACATCGGCGAAATGTCGCTCGTCTATCTGGCCGCCTACCGCTATGGACAAGGCGATGGCCGCTGGACCCAAGCCGGTGCGGCGTCCCCGCCATCCATCACGGATAGTACGCTGACCCAGCACGAACTGTACCAAGGCGTCACGCAAGAACTTCGCCTCGCATCTTCGCAGGACAACGCATTCCGTTGGGTGGCAGGTCTCTACTATCTCGATGAAAACGTGAAACGCGTTTCCCGGAACACAGCCACATCCTTCCTGCCGGGCGGCCCAGGCGGCACGCGGGACTCCCTTGATGGCGACAACATCTATCTCGGCTACAGCGACACGGCCAGCTACGCAGCCTTTGGTGAAGTCGAGTACGATATCACGCCTGATGTGACGCTTGCAGTTGGCGGCCGCTTTACGCACGACAAGAAAGATCTCGACACGCGCGCGGTGATTCTGGACTACGGCCTGCCGGGCGACATCCTGTCTCCAGCCCCGCTACAGGAAGAATATGATGTCGTGCAAAGCGAGGAATGGTCTGAATTCACACCTAAAGTGGCGGTGAACTGGACCCCGACCGAAGACGCGCTCATCTACGCTTCGTACGCCAGCGGCTACAAAGGCGGCGGATGGCAGGGTGCGACGGCAAACGCTGTTGCAGCGGCCACACCCTATGATCCGGAATCGGCATCTACATACGAGATTGGTCTGAAGGCCGAATGGTTCAACAACCGCCTACGCACCAACCTTGCTGCATTCTACACGGACTTCACCGACCTCCAGGTAGAATTGCTGGACGATGTCAATCTGACGCTTGTCGTGGCCAACGCCGCCGACGCCGCGATCAAGGGTGTCGAGTATGAAGTACGTGTCCTGCCGACGGAATGGCTGACGCTCTTCGCGGCCGGATCCTTCCTCGACACAGAGTACAAAGACTATATCGACCCTCTGCGCGGCATCGACTACAGCGGGAACCAGCTTCAGAGAACGCCTGACTTCCAGTACACGATTGGCGCGGACATTGATCACCGTCTGACAGACAATCTGAACTTCATTGCGGCTCTGAACTACTCCTATCAGGACCAGATGTTCTGGGGCCCGGACAATCACAATGAAGAACCAGGCTACGGCCTCCTCAACGGCCGTATTGGCATCGCAGCTGCCGATGGCCGCTGGACGGCAACGATCTGGGGCAAGAACATCTCTGATGAGCTTTATCGCGTCAGCATCATTCCGTTCGCAGGTGATGAAGTGTCGCTCTATGGCGCACCGGAGACCTACGGCGTTCGTTTCTCGGCACGCTACTAAATCTCATCTGAGCACTTGAAGAATGGGCGATACGACCGGCGGTTGTATCGCCCTTTTTACGTCTAGCGCGCTGGAACATGCGCAGCGATAAGGCGCGGCCCATCAGCTGCAAAGGCGCGCTCAAGCGCCGCGTCAAACTCTTCAGCTGTTGTCGCATTCGCCGCCGGTACGCCTTGGGCTTCTGACAGTTTCACCCAATCAATCTCCGGATGGCCAAGGCCAAGCAGTTCCTGAGCCGCCGGGCCGGGATTGCCCGCGCCAGTCCGCGCAAGTTCGATGTTCAGAATGCGGTAGGAATGGTTGACGAACACGACATTGACCACGTTCGCGCCCTCCCGTGCCATGCTCCACAGCGCCTGATTTGTATACATGCCTGCGCCGTCACCGGTGATGCAAAGGGTCTTGCGGTCAGGCGCGGCAAGTGATGCGCCCAACGCGAGCGGCATTCCTTGGCCAATGGCACCACCGGTCAGCATCATCCAGTCGTGCGGGCGGGCACGCTGCGTCATCAGAAAGCTCGGCAGTCCATTGGAAACGCCATCGTCCGAAACGAAACACCCTTCTGGCATGTGACGCGCAATGGACGCACCGATGGCAGCCGCGTTGAGTGCACCAGTCGGCGCACCCGGCACATCAAGCTCTGCGACAGGGGCCGCCTCTTTCGTACCGAGTGCGTCCGCCAAGGCTGCCAGGATCGCGGCGCTATCGGTATCCGGCCCGCCAATCACCATCGGTGCGCAGCCTTCAGGGACGAGAACACTCGGCTTGCCCGGATACGCGAAAAACGCCACAGGCACTTGCGTGCCAGCAATCAACATCAGATCCGAACCTTCCAGATCCGCCATTGCGCCTTCGGCAAAGTATTGCATCCGGTCCGGCACGAAGCGACCGGCCCCACGCGCCTGACGCGGGAAGAAGGTGTCGGTGAGCACACGGATTCCGGCCGCCTTTACCCGCGCTGCCTGCGCCAGGCCTGCCTCGGTCAAGGCTGTGCCGTTTATGATGATCACGGGCTTGCTGGCGGATTTCACCGCCGCGGCGGCGGCATCGATGCGCGCCGGATCTGGTGCCCGCAAGGATGGCCGTGCACGTGTGGCGCCCGGCTTGCCACCTTCCAGCCAAGCCGTGTCAGCAGGCAGGATCAGTGACACAGGGCCGGGCTCTGGTCCGAAGCTCGCTTCCCAGGCTTGCGCGGCAAGTTCGCCCGCCTGCGCAACCGTATCAGCCGATTTGATCCAACGGGAATTCGGCCCCGCCATTCCAACCACATCAGACGCCAGCGGGGCGTCAAAGCGCTGGTGTGGAACGGCATGGTCTCCGATCACATTGACCATCGGCGTCCAGGCCCGGCGTGCATTGTGGATATTGGCACCACCATTCAGATACCCAGCGCCGAGGTGCAACAGCGTCATGGCCGGGGCGCCCGTTACACGCGCATGACCATCGGCCGCCCCTGTTGCCACACCCTCAAACAGGCAGAGCGTCGACTTGATACGTGGCTCATGATCCAACGCAGTAACAAGGTGCATCTCCGATGTGCCCGGATTGGCAAAGCAGGCGGTCACCCCATGATCGGCCAGCGTGGAAACAAGCGCTTCCGCACCCGTCATGGTTTGTATTGGCTGTTCAGTCATCCGGTATCCCTTTTTGTTTTGTCTGGTTTGAGCTGGTTAAAGGATCAGAAGATTGTCAGGCAGGTCGCCCGTATCCTTATAGAGAATATCCACCTGGTCTTGCCGCAAGGCCTGCGTACGGGACTGGTTGATGTATCCTTTCTCCGTGATCTCTCCATTATCCGCCAGCGGAGCGGTAGCCTGCAACAGGACCCGCGCTACGCGTGCCGAAACATTTGGATGTGCCTTGTTGTGCACCGCCAGTCCCGCGCTGATTTTTTCATGCACTGCTGGGTGCCGGATCAGCTCTTCTATGGGCAGGTCATCGCCGACAAGCCGCTTGCACCATGCTTCATTCACAAAACCCAGAAGCCGGATGTCATTCTGATTCAGGCCACAAACGACTGCATCAGACAGCGCGCCACCTGTCGCTGCAACGGCCTGTACACGCACAGTTCCCGCAGACACCCATGTGCCGTTTGCCAGCTTGAACTCCTCGGCGGTGCGGCCGTCAAACGCAAGCCCGCGCTCTGGCGCATCCGGGTCTACAAACTTCACCGCATCACCAAGCTTGTAGAAGCCTTCTTCGTCAAACGCCTCCTTTGTCTTCTCCTCATTGCGGAAATAGCCCGGCGTGACATTCACGCCTTTTACGCGCAATTCCATCTTTTCCGCATTCGGCACCATCTTGAACGTGTTGCCCGGCAGAGGCAGACCAATCAGGCCCATCCGGTCATTCGGCCAATGCACGTTTGACGCAGTCGGTGCCGTCTCGGTTGCACCATACCCGGCAGACAGGGAAATGCGCTCGCCGGTGATACGCACAGCAACCGCCTGAATGCGCTCATAAATGTCTTGCCC
Organism: Hyphomonas atlantica corrig.; assembly: GCF_000682715.1. Classification (GTDB taxonomy): domain Bacteria; phylum Pseudomonadota; class Alphaproteobacteria; order Caulobacterales; family Hyphomonadaceae; genus Hyphomonas; species Hyphomonas atlantica. The sequence goes on along the minus strand of NZ_AWFH01000034.1, from coordinate 64,425 downwards.
CATGGATGCGCCACCATAGGCCATGCAGACGAGACGCCTGAAAAACACCTCCGCCAGCTGATCATCACGCTCCAACTCGGTGGCCAGCGCCGCCCACGCTGCGGGGACAGTCGTATGCTGGGTTGTGGAAACCTCTTTCAGATTTCGTAACATTTCTGGCAGGCGGGCGGGCGTCGGCGCGCCATGGTCAATGTAGAGCGTCCCGCCCCAATCGAGCATATTGTGCAGGATGGAATGCGCGCCGTAAGTATGGCTCCACGGCAAGAAGTTGCACATCACCTGAGGCCCGCCGGTCATTTCGTCCAGACGTTCTTCATCCCAGACCGATCGGATCATGCGGGCATTGGATGACACCATGCCTTGCAGGTTGATGACGGCTTTCGGTTCTCCGGTGGAGCCGGACGTCATCATGTACTTCGCGACCGTGTCCGGAGTCAGCCGGTCATACGCCGCTTGCACCGCCTCGGTTGGCGCGCGCATGAACTGCTCCAGCCGGACTGCATCACAGCGCTCTGGTGCACGTCCGCTATAGATGACCAGCCGCCCCTGAAGATCCAGCCCGTCCAAAGCGCGCTGATAGTCTGCGCCATCCTCGACATAGATGAATTTGGGCTGCGTCAGGCCATCAATGTATTTGAGGCGCCCCAGGTCTTCGCTGAGCAGCGCATAAGCTGGGGTCACGGGCACAGCCGGGCTGCCGGCCCACATCGCCGCATACATCACCAGCGCGTTGGCGATAGAGTTGCGTGACAGGATCATCAGCGGCGCATCTTGCCCGGCGCCGGCATCCAGAAACCCCTGAGCAAGACGGCGCACCGCGTCCAGCCCGGCAGCATAAGTCAGCGTATTCCAGCCTTCCGCAGCCGGATTCTCCGGGTCGCGTTCAGCCAGCCAGACCGTATCCGGGCGATGCTCTGCCCAATGCACCAATGGCGCCAGCATGTGCGACGGACAGGCCTTCAGCGGCTGACCATTATCCAGATAGATAGTGCCATCCGGTCTGCGGTCTACGTTCAGCTTTTGAGGAAGGTAAGGAACTTCGCGGAAGGGTATGTCCGACGTATCTGGCATGATGTGAGCGTTTCTTCCCGTGTGTTTTTATCTTTCCGGTTATTCGAACCCCGGTGTCGGAATATGGATCACTTCTCCGCAATGCTTGCAATGCACCGCGTCACGTTCATGAAAGCGCAGACCGCACTCTTCGCACTCCTGCTCCACCTTGTCGCGCGGCTCCACAATCGTTCGCAGCAATTGCAAGAATAGGGTCAGGCCGAGCACCATGACGATGATGGAGAGCAACCGCCCACCGGGGCCTACCATCAATACGTCGCCATATCCGGTCGTCGTCAGGCTGGTCACCGTGAAATAGAGCGCATCGATATAGGTGTGTATGCCATCATTGATCCCGACCTGCGTGGAGTAGACCAGGGCAGCCATGATGAAGACGAACACGACCAGATTGGTCACTTTGTCGATGATCCGCTCATGCCGCTGAAAAAAGGGCGTCAGAACCTTCACGCGCTTGATAAATGTAAAGGCCCTGATGGCGCGCACCGCACGCAACACGCGTAGAAACGCGAAGTTCGACACAAGCAGCGGTGCAAACATGGTCACCACGACGACAAGATCCGCAATGTTTATGGGCCGGATGACAAAGTTCCATCGGTGCCGCGCAATGTAAAACCGCGCCAGCAAATCCGCGAGGATCACGCCGCCAATCACGTAGTCGATTGCAAAATGCGCGCGGTCCCGTTGGTCAAACGGGGCCCACAGGAAATAGCCGATCGTGATGAAATCAAACGCCAGCATGGCCCAGCGGAACAGGAACGGCCACCTGCCTGTGCCCTCATACAGCCAGAATAGAATCCGGTTCAGGCCCTTGCGCTCTTTCTTCATGCGCCCCGCTCCACCCACATCAGGTTCAGCTGATCGGCTCCAGTGTCTCGTTGAAGCGGACTGGTTGACCGCCGCCTTTCTTCACGATCTCACCGTCGCGCATGACGAACCCGCCGCGAATGATGGTTGCAACGGGCCACCCTGTCGCCTCGAAACCATCATAGGGTGTCCATCCGCATTTGGACTTCGTCCAGTCATGCGTGATGGTTTCCTTGCGCTTCAGGTCTACCACCGTGAAGTCCGCATGATAGCCTTCCGCGATACGGCCCTTGTCTGCGAGCCCGAAGACACGCTGCGGCCCCGCGCTCGTCAATTCGACGAAACGCTGAAGGCTGAGCTTTCCGTTGTTCACATGGGTCAACATCACCGGCACGAGCGTCTGCACGCCCGGCATGCCGGATGGTGAGGCAGGGTAAGGCCGCTCCTTCTCTTCGCGCGTATGTGGCGCGTGATCGGTCGCCAATACATCCACGATCCCGGCATTCAGCGCCCGCCAGAGGGCGTCCTGATGGCGTTGTTCGCGCACGGGCGGGTTCTGCTGGGCAAAGCCTTTGAGGCGCTCATAACAGTCGGGCGCAGCCAGCGTGAGGTGGTTCGGAAGGACTTCCACACTGGCCAGATCCTTCGCATCGCGCAGCAACTCCATTTCCTCAGCGGTGGAGATATGCAGCACGTGGATGCGTTTTCCGGTCTTGCGCGCAAGGCGCAACAAGCGGCGCGTAGAACTGACAGCGGCCTCAACATCGCGAACCACAATATGACTTTGCCAATCCCCCTGCACGGCCAGGCTGCGGCGTTCCTCGAGTCGATACTCGTCTTCCGAGTGGAATGCGGCGCGACGCTTGATAGCGCGCAGCACAGCTTCAACGCCTTCATCGTCCTGGATCAGCAAATCTCCGGTCGACGCGCCCATGAAGACTTTCACACCGCAACAACCGAGCATCTGCTCCATCTCTGGCAACACGTCCGTGTTGTCATGTGTCGCGCCGGCATAGAACGCATGATCGGTGTCCATCCGGCCCTTCGCGCGGGCCAGCTTGTCAGTCAACGCATCGGGCGTGATCGTGGACGGGTTGGTGTTCGGCATCTCGAACACGGCCACGACGCCGCCCAGCGCGGCAGAGCGGGCTTCTGTTTCGAGGTCGGCCTTGTGCTCCAGTCCCGGTTCCCTGAAGTGAACCTGGCTGTCGATCACACCGGGCAGAATGTGCAGGCCGGTTGCGTCATAGATTTCTCCGGCATCAACGCCGGTCAGGTCGCCGATATGGGCAATACGCTCGCCCTTCACGCCGATGTCGGTTTGCGCCATGCCGCCGGGAGAAACGACGGTGCCGCCTTTCAGGATCAGATCATAGGTCATGGCAAATGGGGTGTGACTCCGCGCGGCCTAAGTCAAGTGTGGTTTTCCCGAGCCTTGAATGGAACGTCGGACTTGAGAAGCCACCTTGCCATACTTACAACAGGCAGATGAAACGCATTCTCCCCCATCGCGCCATCATTCGCCTGACCGGCCCTGACATGCTTCACCTGCTGGGCCGCACGGTCACACACTCGGTCGACAATTGGCAGACGGGCGAGATGCGGTACGGCGCGTTGCTGACGCCGCAAGGAAAGGTGATCGCCGACTACCTGGCCATGCTGTCCTTGGAAAACATCTATCTGGATGTCCATGTCGACGCGGCGGATGACCTCGAAAAGCGCTTGAAAATGTTCAGAATGCGCAATGATGTGACCATTGAACGGCTGACCGATGATGTCGTCACCGAGGGAAGTTGGGTGGACGTCCGGTCGCCGCAATTGCCGCATCGCGCAATCACGCCGGCGGGTGTCTCTGGAATCGAAATGCCCGAAGAGGAATGGCACGCTGCCCGGCTCGCAGCAGGCGTACCGGAATGGGGCTCAGATTACCGCGCCGCCGAAGTTTTCCCGACCGATATCAACATGGATATGATGTCGGGTATCGACTACAAGAAAGGTTGTTTTGTCGGGCAGGAAGTCGCCAGCCGCATGAAGCGCAAGGGCAAGATTCGCAAGCGCACCGTGAAGGTAACGGGTGAGGCTCTGGAAACAGGCGCCGATATTCTCGCGGCCACCCCAATAGGCACACTCAGCAGCGTGGCCGGATCAGTTGGACTCGCTCTGATCCGCACGGACCGGCTTGCCAAGGCTGAGCAGGATGGACTGGCGTTCACCTGCAACGGCGCACCCGTGACGTTCGAGCTGACGGAATGGCAACGCGCAGAGGTGGACAGTCACAATGCGGAGCCAGCCGGTGAGTGACACATATCCCTGCGCATGGGCCCCGCCGTCTGACGAGCTCTATCGGACCTATCATGACACCGAATGGGGCGTGCCGGAGCGCGATGGACGCGCACTCTGGGAGAAACTGCAACTGGACGGCATGCAGGCCGGACTGGCCTGGATCACCATATTGCGCAAGCGCGACAGCATCCGCGAAGAGTTCGACAATTTCGACCCCGAAAAGCTCGCCCGCTGGACGCCCGCCCGCGCAGCCAAAGCGCTGAAAAACCCCGGCATCATCCGGAGCCCCAAAAAGGTCGACGCGGTGATCGGCAATGCTCAGGCATTCCTTGCGATGGAAGAATCAGGCGACAGCTTTTCCGACTATTGCTGGCAAATTGTGGGCGGCCAGCCCATTGTGAACCAGTGGAAACATTTCCGCGATGCGCCCACTCACACCGACTGGTCCGCTGCAATGTCAAAGGATCTCAAGAAACGTGGGTTCAAATTCGTGGGCCCAACGATCGTTTATGCATGGGCGCAGGCAGTTGGCATGGTCAATGACCATGATGTATCCTGTCCGCGACACAAGGCCGTTCAGGAGATGTGATTGATGAAAGCCTCAATGATTACCGCTGCCCTTCTGGTCGCGGTGCCATTTCTCGCTGGCTGCGCAACGTCTTCAATGGACAAGGCAAACCGCGCCGAAGCCTGGAGCCGCTGCCGGACAGCCCCCGATCCTGAAACGCGAGACCGGTGCATAGAAACAGAGATCGCGCTGCTTGAAGCGCGGCAGGAGCGAAATGCTGCATCCTACGCCGAAAGAATGAAAGCGGCGGAAGAACGCGAGGCCATAAACGAAGCTCAGGGTCTGCCCCGCGAAGCAGTTCGGGAAACGGTCGATTCCGGGCTACGCGCCCCAAAAGACTAAACAGCCTCGGTACTTGCAAATCACCGGAAGTTGACCAAACTTCCCGCAGACACAAACCATTGTAGAAAAATGCGATAACGGTCTGGGTTATCCGGATCGGACAAAGAGGGCAGGCATGAATACACCAGTCATTTCGGCGACAGGACTCTGGACGCCTCCCAACTCCATTTCCAACAAGGAATTGGTCGACAGCTACAATGTTTGGGCCGACAACTGGAACCGCGAGCGGGAAGCAGATATCGCCGCCGGCCTGCTGGAGCCAAAGACGCACTCATCGGTCGAATTCATCGAAAAGGCGTCCGGCATCAAATCCCGCTATGTGATGGACAAGACTGGCGTTCTGGATCCGGACATCATGGCCCCCCGTATTGCAGAGCGTCCGAACGAGCAGATTTCGGTCCTGGCCGAAATCGCTGTGAAAGCCGCCAAAGATGCGCTGGAGCGCGCCGGGCGCAAGCCCGAAGACGTGGACGCCGTGATCTGCGCCGCCTCAAACATGCAGCGCGCCTACCCTGCCATGGCCGTGGAAATCCAGGACGCGCTTGGATGTGGCGGTTTCGCATTCGACATGAACGTCGCCTGCTCTTCCGCAACCTTCGGCATCCAGACCGCAGCAGACTTCGTGCGCTCTGGCAGCGCCAAATCGGTCCTCATGGTCAACCCGGAAATCTGCTCGGGGCATCTGAATTTTACGGATCGCGACAGCCACTTCATCTTCGGCGACGTCGCAACGGCTGTCCTGGTGGAAGATGTCAGCATAGCGCCGGTCGGCCATTGGAAAATTCTCGGCACCAAGCTGAAGACGCAGTTTTCGAATAACATCCGGAACAATTTCGGCTTCCTGAACCGCGCCGCACCGGAAGGCATTGACGCGCCAGACAAGCTGTTTGTCCAGGAAGGGCGCAAAGTGTTCAAGGAAGTGGTGCCAATGGTTGCCACGATGATTGGGGAACAACTCGGCGAACTCAACATCGCCCCAACCGATTTGCGCCGCATGTGGTTGCATCAAGCGAACGCAAACATGAACCGCCTGATCTCGTCAAAGGTCTTGGGGAGAGAAGCAACCGATGAGGAAAGCCCGACCGTGCTGGACACCTATGCCAACACGTCTTCGGCCGGTTCCATCATCGCCTTCCACAAATATTCAGGCGACTTCAAGCCCGGCGATCGCGGTTTGATCTGCTCTTTCGGAGCCGGTTATTCCGCCGGAACCGTATTTGTGGAGAAAACGGCCTGAATCAGGCCCGGCCGGACTAATCGTCCAGATCGTCCATGAACATGTCGCCCCAGAGTATTTCCTTGCTGGCGCGAACGGCTTCAACGACAACAATGCTGCACCCTATGAGCAGGACCCCGAACGCAATGGTTTGGGAAGATACAACAGTCGTCAAAGAATCCAGCATGGTCACCTCACTTGCAGGAAAGGCGGCGAATCTCTGAACGCGGCCCTTGTTCATGAGACCCTTTTGCCCCAAACGCCTTAACAGCGCATTTGCCGATTGGGGCCAAAAAGGGACGAGTTCGTAACCGGAATGCCCTCGTTTCTTTACCTGTGTTTCCAAAGCTTTAAATAAGGTGGTGATGACCTCTCGCGTGAAGCAATCTGTTAAGGCCCCCCGCGTCTGGCAACGCATGTTGTCGGGTCGACGGCTTGACCTGGCCGACCCATCCCCAATGGATGTGGAAATCGAAGATATTGCCCACGGCCTTGCCCGGGTTGCCCGATGGAACGGGCAAACACGCGGCGAACACGCATTCTCAGTGGCCGAACATTCTGTTCTGGTTGAAGATATCTGCCGCCGCCTTCAACCTGACCTGACACCGCAGCAACGCCTGACGGCGCTACTTCATGATAGTCCTGAATACGTGATTGGCGACATGATATCGCCCTTCAAGGCGCTACTGGGTGAAAGCTACAAGACCATCGAGGCCCGCCTGCAGGAAGCGATCCACATCCGCTTTGGCCTGCGGCCTGTTACTCCACAGAAGCTGAAGCGCCTGATCAAGAAAGCCGACCTCATCTGCGCCTGGGCAGAAGCGATTCAACTGGCGGGTTTCTCCGAAGACGAAGCAAACCGCTTGTTTGGAAAGCCGCCTGAAGGAACCAAGCTGAAACTTTCTCCGAAAGCGGTTCCAGATGCGCAAGCCGCGTTCATGAAGCGCTACGCACAGATCAACAAATTGCTGGAGCCCTCCTGATGCCGCTGTCATCGCCTTTGCTGATTGGACTGTCCGCCGTGATGGTTGCTGTCGAAGGCGACGCACCCCGCGTATTGATCACCCAGCGCGAGACGGGCGAAGACGCCCTGCCCTTTGGTGCATTTGACCCGGACCGCCATCGCACGTTTGACCTGTCATTGCGGGGCTGGGTGCGTGAGCAAACCGGCTTTGAACTCGGCTATGTCGAGCAACTCTACACGTTTGGGGACAAGGATCGCGAAACCCCCGAAGCCACTCTGGCAGATTCAGCCCCGAATGCGCGTGTCATTTCGGTTGGCTACCTCGCCCTGACCCCAGAGCCCCGCCCCGCGGATGATTCCTTCGAGGCGCGGTGGCACTCCTGGTATCGATATTTTCCGTGGGAAGATCATCGCAGTGGCCGTCCAGCGCTGATCGATGCACACATTGCGCCCCGCCTGATGACGTGGGCCGCCGGGAATGAACGTCGGTTGGAACGTGCTCGCGCTGCTTTCGCTCTGGATGGAATCCGGTGGATCGAGGAGCGCGTTCTGGATCGTTACGAATTGCTGTATGAGGCCGGGCTTGTCATCGAATGCGCGCGCGATGCTGGCCTGCCAGAACCGGATGTCCGCCTCGGCGAGCCAATGGCCTCGGATCACCGGCGTATTCTGGCCACGGCAATTTCTCGTTTGCGCGGCAAGATCAAATACCGGCCAGTCGTTTTCGAACTGATGCCAGACAAATTCACTCTGTCGTCACTTCAGCGCGCCGTTGAGGGGATTCTGGGCCTGTCCCTGCACACACAGAATTTCCGGCGCGCTCTGGACAAGACCGGCTTTGTTATCGGAACCGGCGCAATGGAAACCAGCACCGGCGGCCGACCGGCGGAGCTCTATCGATACAATCGGGAGAGCGTGTTTGATGCGGCAACGACCGGCCTGTCCGCACCCCGAAAGACTGCGGACTAGGCCGGGCTATCGCTATTCCAGCCCTTCGGGCTGCCCCACGACAATGAAGCTGAGCCGATCTGGCTGCAGATATTCAGCGGCGACGCGATTTACGTCTTCCAGTGCCACTGCCTCGATCAACGCATTGCGACGGTCGAAATAGTCCACACCCAGATCATCCTGACGCACGCCCATCATCTGGCCCGCAATCTTGGCGTTGGAATCAAACGCCAGCGGATAAGACCCGGTGAGATACGCCTTGGCATCTGCCAGTTCTTCAGCGGTAACGCCTTGCTCTGCGATCAAGGCGGTCTCTTCTTTCAGCGCCGCAACAAACTCCCCAACGCTTTCGTTCCGCGTTTGACCCCCACCGCCCCAGTTCTGATACTTCTCATCATACGACAGGCCGGTATAGACGCCATAAGTTAGCCCCTTCTGGACACGAAGCGATTCCATCAGGCGACTGCCAAATCCACCGCCACCATAGGTGTAGTTCAGCACATAGGCCGTAAAGAAGTCCGGATGCTCCCGCTCCAGACCCGGCGCCAGAAAACGCACAAGGCTCTGAGGCTGGGGCAGGTCAATGACAATCGTGTCGAATTTGTCCTCAGCCGTGAACGCGATCTTCGGCGTTTTCGGCAGGTCGCTGCTTTCAGGCAGGGGCGCTGCGACCGCATCAATCATCGGTGCCAACTCTTCCGGCGTGACAGCGCCAACTGCCGTCACGATAAGCCGATCCTTCACCATCAGCTTGCGCATATGCGCCTTTGCGAGTTCAGGCGTCAGCGCAGCAACGCTTTCGGCGGAAATTTCTCGCGCATAAGGATGCTCCGGGTAAAGCGCTGCAGCCTCTGCCCGGCCCGCGAGATAACGCGCATTGGTTTCGCGCGTATTCAGCGAAACTTCCTGCTCACGCACGAACCTGGCAAATGGGCCTTCATCGAACCGGGGCGCTTCAAACGCCATCGCCACCAGGTCCATCGCATCCGTGGCATTATCCGTCAGCATGGATGCGGAACAGGATGTCCACTCATTGGACGCGCTGCACCCGAAGCTCATATTGAGCTCTTCCATCCGCGTCTGGAACGCCAGCGAATCGAGATCACCCGCGCCTTCGTTCATGTGATAGGCCACGGCATCCGCCAGCCCTTCGAGGCCGTCCGGGTCTGCCGCTTCGCCACCCTCCCAGGCCATCGCAACCGACAGGATCGGAATGGACGGTTCAGACACCAACCAGACCGACACGCCGCCTGGCGTCGTGAATTGCTGGATCTCGGCAAAATCGCCTTCATGAACGACGACATCCAGGCCTGCGTCATCCGCACTCGCCTCGACAGGCGGTGCAACCGCCGTAATTTCTGCGTCCGTTTGCGCGGGCTCGACTGACGCACATGCTGCAACCCCCAGTCCGAGGGCAGCACCGATGATGAGGTCAAAAGGTTTCATCTCAGAATTCTCCCTCTGCTGGCAGCAGGTGTGCTTCGATGTAGTGGCGATCCGCGCCAAATACTTCGCGGACGGCGGCGATTGCCTGCTCCGTGGTAATGGCCCGCATGGCATCCGGATAGTTCAGAACGTCATCAATTGAACCGCCGAGCGCCAGTGTTGAACCAAATGTATTCGCCATGTTGGATTGGCTGTCTCGGGCATAAATGGCCTGAGCCGCCAGCTTGTTGCGAGCCCGCTCGACTTCAGCGTCCGTGAAGCCTTCGGCCAGAACCTTCTCAACCTCTGCCATCACAGCGGCTTCGAGATCCTCCAGTGATACGCCCGGTGCCGGGCTCGCCATAATCACGGCAGGGCCTTCATCATGCAGCGTGGTCCAGGCGAAAGTGTTGGCGTTGATCGCGAGCTGCTGGCCTTCCACAAGCGACTGATAGAGACGGCTTGTCATGCCGCCGCCCAGCACTTCCAGGCCGACATCCAGCGCATAGGACAGGTCTCGATCACGCGTTTCAGACGTGCCGGAGTAATAGCGACTCCAGCTCGGCTGACGCACTTTCGGATCGGAATAGACCAGTTCCTTCGTCTCGCTCAGCGGCGGAACCGGTGCCCATTTGCGTTCACCGTGTGCCGTTCCAGTCGGCTCAATCGCGCCATAATGCTCTTCGGCCAGCGCCCGAACTTCGTCAGGTGTCACATCACCGGCCACAACGAGGATCGCATTCTCGGGGCTGTAATACTCCTCGTAGAAGCTCATCCCGTCTTCCGGGGTCAGCGCCGCGACTTCGTCCATCTTGCCGATGACCGTGATCTCGTATGGATGGCCCTTCCAGAGTTCCGACAGGACCATTTCCTGCAGGATTACGCCGGGATTGTTGTCGATGCGCTGGCGACGCTCTTCCTTCACCACATCGCGCTCGGAAATGAACGGACCGTTCGGATCGTCATTGATGATCAGATCGGTCATGCGCTCGGCTTCGAGTGCCATCATCGTGCCGAGGTGCTGCTTCGCAACGCGCTCGAAATAGGCCGTGTAGTCCCAGCTGGTGAACGCATTGCTGACGCCACCATTGCGAGAGACGATATCGTCGAACTCACCCGGCGCAAGGTCGTCGGTTTCCTTGAACATGACGTGTTCGAAGAGGTGAGCGATGCCGGACTTGCCTTCGGCCTCGTCCACGGCGCCAACCTTGTACCAGACCATATGCGTCACGACCGGTGCGCGGTGGTCCGGCACGACGACAACTTCCATCCCATTGTCGAGGCTGAACACGCTGGGTGACCAGGTGCTTTCTTCGGCAACGGCGCTGGAGGCGAAAACCGAGAGCGCGACAAGCCCCCCGGTGAGTATCCGTTTCATGGGCTTGTTTCCTCTCAGGTTTTCTTCAGACGCATGGTTCTGATTTTATCAGGTTCCCGGCAGCTTGATGCGTGGGCCTTCGCTGGAGCGCTCAATCACGACGGGGTTCCCGCCGGTCGCATTGTCCAGCGCGATCTCTTCTGCCGCCTCGTCATCGCTGCGCCAGAACAAGATCCGGTCCGCAATGCTGGTCGATTTGCGGATCGTCTTGGTCTCTTCATAGTCGACCTGGGTGCGAATGATCGGATCAACCGCGTTCGCGCCCGCTGCAGCCACGAGAGCCTTTTCAGACGCGCTGGCATTCCGGCCGATCGTCGCGCCGAATGCGGCCGTGGTTTCCGTGCGTGAGCCATCCAGTTCAGGTGGCAGGGCACCACCTGCAGAAGGCGGACGCAGCTTGTAGTTCGGCGGAACGGTCAGCGGAGACATGGTGACAACGCGGAACTCGTCCGGCGTACGCTGGCCACCGCCAGAAGATGTACAGGCCGTTGACGCAACCAATGCGGCACCGGCCGCCATCAGGAACAACTGTTTTTTCATATCAGGGCGTCCTCGCCATCACGATTAAACTACTCAGACTGTGTCTTAGCCTGTTTCCGGCCCGACAGTAAGAACTGGTCGACAAACAGCAAGACCGCGCCAACACTAATTGCAGCGTCAGCCACATTGAAGACCCACGGAAAGTATAGGTCGCTGGCGTTGATGAAGTCTACCACGGCCCCGAACCGAACCCGGTCGATGAGATTTCCAAAGGCCCCGCCGACGACCATCGCCAGCGACAGCTTCAACAGCCAGTTGCTGGCGTGGCGCACCAGCCAGTACAGAAAGCCGAGCGCGATTACCAGCATCACCAGGGCAAGCAACCAGCGGCCAATGCCTTCAGACTGGAACATGCCGTAACTCATGCCGCGGTTCCACAACATGGTCAGGTCAATCGGCCCCGGCAGCGGGACATGCCCACACTGATAGGGGTTATCCAGGCAAGCCAGGGCGTTGAACCGGGGGTCCTTCAGAATCAGCCATTTGGACCATTGGTCCGCCAGCAGGAACACTGGAATGAGCGCCGGGGCCCAGAGATTGGCAAGTTTCAGTTTCATGCCGAGCAGATTGCAGCTTCAGCCCTGCCAATCAAGCGATTCCCCGCACTCATCCGTGAACCTTGTCCCAGGCCTTTACGGTCAGCGCGTCACGCGGCGTAATGTCCGGGAAGGCCGGGTCAGCCGTGGATGGGTCGAAATACTTCCAGCTACGGCGACATTTGATGCCGTCTGCCTTCTCCGGGTACACGACCACGCCGTCGGTATCGTCGAGCGTGAACCCGCCGCCATTTCCGTTGGACGTGTGGATCAGCTCTGCGCCGGACGTGATGAAGATGTCGGCGGCGCTCTCACCCTTGAAGGCATCAATCAGAGCCTGGTCCGCGATATGCACTTTCGGCGCAGCTTCCAGAGACGCACCAATCCGCTTCTCGCGGCGCTCCACTTCCAGCGCACCGGTCACGACGCGGCGGACGGTGAAGATCTTTGCCCAGCGCGCGGCCAGCACGTCATCCTTCCAGCCTTCCGGCGTTTCTGCGAATTGCAGCAGATGCACAGATTCAGCCCGGTCCTTCAGATGGCTTTCAAGAAACGCCTCTTCCATCGTGAACGGCATGACCGGAGCCAGCCATGTCAGCAGGCGTTCCAGCACAGCCGCCATGACTGTGCGTGCGGCGCGGCGGCGATTGCCAAAGACAGCCGTGTCCTTGTCCCAGGCTGATTGCGTATCGAAGCGCGGGTCGCAGTACAGGCTATCCTTGCGAATATCGAAATAGACCGCAGACAGATCGACGCCGCAGAAATTGATCAACAGCGCCATGACACGTTTGAAGTCGTAGACATTGTAAGCCGCACGGATCTGGCCATCGAGTTCGGCGAGACGGTGAAGCACCCAGCGCTCAAGGCTCGGCATCTCGTCGCGCGGCAGGGCTTCGGCCTCGCTCCACCCATCCAGCGCGCCCAGCAGGTAACGCACCGTATTGCGCAGCTTGCGATAGGTCTCGACCGATCCCTTGATGATCTCGTCAGAGATTCGCAGGTCTTCAGTGTAGTCGCCCGAGGCCGTCCAGATACGGAGGATTTCGATGCCGTACTGTTTCTGGATCTCCTGCGGCTCGATCGTGTTGCCGATGGATTTCGACATCTTCTTGCCTTCGGCATCCACGATAAAGCCGTGCGTCAGCACCTGCTTGTACGGCGCGATACCGCGTGTTGCACAGCTCTCCAGCAGGGACGACTGGAACCAGCCGCGATGCTGGTCAGAGCCTTCCATATAGAGATCCGCCTGCCCGGTCTCCGGGTCGATGATACCGCGCTCGCGCAGGGCAAAGGCATGCGTCGTGCCGGAGTCGAACCAGACGTCCAGAACGTCCGTCACCTTGTCCCAGTCGCCCACATCCAGACCGAGGGGCGACAGGAAGTCTTCCGCAGGCGTATCGAACCAGGCTTCGACGCCGCCCTGTGCGATCGCCGCTTTGATCGCTTCGTTCAGTTGCTCAGCCTGTTCGGCAGCCAGCGTGGCCGTGTGAGGTTGTCCATCCTTGTTGACGAAAATCGTGATCGGAACGCCCCAATTGCGTTGGCGGCTGATCAGCCAGTCCGGGCGTCCTTCCACCATTGCCTGCAGGCGATTGCGGCCAACAGCGGGGAAGAATTCGGTATCTTCAATGGCTTTCAGCGCATTCTCGCGCAGCGTCTTGCCGTTCGGGCCGGGCTTGTCCATCGAGATGAACCATTGCGGCGTCGCCCGGCGGATGACCGGTGCCTTGGAGCGCCAGGAATGCGCATCGCGGATCGTCGTCATGCCACGTGCGAGCAGGTTTCCACTCTCTGCCAGCAATTTGATGACTTCCGGGTTCGCCTTGCCCTGCTCTCCCCGCTTCTTGCCGGACGTGCGGATGATGTCGAGCCCCTGCAGCGCGGCCGGAAGCTCCGGATGCTGATAAGCACCATCCGGATTCACGATGTCGCGAATGTCAGACGCCTTGCGCCCGGACGCGATCCAGACATTGAAGTCATCCTCACCATGCGCCGGCGCCGTATGCACGAAGCCTGTACCGGCATCATCTGTAACATGATCGCCCGCGAGCATGGGGATGGGTTTGTCGAAAAATGCGCTCACCTGAGCCAGTGGGTGCCGAAGACTCACCAAGCCTTCTGGATCGACAGCGATGACAGGCCGGAACTTTGAAACTTTCGCACCATCCATGACGCTTTGTGCCAACTTATCCGCGATGATAAGTCGCTCGCCCACTTTTGCATACGGAGCAAATCCGAGTTCTTCCTCACTCATGACAGCCTCAACTTCGTAGATGCTGTATGAGATTTCACGATTGTAGCTGACGGCTTGGTTGGCTGGGATCGTCCAAGGCGTGGTCGTCCAGATAACGACCGATGCTCCCTTCGCTTCTGCTACCCAATCAGGAAACGTTGCTCCATCTCCCAAATGCGTGCCCGCCCAAGGAAACTTCACCCAGATCACCGGCACCTTGCGGTCGTGGTATTCCACTTCCGCTTCCGCCAGCGCTGTGCGTTCCACCGGGCTCCACATGATCGGCTTGGCGCCGCGCACCAGCGTGCCGCCCATCGCCATGCGCAGGAACTCGCCCACAATGGAGGCTTCGCTTTCGAACTTCATCGTCAGGTACGGATTGTCCCACTCACCCTCGATGCCGAGATTGCGGAACTCTGCCTTCTGTACGTCCACCCATTTGCCGGCATAGGCGCGGCAAGCGGCGCGGAAGTCTCCAGGCGCGACATCATCCTTGGTCTTGCCCTTGGAGCGGAACTCCTCTTCCACCTTCCATTCGATCGGCAGGCCGTGGCAGTCCCATCCCGGCAGGTAAGAGGCATCAAGACCGGTCATCTGGTGCGAGCGCACGATGATGTCCTTGACGATCTTGTTCATCGCCGTGCCGAGGTGAATGTGGCCATTCGCATAGGGCGGGCCATCATGCAGGATCCACGGTTTGGCCCCGCGCGCCTTCGCATCGGCGCGAAGTTTTTCGTACAGCTTCAGCTCATCCCAGCGCTTGATCCAGTCGGGCTCGCGCTTGGGCAGGCCGCCCCGCATCGGAAACTCGGTGGCAGGCAGAAACAGCGTGTCGCGATAATCGCGGTCGGTCAGGGAATCGGTCATGTCGGGCCTATGGCAGTTTTGGCGTGTTTTACGGAAATGCCGGGCAATGGCCACGGCTTTTTTTCATGCGTTCAGAGCATGGGCTCCCGGCTTCGCGGCCCCGTTCGTTCCGGGTCAGCGCGCAGCCGGGCGGCTAATTCGAATGCAGTCTATCCGTGCCATGCGATTTCCGTAGCAGGCTCGTCTTAACGAGTCACTATTGCCATTCAGCGGTGGTTTGCGTTTCCGCCAGATTGGCCAGGCGTTCTGACACCTTGCCACAAAGCGTACGGAACACGTTCATGTTCTCGATCATGTTGTCCCAGGCGATGCCGTGATCGAGGATGACATAGCGCGACACACGCACCTTCTGCGCGTCGGATTTGTAGAGGGAGATTGCGGGATAATCGCGGTCTATTCCCGCAATCACCTGCTCGCTGACCGATGAGCCATAGACCGCCATGAACTCCAGTCCGCGGCAATCACTGCCATCCGGCAGCGCGCAGACGGCATAAGCCCCGAAGGTCAAACCGTCCTCGAACTCGCCGAACACGAAAGGTGCGCCATCGCCTGTGCGCCCCGCCGCGATAAAGGTCGCGCCGACCTCATCCAGCATCAGACGCAGATCGTCCATCGTCACCGTCTTGATGATCTGGATTGGCTCCAGCAAGGCCGGATCGATAGTCCCGGCTTCTGGCACAGGCGGATCCATCGTCCCCGGATCCGCGCTCGCTATTGGTACAGCCGCAAGGCCAATCCCCGCGGCGATCAAACACTTCAACATGGTCGTCCCTCAAACCAGTGCTTCAGTTTCTAGAAAGTGATTGTGGCGGCGACTGGGCAACACTCCAAGTAGAATCAGGCTGCCGCCAGACGTTGCTTTGCTTCTATAACGTCCTTGCCCATCTGCACCACCATGGCATCCAGGCTCTCAAAATGCAGCTCTGGCCGCATGTAAGAGATTATCTGAACCTCCATCCACCGACCGTAAATGTCGCCATCAAAGTCGAAGATGTGTGCCTCCAGCAGCGGATCGCGCAGACCCGTGGTTGGCGTGCGTCCAAAATTGGCGACACCTGGCAACCATTCACCCGCCCGATCGATGCGAACCCGCACCGCGTACACGCCGTACTTGGGATGGATCAGCTCGCCCAGGCTCGTATTGGCGGTCGGGTAGCCGAACTTCCGGCCATTCTGCTCGCCCTTGATAACCGGGCCATCGGCAACCCATACCTGCCCCAGGATCTGCGCCGCCAGTTCAGGCTCCCCGGCCCGCAATGCCTGACGGATCGCTGTTGAAGAGGCTTTCTCATCTTCGTTCTGGACTTCGTCGACAATGGTCACGCCAAAACCAAGTGCGCGCCCAAGACTGGCCAGGCGCTGCGCATGGCCCATACGTCCCCGGCCAAAGCGGTAATCAAAGCCGACAGACACATGGCTCACGCCAAGGCCATCGACCAGAACTTCGCGCACGAACTCCTCATCGGTCTTGGACGCCATTTCGCCATTGAAAGGCAGTTCAAACACAGAGTCTGCGCCTTCAGCCAAGATCGCAGCATTGCGGCGCTCCGGGCGGAAAATGCGGAAAGGAGGGTCTTGCGGGCGAAAATAGGCGTGCGGGGGCGGCTCGAACGTGGCCACAGAGAAATTGCCGGCTCCCGCCTCTCTTGCCGCCGCCATCACAGCCTTGTGGCCCGCATGCAGCCCATCGAAATTGCCAAGGGCAATCGATGCACCACGCGCCCGTTCCGGCAGGCCTCGATAGTCGGCGAAAACGCCCATCAATCCTCCCGGCGCGGCGCAACCACTTCCGCTTCACCTGTGATCACGCGCTTGCCATCGACAATACAGGAGACCTTCAGCGTCACGCGGTTGCCGCGATCTTTCTTCTCGGCCACTTCTGCCCGCACCGTCACCTCGTCACCAATGTGAACCGGGCGCTTGAACCGCATGGAGAGCCCCACAAAGATCGCGCCTGGTCCTGGCAGATTATTGCCCAGAATGCCGGAGATGTAGCTCGCTGTCAGCGCACCATGCGCGATGCGCTTGCCGAACACCGTTTTCGCGGCAAACTCGTCTGACATGTGCAGAGGGTTGAAGTCGCCAGACACTTCGGCAAAGCGCTGGATATCGTTTTCGGTGATCACGTGCACCGTCTCATGAGACATGCCGACATCGAGATCTTCGTACTTGTAACCGGTGAACTCACTCATCCCGTTTGGGCTCCTGATTGCTTTTCGGCAGTTTGGTTACACGCTGCAGCGCAACACGTCACCATCTGAGGCCAGTCATCGCATAGGTCGCCTGCTCGCCGTAATCGGCCAGAAGGTCTGCGACCTCCGCTTCAAAATTGTCGCCATGCTCCTTCAGGCCGGTGCCAACATAGAGGCCATGAAAGCCTTGAAGCCGCGCACCGCGCATGTCCGTCGTTGGGCTGTCGCCTATACACAGCACGCGGGATTTGTTCGCCGCGGCATCGCCAAGCCGCTCAACCGCCAGATCATATATCGCCGCGTGAGGCTTGCCCGGATAGATGACATTGCCGCCAAGATCCTCATAGATTTCCGCCAGCGCGCCGGCGCACCAATGCAGGCGTCCACCGATTCTCACTTGCTTGTCCGGATTGGCGCAAATCATGGGAATGTTGCGATCAATCCCCTGTCTTAGCGTGTCCGTATAATCGCTGGGGTGGTCATTCAGTGAATCGCGCAAACCGATACAGAGCAGCACGTCCGATTCGTCCGGCTCGCCGAATTTCAGGTCCAGTCCCTGATACAGGTATGGGTCGCGTTCCCAGCGGGCATTCGCCCCCATTGCCCAGAACACCTTGTCTGTGCGCTTGCTCAATTCCGCACGGGTCGCATCGCCTGAAGATACGCAATCGTCGTAGGCATCCGCTGGAACGCCCAGTGGCTCGAAATAGTCAATGACCTGCTGTTTCGGGACAGGTGCGTTCGTAATCAGGCAAACCTTTCCGCCCTTGGACCGATAAGTCACCAGCGCGTCGCAAGCCTCGTCGAATTTGGCGCGGCCATTGTGAATGACCCCCCAGACGTCGCACAGAACGGCATCATACTTGTCCGCGATATCGGACAAGCCGCCCGGAAATTTCAAATCTGTCATACATATGGACCTATGCCCGGCCAGTGAGGCGGTCAATCGCCAAATCCGCAGGCTGACGCAGGCAATGGATGGAGACGCCAATGAACGGCCGTTGGAATGGAAATGGAATGCGCAAGAAAGCAGCCTTTGACACGCGTCATGTGGCCGAAACCGTCTTCAGAAATCAGCTCTGGCGCGTAGTTGCAGGACAGCAAGTTTGCGGCATGGGTTTCAGGATCGCCCATCAGCACTTCCAGGATCATGTGATTGGACCCCGTTCCGATCATGACCGTATCGGCTTCCACGCCACCGAATTCGCACCCTTCCAGGTTGGCTGCACTGCCATCTGAGTTCAGCAGGTTGGGTTCCAGTTCCGGCGAAATGCGGAGGTCCAGAAAGACGACACCTTCTGTCATGGCTTGCAACGCGTCCGGCGCCTCGAACTCAGCTGGCCCCGGCAATTCCACCGTGATGCGCTGAACCATTTGAGGCTCGGCCGCCGCTGCGCGACAAAGGGCGACTACCGGAATACAAAACGCGACAAATCTCATACCGTCCTCCACCAATTGGAGGCATCGGACTGCATCAATGAGGCAAATTGAAGGTGGTCGGGATCAGCCGAAATTGGACAAGCGCTGGACCAATTCCTGTGGCGGGGCCGTTTCTTCCATCAGCGAAGACTTGATCGGACGCGGCGCGCCGAACACATGACCCTGACCGTAAGGAATATCGTATTCCAGAATTTCGATCACGCTGGCCTCGTCTTCGATCTTCTCGGCTACGACGGTAACGCCATAGCGAGAGAACACAGCGCTGACTTCTTCGCCGTCCACACGGCGATTGATCGACGACACGGGACGCGGGCCAGCAGGATCGCGCAACTGGTCCATCAGCAGCGTGCCATTCATCTTCACAAAGCGAATACCGGCTGACTGAAGACGCGGCAGATCCAGCGCAAGGCTGTCTGCGTGATCAATCGAGAAGCGAAAGCCAAGCGCCGTCAGCTTGTCCATATTGTCCCGCATCGTGCGAGAGCGCGTCTCGAAACGGTCAGCCGTGATCTCGAAAATAACCGCGCCTGAAAGATCACGATTTTCCGTCATGAATTCAAGGAACAATGGGAAGAATGTCGAATCTTCCAAAGAGGATGCAGAGATGTTGCAGAATACGCCGACGCGGCGATCCCGCTCCGCAAGGCGACGCACGATCTGGACACACCGAAACAGGGTGAAGTTGTCGATGATCCCCATCAGCTTCGCCCGGCGTGCGGCATCCAGGAACTCGGCCGGCAGGACCAGCGAGCCATTCGGACGGCGCAGACGGGTGAACCCCTCATAAAACGATACGCGGCGCTGTGGCAGCGAGACAATCGGCTGCAAGTGCAGATCGACGCGACCGTCTTTCAGCGCGTCGCGCACATCGCGCAGAATGGCGTCTTCTTCCGGTGCCACAATTGCGTTCTCGCTGGTCTCGGCCAGCTTGTTTTCGAAACTCTTGGACAGCCGGTCGATGAGGCTTTCAAGCTGCTTCATTTCGGTAACCAACGCATCACGGCGTTCGGTGAGCTCATGCTTGATCGTCGCCTCAACGGCCTCGGTGCGCGCCTCAACAACATCAACACGCTCAACAGAATCACGGACCGTGCGCTCCACACGGTCGATGCGCTCGTCGATCTCCTTGGTGGAGCGGTCAGACTTGATCAGGATATGGATTTGTCCGAGCAACGCTGTCGCGATACCGCCCGCCGCGATGGACAGGGGCATGCCGACATCCGTCAGCGTGAACACGCCGTAACCGACGCCCCCGCCGATTGCCGCGTAGAGAAGGAACAGAACAAAAGTCATTACGTCAGCACCCGATACAACCCATGAATGTTAACAGCTAGGCCCAATTGGTTAACGAATTGCGAGGAATTGAAAGAATTTGCCAAGCGCGACCTTCTTGTCGCAGCTTGTTTACACTCATGCCACAATCCCAGTGGTTCAAAGCATGGCAGGCGTCGCGTTCCCGGACAAGGTGAATAGTGTCAGCGCGCTATGCGCGACATCTGACAATTCGGCATAATCGCCTCCATGACAGCTGATCGGCGACATCGGGGGAAGCTGTGGAATAACAGCGAATGCTGAGGTCAATCAGACGAGCCGTCACGAAATACGAATTCCGGCGCCCCCAATGGCCACTCCGATTCGCAATCAAGCACACGAAACTCTCCGCCCGATAATTCCTGCAATGGCGTCCCGCCGCATGACGACAGGATCAGATTGTGACCTGCATAATCGACAATATATGTCGCGCGGTCTGTGCCCGTTTCGAATTTCCGCACGCGCAAATCGCCTGTGTCGAAAACTGTCGCTTCAGCCTGACCTTCACCGGGCAATACGGCAAGCAGAGCCGCATCAAAGCCCCCAGCCGGTCTCTCTTCCACAAAGATCAGCGCATCGGATACTTCATAAGCCCTGTTCAGAATGCCCGCGAATTCACCTGTGCCCGAAGGCCCGGCCACCGGTAGCGAGCTTTCACGCCCCGCGCGCCAAGCGGCATTCCTCAACTCATCCAGCCCCTCGACATCTTCACCACGCAGCGACAGCAGCATCACTGCATCCAGGTTTCGAAGGTCTGCGTTCGACTGATCCAGGGTCACGCCTGCAGGCGCGCCGAACATCACACGCTTTCCACCCGCCAATACGATCACGCATTTGCCTGGCAGCAAGCGCTCGGAACAAGGCAGAAGCGCGAAGTCAGTTGAACGGATTGCAAGTTCGGGCGGAGGCGCGACCGGCGCGTCATTCGCCGATCCACAGGCTACCGCGCTCACAAGGGCGGCAAAAGCGAGCAAGCTCCGAACAATCATCGCAGCGAGGCTTATCCGATTCTTGCCGTCTCAGGTTCAGCAATAATCTGGTTTTCGATCACGCCTATCTGGTCGATCTCGAGCCGAACCGTGTCGCCAGCCTTCAACCATTTTGGCGGAGTATGTCCCGCCCCCACACCTGCAGGCGTCCCGGTGAAAATGAGATCACCTGGCTCCAGCGTGAACGCGGCGGTCAGATGCGCGATCTGAGCTGGAATGTCGTGAATCATGTCCCGAACATGCCCGCTCTGGCGCAGCTCCCCATTTATGTAGGATCGAAGCTGGAGCGACGAGACATCCTCAATCTCGTCAGGTGTCACGATAGCCGGGCCGAACGGCGCATGCGTGTCAAACCCCTTGCCCATAATCATGGTCTGGCTCGCCTTCTGCCAATCGCGCACCGAGTAATCGCAGCCGACGCAAAACCCGCCAACAATCTCCATCGCCCGCTCGCGCGGCACATGGCGGCCATGCTTGCCAATAACCACGACGAGCTCGACTTCATAGTCCAGCTGTTCCGAAACCTTTGGTAGATGCACTTCACCAAAGGGCGCATTGGCGGATGTGGCCTGCTTGTTGAACCATTTCTGGACCTGAGGCGCTTTCGTATCCACGAAACTGACGCTCTCGGCGGCATGAGCGGCGTAGTTCACACCAATCCCCAGAATTTTTCTCGGGCGCTCAACAGGGGCAAGCAACTCCACATCCGCGAGCGCGATCTCAGGGGCTTCTGACCCGGTCGTTTGCAGTGCGTCTTCCAGCGTCTCTGCAGGGATTGGCCGGATGCTTTCGCCCCGAAGAATTCCGTAGCGATCGCCATCTTTTCCTGTGAACCGAACCAACCTCATTGCGTTACTCTCCTGTCACACTTTTTCCCGAAACGCCTTGCAAACGGTTCATGTGACGTTGTGGTCATTGTTGGCAAGGGCTACTCACAAGTCTTGTATAGAGGATGCCAACATGGATCTCGGCGTACGTGCTCAAGAGAGCTCACTCAAGAACATTTTTGCCCCTAGCGAGCGGCTGTGCATGCCGCCCTATCAGCGAAGTTATTCCTGGGGCGAACGCGAAGCGGGCGAATTGCTGACGGACCTGCTCGATGCTGCGGAGACCGGCACGCCACACTTCATCGGCGCGGTCGTACTGAATCGAGGCACCGAAGAAGGCCTGTTGGAAATTGTCGACGGGCAACAGCGTCTGACGACCCTGACCATTCTCCTCGCTGTCCTGCGCGATACCGAATCGGACGCCGCGAAAAGCAAGGAAATTCACGCTCTGATTGCGGATGAGGCCCGCCCGATGCTGGGTGAAGCCGCAAGCTGGAGGCTGGAGCTCAACCATATGGACGGGCCGTTTTTCCGGCACATGATTCAAACGCCCGGCGCGACTCTTTCGCTGGATGGCGAGTCCGGTGAGAGCGACAGTCAGCGCCGCATGGTACAGAACGCCCGCACCCTGCTGAAACGCGTCCGCGAGCTTTCCGACGAAGACCGGCGCGCCCTGGCGGACATCACAATCAACCGCTGCGCGCTCGTACGTGTGGTCGTCAACGACAAGGATCAGGGTTTCAAAGTGTTCCGTGTGTTGAATACGCGGGGAAAAGAACCTGGCGCACATGACATCATCAAGACCGAATTGTTCCAACGGTCAAAATTCACCACCAAGGAAGCCGCCACCTATTCCGAACAATGGGCCGAACATGAGGCGGTTCTGGGTGGAAGCGCCTTCGATGACTTGCTGCGCCAGATCCGCTCTATTTACGACAAATCCTCCAAAGGCGAACTGATCACCGGCTTCCTCAAGAACGTGATCCCCAAAGTGACTGCTCGCGGCTTTCTGGACGAATTGCTGCCGCGCTATGTCGAAGCCTACAAGATCATCACGACGGCCCGCGTGAAAGAGGGCCCCCACGCGCAACTGATCAGTGACAAGCTCAACCAGATGCGCGCGCTTGATCAGACCAGTTGGCGTGCGCCGGCACTGAAATTCCTGGTTGAGCAAGGCGTTGACCATGAAGACGCCCCCGAATTTTTCACCAAGCTCGAACGTCTGTCCTACATCGTGATGCTCGTATTGACGGATCGCGACCAGCGCACGAAACGCTTCAACAAGGTCAATGAGAACATTGGTAACAAGCGCGCCCTGAATGGGCGTGGCAGCCCCTTCAACATCTCCAAGGATGAAAGCCGTCGGGCCTTCGACCGGATGCTGGGACGGTTTGCAACGTTCGGCCAACGACGCTCCATGGCGCTGCGCCTGAATGCGGCGCTGGATGGTGGTTTTACCATTGCGCCCCAGTCGGATGCGACTGTCGAGCATGTGCTGCCCCGCAATATCAGCGAGGATAGCCATTGGATGATTGTCTGGCCCGACCCCGCAAAACGACGCGAACAATGCGACACGCTGGGCAATTTCGTGCTGCTCACCAACAAGGTGAACCAGAAAGCCGATCGGATGGACTACCGCGCAAAAAAGGATGTCTACTTCAATGGTGGTGGCGGCCAGGACTTCGCCTTGACGCGTGACCTCGTCGATCAGGATGCCTGGACGTCAGAAGTCGTGCGCAAGCGCACCGAGCGGCTGGCCGAAATCCTGATGATGGAATGGCAACTCACCTGATCCGGCTTTTCCTAGCGTGACCCCTGTTCGCTAAGGTCGCTTATGATAACCATTTCCCGGAAAACATAATTCAGGGAGCCCCATCATGAGCCTGTTCGACCTTTCCGGCAAAACGGCCGTTATCACCGGATCTTCTCGCGGCATCGGCAAGGCCATCGCAGAACAAATGGCGGAACAGGGCGCCCGCGTCGTCATCTCGTCTCGTAAGCCCGGCCCATGCCAGGAAGTCGCCGATGCCCTGAACGCGAAGCATGGCGATGAGACCGCGATTGCTGTGCCGGCAAACATCTCCTCCAAGGATGAGCTCAAGACGCTTGTCGAAAAGACGCGCGACTCCTTTGGCCAGATCGACATCCTCGTCTGCAACGCAGCCTCGAACCCGTATTATGGAAAGATCGAGGAGATCGACGATGAGTCCTTCGAGAAAATCCTCTCCAACAACATCATCTCCAATCATTGGCTGATCCAGCTCGTCGCCCCGGAAATGAAGGAACGGAACGACGGCGCCATCGTCATTATTTCGTCAATCGGTGGTCTCAAAGGGTCCGACACGATTGGCGCATACAACATTTCGAAAGCCGCAGATTTCCAACTTGCCCGCAACTACGCGATTGAGCTAGGCCCGCACAATATCCGCGTGAATTGCGTCGCGCCCGGCCTGATCAAGACAGACTTTGCCCGCGCGCTCTGGGAAAATCCGAAACTGGCCGAGCGTATCGAAAAAGGCACCCCCATGCGCCGTATAGGTGATCCGGAAGACATTGCTGGCGCAGCCGTATTCCTTGCTTCGAAGGCTGGCGCCTACATGGCCGGGCAGATGATTGTTGTCGATGGCGGCACAACGGTTACCTGATCCATGCATTTGACAGATTCCCCGGACTCGGCCCCCGCCGAAGAGACCAGCTTTGACACTTTCCGACAGGTGGACATCCGTATCGGCACAATCGTCGAAGCTGCCCCGCTCGAAGGCGCACGCAAACCCTCTATTCGCCTTCTGATCGATTTTGGCCCCGGCGTCGGAACAAGGAAATCATCTGCACAGATCACGGATCACTACGTGCCGGAGGACCTGATCGGCAAGCAGGTCGCTGGTGTGGTGAACTTCCCGCCTCGCCAGATTGGTAAATTCATGTCCGAAGTCCTCACCCTCGGCTTCCCGGATGAGAAAGACAGGATTGTCCTCTTCTCACCCGACCACACAGTCCCCAATGGAGCTCGGCTCGCATGACCGAACGTACCCTCTCACCCCAGGCTCGCACCTTTCTCAGCAATCTGCAGGACGGATCCTGGCAGCCCCCCATTGGCCTCAAGAATCTCGGCATTCGGCCAGACCTTTGGCTGAAGGAATTCGACTATGGCTATACGCGGTACGAGTGGCCAAACACCGGCGATCGCGACATCAGCGAAAACCGCGCCTTTGGCGGTTGGGTTGCCGGGTTTTCAGACCATATCGTCTCGATCACGATGGCCAGCGCTCTGGAAGAGGGCGAGTGGTTCACGACCATGGAATTGCAGACCCGTATCCTGCGTCCAGTCAGTCACGGCCTGATCACCATTGAAGGTCGCCTCGTCAGCCGCGGTCGAACAACCGGCCTCGTCGAAGCTGACTGGAAAGACGACAAAGGCCGTCTGCTTGCTCGCATCACCGCGGCCAAAGCAATCCGCACGCGGGATGAACTCGGACAGCCCGCACTACCGAAATAAGGCCATTTCAGGACAACAGGAACCACGCCTTCAGCGAGCCGTTTTGCTGGCTAGCTGAAAGGAGTTGATCCATGTTGAACTCGGTCAAATGTATCGCCGCTACTGCGGCGTTTGGTCTCGCGACGGCGCTTGCAACTGCTCCCGCATACGCCCAGCTCGGCTTGGGTGTAGATGCCGATGTTGACCTTGGTGTGGGCGTCCGCACGGCGGATCCGCATCCTCGTCACCGGCATGAAACCTATGTCTATAATGGCTACGAATCCGGCCATTGGCACACCCGCCATGAAGTACGGCGTACCCACCGCTGGTACGCGGATTATAACGGATATGATTGCTACGAATCATTCCAGTACACGTGGGAAGATGGCGAGCGCGTCCGCCACGACACCATGTTCTGCTACAAAGAGAATGGAAAACGGTTCGAGCCGAAAGGTGTGCGTGCAACCGTTCGAATTCGCTAATTCTTGATTATTCGAGTAGTGAGGCCTCCATGCTTCAAGCATGGGGGCTTTTCTATGGCAGCAACAAACACGCATCACCGTAGGAGTAAAACCTGTATTCGGTTTCGATAGCGTGGGCGTAAGCGGCCTGCATCACATCAGTTCCCATAAGCGCGCAGACCAACATGAACAGGCTCGATCCAGGCAAATGGAAGTTTGTTACAAGAGCATCGGTCGCGCGCACAGCATCGCCCGGCTTCAGGAAAATGTCAGTTGGCCCCGTGGCGGCGCGCAGCATGCCGTCTGCATTCGCACAGCTTTCCAGTGTGCGCATGGCAGTCGTACCGACCGGCACAACGCGCCGTCCACCAGAGCGCGCCGCGTTCAGACGCTCAGCAACTTCCGGCGTCAGGCGTCGCCACTCCTCATGCAACCGGTTGGCTTCCAACTGCGCCGCCTCTAACGGCTTGAACGTACCAAGCCCCACATGCAAGCGCACCGTCTCTCGCGCGATCCCGGCCGTATCGATCTCTTCGAGCAGCCGGGGGGTAAAATGCAGTCCGGCCGTGGGCGCCGCAACTGAAGCGGCATCATCCCCTGCAAACTCCGTCTGGTAGGTTTGCCGGTCTTTAGCGTCTGCAGGGCGACGACGCGCGATGTAGGGAGGCAGAGGCATGGCCCCGTGCGCATCCAGCGCAGCCGTCAGCTCATCGCCGCTGAGCGAAAAGAGCAGCCCGATCTCGCCGCCTTCGTGGCGGCCGGTAATCTCTGCGGAAAATCCTTCAGCAAAAACAATACGGTCGCCCTCTTTCAAGCGGCGCCCCGGCCGGGCAAGCGCGCGCCATGAGCGGGCGTCAATGCGCTCAGTCAAATTCACGTCGCAGGCAACATCCTGCCCCGTCTCGTCCCTTGCCGGACGAACCCCCTTCAACGCGGCAGGCAAAACCCGCGTATCATTGAACACCATGACATCCCCGGGCGACAAAAACCGCGGAAGGTCCCGGATATGGGCATCTTCCAGCCTGCCATCTCCGTGCACGACCAGAAGGCGCGCAGAATCCTGCGGCTCAACCGGACGCAAGGCGATCCGCTCTTCCGGCAAGTCAAACTGGAATTGTGAAAGGTCCATCGGCCCCAGCCTCGGTAGTTGCCCTAATTGGCCACAACCGTCGGAACAGCCGGCAGGTCACAAACATGTGGACGGCCCGGCTCGGTAATCTGGCTGGCGAACAGGTCGCTGTCGGTGCGCATCACCCACGCCTGTGGTCGCTCGGACTCTGGCAGATCCGCCGCCACTGCGGTGGATTCCAGTGTGTCCGGGTCTTTTGCAACCACGCCATCGGTTCCGTCCGGACCTTTCTTGATCGACATGACCACATCCTGACCATCAATCACGCGGCCCCAGGCCGTGTATTCCTTATCCAGATGTTCCGCATAGCCGCGCATCAGGAAGAATTGGGAGTTGCCGGAATTCTCATCATTTCCAAGGCGCGCGGTCGACACAACGCCGGGGCAATGCGGAATCCAGCTCTGAATGGTCTCGTTGCCAAGATCCTGCGCAAGCCAGAGTGGCCGGGTCGCGACCGGAAACCCGTTGATAAAGCCGCCATCGGCATCGTCCCGGTTTCCGATTGGATAATCGAGCGGCATCTCGGCCGGGTTTCGACGGAAGGTGAACTCAGCCTCAATGTTCGGCAGGCCAGAGCCCACGCCATTGATCGCGCGGATGTCACCGCCCTGGGCCATGAACCCCTCGATCACGCGATGAAACTTCGTGCCGTTATAGTCACCAGACCGGACGATTGCCGCGAACTGTTCGTAATGCTTTGGCGCAACTTCCGGAAAAGCCTCGATAAGGATGCGCCCCTTGTTCGTATTGAAGATGAACAGGCGCTCCGGGTCCACGGCGCGCCAATTCTCAGGCTCTGCCTTCGCCTGCTCCACCGTATAGGCCGCGACGGCAGTGTCGTCCGCTGGCGCTGCGCTGTCTGTAGTCTCTGCCGTTGCTGTCAGGGCGAGGGCGGAAGCGGCGAGCGCAAAAGCGGCAAACTTCATTTTTGGTACTTCTCCAAAAGTGCCCGTTTTACGTCGGGCGTTACAAATGGCGTGATGTCTCCGTCCAAGGCCGCGATTTCCTTCACGAGCCGGGAGGCGACCGCCTGATGCTTAACATCGGCCATCAGAAACACGGTTTCAATGTCGGGATTCAGTTGCTCGTTCATCGCCGTCATCTGGAATTCGTATTCGAAATCCTGAACCGCTCGCAGGCCCCGCACAATGATGTGCGCTTCACAGGCCTCAGCGAACTTCATGAGCAAGCCATGCATCGGCATAACCTTGATTTCAGCCAGTCCAGGCCCGTTCAGCTTCTCACACTCGGAACGCACCATATCGACGCGTTCCTGCAGGCTGAACAACGGCTTCTTCGCCTCATTGACCGCCACCCCGATGATCAGCGTGTCCACCAGTTTCCGGGCCCGACCGATAATGTCGATATGGCCATTGGTGGGTGGATCGAAGGTTCCTGGGTATAGTCCGACGCGATGCACTAGCTGTCCTCCCGCTTGAGCGGCTCGTGTTTCTGGCGCGGGATCTATTCTCCCGCTGCTTCTTCGGGACCATCCATAGCGGTTTCAGCGTCTTCCACAAGCCGTGCGACAGAAACCACCCGTTCACCCTCAGCCGTGCGCAGAACCCAGACACCACCTGTGGAGCGGCCCGCAATGCGGATCTGGTCCACTGGCGTGCGGATCAGCTGGCCGGCATCGGTGACGAGCATGACTTGATCACCATCATCCACCGTGAAGGATTGGGCCACTTTCTTGACCGGCCCCTGCTTCTTGTCGCGGCCCCAGATATTCTGGGCGACAAGGCCTTTACCGCCGCGTCCGGTGACGCGGTAGTCATAGGCGGAAGATCGCTTGCCCATGCCATCATCGGCAATGGTCAGGATGAACTCTTCGGCGGCACCCAGTTCAGCAATACGCTCGGCACTCAGCGCGGCCTCTGCCACGGCCTCGTCATCATCGTCAGAGACTTCTTCTTCCTCACCTGTAGCCGCGCGGCGCATGGCGGCGGCGTGCTTGAGATAAGCCCGCGCCTCTTCAGACGTAACGTCGATGTGCCGCAGAATGCCCATCGAGATGACCTCATCGCCATCCGCCAGGCGAATGCCGCGAACACCAGTTGAGTTACGGCCCGCAAACACACGCACATCCGGTACCGCGAAGCGGATACACTGGCCGAGCGCTGTGGTCAGAAGGATATCATCCTTCTCGGAGCATATCTTCACCGACACAATGCCATCGCCCTCATCGAGCTTCATGGCGATTTTTCCGTTCCGGTTTACGCGCACGAAATCCGGCAACTTGTTGCGGCGGACGGTGCCTGAACGCGTCGCAAACATGACGTCGAGCTCGTTACGGGACTCATCATCCTCCGGCAACGGCATCACGCTCTCTATGCGCTCATCAGCGGCCAGCGGGAAGATATTCACCAGCGCCTTGCCGCGAGAGTTCGGCCCGCCCATTGGCAGGCGCCAGACCTTCTCCTTGTAGACCATGCCAGCCGACGAGAAGAACAGAACCTCGGTATGTGTCGTGGCAGAGAACACTTTCACGACGAAATCCTCGTCCTTCATGTTCATGCCGGAACGGCCCTTGCCGCCGCGATGCTGGGTTCGGTAGGTCGAGAGCGGGGTGCGCTTGACGTAGCCACCATGCGTCACGGTCACGACCATGTCTTCGACCTCGATCAGGTCTTCGTCTTCCATGTCGACGCCACCGAAGGCAAATTCGGAGCGGCGCGGTACAGCGAACTTCTCTTTCACTTCGGAAAGCTCGCCCTTGATGATGTCCATCACGCGTTGACGCGAGCGCAGGATATCCAGGAAGTCCTCGATCTTTTCGGACAGTCCCTTGGCTTCGTTGCCGATCTCATCGCGACCGAGGCCGGTGAGGCGGGAGAGCTGCAACGCCAGGATCGCACGGGCCTGTTCGTCGGACAGAAAGATCGTATCGCCGTCACCCTTGCGAGTCCGGCGGTCTGCGATCAGGTCAAGCAACGGCCCCATATCCATGATCGGCCAAGCTTTCTCAAGCAAGGCTTCCCGGGCAGAATTCGGATCAGGCGAGTAGCGGATGATGCGGATCACTTCGTCGATATTCGCCACAGCCATGGCAAGGCCGACAAGAACGTGCGCACGGTCGCGCGCCTTGTTCAGTTCAAATTTGGTGCGACGAACGACGACTTCCTGACGGAACGTGACAAAGCAATCGAGCACTTTGCGCAAATTCATCAGCTCTGGCCGGCCACCATTCAGCGCCAGCATGTTCACACCAAAGCTCGTCTGCATCTGGCTGAAGCGGTAAAGCTGGTTCAGCACGACTTCGGCGCTGGCATCCTTTTTCAGCTCGACAACAACGCGAATGCCGTTCCGGTCGGATTCATCGCGAAGATCGGCAATGCCTTCGATCCGCTTCTCGCGCACGAGTTCAGCGATCTTGGTGATCATCGCCGCCTTGTTCACTTGATACGGGATCTCGGTCACGATGATGGCCTGACGGCCATTCTTCGCTTCCTCAATATCCGTCTTGGCGCGCATGATGACGCTGCCGCGTCCGGTGGTCAGCGCCTTACGGCTGCCGGACATGCCCATGATCAGACCACCGGTCGGGAAATCTGGTCCCGGCACGATCTCCAGCAACGCATCTTCATCCAGCGTCGGGTCGTCGATCACGGCGAGCGTGGCGTCGATCACTTCGCCCAGATTGTGCGGCGGGATATTGGTCGCCATACCAACCGCGATGCCGCCGGCGCCGTTGACCAGAAGGTTCGGGAACTGCGCAGGCAGAACGACCGGTTCCTGCTGGGACCCGTCATAATTGTCCTGGAAATCAACCGTGTCCTTGTCGATGTCGGCGAGCAGGTAAGTCGCCTCCTTCGTCATACGGCTTTCAGTGTAACGCATGGCGGCCGGCGGATCATTGTCGATTGAGCCGAAATTGCCCTGACCATCAACCAACGTAACGCCCATGGAGAAGGGCTGCGCCATACGTACAAGCGCATCGTAGATCGCGGAGTCACCGTGCGGGTGGTAGTTACCCATCACGGCACCAACGATGTTGGCGGATTTCTTGTAGGGCTTGCTCGGCGTGTTTCCGCCCACATCCATAGCGTAGAGGATACGGCGGTGAACCGGCTTCAGGCCGTCGCGCACATCAGGCAACGCACGGCTGACAATGACGCTCATCGCATAGTCGAGATAAGAGCTTTTCAGCTCGGATTCGATGGAAATCGGCTCGATGCCGTCTGGCAGGGGCGCGCTGCCCTCACCGCCATTTTCGGGCGTTTCCGGCTCGTCCGGAGGAGTCGTTTCGTCGCTCATGGAGAATTCGTCCTGGCTGGGGTGAAACCGGCGGGAATCACCTGTTCCGATACAGCGACGACTCTAGCATCCCGTCGCTCTTGAAACAAATGCGACAGGGTCAAAATAGCAGTAATTACGGGCGAAAACGCCCTATTCCTAGGGGTCAGCAGGGGCTTCCAGCGCCCCGATCGCAATCAGCGCTTCATGCACGGCTGCGCGGCGCTTCTGCAGGGGCGGATTGTCGCCGCGCATATTCATGTTCAGCGCAAAGGCATAAGTTCCCGGCGCCTCACCGGCTGTCTGCTCCAGCCAACCGACATACCAGCCAATATCCGTCTCACCCTTCACACTCGTCCAGCCGGTTTTGCCATACAGCGTCCAGCCTTCACCGGATTTCTCCAACATGATCGGCAAAGCCTGAGTATAAGTCTCTGCGGATAGTGGCAGGGTTCGCGCGGCCAGCTTTGCCAGAAATCCGATCTGTTCGTGCGCCGAAATCTCCAGAGGGCCTTTCAGCCAATAGGTTTGGATATCGTCGGCGTCGCCGGTATTTGCATTGCCAAAATCAAATTTGGCGAGCCAGTCGCCCAGTGTCGCGCTGCCTATACGCGGCGTGATCGTCTGGTAAATCCACACTGTGGAACGCCGAAAGGCTGTCGCGAAATCCTGGCTCTCATTCCAGCCCGGCACAAACCGGACTTCGCCATCCCACTCAAACAATTCATCAGGCCCACTGACAGCGCCGGTCTCCAGCGCAATCAGCGTGTGCGGAATCTTGGATGTCGATGCCGCGACGAACCGCTCAGCGGGCCGGTCGCCGCTGCTGGTCCAAACCCTCTCGTCTTCCAGCCGATAGATCACCAGCGCCGCGACATCGGGCGACAGCGCCTGGTTTTCGAGAATGTGATCCAGATTGCCCGTCGCCGAAACGACAGGAGACTGGCAAGCGCTCAACACGACGGCAAAAGCCGCCAGCAGCAAATACGCAGGATGCCAGCCTGCCTTCGCCATTCTAGAACGGGATCTCGTCGTCCAGATCCTGGCTGAAGCTCTCCTGCGGGCCGCTCATCTGGCGCGCGCCGCCGCTCTGGCCTTGATAGCCGCCGAAATCATTGCCGGCAGACCGGCCGCCGCCGCTGTCATTGCGGCCATCCAGCATGGTCAGGGTAGAGTTGAAGCCGCGCAGCACGACTTCCGTCGTGTAGCGGTCCTGGCCATCCTTGTCCTGCCATTTGCGGGTCTCGAGCTGGCCTTCAATATAGAGTTTCGAGCCCTTCTTGATGTAATTCTGCACAACGCGAACAAGGCCTTCGCTAAAGACAGAAATGCGGTGCCACTCGGTCTTTTCCTTGCGCTCGCCCGTATTGCGATCTTTCCAGGTTTCAGATGTGGCCAGCGAAAAACTGGCGACCTGGCCGCCATTCTGGAACTGGCGGACCTCCGGGTCCTGTCCGACATTGCCGACAAGAATGACCTTGTTCACTGATCCTGCCATGGTTCCAACTCCGCTCCGATCTGTTTCGCTTTCGATTCGAATCTGCTTTTACTCTTCCCAAGGCGGCCTGTCGCCCGTGACGGTGAGATTTCCCCCGCCTTTGGCATGAAAATGCAGCGACCGCTGTATGTTCACATTTTGTTCTTGTCGTCAAGCTGGACTCAAGGCACACATAGGACCTAGCAACTATTAAGCCTGTTTCGCGTTCGAAACAGACACTGTCCCAGCCAGAGAGCTCCTGAAATGGCCGAGTCCCCCTTCATCCGCGTGCGCGGCGCCAAGGAACACAATCTGAAAAATGTCGACGTGGACATCCCACGCGGCGAGCTTGTCGTGATGACCGGCCTGTCCGGCTCGGGCAAATCCTCGCTGGCGTTCGACACGATCTATGCCGAGGGCCAGCGCCGCTATGTTGAGAGCCTGTCGGCCTATGCGCGCCAGTTCCTGGAATTGATGCAGAAGCCCGACGTCGAGAGTATTGAAGGCCTTTCGCCCGCCATCTCCATCGAGCAGAAAACAACCAGCCGCAACCCGCGCTCCACCGTTGGCACGGTGACAGAGATTTACGACTATATGCGCCTGCTCTGGGCGCGCGTCGGCGTTCCGTATTCGCCCGCGACCGGCCTGCCCATCGAAAGCCAGACCGTCAGCCAGATGGTCGACCGCACGATGGACTTGCCGGAAGGCACGCGATTGTACCTGCTCGCGCCCATCGTCCGTGGCCGGAAAGGGGAGTATCGCAAGGAATTCGCTGAACTCCTGAAGAATGGCTATCAGCGGGTAAAAGTGGATGGCGAATTCCACGAACTTGAAAACCCACCCAAATTGGACAAGAAATTCAAGCATGACATCGACGTTGTGGTCGACCGTATCGTCGTGCGCGAAGGCATGGAGCAGCGCCTCGCAGAGAGTTTTGAAACTGCCATCGGTCTCGCCAATGGTATTGCCATCGGTGAATATGCCGATCTGGAAGAGGGCGAGACCGAACCGAAGCGCATTACCTACAGCGCCAATTTTGCCTGCCCGGTGTCCGGATTCACCATCCCGGAAATCGAACCGCGCCTGTTCTCTTTCAACAATCCCTTTGGCGCCTGCCCGACCTGTGACGGCCTTGGCGAACAGCTGAAAGTGGATGTCGGCCTGGTTGTTCCGGACAAGGATCTTGACCTGCTGAATGGCGCCATCGCACCATGGGCAAAATCAACCTCTCCCTACCAGACGCAGACGCTGCAGGCCCTGTCGGCGCACTACCGGTTTGACCTCAAGAAGCCCTGGAACAAGCTGTCGGAAGACATCCACCAGATGATCCTGTTCGGAACAGGCGAGGAAGAGGTCAACTTCGTCTATGATGATGGCATGCGCCGCTATGAGGTGAAGAAGACGTTCGAGGGCGTCATTCCGAACCTTGAACGCCGCTATCGCGAAACCGACAGCCAATGGGTGCGCGACGAGATCGCGAAATTCCAGGCAGCTGCACCCTGCCCGGCTTGTGGCGGCAAACGCCTGAAGCCCGAAGCGCTGGCGGTAAAGATCAACAGTCTCGACATTTCTGACACGTCGGTCTTTTCCATCAAACAGGCACATGAATGGTTCGCATCTGTCCACAAGACGCTGACCAAGCAACAGAATGAAATTGCCGGGCGCATCCTGAAAGAGATCAATGACCGGCTCGACTTCCTCAATGATGTCGGCCTCGAATACCTGACGCTCAGCCGCGCTTCGGGCACGCTGTCCGGCGGTGAAAGCCAGCGCATCCGCCTCGCCAGCCAGATTGGCTCCGGCCTGACCGGCGTGCTCTATGTTCTGGATGAGCCGAGCATTGGCCTGCATCAGCGCGACAATGATCGCCTGCTGGAAACACTGAAACGCCTGCGTGATCTTGGAAACTCCGTGATCGTTGTGGAGCATGATGAGGACGCCATTCTCACCGCTGACCATGTCATCGACATGGGCCCAGCGGCGGGTGTGCATGGCGGGCAGATCATTGCTCAGGGTACGCCGGATGAAGTCATGGCAGACGAGAAGAGTCTGACGGCTGATTATCTGAACGGCACAAAGGAAATCCCGATCCCGACGCGCCGCCCGGTCGAAAAGGCAAAGCGCAAGGTTACGCTGAAAGGAGCAACCGGGAACAATCTGAAGAATGTCACCGCCACTATCCCACTTGGCAGCTTCACCTGCATCACCGGCGTATCCGGCGGCGGCAAGTCGACGCTCATCATCGAAACACTCTACAAGGCGCTGGCCCGCAAGCTGAATGGCGCCTCCAGCCCACCCCAGCCCTATGAAAGCCTTGACGGGTTGCAACACCTGGACAAGGTCATCGACATTGACCAGAGCCCGATCGGCCGCACACCGCGTTCGAACCCGGCCACCTATACCGGCGCCTTCGGCCCGATCCGTGATTGGTTCGCGGGCCTGCCGGAAGCCAAGGCGCGTGGTTATGCACCCGGACGATTCAGCTTCAACGTAAAGGGCGGTCGCTGCGAAGCGTGCCAGGGCGACGGCGTCATCAAGATCGAGATGCACTTCCTGCCGGACGTGTATGTCACGTGCGAAACCTGCAAAGGCAAACGCTATAATCGCGAGACGCTGGAAGTCTTGTTCAAGGGCAAGTCCATCGCCGACGTGCTGGACATGACAGTCGAAGACGCCGCCAAATTCTTCTCTGCCGTGCCTGCCATTGCGACAAAGCTCGAAACGCTCAACCAGGTTGGGCTCGGCTATGTGAAGGTTGGCCAGCAGGCCACCACGCTATCAGGCGGTGAGGCTCAGCGCGTGAAACTCGCCAAGGAATTATCCAAACGCGCGACAGGCAAGACGCTCTACATCCTCGACGAACCGACGACGGGCCTGCATTTCGAGGACGTACGCAAGCTGCTGGAAGTCCTGCACTCGCTCGTCGACACGGGCAACACGGTTGTCGTCATTGAGCACAATCTGGATGTGGTGAAGACCGCTGACTGGGTGCTGGACCTTGGTCCGGAAGGTGGTGATGGCGGCGGTGAACTCGTCGCCTCGGGCACGCCAGAAGACATTGCCGCTTGCGAGCGCAGCTGGACCGGCAAACATTTGGCCGAGACATTCCGTCGTCAGGATGAACGTCGCGCCGCCCGCAACAAACGCTTGCGTGCCTCTGAAGCGCCTACGGCAAAGTCGAAAGCAAAGCCTGCTGCAAAGCCAAAGAAGGCGACGACCAAAACGCCTGCCAAGGCAAAGGCAGCGGCAAAACCAAGGGCCAAAACGACTGCCAAGCCAGCCGCGAAAGCAAAGAGCCCGGCCAAGCGGAAACCGCGTACGCCGAGCCCTGCCAAGTAAGTTTACGCCGCCTCTAGGCGAACGTGTCGTCCATCGCGTTTGGATCTGCCCAATTCGGATCGGTCTTCGCAGCTAGTGCTGCGGGGCCGCCGAAGACATGCATCATGCCGCCTGCGAATGCCAAGTAGACCAGACCGAAGATGATCGCCGGAATGATAAACGCCGGTGAGGCGAACGCCGCCAACACAACCGCTGGATCATCCGAACCGCTCTGGAAGGCAGGCATCAGCGCCAGCATCGCCATTACCGCAAAAACCAAATACAGCGCCATGATGATTGCCATCATGATGAGCGCGAGAACAAGCCAGCTGCCGATCAGTGTCCAGACTTTGCCCTTTGTGACACGCCAGGCGCTGCCGAAACGGATCTTGCGATCGCGGATCGTCATCGCGCCCGCAGGAGAGAAGCGCACCACGATCCAGATCGCCGCCACAAAATACGCGATGAACAGAACGAAAGTCAGAAGCCCCGCTATGATCGCGCCGTCACTGCCCAGGACCGCGCCAATCGTAATCGGCACAATCATCAGCAGGAACATGACGATGTAGAGCGCGATTATCAGGCCCAGCCAGAACAGGCCTACCACCAATAGCCGCCCCTCGTCGCCACCGAACTTCAAGCCAAATCCTTCGGCACGCATATAGCGCCGTTGACTGGCCGCTTCGAACAGAACCCACATCAGGATGCCGAACACGAACGAGACGAGGTATCCAAGAAGTACCCGCCCCATGTTTTCCAGCATGACCTGGTCCATCACGTCTGGGTCTTCCATCACAATGGGATTGAACGCCGCCGCATAGATTGGGGCCATCAGATAGAGGCTCAGCCCCTGAACAATGATGGCGAAAAGGGCATAGGTCAGTGCGAACTTCCACAGAAAGCCTTTCGGCCCGCCAGTTTTCTGAAAATGCCCCACGGCATTTCCAAACGAGAATTCCAATCGGTTCATCAGCTTGCCCTCCCGCTAATTGAATACGTCTGCCTGCAATGCGTCGTCGACACCCCCGCGTGGGTCGTGCCGCGCGGCCAGCGCTGCTGGCCCGCCTGCCACGTGCATCAATAGGCCAGACAGGAAGAGGCGGATCAGGAAGTAAACCGCCAACACGACCAGAACGCCTCCGCTCATGAAAGCGCGCAGAAAATCCTCGCCCGTCTCGGCATCACCCAACGCAGGCGTCAGCACGCCGATCAGGCCAAACTCGAGTATTTGCTCTGCGATGCTGACCACGATGCCGCCCACAATCGTGATAATCACATAGGCTCCAAGGATTGGCCAAAACCGTCCACGCGACACGTTCCACGCATCAAGGAACCGGAACTCACGGTCCTTGATGGTCAGCGCAAAACATGGTGCCAGGCGGGTCGCGAAAAAGATGTAGACAAGAAAGAGCAAGAACCAGACGCCCAGCGCGCCAAAGATCGGGCCGATGATGCTTCTCGCAATCTCGTCTTCCGATGCACCGGAATCGATCAGATCAAAAATGCCCATGATTGATCCAAAGATCATGAAAAGGGGCAACAGGGTAAAGACGGCTTGCAACACGGCCCAGCAGAAACCGACGCCCATCATGCGTAATTCATCGCCGCCAAAACCGAGCGAAAAGCCCTCATCCCGAATATAGCGACGCTGCGATGCCGATTCGAATACTGCCCAGATGACCCAACTGCCCAGCATGGCGAACACGCCCCAGCCGATGAGCGGCTCGAACGCGCCCAGAACCAGAGAGATCAAGACCCGCGGGTCGTCATCGTCAAATCCAGCCTGATCCAGCGCCTCGAATGCGGAAATCACTTCCCTCGCATCTCCGCTGGCGAGCAGCATGATGAGCAACAAGAACGCAGTGAACACGCCTGCGAACGCCGCCGAAAAGATCCACGGAAAGCTCCGCACATGCGGCGCGCGGAACGCGAACATAAGCGCCCCATCAAACGAAAACCGGCTTTGCATAAGGTGTCATACCCCCCTGAACGACCATTCCTGTCGCACGATAGGGCGATTTATATGACAGGCGCAATCACTCGTCGGTTTTGATATCGGGGTGTAATTTGGACAGCGCCGCCACCGCCAGTCCATGACCTGACAACAGGAATGGCACCAGCAGAGCCATTCCGACCGCACCTGACAGGAATGAGCCAATAGCGCCGCCGCCCCACACATCCCGCAATGCCCAGTTCACCGCCAGCGCAACAGAAAACGGCACGATGTGCGTAGCAATTCCGGCGACAGCGAGTTTCAGCGCATGCCCTTTCGTCCAGGGCCAGGTGCGAAACACAAGGGTCTGCCCGGTCGCAACCGTGGCTGATCCGACGAGCAAGAGCCTGAGCGCCATGAAGAACAACACCGCCGCGCCCGCCAGACAGGCGAGGATCAGCACGGCGCCATAGGCCGTCGGCAACATGTCCACCAGCGCGGCCTGCACCACTTCCGGCGGCGTCTCCGCATCTACATCCACCCGGCCCGAGGCCTTGAGTAGAATTCCGGGCAGGATCAACAGGAAGAAACCAATGAAGACACCAACAAACAGGAAGGCGACATAAATCGACAAATTGGCGTGCGCCAGTCGCAACCTGTCGCCGGTCCGCGTCTCCAGCATCGCGCGATAGACGACCAGCGAAAACTCCACGCCGACGAAAAATACGACCAGCGCGGCGATCGCCGGCGCTGCATCGCCCATTGCAGACCCCGGCCCGATGGCAAACGTGTAGATCCCGCCCGCTACGATCAAGGCCAACATGATGACCAGGCTGGGCCGTGCAGCTTTGGCAGCCAGTGACCAAGCCTCAGAAACGAGCGCAGGAATCGAGAGTTCACGTGTCATATCAGACTCCTTACACGCCTCTCCGCGCCCTCGCCACGGGGAATCACGGCAACCGCCATCTTGACGCCGCCGCGCTTGCCCCGCACATCCCGCGCATGAGCATCAAACCTATTCATATCATTGGCGGCGGCATGGCCGGTTCCGAAGCGGCCTGGCAGGCGGCAAATGCTGGCGTTCCCGTCATCCTGCACGAAATGCGCGGTGTCAAAGGCACCGATGCCCACCAGACCGACAAGCTGGCCGAACTCGTCTGTTCGAAC
The DNA here is from genome assembly GCF_000682715.1 of Hyphomonas atlantica corrig. Classification (GTDB taxonomy): domain Bacteria; phylum Pseudomonadota; class Alphaproteobacteria; order Caulobacterales; family Hyphomonadaceae; genus Hyphomonas; species Hyphomonas atlantica. The sequence continues at coordinate 25,295 of NZ_AWFH01000034.1, read as the reverse complement.
TCCTTCCGCTCGGATGATCATGAATCCAACGCTGTCGGCGTGTTGCACGAAGAGATGCGCCGCGCGAACGGACTGATCATGCACACCGCGCACGACCATCAGGTACCTGCGGGCAGCGCACTGGCCGTCGACCGGGAGGGTTTCGCCGAAGCGGTCACCGCCAAGCTGGAAGCGCATCCGAACGTCACTATCGTGCGCGAAGAGATTGATGGCATTCCGCCGGAAGACTGGGACAGCGTCATTGTCGCGACAGGACCGCTGACCTCGCTGAAGCTGGCCGAGGCCATCCATGCGCACACGGGCGAAGACGATCTCGCCTTTTTCGATGCGATTGCACCGATTGTCTATTTTGACTCCATCGACATGACCAAGGCGTGGCGCCAGAGCCGCTATGACAAGCCCGGCCCAGGAGGCGACACGGCCGCTTACATCAACTGCCCATTGGATGAAGACCAGTACAACGCCTTCATCGACGCACTGATCTCGGGCGAAAAGACCGAGTTCAAGGAATGGGAAAAGAACACGCCATATTTCGAAGGCTGCCTGCCCATCGAAGTCATGGCGGAGCGGGGGCGCGAAACGCTACGCTATGGCCCGATGAAACCTGTCGGCCTGACCAATCCCCACCAGCCAGACATCAAGGCGCACGCCATTGTGCAGCTGCGCCAGGACAATGCCCACGGTACGCTCTGGAACATGGTCGGCTTCCAGACCAAGCTGAAATATGGTGCACAAACCGAAATCTTCCGCATGATCCCCGGACTTGAAAAAGCAGAGTTCGCGCGCCTTGGCGGCATTCACCGCAATACCTTCCTGAACTCACCAAAGCTGCTGGATGAACAATTGCGCATGAAGTCCCTTCCACGGCTTCGTTTCGCTGGTCAGGTCACCGGGGTTGAAGGCTATGTCGAAAGCGCTGGCATGGGATTGCTGGCAGGCCGGTTTGCGGCGGCTGAGCGCCTTGGCCGCCCCTTGGCACCGCCGCCGGAAACGACTGCGCTTGGCTCCCTGATCCGCCACATCACGGGCGGACACCTCGAAGGCAAGGCGACTTTCCAGCCAATGAACGTGAATTTCGGCCTGTTTCCTGACATCACCGAATTTCCGAAACATGGGCCAGATGGCAAACGCCTGCGTGGCAAGGACAAAGGCCGCGCCAAGAAACGCGCTCAGGCCGCACGTGCTCTGAATGATTTCGACACCTGGCTTGCCGCTTCCAGCCTGGTTCCGGCGGAATAGTCATGCGCCTCGCCGTTACCGAACCCGGCGTGCCCGAAATATTTCATTCGCTGCAGGGCGAGGGTATCTCGGCTGGCAAGCCGAGCGTGTTTGTGCGCTTCTCCCAGTGCAATCTTCACTGTGTCTGGTGCGATACGGCCTATACCTGGAATTTTCAGGGGACGGAGTTTATTCACCGCGACGACGCACCGGGTGCGCCGCGAAAGTTTGATCGCGCCGCCGAAACGGTCGATGTATCCGTTGAGACGCTTGCTGCGCGCCTGATCGAGCAGTCCTGTCGTCGCATCATCTTTACTGGCGGCGAACCTCTGCTGCAGCAGCGCGACTTGGGTGTGCTTATCCAGCAGTTGAAGGCGACGGATCCAGACTTCTACATCGAGATTGAAACAAATGGGTCGATCAAACCGGCCGGGCTCGCGGCAGAGCTGATTGATCAGTTCAATGTTTCCCCCAAACTTGCCCATTCCGGCAATGCGGCCGCCATCCGCCTGAAACCGGACGTGCTGGCCTTCTATGCCGCTGACCCGCGTGCGAATTTCAAGATTGTCGTCGCTGAGCCATCAGACCTCGAAGAAGTCCATGAATTGGTTTCAAGTTCCGGCATGCCACCCGCGCGAGTCTGGCTGATGCCGGAAGGCCGGACGCCGCAAGAATTGCGGTCGCGCGAACGCTGGTTGGCGGAGGCTTGTCTGAGGGCCGGCTACAATTTCACCGACCGCCTGCACATCCATCTCTACGGAGATACGCGCGGTACTTAGGCGCGCTAAACCTTCCCGCTGCGGATTGCCTGCAGAACGCTAAGGCGCTTTTGAAGCGGGTTCGGTGTCTTGCCTTCGATGTAGAATTTACGCAGGCGAAAGTGCGCAATCGCGGGCCGGATGGGTTTAGGAGCAGGCGTCAGGATTGGACCGAACGCCTTCGAGTCCGAACGGCGCGCGGCGGAAAAATAGGGCGCAACGTCGCGAATCTCCTCGGCCCAGTCATGTATCGGCGTTAGCACATTTGCCGCCGTCAGGGCGAGCCACGCCTCGGGCTCAAGCGAGCGGTCTTCGGCCTCGAACGCACCTTGATAGCCATCGATCAGCTTGTGCAGCGCACCCGGCTTCAGACGCCCTGCGTCGATCTCTTCCTTGAGCGCCTTTGCCACATCATGCTCGCGCACCTTGCCCGCTTCGATCTCTGAAACGGCATCGCGCCACCATTGGAACCGGATCAGTCCCAATCCCTCTTCGGTGACCACCAGACGCACCCGCGCCAGCTCATAGGCCAGCGCATAAAGCGCGATCAGCGCACGGCGTTCACTTGCCCCGGCATAACGGCTTGAAATCCAGCGATCCTCGTCTGCCCGAAGGATCCGCTTGTCGATTGCGGCCCATTGAGTTTCCGAAAGAGGGTTGGTCGGGTTTGACATGCAACCCATATGTGGGAAGACGCGTAATTAGGCCAGATACTTTGCTGCAAGAAAGGACGCCCAAAATGGCATTTTCCCTCCCTGATCTCCCTTATGAGCGCGACGCCCTGGCGCCGCACATCTCCGAGGAGACCTTGAACTTTCACCACGGCAAGCACCACGCTGCCTATGTCAACAACCTCAACGGCCTGATCGAAGGCACAGACCTCGAAAACGAGTCTCTGGAATCGATCATCAAGACCGCCGCTGCTGATAGCGGCAAGGCAGGCCTGTTCAACAACGCTGCCCAAGTCTGGAACCACACCTTTTATTGGCACTGCATGAAGCCATCTGGCGGCGGCAAACCGCACGGCAAAGTGGCAGAGCTGATTGACCGCGATCTCGGCGGCTACGACCAGTTCGTGAAAGACTTCAAGGCAGCAGGCGGTGGCCAGTTCGGCTCTGGCTGGGCCTGGCTCGTTTACAAGGATGGCAAACTGCACATCACCAAGACACCAAACGCCGAAACGCCAGTCACCGATATGGGCGCAACGCCAGTCCTGACCATGGATGTCTGGGAGCACGCCTACTATCTCGACTACCAGAACAGCCGTCCGAACTATATGGACAGCTTCATCAACAATCTCATCAACTGGGATTTCGTGAACCAGAATCTCGCTGACGCGGGCGCCTGATTCGGGCTATGGTCCCTTCGTCATATGGACGAGGGGACCGCCCATGTATTGCACGAATTGCGGACAGAAGCTCGGGGATGGCCACCGCTTCTGCGCCCATTGCGGAACGGAAGCTGCTGCAAATGCTTCGCCCGCCACACCGCCATCCATTCCGCCGCAAACAATTGACCCAAGCCTAGACTGGCGCAGCTCCATGAATGTTGGAGAGATCGTCAATCACCCTGACGTACGCGCCCGCATCGTTCGGGTCACCGGGGCTACGCCGCAGGGCATGACCGCCGAGCAATTCTTCAAATATGCCGAGCCCGTCATGGCTGCTGCAGGCGCCGGGGGAATTCCGCTGGGAGCTATCAAGGACATTGCCCTGCCCATGTATGCGCGCATGGGCCTGAAGACGGACCGGGAGATGTCACAGGGGTTTCGGAACACGTTTGGCGAGACCCTCGCAGCCGTCCTTTGCTCCCTCGCCAGCCGCAGCCAACCCTTGGTCGATATTTCCGAAGCAGGGGACGGATGCATCCTGAATACGAAAATGGCGTCTTCCATCCTGTCCTGGGAAGGCAACATGATCGTGACGCTGGAACGCCAGAGCGAAGGCACCTTGTTGAAGGCGACCATCACCGTGCCCGGACAGGCATTTGACTGGGGGCGCTCGAAGCGCGTGCTGCAGGATCTGATCGACGACGTGAAACGCTATCGGGATTGAATTCGAACTCTAAAAGCGCCCGCTGGCGTGGCCCTCTTCCATTTATCCACAATTTGGCTTATGTGCAGCGCAACACGACGCTCCGGGCAATGGATTCGCCCGGCCCGCCGAATGCGCACTGAGGCGCTGGACGCGGGAAATGCGGCCATCAAGGCCGCCGGGTTAGATTAGAAACCATTCCAGGAACGAACACATTGACTGAAGTTACATTTGCCGACCTTGGCCTCGGCCCCAACATTCTCAAAGCCGTTACCGAATCCGGCTACACGCACCCTACCCCAATTCAGGCTGAAGCCATCCCGCATGTGATTGGCGGCGGCGACGTTACCGGCGTAGCGCAAACTGGCACCGGAAAGACCGCGGCCTTCGTGCTGCCGATGATCCACCGCCTCGCCCGCGGTCGCGCCCGTGCACGTATGCCACGCTGCCTGATCCTTTGCCCGACCCGCGAACTGGCCGCTCAGGTGGCGGAGCAATTCGAAAAGTATGGCAAATACCTCAAGCTCAGCATGGCACTTCTGATTGGTGGCGTCAGCTTCAAGGAACAGGAAGCCCTGCTTCAGCGCGGCGTTGACGTTCTGATCGCGACACCGGGCCGCCTGATCGACCAGTTCGAGCGCGGCAAGCTGCTTCTCATGGGCGTCGATTACCTGATCATCGACGAAGCCGACCGCATGCTGGACATGGGCTTCATTCCAGACATCGAAAAAATCTGCGCTCTGCTTCCTCCACGTCGCCAGACCCTGCTTTTCTCCGCAACGATGCCGCCAGAAATCGCCAGCCTTGCAAAGAAATTCCAGAAAGACCCCAAAAAGATCGAAGTGTCCCGTCCGGCACAAACAGCCGAGACGATCAAACAGTACGTAGTCAAACTTCCCAATGATAGCGCGAAGGCGAAGCGAACTGCGCTGCGCCGCGTGATTGAGACTTGTGACGTGAACAACGGCATTGTCTTCTGTAACCGCAAGGTCGAAGTGGACATCGTAGCCGCATCGCTCTCCAAGCACGGTCACGACGCCGCCGCCATTCATGGCGACCTGCCGCAGGCGGTACGTAGCGAAGTGCTTCAGAAATTCCGTGATGGCGAATTGAAACTGCTGGTCGGTTCAGACGTGGCCGCGCGGGGACTGGACATTCCGGATGTCTCCCACGTCTTCAACTATGCACCACCGCCAAAAGACGAAGACTATGTGCACCGCATCGGTCGCACAGGCCGCGCTGGACGCAAGGGTGAGGCGTACACGCTCGTCTCCCCGGATGATACAAAATCGTGGGGCTTCGTCCTGAAGATGATCCAGCAGGACGTCGAAGAGTTCATGCCGGAAGGCCTGCTCGAAGAGATCGAAAACCTGCCACCAGAAGAAAGTCGTGGCCGGGGCCGCAATCGTCGCGGTGGACGCGATGACAAACCTCGCGGCGACCGTTCGCGCAGTCGCCGCCGCGATGAAAACACCGATCGCGTTGAAGAGGTTGCTCCGACAGAAGCCACTGAAGAAAAGGCCAAGTCCGAACCGAAACCGGAGCGCAAGAAAGAAGAGCGCTCAGAGGACAAACCAAAGCGTGAGCGCGCCTCAAAGCCAAAGCGCGAAAAAGATCGCAAGCGCAAGGATGATGATTTGATCCTGGAGCCTGCGCCCGATCGCGTCAAAGGCTTTGGCGACGATATCCCGGCCTTCCTGAAGCGGTAGAGCCGGAATACCGCACGGAAAAAAGCCCGTCAGTCTTTCCTGACGGGCTTTTCTTTTGTCGTTTCGTAGACGTCTAACGCTTGATACGGCCTTTGACCTGGCCCCGGAACTTGTCGCCATAGGGGGGGCGCATCATGGCCAGCATCTCACTGCCGGTCTGCGTGTAGACGGCCTTCTTGTGGCTGAACTCCATGAAGCCATCGAGACCATGATAGCTGCCCATACCGGATGGTCCGACGCCACCAAAAGGCAGGTCTTCCTGCGCGACATGGAAAATCACGTCATTCACAGTCACGCCGCCAGAGGTCGTATTATTCAGCACAAAGTCTTTTTCGCTGGCATCCTCGCCAAAATAGTAGAGGCCTAGCGGACGGTCATGTGAGTTGATGTAGTTCACCGCATCTTTCGTTTCGCCGTAGGACTTGATCGGCAGGATGGGTCCGAAGATCTCATCCTGCATCACTTTCAGATCATCGCTTGGGTCAACAATGATGTGCGGCGGGATCTTGTAATGCGGCTGCTGGGAGAAATTCTCCCCAGTCGGATTGATTTCTATTACCTCAGCACCCTTGTCGCGGGCTTCCTCGATATAGGACATGATCCGGTCATAGTGACGTTGGTTCACAACGGACGTATAATCGTCATTGTCTTTCAGACCGGTTGGAAACATCGTTTCGACAGCCTTGGTCGCTGCGCCCACGAATTCCTTGGTTTTTTCCTGAGGCACAAAGGCATAGTCCGGTGCCAGACAGATTTGTCCGGCATTCAGCGTCTTGCCCGCCATGATACGGCTGGCGGCCTTCTGCATATCCGCAGACCGGCCAAGTACAACTGGGCTCTTGCCGCCAAGTTCCAACGTCAGTGGCACGAGATTGTCCGCCGCTGCGCGCATGACGTGGTGCGCTATAGAGGTCGCGCCGGTAAAGATCATGTGGTCGAAAGCGAGCTTGGAAAATTCCGCGCCAATTTCAGGCCCGCCGGTTACGACCGCAACTTCCTCCTCATCATAATACTGCGCAAGGAGCGACTTCATCAATTCAGAGGTCGCCTCAGTGAACTCTGACGGCTTGATCATTGCGCGGTTACCCGCCGCGAATACGCCGGCTAGCGGCGCAAAGGTCAGATTAACCGGGAAATTCCAGGGACTGATCACCCCGATCACACCCTTGGGCTGGTACTGGATATAGGCTTTGGAGCCAAGCAGGCCGAGCGGGAACTCCACCTTGCGCTTCTCCGGCTTCATCCATTTGGCGAGATTCTTCTTCGAGAACTTGAGCGCACCAATGGACCCGGCAATATCCGTTAGCGCCGATTGATCGACAGACCGGTGTCCGAAATCCTCGCGCATCGCTTCCGCCAGCGCATCGCCGTGGGTAACGAGCAAGTCGATGGATTTGTCGATCCACTCGATCCGCTTCGCAGCGCTCGGAATGCCATCGCGAATGTGCGCGGCTTTCTGGCGGCTAAGAATTGAACTCATGCCGGAACCGGCAGCGCTATCGAGAGCCATTTGTTTTCCTCCGGGGCGTTTCCTCCGTAAAGTGTAACGCGCATTGAGCGTTGAACAAAATAAAAAACATTTCCGCTGGGTCAGGCGTTCACGCGAGCGGGGCTAGGCCATAGGATGGCAAAAAACATCCACCGGGAGCGAAATGCATGGCCTACACGAAGATTTCCTACGAGTTGAAAGGCGACATCGCCATCATCAGTTTCAACGACCCGTCGACGCTGAATGCGTGCGGCGTCGACACAGCACAGGAAATGCTGCACGCATTTGAAGTCGCGGCGGATGAGGCGCGCTGCACCATACTGACAGGCGCTGGCCGTGGGTTCTGTTCCGGCGCGAATCTCGGCCCCGGCCAATTGGGCGTACAGCTCAGCCATGAAGGGTCCAAGCCAGATGCCGGTCGCGCGCTGACTACGCACTACAATCCACTTATGCAAGCCATACGCGAACATCCGCACCCGGTTATTTCCGCTGTGAATGGGCCTGCCGCAGGTGTTGGCTGCTCTCTGGCGCTCGCTGGTGATATCGTACTTTGTGCGGAAAGCGCCTATTTCCTGCAAGCATTCCGCCGCATCGGCCTGGTACCGGATGGCGGGTCAACCTGGCTGCTGGCGCGCACCATTGGCCGCGTCCGCGCCATGGAAATGGCCTTGTTTGGCGACAAGGTTCCGGCCGAAAAAGCGCTGGAATGGGGCATGGTGAACCGAATTGTCGCTGATGACGCACTCATGTCCACAGCGATGGAAATGGCTGAAAAGCTTGCCACGGGGCCAACGGTTGCCCTGTCTCTTGCGCGTGACCTGATCTGGAAAGCCTGCGAGTCCGACTTTGACGAAGCGATCTATGATGAACGCATTGCGCAGAGGACTGCGGGGCGCACGGATGATTTCAAGGAAGGCGTCAGCGCATTCCTTCAGAAGCGCCCCGCCGAGTTCAAAGGCAAGTAATTCACAAGGTTTTAAGGACGATTCTGAATTCGCTTAAGAATTGTGAAACGGCTTTGTCTTAATCCCGTCAACATTGGATGGGGACAATTCGATGGCCGACGAGTATCGTTTGATACACTTCAATTGCGCGCGCCCCCTGGGCGCGTTCACGATGGAGAACGAGTTCGTTCGGGTCTTCATGGCGATTTTGCCGCGCATATTTTCGGATGCAGATTCCTTCGAAGGTATGCACTGGCACACCCACGGTATTCGCCGCCCGAATGGTGAGTGGTACGGCATGGAACTCGCGTTCCCATACCCGGCTGAACTCGCGGCCCCTGATGTCTGCACGATGGCGGGCTGGAAGTCCGTCGAAGCGCTGCGCGAATTCACCTACGATGGCCGCACGCACCCCCCCGGCATGAGGCGTTTGTCGAGCCAACTGGATCGGAGCGCTGGAGCGGGCTTTGTCCTGTGGTGGGCAAAGCGGGGTGAGCGCTTCACGTTGCAGGATGGCTGGGACCGACTGCAATCGCTCCGACAGAACGGCCCAACTGAAGATGCGTTCTCTCTGGAACGTCCAGTAGCCAAACCGGAAGCAGCCTGATGCTGTCGCGACGCGTCGCTCTGGCCATGATCGCCTTTGCGACGCTGGCAGCCTGCGCTTCAACCCCGGAGCCTGACGCCCAGACGATTTATCTCGTCCGCCACGCAGAGAAAGCCAGCGGGCAGGACCCTCACCTGACAATTGTCGGCCGGGCCCGCGCGGAGATTCTGGCTGCCGAACTGGCTGACGCAAACCTTTCCGCTATCTACTCCACAGATACCAATCGCACCCGCGAAACCGCCGCGCCCACGGCAAATGCGTACGGCCTGACGGTTCTCCCTTACGACGCAAGCAATCTGGACACGTTCGCGAACATGCTGCGCGCGACGCCCGGCAACATCCTTGTGGTCGGCCATTCCAATACGACGCCGGAGCTTGTGAAAGCGCTGGGCGGCAAGCCCGGCGCGCCGATTGTCGAAGCTACGGAGTATGACCGGCTCTACGTACTGACCGCCAATGGCCGCCGCTACCGCACGGAGCTGCGCAGCTACGGCAACTGACCGGTCAGGCTGCCGGCAATCCCAACCGATAAACGCCCTTGAACGTATCCGGATCTTCGACCGGCTTGCCCTTGCGATAGATCAGAACGATGCCCGCCTTGTGCAAACGTACGGCTTCAGCCCGAACATCCTTCAGCACACGCTGGAAGTTCTTTTCGCTGACGGCCTTCGCCGCAATCTCCGGCGCAACCGTCTTGCCCGCGCCACAAGCGGCTGTCACGTCCAGGATCGCGTCGCGGACTGGGTTGGAATGCTCCTCACTCACCAGTCCACCGCCGCATAGACAAGTTGTTGCAGCTGAGGCCGGATCGGATAGGTGCCTGACGGCATCATCTGGGTCGCCTGAATGGCGATCATCTCTTCAACCGGGTCAATCCAGAAGAAAGTGGAGGCAAGACCACCCCAGCTGAAATTACCGTGGCTGGAGGGCTGCATGCTTGCCACCGGATCAACCAGTACAGAGCCGCCAAGCCCGAACCCGTTGCCTTCCATGCGCGCCTCGGAAAACGTCTTGTCACCCATCGCCTTGATAGTCTGACCATCGGGCAAATGGTTCTGGCGCATGAACTCCCACGTCTTGGGGCTGATGATGCGCGCGCCATCCAGCGTGCCGCCCCGCATCAGCATCAGGCAAAACCGGTGATAGTCCCGCACGGTAGAGGCAAGTCCGCCGCCCGCATTCAGCAGTTTCGGGCGCTTGCTGTAGAGCTTCGACTCCTTGCCCGCCGCATCGGCCAGAGTGATCTCTCCGCTGATCGGATGTTTGCTGTAGCAAGCCATCAGCCGGTCAATCTTGTTTTCAGGCACCCAGAAATCAGTGTCATCCATACCGAGCGGTCCAAAAATCCGCTCCCGGAAGAACTCGTCCAGTGGTTGCCCGGATACAATCTCGACCACCGCGCCAAGCACATCGATCGAATGGCCATAGCCCCATTGCGTTCCGGGGGAGAAGGCCAGCGGCAGTTTCGCAATCCGCTGGCTCATTTCCAACAGGGTCTCGGTCGGCGCGCCGATCTTTTCCTTGCGATAAATCGCGTCCGGCTCATCCTGCATCAGGAAGCCATAGGTAATCCCGGATGTGTGCGTGAACAGGTCCAGCAGGGTCATGGCCCGGTCTGGCGCGCGCGTCGTGTAGTCCTCACGATTGCCGCTATCGAACACCTGCACGTCCGCAAATTCCGGAATGTAGCGGGCAACTTCATGATCCAGCCTCAGCTTGCCTTCCTCGAACAGCATCATCGCCGCCAGGGATGTGACCGGCTTGGTCATAGAATAGATTCGGAAGATCGTATGCGGACCGATTGGCTCACCTTCGCCGATATGGGTCGTGCCGGAATAATCCTCCAGCGCCACTTCGCCGCCGCGCGACACCAGTGTCGCCACACAGGGCAGCTTGCCCGTGTCGATATAGTTGCTCTGGAAATACTCCGGAATGGCCTCCAGCCGCTCGGCATTCAGTCCAACCTCATGCGGGTCTGTCAGATCGTGTTCGAACATGGCCTAAAGCCTCCCTGCCTTCGCGGCGCGGGCCAGTTCCCGCGCGATGATCACCTGCTGGATCTGGCTGGTGCCTTCATACAGGCGGAAGATGCGCACATCGCGATAGAAGCGCTCGATGCCATAGTCGGAGACATAACCCGCGCCGCCGAATACCTGCACTGCGCGATCTGCAACCCGGCCACACGCCTCAGTGGCGAACAATTTCGTCGATGAGGCGAGCAGGGTGACATCCTCACCGGCATCGCGCCGACGCGCTGCATCCATGATCATGCATTCGGCCGCATAGGTTTCGGCCTGGCTGTCGGCAATCATGGCCTGAATCATCTGATGCTGCATGATCGGCTTTCCGAACTGCTGCCGCTCCAATGCATAGTTTACCATTTCGCGGATCAGGCGCTTGGAGACGCCGGTTGCAACGGCGGAGATATGCAGGCGTCCCTTGTCCAGCACGCTCATCGCCACTTTGAAGCCTTCGCCCTCGCCCGCGATCATGTTCTCGGCAGGCACGCGCGCATCTTCGAAGATCACATCACAGATATGCGCGCCCTGCTGGCCCATTTTCTTTTCAGGGACGCCCACCGTTACGCCCGGTGTATCGCGCTCCACGATGAAGGCCGAAACGCCCTTCGGGCCCGGGGTATCCGGATCCGTCCGCGCCATGACCGTAAAAAGGTCCGCCTTGTTCGCATTGGTGATGTAGCGCTTGGTGCCATTCAGCACGTAATGGTCGCCATCACGGATGGCCTTGGTCGTCAGGCTGCCTGCGTCAGACCCCGCTTCCGGCTCGGTCAACGCGAAGCTGGCGATCAGGTCGCCAGAGGCAATACCCGGCAGCCATCTTTCCTTCTGCGCATCCGTTCCGAACAAGACGAGCGCCTGGCTGCCGATGCCGATATTCGTGCCCGCCACGCTCCGGAAAGCAGGGGATGTCTCGCCCAGTTCCATCGCAACCAGTGCCTCGGTCTCCATATCCAGGGCCAGACCGCCATACTCTTCCGGCACCGCGATGCCGAACAGGCCGAGATTCTTCATCTCGTCGACGATTTCCTGTGGTACTTCGTCTTCCTCGCCGACCTTGGCCTCGATCGGCACGCACTTTTCGGTCACAAAGCGGCGGACCTGCTCGATCAGCGCCGCGCGGATTTCGGCATCGAATGCCATACCATTTCCTCCGGTGAATATTCTTGCCAGACCAATCTATGCCCCAACGGCACGCTTGTCGAAGGGTGACTGTGCGGTATCGTGCCCCACAAAAACAGCAGGGAGGCGGAATGACCGCACATACAGTGGAATCCGGGGAATTTGCCGGCTGGCAGACATGGCCCGACGAGCCCTTTGAATACGACGCCGCAGGGCCATTCTATTTCAAGTTTGACGATCAAGGCCCCGTCGCCGCCTTTCGCGCCGAACGCAAGCACATGAATGCGGGCGGCGTCATGCATGGCGGCTGCCTGATGTCGTTCGCGGACTTTTCCCTGTTCGCTATCGCCCATGACGGCATGGAGGGCGAATATGGCGTGACCGTCGCTTTCACATCCGAGTTTCTCGATGGCGCCCTTGAAGGCGAATACATGGAAGCGCGCGGAGACGTACTGCGTCGCGGCCGATCCCTGACATTCGTCCGGGGCATCATCACGGCCAATGGTCGCCCCGTCCTGAATTTCTCCGGAACGATCAAGAAGCGAAAGAAAAAGACATGAGCAACCTACCCTATCAGGATCTGTCCCGCTCTATCGACGGCAAGACCGCGCTGATCACCGGCGCTGCCAGCGGCATGGGCCGCGCCACCGCGCACCTTTTTGCCCGGCAGGGGGCCAATGTCGCCGTCACGGACCTGAAACAGGAGAACGTTGACATCGTGGTTCAGGAGATCCGCGACGCTGGCTTTTCCAATGTTCATGGCTGGGCGCTGGATGTGAGCGACGCTGACGCGATCAAACGCGTTGTCGATGAAATTGCCGCGCATTTCGGCGGCCTGGAAATCCTGGTCAACAATGCCGGATTTGCCCTTCCGGCAGATATTGCCGAGGAGAGCTATGAGGACAGTTGGGGCCCGAGCATCAATGTCATGCTGACCTCACACCAGCGCGCCATCCGCGCAGCACTTCCACACATGCGCAAGGCTGGCTTCGGCCGCATCGTGAACATTGCATCCACCGAAGGGCTTGGCGCGACGCCAGGCAATTCGCCCTATGTCGCCGCCAAGCATGGCGTCATCGGCCTGACCCGCGGCCTTGCCGTAGATCTTGGCCGCGAAGGCATCACGGTGAACTGCATCTGCCCCGGCCCGATCCACACCGGCATCACCGAAGGCATCAAGGACGAGCACAAGGAAATCTATGCCAAGCGCCGCGTGCCGCTGCGCCGGTATGGCATCCCGGAAGAAGTTGCCAACATGACCCTGTCGCTCGTCCTGCCAGCCGCCAGCTTCCTGACCGGGGTGCACATCCCGGTCGATGGCGGCCTGACGATCAAGAACGCCTAACTGGCAAAACCCCGCACTTTCATGGCGTCGTACCAGCGGCCGAGATTCTCGTGCTCCTTGTGCGGCGCCCATTTCATCACTCGGCAGAATCCGCAGGTGATGAACAGGGTTATGTCCGCAATCGAGAAGCGGTCCGCCGCCAGAAACTCATGCTGAGCCAGATGCTTGTCGATTCGCTGGGCCATCTTGCGCGCGGCCTTTTCCCCCTTCGCGGCAGACTCGGCGCTCTGCGGCACTTCCAGCGGCGCCATCATCTCATGCGCGTTCCGGAACCATGTGGCGAACTGGACGAAGAACATCATCTCCACACGGCGATCCCACATCTCGATCAGCGCCTTTTCCTTGGCGTCTGATCCCATCAAATTAGGCTCAGGGAAGAGGTTTTCGAAATAGGTGCAGATCGCACGGCTCTCGGTGATCTTCGTGCCATCGTCCAGCACCAGCGCCGGAACCTGCGCGAAGGGCGAGACGTCACGGTATTCCTTCGTCTTGTGCTCCTGCTTCATGATGGAGACTTCTTCCAGCTCCACAGCATCGAGCTTGCCCTTGGCGCGCAAGAAAAAAGTCACCCGGTCCGGGTTCGGAGCGTTTGGCGTATGGTAAAGTTTCATTGGCTTCCTCCCTAGAATTTCTTTCTCATGCCCAGCGTCGCATTGATTGGCTCGCCGGGGAAGTATCTGTCATTGCCAAAGGCGAGGTCGGCCCGGTCAGCGTAGCGCTCATCAGTCAGATTGCGCACGATCAGGAACACTTCGGTTCCCTCAGCAAACACCCATGCGCCGCGTGCGCCGAGCACTGTGTGACCGGGATAGACTGTGGTGTTGGCCGGGTCGACAAAGTACTCGCCGACATGATCCACATTCAGGGACAGCTTGATGGCCTCCGTCGCCTTCCAGTCGAGCGAGACATTTGCCAGCCATTCCGGGGCCGTGTCGATCTCGTTTCCGTCCTGGATGGTTTCCGTACCCGAACTGGTAATCCGGTCGAACGTATAAGTCTGGTCTGACCAGCTTGTCGATCCGGAAACACTTAATGCGGTGGTCAGTTCCAAAGCCGCCGAGGCTTCGATTCCCGCATGCTCGGTCGATCCATTGGGAACATTCAACCCGTCGCTATCGCGGAAGAAGAAATTCTCCTTCTCCATCCAGTAGGCCGCCACATCATAGACCAGCCGCCCGTCAAGCGCACTGCCCCGCGCGCCGATCTCGACACTGTCCAGCGTCTCTTCCTCGACCTCACCGGCTACTTGCAGGCTTTGCAGGCGATAGAGATCAGACGCCTGAGGTGCACGCTCGCCCCGCGCATAATTCGCATAAAGATCGGTTGCGTCGGCCACAGACCAGATCAAGCCCAGCTTCGGCGTCAGCAGGTCAAAATTATCCGTCCGGTCCGCTGGCACATTGAACCGGCCATTGATTCCGGGGGCCACATCCGTCGAATAATCGTATTCGTGGGTTTCCGCTCGCAGCCCCGCCAGCAGGCGCATATCATCCGTAAGCGCATAGTCCAGCTCGCCCCACAGCGCGCCGGTCAGCGTGTCGACGGTATAGTCATAGTGCTTGCCCTGTGGAAAACGTGCGTCGCCTGGGAAAAATCCGAACGGCTCCGGCTGGATTTCCTTCAGCCAGCCACTCGCCACATCCACATCCGCGCCGACCCGCCAGGTCACCGCCTCAGAGACCTCCCGCTGAAAGCGGGCCATGACGCCGCCGCCGGTCGAGCCATTCTTCTCGACGCCGCCATTCGGCAGGAAGTGCTGCGCAAAGATCATCGCCTGCGTGTGCGCATAAGGCGTCAGGGTCAACGTGCCGCCGCCCATTTCGCGGGAAAGCCGCGCCCCGGCGCGCGCCGACCAGGCATCGCGATAGGCCTCCGGGTTCGGATTGGATTTGGCTATGTCCTCATCCTTGTAGGCGTCGGCGCCCTGAATGAAGCCGGCCGTCTCCTGATTGAGGTTGGATGCGGTCAGCCACCCTGTCGTGTCCCAACCGCCCAGCGCCCAGTCTCCCACCACAGTCAGTTTCTGCTGGTCCATACCGGTATTGTCGCGCCAGCCTGTATCCTTCTGGATCGAGACTGCCGCTAGCCAATGCTCGCCCTGGTCCAGCGTCACATCGCTGCGCCATCGGCCAAGCGTGCCATAGCTTGCGACGGTCTCGCTGCCGGCGCCGACGTCCGGCAGGATGACATTCACCAGTCCGTGCACGGCGTTGGAGCCATACTTCGCACTGCCCGGCCCCCGTACGACCTCAATGGCGCTCGCCACTTCATGGTGCGGCTCGAACAGGCTGTTGACGTTTCCGAAGGCGGGCGAGCGCACCGGCACGCCATTCTCCATGATCAGGAAGCTGCCCTGCCCGGCCCCGCCGGTCAGGACGGGGCTGCGGATGGCGATCAGGTGCTCCTGCCCGGAATTCATCTGGATGTTCACGCCGGGCAGCTTGTTCAGGATTTCGGCTGGATGGTCCGCAAGCGTGTCCGCGATCTCGGCATTATCCAGAACGGCCAGGCTACCGGGATCGGTCTCTGCCCGGTCACCCCAGACATTGACCGGCTCCAGTCGCTCCTGCGCGGCTACCGGCATTGCAGCCGCCAAGGCAGCACCACTCGCGGCGAACACGCCCGCCCAAATATGTCTCATTCTCATGTCTCGCACTCGTGCCAATCCCAGACCTGAAGTCTAGGCCTGACCGTGCGACAGGCGAGGGAAAAGATCAGCCGCCCGTGAACAATTGATATGGCAATGCGCCGACCACTGCGCCGGACAGACAAGTCGCCAGCGTGCCCGCCAGCAGGGTCCGCCATGCCAGCGCCAGGAAATCGTCCCGCCGCGCTGGCTCCACAATGCTCAGGCCGCCGATCAGGATGCCCATCGAACCGAAATTGGCAAAGCCGCAAATGGCGTGCGCCGTGATCATGCGTGTGCGCGGATCCATTGCGTCAACCGGAACTTCGGCCAGTTGAAGGAAGGCGACAAACTCCGTCAGCACGGTCTTCACCCCCATGAGAGAACCTGACTGCGCCGCCTCTCCCATTGGCACGCCGATCATGTACATTAGCGGCGCGAAGATCCAGCCCAGCACCCGCTCGATGGATAGCGGCGCGCCCGCCACATCCGGGAACAGTCCAAGTCCGGCATTGACCAGCCAAAGCAGGGCCAGCGCCGCGATCAGCATGGTCGTGATGTTCAGAACGATCTTCAGGCCGTCAGACGCGCCGGTCGAAAAGGCATCCATAGTCGAAGAATAGCTGAAATCCGGCTCTTTCATACGCTCGGTCGCGGGCGTCGTCTCGGGGACCAGACAGAGTGCAACAGCCACTGCCGCAGGGGCTGCCATGATGGAGGCGGTCAGCAATTGTGCCAGCGGATTTTCCATCTTGCCTTCGAGGAATGATCCATAAACGACCAGCACACTGCCAGCGATGGTCGCAAAGCCTGCCGTCATCATGATCAGCAATTCAGACCGGGTCATCCCCTTGATGTAGGGCCGGATCAGAACGGGCGCTTCGGTCATGCCCATGAATACGTTGGCCGATACGGCGAGAGACGTTGCCCCGCCAAGCCCCATCGCGCGCTGGAAGATATAGGCAAAGCCATTCGTGATCCATTGAAGGATACGCCAGTGCCAGAGAATGGCGGACAGCGCAGCGACAACGATCACGATCGGCAGGATCTGGAAAAAGAACAGAGGCGGCGGCGAGCCATCCATCAATTGCTGCGCGGCCACATTGTCCCCGACATAGCCGAACACAAAACTGGTGCCGGCCCGCGTCGCATTCTGCAGGCCATCAACCACGTCATTGGCCTTGAACAGGATCGCACGCACGAAGGGAATGCCGAACAGGATGAGCGCGAATACGAATTGCATGATCGTCGCGCCGACGACCAGCTTGAACGGGAACAGCTTGCGCTTCTCCGACAAGACCCAGCACACGCCATAGATCAGGACGATGCCGATCAGCGCCCGCGCATTGTCCCAACCCCATTCATATCCCGCGATTGAAAGCATCCGCCGCTCCCTTTCCCCAAAGTGTCACATTCAGGCTTAGCCGCGCCGTGGCCGAAGGGGAAGCATTCTTGTGCGCTACCGGGTGCAACTCCCCGAGCCTGCCCATCCTTCGACTTCGCTCAGGATGAGCGCTGCAATCTGGCAGCAGGGTGCGGACTCATCCTGAGCGAAGTTGAAGGACGAGCGAAGTCGAAGCACAGGCGCGGAAGACCAGAGCCCGGCCCTCTCCCAACGTCCGGCTTGCGCCGCCCGATTGCGCCTGCTCAACTGCCCCGCATGGAAACGCTCATCCCCATCGCGCACGAAATTGCCGACAAGCTCATGACGCGCGGCGAAACCGTCGCCGTCTCGGAATCCTCGGCGGGCGGCCTGATCTCCGCCGCCCTGCTCGCCGTTCCTGGCGCGTCCCGCTACTATCGCGGTGGCGGCGTCATCTACACGCCGAAGGCTTTCAAGCATTTGCTGGACCTGACCCGCGAAGACCTTGGCGACATGCGCTCCTCAACGGAGCCCTATGCCCGCCTGCTTGCCAATACGATCCGCGGAAAGCTCGCCGCCGATTGGGGCATGTGCGAAACCGGCGCCTCCGGCCCAACCGGCAATGGCTATGGCGACGCAGCGGGCCATACCTGCGTAGCGGTGGTTGGCCCGAACCGGTTTGAAATCTCCACCACACTCGAAACCGGCCTCACCGACCGCCCAAAGAACATGCGCCTCTTTGCGAAAGAGGCGCTCGAAGTACTCCAGGCGGCGATAGGCTGACCTACCCCACCTTGCAGACGCAGAGCTTGTTGCCGTCCGGGTCCCGGAAATAGGCACCGTAGAAGGTTGGCATGCGCTCGCCCGGTTCGCCTTCGCACGTGCCGCCCAATTCCAGCGCCTTCTTGTAGGCCCGGTCAACCGTGTCGCGATCCTTGCATGAGAGCGCGGGCATGACACCATTTCCAACAGTCGCCGCCTCGCCATCATAGGGGCCACCAATCCCGATCATCGGCTGTCCGGGGCCCGTTGCGTAGAATTGCAGACGGTCATTGGCATAGACGCGCTGCCCGCCCAGTTCCCCGAGAACGGCATCGTAGAATTCCAGGGCCTGTTCCTTGTTGTTCGAGCCTAAAGTCACATAAGCCAGCATGGGTATCCTCCGTGGATGCGTCTTGGTGTTGACGAAACGCAATCATGCCGCGTCATTGCGCGCAAGAGGTGACCCTAGGGGCATGCTTGACGTTTACGTCAGCGTTTGGTCAGAGACTGGGGCAAACAGTCAAAGGAATGAGGAGTCTTCCCATGTCAGATATCCGTTTCGACGATCGCGTCGCCATTGTCACTGGTGCGGGTGGCGGTCTCGGCCGTTGTCATGCGCTGGAACTCGCCCGCCGCGGCGCAAAAGTGGTCGTGAATGACCTTGGCGGCTCATTGGACGGCACCGGCGGCAACTCCGAAGCGGCCGAAGCCGTTGTGAAGGAAATCGAAGCGCTCGGCGGCGAAGCCATCGCGAATGGCTCGTCTGTCTCCGACGAAGCTGGCGTAAAGAAGATGATCGATGACACGATGGCCAAATGGGGCCGTATCGACATCATCATCGCCAATGCCGGCATCCTGCGCGACAAATCCTTCTCCAAGATGACACAGGGCGACATCGACCTCGTGCTCGACGTTCACCTGCGCGGCACATTCATGCCGGTTCACGCAGCCTGGAACATCATGAAGGAGCAGAATTTCGGTCGCATCGTGGTCACCACCTCCTCGACCGGTCTCTATGGCAATTTCGGCCAGGCGAACTACGGCGCCGCCAAGCTCGGCGTGGTCGGCATGATGAACACGCTGAAGATCGAAGGCGCGAAAAACAACATCAAGATCAACGCAGTCTGCCCGATTGCTGCAACCCGCATGACGCAAGGCCTGATGCCAGATGAAGTGCTGGCCCAGCTGAAGCCTGAATATGTCACGCCGGGCGTGATGAATCTGGTGAAAGACGATGCCCCATCCGGCATGATCCTGTCCGCAGGCGCCGGCGCATTCTCCATGGCTCGCATCGTTGAGACCGAAGGCGTCTTTGTCGGCCAGGGCGAAGGCCTGTCCGCTGAAGCCGTCGCCGCGAAATGGGACCAGATCACTGATGTGGCCACCACGAAGCCGGCGTTCCAGTCTGGCGGCGAGCACGGCCAGAACATCTTCGCAGCCGTTGCCGCTGGCATGAAAGGCTAAGGCTCACGCCTTGCCAAATACGCGATCGGGGCGCAGGGTTCTCTCGTGAAAGGAGACTCCCATGCGCCTCATCGCTCTTGTCCTGTCCGTGACCCTTCTCGCCGGCTGTGCCTGGTTCGAGAAGCCCCCGGAAGACCTGCCGCCCATTGAGGCGGAAGCACCGCCTCCCGCTCCAGAAGCGCCGGATGACGCGCCAACCCTGCCCCAAACCGCCGGGGTCGGTGAGACCTGTGGCGGCATCGCCGCCATTGCGTGCGAAGACGGCCTGTTCTGCAAAATGGATGACGGTGCCTGCCGTAACATCGCGGACGCTGCGGGCGTCTGCTCCGAAGTCCGTCCGATGTGCACACGCGAATACCGCCCGGTTTGCGGCTGCGACGGCGAGACCTATGGCAATGCCTGCGAAGCCCACGCCGCCATGACCAGCGTCGCCAGTGAGGGCCCCTGCCTGCAGGAAACCGCGGCAGACTAGCGCTCGGGAACCAGCCCGAACACCTGATCCGGTTTCGGACTTATTCCTGCATCGCCTTGAGATACATGGAATTTACCGGTTTCGAGAAGACGCGCTCCACCATTGGGACAAAGAACTCCAGCGGCTCGCTCTCATAGTCAGGATCGAATGCGGCCTGATCATAGAGATGGCAGAATTGCGCGCAGTGCTCGTAGTGCGGGCTGTCCTTGAAATGCTCCCGCAAATTCCGGTCAAGGCCGATATGGTGGAAGAAGTAGTAGCCCTGGAACGCACCATGATTGGCGACCATCCAGTGATTGGCCTCTGACACGAACGGCTTCAGGATCGCAGCGGCCACATCCGGATGATTATAGCTGCCCAGCGTGTCGCCGATATCGTGCAGCAGCGCGCAGACGACATATTCCTCGTCCCGCCCGTCGCGGTGCGCGCGTGTCGCCGTTTGTAGCGAATGTTCAAGCCGGTCGACCGGGAATCCGCCAAAGTCCCCATCCAGCAAGCGAAGATGATCAAGCACGCGCTTGGCGAGGCCCTTGTTGAAGCTTTTCGAGTGCTCAACAATGATGTCCCAGTCTTCCTTCGTGCCTTCCAGCATTTCCCGGAATTTCGCGCGGTCGCCCATTTCGTGCCCGTCGGCCATGTCTGTCTCTCCCTTGTGTTTTACCGGAGACTACACCGATGACGCGCGCGTCACAAATGGAAACGCCCCCGGCCCTTTCGGAACGGAGGCGCGACTGCGACGCTTGCCTGACGCCTAGTCCCAGAGGGAGCCGAGCGCGAGACGTTCCCGCCATGTGTTGCGCGGTGGTACATGCGCTGGCCCACAATCGGGACAGACATGATTGTGCAGCCGATCCGCCAGCTTCCAGGCCGACTCGCCTGTCCGGATACCGGATGCCACCACAACATCGACCAGGCTCCGCAAATGGGCGTCACTCAGATCATCATTGTTCCGCAGCAAGGCTTCCGCCAATCGCCAGCCCGCTGCGTCCTGGCGCAGGGCCATGACCACAGGCGGACTGGACGATTTTCGCACTGCGTACACTGCCATCCGCCCCATTGCGAGATCGGCTGAGAAGTCTCGCAGACAGTTGCGAAACTCCAGGGCGATCTCGTTCAGGGCCTTGCGTGTCCGGACGGGCTTGAACCAGTCCGGCAGAGCGGGTGGCGCAAGCACGAGACCGAACTCGTCCGGCTGGAGTGCTTCGGCTGCCATATCGAACAAGGCTAGCGGGCTGGTTGCCCGGCTCCACCGTTGCACGATCCTGGCCGCTTCACCGCTGCCATGGATCTGCAGGGCAAGAGCATAAGCTTCCGCCAGATCCTCCACAGCCTCCGGTCGATGTGGCAAGTTCGCCAGAATGCCCGGCACACGAAGCGCGGCGGGAATCTGTGCGATCAGGCCCAAACGAGCCGCTTCAATCCGCGGCATATGCCGCAGGACTTTCACCGATTCCGGATCGGAAAACAGCTTCAGGAGATTGGCATACGCCGCTGCATCCCAAAGAGTTTCTCCGATCCGCCCCAATGCTTTCATCAGACCACCGGGGGCCTCGCCACCCATCAGGATGCGAGCCAAATCCGCGTCGCGGGTGCGCTCCACCGCGTGAACAATGTCCACGCCATCATCGGCGGAACTGTTCCAGCGGCGCTCCAGCAGGATAGCCGCCGCGTGGCGACGCGCCGTGGGAAGGGTCAGGAACCCTCCGTGTGGCGCGGGCCAGAAACGGGCGATCCGTTCAGCGTGGAGCCCGGCCACATGGCCGAGCAAGGGCGTCGCTGCCGACGGCTTGCCAAACAGCAAGACGCCAGCGCGGGTCATGGGCGCGCCCATGATCCACCTCCTTTCATACGATCCGTAAGCTGATCTCTTCAGCGCGGAATCATCGAAGTTCAGATACTGTCGATATCAGGAGGCGACCGGCCACTGCGCGGGCGCCGCTGATGGCACTCCCCGCATCTGCGAGGAGCTGCTTGTATTTCTACAATTTAGCTTCATCTCGTTTCTTCCGGTAAATACACCAAACCATCCGCTTACGAATGAATGGCTTGACAGGAATTGGGCGTATAAACCACGCTGCGACATGTTGTCAACCTTTGAGGCAAACAATTTGTTTCAGTGTGTGAACCACTTCCACAAGACCTGTCTGCGCAGCCGTGAAAGTCATCCGCAGACCGAACAAAGCCCTCCAGGGCAATGCAGGCGATTCTAGTCCGCCACCACGCGGGCGCTTTGCCCAAATCGATCAACAAAATCAGAAAGCTCGATGACGAAATCATCTTCGTCATGGAACGCCTCATCCGAAAGGTGCGGCTGCTCGCGGGCCTTGTACCAGTCTGCATATTGCTCGGTTTCGCGGCTCAGCTTCCTGTAGTGGGTGGAATAGGTCTTCACGCGCATCAGTGGAGTCTCGCCATCGAACTCAAGGCGCATCAAACGCATCCATCCATCACCGATTCCAACGGGCCAGGCGGACTGCACACCCGCTTCAATCGCGGTCTGTCCCCGGTCCTGATAGTCCGCCAACACCTGCCAGACCTTGCGACCGGCGGCGTTGTCGTCCACACGCCACGCCTGTCCGTGCTGATGCCCGCACAGAACGAGGAAGATCTGCTCATTCTGGCTGATCAGTTTTTCCCAGACCATCTGAGGCGAATTGTGGATTGGGTCGACCGCATGCCCGTCCACGATGGCGTTCGGTGCGCGCTCGCCATCCTGTCTCAGATAGTCATGCGTAGAAATGATCGTCGGCAAGCCGGGATAGGCCTCCATCACGGACGCAGCCCATGCCAGCGTATCGTTGGGGGGATCGAACTGAAGGCCGATATGCAGGAAGCGATACCCGCCCGCCTCGAAGACCTGTGCGCTGTCGGCCCCGCCATCATGGCTGGAAACGTACCAGGGCTTGTCTTTGAAGAATTCGGTTTCGGCCCCGAATACGGACCGGAAATTCTCCAACCCGCCCGGATGAAGCACTCCCAGCGAGCCCGCCAGATCATTCATGTCGACTTCTGCAGGGCTCGTTGCCTTCGGCGGAAACTTCGCATCGGTCCACATCGCGTCGTAATCATGGTTGCCCGGAACGACAGAAAAGGGTGTCTTTCCCGCGATCAGGCTGAAGCCTTCATGGGCTTTCGGCATTTCCACGGTCAGTGTCTTGTCACTGGGGGCGAGGTGCGCGTCCATGATCGGGTTGGGAACAGACTTGAAGCCCCGCGCCGCATGCTCCGGGTCCATCGCCAGTGTCTGATGCTGCCACACATCACCCAAAGAGGTGACAAAGGCGATATCACCGCCCTCGCTTTCCAGATTGTCGGCAATGTACTGCATTTGCTCCAGGAACAGCTCATTGGCGTCGAACGGAAAGCCCTCTGCCATCTGATGGGTGTAGTCCAGATAATTCTGAGTATCCGGCAGAACGGCAATCGTGAACCCAGAATCCTGCTCGGCCCCGGCATTGGCAACCTGCTCCGCCGGCGGCGTCGCGACGGTAACCCGCTCGGCTGGCGCAGGCGCGCTGCAGGCGGACAGCAAGATGGCTGAAGAGGCAAGAAAAGCCGCCGCTGGCAGGCGAATAGATCGGGGCAGACGAATCATGAAGTGTCTCCGGCGCGGGTGAGAGTGCGAACCGCCCCTCGCCTACCTGCGCAGCATGACAGTTTCTTTGGTGCCCGCGCCCGAAAACGAAAAAACCCCGGACATTTCGGTCCGGCGGTCTGAATGGATCACGGAAAGATCCACATACAGGGAGATTTGGGCACCGTGTTCGGCGCACTATCGCCGATGCGCCTAAGACTGCTTCGAAGACACACCTTCATTCTGTCATCACTACTACACCATTCACTACACGAACGAACCGTCCATATAGCTTGGATTTGTGACTGACGGCCACCCAGCTTCCATCAAGCGAAGCAGGGGCTCGTCAGGTCCAGGCGTCCCAGATCGGCGGTTGGGAATAGTCATCCACTCCATTGTCTGACCAATCCCCTGAATCACGGTCATCCATCATGGACTCGCGCGAGCCACCGTCGGAATCGAACCAATCCGCATCACTGTACAGAGCGACAATCTCTCCATGCGCTTCCGCCTCGCCCGAATGGGACACGGCAGTCATGGTGTTGCCTGAGGATGACGCCATTGTCACTGCGCTGGTTG
Source organism: Hyphomonas atlantica corrig. (assembly GCF_000682715.1). Classification (GTDB taxonomy): domain Bacteria; phylum Pseudomonadota; class Alphaproteobacteria; order Caulobacterales; family Hyphomonadaceae; genus Hyphomonas; species Hyphomonas atlantica. Next base: position 1,212 of record NZ_AWFH01000034.1, on the reverse strand, counting down.
CCGTGTCGCCGGAATCGTACAGAAAATGATCTTCTGACAAATCCGCCAGCAGAACGCCTTGCAGTGTCAACATACCCATCTCTGCAACGTCACCAAACAAAACAACATCTGAGCCTTGCTGTTCGGCGGCGGCCAAAATCTCCGAAAAAGAGGTAAAACCTGTACCTTTCAGATCGATAAAGTCAGACGAGGGATCAAAATCGGTGATCACATCATTCCCTTCGGATACGCGGAACAGGTCCCGGCCGAAACTGCCGGTCAATGAATCATTCCCTGCCCCGCCATCGAGGATGTCATTGCCGGCCAGGCCGTTGAGATCATTGTCCCGTGCATCTCCGATAAGATAGTCGTTCCCGGTTGACCCAATGACATTTTGGATGATGGAATCAATAGCGTTGCCATCCCCTTCCAGGACAAGCCCCAGGTCTGCAAAGGCTTGATTGATCGCGTCATACCAACGGCTCGCGATTTCCGTATAACCCTCATCGGTCGGATGCAGACCATCATCGTTCCGGTTGTCCGGGCCGACATCGCTGATCAGGTCGAGGGACAGGTCGCTCATGTCCGCCAAGTGGATGTTGGTCAGGCCGTCCGCATTCAACCGGGCCACAAGATCCATAATTCCCTGATTGGCCACCGCCAGTCCGGGCAACGCCTCTGCATTTCGCGGATTCACCGGATCCTGCGGCAGCAGAGTGGACACGAAGATCTGGGCATCCGGGTTCTCCGCAAGAATGATGTTGATGAGACGTTCGATATCCTGCGGCGTGGTCTCGCCCGCATTGGACACTTGCTGATAGGAGTCATTCGTGCCTGCCATCAACAAGACGACGTCCGGTACGAAGCTGGGCAGCTGGGCCGCCAGATAGTTCGCAATCTGGTCTGCCCGGATGCCCGGCGTGCCTTCGTGATTCTGGTCCAGCAGATTGTCAGGGCCGGTCGCCTGACGTCCGACATAATCGATCAGGATGCCCTGTGCGACAAAACTTTGCCAGAGGTCATCCCGATATCCGCCCAGGCTCGTATCATTCGCTTGTGCTGGCCCGATCTCGATCCCGTACGTGATCGAGTCACCGAGCGGAAGAAATTTGAGCGGAATCGACCAGCTGCCATTTCCCAGATCGACCAGACGGCCGTCCGCTTCGTCTGAAAACGACAATGTGTCCGCAGGGGGCGGCGGTGGCAAAGGCTCTCCCGTGGCGACCAGCGAGA